>CAWGLH010000005.1:0-139689 GCA_963823365.1 uncultured Sphingobacteriales bacterium
TTTTATCAAGTATTACCAAATCTGCAAGTTTGCCGGCTATTAAAGAACCTTTACTGCTTTCTTCCTTATACTGGCGGGCGCCATTTATTGTTATACATTTTAATGCCTGGTATGGTGTAACCCTTTCATCCGGTCCGAGTACTTTACCATCCGGTGTCGGACGGTTCACGGCGGTCCATACCGTCATCATCTGATCCATAGGTAATACTACAAAATCAGTATGATTGGTGGGTTGAAGTCCAAGCTTATATGCCGAATTCATTGGGCTGATAAAAGAAGCCTGTTCCATACCGCGATTTATAATATGCGCAGGAGACATAAAAAAAGTATGCTCAGTATAGAAAGATGGAGTTATATTATACTGCTTATACTTTTCCAGCTGATCTTTTCGCACAAACTGGGAGTGAATAACAATGGTTCTCCTGTCAGCATCCAATGGCTGGCCCAGTACTTTACAAGCATATTCGTGCGCAGCCAGTATCATATCAATAGCACCATCGCCATTACCATGTAACATCAGTTGTACATTATTCTCGTAAATTAGCTTCACAAAGCCATTCAGCATATCCTGCGGAAATGTGGGCTCACCTTTCCAGTTTTTCTGACCGGAAGGGCCGCCTGTGATATACGGAGTAGAGAAATATGCTGTACTTGCCTGCGGTGAACCATCGGTTGTGATCTTTGATCCGCCGATCTTAAAATGGTTATTGTATTTACCCCAGGTTGTGTATGGATATTCCTTTATCACTTCCGGCACATCAGTAATAAATGGATAAGGCACTACATCAATGAATAATTTGTTTTGTTTAGCCCCTTCTGCAATGATGTCAAGCGTCTGCCTTATGTGTGGCGCCTTCCTGGGCCGTGGTAACACCGGCTTCTGCATACAGCATCTGTCCGTCTTTCAACTGCTCGATCAACTCCTCCCTAGTTGGCTTGGGCATTGCGGAGAAGATGGCAGGTAGGCAGTTTCCATCAATAAACCATAAGGTTCTTTAGTACCCGGCTTGAACTGGATAACACCTCCCTCTGGAACCTTCATTCCCTTGGTAACATTGAATTTTTTCATGGCCATTGAATTCAGCACACAGCCATGCATAGTAGTATGGATCATCACCACAGGATTATCAGGAAATGCCGCGTCAAGGTTATCACGATTCAGTGTTTGACCTGCAGGCATTTTGGTATCATCATAACCCCAGCCGACAATAATTTCACCCTTAGCGATACTTTTCTTTGCCACAAAATCTTTCATCGTTGCAATGATGGCATCCACATTCGCGCCGGGGCCAACAGGTGGGGCCGAACAATTAACCTGGGTACTAAGACCTAAGGAATTAATGAAGTGACTGTGACCGTCAATAAATCCGGGCAGCAATGTTTTACCCTGCAGGTCGTTCATGACTGTACTGTCGCCTTTCATTTTTTCTGCATCGGCCTTGTTTCCTGTAAAAACTATTTTACCATCTTTTACAGCAATCAGCTTCCACATAGCTGGCACTGTCACCTTCCATGGTGATGATGTCGCCACCGAAATAAATGGCATCGGCTGTACCGATGATTTATTGCTTGTGCCATTGTTATTGCAACTTGCAATAATTAATACAACGACTGCAATGAATAATTGATTGAACTTCTTCATTTATCTTTATATAGTTTTTTATTGTATTTTATATTCTTTCCCTTCAAAGACGGTTGAATAAATGCTGATGTCTTTTATTTTCACCGGGTCTGTTTTAAATGGATTTTCTGCCAGCAAAACAAAATCAGCTTTTTTACCTACTGCAATCGTACCAATTTCTTTTTCCATCCGGATGCTTTTAGCTGCTTCAATGGTTACCGCTTTCATGGCGGTGAATAAACTCAGTTTTTCTTCAGGAGCCAGTACATCTCCGTTACTATTGATGCGGTTCACAGCAGACCAGACCAATACCAATGGTTCGGCAGGCGCCATGAAATAGTCGGAGTGAAAGGAAAGCGGCACTTTTAATTTTTCCAGTGAACCAACAGATGAAATTTTAGAAGCCCTTTCGAGGCCCAAACCCTGTTTTGAATAAGGGCCGGATAATTCATAATAGTAATATGGGTTATTAGATACCCATATGCCCGCTGCCGCCACTTTATCGTGCTGATCCTGGCGGGCATAACCATAATGCTCCAATATGATGTGTGAAGAGGAGCCGGGTGTCCTTGCTTTTGCACGGTCAATGATGGCAAGTAATGTATCCAGTCCGCCATCACCGTTTACATGGATATGGATATCCCAGTTCGCTTTCCAAAATGCATTGAATACATCTTCCTGTTCAGCTGGCTGCATCATCCATGCGCCATGATGATGGTCTTCATATGGCTGGCCCATGATCATGAGCTGGCTGAAGATGGCCCCATCAACATAAAACTTTATCGCTTTTACATAATCCAGCTTCGGTGTCCCGGTTTTAATAAGTGAATCACAATAAGCCAATACTTTTTCACCACTCTTTAATTGGGGATACAGGAACATCGCATTCGGCACCATTACGAACCGGAAGGGAGTGGTGGGCTTATTGATCTCTGCTGAGTCAAGTTTCAATTCCAGCCCAAGGTCAATCTGGGGGAAACCCTGTTCAGCTACCGTGGTTAAACCACCTTTATGGATCACAGAGGTCATCATCTCCAAGTCCCTTTGCAAACACAGCAGGATTGCCAATATAATCCAATACCGGTTTTGCTACAACGAACAAGCCGGTTTCAAACACATGTCCTTTTTTGTAATCGCAGTAAGCCGGTATTTTTTTAAAATCTGCTTCCGTAATATTGAAATGTTTTAACGCGGCGTCATTCAAATACATTTCATGACAGGAACGCTGCCAGATGACGATGGGCCTTGTTTTTGAAATTGCGTTCAACTCCGCCCTTGACATTTCGCCATGATAAGGTTTGAAATACCCCCAGGCCAGTAATACTTTATCGGGATCAGCGTATGACTTATCAATCTCTTTTATCCTGTTAATGAATGATGCATGATCTTTTATGGCTGCGGATTTTCCATTGGGTGTATTCCATTCCATGGCGGAAACGATTTCCACCGGTAATATCGTCGCAGCAATAGAAGGATGAACATGCGGATCAATAAAACCCGGCAGCATAGTTTTACCCTGCAGATCGTTCATCACAGTACTGTCACCTTTCATTTTTTCTGCATCGGCCCTGCTTCCAACAAAAACTATTTTGCCATCCTTTACTGCAACCGCTTCTGCATAATTCGCACTATCCCCTTCCATTGTGACAATATCGCCACCGAAGTAAATAGCATCCGCATTGCCTGATGCTGTATTTGAAGTGTTGCTATTGCAGCTTGCAATGATTAAAGCAATAGTTGCAATGAGTAGTTGATTGATCCTTTTCATTCAGTTGATTTTTATACATCCGGGTCAAGCTTCCATTAATTAAACGGATTTTCTTTTGGCGTAGGTTTGCCATTCAATCGATCATCAATCCATTGCATTATTTCTTTTCTGGATTCGGCGATCACAGACCTGTGATTCTGTTCTTTGTACCATGAAACCTTAATAGTATTTCCAATTTTTTGTGAAATTGGCAAGTAAGTTTTAGTGAGTTCAGGATTTACAACATCATCTACCGTGCCATGTACGATCAGGATCGGGCAGGGTGTTTTGCGGTGACCGGGCTCATTGAGCACAAAGGCTTTTTTCATTACCGGATCAAAATCACCTTCAAAGAAAGGTCCTTTATATGCAAGCGATTCCCGAAACACACCAGTGATGGAAACTTCTTTTGCTGTTTCAATAAGTTTCCTGCCATCATCTGTAAACCCTGTGAGCGGGGCATTATATGCAGAATTGAATGATGCAGCTAAAATATAAATGTGTGGAATGTTTACATAGTGTAACCCTACAGTATTTCCGGGAGCAATTGCTGCTGTACCAAGATGCCTGAACTCAGGTGCATAAGCCGGTTGTTCTTCACCTGTAAATAAAGCTGTATGACCACCCTGCGACCAGCCAAAAGTTAATAGATTCAATCCGGCATTGATTTCCTTTATTTTTCGTGCAGCCCTGGCAATATCCAATCCATTTCTTGCCGCAGTATTACCAACAAAATATTGATGCACACCAGGTCCACCCTGGCCATAATAATCAGTTGCTACCACAATAAACCCCCTGGAAAGAAAATCAGTGAGATATGGTACACCATAGTCAATTGGTACTGTTTCTGAACGTTGAACAAGGTTTTGCGCAGGATTATCTGCCAATGAAGGTGCACAATTTCTTGCACCCCCAGTTGTGCCATGTGTCCAGTTCAATATTGGACGCGGCATTTTGCTTACACCTTTTGGCGCAACGATAAATCCTGTTACAGGCACAAGGCGATCATCCCAGGTACGGGAAACATACATTATCCTCCAAGCTACGGCACCTTCTGGTGCAGGGATTGGCTCTTTTTTCAACAAGTCGCCTGGCTTTCTTCCAATATATTCAAGGTTGCTCTCATAAAATGAGGTGACTTTAAAATCTGGTACAGGTTTGGCGTTTGGGTCAAATCCCTGCATATCCTGGGCGAATACAGATCCGATTGGGAAACAGATCATGACCATTCCACAGATGAGTACATACATTACTTTCCTGCATTGATGGTAATTTATCATGTTAATAGTTATTTCGGCGTGGATTTATGATAACCTGATGCCTTCCATAAATTGTTAAGGCAATGCATATTTACACTGATTTATAACTAAGTTGAAAATGTCCAGGTCCGGAATCAGCGATTTTTCAAAATTCGATACATTTTCAGGGTGTGCTTACCTGTCCACGGAAGCCAAAAAATTCCGCAGGGGTCTTTCCGGTCTTCTTTTTGACGGCATTATAAAAGGAGGACCTTGAATTAAAGCCAGCTTCATAGGCAAGGGCTTCAAGGGTAAATTGAAATTTTTCCGGGAATTTTATAAGTTGGGAAGCCATAAAGTCGACCCGGTAGTCATTGATCAGTTCATTGAAGTTTTGGCCATATTCCTGGTTAATAAAGGCAGAGAGCTGGTAGGTAGGAATATCCAAATCCTCCGACAGGTCCCGGATCTTATACCCTGGTTTACGGAAGGGATGATTATTACCCAGATGGGATTCCAATGCTTCTTTGTAGGCGTTTCCCTGTTCAACCGATAATGATGTTTTTTTCTCTTCGGCTATATATTGGCTCCGCATTGCCTGAATCCGTTCAGGAATATCGGGTTCCTGAAACCAACCCTGCATTCCATATAAAATAGATGGCCGGGCAAGCAGGTAAAGGCTGATGAATAGTACGGTCCCGGAAATGGTGAAGTAAATGAAGGTATTAAGGTCGATAACCCGGCTGAGATGGAAAATATACTCGGCGATCAGTATTAAATAGAAGAAACATAAAACAGAGGTGAAAATGAATAACCACCGGAAAACAGTTTCATTTTGTTTAACCGTATGTCCGGGTATGAAGATTTTGCTGCGAATTTTAGCCAGCATGTTAAATTGAACGATGACCAGCGACAGGCCAAACAACATTTTTATACCGATACCCCATCCTTCGGGCAGCAATCCTTCGGGCTCCCTGGCAATAAGGGTCTTGTCCACCATAAACCGGGAAACCACCTCATATTTTTCTGCAGCGGACTTTACATAATACGGTAAAAGGTTCAGCATATATAGCAATGCGGGGACGAATAATATCCAATCCCATTTTTGTAACCTGAATGATTGCCTGATAACAGAGCGGACATATAAATAGGCTACAGCCGGACCGCAAAACGATGTCCACGCAATAGAGCGCCAGAGATGCGGAAACCTGAGATAAAATGAAGTGAAAGTGAGCCCAACCGCCAGGGTAGTCAGGGCGAGCAAAAAGAGGTACCCTGCCAGCAAACGGGGAGAAAGCGATGAATTGCGATTAAGGAAATAGAGAATTCCGGCAATCACCATCCCGAGAATTGAAGTAAAAAAAATCAGCGTAAAAATTATACCGGAAACCTGTATCATATACTGGGAAAAAGACCTGGTGTTTAATATAGCAACCTAAACTTTCAGCATTAATGCATGAAAATAAACTTTTACCCAGAAATTATCAAGGGCTAAAATACCCGGAACCCCTAAATTGAATGTCACCACGGTACCCCTTTTCCGGCTAGGTTAATTCCCCGTTTTATTGGACTGGATGGCAATCCGGCCGGTGGGGAACCAGTTTATTGGGGTTATTTCAGGAAAGATTGTATTTTTGCCGCCCTTACACGGAGGAGTGCGGGAGTGGTTGAACCGGCACGCCTGGAAAGTGTGTATATCCGAAAGGGTATCAAGGGTTCGAATCCCTTCTCCTCCGCAATAAAGAAAAGCCCCGCAAGGGGCATTTTTATGATGGAGCGGCAGACAGCTGCAATAAGGCATACACGCAAGTCCTTTACCGATGGCTACAATTAACGAAGCTAAAATGGGTTCGAACCATCACTGTTTTCCTTCGTTATCTTCACTACTGTTGTTCAACGGACCTTAATACCAGGCATGGGATGAACTAATGATTTTCGCAAAGCCGCAAGCAAAGTACCGCAGTCAAAATAAACAACAAATAAGCACCAAACACTAAAAAATGAAACAGACAATACTTGGAGCCGGTGGGGCAATCGGAATTGAGGTGGCAAAAATATTACCGGCTTATACATCAGACATCAGGCTTGTAGGACGCAACCCTAAAAAGATCAATCCTACCGACAATTTATTTCCGGCAGATCTTACTCAACGTGACCAGGTTTTTAACGCCGTTGAAGGCAGCAAAGTGGTGTACCTTTTAATAGGCTTTGACTATAAGACAAAAATTTGGCAACAAATGTGGCTACCGCTTGTGCAAAATGTAATTGATGCCTGCCTGCAATACAATGCCAAACTTGTATTCTTCGACAACGTTTATGCTATTGGGGGCGACAACGTGAACCACATAACCGAGAATTCGCCGATCAGCCCAACCAGTAAAAAAGGAGAAGTAAGAGCCGCAATTGACAGGTTAATCCTATACAGTATTGAAAAAAGAGGCTTGCATGCAATCATAGCCAGGTCAGCTGACTTTTTTAGCGATGTTAAGGACAACAGTGTAATAATGAATACGGTATATGATAACCTGGTAAAAGGCAAAAAAGCACAATGGTTTTGCAATACAAAAGTAATTCATAGCATCAGCTACACCCCTGACCTGGCAAATGGAACTGTCATTTTGGGAAATACAGACAGTGCATACAATAAAATCTGGAACTTACCGACCGACCCAGAAAAAATTACAGGAGAAAAATGGATAAACCTGTTCGCAACAGAAATGAACACCAGCAATAAATACAAGGTCCTGCCAGGCTGGGTATTAAAAGTAGTCGGCATTTTTGTTCCTGTATTGAATGAGATGTATGAAATGCGTTATCAGTATGACAGGGATTATTATTTTGACAGTTCAAAATTCAATAATGCATTTAACTATACACCCACAACAAATGCCATGGCGGTAAAACAAACTGTTGAACGATTGAAGAAAATGAATGCGTAGACGTAAAAAATGTACGATAGGAATAGTTACCTATTGGGAACTCTTCTACTTTCAGGATCTTTACCATTTAAAATGATTAAAATCATTAGCCACACATCCCATTTTTGGTACCTTAACCAAAATTTTATAATAATTTGCATGGTAGCTAGCGTAAACTTCGTTATTTCAAAGGGATATCCTATCTAAATGAAATGATTAAATATTTATTAAAACAACATGATTTTATGAAAAAAGCAGCGTTTGTTTTTAGCCTCTGTACTTTGATAGCCATTTCAGGATTTAGCCAGTCTAAAGCCTATTGGTCGGCTGGAGGTGAGATGCTCTTTTCCTGGGCAAGTATTAAAGATAATGGTGTTGGAGAAAATTCCACTTTGCGTTGGGCGCCGGTATTCAACCTTCAGGGAAGGTTTAATAAAGATTTGAGTGACAAAGTCGGGATTTTTACCGGACTTTTTATGCGCAACGTTGGATACATATACGACAACTACAGGAACAGAACCTTAGTTGCAGGTGTATATGGGAATCCGCATAAAGAAAAATTCCGGTCATATAATGTCGGTATTCCCGTTGGAATAAAAATTGGCAACCTGGAAAAGACTTTCTTTTTTGGCGGTTATGAGGTTGAAATTCCTTTTCACTACAAAGAAAAGACCTTTGATGGTGACGATAAAACCAATACAACTACCGGATGGTTCAGTGATCGCCAGGAGTCATTTCAACATGGCTTTTTTGCCGGAATTCAATTTCCTTATCAATTTAACCTCAAGTTTAAATATTACCTGAGCGAATTTCACAACCAAAATTTTACCGATAACAATGGCATAAAACCTTATGCAGGCCTGGAATCACATATAATGTATCTTTCGCTGGGCTACAATTATTCATTTAAGAAGAAGTAATTCACTAAGGTCTGACGTATTTACACTTAGCAGTAAATTTTTAAATGAATTCACAATATACATATCCGCCAAAAAACAGAAAAGCCACTTGCGGGGCTTTTCTAATGTCTAACGGATCAAATCAATGCATAACAACGAAAAGAAAAGGGGTCGATACCGTAATTCCCTTATTTTTCAATTTACTTGCATAACTGTTTAGGTTAATTCTTTGAAGCCTTTTCTACCTTAATGGCAACAGCCTCCGTATATATCAAGTCAACCGTATCTCCGATTTTCACACCAACAAGTTCCTGCGGGTCTGAAACCCTGACCTTCCTGGTATTTCCCTGGGGTCCCTTGAAAGTAACTGATGGTTCAACAGCGTCCAGCGCAATGACTTTTACCGTTATGGTAATTTTTTGTCCCGCAGCACCTGCAGGTTTTGTCCCTGGTTGAGCAACCGCTGCTGCTCCGGAAACTTCAACGCCGGTTGATTTGCCGGGGTTGATTTCATATGCGATAGCTTGCGTATATACTGCCGTAACAATGTCACCCTTTTTAACCTGTGCAAGATTTTTTACCTGGTCGCCGGCAACGAAGCTATACTCCTGCCCATCGTCGGTTTTGAGTGTCACCTCTCTTGTTTTCTGGTTGATTTTTGTAACTTTTGCTGTTGCGGTTACGGTTGCCAAAACAGCCTGGCCTTTAATATCCTGTGCCTGTATATTTGTTATGGTTAACAGGCTGAACAGTGCAGAAAATACAATTACCTTGAATCTCTGCGGTGATAAAATTTTAATTAGACTTTTTATATTTATATTTTTTTAGTTAGGAAAACACAATGAAAATAAAAATCAAACTCCTTATCATCTTAATTGAAACTGGTTTTAAATTTTTGTTTTTTTAAAACCAGGATTCCATTCTGTAATTTTAGTTAGTAACCATATTTTAAAAGGTAGTTATAAAAATGAAATATTAGTTGGCTGAAAATATGATTGTTATTATAAAATGGATATTCGGCATGAATGCGTTGAATTCAACCCGAAAAGGAATCTGGATCTTCAGCTGCCGTCATTCCCACCACTTCCAAATTGGCAGAATTAATCCATCCAACAAACAATTCATATCCGATCGACATCAGGATTGCTCCCGTAAAAAGACCAATAAAACCGAAAGTGAAGAACCCGCCGATCACACCTATGAATAACACCACCATGGGGACGGGAGCTCCTTTGCCAAGCATCAGGGGAGTTAGAAAATTATCTGAAAAGCCAACTAAAAATAAAACTACCGTCCATATGATCGCGGCAATGGTTGTTTTCACCGCAAAAAAATAAAGAGCAATGCATACCGTTATAAACAACACCGGTATCTGAACTACGGCAAAAATAAATACGAGCAGGGTCCAAAGCCCGGCAAATGGAACGCCTGCCAACAGGAAAACCGTTCCATTT
This sequence comes from uncultured Sphingobacteriales bacterium, assembly GCA_963823365.1. Lineage (GTDB taxonomy): Bacteria > Bacteroidota > Bacteroidia > Chitinophagales > Chitinophagaceae > Pollutibacter. The sequence goes on from CAWGLH010000005.1 coordinate 9,878, forward strand.
AGAAGTGCCATGACGAGAGATTCTCCAAGTATGCCTTTTACAACACTACTGACTATCTTGATGATCATATCCGTAAACCTGTCGCCTTTGGCACCGCCCACTTTTCTGAAAAATTTATGGACAGCTTCGCCCGTTCCGCCAATGGCAAGCATGATGCCGGCAATTACAAGAGACAACACAATCTGGATCATCCCGCTGACTGCACTTAGGATTCCTTTTGCCGTTTTTCCGCCATACTCAATAAGCTGGTCTTTATACTTAATGAGGAATTGCTCAATATTTCCGGATGCATGCACCCAGGTATCATAAAGTTTTTCGCCGATGACAGGCCATTCCTTAACCTTTGGTGTTGGTGGTGGTATGGTGAGGGTACCGTTATTATAACTTAGCCTGAGCACCTTAACTTCGTTAACCAGGGAGTCGATTAACAACCATGTGGGAAGTATTACAATAACCAGTATGGAAAAAATGATGATGAAAGAGGCAAGCTTTGGTTTCCCACCCATCATTTTTGAAAGTTTTTTATGTAGTGGATAGATTGACATTGCCAGTATCACACTCCACAATATGACGCTGACAAATGGATACATAATCAACAGGCACAAGCCAATAATCAGTATCAGCAGGATCAGCCGAATGGTGTTGTCATACATATTAATAGAGGTAGTGTCGTTCTTCATATTTTCCGTATTACGATGATTATAGTAAAATGTAAAAGAATGTAAAGATTCTATTACCCCATAAAGTGCCTGGTAATTAGCTTTCCAATTCAATTATAGAAATGATGAAATCAGCCGGGCAACAGCATAGGTCAAAATCCCGATCATTCCGGTTTTATTCCATTCTTCCGCGCTGATTTCCCGGCATTCCTTAAGGTCATCGAAATAAGCTTGTTCCATTTGAGTAGCGAGCCTATATCCGTAAATTACTGACATAATTTTAAAGTTGAGATCAAAACTCCTTATACCCATATTGGCAGTGCCTATTACACTCAGCCGGGTATCCGCAACAACATTTTTGGCATGAACAAAGCCTTTTTTATACAGAAAGATCTTTACTCCTGCCTCCAATAACTCCCTGTAATAAAACTTCGATGCAGCACCAACTACGGCAGAATCGGATTTTTCAGGCATCATCAGGCGTACTTCAACACCGTTTACCGCGGCTTGCTTGAGCGCATCCAAATACTATCGCTGGGGATAAAATAAGGATTAGTTATGTATAGCTTTTCTTTCGCCAGCGTAAAAATCCTGAAATAAGTAAGCATGATATTTGAAGCGGGGTAAATTTGCCCTCCTGCAATGATCTGGGCTAGTTCCATATCATCCGGTTGTTCCTTAATCCCGGGAAAAAGTTCATTGCTGAACGATAGTTTATCTCGCTGACAGGCATTCCAGTTCGCAATAAAATGGCGTTGCAGGTTTAATACTGCAGGGCCCGTTAATTTTATATGGGTATCTCTCCAATAAAGCCCGGTATCAATGGAATTGTCGTAACGGTCCTACACATTGATTCTGTATCAGCCCCTTATAAATTGTTCGGTTTAACAGACTAAAATAATTCCAGGTGGGAGTGCCTTTTACATAAAACAATTGAGTGGTCTGGTTTAATGCTTAATAATATTGTCAGGAAAAGATTAGAATTTGTACTAAATAGAGAGGTAGCTTCAAAACCAGTTATATTATTGTATTTTGAAATTCAAAATAATATGAAAGCCCCGGAAACAAATTCGGGGCTATATACAATTTACGGGTTACAAGAAATTGATAATGAATTAGGTAAGAACGAAGTTCGAGTCCCTTCTCCTCCGCAGATCTATGCAGCTCCCGACAGGGGGTTGTTCTTATTTTTCCACGTGGTGAACTTGTTCGCCTAAGGGGAAAAATAAGAACAGACAACGAGCGAAGCGAGTAGCTGCATAGTTCTGCATTCCCCCACCCGGGGATCACCTCAGGTAATCCCTTCTGCCTATACAGCATCTGACAAAGATGTGAATGTAAAGTCCCTGATTCTCATGGGAGGCAATACATAATGATTGGTTGATTCATCACTCACACAACGTTCAGCAATTCCCAGCTCATCAATATTATTCAACATGATGATCGGACTTTCATTGAACCGCAAGTTTTTGATCGGGAATTTGATCTGGCCATTTTCAATATAAAATGTTCCGTCACGTGTGAGCCCTGTCAGTAGCAGGGTCTGTGGATCTACCGTGCGTATATACCATAGACGGGTAACCAGTATTCCTTTTTCTGTTCCCTTGATCAGTTCTTCCAGCGTGGCCTTACCACCCTGCATGATCATTCTGTCCGGACCGGGAATGGGTTTGATCCCCTTTTTCTGCGCCCAATAGCGTGATGCCGATAAATTTTTAATCACGCCATTCTCTATCCAGCTGACCTTCTCCTGCGGTCTTCCATCCCGGGCCCAGGTACTTGAGGGAAGATCCGGATGATTTGGATCTGAATAAATGTTCACTCGTTCATCTACCATTTTTTCGCCAAGTTTGGTCTTTCCTCCTGGCTTGCTCAAAAAACTTCTGCCTTCATCGGCTGACCTGGCATCCAGTCCAAACATCAGGTTTTCAATCAGTACAGAAACGGCCATGGGTTCCAGGATCACCGTATACTTTCCCGGTTCTATCGCCCTGGCTTCTGCAGATCCAGCCGCTTTTTTTGCTGCAGTTTCCGTGGCTTTTTTGACATCCAGCTGCCTGAAATCATTAAACCCTTTGGATGCATAGCCTGATCCTTTTCCGTCTTCTGTTCTTACCGTTACATTGAAGGCCACATTGGAATCAGTGCTGTATGCAAACAAACCATGACTGTTCATCATCGATGCAAAACCTGAACTGTTTTCGAGGAATCCCGCTGCTACCTGTTTATATTCTTTGGAAATCCTTAAACTTTCTGCCACCGCATCTGTACGATCCTTTGGCGACATATCAGCTGTGGCCTGCACAAAAGTTTTAGACTCTCCATATTGCTGCGGACCGAGGAATGGCATATACTCCGGATTTTCAGGGGCAAGTTTTGCCAGCTCTTCTGACCTTCGTACTACTTTTTCCAGTGAGGCATCATCAAATTCATTGATGGTGGCGATACCGGATTTTTTACCATATGATGAAGATACCACCAGGGTACTGCTGCTGATGCCACCACTTGTGCTTACAGCATTACGGGCATATCGGATATTACCGCCCACAGATCCATTGAGGTTGACTTCACATTCATCTGCCTTGGAATAACTAAGTACTTTTTTGAGTAATGCCTGAGCTTCTTCTTTACTTAAAATTGCCATACTTATAATTTTCTTGCTGTGTTAATTACATTGACACCATTGAAACGGGCCGTAGAAGATCCATGAGATACGGCACTGACCTGCCCTGGCTGGCCCTTGCCATCAAAATAAGAACCGCCCAAACGATAATCACTTTCGTCTGCAATGGCTGTGCAGGCATTCCAGAATTCCTGGGTATTCGCCTGGTAAGCCACATCCTTCAACATACCCGCGATCTTTCCGTTTTTGATCTCATAAAACAATTGTCCGCCAAACTGGAAATTATACCGTTGCTGATCTATGGAAAACGATCCATCGCCAATAATATAAATTCCTTTCTCGACATTTTTGATCATCTCGTCCGGAGTCAGTCTTCTGCTTGCCGGGCCTCAGGGATATATTCGGCATGCGCTGGAACTGAACACTGCTCCAATTATCAGCATAACAACAACCCTGTGATTCTTTCAGTCCAATGATATGGGCCTGGTCACGGATGGCCTGGTAGTTCACCAGGATACCATCCTTAATGATTTCCCATTCCCTGCATTTCACACCTTCATCGTCATAACCTACAGCGCCAAGTGAACCTGTCTGTGTTTTATCCGCAACGATGTTCACAATTTTGTTACCATAGTTGAATTTCTTTGATTCCCATTTATCCAGCGTAAGAAAACTGGTACCTGCATAGTTGGCTTCATAACCCAACACCCTGTCGAGTTCCGTAGGATGACCGCAAGACTCATGAATCGTCAGCCATAGATGTGAAGGATCCAGAACCAGGTCATATTTACCCGGCTCCACAGATTTGGCGGTTAATTTTTCCACTGATTGTTTGGCCGCTGCTTTGGCATCAGCCACCATATCGTATCCTTTATTATATAGTGTAGTCACACTCTTGATCTGGTCCGTTGGGTTGGACTGGAGATATTCATATCCCATACCCATCGGCGCACTGAGTGACTGTCGGGTTTCAAACTTTCCTGATTTTTCATCCACTTTCGTCACAAAAAATACGGGCCATATACGATGAATATCCTGGTCAATATAAGAACCATCAGTAGAGGCAAAATATTTCTGTTCATTTACAAGGAACAGGATAGAATTCATATAATTCGCGCCATTGGACAGTGCAGCATCATTCACAGATAAGAGAAGGTCTGCCTTTTCCTTGATAGGCACTTCAAATGCATTCTTCTGAATTGGTGCTTTCCAGCTCACTTCGCCATAGCCCTTCTGTGGCGCCAGTTGTACGGGTTCAGTCAGCAACCTGGCATTCTCCTTGGCGATCTGCACTGCCAGCGCTGCTGCGTTGGCAATACTGTCGTCATCCAGTTTATCTGTTGCCGAAAATCCCCAGGATCCATTGGCAATCACGCGAATACCCATACCATAAGATTCTGTATTGACGGTGTTCTCTACATTCTTATCGCGGGTAACCACATACTGGTTCAGGTACCTGCCAATGCGTACATCTGTATAGGTAGCGCCTCTTGACCGTGCTGCATTTAGTGCCACATCGGCCATCTTCTTCTTTAATGCGGTATCTACCGGTGTCAAAGATTCCTCTATCGAAATCTCCCTGCCGAAAACCGGGATGGATTGAAATATAGTAGCTCCTATCCCGAGGCCGGCAAAACTTAAAAAATCCTTTCTTTTCAAAATCAAATATTTTAATTGTATACGATAGCTTTCAAAACTAAACAGCGTCAGACAATGAAGTAAAAGTAAAGTCCCTGATCTTCATCGGCGGTACGATCAGGTTTGCTACGCGTTCCGGTTTTCCCAATTCTTCAAGGTTGTTCAGCATGATCACCGGACTTTCATTGAACCTGAAATTCTTGATCGGGAACGCGATCTTGCCATTCTCAATATAAAACGTTCCGTCCCTCGTGAGACCGGTCAGCAACAGCGTTTGGGGATCTACAAAGCGGATATACCAGAACCTGGTTACCAGGATACCTTTCTCTGTATTCTTAATCATGTCATCTATGGAAGATTTTCCTCCCTCCATAACGATCCTGTTTGCCCCGGGCAGGGGATCAACACCTTTTTGCTGGGCCCAATAGCGTGAGTATGCGAGTTTTTTAACTATACCATTCTCCACCCATACCGTTTTCCGCTGCGGCTGTCCATCACCTGCAAAAGGAGAAAACGGGAGGTCAGGATGCAGGGGGTCTGAATACATGGTCACTTTCTCGTCAAACAATTTCTCACCCAGTCTTGTGCCACCGCCTTTCTTGCTCATATAGCTGCGACCCTCATCTGCCGTTCTTGCGTCAAACCCGCCAAACATGGTGCTGATCAAATCGCTCGCTGCCAGCGGCTCCAGGATCACCGTGTATTTTCCCGGCTCTATCGCTTTTGCCGCTGCGGATCCATTTGCTTTCGCTGTCGCCTGTTTGGTGAGGAACAATGTATCCATTTTTGCAACGTCATTATAACTTTTGCTGGCATAACCTGAACCCGTTCCTTCCTTGTTCCTTACGGTCACAGAAAATGAAACATCGGTGGCCTTGTTATATCCAAAAAGTCCCTTTGAATTGAGCGTTGCGTTGAAGCCCGTTGAATTCTCAAGAAAGCCTGCTGCCTCCAGGCCTGCGTCTTTTGCTACCTTCAAACTTTTGGCTACGCTATCGGCTCTCTTGTCGGGATTGAGTGCAGCAGTAGCAGCATTATATGTTATGGACTCTGCATAGGTCTGTGGCCCCAGCAATGGCATATACTCCGGGGACTCCGGCGATATGTTTGCCAGTTCTTCGGAACGTCGCACTACCTTCTCCAGCGACGCATCGTCAAATTCATTGATGGTCGCTACACCTACCTTTTTACCGAAAGCAGATGAAACACCAAGAGAAGTTTGACTTTGCTCTCCTGCAGTGGACACGGAATTCCGGGCATACCTGATATTCCCATCTTCTGATCCGCTGAGATTTACCGTGCATTCATCCGCTTTGGAATAGCTAAGCACTTTCTTCATAATGGCCAGGGCTTCTTCTTTACTAAAAATAGACATGAGTTATAATTTTCTTGCTGTATTAATGACATTCACATTCTTGAAGCAGGCAGTAGCACTGCCATGGGAAACAGCACTTGATTGCGGCGGCTGACCTTTACCGTCGTTGAAGGAACCACCCAGCCTGTAATCGTCTTTATCTGCGATATCAGACATAGAATTCCAGAATTCCTGCGTGTTGGACTGATAAGCCACATCACGCAGCATACCGGTGATCTTACCCTTGGTGATTTCATAAAATGTTTGTCCGCCAAACTGGAAATTATACCGCTGCTGGTCGATGGAAAAAGAACCATTGCCCATGATATAAATGCCTTTTTCTACATTCCCGATCAGGTCGTCTACACTCCTTTTCTCCTTATTCGGAAGCAGTGAGACATTGGGCATCCGTTGAAACTGCACATCACTCCAACTCTGGGAATAGCAACAACCGTGAGATTCATTGTGACCTATAATATGTGCCTGGTCGCGGATGGCCTGGTAATCTACCAAAACGCCTTCTTTAATGATATCCCATTGCCTGCAGTTCACACCTTCGTCATCCCAACCCACCGCACCCAATGATCCGGGCTGTATTTTATCCCCGATGATGTTTACCAGCTTGTTTCCAAAATTGAATTTCTTAGTCTGCCATTTGTCAAGTGTCAGGAAACTGGTGCCGGCGTAGTTCGCCTCGTAACCCAATACCCTGTCGAGCTCGGTAGGATGACCCACTGATTCATGTATGGTCAGCCACAAATGCGTTGGATCAAGCACAACATCATACTTCCCTGGTTCAACGGATTTTGCCTTGATCTTTTCACTCACATCAGCAGTCGCATTTTTGATATCTTCCAGTATATCATACCGTTTTTTATAACGGGTAACTATACCCGAAACTTTCTGGTCTGAGGCGGGTACAAGGTATTCATAACCCAGACCCATCGGTGCACTTAGTGCTGTACGGGTATCAAATTTTCCCGAAGTCTTATCCACCTTGGTCACCGTAAAGGTTGGCCAGATACGATGAATATCCTGATCTATATATGAGCCGTCTGTAGATGCAAAATATTTCTGTTCGTTAACGGTAAAAATCAATGAACTCACGAAGTTGGCGCCATTCTGCATCGCAATGCTATTGGCATTGAGCAGGAGATCCACCTTGTCCTTTACAGACACCTCAAATGAATTCTTTTCTATTGGTGCTTTCCAGCTCACTTCCCCAAATCCTTTTTGTGCTGCCAGCTTAACTGACTCCCCCTGGATCTTTGCATTGGCCTTTGCCACGGCAACCGCTCTTTCCGTAACTCTTGCAATACCATCTTTCGTCATATCATCAGAGGAGGCAAATCCCCAACACCCATTGGCAATGACGCGCACGCCGGCGCCAAAAGACTCGGTATTGGCCACCCCCTGCAGCTTATTCTCACGCGTAGCCACAAACTGGTTCAGATACCTGCCGATTCTGATGTCAGCATAACTTGCACCTTTTGACCTGGCAACATTCAGGGCAATATCTGCCAGCTGTTTCTTTGCAGCCACATCAATTCTTTCGTTTAGTGCTTCCATAGGGTCTATCGACCTCCCTGCCAGAAATGTTTTTGGCAGCATAAGGGCTCCCACACTCAAGGCAGACATATGGAGAAATTGCTTCCTTTTCAATGTTGTTCCTCCTTTTGATTTTATGAATCGTAATCTATTAAATTAAGTAAATCTTCATTTACCGCCCATCCTTTTTTGCTCATACCAGAGAAATCCGGCAGTTATCATAAACAGAAATAAAAACAGGATGGCAGGAAACTGCTTCTCTTCCACCCTTTCATGCCGTACCTCATCCGCCACACCATCGTTTTGCATAGCCACATACTCCCTGGTACTTTCGATCCGCTCGTTCATTCTCATGGCCCACCAGTCATTACGATCAGAAACAAAGAATAACTGTTCAGTCCCATCCGTTTTCTTCAGGCTGTGCCATCCTGGTGACTGCGGCCAGAAGACGCCCTGCCACCGGCCGGGGTATTGCGGGTTGCCCTGAAGGTAAACTTTCTGGCCGGCTATGACTCCCAACGGGGCTTCATGTGATGTTTCCAGGATAACCGTCAATGGTTGGTCCACGAGCGGCCACCTGGGCACCACCTTCCAGCTTTCTTCCCTGGCACTTCCCAGCGCCATAGACACCAACCTCATCCAAAAACGATCATAGTCAGCCTCTGCACCCGATAACTTCCATTTATAGCTATAGTTTATGGTATTGAGCACAATGTGCCCCTTTCCTTGCATGGCAACTGCGGAAAAAATTCTTCCTGACTTATTCTGCACCAATGGCAGCAATCCATCCTGTAGGCTGAGTGTCATATTGATCCTCCGTGACCAGTGACTTCAATGCCGTTCCGCCATATATCGTCAGGTCCAGCTTCTGCTGTACACCACCTGGCAGTCGATTTACCCGATACACAATACCTGCTTCCCGGGCTGACTCCTCTCCATTCACACATATCAACAGACCCAATCCTTTTTCACTAATGGCAGTTTTAATGACTCGATGCTCAGCGCCTGACAAAGAAGCCAAAGCTTCATTATCCGCCACAATAATATCAGTCCGGTCCATCAAAGATGATCCAATGGCGTCTACCGGCACTCGTTCTTCGTTGACAAAATCTTTTGCATACATTTTCTTACTCACTCTTGTTCTGCTCACTACCTGGTATCCTTTTCCCGATAGCCAATCCTTCAGGAACCGGTGCTCAAAACCTGGGGCAGAACCAAGGAACAATACGCTCAGCGGCTGGCGCTCAGCAACATTTACCGGAAGCAATTGTTTCTCTAAAGTATCGCTGCCCTTCAGTGCAATCATTGAATATGTGGCAACACCAATATGCGCAGGAATATAACTCAGCGTAAACATACCCTGATCATCTAAACGAGCTGAATCTAAAACGGTATTGAAGCTCATCAACAACACGATTGTCCCTACCGAATCACGTCGATGAAATCGTCCCTGCAACTCCATAATCTCTCCCTGTATCAGTTCATTTTTGTATTGAACCTGCGAAAAACCTTCCGGCCTGGCAGAAGGATGGAAAACCAGTTTCTGTCCTGAAAGTTTCCGAAGTTGATATGGCTCCAGGCCATACCCAAATACGTGGATGGTATTCACCCCCTTATGTTTTTCCAACATCTCTTCCACCCCATCTTTGCTGATATCAAATAGAGGCATATTATCATAACCATCTTTATCTATACTGTCTCTCACTGCACCCTCCGTGATGAGCAACAGCCCATCTGCCAAACTTTTTACTTTTCGGGAATAGCCAGGTGGCATAGCAAGCATGTACAAAGACACTACCGCTAATGTGGTAGCCATCAGTCTCGCCCAAAGCAAGTCCTTATTTACCCTGGACCATTCCTTCCATAGCAGGAATACCAGCAGCAGAAGGCTCAAAATGATCACTATGTTGCTCCACTCAATCATTTATTTTTGCCGTGTTTTTGAAGTACCGGTCTGATAATTTTTTATCTGGCCCCGTCCTGCCCTGGACCGGCGCCATACTGGAAGTTCCTAAGATCTTCAACAATCCACTTCCTCCAATGTCAAGATCTTCGGAACTGAAACTATTATTCAAAACCTTTTTGATGGACGAAAGTGCAGGCAGGTAAATACCAGGATCCCTCGCTGCGCTTTCACTAAGTTTAATAAGCGACTGTTGCAATATTTGAACATATTCATGTGATACACTATTACCATAACGCAGTTGTTCAAGAATGCCAAGGGATTTCCTGATGTTAAGCATTTCCTCTTCAGGTGACCTGATCTTTCTTACCGACACGAACTGCTGAATACCTTCAAGATCGGCCGACAGTCTTTTCTTTGGATCCAGTGGCGTAGTTTTTATACCGGTTTTGGACACATAGGCCCGGGTTTTCTGTTGCAGGTCCTTTAACAGTCTTAACGCTTTATACTCAAACGGTAAGGCATCCTTTGGTTGAAGTGAACGAAGCTGCAATTCCGCCTTCCACATTTCAGCCAGCGTGGCTTTTAATTGTTTTTTTGTCTCTGCATCAAAGAAAGTGGCATCTTCGGCATTGTCGTGCTGATGACTGTACCGATCCATGATATCACCCGCATTTTCTTCTGCATGCCCTTCGTCTTCATGCCCGCCGATCTCAGTATCGGTTTCCTCACCAAGGAATTTTCCATATCGAAGACGTAATAATTTTTGGTCCACCCCAAGGTCATTACTTTTATTATTAAACGCTTCTTTGGTCAGACTGGCCCTCTCCTTCAACAACTGTTCCGTTTCGATGATGATCTGTCGCTGACTCCGAAAAAACTCCGGCTTGATATCGATTCCTGAAGCCAGGCCTTCAAGGCTCATCAACCCGGTGGTGTCCTCAATCCTGACGATAAACATATCCGACCTCTTTTCATTATTTCGGTTATCCGTTGCCGTAATATAAAAATAAAGCTCATCGCCCGGTAACATTTTCAACTGCAGGAGATCAAGTTGCTTTTTCAGGTTGTAGGACCTGCCACCGGGAACAAAATTATCAAAAGGTATACGCTGTTCACGAAATGCCACGGATTCTCCGGTTCCGGAAGCAATGGTGGCAAATATGGAGCTGGCAGTAATTCCATAATCATCTGTAACAGAAACATTCGCAATGGATCGATAAGCCATACCGGGTTCAATCGAAGTATTTGCTGCCGGCGAGTGTACCGTGATTTCGGGCAACTGATCTGCCAGCATATCGATCCTGTAAAAATCAGATAGCATGCTTCCCAGTCTCACCTGGTAAAAACCAGGAGCCTTTACAGTCATCCTTGCTATCCATGAAGTTTTATCCGCATCCGGTGTCAACTGCAATACCGAACTATCATTAAACAAAAATGACAGGCTGTCTGCCGGAAGAGTGGTCTTTACCTTCCATTGTACCATTCCGCCTTCCTCCACCTGGATATTGAACAAATTTTGCTCCCTTACCGGCCGTCCAGTATATAATGGCGGACTTATGGTTAATAATAACCCTGAGACACCAGCCATTCTTTTCTCTTTCAATTCCGTTGTTCTTTGACTGGATAAACCAGAATCTTTTATGTTACTTTCTACGGGAACTGCATACATCAGCATCGCAAAGGCCGCTGCAACGATCAGCGAACCAATGGCCCAGGTAAATTTCCTGGCTATCCCCGGCGGCATAACAATTTCACCGGCCCATTGCCTGTTGATCTTTTCGATCTGCCGCTTCTCAAAATAGTTTAGCTCATGTTCCGGTTTCAGCAATAAGGACGCACTGTCTTCAGCAAGCGGAAATGTTTTATCGATATATGTAGCAACATCACCGGCACTGATTTTTTTATACAATAGAATATAAGCGACAATGACTGAAATGAAAAATACCACAGCCACCCATACCCACGCACCCGGAGAAAACTTCAGGATAAGTGCCGAAAAGAAAACAGTCAATGCAACAGCTAGTGTGATAACGGCAAGGATCAGCCTGTTGGTCCACACTGTTTTCAATTTTCTGATATTATGTAATCCCTGATCAACCATTCGCTGGTTTTTGTTTTCTGTATGCAATCATTCTCTCAGCGATGAACAGCACAAATGCGATCAGCCAAAACCAATGATCAATGGGCCTGGAGATTACAGGCGTACTGAATTTCTTACCTTTCTTTTCAACCGGAAGTATTTGCTGACCATCGATCAGTCGATGATCACTGCCCCTAACCTGCTGAACCGGATACAATAGATCCGTGACAAATTGCGGGAACTGATCATTCCATACCAACCCATTCCATTTTGGATCCAGGCGTGAATAGAAAATATAGATTTGCCGGGCTGGATGCCGGGTCAGCATGGGTTGACCGGAACCGGTCAGCCATACCGCAGTTCCGGCATGGATTACTGAGTCGCTAAATATTTTATATGCCGGGATGAGTGCGTTTTCGTCCTGAAGAGAGAAATTTGAATATACCGGATGACTCTTACCGCCAGAATACATAAAGATGTTTTTCGCCTTTGCATTGCCAGGAAGTTTGCTGGCAGACAACCAGAACAGCCAGTCAGCACCTTCTATGCGGCCCGTATCTTTTACAATACTTACCTGGATTTTTCTTTTAGTATACTCCCTTGCTGCTTCTATCGCGCTTGCCAGGTAGCTGCCATCTTTCGTTCCGGCATCTGCATAGATCAAAATGCTGAGGGCATTCGTATCCACGCGCATCGTGTCATTTTCAAGCTGCACATGCAATGGGTCAGGTTTGATCATTGGATCTGATTTCGGCAGAACAATCTTATTAAACACAGTTCTTTCTCCATTGGTCTTACCCATCACTACCATAATACTATCATCATAACTGGCATAGGCATTCTCGATCCATGTTGCTTCACGATCCATATTTACCTGTTTCCAGTCCAGGTTCAGGCTCAGCATTGGCCGCTCGCCCCCAAATCTCGCCAACCTGTTCTCCGTATATAATGTCACTGGCAATCCGTTGGATATCCTGTTTTCCAATTGCCTCAACAATTCCCAATAGGAAATCTCACCTGGTTTATCATTGGTACTATCGCTCAACTTCATTTCTGCGAATTGTCCACCCAACTCATGCAACTCCGCACCCCGGTCAAGCATGGAATCAATCTCTTTACCATACTCACGGTATGCCGCAGCGATAGTGCTTTTCTCCATGAGGAGCCAGCCTTCCTGGTTGGGTGAAAATGCAGATGACAATATCGGTTTTGCAATAAACATGGCCAGCATGATGAAGATCAGGCAGCGGATCAACAACTGCAGCAGATCCGTCAATCGAAAACTTCTTGCGCGGGAAACCGGTGTCTCGGAAAAAAATGCAATATTTCCCACTTTCAGCGTTTTTCCTTTCCGCACATTCCATAAATGGATCAACAGGGGAATGATAATTCCCGTCATTGCCCAAAGCCATATGGATGATGCGAAACTGATCAAATTATCGCCTCCTTCTATTCCGGTGTTTCAAAAAATTGGTAAGCACCAGGTCCAGTGGTTCATTCATGATCACCCGTTCATAAAATACGTTTCGGTTCAATAATTCTGTCCGGATATGGTCAAGGTATTTGCTGAGATTCTCCGTGTATATTTTTTTTGCCTTCGCAGGGTCCACCTTTATCACCTGCCCTGTCTCCAGGTCTTCCAAAGCACTAAACCCTTTATAATCCATCTCTATTTCATTTTTCCCCATAATATGCAATACAATGAGTTCGTGTTTGATTTCGGATAATGACCTGATCAGTTTCGTGATCTCACCATATTTTTCATAGTAGTCTGTGATCAGAATGACAAGTTCCCTTCTGCTGTTGCCGCTGATAATATCCTTATAATAAGCTGGTGATGTAAAATTACCGGATGCATTGATCTGCTCCAGTTGAAAGTATATCCTTGCGAGGTGCTGGCTATCATTCCGGGATGGCAATGTCATCAACCTCCCTTCCTGCAATACATAGAGTCCAATGGAATCACCCTGTTGTCGGGCCAGGCAGGCCAAAGAGGCAGCAATATACCTGGAGTATTCAATTTTTGTAAAGCCACTGTCTTCATGCAGCATTGATGCACTGGCATCTACAATGATCCTGATGGAAATACTGGTCTCTATATCTGACTCGCGTATATAGTATCGGTCGCTTCGGGCGAACATCTTCCAATCCAGTCGTCGCAGATCATCACCCGCCTGGTAACTCCTGTACTGACTGAACTCCATACCCGCACCTTTTACATTGCTGGTATGCAGGCCCGACAAAAACCCATCCACTGTGGTCTTTGCCGCCAATGGAAGGTCTTTGATGGCCATCAAAATTTTTGGATCTGCCAGCCTGCTCATAATATCATCTTAATCCAGCTTACCCCTGGGACGTTCTATTTCTTTCAGCAGCATTGCAGTTACATCATCTGCATGAATATTTTCTGCTTCTGCCCTGAAATTGACCAGGACACGATGCCTCAGCACCGGGTAAGCCATTGCGTGTATATCGTCAAGCGTGACTGCGAACCTGCCCTTCAACATGGCTCTTGCCTTTGCTGTGAGGATAAGCGCTTGTCCGGCCCTGGGCCCGCTACCCCAGCGCACCCAATCCTTCACATAAGACAGCGTGGTGGATTCAGGCCTGGTAGCCCTTATTACGGATGTAACGTATTGTACCAGGTCATCACTGATGCTGATATCCCTTACAAAACCCTGCAACCGAACGATCTCATCGCCATCGAGCACCGGATTGACCTGCACACGCTTATTGCCGGTGGTAATACTCAGAATATTTTTCTCTTCCGATGCTGATGGATATCCTATGCGAACGTAAAGCAAAAACCTGTCGAGCTGCGCCTCCGGCAATGGATATGTACCAGCCTGTTCAATGGGATTCTGTGTGGCCAGTATAAAAAATGGCCTGTCCAATGGATAAGTTTTTCCACCATAAGTAACTTCAAATTCCTGCATGGCTTCCAGGAGGGCTGATTGTGTTTTGGGTGGCGTCCTGTTGATCTCATCGGCCAGTACAATATTAGCGAAGATGGGGCCCTGGTTAAATTTGAAAAAACGTTTCCCCGTGGCGTGATCTTCCTCAAGTATTTCGGTACCGATGATATCCGTGGGCATCAGATCAGGCGTAAACTGTATCCTGCGGAAACTGAGGTGCAGGGCCTGCGACATTGTTCTGACCATTAGTGTTTTGGCCAGCCCGGGTACACCTTCCAGCAGGCAGTGACCGCCAGCCAATAAAGCCACAATCAATTCGTCAAGGATCTCATCCTGTCCCACAATCACCTTCTGGACTTCCGATTTCAATTGTGATAATTTGCTTAATAAAGCATCTACTTCGCTATCAGTTAATTCCAATGACTTAGTTTTAATAAAAGATTCCATCCTGACGAAGGAAATTAGGGCAAAAATCGATGGCAAAAAAATGAGTTCCGTCGCAGGCCGGAAAAGAAGGATAAATGGTCAGATCAACATTTACATTTACGCGGATCAGCTATAATTCCGGGGATTGGAACACGGATCAACGCATGCCTTCCAATATCCTTAATTCACTGATCGAATACACCACCATCCCGGTAAATCTCAATGAGAAAGTGGTAGAGCTGGGTTCAAAGGAGCTCTTCGAGTCCCCTTTCTGCTATCTGAGTGGTCATAAGCTCGTACAGTTCAACAGCCAGGAAGCCGCCAATTTTAAAACCTACGTGAACAATGGCGGTTTCGTATTTGTGGACGATTGCAATCACGATATCGATGGGCTTTTCGCCCGGTCTTTTGAAACACAGATGGCAAATTTATTTGGTGGGCCAGCGCTGCAGAAAATCCCCAATGATCATTCGTTGTATCGAACTTTTTTCAAGTTTGAGAAAGGACCGCCAACTACTTCATTTGAACTCAACGGCTGGGGAGACGACCTGGTACATGATTATCTGAAAGCAATCCATGTGAACGGACGAATTGGCGTGTTATACAGTAATAAAGATTACGGATGTGAATGGGACTATGATTTTCGCAATAAAAGATTCCTTGCGGAAGACAATACCAGGTTTGCTGTAAACATCATTGTATATGCGATGCAGCATTGATGACCCGGTTCACCGCGGTAAACAACTCCATGTATGAATATGCCAGGGTACTACTTTCTACTTGCTCATGTGATAGGAAGCCATTTTTTTTATTTTTGTCCCATTTATTTCAGTTAACTGGCCGCTCCAAACCAATTCGTATAGACGTTTCAGATCTTTTATGTCATTGGGGGTCAATTTACTTTTATCTCCATAGTTCATAATGGAAAAAGGACTGTTTGTGCCAAATAGTTCGCTTTTCCATTTCTTTTCACTTATGTTGGCAAAAAAATGACGTAACCCAAAAATATGCCCTATTTCGTGTTGAATAGTTTCTAATTGCTCCTGGTATGATTGTTCAAGCAAAGTAGGATAAATAAAAAATATATTTTGTCCCGGACCAGGGAAGAAAGCGGATGCCAAAACACAACCTGAATTATCACAGTCAACTGCATGCATCGCTATTTCAAAATCCCAGGCATCTTTATCTTCATGAAACTTAATTGGGCAGGCGTCCTTCCAGGCTAAAATAGCATTCCCTAAAAGCTTTCTGATCCCTGCTTTGGCAGCTTCGGGTTTCCTGAAAAAACTTCCAAAAGACTTATTAAACCTCCAATTCAAGCTTACACCTTTTTTCCAAAGAGGTATAAATCCATCTGACGCATCAACCCTGATTTCCGCCAAATCCCTGTTATCTGGTTGAGCATTGCCTTTAGAATCTGTAACACATATGACTTTTTTATTGTACACATGCCGATATTCCTTAGCTGGTAAAAACGAAGATGTTTTTAACTCAAAATCTGTGTTTGCAGCTTTTGGTTTTCTTGTTGATTTCATATGTCTTAATTTAATTGGTTATCTACCTGTAATCGCCGATTTCAATCAGCTTATTAACATCATGCACAATAATCTTTCTGCCTTTTGTTTCCAAAATCCCGCTTTCCTTAAATTCAGAAAGTATCCTTACCACATTCTCTCTTGCCGTACCCACAAGGCTGGCTAAATCATCCCTGCTCATATTAATTTCAACAGGCATGCCGGGCATGAAATTCACTTTATACTTTTCCCTTAACACTATTAATTGAATGGCCAGTCTTTCTCTCACGGATTTTTGAGCAATCAGGGAAAGGCTGTTGGCTAAAACAGCAAACTCATGGCTCAATGTTTTCAGTAATCGCCTGCTTAATTCATCTGACTGATCCAATGCTTTTAAAAAATCTTCCCTGGGTATAAATGCTATCCTGCTTTCTTCTATTGCCGCAGCGGAATCGGGGTAACGATCATCAGAAAGAATTGCATGATAACCCAATAACTCGCCTGTGTTAGCCACATATATAATATGTTCCTTTCCTTCCCTGTCCAGTTTGTATTTCTTTACTTTACCGGAAATGACATAGAAGATACCTGCAGGATAAGCCCCTTCCCTGAAAATAATTTCACCCTTCCTGTAAACCTGCTCAGTTTGATGCGAGAAGAGTATGACAATATCATCTTTAGGCAAATCTGCCAAAATTGATTCGCTTTTAAAATCCCATTTATCTATTGGAAAAATGCCTTTAATGCTCATCTTGCCCGTAAAAGTACTCCTTTAAAAATTGATAAATATCACATTTCAGGTTGATAAGGTTAACCGGTCTGCTATACAATGCAAGTTACCTTTGTAGTGAAATATAGAAACCGCCATATTTAATCCGTACTCTATGTATTTATTGGAAAACAGAAAACGCGCAGAGAAATGGTTAGGTTCCGATGAGCAGTTTAACCAGCTCTATCCATTTCCCATAAGAGTGCTGGCCCAGCGGCACTGGACCCCGTTGATGGTGGCCAGGAGAGCATCCAATTTTTTGGCAGCAGAGGCAAATTCCAGGGTTTTGGATATTGGAAGCGGCGTTGGCAAATTTTGCCTTGCTGCGGCATGCCATAAATCAAAATCCTTTTTTTATGGTATTGAACAAAGAGAGAGCCTTATAGAATATGCAGAAACAGCCAGGGATGTGCTGCGGGCAGAAAACGTTTCCTTTATACATGGAAATTTCACGCAGCTGAACTTCAAGGATTACGATCACTTTTATTTTTATAATTCATTTTATGAGAATTTGTCAGGCACTGAAAAAATAGACGACAGCATTGAATACTCCAGGGAACTGTTTAACTATTACAATAGGTTTTTATATAAACTACTGGACCAAAGACCTTCTGGCACAAGGCTGGCAACATATCATAGCCTGGAGGATGAAGTGCCCCCGGGATATCATATTGTAGGATCTGAAATAAATAATCTTTTAAAGTTCTGGATAAAAATATGATCCTATAATCATACTCAATAACTTATACCACTTCATTCCCCGTCATTCTACCCTTTTCGGCCTCTGAAATATTGGTAATCGTAGTAAATGCAATCTGCTCTAATGCTTCATGGGTAAAAAAGCCCTGGTGCGCCGTGATCAGCACATTGGGAAACGAGATCAGCCTTCCAATGATTTCATCTTCCGGGATACTTTCAGACAGGTCGTGAAAAAACAGTTTTTCCTCCTGTTCATACACATCGATCCCGAGATTGCCGATCTTTTCCTGTTTCAGGGCTACCAGTACATCCCTTGTATTGATCAGTCCGCCCCTGCTTGTATTGATCAGCATCACACCTTTCTTCATTTGACTGATGGTGTCTTTATTGATCATATACTTAGTGTGTTCATTCAGCGGACAATGGAGTGAAATGATATCGGATTGCTTCATTAGTTCTCCGGGAGTTGTATACTCCACTCCTGCATTAATCAATTCAGCAGATTGCACAACATCATAAGCGATCACCCTGGCACCGAATCCCAGCATTATCCGGCAGAATACTTCACCAATCTTTCCCGTTCCCACAACACCCACTGTCTTGCCATGAATATTAAAGCCGGTGAGCCTTTCCAATGAGAAATTATTTTCCCTGATCCTGTTATATGCCTTATGTGTTTTTCTTGCCAGGGTTAATATAAGTGCAACGGCATGTTCAGCCACTGCATGGGGTGAATATGCAGGCACCCGGAGTATGGAAATATTATGATGCTTCGCCGCATCCAGGTCTACATTATTGAATCCTGCACAGCGCAATACGATCAACCGGATTCCATTAGTAGCAATAGCTTCAATGGTTGATTTATCCAGCTTATCATTCACAAATACACATACGCCCTCAAAGCCCTGCGTAAGGTTAGCAGTATCTATATTCAATGGTGCTTCGAAATATACCAGCTTGTGCTTCGCATCCTCATTAAACCTGTTAAGGTATTCCTTATCGTATGATTTTGTACTGAAAACTGCTATCCGCATAATTATGTATTTTTTAATTCAAGGAAATCAAATATTAAATTTCTCCTCATGATTACCCGGCTACATGGTTATTTATATAAACATATACCATTACCGGCAAATCATCCTATTTTGTACATTGTTCCCAAACAGCTAAAGATGACCTTTTCCCTGCCATTTCGTTTATTACTTATGTTCCTTCCTTTCTCTTTGCAAACCCGATCACAGTTAAGTCCGGATATCAGGTTGAACAAGGAAGGGTTTTACATATCAGCAATCAAAGAAGCGGTTCTGGTCGGGGAAGTAAAAGCGGGAAAACAGGACGGATGTACCTACGCATTTTCAGAACCGGAAACGGCTTATACAGACACCAATTGTTCCTACGCATCCAATGAAATCGCCATTAACTGGAATGCACCACTGGTGTACCTGTTAAATGCCATGGAATATCTTACTTCCAGGACTGAAATAAAAAAAAGGGCTCCTCAGAAACTGTACCCCAGCGTAAGTATGGCAAAACTTGAAGAGCCCATCCCTATATTGTACCAATAGCCGGTGATGCCCGCATTTTTGTAATAGAAGGAAGCCATGATGCCGCGCTGGACATCAACACTGGTCTGGTAAAGCCTGGTGCGCTGACCTGAAATACCGAAACTCAGCCATTCCGTTGGGGAATATGTGAAATCAGTCCACATATAAGCATAATTCAGGTTAATATCTTCAGTGCTCAGATAAACTTCGCCCTCTGAATACAATTCAAATCGTTTATACGCCATCGTTAGTTCAAGGCCGGGCGCCACTCCATCCGTATTACCGAAAATAACACCTGCCATCGGGGTTACATCCAGCGTGAATTCATTCCCAAAATGAAAATTCATACCCACCCAGAGGGATGCTGTATTCCTGTCTTCGTAATTGTACCTGCCCTCAAGGTGCAGTCGCCCGCGATCCACTTTCAGAACGGGCAAAACAAAAAAGTCATCCTTCAGGAAGTATAGGTTGGCCGCGGCATCAAAGACCCATTTTTTCCCCGGTTTGCCTTCATCCGCGGGTGTGGATTCCTGGCTATATGACAAGAATGCAAGCAGCAAGCCGGTAACGAGAATGAATAATTTTCTTTTCATGATCAGATCAATTTATCCGCCAAGCGCAATGGTCATAAATACCAGCGCCACACCAATTATGGTAAACAATAATCCACTCAGCCATGCTGGATAGCCTGTTTTACGACCAAGGATATACCCTGCGATAAACAGGAGACCTATGGCAACGGCATTGGAAACCCTGGTGGCGACAAGCGGCTGGTCTTTGAGGAAGAAAAATGGTATGATCACCGGAAAAGTGGAAATGAATACCAGCAGGAAAATAAGGCCGGCATTCAGCCATTCCTTTCTCGAAATATAAGAACGCATTGGCAGCCCGGGCATTTGAACAATAAGCTGGTGAAGTTCATTAATATGCTGCGAGGAAACCAGGTCTGCAAGCATTGGAGTCATGGCTTCTTTAACCGTTTGCCGGATTTCGTCAGGCTCTTTCGCCAGGCGAATATTATTCATTAATTGAAATTTCTCAGCCCGTTCCATCAACCGGCTCATCAGAAACATAATGGCATCCACTATTCCCCAGGCCAGGTTACAGCCGATAGCCGCCCATAACATTAATTCAATATCCTGGCTTCCTGATTCCGCAGCGCTGATAGAACAGGTAAAGGTCAGTACCATGATCAGTCCGAAGATCAATTCTGAAGCCCGATCAATAGGGTCAAGGGTTTGTGGATATTTGTCATTTAGTTTTTGCCAGAATGTTAATGATCGGTCTTTGGCCATATGATTTATTAATGATGGAATATCTGTAATATTTAAGAGAAAAAGGATGAGTAAACGGATTATTTTAATCCGACATTGGTAGTTGGAATTTAGTACCCTTAATGCATGATCCGTCAATAGTTATTTCCTGGGGATTTGGTACAGGCTATCCCATATGGATATTGAAGGTTTGGGCTTAAGGTCTATGTCGAGCAATCCCAGGAAAGCGAAGTATTGAATATTCGGGGACACTCCTGAAGGCAATGCTGATAAATCGATATCAGTAAAACTCAGCTGAAACCATCCTATCCCATTCACACTATTGAGCAATTGAGCCTGCCTGCGATAGTATGCTGACTGCAAATCCGGATTACTGATAATAACAGACTTCCATTGTATGAAGTTATTGAAGCGGAAGTATAGCCACCTTCTGTGATGAAAACCGGCAACTTTTTCCCTGCAACAATACGCTGAAAAAAATCCGCCGGCATTGACGCGGGTGAATCGTATCCCAGGTAAGGATAAGAAGAAATACCAAGTTCTTCCATGAATGGAAAATCACGGTAATCGGTTTCAATTCCTTTGAATGGTTCACCTGTAAGCCTTCCCCATGCATGTTCAGCCTGTACGCTGATACTCAGTTTAGCCTTTGTATTTTCAGACCTGAGTTTGGCTGCAGTTTCATTTACCGCTTTTTTTACCCCTTCATACAAGGATGAAACAGCTGCATCACGGATAAGATTTGTTTCCAAAGCAAGTCCCAGGTGATCTGGCCGCAGCATGCTGTCCATCACCACTACAAATCGCTGGTACTTTTGCTGAACTTCAGTATCCGCGATCGAGAGTCCGCGACTTGCCAATGCACTGGCTTCTGAGGTCCGGTCAAGTCCGTTTTGCGGATCAATATAGATCCAGAGTGCGAATCCTTTTGACCGGTAATAGTTTACCAGGCCCACATAATTGCGTGTAACAAAATCTTCAGGTGTTATGCCGTTATATAAAGAATCCCATGGAACTTCCGTGGTGATCATGGCTGCATCGGCCCTTACAGTCCAGATGTCCAGCACTTTGACCATTGTGTCAAATTCAAAGCGGGGTGCCGATATCTGGAAACCCATCCGGTAATTGCGTGTACTTGTGGATGATTGTTTCTTACAACTTATCATGCAGGAACAAAATACCAGGATCAGTATTATTCCTAATTTGCTTTTCATACCCATTCAACGGAATTCAGGCAATTGTATTTTACAGGCTTATCGGGTTGAGCATTTCAGCCTGTCCTAAATGGTCACCGGTAAAAAAATATTATAGGCATTCGTCGTAGTAATGGTGGCAATCTCATCCATTTCTTTCCCGGTAATCTTTGCCAGGGTCTCCGCTACATAAGTGATGTACGCGGGTTCATTTCGCTTGCCGCGAAAAGGTACCGGGGCGAGGTATGGCGCATCGGTTTCCAGCACTATCCTGTCCAGCCCGATTGCTTTAATGACTTCCGGCAATCCGCTGTTTTTAAATGTAAGTATACCGCCGACACCCAGGTACATTCCAAGTTCTGTTATTTCACGGGCTTCCTCTACGGATCCGCCAAAACAATGAAAGATGCCCCTGATCCTTCCATTACCTGTTTCGGTTACCACATTGATGCATTGCCTCAGTGATTCGCGGGAATGTATGACCACAGGTACCTGGTATTCCATCGACCATTTCAGTTGCCGCCGGAAAGCATCATACTGTTCTTCCGTATGGGTCAGGTCCCAGTAGAAGTCGAGCCCGATCTCGCCTATGGCCAGGAATTTCCTGACCCCCAGCCAGTCCCTCACCACTTCGAGCTGGACTTCATAATCGTCCTTTACAGAACAGGGATGAAGCCCCATCATCGCGATGCAATGGTCCGGGAAATCCATTTCCAGTTCCAGCATAGCGTCAATACTGGCAACATCAACATTGGGCATAATACATTTCCGTATTCCGGCATCAATGGCCCGGCGTACCATCAGGTGCCTGTCGGCAGAAAACTCTTCAGAATATAAATGACAGTGGGTATCAATCCATTGCAAATTAGCCATGGCATAAAGATCGGAATATTCTGATGAGCTGTTAAACCTTCCGGATTTTAATGGGTCTGATCATTGCAACCCGTTAAAATTTCATCTTTTTTAACATAACAAATACTCCCTTTATGAAAATGTACTCGTCCTGCCCCCGCTTTGCAGTCCTTGCTGCATTAACGCTTTTACTGTTTACTGCCTCCTGTAAAAAGGAAGCTACTCCATCTACCAACGATACCCAGTCCGCCGAACTGGTGGTGGAAGCCGGTGTAAGTGAGGTGATTATGCAGTCAGCCTTCGATGATGTTTTTGATAACACGGCTGGTATTGATGGCACCACGGCCGGTGACGACCTCGGTATTTATGGAAATACAGGATTTGGCATATTCCCCGGCCAGGCTTCTGTTTCCGGTTCTGAGGAACCTGCTACCCGCTGCTTTACCGTAACCGTAACCCCTAAAGAAAGAGGTGTATTCCCAAAAACCGTAGTGATTGATTTTGGTACTGGTTGTGAAGCCAGGGGACACCTGAGAAAAGGGAAGATCATAACTGTTTACACCGGCCCTCTTCATGTGCCCGGGAAATCAGCGGTGACCACTTTTGATGGGTACCATGTGGATAGTTTTAAGATAGAAGGAAAGCATACCATCCTGAACTCAACAGAACCGGGAGGTAACCAGCGCAGTTTCACCCGCACCGTGGAAAATGCCAAAATAACCAATGTAAACACCAGTTTCTGGCGTTCCTGGAGCGGAATCCGGGTCATGACACAACTGGAAGGCAACGGAACCCCCCTGTTTCCCCTGGATGATGTGTACCAGTTCACCGGAGGTATGAGGGGAGGAAATGCTAACGGCAGGTCATGGTCCTCTACCATCGTCAACCCCCTGATCAAGGCATTTACCTGCCGCTGGATTTCCCAGGGTACCATCGAAATTAGGGTGAACGATACCGTTGGTGTCCTGGACTTCGGAAACGGGGCCTGCGATAATACCGCTACGGTCACTGTTAACGGGGTTTCCAGGGAGATTTCCCTACGCTAAAAAATACTTGGACATAAGAAAAAGAATTGTAACTTAGACATAGTTTTCATAGGGTACGGATTAAAAACGGGCCAGGGTGTCTACCCAGGCCCAATTTATTTGAGACTCATAATCAGCCCTTTATAATTGCCCTCTACAATTTTTCGGTTACCCATCCCCTTCTTCTTATTTCTTCCAGCACTCTCGGTAATGTATAAGTGATTTTTTCAAATGCCTTTGCACTGTCATGAAAAACAATGATGCTTCCGGGACGCATATTCCTGGTCACATTCCGGGTGCAGACTTCATTAGAAATCCCGTTGTCAAAGTCTCCGCTCAATACTGTCCACATCACTGGCTGAAGATTCATATTCCGCACAAGGTTACTGATCTGCGAAAAACGTATCCTCCCGTACGGGGGCCTGAAGTATTTTGAAGGAATCAGTTCTGCAGCCCTTGATATATCCTTATAATACGATGCGTTATCTGTCTTCCAGCCATTCAGGTGATGATACGTGTGATTCCCGACAGTATGGCCTTCTGCAATGATTCTTTGATACAGGGCCGGATGGGCGGCAACATTTTTTCCGATGCAAAAGAAACTGGCCCTGGCATCATATTCCTTTAACATATCCAGCACGAAAGCAGTGGCGGATTCATGCGGACCGTCATCAAAACTCAGGTATACCTTGTTTCCCTCTGCCGGCATCTCCCATATACAACGGGGGTACAATAATTTCAGCCACCAGGGGGTCTTAACCAGATATCTCATGATACAAAGTTACTAATTGAAGATTACGGATTGCGGATTACGGATTGCGAATTCAGAGTTATGATCTTTCATAAGAATCCGTAATTCGTAATTCGCAATCCGCAATGCAGCAAAGCATCACCTGCGCCTCGCCTATTGCGAGGCGCAGGTGATGCTTTGCTGCTTATCTTTGCCCGATGAAAAATGTTCGAGTAAGGTTTGCACCCAGCCCAACCGGGGGACTGCACCTCGGCGGGGTTAGGACCGTCCTGTATAACTTTCTATTTGCCCGCCAGCATGGCGGACAATTTGTTTTGCGGATAGAGGATACTGACCAGAACCGATTTGTGGAAGGCGCAGAAAAGTATATTAACGACTGTTTGCAGTGGGTATCCCTGGACCCGGATGAAAGTCCTTCAAAGGGTGGCCCCTTCGCCCCTTACCGGCAGAGTGAACGAAAGGATCTCTACCGAAAATATGCCATGCAGCTTGTTGAACAGGGTCATGCATATTATGCATTTGACACCCCTGAAGAACTGGAGGGTATGAGGACAGCTTTCAAATCCGACACCAATCCATCCCCCCAGTACGATACCAGGATCAGGATGAAAATGAAAAATTCACTTACCCTGACCAAAAACGAAACCGCTGACCTGATCAGTAAAGGGATGCCATATGTGATACGCATCCTTATGCCTGAACATGAAGAAGTTCATTTTACCGATATGATCAGGGGCGAAGTGAGTTTTCAAACCTCGCAGTCAGACGATAAGGTATTGCTAAAGGCCGATGGAATGCCCACCTACCACCTGGCTGTTGTGGTGGATGATTACCTGATGAAGATCACCCATGCTTTCCGGGGTGAAGAATGGCTTCCCTCGGCACCTGCACATATCCTTTTATGGAAATACCTTGGATGGGAAAAAGACATGCCCAGCTGGGCACATCTTCCCCTGATTCTGAAA
Organism: uncultured Sphingobacteriales bacterium; assembly: GCA_963823365.1. GTDB lineage: Bacteria > Bacteroidota > Bacteroidia > Chitinophagales > Chitinophagaceae > Pollutibacter. Next base: position 35,613 of record CAWGLH010000005.1, read on the forward strand.
CCTGATGGCCATGGAAAACTTAGCAAGCGGGATGGAGATAAACTCGGATTTCCTGTTTTTGCGATGAACTGGACGGATCCAAAATCAGGTGAACTGACAGAAGGATTCAGGGAAAGGGGATTTCTTCCAGAAGCCTTTTTAAATATGCTTGCCGTTTTGGGATGGAATGATGGCAGTGAACAGGAAATATTCACCCTCGATGAACTTATAAAGGCATTCTCTATTGACCGCGTACATAAGGGTGGCGCAAAATTCGATTATGAAAAAGCAAAATGGTTCAACCATGAATGGATCAAGCGCAGTTCCAATGAACGGCTGCTTCCGGATGTAAAGGCGCAATTCCGGTCAGCGGGAATCGATACCAGTGATCCCCTGTTACTGACCGTAATCGGGATGGTCAAGGAACGCTGTACCCTGCTGCCTGATTTCATCCCACAGTCTTCGTTTTTCTTCGTTCGCCCGGGTACATATGATATGGATGCGCTAAAAGGAAAATGGAATGCTGCCAAAAGTGAATACTTCAGTGAACTTTCAGGTATATTAACCACTTTGGAAAACTGGGATGCAATTGAATTAGAGTCTTCCTTTAAAACATTGGCAACTGCTAAAAATATAAAGGCCGGAGAACTTTTATTTCTTTTCAGGATGATGCTGGTGGGTGGCAAATTCGGTCCGCCTGTTTTTGACATAGCCACCCTGCTGGGAAAGGATGAAACCTTAGGGAGGATACAGCAAATGCAGGCAGTGATGAATACATGATATGATGAAAAAACCGCATAGGCCCAAGGGTTATTCCAAAACCGATTGCAGCCCAAACTTACTGTTTTAGTACATTTGTCTGTATGATGAATACCCCTTCCAACAATGCTTCCAGGCCCATCCGTGTTTTAGTGGCCAAAGTAGGCCTCGACGGGCATGACCGCGGCGCCAAAGTTATCGCAACAGCACTGCGCGATGCGGGAATGGAAGTGATCTACACCGGGCTTCGTCAAACCCCTGAAATGGTGGTCAATGCAGCCCTCCAGGAAGATGTTGACGCCATTGGCATCAGCATATTGTCGGGCGCACATATGACAGTATTTCCCAAAGTGATTACCCTGATGAAAGAGAAGGGACTTGATGACATACTGCTTACCGGCGGAGGCATTATCCCCGAAGCGGATATGGATCAATTGCATAAAATGGGCGTGGGAAAACTCTTCCACCCGGGAACGAAAACGGGGGATATTGCTGATTACATACAAGAGTGGGTGAAAGTGAACCGGCGCAATATAATTTGATAATTTGGCAATGCGATAATGTGAAAGTGAAAATGAGAAAATTAATACAAGGGTTTTAATTTGAAATTGATTTCAACTATTTATATCTCACCATGGAAACATTACTGACATCGCTGAATAATGGCATTCTAACGGTAACGATTAACCGACCAGACAAACTGAATGCGCTGAATAAAACATGTACTGACTGAACTGGATGAGGTGATCAGGGACGTTTATGTGAACCGGTCCATCCATGCCGTAATCCTTACCGGGGCCGGACCCAAGGCATTTGTGGCGGGAGCCGACATCAGCGAGTTTCTCAGCCTTTCCCCTGAGCAGGGTGCGGGAGTGGCAAAAATCGGGCAGGACATATTTTTCCGCATTGAAAATGCACCAAAACCGATCGTGGCGGCCGTTAACGGTTTTGCCCTGGGCGGCGGTTGCGAACTTGCCATGAGCTGCCATTTCAGGATGGCTTCTTCCAATGCAAAATTCGGTCAGCCTGAAGTAAACCTGGGCATTATCCCGGGATACGGCGGTACCCAGCGACTAACCCAGCTGGTAGGGAAAGGAAAAGCAATGGAACTGATCATGTCGGCCAATATGATCGATGCGCAGCAAGCCCTGCAGCTGGGTCTCGTGAACCATGTTACCGAACCTGACCAGCTCCTTCCCCAAACTGAATTATTGCTGCAAACCATCCTGTCCAAATCACCCTACGCAATAAGCCGTGTTATTGCTGCTGTAAATGCCTCAGAGGATAAAACGGTAAATGGATTTGATGAAGAGGTAAGGTTATTCGGTGAATGTTTCGGTACGGATGACATGAAGGAAGGCGTCACTGCTTTCCTCGAAAAAAGAAAAGCCGTTTTCCGGAAATCCTGATCACAATCACATTTGCACATTTCCATATTTGCACATTTTCACATTAACTTCGCCCTCTATGGAATACAGAATTGAAAAAGACACTATGGGCGAAGTTTCTGTTCCTGCCCATGCATATTATGGCGCACAAACGCAACGCAGTATTGACAATTTCCGCATAGCACAGGACATCAACAGGATGCCGAAAGAAATTATCCGCGCATTTGCTTACCTGAAAAAAGCCGCCGCACTCACAAATTTTGACGCCGGTGTTTTACCAAAAGAAAAATCTGACCTGATAGGCCAGGTGTGTGATGAAATCCTGGAGGGAAAACTGGATGAATATTTCCCCCTGGTGGTTTGGCAAACCGGCAGCGGAACGCAGAGCAATATGAATGTCAATGAAGTTGTGGCCTACCGCGGGCATGTGATCAAAGGCGGACAACTCACTGATAAGGATAAATTCCTGCATCCCAACGATGACGTCAACAAATCACAGTCTTCCAACGACACATTCCCTACCGCCATGCATATCGCAGCATATAAAATGCTGATGGAAACAACCATTCCGGGAATAGAAAAACTCAGGAATACACTGGCGGAAAAAAGCAGGAAGTTCATGAAAGTGGTAAAGATCGGCAGGACGCATTTCATGGACGCCACGCCGTTAACGGTTGGACAGGAATTCAGCGGTTATGTATCACAGTTAGATCATGGGCTGAAAGCCATCCGGAATACCCTTGCCCACCTGGGTGAACTGGCCCTGGGCGGAACTGCAGTTGGAACCGGTATTAATACCCCGCCGGACTATTCGGAAAATGTTGCCCGCCATATAGCCAAGCTGACAGGCCTGCCATTTATTACGGCAGAAAACAAATTTGAAGCCCTTGCCGCCCACGATGCCATTGTGGAAGCACATGGTGCATTGAAAACAGTGGCGGTGAGCCTTATGAAAATCGCCAATGATATCCGTATGCTTTCTTCCGGCCCACGCAGCGGGATAGGCGAAATTTTTATTCCTGATAATGAACCCGGCTCTTCCATTATGCCCGGCAAGGTCAATCCAACACAATGTGAAGCACTGACCATGATTGCGGCCCAGGTGATGGGAAATGATGTTGCCATCAATATCGGCGGTGCAACAGGCCATTTTGAACTCAATGTTTTCAAGCCCGTGATGATCTTCAATTTCCTGCACAGCGCCAGACTTATAGGTGACGGATGCGTGAGTTTTAATGATAAATGTGCTGTTGGTCTCGAGCCTATTGAAGAGAATATCAGGAAGCACCTGAATAATTCACTGATGCTGGTAACCTCGCTGAATACAAAGATCGGATATTACAAATCTGCTGAAATTGCCCAAAAAGCGCATAAGGAAGGCACAACCCTTAAAGAGATGGCTGTTAAACTGGGCTATGTTACCCCTGAGCAATTTGATGAATGGGTGAAACCCGAAGAAATGGTGGGCAAAATTTCCTGATCATTCATAATTAGCATACCAGGCAATGTCTTCCCGCTGGGTATGTACAGGAAGTAAGTCATTATACCAGTTGTATATTTTGCTGGAAATAAATTCCTGTACACTAAGGTAAGGTGATGAAGGAATGGCATAATTCTCAAGTGATGCCAGCACAGACATATAATTGATACGTGCTGCAGCATCCTTCGGAAGTTCGACGATTACGTTATTCATAGGGGATTTATTGGATAATAATTTTCTCTGTTTTGAGTATGAGGCCATTGGAACTAACTATGGTTAGCAGGTACAAACCTTTACCCAGCATACCTGTATTGATCCTAGTCCTTTTCTCCCTTGAGCTTCCTTTCAACAGTGTCCTGCCCGTCATATCCGCTAGATGATACTGCACCGGAAGGGAATTGACACCATCTCCCAGGTCCACTGTCACCCATTCCTTTGCAGGATTGGGATAAATGTTCAATGCCTTTACAGGTAATGATTCCTTTGTTACAGGCTTATCAGTTAAAGGAAGGGTGGATCCGGTATAATAGTATTCAATGATAGCTCCCCTGTCATTCAGTGCGGAAGTTCCATTTCCACTCGGACCGGAAGTCTGCCCGATAGAATCGGTAACAATGTAAATCCGCATTCCATCCCTGCTGATGGCCATATCGCGGAAACGATTGTATTCACGGAAATAAGGAATGGAATCACTCACGAAACCATCCATCGTAGCATTCATTTTATATCGGTACATCACTCCCCTTCTTAATGTTGGAACCATCAGGGAGGGATACCATCCCGGTATTCCATAACCTCCGTCCACATGATAAAAATCAATACTGGAAGGGGCAATGGTCGGATAATTCATCCAGTCTGTTCCGCCAGCATCACAAACAGAAATGGGCAATGGTGTGCAGGCGGTATACAAAGTGCTTAATGGCGGTTGAAAATTGGCAATGGGTACATCGGTTTCATTCAGCACGGTTGCTCCGCCGGGAATAGTATTTTCAGAATATGGAGTAGTGGAACAATTTGAACCTGATGCCGTTGACCAGTTGATGTAGGAATAATTAATATTATCAAGGTACCCTGCTATATTCGGCCATCCGTAATTCTTGCCATTCTCCAGTACATTTATTTCATCATCAGTCCTGGGACCGTGCTCACTGCTGAAAAGTTTTCCGCCGGAAGTGGAAACAACATCATTATACCCGGTAGTCGGATTTTTCTGCCAAACCAGGCCCTGCGCATTCCGATGGCCCATTGTAAAAATATGACTGCGTACTCCGGCCATTACGGGATTATCTGAAGGGATACTGCCGTCCCTGCAGATCCTCAGCACCTTACCTGAATAATTTGTAAAATTTGATGATGCCACCTGGCCTGCAGTGGGAAGATCCTGGGATAAAATTTCGCTGCAACGGTTCCCGAACTGGTTGGCTCCCCTGTCGCCACATGTATAGTATAGCATGCCGTCTCCCCCGATGATCAGCCTTCCGCTGCTATGGTCATTGTTGGCAGGTATGCCTGATATGAGAATTGTTTCACCGGTAAGTGAAGGGGTGGCCGTATTGTTGTATTTAAATCTGGATATCCTTAAGGATCCCGGAGCATAGGTATAGGCAATGAATATTGAATCAGTAGCCGGGAATCCCGGGTGAAGAGCCATTCCCATCATTCCATCCTGCCCGATACTGGTTGCCGGTGGTGTTGGTCCGCCTCCGGCCCTGCTAACGGTAACGTATACCCCATTATTAATCATGTTCAGCAACACCTGCCTTATCCCGGTAACCGGATTCACCCTGATCACCCTGCCGATTCTTTCTGTTATGTATAAATGATCGTCCGGACCATAAATGATCTCAAATGGATGACCCAGCCGGAATGGTGATGAAGACTTTGTATTAACCAGGGACCTGGTAAATGGTTCACCCTGCCCTGATGCACTTTCTGCAAAGAGTATGCAGATACCCGTCAAATAGGCAAAGACTGTTTTCATCAAAGGGATTTGGATTGATCACTAATAACGAAATCCGGGCGCTAAAAGTATTATAATTCCATGTTTTTATGGTAACAATGATGAATACCTGATTTTCAGCAGGATAACATTTTTCCACAGGATTAACACACAACAATTACAGGGTATTTACGGTTGGATATGCGAAGTTTTTCACGGGAAATACGATTGCGAAACAGTTCTAAAGATTCTAATTTTGATCTTTATCCAACCCTTGAAAAAGTATCCAGTCTATGAAAAGAACTTTACCCTTACTACTCATATCAATAATCTGTTGCATACTGCATGAAAATGCAGCCGCCCAGACTATCGACTTTGGCAAAAGTTATGTCAATGTCACCAAAGGCCTGAATGGAGGCACCATTGAACCCGGTGATATCCTGGAGATCAGGGCTTCCTTTGTTGTTCGTGCAGGCGTGGTAGACAGTTGCTCATTTTCAGATAATATTCCTCTCGGTACTGTTTATATCCCGGGCACTATCAGGGTCATCACTAATGAAGGCAAAATTTACAAACAGTTCACTGACCCTTTTGGTGATGATGAAGGATGGATCACGGGAACCAATGTAAGGATCAATCTTGGATATAATCAAACTGATGCACCTGCCAGGTCTTTCCGAAGGGGCCGGCTAAGAAATACACATAAGCCCTCCTTTTTTAACAGCGCCTGTATAATGGTAGCCTCCTACCGGGTACAGGTAACCGCAGGCCTGGGATCAGTCATTAATATCGGTGCAGGATTCATGACATATAGATCAGGAGTTGCTCCAATCGTTACATATGGATTTCCTTCGAACAGGGTAATGATCTATACCAACATGGGTATGTGTGCCAACATCACAGGACTAAATGCACTGGGAACAGAATTCAATGGGAGTTTCGGAAGTGGTAAACCCAGGAATCGCGGAGCCTCTGCCAATGTTCCACCCAGCTATGGTTACCAGGTCTTTACAACGAACACACCTAACGATTATACGTACGGTATTGCCAATAATACTTCTACCCGGACAAACTATACAACATCCAACGGATGGGCAAAGCCTGATCCATCATCGCCAACCCACCGGGTATTCTCATTATGGGATATCATTGGTGATCATACCGGTGCTGCTATTCCGTCATTGGGTAACCCGGCTGCCGATACGGTAAATAATAATAATGGCGGGTATATGCTGGTGGTGAATGCCAGTTACCGGATCGACTCAGCTTTCCAACATACTATTTCAGGACTTTGTCCGAATACATACTATGAAATATCTTTCTGGATCAGGAATATCTGTTCCAAATGCGGATGTGATTCAAATGGCCGCGGCGCTACCGGTGGAGCCGGATACATACCTTCAGTAGTGGGCCCTCCGGGATTCGCAGATTCTTCAGGCGTCAATCCCAATATTACCTTTGAAGTGGATGGACTTGATTACTATTCCACCGGTAACCTGACCTATACAGGGCAATGGGTGAAAAAGGGATTCACCTACCTGACAGGGCCTGCACAAACCAGCTTCACGCTAAAATTGTTCAATAACGCACCAGGCGGCGGTGGTAATGACTGGGCACTGGATGATATCGCTGTTGCCACCTGCTTTCCCAACCTTTCTGTTACACCCTCGGTATTTTCAGGATGCGCGGATAACCCGGTTTTCTTTGGTGCGATTGTGAGATCATTCTTCAGCAATTACAACTATTACAAATGGCAGAGAAGCACGGATGGTGGCGCCACCTGGACCAATACAGGTATTTCAGGCGTGGCTACACCCATGTTTACCGGAGGCCAGTATGAATATACAGCCGACTATCCCCCATTCTTAGCCTTACCTTCGGATAGTGGTCACCGTTATAGAGTTGTTGTGGCTACCACGCCTGGCAATCTTAGTGATATAAACTGTTCCTATTATGATCTTGCCAATGTAACAACGCTGAGTATCCTGGACTGTTTTGTGCTTCCGATGGGTATCGAAAACTTCCGGGGCTGGTCACACAATAACCAGGCAGTGCTTGGATGGCAAACAGTAAATGAATTTTCGCCTGTTGATATGTATGCTGAGAAAAGCAGCGATGGCATTCATTTCCATGAAGTCGGAAAAATTTCCGGCAATGCACCTGGAAGCGGCAATGGCAATTACCAGTTTACGGATCCGGAAAGATCACCAGGAACCAGCCATTACAGGTTAAGGATCGAAGTAAATGGCAAGGTCTCGTATAGCAATATCATCACAATAAATTCATCGGATAAAAGTGGGTGGGCCATTCATAAAGTAGTCAATCCCTTTAACCACAGCATATCATTACAGGCCAGTATTCCGGAAAAAGGGAAAATGACATTCCTCCTGACCGATACATATGGAAGGCGGGTGATGAAGACAGAACAGGTTTTTGAAAAAGGGTCCGTCAATGTAAGCCTTCCTGTAAAACAGGATTTAAAAACAGGCATTTATATACTCACCGTACAGTATGCAAACAGAACCGAAAATGTGAAACTGATGAGGCAATAATACTGTATCAGTCCCTCCGGTACCTGCCGTCTGCAGCAATGCGGGGCGCTTTGATCCATACCCAGAAACAAATGCGAAAGCACAACCTCGCATCTTGTAAGGACCCTCCTCACGGAGGGTTTTTTAGTTGCAGTTGTAGCTGAACATCGTCCTTCCGGTGAATATTCCCATTGCATCAACGCCATTGCCCTCCGCAAACCATTCGGTAATATAACCGTCTGCGGAAAATTTAATGTCCCTGATGAGTGTATTGTAAATATCCGCCGGAGCGCCATTTTCATCATAAGTCGTCATCCTGACGGTCCTGAGGACATTAGCTGATTTTTTCCCGATATCCACCGCCATGATATACAGGAAGGTTTCAAATCCGTCTGGCATAAACGGTAAAAAATTTTTGGCTGTTTTAGACGCATCATAGGTCATTTCTGCAGTCAGTACTTTCTGTATAAATCCGGGTACGGCTGTATTACCCTCTATTTTCACGAGGTTTCCTCCCACCCACGTATACACGAATTTTACCAGGGGAACCGGCAGTGTGGCGATAGAGATGGTTTTCTCCTTCAGGTATCCGGCGGCATCATATGTATAGTTATACACGTACGTATCACTGGAAGGATCCGAAGGATCTGATAACGAATAATACCTGGTGATCCTCTTCGATGCATCAGTCACAAAATATTCCTTCTGCCCAACCCTGATGGTATCACCATTATAGGTCAGATCAGCGGCGGCTTCCAGCGAAAGGCTGATGCTGTCGTACGCTTCTACCCTGGTAGCCTGCCTGCTGGCATTAAAACTGGTATAAATGGAAAATAAACCCCTGCCAGTCAGTGAATCCGCAGCGATGATGGCATTCACTTTACAATTATTTCCCAAAGCACCTCCCGGCGCTGTGGGGTTTCCGCCCGTTTCTATACTCTCCTCCTTGGAACAGGAAAATAGCATAACCGGCAGGAGCAGAACACAGATTAGTCGGCTCACGCGCATATGTTAAGATTAAAGTTTACAACACCTGAACTTCATCGTTTACTTCACTGCTGGTTTCAACAGTAGGATAATTGTTGGTGCTGGGCGGAAAAAACTTTTTCTGGAATAAGAGGATCATCAATACACCCATGGAAATGGATGCATCTGCAATATTAAAAACCGGCCTGAAAAATTCAAAAGGTTCACCACCCCATATCGGAACCCAGGAGGGAACAATGGCATCTGTGATGATCGGGAAATACAGCATATCCACTACTTTGCCATGGAGGAAACCCGCATATCCGGAACTGAAATCCTTGTCCAGTGCCGATCTTGCTATATTCTGCGTAAAAGGGTCGCTGTTTTCAAATATCAGCCCATAAAAAAGACTGTCTATCAGGTTGCCGATGGCCCCCGCATAGATAAGGGTAGCGCATATGATAAAACCGGGATGGTATTTACGCCTTACAATATGAATGATATAAAAGGTGCCGAAGATTACCGCAACGAGCCGAAAAAGGGTCAGTGCAAGTTTCCCCCATTCTCCACCCAGTTTCCATCCATAGGCCATTCCTTCATTCTCTATAAAATGTAAACGGAACCAGCCCAGGCCGGAAACGACCAAATGCTCCTCGCCAAGGTAGTAATGCGTCTTGATATACACCTTCAGGACCTGGTCCAGGAATAAAATCAACAACGCCAACAAGAATGCGGTCCTTAATTTCACAATCGAATTTTAAGGGACAAATATAGGAATAAAGGGCCCTTCAGCGTGGTAAGCTTATGCAAAATCTTATTCCTCAAAGTATACCCGCTTCACCCGCTGGGAAATCCCCGTCATGATATCATAAGGAATGGTGCCCGCCCATTTCGCCAAATCATTGACAGAAAGGCCTTTGCCGAAAACCAACACTTCATCGTCTTCCTGCACCCCGGGAATATCCGTCACATCCACCATGGTCATATCCATGCAAACCAGCCCAACCACGGGAACCAGCTTGTTTCGGATCATTACTTTACCCATTCCGTTGCTAAGCGCCCTGGGGTATCCATCAGCATAACCGATCCTGATAGTGGCAATCTGGGAATCCCGGTCCAGCACACCTTTGCGATTATAGCCTACGCTTTCGCCTTTGTTTACTTTCCTGACCTGGGCAATAGTGGTGGTGAGCGCTGAAGCTTCTTCCAGGTGAATTGTATCCGCATGGGTGCCTGATCCATATAACCCGATCCCCAGCCGAACCATGTCAAGCTGTAATTCAGGATGCCTGTGAATAGCTGCTGTATTGGAAATATGACGTATGAAAGAATATCCCAGGAGGTCAGATAAATAGGAAGCTGATTCGAGGAACTGGCGAGACTGACGCCTGGTAAAATCATCATCTTTCGGATCTTCACTGCTCACCAGGTGCGTGAATACGCTGATCACCCTTACCTGGTTATTATCTTTCAGCAGTAATGCCAAAGACGAAAGGTCGGAGGCTTCAAACCCCAGGCGGTGCATCCCGGTATCAAGTTTCAGGTGAATGGGATACTCTGTAATGCCTTCTGATTTCAGGTATGCACTGAACTGCTGTAATAAACGGAAAGAAAATATTTCCGGCTGCAGGTCAAATCCTGTAATGGCAGGAAAGGAAGCTTCTTCAGGATTCATCACCATAATTGGTGTACTGATGCCGGCCTTACGAAGTTCGGTTCCTTCATCTGTATAGGCCACTGCCAGGAAATCAACCTTATGAAACTGCATCAGGTTCGCAATCTCATAACTTCCGCTGCCATATGAAAAGGCCTTTACCATCACCATCATCTTAGTTCCCGGTGACAGGTATTTACGGTATTCATTAAGGTTATGGCTGATGGCAGTAAGGTTAATGGATAAAACAGTCTGATGCATTTTAGCCTCAAGCAACTGGTTGATCCGCTCAAATTCAAAAACACGTGCGCCTTTCAGCAAAACAATTTCATCCCTGTATTGCAACTGGTGAAAACTGGCAATATAATCAGCGATGGAAATAAACATTTCCGTACTTAACCCGGCAGAGGTAAATAAAGTGTTGTACTTGCACATCAGCGGGCCAATGCCCACCAGCCTGTTTATATTACCCCGTTTCAGGATTCCGGCAATATGAAGGTAAAGCTCGTCTTCAGGATAACCGCTTTCCGGTATATCGGAAAGTATGATGGTCCGGCCCACCCCCTGCCGCTGCTGGCCCATGAAATCCAGTGCCAGCTTTAATGAACTGAGGTCTGCACTGTAACTGTCATTAATGATGGTGCACCGGTTGATCCCCTGTTTCATTTCCAGGCGCATCGCCAGTGAGGGCAGCGTTGCCATACCCCCGGAAATCAGTGATGCCAGCCCCATTTCCATCAGGACCATGGCACAGGTAACCGAGTTTTCAATGGCGGCCAGTCCGGTAAACGGTATGGCATATGAATACTCGTCCGACTTATAACGTAAACGTATAACCGATTTTTTATCCGTACTGGATACATCCATCAAACGCACTTCCGCCCCCTCATGCCGGCTCCAGTGAAAAAGCCTGGTATTCATGACGGGAAGCAAAAGCCAGGGCTTCTTCGTCCAGTTCCGGGTAATCCCGGCAATAGATGATCACTTTGGCATCAGAAAACAGGTATAATTTTTCCCGGATCTTTTCCCGGTTACTGATAAATCCTTCGTTATGGGCATCCCCGATATTGGTAAACACACCAATATCCGGGCGAATGATCCTGGCCAGTTTCTCCATTTCCCCGGAAGTGGAAATACCTGCCTCGAAGATACCCAGGCCCGCATCATTAGTCATCTGCCATACACTGAGCGGAACACCGATCTGGGAATTATAGCTCTTCGGGCTTCTTACAATACGGAAATGTTGTTCCAGCAGGTGGTTAAGCCATTCTTTCACGATCGTTTTGCCATTGCTTCCTGTGATGCCGATGACCGGGTAGTGAAACCCTGAACGGTGAAAGGCTGCAAGTGTCTGCAACGCTTCCAGCGGGTCTTCCACAACAATAAAGACAGCATCGGGAAAGTGAGCCAGGATTGGTTTACGGGAAACAATGAAGCACCTTACCCCCCTTGCATATGCTTCAGGAATAAAAAGATGACCATCGCGCCGGTAACCGGCGATGGCAAAGAATACAGATCCTGCAGGGAATAAAATTTTGCGGCTGTCTGTAAGGATATGGTCAATGCGAAGATCAGATTCACCGTATTGCCTCCCATTGACAATTCGCGCAATATCCTTAACAAGATAAACCGGCATATCGATCAGTTTTCCTGTTGATTTTTCAAGGCAATCTTCCTGCGCTCGTGATGCATGGAATAAAACACCGAACCTGCAATACATGCCACAATAACACCCAGTGAAATGAATATGGATATACGGATATCGAAAAATTCTATCAGCATTTTAATACCAATGAAAATAAGGACGATGGCAATTCCCTGCTGCAGGTAATCGAATTTATCCACCGCGCCTTTCAATAAAAAGAACAGTGAACGCAAACCCAGGATGGCGAAAATATTGGAGGAATAAATTACGAGGATATCATCAGAACTAAAAGGCGCATTGGCTTTTTCCCTGACCAGTGAAACAACGGTAGGTATGGAATCCAGGGCAAAGGCTATATCCACGGCAGCCAGCATCACCACCACTACCATAAGTGTGGTGATAAAAACTTTGCCATGCACATTGATAAAATACCGGCCTTTAGGTTCAACTTCAGATAACCTGAAAAACGACTGCATGAATTTATAAATCTTGCTCTGGCCGGGATCAAACTCAGCCTCATCTTTTTTGCGGAATAATTTATACCCGGTATATAACAGGAATATACCAAACAGGTATAATATCCAGTGAAACCTTTCAATGAGTTCAATGCCCACTGCAATAAAAATTATCCTGAAAACGATGGCCAGCAGGATACCGATTAGTAAAGCCCTGGCCGAATCATTTTCCTCTACCTTGAAATAGGTAAAAATGAGAATAAACACAAATATATTGTCGACGCTCAGGGACCATTCCATGAGATAGGCGGTGAAATATTTGGTAGCAACAATCGGCGATTTTTCAAACCAGAGAAAAACACAAAAGGCCATGGATAACCCAACCCAGAACAAGCGTTTGCCATAATGCCTTGCGAATGCTGACGGCAGAATCTTTTTTGCTAAGAATACCCAGGTCAAAAATAAGCGCCAGTAAGAGTAATACGCCGAAAGTGAGATAGGTTACCTGGGTCGAGTTCATAGATATTTGCTTGGAAGCAAATATAATGTGATAATGTGGGAAATGTGGGAAATGTGATAGTGCAAATGAGGTAATGCAAAAACAGGTAAGTATGTTCACTAATGTGTGTCAATTTTCCCATTTGCACTTCCACATTTCCCAAATTCCGCAAATTCCCACATTATTTACCGTATCTCCTTTTTCTCAAATATTGGTACACAGCAATAAACAGAATCACCAGCAGGATGGGAAAAAGAATATTCAGCAACTGCCAGCTGGTTTTGTTATCCTCATACTTCGCCTTATCCAGTAACCGCAGAGTATAATCCTTTCCCCTTGTTTCCAGGAGGCCCGACTCGTCTACCATGTATTCCACGGCATTCAGCAGGAATTCCCGGTTGGCATACTGCTGCTTCGTATACTTGTTCATGCCCATGGGCAACGGGCCCTCCGATTGTGAAACTGCATTAAGTGCCAGGTCGCCATCTGCCACAACAATCATCTTATTCGCCGTCTTTGTGGCATTCAGAAAAGGGGATCCGGCTGCTGAAAAGGAATCCGACATCGCCCTTGATATACGGTTTGAGAAGAGGGAATTGAAATTTCCTTCCAGCAGGTAAGCGACCGGTATATTGGGTTTGTTGAATGTTTTGAGATCCTCTTCGTTACGAATGCTGGCCCATTCTACCCTGGCGGGTGTATGCAGGATCCGGGCATCCTGGGAAGTGGATAACAACACCGTTTTCTTTATGCCATCAGCTTTCACAGTATCAATGGAATGAGGGAATTCCGCGACTATATAATCTAGGTTTTTGGCTATGGGATGATTAGTGGTATTCCTGAGCAGGGGGAAATAAGGCCATGGCAGGGTTTGTATCTGTGGCTTATCACCTGTTGATCCGATCACAGACGGGATTTTATCGCTTTGCAGGTCCTGCACCAGGTCCTGGTTGATCCTCACGCCGTATTTAAACAACAGGTCTTCCAGGTTCAGTCCCAGGTCAAAAGCAATAAACTGCCCTTCACTGCGCTGCAGGCTGTCGAGGCTGGCATATAAATTATCCATCATCCAGATCACCTTTCCGCCATTCATGACATACTGGTCGATCTTCAGTTTCTGTGCATCGGAAAAACGCTGAACGGGCTTCACAATCATCAATGCATTAAATACCGGCGGTATCACTGCCACACTATCAATAGGTATAATCCGGAATGCATAATTGGCCCGAAGGGTATTTTCAATCAGGTCATACACCCGGTAATCCAGCGGTTCGCCGTTGCCCGACAGGTATCCGATCAACGGAATAGTGTCCTGCGTAATCTTGTGAATGCTGTTCGCCAGTTTATATTCCAGCAGGGCCTCTGCATTGTTTAATGAACTGAGCCCGCCTTCAAAATTCTGTCCCTGCAGGAAATCCACCCCTACCGTACGGTCTTTGTAGGAAATCACCGCTCCCGGGAAAACCAGCCGCTGGTCTTCCCCCTCACCTTCCTTCGTTTGTGCTTTTACGTTAGTTGGATTGATGCCCAGCCTTCTCAAAGAATCATAGAGGTACATCCTTGCCGTGTCATCGAGCCTGTCGCCCGGCCTTTCAAAACGGAAACTGATATTATTTCCCCCAATGGCCTTGAATTCATCCAGCATGTCAGACGTGCTCCCGGCAAGTTTTTTAAACCCGGCGGGCAGGTCACCCTCCATCAGCACGGTAACATCCACTTTATCATTCAGCCCTTCGAGCATTTTCCGGGTTGGCTCAGATATAGTATACCTTTTTTCTGCAGTAAGATCAAGCCTGGCAGGAAACAGGGAAAATATATAGTTTACGGCAACCAGCAGCAGCAAAACAATCAGCCATCCGTACCGGGAATGAAGAAAACGTGTAAGCATGGGGTTCAGCGTTTCACAAGGTTTCTTGCAGTGACAAACAGGAAAAATATCACTGCAGTGAAGAAATATAGAAGGTCTCGGCTGTCGAGCACACCGCGACTGATACTTTTATAATGTTCATCGATGCCCAGCATCCCGATATAATAATCAGCACCTGACTGAAGGGCGGGAATCCTGCTGATGGCCGAGAATGCACTATACACCGCAAAGCAGGCAAAGGCGCTTAACAGGAAAGCGACCACGGCATTCTGTGTGAAGCTGCTGCAACAAAGTCCGATAGCGGTAAAAACCGACGCCAGCAGGAAAAGTCCCACATAAGATCCGGCAATCCCCCCCATATCAATGCCCCCGGTGGAAAGAGTGCTGATCGTATAAATATAAATAAGCGTAGGCAGGATGGCGATCAGTACAATCAGCAGTGAGGCCAGGTATTTTCCCAGGATAATTTGCGCATGGGTAAGGGGCTTGGTCTGCAATATTTCGAAAGTCCCGCCCTTGAATTCTTCAGAAAAACTTCTCATGGTAATGGCCGGAATGAGCAGCAAAAAAACCCATGGAGCAATGTCAAAAAAAGTATCCAGGGTGGCATAACCGGCATCAAAAAGATTGGAGTCCGGGAAAACAAACAGGAACAGCCCGTTCATCAACAGGAAAACAATGATGGCGATATACCCGGTCAGGCTGCTGAAAAACTGCCTTAATTCTTTTTTACAGATTGCCCACATAGTAAAATAAAATGCAAGATTACAGGAACTGGGGAAAATAACGCGAAAATTCCGGGTAAAGTACCTATTCATGCCCTGCCATCTCATTTTAACTTGCCCTTTAAAGCTTGTTATGAGGAGATTGATCTTGCTGGGCCTGGCAATAACAATGGTTGCTTTTTGTTACGCTCAGAAAAAATGGGATGGCGGAGGAAATAATAATCAGTGGAATAATGACCAGAACTGGTTTCCTGACGGAATACCGGTAGCTTCAGATAGCGTAGTGCTGGACAATGCTTTTGTTTTTGTTTCCTTATATGGTGGAACTGCCATCCGGAAACAGCCTTGTGGAAATTCGAAAACTGATTATTGATCCGGAAGCTGATTCCATCACCTTATTACTTCCCTTCTCCAATACCGCCACCACAGCATTAATGGTTACCGGCTCCGGTGATGCCATTATCATCGGCAAAAATGGAATCCTTCGAAATGCTTCTGGCGCTGCCTCCGGAACACCCATCCAGCCAACAGGATTGATAAAAATCATGAATGAAGGACGGTATATCCACCAGACACCCCGTGGAAATGCTGCTTTGATTGATAAACTTGCAACAACAGACGGAACTGAAAAAGGCGTTTTTGAATTTGATGTGCCCGGACTGGCGGGATATACAGTTTCATTAACCAGTAATACTTTTGGAACACTGAGATTCAGCGCTGAAACAGCCGGAGGAACCAAATCCTACAGTGGAAGCGGCACCGGGAACCTAATCATCAGGGGTGATCTGATCATTGATACGGGAGCCCAGGTGTCCTCTACCCTTACGGCAGACATTAATGTATATGGCAGCCTGCAGGTGGATGGCCGCTTTAACCTGATTCCTGTAACACCAGGAAGCACAGGCAGAAGTCTCAAATTCCTGGGTAAAAATGCATTCCTGGGGGGTACCGGGCAAATGACCCTGAACGCCAATTTCAGGGCAATTGAAATTACAGCAGGTTCGTTTCTTTCGCTCGGAAGGGAATGCATTTTAAATAATCCAACCAATGCATTTCTCAATTATGGCACATTGAACACCGGAACTCATATTGTTTCAGGCAGCGGTAAATTTGCCCAGGCCGACCTGGCTACCCTCATTTTAGGTGCAGAAACTGGCATACAGGCCTCGGGAGATTCAGGAAATATTCAAACCGGGATAAGGGAGTTTAGTAAGAAATCCGCATATGTTTTCCAGGGAGCCAATACCCAACGCACCGGATCAGCATTTCCTGATACGGTATCCATGTTAGGGATCAATAATCCTTCGGGTATTGTATTAACACGACAGGTTTTTTGTGCAGATTCCCTGCTGTTGATCCGTGGAAATATTAATACCGATGAAGTACACAGCCTTACTTTTGGCGGAAGGGTAATCCGCAGCGATAGCAATTTTTACGGGCAGGTAAATGCCGGATGGGAAAATAGTTTTATAGATGGTCCGCTGATCACCGAAACTTCAGATACTGGTATTATACTAATACCCATTGGATATGGTTATACATTTGCACCATTGGTCATCAGGAAAACTGAACCCGGGAAAATGGTTTTCACAACCGAGTATTATCCGGTCAGGCACCCGGATAGTGTATGCAACCCCACGCTGGAATTTGTAAGCCGAAAAGAATACTGGTCCGTTAAAACCAATGGCAGTATTTTTTCCGGTGGATTGTTAACTTTTAGTGTCAGGCCAGACAGTTTTCAGCCAAACACCGGGTATACGCCCAAACCTGCCATTTATCAATTATGGGATGATGAATATATATGGACCGCAATACCCGGAACTGCTCCCGGATACAACACGTATGGTTGGATAAGCATGGATACCCTGGCAACGGGCTTCAATGAATTCACCGCTGGCTTTTCCATTCCTGACCAGCCCCTAGCCTTCCGATTACTTAACTTTTCAGCCACAGGTTCAGGGAAATCGGTCCGACTCCGGTGGCAGGCGGATGAAGACAATGAAAAACTGGAGTACAGTATAGAAAAAAGCAGTGACGGTATGCATTTTACAGGATTTCATTCCTTTACTTCTTCAGGCAGATTATATGCAGGGTATGAAATCATGGATAAAGACCCGTATCCGGGCTATAGCTATTATCGCCTCTGTATCCTTTCCGGAAGCCACAAAGAATATTCCCCTGTAATGAAAGTGAGGATGGATGTCTCCCGGATTAAGTTATATCCTAATCCGGCAAAAGATCACATATTTATTAATTTTCCTGATCTAAGCAGCAGATATGAATTGGTAATTGTCAATATACATGGTTTAGTTGTTTATAAAACTTTTGTTAATACTGTTACCTGTCAGATAAGGGTGAACAATCTGAGGAATGGGAGCTATTATGTGATGTTGCGCCACAACAAGGGATTGATCACCCTTCCTTTTACCAAATACTAACGAACACAACTCAAACCAACTGCTGGGTCCCGCCTCCAAGGCGGGATTTTTTTTATACCTCCCCACAATTATTTATCCCACGGCACCCCCTGGCCAAATGCCAGGAAATTGCAAAGGAAAGTGTACCCCAGATCCAGGTTTCTATTGAATTTGACGCACAGATCCGCGACCGGTGACAACTTTTTCGATCCGGGGATTTCCCTTATACGTGATCATACCGATTCCGGTAATTTCTGCCCTGAGAAAATCTGTAGCCCTGGCTTCAATATTACCATTTCCGCTTACTTTGGCTACTGTGGTCCTGCTCTCCAGGTTAAAGGCTTTAATATTTCCCTTGCCACTGATGCGAAGCCCGTTTACTTCTGATATGCCCCGCAGGTTTATATCACCACTTCCGAATATGTCTGCACCAACAGTCTGGCATTTTACCACTACATCTACTTTTCCGGAACCTGAAATAGTAGTGGAGAAATAATCACTCCGTAACGTATCAAGGCTGGTGAAATTTCCGCTGCCATTAATCTTAAGGTTTTTAAAGAGTGGCGCCTCCAGTAATATACTGACCCTTTTGTGCCGTCCGATATTTGTTCCACTTCTGAATTGTATATACAATTCGTTTCCGCCACCTACAATGGTCTCCATTTCTGAAAGAATATTGCTTTCTCCATCAACAGACATAAAATACCTGTTTGATGGTTTAACCGTAATATCGAAATCTCCGCTTGTCAATACATCAGTAAAAGCAGAAAGCACTTTCTCCTGGTGGATGACCTGGCCATTTCCCATAATTGCTTTTTCACATGCACTTAAAAAAAATATACATCCGGTCAGTAATAACACTAATTTTTTCATAACAGTCGATTTTGAAATGTTCATTATTTTTTGAAAAGGTTTATTGAAGGGTAAATAAAACGAGAGACCGCTTATTTATAGGAATAAATGGCTATTTCCACTGCTGGTTCTTTACCCGGTGAAGTTTCCTTAACTGTAGCCTTAACAGGCAGATTATTATTGTTGTAGATATATTCCGTTTCAATGGTCTCCTGGGGATGCACATCTGTGTCGAAGTAATCTTCCCTGGTTACATTATTACTGGAAATGGGTTGTAACAATACCATCATCAGCTCCTTGCAGCCGGCGAAGGGATTAGGTTTGTTATCATATTTCTTTATGACAAAACCTGCAGGCTGAAGTTGCCCGGTTAATGGATTAACGAGGTATGTGTCAATCGTAGTGGGGTTGCCTGTTTCGTCAAAGTAGGTGAGTAATTTGATGATCGGGGTTACCACGTTATTATCAACCAGTTTAATGGTGGTGCTGCGCAGGCTGTTATCCACATATTCATAATCAGTTTCATAAGCGGGTTCATTCCCGATGAATGCCGCTGATTTTACCAGTTTGCTACCTTCATACGTTAAAGTAATGCGGATACCATTATTCCCCACTAATTCTTTGATTCTTTTATCCTGGGAATAGCTCACATTGTATGTAACCTCTTCACCGATTGAATACTCATCACTGCTCAGTGTGACCCTGCTGATTTCTCCGGTACCATTATAGGATAGTCTTATATAATCCTGGCCGGAAACATATTCTGCAAGTTTTAATTGGCCCACCGGCAATGGCACCGGGTTTTTTTTGCATGAATTAATAGAGAAAACTGCGAGTAAAATAAAGCCTGCCAGGGTAACCCTTTTGAATGTAGCTGCGTTCATATATCCTGTTTTTTTGATTATTTCCAGCTGTAAATATCAAAAGGATAAAGACTGCTCGCAATCGCATGAATATGTGAAAAAATAAAAAACCCCGCTTTTGCGGGGATTCAATAATACTTTCATTTCCTGGCCAGATTACACGGAGAAACTTTCGCCGCAGGCGCAAGTCCTGCTGGCATTTGGATTGCTGAAGTGAAACCCTTTGCCATTTAATCCTTCCGTGAATTCCAGGGTGGTGTTAAAGAGATACAAAACGCTCTTCATATCGGTAACAATCTTCATCCCTTTATCTTCAAATACCTGGTCGGTGGGTTTTAACTGGTTATCAAAATCCATTTTATAACTAAGGCCGGAACATCCGCCACTGACCACGCTCACCCGCAAAAAGTGTTCATCACCCCTGCCTTCTTCCTTTAACAGCAGCTCCACTTTCTCTTTTGCCCTATCACTGATAAATATGCCTGTTTCGAGTTTCATATGTAAATCTTGCATATAAGTACAAAGGTAATGAATTCAATTTAGGACTAACTTTATGAGCGCTAACTTTAGCACATGATTAAAATTGAACATATCGGAATTGCAGTTAAAGACCTTTCTGCCTCTATATCCCTGTTTGAAAACCTCATGGCATCAGATTGTTATAAGGTGGAGGTGGTTGAATCTGAAAAGGTGACAACGGCCTTCCTTAAAAAAGGTGAAACCAAGATCGAACTGCTGGAAAGTGCTGATCCCGATGGCGTTATTGCACGCTTTATAGATAAAAAAGGAGAAGGCCTCCATCATATCGCTTTTGAAGTGGAAGACATTTATGCTGAAATGGAAAGGCTCAGAAAAGACGGTTTCACATTGTTATCAGAAAAGCCCAAAACAGGTGCTGATAATAAACTGGTTTGCTTTATTCACCCTAAAACCACCAATGGCGTGCTGGTGGAAATCTGCCAGGAAATCCGGTAATTCAGCGCAACATTTTTACAAGGAAAACATTTCCATCCATACTGATGCATTGAACGAAATATATTCCCCTCCTGAGTTCCGCAACAGGAAGGTCAATATAACTGGTACCCCTACCCGCAGTTTTCTGCATTACCGGTTTCCCTTCCGTGTTAATCATCCTCAGTTGCATCTGCCCGTCCAGAGGCTTTGAAAAATCAACCCGGAAATTACTGGTAGCCGGGTTGGGAAACCCTCTTATAGCCAAATCCCTTTCAGCTATTGAAATAAACCTTACCGAAGTATATTTACTCTTGCCATCTGGATCCACCTGAAGGATCCGGTAATAATTTATACCGGTAAGCGGCTTGCTGTCTACAAAATCATAAATATTTGATTGTCCCTGGTTTCCTGATGAACTGATGGTGCCGATTTTCTGCCACTGCAGGTTTTCACCGCTGCGTTCCACATTAAAAACCCGTGTTCCCGTTTCATGGCTGGTGACCCATACCATCTGTACCATATTATCACTTGTCCGGAAAACATTCAGGTCCTGCCACGTTGCAGGAAGCGCCCCCATAACGAATCCAGGTCCGCCGAAATCAATATCACCCGTAGAAGCACTGGCATTGGCCAGTCCTGTCACCACCCCTTCTCCCAAACCGGGATTGAATATTTTATTGCCCCGGAATTTGGTTATGCCGCCAATACTGATGGAAGATGCGGACTGCCTGCTTTCAGAACTGATCTTTCCCCCTGTAACCACATTGATTACCCCATTGCCGTTAATCCGCAGGGATTTATTGTCCCTGATCACTACCGCACCCTGGATCCTCAGCACCAGGTTACTGATTACAATATTGTCGGCAACCTGCACGATGTTATTATTATTGATCACCACGATATCACCGTCAACGGGAATACGGTTGAGGTCCCAGGTACCTGGATTTGTCCAGGAACCGGAAGTATGAGAAACAATAGTTACCTGGGCTACACCAAAGGAAGTAACCAGGATAAAAATAATGGAGAGGATCAGCTTCATACGTAAAGATTAAAGCGGAATTGGAAACTGATCTTTGGTGAATATCGGATCTGTCAGGCAGGGCCTGGAAACTATAAATTGAGGAAATGGAAGATGGTATTCGGGAGGAAGAGGAAGACAAATATGGTGAATACAATTGACAATTACAAGCAGCAAAGCAGCTATTCTATGGAAAGATGATTACCAATATTTTATAGAAACAGTTAGGGGCTGAGGTGATGATTGTGGAGTAAAAACTTATTCTGCTGAACAGCGATTCAGGATGATAAACCCAGTTTTTCAACAGCAATCTGGGCGGCTACCTGCGATGCATCTTTTTTGTTATAGGCTTTGCCCTCAGAAACAACTTCCCCGTCCACCACGGCGCCTACCCGGAACAATCGCCTTCCGTTTTCAATTTTCTCTTCCAGGGTTTCAAATTCGAGGACTTTCCCATTCTTATTGGCCCATCCGTATAATTTATTCTTGTGATTGATTTCAAGTATTTCGAGGTCCTCCACAAACATATGCGGGATCACAATCCGGCGGTAAACCCAGTTTTTTGTTTTCTCATATCCCTTATCCAGGTAAATCGCGCCTACCAGCGCTTCCAGTGTGTTTCCGAATATCTGGCTTATTTTAAGAGACCCGTCGCTTTTATTGTAGAGGGCTATTTTTTTCAATCCCATTTTAATAGCCACTTCATTCAGCGTTTGCCGGTTTACCATTTTGCTTCTCATTTCTGTCAGGAAGCCTTCGCCTTTGTATGGATATCGTTTGAAGAGGTAATCGGCTACTATTCCGCTAAGGACGGCATCGCCAAGGTATTCAAGACGTTCATTATTCTCATCGGCATGTTCTTTAACAGACCTGTGGCTAAGCGCAGTTGTGTAGAGGTTCAGTTGCCCCGGGGCAAATCCAAGCACATTGCAAAGCTGCTTGTAATAGGCCCTGTTTGTTTTATTTACCCTGAAGTATTGAATCCAGAAATGCACGTATTCTCATTTAGGTTGACTTTTCTCAGCCGCCTTAAAGTTATAAAATAACGCACAGTTGATTAGGCATATTTCTTAACGATCACGGAGGCATTGTGTCCGCCAAAACCAAAAGTGTTGCTTAATGCAGCATTTACGGTCCTGGACTGGGGCTTGTTAAAGGTGAAATTGAGGTCCGGATCCAGGCCCGGATCATCTGTAAAGTGATTAATGGTGGGGGGAACTATGTCATTGACCACTGCATAAACGCAGGCAATAGCTTCAATCGCGCCTGCAGCACCAAGTAAGTGCCCGGTCATTGATTTGGTGGAACTGATATTCAGTTTATAGGCATGGTCACCAAAAACAGTCAGGATGGCTTTTGTTTCTGAAATGTCGCCCAGCGGAGTGGAAGTTCCATGAACATTGATATAATCAATGTCTTCCGGTTTCATATTGGCTTCTTCCAGGGCCTGACGCATAACATTAAGGGCACCCAGGCCTTCAGGATGCGGTGCAGTAATATGGTAAGCATCTGCAGTTGCCCCGCCTCCGGCAATCTCACAATAAATCCTGGCACCCCTGGCGAGCGCGTGATCAAGTTCTTCGAGCACAAGCATGCCCGCGCCTTCACCCATTACAAAACCGTCCCTGTCCTTATCAAAAGGCCTTGAGGCTGATTTGGGATCATCATTTCTTTCACTCAGTGCTTTCATGGCATTGAAACCAGCCACGCCTGCTTCACAGATTACAGCTTCACTGCCACCGGCAAGGATGATATCAGCTTTGCCCAGCCGGATCCAGTTGAATGCTTCCATAACGGCATGTGTAGACGAAGCACAGGCACTGACCACCGCAAAGTTGGGCCCCCTGAAACCATGCCGCATGGAAATCTGGCCGGCAGCAATATCAAGGATCATCTTTGGAATGAAAAAAGGATTAAAACGGGGTGTACCGTCGCCTTTTGCGAAGTTTATTACTTCTTCCTGGAATGTAATGAGTCCGCCAATGCCGCTGGAGAAAATCACACCGGTCCTGTCAGGGTTGACATTTTCCTTGGAAATGCCGGCATCCTTAACGGCTTCATCACTGACTACCAGTCCGAATTGTGTAAAACGGTCGATTTTACGCGCCTCCTTCCTGTCCAGGTAGGCAACCGGGTCAAAACCCTTTACCTCACAGGCAAAGCGGGTCCTGAACTTTGCTGCATCGAACAAAGTAATAAAATCAGCACCGGGTGTTCCTGCCAACAGTCCCGCCCAGTAATCCAGGGCAGTATTGCCAACGGGAGTCAAGGCGCCGATTCCTGTAACTACAACTCGTTTTAAATTCATATGTTAACCTCACGGTATGGGCAACCTTATTTTGCGTGCTCTTCCAGGTATGCAACAGCCTGGCCAACTGTAGTGATGGTTTCTGCCTGCTCATCGGGAATAGAGATATTGAACTCCTTTTCAAATTCCATGATCAGCTCAACAGTGTCCAGGGAATCAGCACCCAGGTCATTTGTGAAAGAAGCTTCCGGAGTTACTTCGGCCTCATCTACCCCTAATTTGTCAACTATTATCTTTTTAACTCTTGTTGCAATGTCAGACATGATTATAATAATTTGGTTAATACTGGGTGCAAAAATAGAGTTTTTGGTATAAAAACAACGCTTTAGAGGATTATTGATGTTTTGCCCTGATTTTTCGTATTTTTAAAAGCATCTTACTTATTGATTATTATGGCGCTAAAGCTTATAGAACACGGCAGTAAAGAATACCAGCAAATGATCAATTTGCGCAATGATATTCTGCGTAAGCCACTGGGTCTCAGGTTTACTGATGAGGAACTTGCCAAAGAAGCGCATGATATCCTGATTGGTGCGTTTGACGATGACCGTATCCTGGCCTGCTGCATGCTTACCGCGATTGATAATGAATTTGTCAGGCTCAGGCAAATGGCAGTGCATAACAGCCTGCAGGGAAAAGGAATCGGCGCCACCATGATGAACTTTGCTGAAAACGTTGCCCGGGAACGCGGTTACCGAATAATGACCATGCATGCCAGGAAGTCGGCCATCGGCTTCTATGAAAAGCTGGGATATAAAATTCATGGTGATGAATTTCAAGAAGTCACCATCCCGCATTATGAAATGCACAAAAAACTCCGTTGATAAATTCCTTATTTTTTCCTGATCTTTTCCCTCATCATCTGCCTTGCAGCCTGTAACTCATCGTTACTGCCAAACACATCCTTTGGAACCAGGAAAAATGAACGGCTGTCAAAATACAAATGAAAAAAACCCGGCGTTTCAATCATATTGCTGAACTCTCTCCATGCCCAGGTCTTACTGCCTTTTTCAGTTTCAATAATAAAGTGGTTGGGTTCAATATTGATATAAAATGAATCCTTAAATGTCTTTGACCGCCGGTAAATCGTAAACGGAAGCCATAACCAGAATGCTACCATCATGGTAATCCATAACACTGAACTCATCAGGAATGGCAGCGGGGTAATAAGTTTCATGTAAAATAAGATGGCCGACAATAAAGCAAACACATTCACCAGTATAAGCATCAGCTTAATTTCCCTGCGGCTGATAAAATGATATCGCAACGCCTGCAAAACCTGTGGTTTACGGTATGTAACCAATACCCTCATTGATGGCTTGCCATATTAACTTTCATATTAATTCATTTTTGAAATGTAGTCTTTATTTCGTCATGAGTTCATTTTGGGTAACACTCCATTCTCCGATCTTATCTCCTTTTAAACCTAAGAATTCAACATTCAGTTTCCTGTCCTTCGGTTTTCCGGTTATGCTTATCCGGGCATAATTCTGCTTCTGGTCTATACCCAAAACACGGAATGGATTGTCTTTTTCTGCAGCGCCAAAAACATGCGTTCCCGAAGTAAGCGGAGATACTGTTACATCATACAAAGGATAATCTGTTAATCCGGTTATCCGTATCACTTCGGAATGATGACGGTCACCGGTTAAAAAAATCACTCCTGAAATTTTTTCTCTTTTCAGGAAGTCCATAAATTCCTGGTATTCTGCCGGGAATTTCCGGAAACAATCAAAGGGTGAAACAGGATTTAATACCTGGCTTCCCGTGGCAATAATCTTAAATGTTGCAGCACTTCCGGCCAGTGCATTTTTGAGCCATTCAAGCTGCTGTACCCCAAACATTCTTTTTTCCGGATTAGGTATCCCTCCTACTGAATCAGATAAATTATCCTGGCTCCGCCAGGTCCTGTCGTCCAGTAAGAAAATATCTGCATCGCTGTATGATATCTTTGAGTATATCCCTTTTCCATATTCGCCATAAGATGGATTAGCCCAGAAAGCTGAAAAAACATTCCGGCT
This sequence comes from uncultured Sphingobacteriales bacterium, assembly GCA_963823365.1. Taxonomy (GTDB): domain Bacteria; phylum Bacteroidota; class Bacteroidia; order Chitinophagales; family Chitinophagaceae; genus Pollutibacter. The sequence continues at coordinate 61,933 of CAWGLH010000005.1, forward strand.
GTCTTCTTTGAGTACGAATTCCTTTCCCATATCATTGGGACCAAAATCATGATCATCCCATATGGCATACTGGCTCATTTTACGCAACAAAGGTTGCAATATTGGCCTCGACCGGTCGTAATGCGCCCTTTCCCATAAACCCCATGTACTGAAATAATCCACTTCCCGGGTATACCAGTTGTCCCCCAGCCATAACATGAATGCGCTGTTTTCCCTTGCCATGGATTCAAAAATGGAACTGTCTCCACCATATGGTCTGCCCGGCCTGTCAAAAGGCGGTTGGTTCATGTAGGAACAGCTTCCGGTGATAAAACTGAAATCCGGTGCCGGCTTTCTGAATTGCCACAACTCCTTGGTGGTAAACTGCCCGTCAGCTTTTACGTTAGATTTTCTGTCACCCCGGGCCAATACCTGGTATTCATAGGTTGTATGGGTATCAAGACCGCCTATGGTAAATAATACCGGGTAGAAACCCTGTTGAATTGCTTCCGTAAAAGTTCTTCCAGGGGTATAATAGATATTACCGGGAGCGTCTTTCTTCCAGTACCGCAGGTCCGGTATTGCAGAAGATGCAGCTTCAATCCAGATACTTGCAGTCCTCAATTCCACCTGCCCAAGCATCGGACCGGCAGTTACAAGTCGTTTATCCTGTGCCCTGACCCCGATACCCTGACTAACCAATATGCCGGATATTAAAACGCAGATAAAAGCCTTCATGTCAAATAATTGAAGGTGGAAAAATAATTAATTGAAGGCTTATTTAAGCCCTTGTACCAAAAAATAAACAGGATGGGAGGAATTTATAACCGGGGCTTCCATAAAAAGGCCTGGTACCATTTGCTATGGGCAAATCGTACCAGGCACTTGTTCTGTGTTGTTATTTACAGAATGAATCTTATTTGATGGGATGGCATTTTTTGTACCCTCTTGATGCTGCCTCCGAAGGAGAAACAGCGCGACTGCAGGAGGCTGCAATAATACTGATCAGGAATAAGGCCAGGATTGTTTTTTTCATGCGTACGGTTTTAGGTAGCGATCTTGTATAGGCGCTTTTTTTACGAAGTAAATAACGAAAATACCATGCCGCTTATTACCCTGAATGTTAAACAAAGAGTTAACTCCCTGATTTTTAATGTGCGCCTGATGAAAAAAATCCATCCCGGAACTCCGGGATGGATGTGATATCGAGAACCGTCCTATTAGTTGAGGGTTGAGAGTTGAGAGTTGGGGGTTGATGGTAAAATATCAGGTACTGAAAGCGAGAAACCAGAATATTCTCGTGTCTCAACTCTCAACCCTCAACCCTCAACCCTCAACTAACTACACCCCATGCTGTTACCGCAATTCAGGCATTTGTAGCAGGTGCCGCTGCGCACTGTTATATGGCCACAGGTATTACAAGCCGGGGCATCGCTTTGCATGCTCTTCATGAACTCCTGGGTGCTGTTTTCTGATTTAACGGCTGCTGCACGCTGAACCTTGATGGCAGGTGAAGCCGATCCTCCGGTATTTGCGGCAGGAGCAATCACCCTTACATCGGAAAGTTCTGGTGATTTTTCAACTGGCGTATCCCATGCATCATTTCCCGTATTCATTACTTCAGGCTTATCCAGTACATGAACCAGGTCGGTACGGTTCAGGTATTCATAAGCCAGGCAGCGGAATACAAAGTCTACTATGGAAGTGGTGGATTTGATATTCGGATGGTCAACCATACCGGCCGGTTCAAATTTGGTGAACACAAATTTCTCCACAAATTCTTCCAGCGGCACGCCATATTGAAGGCCCACGGATATGGCAATGGCAAAACTGTTTATAAGGCTGCGAAGCGTTGAACCTTCTTTGGCCAGGTCAATAAAAATTTCTCCCAATGTACCATCCTGGTATTCACCGGTGCGCAGGAAGATTGCCTGCCCGTTTATCTTGGCTTTCTGTGTAAATCCGCGACGCTTGGCAGGAAGTGTCTTACGCTCAACGATACGCGAGAGCTGGCGCTTCAGGGTGGTGTCAGTGGATGCCGCCATGCGTTTCTGCAGTTCTTCCAGCAGGTCTTCCACGGTAAGCTTGCCCACGTCAATCAACTGGCTTTCTGTTACTGCAGGCACCTCTTCAGCAACTTCATCATCCTTCGCTTTCTTGTCACTTTTATTACTGAGCGGCTGGCTGAGTTTTGAACCATCACGGTAAAGCGCACACGCTTTTAATCCCAGCTTCCAGCTCAGCATATAGCTGTCTGCGATTTCTTCAATCGTGGCCTCATTAGGCAGGTTAATGGTTTTGGAAATAGCACCGCTGATGAAGGGCTGTGTAGCACCCATCATGCGTATATGACCATGGGCATGAATATATCTTTCGCCCTTTTTCCCGCATTTATTAGCGCAGTCAAAAACGGCATAATCTGATTCTTTCAGGAAGGGCGCTCCTTCGATGGTCATTGTACCGCATACATAATCATTGGCGGCATCAATCTCGCTGCCTTTAAAGCCAAGGGCTTCAAGCATGCTCCATGAAGGATTGAAATATTGTTCAGGCTGGAATCCAAAACGCTGAAGGCATTCTTCACCCAGTGCATAAACATTGAATACAAATCCGATTTCAAAGGCAGCTTTTACTGCTTCGTCCAGTTTCCTGATCTCATCGGCAATAAATCCTTTTTCACTCAGCGTCTGATGATTGATGAAAGGTGCACCATTAAAGGAAGCTGATCCAACCGCATATTTGATAATGCGCATCCATTTCCTTCTCACTGTATCCAAGATTCTTCAGCGCGGTGGGAATGGATTCATTGATGATCTTGAAATATCCGCCTCCGGAGAGTTTTTTGAATTTCACCAGGGCGAAGTCTGGTTCAACACCAGTGGTGTCGCAATCCATTACGAGGCCGATGGTTCCCGTAGGCGCTATCACCGTGGCCTGGGCATTACGGTATCCATATTTTTCTCCCATTTCAACAGCTTCATCCCATGCCTTGCAGGCAGCAGAGAGCAGGTAATCAGGGCAATACTGGGCTTTGATTCCCTGTGGCTTTATACTTAAGCCGGTATATGCGCCTTCTGCATCATATGCCGCAGCACGGTGGTTACGCATTACCCTTAACATGTCTTCCCTGTTTTCGGGGAAGCGGGTAAAAGTTCCCAGGTGTTTTGCCATTTCAGCAGAGGTCTTATAAGATATACCGGTCATGATTGCTGTGATGGCCCCTGCGATGCCACGGGCTTCTTCACTGTCATAAGGTATGCCGCTCACCATCAGCATGCTGCCAAGGTTGGCATATCCCAGGCCAAGGGTGCGGTAATCATAACTCAGCTGGGCCACTTCCTTGCTGGGGAACTGGGCCATGAGCACGGATATTTCGAGCACTACTGTCCAGAGGCGGACAGTATGTTCGAAACCTTCCACATCAATCGTGTTATCACTTTCATTAAAGAACTTCCTGAGGTTTACAGAGGCCAGGTTACAGGCCGTATTGTCGAGGAACATGTATTCGCTGCAAGGGTTGGAGGCCCGGATACGTCCACCTTTGGGGCTGGTATGCCACTCGTTTATGGTAGTATCGTATTGGGTACCCGGGTCTGCACAACGCCAGGCTGCATAAGCGATCTTGTCCCAAAGGGCTTTGGAAGGAACTTTCTTCATGACACGTCCGTCTGAACGAGCCGTCAGTTCCCAGTCTTCACCCTTTTCAAGTTTTTCAAAAAATTCATTAGGTATGCGTACGGAGTTATTTGAGTTTTGTCCGCTTACCGTGCGATACGCTTCCCCTTCGTAATCGCTGGCATATCCTGCTGAGATTAACGCTCCCACTTTCTTCTCCTCCTCCACTTTCCAGTCGATGAATAGTTCAATTTCAGGATGATCAAGATCAAGGCAAACCATTTTGGCTGCGCGACGGGTAGTGCCACCACTTTTAATAGCGCCTGCTGCGCGGTCACCGATTTTCAGGAAACTCATCAGCCCTGAAGATGTTCCGCCACCACTGAGTTTCTCACCATCTCCCCGGATACTGGAGAAATTGGTTCCAACCCCCGAACCATATTTAAAGATCCTGGCTTCACGAACCCAGAGATCCATAATGCCACCATCATTAACAAGGTCATCTTCCACATTCAGAATAAAGCAGGCATGCGGCTGGGGACGCTCATAAGCTGAGCTTGATTTCTTTAACTGGCCATCCGCCGGATCCACATAATAATGCCCCTGTGGCTTACCGGTTATGCCATAGCTTTCATGCAGCCCGGTATTGAACCATTGTGGTGAATTGGGAACACAGGCCTGGTTCAGTATGCTATACACCAGTTCATCATAAAAAATGCCGGCATCCTCTGCAGAGGCAAAATACTGGTAGCGTTCACCCCATACTTTCCAGCAATTGGCCATACGGTGGGCCACCTGCCTGGCAGAGGTTTCGCGACCAAAACTTCCGTCTGCCTGCGGTACACCAGCCTTGCGGAAATATTTCTGCGCTATGATATCAGTTGCAATCTGGCTCCACTGACGGGGCACTTCCACATTATTCATTTCAAATACGATCTCGCCACTGGGATTCCTGATCACAGAGGTCCGGTAATCATATTCAAACATATCGAATACATTCACGTCGTCCCGGGTAAACTGGCGACGGAACTGAAGCCCGGAGGGATTATGGATTGCTTGCTTGGCCATGTACAACTGATTTATAATTTGTTAACGTTGATTTAATAATTCCTTAGCAGAATAGAGGAGAACGAAAATAATTTTACTAACCGTTCCAGCAAACTCCTAAATATCAACAGGATGTGGATAATATCAGCAAAGACAATACAGGGCTTATTCTGATCATTTATCCCCGTTGAAATTACAAAATCATTGTAAAAAGATTTGGTAAAATCAGTATTTCACGCAACCCCCTGCTGATACTCCATTTGAAGGTCATGCATACGCTGAAATACCTGATTTTACTATATTTCCAATGATTATATATGCTTTAAAACCCTGATCTGAAAAGCCCTCACAACATTATCCGTTCATCTTGAAAAGTTTTTTGCATTTTTGCCATACCGGTAACAAATACTGATGCTGATTTACGAACAACTGACAACAGGAAAGAAAGAGGGGAAGAAGGCCTTTGCCGTACTCATTGATCCGGATAAGGTGAATCCTGCCCAGATCGCCGAATTATGCGCCATTGCCAACGAAGCGGCGGTTGATTATCTCTTTGTGGGAGGAAGCCTTGTGGTGACCAATCACCTGGATGAAGTGGTGCAGAATGTGAAAAAAGATACGGATATCCCCGTAATCCTCTTTCCCGGCAGCCCCTCCCAGGTGTCAAGGTATGCTGATGCCCTGCTCTACCTTTCCCTGATCTCAGGAAGAAACCCGGAATTGCTGATCGGGCAGCATGTTATCTCAGCGCCCATAGTCAGGCAAAGCGGACTGGAAATCATTTCCACGGGGTATATGGTTATAGACGGAGGCGCTCCCACAACGGTTTCTTATATCAGCAATGCGGCACCCATTCCCCATGATAAAAACGAGATCGCTGTTTGCACCGCGATGGCTGGAGAAATGCTGGGCATGAAACTGGTATACATGGATGCCGGCAGCGGTGCACGCAGGCCAATTGCCGAAGCCATGATCAGTGCGGTTTCCGCACATATAAATATTCCCCTTGTGGTAGGCGGAGGAATTACCAACCCTGAAAAAGCATACCTGAATTGCAGGGCCGGAGCCGATATTATTGTGGTAGGCAATGCCATTGAAAAAGATATCAGCCTGTTGCGTGAGATGAGTGATGCAATTCACCACAGTGCTACCAGTCCGTGTAACCTTTATCCCATTACATAAATCTAATCTAGCGTGAAGTACCGGTGTTTCAATGCCATCGACCAGTGCGCCAACTGATCCCTGGCAATGGACCGGATAATCTTGGTCATATTGGGAAAGTCGATACGTTCCTGCATCATCACAAGGCTGGTGATAGCAGGGTTCATCATCTCACTGCACATGATGCTGTGTGCGGGAATCTTTTTCCGGTAAAAAGGATAATTGTCAGATCGCATAAACAAATCTCTTTTTTCCCTGGGTTCATTTACCATAACCACACCAGTGCCATCAAGGTTACCGGCACAGGAATTTCAGCCAGATCTGATTTATCTTGCCCTGTGACGATAAAATGAATTCTTACCTGCAACGGTATTTATACCTCCCGATCATTTCAATATTGACCACGCAGGCAAATCCGGTCTGGATTGATCTGCTCTGCAAATACGCTCGAACCCAAGCATCCCGTTCCTCACCGGAAAACGCAACAAATAATAATGTTCTTTCCTGGGGACCCGTAAGCGAAAAGTATTTGGCCAGTTGTAATAATGCAGTAACTCCCGATGCATTGTCATTGGCTCCGTTAAATAATCCCGTTATGCCGTCCGGCGATCTTCGAAATATGATCATAATGCGCAGTGAAAATAACAATTTCACCTGGCTTTGGATGTTCCCGGAAATACTGCCCGCTACATTATAAAGGACACGTTGATCATATGACTCTTATCTGCCTTAATGACAGTTTTCCGGGGGCTGACGGATGATCTTACTATCAATACTTTTTTATGACTCTTTCATTCCTTGCAACATGAATAAGTAGCTGCCTTCGTACTATCGATTACGGCAGCCTCACCAAACCAGTAAGGCATAGGTACTTCGTTCATGATACACACCACAATAAGTCGCGACGTAAAGTATCCTGGTCACGTTTTACGACCCGGAAATCACCGAGCTGCAGTGGTCAGTAATTTCCGGTAATGGGTGTGAATAATAAAATTGCTTGGGAGACAATTTTTTGCCATTCCAATGTACAATATTCGGACTGACGATTTTATCGAGATTGTTAGTAAGTGGCGAACGGATGATAAAAACCCGTTGCCTTTAAAAAAGTCTTCAATCCATATTGTTCAAAATGCTGCCGATATATTCAGCTGCCGGATCTGGCCATTGCTGAAATTGACCCTGCCTTTCAATCTGTCCGAAGCCAGGAATTCCAGAATTTCCCGGCTATCCTTTTCCGTTATCAGGTCAAGGCCATGCTGTGAAAAAACTGCTGACGAAATGATGCATGCCAATAAGATACAGATACACTTTATATGTAGTAATGATTTGCAAATCATGGCAACACTTTACAGCATCTGTTCAGCAATCAACCTTATTTTAGATCCTTTACCCTTGACGGCGTTTGTTTTCCGTCAACGATTCCCTTGCTGCTGATGGCAATTGATTTGATAATCTCCGTCATATTCTTCAGATCAAGCGTTTCAGTCTCATCATCCACTGTGTGATAATATTTTTCACTGTCCATCTTTGAAGTGGAAATGGTATGTGCAGGTACCCCTAACCGTGCGAGGGTGGCATTATCAGAACGGAAAAATAAATTCTGGGTGGGGTAAGGATCGGGATGAAAAGTGAAAGCCGAACCCTTGAGGTTTTCCTGCAACATGGGACCGAAATCCGTTCTTTCAAACCCGGTTATATAAGCGCTGTTCTTTCCCCATTTGCTTTCCGTTCCGATCATTTCAATATTGAACATTGCCACTACCTTTTCAGGGTTAAGCTGAAGGGAGAAATAAGTTGCGCCATAACCGCCGGATTCCTCGGCGGTAAAACCCACAAAGAGCAGGGTCCTTTCGGGCTTCTTTTTCACCCTGGCAAACTGTCCGGCCAGTGCAATGACGGCTGTTGTGCCTGAAGCATCATCATTGGCGCCGTTGAATATGGAATCCCCGTTGACCGGCTTTCCCGTTCCCAGGTGATCATAATGTGCCGAAAAAATCACATACTCCTCTGCCCTGTTTCCCGGAATCATGCCCACCACATTCCTGAGCGGGCTGGTCAGGATATTGCTCTTAATGACTGCCTTATACGATGCCGGTTCCTGTGGTGCCAGTACCACTACCAGGTTTCCGCCACCGGGAAAACGCTCGATGGGAAAAGACCGTAAACGGTTAAATGTTCTGCGGTATGAAGTATCTGCAAAAATGATCCGGTCACCCTTTTCCCTGGTGAGGCCGAAAATCTTCTGACCGAAGTTCTGACCCTTGGGCAACCAGATTTTCTCTGCCCCGGTATTGTCCCAGTTGATCTCTTCCTGCAGGGCGAACACCAGTATTTCCGATTTATCCGCAACAACACTGTCATAAGTCACCGTGGCTTCCGCTATTTCAGACCGCTTCATCTCAAAAGGCTGAAAATAATCGGCAGCGCCATTAAATGTTTTAAGGCCTGCCTTACGGAATTCCGACGCGATAAAAGCAGCGGCCATATCTGCCTGCGGCGAACCGCTCTTGCGGCCCATCATGGAGTCTGAAGCCAGGACACCCAGTACCCTGGAAATTTCGGATTCTTTCACCTGGGCACTGGCAGAAAGGCTGAGAAGGATTATAAAGAGGTTAATCAGCTTTTGCATGAAAAGATGGTTATTGGTTATGCCGGCAAGATAACGGTTTAGAAATTGTTGCAGGAACCGGCTTATCATTGATTTAAGCCTCCTGTCCTTCGGGCAAACTTTTTGAATTTATTTAGAAATTATTTCGTTCTTTTGTATCCATTTAATTTTTCAGAAGACAGACATTTTACGAAAATGAAAAAAAACCTGACCATTTCAATCGCTGAAGCGTCCTCCCGGGATGCCATATTGCGTTGGGTTTTTCCTGTTCACCCAGGGACAGTTTTTGCATCCAGGCCATTCCCCTTTTGGGTACGACGTTGATACTACCATTGAATAGTGGCTGCCCGGGCGGCGGCGCTGTTAATCATTTCGTAACCGGACCATAAGGTCTATTCCCAATCATTTTTTACACATTGCAGTCTAATGGAACAACAACAATTCCAGATTATAGTCGCCAACGATTCGCACTTCCAATTCGCAGAAACCATTTGTAATGAAATGGCTGAATCAGCCAAAGCCAGGGGAACCGGTATCGCTAAACGAACACCCGAATATATCCGAGCAAAAATAGCCGAAGGCAAGGCCGTTATTGCACTATCTGCCGCCGGAGAATGGGCCGGATTTTGCTATATAGAAACCTGGGAAGGCGAGTATGTCGCCAATTCAGGGCTCATCGTATCGCCTAAATTCAGGAAAGGCGGACTGGCAAAGGCCATCAAACACAAGATATTTGAACTCAGCCGTACGAAATATCCTGATGCAAAGATATTCGGTCTCACTACCGGTCTCGCCGTTATGAAAATCAACAGCGAACTTGGTTATGAACCGGTTACCTACTCGGAACTGACCCAGGATGAAGCCTTCTGGGCGGGATGCAAAAGCTGCGTCAATTATGATATCCTGATGAGCAAGGACAGGAAGAACTGCATGTGCACGGCCATGCTCTATGATCCTAAAGACCACTATGAACCTGAAGAAACCAAAAAATTCTTTGAAGAGAAAAAAAGCGTGCTTGAAAGGCTGATGAATTTCAAACAATGGAAATTCCTGCAGCCATTCCGTAAAAACGAACAGGGCAGCAAATCCATGGTGAAATCATTTTTTAGTTACCTGTTTCAATTCTAAATACAAGCCGATTATACAATGTCAACTCTTACGAAGCCGGGGGAAGGAAAAAAAGTTGTACTGGGATTCAGCGGCGGACTGGATACTACGTTCTGTGTTAAATACCTGCATGAAGACCTAGGCTATGAAGTGCACAGCATTATCGTCAACACCGGCGGATTCTCCCATGATGAACTGAACAGGATTGAAGCACATGCACTCACGCTGGGCGTGAAAACGCATACTACGGTTGACGCGGTAAAGCCTTATTACGACAGCATCATCAGGTACCTGATCTACGGAAACGTGTTAAAGAATAATACCTATCCCTTAAGCGTAAGCGCAGAAAGGCTAAGCCAGGCTTTGCATATCGCGGAGCATACCAAAGCGCTGAAAGCCGATGCCGTGGCGCATGGGAGCACCGGTGCCGGCAACGACCAGGTGAGGTTTGATATGATCTTTCATATCATGATCCCCGGGGTAACCATCATCACGCCCATCCGCGACCTGAAATTATGCCGCGAAGCGGAAATAGAATACCTGAAAGCGAAGGGTGTGGATATGAATTTTGAAAAAGCACAGTATTCCATCAATAAAGGACTCTGGGGCACCAGCGTGGGCGGAAAGGAAACCCTTCATTCCAAAGGAATGCTTCCCGAAGCAGCCTGGCCAACACAGATGACCAGTGAAGGAAAAGAAGAGGAGGTAAAGCTTGATTTCGAAAAAGGTGAACTCAGCTCCGTAAATGATGTCATTTCGACCATCCCACCGAAGCCATAAAGTTACTGCAGGCCATTGCCGGGCCTTATGGCATTGGCAGGGATATACATGTTGGCGATACCATCATCGGCATCAAAGGACGGGTGGGTTTTGAAGCGGCTGCGCCGATGGTGATCCTCAAAGCACACCATGCCCTGGAAAAACATGTGCTCACCAAATGGCAGCTGAACTGGAAAGACCAGCTGGCGCAGTTTTATGGCAACTGGCTGCATGAAGGCCAGATCCTGGATCCCGTGATGAGGGATATTGAAGCCTTTCTTGCAAAGCTCACAGTCATGCGTAACCGGAGATGTTTTTGTACAACTGATGCCCTACCGTTTCCAGGTTACCGGGATTGATTCACCATTCGACCTGATGAGCAGCAAGTTTGGAAAATATGGCGAAATGAATACGGGATTCACCGGCCAGGATGTACGGGGATTCAGCCGGATATTCGGCAACCAGACAGCGATCTGGAACCTCATTCAACAGGAAAATAAAACATCATGATCAAAGCGGGAATTGTTGGCGGAGCGGGATATACCGGCGGTGAACTGATCAGGCTTTTGCTGAATCACCCCGTTGTTGAGATGTCATTTGTCCACAGCCGCAGCAATGCGGGGAACCCGCTGTATAAGGTACATGGCGACCTGATCGGCGAAACGGATATGCGGTTTACCGATAAGCCATCCGACAATATTGATGTACTGTTTTTATGCGTAGGTCACGGGGAAGCCAAAAAATTCCTGTCTGAAAATACCGTTCCGGATAACATCAGGGTCATCGACCTTTCCCAGGATTTCCGGCTGTCTGATACTTCGGGTATTGGCCACCGTAAGTTTGTTTACGGATTACCTGAACTGAACAGGGAAATTATCAGGACTGCAGCCAATATTGCCAACCCCGGATGCTTTGCCACCGCCATCCAGCTCGGGCTTCTTCCTTTAGCAAAAGCAGGAATGCTGGAGGAGATCAATATAACCGGTATTACCGGTTCCACCGGGGCCGGGCAGTCGCTCAGCGCAACCTCTCATTTCAGCTGGAGGGCCAATAATATCCAGGCATATAAGACACTGACCCATCAGCATTTGCATGAAATCGGGGAAAGCCTTGCCCAATTGCAGCCGCAGCATGATATGGAGATCAATTTTGTACCCTGGAGGGGTGATTTTACCCGGGGTATCTTTATCAGCTCAATGGTCAATTCAACATTAACACAGGAAGAAATATTTTCACTGTATGAAGATTTTTATGACGGCCATCCCTTTACTGCAGTATCCCGCGATTCCATCTTTTTGAAACAGGTCGTGAATACTAACAAATGCATCATCCAGCCCGAAAAAGTAGGCACCAAACTGGTGATTCATTCCATTATAGACAACCTGCTGAAAGGCGCATCCGGCCAGGCTGTTCAAAATATGAACCTGATGTGCGGGATCGATGAATGCGCAGGATTGAAACTCAAAGCAGGATATTTTTAAAATACCAACATGAAATTATTTGACGTTTACCCCATCAATGATATCACCATTACAAAGGCTAAGGGATCCTATGTATGGGATGAGAAAGGTGAGCAGTACCTTGACCTCTATGGCGGCCATGCCGTCATCAGCATTGGCCATACGCACCCTCATTATGTTTCCAGGCTAACAGAGCAACTCAATAAAGTGGGATTTTATTCCAATTCCATCAGGATACCCCTGCAGCAGGAACTTGCCGATATACTGGGTAAGGTTTCCGGCAAGCCCGACTACCAGCTTTTCCTGTGTAACTCTGGTGCAGAAGCCAATGAAAATGCATTAAAACTGGCTTCCTTTTATACAGGAAGAAAAAAGGTCGTTGCCTTTTCCAAAGCATTTCATGGCAGAACTTCACTGGCGGTAGCCGCCACGGATAATCCAACACTTGTTGCACCGGTGAATCAGACCGACAATATCATCTTTCTTCCCTTCAATGACGAAGCGGCACTTGAAGAGTATTTCAGTAAGGAAGGAAGCCTTGTAGCTGCAGTGATCATTGAAGGCATCCAGGGTGTAGGTGGAATCAATGTGGCCAGCGATAGCTTTTTACAGCTGATCCGTAAGCTATGTACCGAATACGGCGCTGTTTACATTGCCGATAGTATCCAGTGCGGCTATGGCAGAAGCGGAAAGTTTTTCAGCCATGATCATGCCGGCGTGAATGCAGATATCTACAGTATGGCCAAAGGCATGGGTAATGGATTTCCGGTTGCCGGCATCATCATTGCCCCGCATATTTCACCAAAGCATTTTATGCTGGGAACAACCTTCGGAGGCAATCACCTTGCCTGTGCGGCAGCACTGGCTGTGCTGGAAGTGATGCAAAGTGAAAACCTGATGGAAAATGCCGCAAAAACGGGCGACTACCTGCTGGAAAAACTCAATGGCATTCCACAGTTAAAAAATGTTCGCGGACGGGGGCTGATGATCGGATTTGATGTTCCTGAAGAACTAAAAGACCTCAGGAAAAACCTTCTCTGGAAACAAAAAATCTTTACCGGGGAAGCAAAACCTAATGTCATCAGGTTGCTTCCATCCCTGGCGTTAAGGAAAAAAGATGCAGAACAGTTCATCGAATCCCTGATGGAGGAAATCGATGCCATCCTGTCAACCACCAATTCAATCCATACATGAGAAATTTTATTTCCGTAAATGATGCGGGAAACATTGATGAGCTGGTCAGAAAAGCACTTGAATATAAAGGCAATCCTTTCCGGGATAAAGCATTAGGCAGCAACAAAAGGATCGGTTGCATATTCCTGAATCCAAGCATGCGCACCAGGATCAGCACACAGATCGCTGCCCAGCAACTTGGGAATGGAGCCCCTGCTCTTTAACGTGGGCCAGGAAGGATGGGCCCTGGAATTTGAAGATGAAGCCATCATGAGCGGAAATACGGTGGAGCACATTAAAGATGCTGCGCCTGTATTTGGAAAATATTTTGACATACTTGCCATACGCACATTTCCATCCCTGAAAAATAAAGAAGACGATTATAGTGAACTGTACATAAAACAGTTCATCCGCTATTCCGGGATTCCTGTAATAAGCCTGGAAAGCGCCACGTTGCATCCTTTACAAAGCCTTACGGATATCATTACCATCGAGGAAGTGCTCAGTAAATCAGCCATCACAAAAAAGCCAAAAGTGGTACTCACCTGGGCTCCCCATGTTAAACCACTGCCTCAATGCGTTGCCAATAGTTTTTCCCAATGGGTGAATGCCTGGGGCAAAGCTGATTTCGTGGTTACCCAGCCGGAAGATTATGAACTCGACCAGCAATATACCCAGGGTGCAAGGATCGAATATGACCAGGATAAAGCACTTGAAGGCGCCGATTTCGTGTATGTGAAAAACTGGAGTACCTACCAGGATTATGGAAAGATTTATTGTAATGATCCCGCGTGGATGCTGACACCTGAAAAACTTGCCGGCACAAACAATGCGAAGGTGATGCATTGCCTGCCTGTCAGGAGAAATGTTGAACTGAGCGATGAAGTACTCGACGGACCTAACAGCCTGGTGACACAGGAAGCTTCCAACCGGGTCTGGGCGGCCCAGGCTGTTCTTAGCACCATACTTCAATCCAATCCATAATGGGAAACAGCGAACAGGCATATGTGATCAAGATCGGCGGCAACATCATCGATGATGAACATCGCCTGGTCTCATTCCTGCATGCGCTTTCAGCATTGAAGGGAAAAAAGATACTGGTTCATGGCGGGGGAAAACTGGCTACCAAACTGGCGGCAGACCTGCATATCCCTCAACAGATGGTTGATGGCCGTCGCATTACAGACGCAGAAACCCTTAAGGTCATAACCATGGTGTATGCAGGATATATCAATAAAAATATTGTCGCCCAACTGCAGATGGCCGGGACCAATGCCATTGGCCTAACCGGGGCCGACGGCAACCTGATCATGGCACATAAACGCAGCTCTTCGTCTATTGATTACGGTTATGTAGGGGATGTGGACAGCGTGAACGGGGAATTGCTTCATGACCTGTTCGGCATGGGGCTAACGGTGGTGGTTGCACCGGTAACCCATGATGGAAAAGGCCAGCTGTTAAATACCAATGCCGACACCATTGCACAGTCCATTGCTGTTGCACTGGCCAAACAGTACAGTGTTACACTGGTGTATACATTTGAAAAACCGGGTGTTTTGCTGGATGTGGAAGATGAATCATCCCTGATTCCCAGCCTCACCCCTGCCCTTTACGCAAAGTACCGGGCAGAAGAAAAAATTTTCGCCGGCATGATCCCTAAAATTGATAACGCCTTTACGGCCCTGTCAGCCGGGGTGCAGCAAAGTAATTATCGGAAAGGCGGAAGAACTGGATAAACTAACCTCCGGCAACGGGGGTACAAGCATCAGCCATGAGTGAACATATAAACAAATTATATGACCAGGCACTGGGTCTGCTGAAAGAACTCATATCCATTCCTTCATTCAGCAAAGAAGAAGAAGGAACTGCAGGAGCACTTGCCAGGTTCCTTGCCCTGAGGGGGATTGAACACAGCTGGGTGGGCAATAATATTTATGCACTTAATGCCTTCTATGATCCATCCAGGCCAACGCTACTGCTTAATTCGCACCATGATACGGTAAAACCCAACAAGTCATATACACTTGACCCCTTCTCCCCGATCGAAAAAGACGGGAAATTGTTCGGACTTGGCAGCAATGATGCCGGCGGTCCCCTGGTATCACTGCTGGCCTGCTTTCTACACTTCCATGGCCGAGAAGGATCTTGCTTACAACATAGCATTTGCTGCCACTGCGGAAGAAGAGATTTCCGGACCTAACGGTATCGAATATGCGTTAAAATATCTCCCCCCGATCAATTGTGCAATAGTCGGTGAACCTACAAAAATGCAGATGGCCGTTGCGGAAAGGGGTCTGCTGGTGCTTGATGCGGTTTCGTTAGGAAAAGCCGGACATGCCGCAAGAAATGAAGGGGAAAACGCCATAACACTGGCCATGAAGGATATTGAATGGTTTAATACCTACCAGTTTCCATATGTTTCTCCTTTACTGGGCCCGGTAAAAATGAGTGTCACTTCCATAGAAACCGATAATAAAGCACATAATGTGGTACCCGCCGAATGCAGGTTTATCGTAGACATCAGGGTCAATGAACACTATAGCTTTGAAGAAGTGCTGGAGGTAATCAGCGCGAATGTGAAATGCAGTTTTACACCAAGGAGCCTGAGGCTTAAATCATCCATGATACCGCTGGAACATCCGCTGGTGCTGGCCGGACTTAAACTTGGACGCACTACTTATGGTTCTCCGACAACTTCGGATAAGGCACTGATGCCATTTCCCGCTTTAAAGATGGGACCAGGCGATTCTGCACGCAGCCATACCGCCGATGAGTTTATATTTACAGAAGAAATCAGGGAAGGGATAGAACTGTATATCAGGCTTGTGGAACAGGTGGTGAGGTAACCGTTTAACGGCAGTTAAAGTCATCCTGGTAAAAAGTCATACAAGTTCAGGCCAAAGGACGATTAACATATCAACATACTTCAATGAAACTCTGGCAGAAAGAAAATACGGAAATTTCCGGACTGATCGAATCATTTACGGTTGGCCGCGACCGTGAGTTTGATCTCATGCTTGCACAATATGATGTGGAAGGTTCTATAGCGCATGTGAAGATGCTGGGTGAAGCCGGACTTATGTCGGCGGAAGAAGCGGTGAAAGCAGTCAGTGGGCTGGAAGAAATTGCATTAACCATCAGGGAAGGAAAATTTGTTATTGCAGATGGTGTTGAAGACGTGCACAGCCAGGTGGAGTTTTTGCTGACTGAAAAAATCGGCGATGCGGGAAAAAAAATTCACAGTGGGCGGAGCCGGAATGACCAGGTTGCCGTGGATATTAAATTATTTCTCCGGGCCGGTATAAAAGATATCAGGAATGACGTCCTTGACCTGTTCAATCTGCTGATATCCCAAAGTGAAAAATTCAAATCCCATTTACTTCCCGGGTATACCCACCTGCAACTGGCCATGCCCTCCTCCTTTGGTTTATGGCTGGGATCATATGCAGAGAGCCTTGTAGACGATATGGAAATGCTGGCAGCAGCATATGCTGTTGCTGATAAAAATCCATTAGGCAGCGGTGCGGGTTATGGATCCTCATTCCCATTATCCAGGAAAAGAACCACTGAACTGCTGCATTTCTCAACACTCAACTGGAACTCTGCCTATGCGCAGATGACCCGTGGAAAAACAGAAAAGATAACTGCCATGGCGCTGAGCAGCGTTGCTTCCACACTGGCCAAACTATCCATGGATTGCTGCCTGTATATGAACCAGAATTTTGGCTTTATCAGTTTCCCGGAAAATCTTACCACCGGCAGCAGTATAATGCCCCATAAAAAAAATCCGGATGTTTTTGAACTGATCCGCGGAAAATGCAATCGCCTCCAGTCTTTGCCCAATGAACTCAGCCTGTTAACCACGAATCTTCCTTCAGGATATCACCGCGAAATGCAGCTGACCAAAGAGATCATTTTCCCTGCATTTAAGGAACTGGGTGCATGCCTGCAGTTAATGCAGGTCATGCTATCTGAAATTAAGGTGAAAGAAAATATCCTTGAAGATGAACAATATAAATATCTCTTCAGTGTGGAAGCCGTGAATGAACTGGTAAACCAGGGCATCAGTTTCAGGGATGCTTACAAAGAAATCGGTAACCGGATTGATAAAGGGGAATTCAGTTTCGATGTATCCAAAGGCCTGCACCATACGCATGAAGGCAGTATCGGTAATCTATGCAATGAGGAGATTAAAACCGAAATGCAAAAAACACTCGCGAAATTTAATTAATACGGGTCAGATACTGTGATGGCATCAGTGCACCGGTTATAATATCCATCTGATAATGGACTAAATCCAGCATGTTAACTGTGAAGCACTCCACCCTGTATTCATTTCCCCATTTTCACTTTCACATTTTCCACACTATCAAATTATCAAATTAATGTTTCTCGTGTTGACGCATGGCGTCAACACGAGAAAATTACAGGCTCATCATTTCCTTAAATTTCACCGCCTGGCGACGGCTGACTTCCACTTTTTCGCCCCCCTTGATTTCAAGCAGCAATCCACCATTGAAATAAGGCTCCACTTTTTCTATCATACGGAGGTTCACAATATGTTTACGGTTGGCACGAAAAAACACTTTCTCATCAAGGCGTTCTTCCAGCGCATTAAGTGATTTTAATATGAGCGGCTTATTATTGCTGAAGTACACTTTAGCGTAATTACCCACTGATTCAAACAGCCTGATATCAGCCAGTTTCACGAACCAGCATCTCTCGCCGTCCTTGACAAAAACCTGGTCATGGTCTGTCAGGATGCCCCGCTGTGGAATGCCATGTTCTCCACCCTGCGAATTCTCTTTTTCCTCGATATTTTCGAGTTTTAAAAGGGCATCAGCAAGTCGCTTTGGCTCAACCGGCTTAAGCAGGTAGTCAAGCGCATTCACTTCAAATGCCTTCAGGGCATATTCATCATAAGCTGTAGTGAAAATCACATGGGGAGCCCTTTCCAGTTCCGTGAGTAAATCGAAACCTGTTTTTCCAGGCATCTGTATATCAAGAAAAATGAGATCAGGCTGCAGTTCCTCAATTTTCTGCTTGCCCTCCTCAGCATTGGCTGCCTCGGCAATGATTTCTATTTCGGGATGGTCAGACAGCAGCTTCCTGAGCTCATTACGGGCGAGCCTTTCATCATCTATGATTATAGCTTTCCTTGTCATTGATGGTTGGTTTAGTATATTCGGTTATGCGTCGTTGTTAGTAGCTCTGGACGGGTATCTTGACTTTTGCCTCCACCATGTTTTCCGGGGTGTCACGAATTTCAAACTGGGCATTTGCCCCGAAAAGAAGGCTCAGCCTGTTGTCGGTGCTCTGAATGCCAAAACCTTCCTTATTCACGCCGCCATTCAGCCTTCCGGTATTCCTCACAATCAGTTCATGATGATCGTCCTTAAAATCTGAAATGATCCGGATGATTCCGCCATTTACATTTTTGCTGATGCCATGCTTGATGGCATTTTCCACCAGGGTCTGGAGCATCATATAGGGGACCGGCTGGTTCAGGGTATCCTCGTCAATATCATATTCCACCTTTAGCCTGTCTTCAAACCTGATATGTTCCAGTGCAAGATAATCCCTGACTATGCCCAGTTCCCGGAGCAAAGGCACCGTTTCAATATTTTCAGCCTGCATGCTGCTCCTGAGGATATTGCTCAGTTCAGTGATCGCATCCCTTGCCCTTGACGGGTTCTCGTCGATAAGTGCACGGATGCTGTTCAGGGCATTGAAAATAAAATGAGGGTTGATATGCGATTTGATCGTTTTCAGTTCAAGTTCCTTCACCAATGCCTGAAGTTTCAACGTATCAAACTGTTGCTTCCTTGATTTTTCTATATAATGGTAAATGAAATAAATCATGTTCCAGAGGAACAGGTAAACAAAGGCGCTGAAGGTATTGCTCAGCAATTCCTTTGACCAGATGATCTCTTTGTCGATGTCAAACCATTTGGTGATCATGGTATCCATGGCCCCGATGATCAGTCCGAAAAATAATGTAACAGCCAGTAAACCAAGTAATTGCTCATTCAGGGACCTGCTCAGGATACCCAGCCTGATGATGACAAACCGCATGATATGGGAAAAAAATAGTCCCATGCCCAACAAAGACAAACAGCCTGCTGGCCAGGGAGACATTGAATTTCTCGAAGGTTACGGCAAAGAAGGTATTGACCAGCAAAAACAATCCCCATCCCACTGCCTGGAAAAGCCAGTATTTCGGAATCCGGTTAAGTACAGTTGGCATAATTAGTATGATAAAACTAGGCATTTGCCAACTTCAAATTACTCTTTTTATAGGGATGGCCAAATACCCTGCCCATCGGCCAATAGATAGGAATGGCACCATGTTCAATTTCATTGTTCTTTTGGAAAATTTTATGCCCCGATTTGCGTTAAGTTATATATATAATCCGGCCTCACATTAACCCGTGAAAAAGCAGATTATGCAAAGAATCTCTACTTATCCTTCTGACATTCTTCATACTAGGTTCAGCCAGGGCCCAGTTTGGCAGGGTAGTGATCAATGAAATCCTGCCATGGCCAGGAAATGCCTGCGGTACAACTGCTGAATTCGTGGAGTTATACAATATGGGGCCCGGCCCGGTTAATATCAGTTGTTATATCATTTCTGACGGAGATTATTCCATCACCATACCTACGGGAACCATTTTACAACCCGGGCAATTCTATGTTATTTCCGGACAGGACTTCATCCCTGCGCCCTGTGCAAATATCGCCACAGATATTGTGGCAGACCTTAACTGGACTACCTGTGGATGTACCAATGCACCCATTCCGACAACCGGTGATGGATTCATGACAGATGGTGGGGAGCCACAGAACAGATAGCCTTATTATCACCGGGTGGTGTTGTAGTTGATGCTGTTGCGCGTGGAATACCCGCAGAGCCATCTGTCAATATCCTTTCTTCATCAATAGGTGGTACATGCCCACCAAGACGTTTTAA
This sequence comes from uncultured Sphingobacteriales bacterium, assembly GCA_963823365.1. Taxonomy (GTDB): domain Bacteria; phylum Bacteroidota; class Bacteroidia; order Chitinophagales; family Chitinophagaceae; genus Pollutibacter. The sequence goes on from CAWGLH010000005.1 coordinate 81,812, forward strand.
CCTGGATATTATGGGTATTGCTTATGAAACCATTGGTGAATCAGCCGGCCGGGGCAATTCCATCGCCCGTAAACTGGATGGTGACTGTGGTTGGGTGAAAGATACCCAGCAATCAGGAGGTGCAACCAATAATACTCCCGGGGAATCCAGTGTTTTTTCAGTTTCCATGTTTATTACAGAGGATATAAATTGCACTGGGGGTACCGCGATATTCATGGTAAATAATACGCCTGCATCATTTTACTTTCCCCTGGATTATATCCTTGCCAGGGATGAGGATATGGACGGGCAATTCACTTTTGCTGATACTTATACCACCGGGCAGGATTTTACTGCTCCCGACCTGACCATCGGACCACTTGCCTTTAGGTTCCTATGCGATAAACATCGGTCCGGTCCAGGGCTGCAGTTATAAAAATTTCACTTTCAATATTGGGCCATGCGTTCCACTGGCCTTTAACCTGGAAACCTTTACTGCAACCAGGAACCAGAATACTGTCATCAGTGGCACATTGTCGGGGGCTGATGAACTGGCTGAAATTGTCCTTGAAGGAAGCATCAATGGAAGGGATTTCGTACCAATTGCCAGTCTGCCTTTCAATAAAACCTCCGCCAGCCAGGATTTGCGCTATGAAATGGAAAACAGTGAATATGTATATTTCCGTTTACTGATGGGAGCAAATAACCATCATGCCAAATATTCACCGGTCAGGAAAGTGGGTTCACTGAATGTAAAGAATAGCTACCAGCTTGCAGGAAACCCGGTAAGAGATGAAATAAAGCTTTCAGCAATGGTTTCACGGAAAGAAAACCTTGATATACAGGTTATTAACCAGGCTGGACAGGTACTGGCAACACGGCAGGTATCATTATTTGCGGGAAATAACACAGTGGTAATTCCTGTACAAAAACTTGCTCCGGGACTGTATTTCGTTAAACTGAGCACCGGAAATTCCGCTCCTGAAACGTTCAGGGTTTTAAAGCAGTAGTGATACAACCATATGCTTAATTAATTGTTAGGGTATTCTGTACATTAATTTACGTATGATTGAACAGCGAAGCGTAATTTTGTACCTCTAATCATTAATGCAGGCTTACATGGAATACCAGGCGGGACCCTTGTTACAAAAAATCAATTACCCCGAAGACCTTAAAAAACTAGGCAAAGAACAACTCCACCAGGTTTGTGATGAACTGCGGCAATACATCATTGATATTGTAAGCGTTCAGGGAGGCCATTTCGGCGCCAGCCTGGGCGTGGTAGAACTGACCGTGGCACTGCATTACGTTTTCAATACCCCTTATGACCAGCTGGTATGGGATGTAGGCCACCAGGCTTACGGACATAAAATTTTAACCGGCCGAAAAGATAATTTTCATACCAACAGGAAATACAAAGGTTTAAGCGGCTTTCCCAAAAGAAGTGAGAGCGAATATGATACATTCGGTGTAGGGCACTCTTCAACTTCCATTTCCGCTGCACTGGGCATGGCCATAGCAGCAAAGCAAAAAGGTGAAAAAGACCGCCAGTGTGTTGCCATTATCGGAGACGGGGCAATGACTGCAGGCATGGCTTTCGAAGCCATGAACCATGCTGGGGTGTCAGATACCAATGCCATCATTATCCTCAATGATAACTGCATGAGCATCGACCCCAATGTGGGTGCGCTGAAAGAATATCTCACAGACATCACCACTTCTCAGACCTACAATAAACTTAAAGGCGATATCTGGAAAGCATTGGGCAAACTCCCTGTCGGCAAAACTTTTACCCGGGAAATGGCCAGTAAACTCGAACATTCCGTAAAGGGTTTCATCAGCCAGAGCAGCAATCTGTTCGAAGCCATGAAGCTTCGGTACTTTGGTCCGATTGATGGCCACAATATCACCAAACTGGTAGATACCCTCCAGGACCTTAAGCATATTCCCGGCCCGAAAATTTTACATATCATTACAACCAAGGGTAAGGGCTATGCCCTGGCAGAACTGGACCAGACCAAATGGCATGCACCCGGGCTTTTTGATAAAGTAACGGGGGAAATTTACAAGAAAACATTTGATACCCCACAACCGCCAAAATACCAGGACGTTTTTGGCCATACCATTATCGAACTGGCAGAAAAAAATCCCATGATCATGGGTATCACGCCTGCCATGCCATCCGGTTCCTCATTAAAGTTCATGATGGAAAAAATGCCGGATCGCGCCATTGATGTAGGCATTTGTGAGCAACATGCGGTAACCCTCAGTGCAGGCATGGCAACTCAGGGTATAAGGGTATTTTGCAATATCTATTCCTCCTTCATGCAAAGGTCCTTTGACCAGGCTGTACATGATGTAGCCATACAGAACCTTCCGGTCATATTCTGCCTCGACAGGGCAGGCCTGGTTGGAGAAGACGGACCAACACATCACGGCGCCTATGATATACCCTATTTCAGGTGTATTCCCAATATGGTGATCAGCGCACCGATGAATGAAAGTGAGCTCAGGAACCTCATGTATACGGCACAGTTAGAATCAACGGTAAACCCGGTTGTGATCAGGTATCCCCGGGGAGAAGGCGTTATGCCGGAATGGAGAACTGAAATGAAAGAGATTACCATTGGTAAGGGAAGGAAACTTAGGGATGGTGATACCATTGCCATTCTCAGTTTCGGACATCCGGGAAATTTTGCAGCAGCAGCTATTCGCAACCTGAAGACCTACGGCATCCAGCCGGCACATTATGATATGCGCTTTGCAAAGCCTCTGGATGAGGAATTATTGCATGAAGTATTTTCCAGGTACAGTAAGATCATTACTGTTGAAGATGGCGCCATTATAGGTGGTTTCGGATCTGCCATACTTGAATTCATGGCGGCAAATAATTATCATGCCGAAGTAAGGATGCTGGGTATTCCTGACAGGCTGGTAGAACACGGGACACTTAAAGAACTTCACCGGGAATGCGGATATGATGCTGCAGGTATTGAGGAAACTGCCAAAGAAATGATGAAAGACCTGGTTACAGTAAACCAGTTTCAATAGTTTTTTTTAATTATGGTTCAACCATAAGGCAAGGCCAAAAGCCGCTACTGAGAGTATAAGCCCATACATGAATATGGTATAGGATATGCGCAGGAAATGATATTTCCTTCCCAGTACTACACCCAGGTAATAAATGTCTTTTACCAGGCTTGAATACAGGTATTCTTTATCATTCAGCATCTGCTTAATTCCATTCTGATAGGCTTCCAGGGGCATCCTGTGAAAATGCCCGAAGAACAGCAGGTTTATTTTCCTGTTATCGATATCTTCCTGCGTAAATTGCCCGCCAAGTATTTTAGGCCTGGTAGCCAGCACTGAAAAAATTATTGTGCAGATATTGACCAGCATCAGTATGATGGTGGGAAGGATAAGATGGGGATAATCTTCCAGTTTCCGCATTAATACGGTAAGGATAACCGAAATGATAATGGAGTTCACGGATATCATGATACCTGCCTTTGAATCTGCCATGGCACTCATATCCATATGATTCTTGGAAGTAAGCCTGAATAAAGTCTCCACGCCACGGGTGGGCATTTCATCTTTCGGCTCTTTTTTATTCTTTTTCCCGGGCACTTTTTTTTCTGCAGGGGCAACTGCAACTCCTGCCGGTTCCCCGGCTACCTGTTCCTGCTCAGCCAGTTTCTTCGACTGTTTTTTCACCAGGTCTGCCAGGTAGGCTTCCTTTTGCGGTGCCAGTTCGCGGAGCGCAAATTCGGTGAAATATGTATGCCCGGTCATAAACCCAATGGTAACCGCACGCCATTCGGTTCCGCTCATTTCCTTGCCTGAAAACAATTCATTTTCCTTTTTCAGCATTTTGCTTTTATCCAGGAATCCCGGTTTGCCGAAATGAAAAAGATCGGCATCGCAGATGATCTGCTCATGCAGGTTATGCGGTTGCTGGGGCACCTTGGTAGCCATGATGCATCCACAGATTTTTTCTATGACTTCTTTGTCAAGGTCCTTTTTCAGTATAGTATTCAGTGGCTATCCCCGCACTGACCTGCTCATGGTTCTCCGGCCCGCTGAACAGGTAACCCGTATCATGGAACCAGGCAGCGGCAATGATGGGGAAACTCTCCTTCATGCTAAGTGAATACTGACCACAGATGGTAATTACTGCAGAAACCACATCCCGTGTATGCTGAGCATTATGATACAATAAACGGGGATCCTGGTGATCCCGGAACATAGACTCTACCGTATTTTCCGTTTCTGCAAGAAGTATGTCCGGTTGCATTAATTGATTTTACGCGGGATTAATATACAATAATATTCAATACTTTTATTATCACCATGAAATACATAAAGATCCCCATATTGATATTTCTCCTGGCATCCTGCCAGATGAATGGACAGGAAAAAGAAAAGGTGGCGAGTCCGCCGGGATACGATTTATCCTCCCCTGAAAAATTCCTCATGCAGGAAGAACTGGACGAAATTTCCGGCATCATTTACGGCAATGAACCCGGACTTATATATACCCTTAATGATGAGGAAGGAAAAATTTATAGCCTTAATCTGTCAAAGGCAAGCAAGCTCAGGCCATTTAAATTTACAAAAAAAGGGGATTTTGAAGACCTCTGTTTCGACGGGCAATACTGGTATGCATTAAAGAGTAACGGGAAAGTGCTCCGGATCACTTATGCATTTACTGATAGTTTCACTGTAAAAGAATATGACTATCCCGAAAAGGGCCATGAATATGAAACCATTTTTTTTGATCCTGCCATGAAAAAAACAGTCATACTATGCAAGATTTGTCCGGCATATATTGACGGGAAAATACCATCTTATTCACTTGATACCAGCAAGTCAGCCTTCACCTATGAACCTTCTTACTCCCCCGATACACTTGCTGTGATGCAGGCAATGGGAAAGCAGAAAATCGATATCAGGCCATCTGCTGCGGCAATTCATCCAAAAACCGGGGAACTGTATATCATTTCATCGCAGGATAAATTGCTGATCGTCATGAAGGATGGAATGGTAAAATCCTCTTACAAACTGCCCAAGAAAACATTCCGGCAGCCTGAAGGACTAACGTTTGCGCCTAACGGTGATATGTATATTTCCAATGAAGCTGCTGAGGCCATTGCCAATATCCTTGCTTTCAGGTACCAGCCTCAATAGTTATTCCAATTCTACGGAAACCCTGATGGCTTTTAGTCCACTGATTCCCTGCACATCTTCGAGTTCCAGTTTTTCAACTTCCCCCTGCAGGATATTCTTCCTGGACAGGTAGTGGATGTATTCTTCGTATTCTTCGGATTCCTTTGCCTGTGTATACACAATGGCAATCTTTCCCGGCTGTGTCAGCCTTTCACCGGTTTCCCTGATCTTTACCTTATCTATTCTTTTCTTGATCACTTCATAACGGATATTAGCCCCGCCTTCCACATCAAATTTTCTTTCATCCTGGCGGAATGTAATACAAATGGGATGTGAATGCACAAGGATCAGTTGCGTGGTAAGCAGGGGTATCTTAAGCGCTGGAACAAGGGCGTTCGTCATTTTCGCAATTTCAGCCATTGATGATAACTGCCATAACCGGAGGTTTTTCAGGAAAAGGTAATCGAATGGCTTATTCTTCGCAATGGATTCACCAATGAAAATATTATATTCGAACCCGTCTGATTTGAACTTTTCGAAATAATGGGGATAGAAACGCTGAATCTTGTTTTCCTCCATTACAAGGTATTTTGAAATTGCCCCATTAATGATGTCAAGTGTTTCATCAAAATCACGCCTGTTGCGGTATAAATGCCCGCGTTCTGCATCTACCGAGTGAAGATATTCATGGGCTATCTTTTCAATGTCGGCCTTGTCGTGTGAAAAATGCCGGAAGAGTGATTTGATTTCATGTTCAAGGTATTCATTAACCCTCATTTCATCTTCGGCAAGCAAAACATCCGTTACGCGTTCCTTCATCGTCCTGTTTTTGAACAACAGGTTATTGAGATAATCATTTTCTTCCCTTTGGGTAAACCGCTTCATCTCCAATATGGTATCCTCGATATAATGAAGCTGGTTCAACAGGTCATTCTGGATACAACGGCTACGCTCACTGGAAGAATTGCGGATATCAATGATTCCGTACAGCGGGTATACGTTATCAAAAACTACTGTTTCAATATCGGCACCGGTGTTCCTTTCATGGCCCCTGATATAATTCCAGGCCTGTTCCGAAAATTTCCATTCCACAGAAGGCTGCAATGCTGTAAAGTTTTCCTTGACCACCTTATCCAGTATGGAATGAAAATGCCTGATACTGCTTCTCATGGCCATTACCAGGTATGGGGCAATATTCTTTATCTTCTGCATCATCTGTTCCCTGCCGTTGCCATCATTAAAAGCAATTTCTATCATTCCCAGCAACTGGGATTTATCAAAGACCGGGGAGATGAGATAATTGGAGAAGGGTATGGAAGTTACATTTCGCTCAAGTAACGAACTTCCGGCGGATCCGGGCAGATTTTCAAAATAAAGATCATGACCATTATCTTTTAGGATATTTCCAAGGCGATTGTATAACTGTTCTTTTTCCTCATCCTTTTTCATCCTTTTCAGTAAAATGCTACGGCATGCATACTGCCCGGAGAGTATGAACTTATCATTCAGGGTAACAAATGGTATAATGCTTATTTCAGCTTCACGATGTGATAAAAGGGTTTCTGCAGCTACCTGTAATTTTTCATACCCTGCAGTTTCGTCAGTATGCATTTCTATCAGTGCATTCTTAACATCGGCCACACTCTGTTCATACGTTATATCGCTTACCCGCCTCAGCAGGAAGCCTTCGAAGCGGAACAGATGCAGGGGCAGTAACTGCCTGAGTAAAGACATGTCCCTGATCATATTCAGGGGCGTAATGGCGTCCCGGGGAAAGGGCGGAAGTTCCCCGTCAAGCTGTACATCTATAAAACTTTCATCCAGGTATAGCCGAAAATATTTCCATGTGTTGCCATTTTGTATTGAAAGGGGATAGGCATTCCTGTCAGAGCCCGCCAGGCCATGATTATAAAACTTCTTCAGTATAAGCCTGTAGGCAAGAAACAATTGTTCATACTGCAGTAATTCATAAGACAGATCCTTATTAAAAATGATATATCCCTGCTGGTCCTGCTCGAAGTAGACATTATGGGGATGAGACTGGTAAACGATTTCGAAAAGGTATGGACTGCTGATATGGTAATATTCATTTTCCACCGTTGATGTAATGGAAAACAGGGAGGATGCGGCAAGTTGAAGGAGTTCGTGATGTTGCTGCAGAATGGCAAGGTCTTCTATCGGCTTTAATAAAACTTCATGCTTTTCGAAGCGGTTGATGATATAGGTATATAGATCAGGAGAAAACCCAGGCTTTGCAGCAACCCTGTTCTTCAGGAACCTGATAAAGGGACCAAAAGAAAAGGCAGACCTGATGTCACTATTACCGGCATATACATCAGGGTTCGGGCTGAGTATCCTGTTCTTCATTATACTCAATGATAAAGTTATTTGATCCTTCCCCTATCAATATATGAATATATTGCTGCTGAACAAGTTCCAAAATGGTGAGAAAAAGAAAAATGGCGTGTATCCGCTCATGGCATACATCAAAAATTTTCTCAAAAGCCATCGACCTTTCCTTCTTCACCGTAACCATCATGTATTCCCTGCTTTCCTCCATGGTATAATTGTACCGGTATACTACGTGCTGGGGTTTATGGTTACGGTCGTACATCCTGTTCATCACCTTTTCAAACACCTTCATGAGCTTATAGAGGGTGATGGTCTGGATTTCCGTTCCTTCTGATGCTTCTTCGCCGAGAATGGACAATTCTTTTTGCAGGTTCCCCCGTTTAACCATCAGCATCCGTGTTGCCTCAAGTTCAGCCATCTTCGCAGATGCTTCCTTAAACCTTTTATACTCAAGTATCTTGTCTACCAGCTCCTGCCTGGGATCAATTTCATTTCCCTGTTCATCAACCTCCTTGCGGGGAAGAAGCATTTTCGCCTTTATCCTCATCAGTGTTGATATGAACAGTATGAATTCACTGCTGAGTTCAATATTCAGCTCGTCTGATTTATGAATGAACTCCATGAAATCTTTGATCACCCGGGTAATGGGAATATTATAAATATCCAGCTCGTCTCTTTCAATAAAGAAAAGAAGCAAATCAAAAGGTCCTTCGAACTGGGGAAGTTTTATCTGGTATGATGAAGTATTCAAAGCGGCAGTTTTAATATAAGGTAGTGTTACGCCGGAATTATCCCGACGCAACCGGATAAAGGTAGGTAATTGTTTACTTATAATTTCCCGGTAAACCCTACGGAAAGCAGGGTCTTGGTCTGGGTACGCGGGGCATTTTTATCGGGTCCGAAAATCTTTACGTCATCGTCATAAATAAGATCAAAACTGTAGGTTACCGTAAGCCACTTATTCACTTTCAATCCAAACAGGTTGGTCCAGAAAACATCGATGTTCTGGGGGTTGGACAGGTAATTGGAATACAGGTCAAGCCGGCCTTTGTAAGTTACATTCTTGAAAATTTCCTTTTTGTAATTGGCCGACAAATAGGCACCTGCTTCAAATCTTGAAGTCTTGCCGGAATCAAGCCCATAATCAGGTGCAAGCGCTATATTCCCCTGGCTGACGAAGGTCCACCTGGCAGAAATAGGGGAAACAAAGAGGCTGAAATCAGCACAGGGCTGCCAGTCCACGCCCGGTGCAATAGTCAGGTAAGCCGGTGCAAAAAAAGCAGAGGTTTTCACAATGGGGGTTTCATCATAATCATATCCATCCGTAAACTGTGTCCTGAATGTACCCACCACACCTAAGCCCATCTTAGGTTTTACCATGTATAAATATTTTGAATAAAAATCGATCCTGTCATCGTTTTTACGCATTCCCTGGGAAGTGGTATTGATCACGGCATAAAAAAGATCGAGGTTATTGGTCCACCTGTTCTTGCCTTCTTTCAGGTTGGCATAAAGATTCAGGTATCCATTGAGGGAGAACGAGGATTTCTCACCACCTGCAGCCCAGTTACTGGTTCCACCCTGTGCGAGGCCCAGGTTGATGAGGGCACCTTTTTTCCACCCGCTCTTGTGCGAAGTGTCTTCTTCCAGTGTTTTTGTTGCGGTATTTTTCAGTTCCTGTACCGTGGCATCCTGTGCATATGCAGATGCAGCGGTCAGCAGTACGAGTACGGTAAGTAATTTCTTCATGTATACATTATTTACTGGCCCTGCCCTTAAGCAAAGCCCGGCCGATATTCAATAAGGTTTATTTCTTTTTCAGTTCATCCCTGATTTCCGCCAGCAGAACTTCTGTGGCGGTTGGGGCCGGGGGAGCTACAACTTCCGGTTCCTTCTTGCGCATACTGTTGAGTGCTTTTACAATCAGGAACAAGACAAAGGCAATGATGATGAAGTCAAGTATGGCCTGGATAAGAACCCCGATCTTGATACCTCCCAGCTCGAGGTCGTGGAATTTCTGGGCATCACCTGTGATCATTCCTATGACCGGCATGATCACGGCATCAACCATGGCTTTTACAATATTATTAAAAGCGCCTCCGATGATAACACCGATGGCAAGGTCCATAACATTGCCACGCATGGCAAAATCCCTGAATTCCTTTGCTAATCCCATAATATAGTTAGTTTGATTGGATGGTAAACGCAAAAATAAGGCCCATTTAACGTTGAAAAGACATCCGGGAAACACAATATGTTCACATTCATTATTATTGAACTAAAAGATTTAATCTGGCCATTATCATCGACTTTTGCGCCGGAGTATGAACCAAAAAAAAGCAGGCATATTACACTGGGGGCTATTCATCATTCTGTCCGTTATCTGGGGAAGCTCATTTATCCTGATGAAGGAAGGCATGCGGCACCTTAGCCCTTACCAGGTGGCCTCACTTAGATTGCTGAGCGCAGGATTAGTATTGTTACCCTTTGCCGTTAAAGGCATAAAAACATTTCCAAAGAAAGATTTTCCGCTTGTGGTGTTATCCGGATTGCTGGGAACTTTTTTTCCGGCATATCTCTTTTGCATTGCCGAAACGGAACTGGATAGCGGTCTTGCCGGAATATTAAATGCCCTGACCCCGCTTTTCACGATCGTTATTGGTGCAATTTTTTTTAAGTCCGTACTGCCTTTAAAAAAATGGATAGGCGTTATTATAGGATTTGTGGGGCTGGTGTTTTTAATGATATCCGGGAACCGTGATATCAGGTTCAGTAATATGAACTTTTCATTTTATATCATCCTGGCCACAATATTCTATGGTATTAATGTAAACATGGTGAACCGGTACCTCAAGCATATTCCATCCCTTTCCATTGCCGCTGTGGCCTTCACCGCTTTGATACTGCCTTCCTCCATCATTCTTTTTTTCACCGGGTATTTCCAGCAATCCTTTTCCCCTGGCTTCACTTACTCAACAGGCGCATCCTCGGTCCTGGGAATTTTTGGTACAGCCATAGCATCCATACTGTTCTACATGCTGATGAAAAGGGCGGGCTATTTATTCGCTTCCATGGTGACCTATGGCATTCCATTCATAGCCCTTTTCTGGGGTTTCCTGGCACATGAAACGATCATGCCCCTGCAGATACTGTGCCTTGTCATGATTTTAGCAGGAGTCTGGCTGGCCAACAAATGACATTATTAAACAGACATGATCTCTTTCTCTTTTGAGGCAAGGTGCTTATCAACAAAACCAATATACTGATTGGTGATTTCCTGTATTTCGTCTTCCGAGTCTTTGGCAAGGTCTTCACTCAATCCATCTTTCTTAAGTTTCTTAATGGCTTCAATAGCATCCCGGCGGATATTGCGAATGGCAACTTTTGAATGCTCCCCTTCCACATGCACCCGTTTTACAATTTCCTTTCTTCTTTCTTCTGTAAGAGCGGGAAGGAATATTCTTATAATAGATCCGTCATTCTGCGGGTTGATTCCGATATTGGCTGCAATGATGGCCCTTTCAATGGGTTGTAGCATATTTTTTTCCCAGGGCTGGATCATAATGGTCCTGGCATCAGCCACGGTAATATTGCCTACCTGGCTGATGGGTGTGGGGTTGCCATAATAATCTACCACAATTCCGTCAAGCATCTGTGGAGTTGCCCTGCCAGCCCTTATTTTAACCAATTCTGTTTCAAGGTGGGCAATGGCCTTTTTCATGCTTTCAAGGGCTTGGTCGGTGATGCTTATTAATTCGTCTGACATAGCATAAATTTCTTATTGCATGCAAATCTAAAGAAAGCACTTCATACATGTAAAAAAACGTAGTCCTAGTTCTGTTCGGGGGTACTGAAAGATTTGTTCTTCAACTGAAGAATTGTTGGTGTAATAGCGGGCTGGGAGTTGCTATATTTTTCATCGATCCTGATCTTCCTTCTCCTGGCGGTGTAAAACATAATGCCGGTAAACAATGAAGCCAGTGTTACCAGTGACAGGATTAAAATGGTGCAGTCAACAAAACGGAAATAGTATGCTACCGCGATAAATACAATATTAATTCCCACGCAACAGTAAGTGATCATGGAATGCGACATTCCGTTATCCATCATCAGGTGATGGATATGATTCCTGTCTGGTGAAAAAGGTGAACGCCTGCTGAATATGCGAACCGCAAAAACACGCAGGGTATCAAACAAAGGAACCATGAGAATCGCAAAACCCATCGCAGGTGAGGCGGCAATGGGAAGTTGTGATCCCGGGTTACCGGCAACATTGATAAAATGAATAACCATGATGGCATTCACCATACCGATCAGCAATGAACCGGTATCACCCATAAAAATTTTCGCAGGTGAATGATTAAAGATCAGGAAGGCCATTATGCTGCCACCAAGGCAAAATGCCAGTGTTGCATATTCCACATCACCAATGCTTTTGAAATAAATTCCAAAGACCAGTGATGTCATAAGGCCCAGGCTGCCGGCCAAACCATCTACCCCATCAATAAGGTTGAAAGAATTGATGATGACGATCAATGTCAGGTAGGTAAACGCCAGGCTGAATGCTTCAGGAAGCTCATGTACCCCCAGGAATCCGTGCATGCTGTGAATCACCAGTCCGCCCTTGTATACAATGAGGAATGCGGCAAGCATTTGCCCTATAAATTTTTTCATCGGTGAGAGAACAAGAATATCATCCTTGAGCCCGAGAAAAAATATGACTAAGGTAGCTGCATAAAAATATTGGAAATCAGGGGCGTTATATAAACTGATCGTAAAAAGACAGGCAAGTATGAAACCGGCAAAAATGCCTAAACCACCAAGGGAAGGAATGGGAGAAATGTGAATCTTTCTTTCATCGGGATGATCAAATAACTTCTTTGCATTGGAAACCTGGATAATGATTGGTATAGCGGCAAACGTAATTATAAATGCAATTGCCGTACCTAGTAATATCTGATCCATTATAAATTCCGGTGTTTCGGGACAAAAATACGTCCTAATTAGCTACGAATCAAACACATTTGGGTCTTTCATTATTTGATAATGTGTCAAATCCTAAGACTCAGGACATTGTCTAATAATAACGGCAGAGATATCTTTCTAGTATATTTCAACAAGTTATGCCGGTATATTAATAGCCGGACACGGATTTTCATAATTCTGTTGCCTTCCTTGTTTAATAAAATTTAGCTTTGCCGACACAATAAATAATACATGGAGCGCCTTGAGCAAATTTCATCGCAGGTAAGAAGAGATATAGTAAGAATGGTTCATGCCGTTCAAAGCGGCCACCCCGGCGGTTCCCTGGGTTGTACAGATTTCTTTACCGCCTTGTTTTTCAAGGTTATGGAGCATAATCCGGCGTTCCATATGGAAGGTAAAAATGAAGACGTTTTTTTTCTCTCCAATGGCCATATATCACCGGTTTATTATTCTATCCTGGCCAGGTCAGGATATTTTCCTGTAAAAGAATTATCCACATTCCGGAAACTGAATTCAAGGCTCCAGGGTCATCCGGCCACGCATGAACACCTTCCGGGTATACGAATAGCTTCGGGGTCACTTGGCCAGGGAATGAGTGTAGCCATTGGCGTTGCACTTGCCAAAAAACTTGATAAGGATCCCCGCTTCGTGTATTCATTACATGGAGATGGTGAATTACAGGAAGGCCAGATATGGGAAGCGGTAATGTTTGCAGCCCATCATAAGGTTGATAACCTGATTTCTACGATTGACTGGAACGGACAGCAGATTGATGGCCCCACAGATAAAGTGATCAGCCTGGGCAATATCCGTGAAAAATTTGAAGCATTTGGCTGGACAACGCTGGAAATGAATGGCAACAAAATGGATGAGGTAGTGAAAGCACTGGACACAGCCAAATCATTAACCGGCAAAGGTAAACCTATCGCAATCCTCATGCATACCATCATGGGTAAGGGCATTGATTTCATGGAAAATGACCATAACTGGCATGGTGTTGCGCCAAATGATGATCAGCTTCAAAAAGCCCTTGCACAGTTGCCAGAAACCCTGGGAGATTATTGATTCTTTTAGTTGCGGAGTTCAAACGGTTCCCTGGAAGCCCTGTATGCCGGAAACCAGGAAGCCAGCAGTCCAATGGCAAAAACAGTCCCAGCCACAAGCAGAAAATCCTGCCAAACCAGTTTAACCGGGTAATAATCAATCAGGAATGATTCGCCCTGTAATGGCACCAGTTTATAGGTGACCTGAAGGTAATATAAGGTTACTGCGAGGATCATGCCGCTGAAAGCACCGATCCCGGCCAGTACAAGCCCCTCAGCCATAAAAATATTCCGGATCATCTGCCTGTTGGCCCCCATTGCCTGCAATACCTGGATATCCTTCTTCTTTTCAAGGACCAGCATCGTGAGGGCGCCCACCATATTAAATGCTGCTACCAGCAAAATCAGGGTAAAAATGCCATAAATGGCCCATTTTTCCAGGTTTATAGTGGAATAGAGGGTCCTGTTTTGCTCATATCGGTCCTGCACCAGAAATGCCGGGCCCAGGGCCTGCTGAATGGTCTTCTTTATTTCCGCCACCAGCTTTTCTTCCTTTACCGAAATTTCCACGGCAGAATATTCATCCTGCTGATAATTCAGGTATTGCTTGGCAAAGCCGATATTGGTGATCATATACTTATTGTCAAAATCCTGCTGTATGGCAAAACTGCCGGAGGGAATGACCAGGCCTTCACTTAAAGCTTCCAGCGGATCACTTAAGTCTTTAACCCCCTTTTTGGGCAGGTACAGGGTAAGCGGCAATAAGGCGCGGTCAGACAGTATGCCAACAGCGTTTTCTATCCCCACGCCCATTACCATCCTGGGTGATTCGGCCGTTCCCAGGTCAAATGTACCCCGGACCATTTTTTGCGGAACTCCCGACACCTCAGGGTAATGTTCATCCACCCCTTTTACAAAAACAACTGCCTGGAAATCACCATTTTGCAACAGGGCTTTTTCTTCCGCGATCATGGTGATGGATTTGATCCCGCCATATTTCCTGAGTCGGTTGATTTCCTCTTGGGTAAGAACCAGTGTTTTGCCTTTTGCCGGGCTGATTCGCAGGTCGGGGTAAAATGAGGAATAAAGCGATTTCACCAGGGATTCAAACCCATTGAATGCACTGAGAATGATAATCAGGGCCGCTGTTCCAATAACAATGGCGAACACGCTTACCCATGCAATGATATTGATGGCATTGGTGGATTTTTTTGCCCTGAAATACCTCCATGCAAAAGTCAGCACCATGGTAACAATGTGAAAATGTGCAAATACGAAAATGTGAAAATGGAGAACAACGAGATCATTTGAAAATATTCATATGTAATATGAAAAGCCTTAACGTTCAGTCTTTCTTTTTTTCTTCATTGATCTTTTTGAAAATTTCTTCAATCCTGAAGACATGATCCAGGGTATCATCATGGAAAAATTTCAATTCCGGTATCCTTCTTAACTGGTGTTTCACCCTGGCAGCAAGTTCCCGCTTGATCTCATGCTTCCTGTCTTCAATCAGCTTCAATGCGTGGGCAACATCATTTACCTTAAACAAGCTGAGGTAAATCCTTGCTTCCAGCAAATCCGGGGTGATCTTGACGCCGGCAATGGAAACCATTCCATTATCAATCATATTCAATCCCATCCTGTGAAATATATCATTCATCTCCTGCTGTATCACTCCGGCTACCTGTTTCTGTCTTTTTCCCTCTTCCATATGAATCAACTTAAAGGCTGTAAAAATAACTACTTTTGCGGCAACATTACCATCACTACAATCCCCTGGATGAAGAGTTTACGAATTATTTTCCAATATATCCGCAGGTACCCGAAAATGGTATCCCTTTATTTCTTCCTGAACCTGATGGCCTCTGTTTTTTCCCTTGTTTCCCTTGCACTGTTGGGGCCTTTTCTCGGTCTTATCTTCGGCGTAAAAGGCACGGAACAAATGCTGGGTTCAAAGCTCCGCATTGGAAATATAACCAATAATTTCTACAGCTACCTTACAGAACTTACTGATACAGACGCCGGCAAGATCAAGGCGCTGGGAATTCTCTGCATTATCGTGGTGATCGCCATAATGCTGAAAAACCTGTTCCTGTACATGGGCCTGTATGTACTAACGCCAATCCGTAACCGCATTATTAATGATATGCGGACGGAAATGTTCCAGAAAATTCTTCAGTTGCCGATCGGTTATTTCAGCGACCAGCGCAAGGGTGACATTATGAGCCGCCTTACGAATGATTTGCAGGATGTGGAATACTCTACCATCAGTTTCCTGGAAACTTTTTTCCGCGAACCCGTAACCATCGTATTGTTCCTTATTTACATGATCCAGCTGAGCCCGGAACTGTCTGTGTTCCTGCTGCTCTTTCTTCCCATTGCCGGACTCATTATCGGCAGGATCGGAAGGTCACTTAAAAAAGTTTCGACCAGGGTCCAGGAAAAGCTGGGCGATATTCTCAGCACCATCGAAGAAACACTGGGCGGAATGCGCGTGGTAAAAGGTTTCAATGCGGAAGAACAGCAACTCAGGCGCTTTGTGACTGAAAACGCGAAATTGCTGGAGATTAAAAATAAAGCTATCAGGCGGCGCGATTTGTCCGCACCGGTTTCAGAAACCCTGGGCATCCTGGCTGTTTGTTGTGTTTTATTTTATGGCGGAAGGCTTGTTCTGGGCCACAATTTTGCGTTGAGCGGACCCGACTTCCTGACCTATATCGCCATCTTCACCCAAATCATCAACCCGCTGAAATCATTCAGTTCGGCCTCCTATAATATACAACGTGGAGCCGCCAGCGTTGAACGCATACAGCAACTCATACATGAAGAAGAATCTATAAAGGAAATGGCAAACCCGGTAAAGATTTCTGCTTTCAATGATTGTATTGAACTTCGTAATGTTTCCTTTGCCTACCAGGATAAAACCATTTTGAGCGGTATCAATATAAAAGTGGAAAAAGGGAAAACGATTGCCCTTGTAGGATCTTCAGGATCGGGTAAATCAACGCTCGCAGATATGGTACCAAGGTTCCATGATGTTTCAGGGGGCGAGTTACTGGTCGATGGAATTAATATAAAGGATTATTCCATAAAAGACCTTCGTAACCTGATGGGTATCGTAACACAGGAGCCGATTCTTTTCAATGATTCCATCGCGAATAATATTGCCCTGGGTAAGCTGGATGCTTCAAGGGAGGAAATTGAATCAGCGGCAAAAGTGGCCAATGCGCACAGTTTTATAATCAATAAGGAAAACGGTTATGATACCAATATCGGGGATCGCGGATCAAAATTAAGCGGGGGGGAACGCCAGCGTTTAACCATCGCCAGGGCTGTATTGAAAAATCCCCCCATCCTGATCCTCGACGAGGCCACATCATCCCTTGATACCGAAAGTGAAAGACTTGTCCAGGATGCCCTCAACCACCTGATGAAAGACCGCACAAGTATTGTCATTGCACACAGGTTATCTACAGTACGTCATGCTGATGAAATCATTGTCCTCCAGCACGGGCAGGTTGCAGAGAGAGGTAAGCATGAAGACCTGATTTCCCGGAAAGGAATTTACCACAGGCTGGTGGAGTTACAGGAAGTAAAGTGAGAATTACGCTTGCGCGGAATTAATGCTGGGAATGCGATAATGCGGTAGTACAAATGAGAAATTTCCGCAGAAGCAGATAATCAAGTAAAATGTGAATGATGTAATCCATTTACACATTTTCTCTATCGCATCACCACTTTATCGCACTACCGCATTAATGTCACGTAATCCGAATATTCAGTAATCAAAGATTACTGAATATTCGGATTACGTGACATTCCCATTTTGGCCTCAATGCTAAGTGTGGCATGCGGAACCGCACGCAAACGTGCCTTGTCGATGAGTTTGCCCGTTACCCGGCAAATGCCATACGTCTTGTTTTCTATGCGTACCAGCGCTTTTTCCAGTTTATCGATAAAATCGTGCTGGCGGCTGGCCATTTGGCTTAATTGTTCCCTTTCCATGCTCAGGCTGCCATCTTCCATGGTCATATAACGGTTATCAGTCTCATCACCGCTCATTTCATCCTTGCGGGTAATCAGTCCATGGAGATATGACAATTCCTTTTTTGCAGCATCTAGCTTCCTGGCAATCAAATCGCGGAACTCCTGGAGTTCGGAATCACTGTACCTTAATGTAGGTCCGTTCATAATTGTTGACGGTTGGTCTAATACGGATTTAGTAAAATCAGGCTCATATTTCCGGGAAGTGGTAGCATTTATCTTTGGCATCACCACGGGCTTGGCCGGTGGCTTGGGTGCTGGTGGTTTTACTGCTATAGGCTTGGTTTCCACTGGCTTTGCTTCAACATGCTTTGCTTCCACCGGCTTTTTCACTTCCGGAGCTTTGGCCGCCTGTCTGGCCTCAGTTACTTTAACCGCTGGTTTTACCTGATGGTTCACAGCGTGTACAACTTTCTTCGCTTCCGGCTTTTTCACGGCAGGAGCAGGTGCTTTCTTAACGGGTGCCGCCTTCTTAGCCGGAACAACAGCTTTCTTGGCGGTTTTTTCCACTTTTTTATGGGTTGGTTTAGCAGCTGGTTTCGATTTGGCAACAACAGGTTTAGCGACCTTCTTTACAGGTTTAGCCGCAACAGCCTTTTTGGGAGCCGCTTTTTTTACCGGTGCCTTTACGGCCTTTTTTACTGGTTTAGCAGTTTTGCTGCCAGCATGGTGCGTATTCTTCTTTGTTGCCATATATAGAAATTAGCCTTTTTTCTCGATGAATACCTGCAATGGGATGTCATTTACTTCAATTTCCGTCCCGCCGCTGATCATGGGCACAAATTCCAGTTTGTCAGCCAAAATTTCCGCGCAAATATAATCATTATATTGGCTAATCGCTTTGGCAAGTTTTTCATGCGGACTAAGTTTTACTAATATCCTGTCTGTCAGGTCAAAACCACTGTCTTTACGGATTCGCTGAATCCGGTTTACGAGTTCCCTGGCATTTCCTTCCCGCTCCAGTTCTTCCGTGATGGTGACATCCAGGGCTACGGTTAACGAATTTTTTGCTGCAACCATCCAACCCGGAACATCCTCACTTTGAATATCAACTTCCTCTCTCAGTATAACCAGTGGCTGACCATCAATTTCCAGCATTATCTGACCCGCAGTTTCCAATTTTCTTATCTCATCCTGCTCAAAAACTGACAAAGCAGCAGATACCTGCTTCATCTTTGGACCAAGCTTCTTGCCCAGGGCAATAAAATTAGGCTTGATTTTCTTCCTAATAAATTGATTATCAGATTCAAGATATTCAATTTCCTTTACATTAACTTCTGCCTTCACAAGATCTTCCACCTTTTGCAGTTGATGCTTCATCCCGGCAGATACTACAGGTATCAATACTTTCTGCAATGGTTGCCTGACCTTGATATTTACTTTTTTGCGGATCGAAAGGATCAGGGAAGATGCATCCTGGGCCAATTGCATGCGCTCTTCCAGTTTTTCATCGATCATTTCCTCAACGGCTTCCGGGAAAAAAGCGTGGTGAACAGACATCGCTTTATCCTTGCCCGTCACTTTATTGAGGTTCATAAACATGAAATCTGCAAAAAATGGTGATATAGGCGCCGTTAACCTGCACACCGTTTCCAGGCATTCATAAAGGGTCTGGTAAGCACTGATCTTATCCTCCTCATACTCTCCTTTCCAGAACCGGCGCCTGCATAACCTCACATACCAGTTACTTAACTGTGAATCCACAAAATCCTCAATTGCCCTTCCGGCCATGGTAGGTTCGTAATCATCCATAAAGAAATTAACCTTACGGACCAGGCTGTTCAGGGAAGAGAGAATCCACCTGTCAATCTCGGGCCTTTTGTCATTGGGAATGGATGCTTCCCGGAAGGTAAATCCATCTACGTTTGCGTATAATGCAAAAAACTGGTAGGTATTATACAAGGTTCCAAAGAACTTCCGCTGAACTTCCCGGATACCATCTATATCGAACTTAAGGTTATCCCAGGGCGAAGCATTGGTGATCAGGTACCAGCGTGTGGCATCCGCTCCATATTGCTCGATGGTTTTAAAAGGATCCACCACATTTCCCAGCCGTTTACTCATTTTATTGCCATTCTTATCCAGGACCAGCCCGTTTGATACTACGGTTTTAAATGCCACGGAATCGAACAACAAGGCACCCAGTGCATGAAGGGTATAAAACCATCCCCTTGTCTGGTCAACACCTTCTGCAATGAAATCTGCCGGGAATGCCACTCCCTTATCTACCATTTCCCTGTGCTCAAAAGGATAATGCCATTGCGCATATGGCATGGCACCGGAATCAAACCATACATCTATCAGGTCGGGTACCCTTTTCATTGGTTCCCCTGTTGAACTGACCAGTATGATATCGTCCACATAAGGTTTATGAAGGTCTAGTATACCCTCATGCAGGTAATGCTTATTTACTTCGCCCCCAAGTACTTCCCCGGCCCTGCGAATTTCCGCATTCAGTTCTTCTATCGAACCAATGCACTTCTGTTCGCTGCCATCTGCCGTTCTCCAGATGGGCAGGGGTGTGCCCCAGAAACGGCTGCGGCTCAGGTTCCAGTCTACCATATTCTCCAGCCAGTTTCCGAATCTCCCTTCACCGGTTGACCTGGGTTTCCAGTTGATGGTCTTATTTAGTTCCACCATCCGGTCTTTTATGGCCGTGGTTTTTATGAACCAGGCATCCAGGGGATAGTATAAAATGGGCTTATCCGTTCTCCAGCAATGTGGGTAGCTATGTTCGTATTTTTCAACTTTGAAAGCCCTGTTTTCCTTTTTCAGTTTTACCGCGATATCAACATTAACATCCTGGTAGTTGGGGTCATCCTTGTAATTCTTTACGAACCGGCCACTGAACTCACCCATTCCCTGCACAAATTTCCCTTCACGGTCAACCAGTGTGAGTATGCCGATATTGTATTTCTTTCCCACCCGGAAGTCATCAGCACCAAACGCCGGAGCCGTATGTACGATACCCGTACCGTCTTCCGTGGTTACAAAATCACCCAATAATATCCTGAATGGATCTGCATCAGGGGTAATGGATCGTATTTGTTCAGGGGTGCTGGCCGGGAAAGGCAGAAGCTGGTTATATCGAAGTCCTTCTATTTCAGTCCCCTTAAATTCCTTTAGTATTTCGAAACTTTGTATCCTTTTTTTATCCAATCCTTCACCATTGGCTTTATAACCTTCCGTAATCTGTTCCGCATTTAAATGGGTTAGATCGAAATACTTACCAAGCAATGCTTTGGCCAGGATAACATTGATTTCTACATCTGTGTAAGGATTAATGGTTTTAACCAATACATAATCAATATTACCGCCTACGGTAAGTCCAAGATTTGATGGAAGTGTCCAGGGTGTGGTAGTCCAGGCCAGAAAGAATATGTCCTGGTGCCCCGAAGCTTCAAATAAAAATCCGGATTGTTGATTTTCAATCGCCATGAACATGGCCACACAGGAAGTATCCTTTACATCCTTGTAGGTACCCGGCTGGTTAAGTTCATGGGAACTCAGGCCTGTACCGGCAGCCGGGGAATATGGCTGGATGCTCACACTCTCATATAAAAGCCCTTTGTCGTACAACCTTTTAAGGCACCACCACAGTGTTTCAATATATTCATTATTGAAGGTGACATAGGGATCATTGAGGTCTACCCAATACCCCATTTTCCGGGTCAGGTCATCCCATAGGTCCTTATATCGCAACACCGCTTCACGGCACTTTCGATTGTACTCTTCAACACTGATTTTTTTGCCAATATCTTCCTTGGTGATCCCCAGTTCTTTTTCAACCCCTAATTCCACAGGTAAACCATGGGTATCCCATCCTCCCTTCCTTTTCACCTGGAATCCTTTCATGGTTTTATACCGGCAAACCAGGTCTTTCAGCGTTCGGCCGATAACATGGTGAATGCCTGGCAGCCCGTTGGCGCTTGGCGGACCTTCATAAAATACAAAGGGGGCAGAACCCTCTCTTTCGGTTACGCTTTTTTCAAAAGCCCCGGTTTTTTCCCAATGTGCCAATATTTCCTTTTCAAAGGCGGGCAAATTCAACTGTGCAAATTCCTGGTATCTGGACTCCATAATTATAAAGGTTGCAAACTTACAGAATAAGGCGCGAGTTTCGAGCGATAAGTAAGCATGACCCGCCACGGAAAATTTTTTCGATAAATGGAAATAAAAATCTTTTCCCGGTACATTTCCGGCAAATAGCTGGAATGGAACAAGTAAGAAGAAAATCAGCTATCCGGCCGCTCCGTTTGGGCACCATGGAACCCCGGCTGAAAGGCCTAAACCAATACTAAGGAGGGCCGCACCACGTTAATTAAATAGTTAATTATGTCAGTTATCCACATAAACCTGCTTTTGGCATAGTAATGGGACAATGACAATTAACCATATTCCGTATAAAAACTACTACCGATGAAAACAAAAAATCACCCGTTAAGACGGCTGTTTGCGTCATTACTCATGCCCCAGGCAGCTAACCAATCTCACGTAAAGGGTTTTTTCAATCGCAATTCATCACTCATTCGCAGGGAAGAATCACTCAACAAAATATTTATGGTCAGGTACAGGATGCAACACCTGTAAGGCCAATTTTTTTTCCAGGGTTTAGGGATTAGGGATGGAGGGGAGCAACATTGCTTCCCTCTCCCGTTTTATCTATAAGCCTGAACGCATTTTTCTCCATTCCTGTAAGGAATAAAAAATGCTTCTTCTTCCCGATGGTGCAATCGGGAAGAAGAAGCAAAGGTTTTTCACTATAGACGTTTATGATCTCCTTAAAAGGTGGTTGTTCCGTCTGGCTGATAAATATACCTGAAGGTAAAATAACGCTGCTTGGAAAGTTTATCCGCATCTGAAGCAGAAGCATCAGGAGTTACTCCACCTTTATAATAATTCAGTACCTCCACCTTGGCATATTTGCCGCTGGCCGTGCGAATTACCAATACCCTTCCCGGAATTGGGGTTACCAGGTTTACCGGCGCATTATAGGAATACCATCCCCGACCGCTGCCGGAAGTAATGGCATAAGATGCCGGGGCATTATCGGTGCGGAAAATGGAATCTGCAGGAACTGTTTTAAGGTCGTCAAAAACACCTACATAGACAAATGCGCCGCCGTTGGAAGGCCCGCTGTTGCCGCTGTTGGTAATAATGGAGGTTCCCCTGAAACCAAGGTCCCATTTATTACTGATAGAATCTGTTGAAGGCACTATGGCATTATTCTCCAGGCTGTATAAAGTGTATTTGCCGCTACCATAAGGTTGTCCGCTGGGTGCAATGCCAATGATAGTATCTGCAATTAAATCATTTACCGTTTTCACGGATAAAGAAGGTGCTGCAGTGGTATTATCATCCTTACTGCAGGCGGCAAAAATAACGATCGCTGTGGCCCAGGTAATACTTCTCAAAATCTGTTTCATTTCTCTTTCTTTTATTTGAACTAATGTTTATGTTTCTGAAAAAAATCATAACTGATACTGGCATACCATTGATAACCGGGCACGCCAGGGAGGTTTTCAACATCCCTGTAGTTAAAGAGATTATCTACACCGCCCATAAGCCGGAAACCATTTTTGAATTGCCTTCCGCCACTGATATTTACAGTAGCATAACCGTTTGCAAATTCATCTTCCCGGTTAATGATTCCATTGCCATCCACGTCTGAAGTGCCCCACCGGCTTCTCCAGATGGCCCTGGTTGTGGCAAACCATTTTGCATCAGCGGATTCAAAGAATAATTTGATATTGGCCATATGCCGGGACCGGTTTGGCAACCCGGCATATTCACTCCTGGTTATTTTCCTGGAAATACCTGTTACAGCATCTCTTGTAAATACCAGTCCGGCTTTAATATCATCCAGCACATCCTTATCAGCCGTTACCAGGAACTGGTATCCTCCTGATAAAGAAAACAGCCTGTGTATCTTGCCGCTGGCTTCAGCTTCCAATCCTTCGGTATATGCCCTGCTGACATTCAGGTAACTGTAAATTTGCCCGCCATTGGTTTTATAAGCGATGATATCTGTAATGATCAGGTTATTGATATCATTCCTGAACAGGTTCAGTTTTGCCGTGATTTTACCAGGCATATCAAAGTGCAGGCCTGCATTAAACCCTGTGGATGTTTCCGGCTCCAGTGCACTGAGTTTTTCATACACAGGGGTTACATTTTCTATCTGCCCTGCCGCATCCAGCCTGCTTACTTCCTCTGCGGCAACCAGCGTACCGAATACGGAATAACTTCCTGCAGCCACATTAGTGAAGTTGAGGTAGAGCTGCCTGAAATCCGGAGCCTTGAAACCGCGGCCAACAGAACCCGTGGCGCTTAATTTATCGTTTATACGATACCGTAAGGCCAGCTTGGGACTGAAAACGGATGCATATGCCTGGTTTGCATCAAACCTGAGACCCGCAATGACCATCAGGTTTTTGACAGGAGTCCATTCGTTCTGTATAAAGAGATAGGCAATATTGTTATAATGTTTTTCTGCCAGTGAATCATACCTGTTGGAACTCACATTTTCCCTGATATAACCTGCACCGGCATTAAAGACCAGGTTTTCGGCCGCCGTAAATTCAGTCTGGTTTTCAATCCTGTAAAAAGCCTGCCGGAACCTGTCATTATAATTGATGTCCTGGGCTTTAACGTCAAGTTCCTGTTCCGATCCAAAGGTTGATAAATACCCCCTCAGGTGTGTTTTCCACCGCTTATTGAACATGTGGGTCAGCACCGGGTTGAAGTTCAGGTCTTTGTTCACTTCCTTCCCTGTGGAGACAATCGTCTGCCCCAGGTTTTCCACGGTTATACTGTTTTGAATATCTTCCAGGGCATACCGGAATGATGCGCTGAGTTTTGTTTTAACGCTGAAATTATATGCCGCCTGCAACTGGCTGGTTAACCTCCAGAAAGGTTCAACTGTTTTCTGAACAGCACCCGGCAACAGGCTGTACCCTTCGGAACTGTTTGAATTGATAAAAGCACTGGCAGAAAACTTTCCAGCTTTCATGGATCCGTTTAAAGATCCATCCAGGGTATTGAACCTGCCATATCGCAATGATGCCGATAAACGATCTGCTGCCGGCTGGTCTGTAATAATATTCACTACCCCTGCAAGGGCTTCTGAACCATATAATGAGGAAGACGGCCCTTTAACAATTTCTATTTTCCTGATATTCCCGACGGCAATGCGGGAGAGGTCTAAGACACCTCCCATCCTTCCTATCAATGGTTCACCATTCAGGAGTATTAAAGTATAGTCGGGAGAAAGCCCCTGCATCTGCAGGCCCTTGCCGAAACTTTCAGTGATCTGCAATCCGGTTTGTTCACCGAGTATATCATTTAACCTCAGTGATCCGCTTTGCATGATCCTTTTCGCAGAAACAATGGTGGTGGGAACCGCCACATTGGATAATTTTCTTTCACTGCGTGTGGCCGTCACCACTACTTCCTCCATGTCTTTCTTAAAAGCAGATGTATCTTGCTGGGCCAGGGCAGACTGACAGATGTGTAAAAAGATGAGGATTGAAATATACTTAGGTCCCATTTCGGCTGCAAAGATTGAACTAAGTGCACCGAACAATATCATAGCATTGTCATTTGGGCCTTAGCCAGGATAAAATGACGGGGCCGTGACAATACTTTACTTAGAATTTCGCACCCAGGGTTACGAAAAAGTTTCTACCGTCAGACGGTAGTATACCCGGTCCGGGGTAACCACCTGCCCTCCTGGTGAAATACATATTGCCGGTTATGTTATTTACTCCTGCCTTCACTGTGAAAATTTTCGGGAAAGCATATTGCGCAGAAATATCGCCAATAGTATACGACGGGATCAATCCGTTCTGCCCATTGGCAGTTGGCTTTTCCGTATTGTTGGCATCGGCATATGACTGATCAACTAAGCTAAGTTGCCCGGTAACGGAAAATCCCTTCAGTGTATACGTTAACCCGCTGCGTAAAATGTTTTGCGGTGCATTTTCCACATGTTTGTCTTTCAGGTTGCTTTTTACCAGGTCATTGCCTGATTTCTGGATCACTTCAAAATCCCCATACCGGGCATCCGTATACGCATAAGATGCAAATACACTGATATCGCCCCATTTGCTTTCAGGAATAAATGCTTTTACCGGGCTGAATTCCACAATGCCTTCAAAACCCCTGCTGGTGCTGTTTCCTACGTTGGTGGTAAGATTGTAAAAGCTTCCGTCGGCCCTTTGCTGCGAGATAACCCCGATACGGTTGTTATACTGAAGGAAAAAGAAACTCGCATCAAAATATAACCATGATTTTACCCTGCCTCGATAGCCAAGGTCTGCGTTATACCCTGTTGCGTCTTTCAGGTTGGGATCAATTTCATTGGTCGTGGGCGGTGCCGTGAGGTCTGCAAATTGCATGGGCCTGTACGCTTGCGTGATATTGGCGTAAAACTCTGTATTTGTGCCGACATGGTATTCTGCGCCTATCCCTGCCAGTAAGAAAGACCTTGTCCTCTGCTGGTCCTGCAGCATGATGGGATTGCCATTGGAATATCCATTAATGCCTGTAGCTTTTGCCGTGATCAGTTCATAGCGGATGCCAGGGACCACGATCAGCTTATCCGACAAACGGAAAATATTTTCTGCGAAAAAGGCCGCATTATTGGTCTTGTAGTCAATATCCCTGTTCCATACATCAGTTACCCTGTCTACTGTATAATCAGATCCTGTGGTCCCTACACCATCGCGGTAGCGGTAAGTATTTCCATTGAAATAACGCAATCCCCCTGAAAAGGAATGATCCCTTCCGCCCAGTGAGAAATCCCCAAGGTAGCGGGCTTCAACACCAAAATTCCTGTAGTTATCAATATCGACAGTGCGATTATTATATTCCCCGGTGGATGCATTAATGCTGTCCTTAATATTAATTGCCCTTAAGTACCCTACACTGTTCCTGTTGCCGGCAATGCCAAAGAGTTTTACATTCAGTTTATGCCTTTTGTCAAACTGGTAATTGGCGATCAGGGCCGTGGTAAACCATTCAATGTCCATCCAGTTGCGGCTCCTGTAACTGGATTTTGGGCTTGCCGCAAAACTGGAATCAGTATGCCCGCCCGGTTGCTGGCTGCGGATATGGTTTGCCATCACTTCCGCACTTAGGGAGAATTTCGGCGTAAACCTCCAGGTGAACGTGCCGAATCCTGAATTGGTAAAATATTTACCGTTATCCCTCCAGCCGTCAGCACTGCGATGGTCGAAATAAGCATAATAGTGAAACTTTTCTGTCTCACCCCCCACCGCATTATAACTGTTGAATAATCCATAGCTGCCGGCCGTCTGTTGGGTTTCTACGGCAAAAGGCTTGTTGATCTCGGAACCATTGCGAAGGATATAGTTCACCATCCCGCCAAACTGGGGACCATATTGCAGGGAACCATGCCCGCGGATCACTTCAATGCGCTGCACCGCCTGGAGCTGCGGATTATAATAGGCCTCCGGGTAGCCGTAAGGGTCAGCGGAGATATCATATCCATTCTGGCGAACATTAAATTCCCAACTGCGGTTAGGGCTGAGTCCCCTTGCCGCAATACCAATCTGTACACCGCTTCCATCGCTTTCCCATACCTGTATGCCGGGAATTTTGGCCATCACCTGTCGCATGGTATTAGTGGTCACATTTCCTTTCACATTGTCCATTACAATGAGCGCATTCTTCTTACCCGCATATATGCTGGTACCTACAATTTCAGGAAGCTGCTGGATATCAGATTTGCTGCCGAGTCCGACAACCGTTATTTCAGGAAGGTATTTATGTGTACTGTCTTGTTGTCTGTGCATTAACTGCCAGGGAGGCGAAAACCATCAATATTATCCCGGTCCATTTCATCATCGCATTCAATTTTGTGAAGCAAAGGTGATGGTGGAACGTTTACCAGGTTTACGAAAAGGGAAATTGCATTATCGATATCCGATATTTAAAGACCGCTCCGGAAACCAATGCATCAGGAAATGTCATTAAAATAAACGCTGATCTGATCAGAGTATGATTTACCGTATCAGTAATTCACAGGGCTTGATGCCTGTATGTTTTTTGAACGCAGTGGAAAAATGGGAAATGGAAGAGTATCCCAGTAATGCCGAAACTTCAGAGACACTCAGGCCCTTTTCATACAGGAGGTACCGGGCATGTTCCATGCGCTGGTTCTGGTAGAAGTCGAAAATGGTAGTGCCGAATATTTCCTTGAAGCCTTTTTTGAGGTAGCATTCATTAATGGCCACTTTGCGGCTGAGTTCCTTGATGGTAATCGGATCGCCTATATGCTGGATAAGTATTTCACGTGCCCGGATTATTTTTTCCCGGTCGGCATCATTATTCAGGAATTTACAGGCAATCAGGTCTTCACTTTTTTCCCCGGCCATGCATTCCATGCTGTAGAGCAGCAGGATCTGCGTCTGGGCGTTAATAAAGATATTTTCGAGGCTGTCGACGTAATTATGGTTCAGCAGCGCATCAATGGTCATCCGCATTTTGCCGCAGAGGGAAAGCGTTCGGGAAAAGGATGCTGTATGCCTGAAATTAAGTACATCATCCGTAACACTTACCGTCTTCATTCCTTTCACGAACTGCGACAGGTGGGCATGTTCAAAGCGGAAGCTGAGGATATCCACCGTTGGCAGTTTATGTTCGCAATTAGGGGACCCGTTGATCCGGCAATTGTCGCAATCCATATTCTTATCCCGGCAATAAGCATTTCCCAGCACACAGAACCTGAGTTCCATATGGTTCAGGGATGGGTCGTTTTCCTGCACATGGTATACAAACATGCCGGTATCCTCTGCATTCCACTGTGGATGCCTGCGGTAACGCCGTATGGTGTATTTCCAGGTGCCCGGGATCTGCTTCTCCTTTTCGGCCAGCAGTTCCAGTTCGCCCTCCATAATCGGCTGTTTGTGGGCAATAGTGAGGATATCGTACAAACCGTTCATTACGGGCAAAGATACGATCTTTCGAGGTATCCCGAAGTTGTCAACATGTTGCTGAATGACAGGGATTTCCTTGCCCGTACGGGGGTTTTTCGTTACTTTTGCAGGAATACAAATTGCAGAAATCTTCTATCGGTTTTGAGTGGAATATATGACTACAGAAAGTAAAGAGATCTTATCCCCGGTTTCCAATAGTTATGGTGCAGACAGTATACAGGTTCTAGAAGGACTGGAAGCGGTTCGGAAACGTCCCGCAATGTATATCGGTGATATTGGTGTAAAAGGATTACATCACCTTGTATACGAAGTAGTGGATAATTCAATTGATGAAGCCCTTGCGGGATATTGTAAAAATATCCAGGTGACCATTCATGAAGACAATTCCATTTCCGTAAAGGATGATGGACGTGGTATTCCCACGGAATACACTCCAAGGAGAAAAAGAGTGCCCTGGAAGTGGTAATGACCGTACTTCATGCAGGCGGTAAATTTGATAAAAACTCTTATAAGGTTTCCGGTGGTTTGCACGGTGTGGGTGTCAGTTGCGTGAATGCACTGAGCAGCACCCTGCACGTACAGGTTAACCGCGAGGGAAAAATATTTGAGCAGGAATATGAACGGGGTGTCCCGAAATACCCGGTCCGGGAAATAGGTGTTTCTGACATTACCGGCACGGAAGTTCATTTCTGGCCGGATGCGGAAATATTTACCTCCCTGGTCTTTAATAAGGATATCCTTGAAGGCCGCTTGCGGGAACTCTCCTTCCTGAACAGAAAGATCAGGATCACGATGACCGACCTGCGGGAAAAGGATGATAACGGTGATATTTACACCAAGGAATTTTACAGCGAAGGCGGTATCGTGGAATTTGTGGAAATGCTGGATTCCAGTGCCAAGCGTAATTCCATTATACCAAAGGTAATATTCATGGAAGGCCATGACACCGAAACCAATGTAATGGTAGAAGTGGCCATTAATTACAGCGATTCCTACAGCGAACATATATTTTCTTATGTCAATAATATCAATACCATTGAAGGTGGAACCCATGTAGCCGGTTTCCGCCGGGCAATCACCCGGGTATTCAAAAGTTATGGCAAGAAAGAAGGATATTTTGAAAAAGCGAAAGTGGAAATGGAAGGTGATGATTTCAGGGAAGGATTGAGTGCTATCATTTCCGTAAAAGTTCCCGAACCACAGTTTGAAGGACAGACCAAAACCAAACTGGGTAATTCTGAAGTGATGGGTGTAGTGGACAATACCGTTTCCAGAGTACTGATCGCCTACCTGGAAGAAAATCCAAAGGATGCCAAAAACATCATCAGTAAAGTGATCCTGGCAGCACAGGCACGTGCAGCCGCACGGAAAGCAAGGGAACTGGTGCAACGTAAAACTGTACTGACCGGTGGCGGATTGCCGGGAAAACTGGCTGATTGTTCTGAACGTGATCCCAAACGATGCGAACTCTTCCTGGTGGAGGGCGACTCGGCAGGTGGAACGGCCAAACAGGGCCGTGACAGGAATTACCAGGCCATCCTTCCATTAAGGGGTAAGATCCTGAACGTGGAAAAAGCCATGGAACACAGGATCTATGACAATGAGGAGATCCGGAACATGTTTACCGCCCTCGGCGTGAAGATCGGCACCGTGGAAGATCCCAAAGCGCTGGATACCAGTAAACTCCGTTACCATAAACTGATCATTATGACCGATGCTGATGTGGATGGCAGCCATATTGCCACCCTTATCCTTACCTTTATCTTCCGGTATATGAAAGAAATGGTAGAACAGGGTTATGTGTATATTGCACAGCCGCCGTTATACCTGGTGAAAAAAGGAAAAGAACAGGCCTATGCATGGAATGAAGACCACCGGCAGGCACTGGTAGAAAAATTTGGCCATGGTAAAGAAGATACCGTAAACGTACAGCGATATAAAGGTCTTGGAGAAATGAATGCTTACCAGTTATGGGAAACCACCATGAACCCGGCCACAAGAACCCTGAAACAGGTAACCATTGAAAGCGCCGCAGAAGCAGATCGTATTTTCAGTATGCTGATGGGCGATGAAGTGGCTCCCCGCAGGGAATTTATCGAATCACATGCCAGGTATGCAAACCTTGATATTTAACTTTATTACTTAAAACAATTCTTATGGCAGACACAAAGAACTTCCTCACAGCTTACAATGTAAAAACAAAAGAAAAAAATGTTCCCATCCATGATGCCGTGGTAACCCGCACTGCAAAAGGTGGCTATATGGCCCAGGGTAACGATGGTAAAGGCAACAAACTGACTGCACTGTTAGGTGAAGCCAAGGCCCTTGAAGCCATAAAAAATGGCGTGGCCAAGCAAGGCTGGTAATCCTGACCAATATTATATTTTATCCGGCCATCAGTTACAGATAACTGATGGCCTTTTCTTTTATTAACTTTGCCACATGAAAAAGAAACTCATTGCCTTTGCATTCCTCAGTCTCTTTTTAACCGGATGCCTCAATATAACGGAAGAAATTTTTCTTGAAAAAAACGGTTCAGGCAGGTATGTTTCCACGCTTGATATGTCCAAGATGAAGGAAATGCTGGATATGGTAAAAGCATTTGCGCCTGACAGCTCAGGATCTAATGATATGGACCTGTCTAAACTGGATTCGGTGTCAGATATGCTGGGTGATTTCAGTGGAATACCGGGTATCACCAATATCAAAAAGGAAAAAAAAGACGAGAATACTTATATCGTGTCTTTTGATTTCAGGGACATCACTGCACTCAATGAAGCGATGAAAAGAAAAAACAAAAAAGACAGCGTTCAGGCTACAGGTGATTTTTTCAGTTTTACTCCCGGACAGCTCACCTGCAACGACACTTCCCTTTCAGGAATCAATGACGCCATGAAAGGACTCAGTGGCGACCAGGCTTCCAATGATTCAGTGGCCATGGCCATGACCATGATGAAGGGCATGATGGGTGATATGAAATATACCAGCATCTACCATTTCCCGGGTAAAGTGACCAGCTATTCCAATAAACTTGCCACGCTGTCGGAAGATGGCAAAACACTCACCCTCGTCCTGAATCTTTTTGATGAAAGCCAGCAAAACAAAACCCTTCAGAATAAAATACAGTACAAGAAGTAGTTATTGCTGGTCATGCGTTCCGGAAAAATATTGTTCAATCCCTGCATTACCGTTGATCGCATCCATAAAGTTTGTAATTTGATTGCACAACTTTTGCCATCATGAAGTCTTCACGTCGACTATTCATCAGGAATTCTGCTGCACTCACTGCAGGTTTCAGCATCCTTACCGGCCTTCCCGAAGAAGCCTTTGCAATGGTCCGGAAAAGGATTTCTCCCAACGACAAAATCGGTGTTGGCGCTATCGGTATTAATGGGATGGGATGGTCTGACCTCAATGCCATGCTGAAAGCCAATCCCGAAACGGTTTGCACAGCGATATGCGATGTAGATGCAAATGTGCTTCTCAAGCGGTCGGCCGACCTGGAGAAAAATTTCAGCATGAAACCCACACAATACGGTGATTACCGGAAACTGCTGAACGATAAAAATGTGGATGTTGTCATCATCGGCACACCGGATCACTGGCATTGCCTATCCATGGTGGAAGCCTGTGCCCTGGGCAAGGATGTATATGTTGAAAAACCCATCTCCAATTCCATTGCTGAGGCGCGCCTGATGGTTTCAGCACAGGATAAGTATAAACGCGCCGTACAGGTGGGGCAATGGCAGCGTAGTAATGCACATTTCCAATCTGCCCTTCAATTTTTGCAAAGTGGAAAACTCGGAAAGATCAGGATGGTGAAAACCTGGGCCTACCAGGGATGGATGCAGAATATTCCTGTAAAACCCGATGGCCCGGTTCCGGAAGGCGTTGATTATAATATGTGGCTCGGACCCGCCACCAAAAGGCCTTTTAACCCCAACAGGTTCCATTTCAACTTCAGGTGGTTCTGGGATTATGCAGGCGGACTGATGACCGACTGGGGTGTGCACCTTGTGGACTATGCACTGCTCGGAATGAATGCCAAAGACCCGCTAACGATCATGGCTAGTGGCGGGAAAATGGCATATCCTGATGATGCCTCCGAAACACCGGATACCCTGGCTACCGTATATGATTTTGGTGAATTCATCATGCTCTGGGAACATGCCCAGGCCATTGATGGCGGAAATTATGGAAGAAACCATGGCATCGCCTATATCGGAAACAATGGTACCCTTGTACTCGACAGGGGCGGATGGGAAGTGATCCCGGAAAAGGGAAGGATGGAAGCCGTGACACCAGTGAAAAGAAGTGACGATGGACTGGCCAACAATACCAAAAACTTTATTGACGTGGTGAAAAGCCGCGACTTCAGCAAGCTTAATGCATCCATCCAGGCAGGTGCTACCGTTGCTACGGTATGCCAGATGGGAAATATCGCTTACAGGACGGGCAGGAAACTCACCTGGAACAAACAGAAAGGATTATTTACTGATAATGAAGCTAACCGGCTGATTACACCAGTCTATCATAACAATTATAAACTTCCAAAAATCTGATCATGATGAAGCTTCGATTACTTGGCTTATTGTTACTGTTTGTTTCGGCAATTCACGCACAGACAAAACCAGACAGGATAAACGGCGACCCAAAATTGTCTGAAGTATGGGAACCGGCAGTTCCGGTGGTAACGCCAGGGAAGACTGCTGCAGATGCTCCCGCCGATGCCATCGTCCTGTTCAATGGAAAAGATTTCAGTGCATGGAAGGCAGACAGGGGAACGGATATTCAATGGACCCTGCAGGATGGTGCCATGACCGTAAAAGGCGGTACAGGTGGAATTACTACAAAGCAGGGATTCGGTGACTGCCAGCTGCATATTGAATGGCGCACTCCGGCGGAAGTAAAGGGAGAAAGCCAGGGAAGGGGAAATAGCGGGATATTCCTGATGGGAAAATACGAATTGCAAATACTGGATAATTATAATAACCGTACGTATTCCAATGGACAGGCCGGAAGCATTTATAAACAAACTCCGCCAACAGTGAACGCCTGTCGTCCACCGGGAGAATGGCAGACTTATGATATCATTTTCATTGCACCAAGGTTTTATGCCGATGGCAGGGTTCAGTCACCTGCACGTATAACCGTATTGCATAATGGCGTCCTGGTTCAGAATAATACTACCATCTGGGGTGGGACAGAATACCGGGGAGTGCCTGAATACAAAAAACACGGCGACAAAGAACCCATTTCACTGCAGGATCACGGCAATCCCACAAGCTTCCGCAACATCTGGATAAGAGAACTCTGATCGCAAAGCGATCAGAGATTGCGGATTGCGGATTGCGGATTGCGGATTCTCAGGTTTGATTTTTCCAAAGAATCCGTAATCCGTAATCCGCAATCCGTAATTTTATTTTATTAATCTCAACGTAAACGGATACCTGTAAAGCTTACTTTCACTTGCCTTGATGGTGGCTACGATCACCAGCACCAGTACTACAATTCCAACTACCCAGAGCAATAGGATACCTACGATGGTAACAAACAGGATGAGGCCGATAATCGCCATGGTGATCTGGAAATTCATGGATTCTTTTGCATGTTCGGCAACGAAAGATGACTCATCTTTTTTCACCAGGTATATAATCAGTGGCGGAATAATCCAGAAAAACAAGGTAAGTACATGAGCCAGTATGGCCATTGTTCTTTCATCACTGGTAGGAACATAGGAAGGCCTGCTTTCCTCGCCCATTATACTATTACCGGTATTGGTTTGATCATTCATTGTGCGTTGGTTTTTTGTATATGATTAAATTTAAACCAATTAAGTTGCATCTTGGCATGGACAAATCAAACACAGCCTAATTTCAGGAATATGATGCCTATAAGGGTGTGGATTCTGCAATGCCTTTATTCTTGAATTCCTTCATGTCGCTCAGGAGTTCAAAAAGCTTTTTCATGCTTCTGATATCGTCCACGATGAGCATGAAGTTCCGGCCGGTCTGTTTGAGTTTGGCCTTATTGGTGCGGGTTTGCACATAGTCAAGTATTCCCCTGAAAGCTATGGATTCAAAATATGGCGAATCGGGGTTGTTTACGAAATAACAGCGGAGTATATCCGACTTTAATACCATACGCTCAAAACCAAGCTCCACGGCAATTCTACGGCACCTCACCGTAACGAACAGATCCTCGACCTGGGCGGGGATTTTTCCGAACCTGTCCTGCATCTCCTGGTGAAACTCCAGTAAATCATTTTCATCCCTGCAATTATCCAGCCTGGTATAGAGCGAAAGCCTTTCAGCCGTGCTTTCCACATAGGCATCCGGGATCAGTATTTCGAGATCCGTATCAATCTGGCAATCATGTACAAAATCATCCTGCTTCTGTATCTCATCCTTAAATAACTCGCGGAAGGAACTGCGTTTTAATTCCCTGATGGCTTCATCCAGCACTTTCTGGTACATTTCAAAGCCGATTTCTACCAAAAACCCGCTTTGCTCCCCTCCCAGCAGGTTGCCCGCACCACGAATATCAAGGTCGCGCATGGCAATCTGGAAGCCGCGACCCAAGGTCACTGAACTGTTCCAGCGTCTGCAAACGTTTACGGCTATCCGTGGGTAGTGCATTAATGGAAGGCGCCAGTAAATAACAAAAGGCCTTTTTGTTACTTCTTCCCGCCCTGCCCCTTAGTTGGTGAAGGTCGCTCAGGCCAAACTGGTGTGCATTATTGACAATGATGGTATTCACGTTCGCAATATCGACACCGCTTTCCACAATATTGGTACATACCAGCACATCATATTTCTTATCTATGAAATCCAGGATCGCTTCTTCCAGTTCATGCCCTTCCAGCTGCCCATGCGCAAAACCCACAGAAAGGTCGGGACAAAGCCCGCGGATCATGGCCGCCATTTCCGAAAGGCCCTGTATCCTGTTATGGATAAAAAATACCTGTCCGCCACGTTCGGTTTCAAAATAAATCGCATCCCTGATGAAATCTTCATTGAAGACCTGCACTTCGGTCTGGATTGGCTGGCGGTTTGGCGGGGGCGTATTGATGATGCTGAGATCCCTTGCACCCATCAGGCTGAACTGCAGCGTTCTTGGGATAGGCGTTGCCGTTAGTGTAAGGCAGTCTACGTTCGTCTTCAGTGTTTTGATCTTCTCCTTATGGGCAACCCCGAATTTCTGCTCTTCATCAATCACCAGTAAACCGAGGTCTTTGAACTTTATTTCCTTGCCCAGCAATCCATGTGTCCCGATAATGATATCCACCTTGCCCTCTTCCAGGCGTTTCAGTGTTTCCTTTCTTTGCTTTGCACTTTTAAACCTGTTGATATAATCAACCGTTACCGGGAAATCTTTCAGCCTTTCGCTAAATGTTTTGAAATGCTGGAAAGCCAGGATCGTTGTAGGAACCAGTACTGCAGCCTGTTTCCCGTCAAGGCAGGTTTTAAAAGCTGCCCTCACAGCTATCTCAGTTTTACCAAAACCCACATCACCGCAAACCAGCCTGTCCATCGGATGGGGCAGTTCCATATCCTTCTTCACATCTGCTGTTGCCTTGCTTTGATCGGGAGTATCTTCATAAATAAATGAAGCTTCCAGCTCAATCTGCATATAATTATCCGGAGCATGGGCAAATCCATTCTGTGATTTTCGCTGGGCATACAGCCTGATGAGATCAAAGGCAATTTCCTTGACCTTCGACTTTGTTTTTTCCTTTAGCTTCTGCCAGGCATCGCTACCCAGTTTATTTACCTTGGGGACATGTCCTTCCTTCCCCGTATATTTTGAGATCTTATGCAGTGAACTGATGTTCACATATAAAATATCACTGTCTTTATATAAAATCCTTACCGCTTCCTGTATCCTGCCGTTGGATTCAATCTTTTGCAATCCGCTGAAAACCCCAACACCATGGTCGATATGCACCACAAAATCACCGGGTTGAAGTTCACGCAGTGCGCGGATAGTCAGGGCCTTGTTTTTATTGTAGGCCTGTTTGACCTTATACTTATGATAGCGCTGAAATATCTGGTGGTCCGTATAACAAACCACATGTATGTCATCATCAATAAATCCTTCATGGATCGATACAGGAACAGGTGTGAAAACAATTTCCGCCTTCAGGTCCGAGAAAATGCTGTGCAGCCGCTCCAGTTGCTTTGGATTATCCGCAAAAAGGAATAACGCAAAATGTTTTTTCTCCCATCCGCTGAGGTCGCGGATAAGCATATCAAACTGGCGGTTAAAAGCCGGCTGTGGCCTGGTATTGAAAACAATTGTTTGCTCTTCTGAATAGATACCATGCGGCTTTCCGGTTTCCGGTCCAAATTCCACAATGGGCCTTCCGGCAAGTAAAGTATTAATGGTGGCAGCATCTGTGAAATCCTGGCGGGATATATATTGCTTTTCCTTTGCGTCTTCATCCAGTCTCTGCGTCTCCCCCTCTTCCGTTTGCCTGTGAAGGAAAAGCTCGAGGTCTTCTTCCTGGTTACGAAGAATCTCGGTTAACATATCCCTGTCCTTGATCCAGATGGCGGTATTCTCTGGCAGGAATTCCAACAGCGTGGTTTTTTCACTGTCATCAAACTGCGTTTCCACGTTGGGAATAATGGTCACCTGCATCAGTTTGCGCTCACTCAACTGTGTTTCCGGATCAAATATCCTGATGGAATCAACTTCATTGCCGAAAAGCTCTACACGGTATGGCTTTTCATTTCCAAAAGAATAAATATCCAGTATTCCGCCGCGCATGGCAAACTGGCCGGGTTCATACACAAAATCCGTCCGTTCAAAACCGTATGCAATGAATTTATCGAGGATGCCATCAATATCCAGCGTATCATTTGTTTTGATCCTGATGATATTCTGGGATAGCGTTTTAGGTAATACCACTTTTTCAAACAGGGCATCAGGATAGGTAACCATGATGCGCTTATTCCCTTCTGTACTGAACCTCGTCAGCGATTCCGTGCGGAGCATCACGTGACTGGTATTCAGCAACCGGAAATTTTTACGGTTCTTAAATGAAGAGGGAAAATAAAACAGGTCGATGGCCTGGGTCAGGTTCTCCAGGGTGTTATGAAAATAGGCAGCTTCTTCTGCATCATCCAATATCACCAGGTGATTCATTTTTGCAGCATCCGGATGCTGGTAAACCGCTGCCATAACAAATTGTGAAGCGCTTCCCTGGAGCCGGGTAAGCCTTAAGGATATGGGATCGGGCAAAGAAATTCTGTCCGCTATCGATTTGATCCGGGGATTTTGAATATATTTTTCAAGCAACACCTGCAAGTTCATCAGTCCGCCAATACTTTTACCCTTATCCTTTGAAGGTTCGCAAAGATAGTTAAACCTTTATGACTGTTAGCCTGTATTTAAATAGCCCGGGCTTCTCATTATTAACTTAAAGGAGTAAATTGCTAATCACAAAGTCATGAACATGCAGAAACTGATTTTACCCGCTACCCTTATATTTTTCATCATTACCGGGGCCTGGTTCCTTAATGATATACCGGAACCGGTAACTATGCGGCAAGGTGAACAGGGGGAACAAAAACCAGGATATTCGAGGGACAGGTACGAATGGCTCTTATCAAGGGATCCTAGAACGGGTAAAATACCGGCAGGCATCAGGAAGCGTGAGCTTACCTGGGTGAAATCAGTTCCGGAACGTCAGTCGGGCATGATGAATGCCCTGGTAAATAATGTGTATGAAGCCGTGGGACCCTCAGTGAATGGTGGCAGGGCAAGGGCACTGGCAGTGGATGTAAGGTATAACGGTACTTCCAACAGGGTGGTTTTATCGGGAGGTGTTAACGGAGGCATATTCAGGAGTGAAGACGGCGGAATTACCTGGGAGTTTGTTCACCCGGGAAATGAAATCAGGAGCGTTACCTGTATTGCCCAGGATCCAAGGCCCGGTTCCCAGGATACCTGGTATGCAGGAACGGGGGAAGCAAACCAGACAGCGGAATATCCCAATGCATTTGTACTTGGATTTGGTATGCTGAAGTCGGTCGATAATGGAAGAACATGGACCAAATTAGCTTCTACCGCTACGGGTACTGAATTCAGTTTCGACAGCTTTTTTGACCTCTGCCATAATATTGTTGTACATCCTGTAACTGGAGATGTATATGTGGCCGCCCAGGAAGCCATATTACGTTCACAAAATGGCGGTAACAACTGGGCGATAATCTTACGCGGAAACACGCCCACCAATGCTTTTGGCGGTTTTACAGATATCCTGATCAATAAGGATGGCACAAAATTATATGCTGCATTGTCCGGACGAAATCCCGATCGGGCTATAGCAGGGGTTTGGACTTCAACTACCGGAAACCCGGGAACTACAAACTGGACAAGAATTGCAGGCGGACTGCAAAACCAGCCAGATTCCGTTGCAGGCTGGAGAGCCTATAATTCAGATCTAAGCCAGTTTCCGAATACAACTGGATGGGGCAGGATTGTACTGGGCTTCACAGCTAACGAAGACCTGCTGGTATTAATGACCAATTCACAGAAATCGGAGAGCAGCCAGTCAGAAGCAGATTTATTCCGCGCCAATACTTCCGCATCACCCATTACATGGAGCCCCAATCTTGGCCAGAACATCGTTGCGAAATATACCAATGATGATGGCTCAGAAGATAAGTATTTCAAGACCTATGTTGATGGTTACAATATGGTGGTGTCCGGTCACCCTACGCAAAATAATACCATATTTATTGGTGGTGTTTACCTGTACAGGTCTACCGACGGATTTCAAACTACTGCCACTAACCAACTGATCGGCGGCACTGAATTTGACGGACCCTCAAACACTTATGATGATCCTGAAGGAGCTTCACACGTGGATTATCACAACCTTAAATTTGACCCTTCCAATTCCAACAGGTTGCTGACTGCTTCCGATGGGGGAATTGCCATTACATCCGATGTCTTATCGGCAAAACCTTTGTGGCAGATTGCCAATAAAAAATTCCAGACCTTTCAATATTACTTCGTGGGTATTGACCAGGTTCCGGGTTCAAGGAATTATATAGGTGGTGCGCAGGATAACGGTATATCTGTTCGTGACCGTTCCGGGTTTACCAGTGAGGTTTTCGGGCCGATACTTCCAGACTCCAATGATCATTATATTTTTCCTTTTGGAGACGGGGCGCAGACCTATATCGCCAATATTTCTAACGGGTATTATATTTTTGGTTCAGCCCTGTTCAATTTTGCATACCGGATAAAAACATTTGCACCGATATCTTTTGTCAGGGTAACACCGGCGGATATCAGTACGTCTGAGGATAGGGGCCCAACTTACTTCCACCTGGATGAAGACAATCCAAACTATATGTATTTCCCTTCAAGCGATTCATTATACAGAACCGCTGATGCAGCTAATGTTACCGAAGCAACGGGGTGGACAAGGATGACCGGGGTTGATCCGGCAATCAGCGGCACCATTTATTCCATGGCTACAACCAGGGGGACCCTATTCTCCTTCCAGCATGCTGCTGATCGGAACCAGTGATGGTAAAATTTACCGGCTTACGGATCCGGCCAATGGCAGTCCGTCCGCAGCGCCAGTGGATATCACCCCTTCAGGAATGTCCATCGGATCTCTCGTAAAAGATATTTCCATTAATCCAAGAAACCAGGATACTGTAATAGCCGTTGTTTCCAACTATAATGTCAGTTCCATTTTCTGGACCAATAATGCCACTGCGGCAAATCCCACATGGCAGACCATTGAAGGCAATCTTTCCCTGCCTTCCGTAAGGGCCTGTGAGATCGTGGCAAAAAATAACGGTGTGGAATATTATGTGGGTACCACGGTTGGTTTATTCAGCACCACTACCATTTCTGGTGCGGCTACTGTCTGGACCAGGGAAAATGGCGGACCCGGCGGCATGATGAATACCACCATCGTTAATTCACTTGCCTACAGGTGGAAGGATAATACTTTACTGGTAGGAACGCATAGCAATGGAATGTTTGTTGCCAATATCGGGAATGCCATCAACATACCCACCGGTATAAATGATCCAATACGGAATGACAGGAATTTTATTGTCAAGGCATTTCCCACCATCACCAACGGTATTTTAAATTACCAGGCAGGAAATATGTTGACTATTAAGAGTATACAGGTACAGGTAGTGAACCTGGCCGGACAAATTCTCTATAACCAGAAATCACCTTATGGAAGCGGGAATATTGATATTTCAAGACTTCCGAGGGGCATGTATATACTGACCATCACCAGTAATGACCGGAAATACCAGTTTATCCGGAAATTTACCAAAGGTTAACATTTTGTAAAGAGGGCTGCGGCTCTCTTTTTTATGTAAACATATATTTACCTGCATCCTGAAAGCATGAAGACATTTACATTTTTAGTTATTGCACTAATTATCTTTTCCGGTTTTTCAGGGCGGAAAAAGGATAAGCTTTTTGTATATGGTCAAAATATCATCGGTGGAAAATCGGCTTATACGGTGGATGCGCAGGGAAATACAAAAAGG
This sequence comes from uncultured Sphingobacteriales bacterium, assembly GCA_963823365.1. GTDB lineage: Bacteria > Bacteroidota > Bacteroidia > Chitinophagales > Chitinophagaceae > Pollutibacter. The sequence continues at coordinate 122,885 of CAWGLH010000005.1, forward strand.
GCGGGCAATAATGCTGCTGTTAGATATTATATCTACCTGCAGGTTCCCCGCGGAAAAGAAGTTGTGGTTACAGAGTTATGGATCAAAGGCAGGCCATATAATTTTTCATCAAAAATGACCGAAGCGCCTGTTGTCATAAAACGTCAGTTCCCGGGCAGATATAAATTCAGACACACTGGTACATGTAACGGAACAGCAGGTATACAATATCCTGCAACATGAAGAGATGACTGCAACAGGCTTAAAAACCAGTAAAGCCAATACAAAATATCCGGTTAAACATTTATTATACGCTAAATGGTAAAAAATGCTCCGTGCATGTTAAGGAAATTAAACAACTGCCGGAAATGATGATGCAATAATTAATTGCCTTTTAATGTAACTTAACCAAAAAAATTAATGGCCATTCAACCCTGGAGGAAAGGTATTGTTATCAGGATTCTTCAAGAAGCGCCAGCAACCCATCGCTACTTTATCCAGGCTCCTGAACTGGAACGGTTTGATTTCGAGCCAGGGCAGTTTGTAACAATAGATCTTCCCATCGGGGAAAAAACTGCGGATCGCTGGAGAAGCTACTCTATTGCATCATGGCCCGATGGTTCCAATGTTTTTGAACTGGTTATTGTACTTGCAGAAGGTGGAAAAGGCACAGAATTTTTATTCAACGAAATCAGGGAAGGGGATGAAATTTCCTTTCGGGGTGCCCAGGGAAAATTTACACTTCCTGAAAATATTGACCGGGATCTTTACCTGGTTTGTACCGGTACCGGTATAGCGCCATTCAGGAGCATGGTACATCACATTCTGAATAACAATATACCCCACAGGCACATATACCTGATTTTTGGATGCCGTAAAAAATCTGATATCCTGTATTATGATGAACTCGTTGATTTGTCGCACCGAATTGAAAATTTCCATTATTATCCAACACTGAGCCGGGAAGAATGGGAGGGTAAAACCGGTTATGTGCATGAAGTTTATGCAGCATTGCTGAAAGAAAAACCTCCTGCCTATTTCTTTCTCTGCGGATGGAAAAACATGATCAATGATGCGAGACACAGGCTTACGGAACTTGGATATGATAAAAAAGATATTCATTTCGAATTATATGGATAGCCTTCATGTTTGTAATTTCTAAAATCACCGGTTTTTTCCTGCATCCTTTCGTCTGGGTTGTTATGCTTTTGATTGCCGCATGGGTCAGCAGGCGTCCCGGCAGGAAAAAGCTATTCCTCAGGCTTTCCCTTTTCTTTTTTATTTTCTTCTCCAACAGTTATATCCCCAAATACATATGGTTTCATTACCAGGCACCGTTTATGGAAATGAAAACCGGGGAAAAATATGCAGCGGGAATATTGCTTGGGGGATTTGTATCCTTTGATGAGAAAAACAAACGGCCTTTTTTTAACCATTCCTCAGACAGGTTTATCCAGGCGGCACGGTTATACAAACAGGGACATATTGCTAAAATCATTATGACCGGCGGAAATGCCCTTTTCATTAAAGACAGGGAGTATAGTGAAGCCGATTTTGTGGTGAAGAACCTGGTTGACCTGGGAATTCCCGCTTATGATATTATATCTGAAAGAAAAGCAAAAAACACAATAGAGAATTCCCTGTACAGTGAAAAAATGCTTGATTCAGCAAAAATTCCCGGGCCCTATGTATTGATCACTTCTGCATTACATATGCCAAGGGCGATAAAAATATTTGAAAAAACAGGTATGCAGGTAAGGCCTTATCCCTGCGATTTTAATGTATCGGAAAATGATATCCGGTTTACGTGGAATAGCTTTCTTCCGGCATCGGCATCATTCGATATGTGGAATATGCTGTTCCGCGAATTCATCGGGACCATGAGTTTATCCTTTACTCATCGCTGAATCCTGACCTGCTTAATAACTATTTCCCTGATGGAATCAATGGGAATTCTTTCCTGCAACATGGTATCCCTGTGCCTGATCGTAACGGTATTATCTTCTTTAGTCTGATGATCTACGGTTACACAAAAGGGTGTCCCTAATGCATCCATCCGGCGATATCTTTTCCCGATGCTGTCTTTTTCTTCATAAAAACAGTAGAAATCCTCGCGACACCTGCTGATGATATCTTTCGCAATTTCAGGCAGCCCGTCTTTCTTCGTGAGTGGTAACACAGCCAGTTTAATGGGCGCCAGAGTTGCAGGTAAACGGAGTACCACCCTGCTGTCTTCACTTCCGTCTTCCTTTAACCATTTTTCTTCCTTATATGCATAACAAAGCGTGAGCAGGAACATGCGGTCGAGCCCGATTGATGTTTCAATGACATAAGGCACGTAGTTCTGGTTAATCTCAGGATCGAAATACTGCATTTTCTTTCCGCTGTATTTCTGGTGGCTGCTGAGATCAAAATCCGTCCTTGAATGTATGCCTTCCACTTCCTTCCAGCCAATGGGAAACTGGAATTCTATATCTACAGCAGCATCGGCATAATGGGCAAGCTTGGTATGGTCATGGAACCGGTAAGATTCAGCAGGAAATCCGAAAGACAGGTGCCATTTCATCCTTTCCGCCTTCCAGTAATCATACCATTCCTTCTGTGTGCCGGGACGGATAAAAAACTGCATTTCCATCTGCTCAAATTCCCTCATCCTGAAGATGAACTGCCTTGCCACAATTTCATTGCGGAAAGCCTTTCCCACCTGTGCTATACCAAAAGGTATCTTCATCCTTGCGGTCTTCTGCACATTCAGGAAATTCACAAATATTCCCTGGGCCGTTTCAGGGCGAAGGTATATCTGGTCAGATTCTTCGGCTATACTTCCCAGTTGTGTTGAAAACATCAGGTTGAACTGCCTCACGTCCGTCCAGTTTACCGTGCCGCTTACGGGGCAGGGTATTTTTTCCATATCAATCAGCACTTTAATGCCATCCAGGTCATTGGCCGCCAGCAGCCTGTCCATCAGTGCCAGTAAATGCTCAGCCTTTTCCTGCTTTCCGTTTTTGGCCAGTTCATCGGCAAAGCCTTCGATCAGGTGATCTACCCGGTATCTTTTCTGGCTGTCTTTATTATCGATCATCGGGTCGCTGAAATTATCAACGTGCCCGGAAGCTTTCCATGTGGTGGGATGCATGAATATGGCGGAATCGATACCCACGATATTATCATGCATGCGTGTCATTTCATTCCACCATGCATCCCGGATATTCCTTTTCAGTTCACTTCCCCATGGGCCATAATCATACACGGCACTTAGCCCGTCGTAAATTTCAGAAGAGGGAAATACAAATCCGTATTCCTTTGCATGTGAAATAATGGATTGAAATGTGGCTGTATCATTAATTACCATAGCGCGCAAATATACACGATCGTTGTTAATCCCGCGAATGCGGGATTAACAACGATCGTGATTAGCGGATTGCGGATTACGGATTACGGATTAGCGTATAATGTGAATTTTGAATGTTGGGAATTTCCCCAATTGAACTTTCACATTTCCCACATTCCCACATTATCACATTAACTTCCTGTTATTCCTGTGCCGCTCCCCATCACGCTGCGTCTTTTTCAGCATATTCTTTTCCAGGGCTTCCGTAAGGTTAACCCCCGTCTGGTTGGCCATGCAGATAAGCACCCAAAGCACATCTGCCATTTCATCTGCGAGGTCCATCGGCTTCTCACCTTCCTTGGCAGACTGGTCACCATATTTCCTGGCCATGATCCGGGCCAGTTCCCCAACTTCCTCCGTTAGTATCGCCATATTGGTCAGCTCACTGAAATAACGAACCCCGACCGTGGTGATCCATGCATGTATACGGTCCTGTGCTTCCTGTATAGTCATCTTCGGGCATTTTTACAATCTTGATAATTTCGACGTGCTTTACTTATATGCAGGTGTTCATTCCCTGGCCAGGCTGTCAATAATAATGGTTACCGGGCCGTCATTTACGAGACTCACTTTCATATCTGCACCGAAAATGCCACATTTTACAGGTTTCCCGAGGTCAAATTCCAGCCGGGTAATCATTTTTTCATATAATGGAATGGCAATATCCGGTTTTGAAGCGCGGATATATGAAGGACGATTTCCCTTCTTCGTAGACGCATGCAGGGTGAACTGGCTGACCAGCAAAATATCTCCCCCGGAATCTTTAACAGAAATATTCATGACCCCGTTTTCATCATTGAAAATGCGAAGGTTAACGATTTTACTGCTCAGCCATTCTATATCCTCCTGTTGATCAGCATCTTCTATACCAAGCAAAACCAGTAGCCCCTGTCCGATATGACCGGTAATGGCATGATCAACCCTTACAGAAGCTTCACTTACCCTTTGTATGACTGCTCTCATAGAAAATACGGCAATGAATATGTAATTTTAATAAATGAAGATAGATATAAGCCGTGAATTGGAATTCCGTACGGCTCGAAGTGGTGGGAAAGGTGGTCAGAACGTAAATAAAGTGGAGACCATGGTGGAGGGTGTTTTTCATATTGCCAGTTCTGCCCTGCTGACCGAAGAACAAAAAAAGGTCCTTGCTGTAAAGTTATCCAACCGGATAAATAATGAGGGATTTTTTGCGCTTAGATCCCAGGCTACAAGGTCGCAGTTGAATAACAAGCAACTCGTGATTGAAAAAATGAACCAGTTGATCAGCCAGGCGTTAGAAAAGAAGAAATCCAGGATTGCGACCAAGCCTACCAAATCAGCTAAAGAAAAAAGAATCACACATAAAAAAATAAAATCCGTCATAAAAGATACCCGTAAAAAAGTTCGCCAGGGAGAATGGTGAGTTAATATGAACCCTAAAAAACTAATGATATTGGTCCTGCTGGCTGGAATATTCACCGGATGTTCCAAGGAAACGAGTACAACCATGGATAGTAATACCCTCAAACTCAGTTTCCGGTTAATGGCTAATGGCAGTCCGCTGGCACATGGTACCGATTACCTCAATGGCTCAGGCGAAACATATACGGTTTCTGCTTTCAAATTCTATATCAGCAATATCTCACTGGTCAATACAAAAACACTTCGAAAAACTTCCGCCATTGATTTTTATCACCTGGCCAATATGGATGATCCGTGCTTCCCTTGAACTTGATATTCCTTTGCAGTCCGGAGAATATAACCAGTTGTCATTTTCTGTAGGCGTCGACAGCCTCCGAAATGTAAGTGGCGCCCAGTCAGGCGCCCTGGATCCTGTTAATGGTATGTTCTGGACCTGGAACACGGGGTATATTTTTGCAAAGCTGGAAGGCACATCACCTTTTTCCACAGCTACAGGCCAGTCTGTAGTGTACCATATTGGCGGTTTCCGAACCGGCGAAAATGCGATCAGGGAACTGGCACTTGATTTCCCGGGTGATGAGGTGGCGACCCTTGGTAAAGGGAAAAACACTGAAATAATTATTGACGTAAACCTGGATCAATGGTTTGAGAGCATAAACAGGATTTCTATTTCTTCCACTCCTGTTTGGATGACTCCGGGAGGCGAGTCATTACGCATTGCAGATAATTATGCCACCATGTTTTCCATCCGGGAATTAATCATACCATGAGGATCCGGTTAACCATATCAATGATTATGTTTTTTTCCATTGCTGTATGGATGATGGAAGCCTGCAAGAAAACCGACAGGAATAATGCAGTCCCGGCAACACCGCTGGGTATTACAGTCCCGCCCGGCTTTCCACCTATCGGTGATGCCTACCTGAATAATCCCATTACGCAGGAAGGTTTTGACCTGGGTAGGAAACTTTTTTATGATGGAAGGTTATCCAGGGATGGTTTTATTTCATGCGCATCCTGTCACCAGCAGTTTGCCGGCTTTGCCACACTGGACCATAACCTTAGCCATGGATTCGATAACCAGTTTACGACGAGGAATGCACCAGGGCTCGCCAACCTTGCCTGGTACAGGGAATTCCACTGGGACGGGGGGATTAAAAACCTGGAAGTTCAGCCCCTGGCACCGTTAACTGCACCCAACGAAATGGCCGAAACGGTAGAAAATGTATTAAATAAATTAAAACAGGACGAAGATTACCGGAAAAAATTCAAGGCAGCATTTGGCACGGAAGAAATCAATTCACAGCTGATGCTGAAATCACTTTCGCAATTCATGGGCATGCTGGTTTCTGCCAATAGTAAATATGATAAAGTGAAAAACGGAACTGCAACATTTACTGATGCGGAACAGAGAGGCTATACAGTGTTCCAGTTAAAATGCGCGGCATGTCACAAGGAACCATTATTTACGGACCAGAGTTTCAGAAATACAGGGCTTCCTGCCGACGATTTTCTGAAAGACATTGGCAGGATGCGTATTAGCAATAACCGTGAAGATTCTTTGAAGTTTAAAGTCCCTACGCTGCGGAACATTTACGTAACACAACCCTATGGACATGACGGAAGATTTTACTCCATAGGTGCGGTTATTGATCATTACCGGTTCAATGTCATTAACGGCCCCACCACTGACCCGCTGGTGAAAAACAAAATCCCTGTTTCAGATTTTGAAAAACTTGATCTCCTGGTATTTCTGCGGACCCTTACAGATACAGCCTTCCTCAATGACAAGCGCTTTGCGCAACCTCAATGATGATTTACCAGGTTTACGAATTTGCTTATAATGACGGTTATATATTGAAACAAGTATGCCTGCTTCCGGTTATTTTTGCATGAAATTCTAATTATTTGAGCAGTATCAAGAAATTGGCTTCGCAAACCTTCTGGTATGGTTTCAGCAATATATTCGCCAGGTTCCTGAATTACCTGCTTACCCCGCTCCTGACCACCATATTTGCTTCAGAGAAATATGGTGATATATCTATTCTTTTTGCTGCTGCTGCCTTCCTGAATATAGTGTATACCTATGGTATGGAAACTTCATATTTCCGTTTCACCAACAGTCACCCGGAGCAGGAGGTTTATAGTACCGGGCTTACATCCCTTGTATTTACTTCCGTGTTATTCACGATCATACTGTTTTTACCTGTCCAGGCCCTGGCCAATTATATGGAACTGGGCAGCCATCCCGAATATATTAAATGGGTACTGCTGATCGTTGCCCTTGATACGCTGGCGGTATTGCCTTTCTCAAAACTCCGCTTTGAAGGAAGGCCCAGGAAGTTTGCCCTGATCAAAGTGATGAGCATTCTGATCAATATCGGGCTGACCGTATTCTTCCTTGTCTTGTGTAAAGGGCAGTATGAGAAACAGGCTAATAATATTTTCGCACTGATGTATAATCCTGCCATTGATATCGGTTATGTCTTTATTGCAACACTGGTGTCAAGCGCCATTACCCTGTTAATGCTGTGGAAAGAAATATTCTCCTTTACTTTCAGCTGGAATCCCAGGCTCATGAAGGAAATGCTGATTTATTCAGCACCGCTGATCATCGTGGGGTTCGGGGGAATGATCAATGAAACCATTGACAGGTTCATGCTTACAAGCCTTTATACGGGAACAGCCGGACCAGGCCAGGTCAGCAAATGGTATCTATAGTGCCAATAATAAACTCGCTATCATTATCGTCCTGTTCATTACAGCTTTCAGAATGGGTGCTGAACCATTTTTCTTCAAGCAGGCTACAGAAGAAGGCGCGCAAAAAACCTATGCCAGGGTCATGAAATTTTTTGTGATCGCCTGTTGCCTCTGCTTCCTGGCGGTAATGCTCTTTCTTGACATCTGGAAATACTTCATGGGGGTAAAAAAACATCCTGAATACCTGACCGGGCTGAAAGTTGTTCCCTTGCTGATGCTGGGTAAAATTTTCCTGGGTGTTTATTATAACCTTTCGATCTGGTATAAACTTACCAATAAAAATATCCTGGCTGCTTATATGACCCTGATCGGTGCGGCCATTACCATACTGCTGAATTACCTGCTTATCCCAAAGTTTGGATTCATGGCCTGTGCATTTGCCAGTTTTGTATGTTATGGCTTCATGATGGTGATCAGCTATACCCAGGGGCAGAAACACTATCCCGTTCCTTATGCATGGAAAAAACTCGTCGCCTATGTGGTGATTTCCTGTCTTTTGTTTGGCATACACCAGGTCTTCAGGAACTTTTCTCCTGATATATGGCTTACCCACGCTTTCGGAATTGGCAGAAATGATCGGGTTCCTGGTTTTTGTTGCCAGGGTGGAAAAAAAGGAAGTCGACAAATTGCTCTTATCCTTCCGGAAAAAGTAGTCTTAGCCTTTTACAAAAGGATTGTTTTTCTTTTCAGCCCCGATTGTAGTATACCCCCCATGCCCTGAGTACACTACCGTTTTATCGGGTAACGTATATAATTTATCCCGTATAGACGAAGAAAGGATCCCAAAATCACCACCGGGAAGGTCCGTCCGGCCAATACTTCCCCTGAATAGCACGTCCCCGCTGATAACAAATCCGCCGGAGGCACTGTAAAAACTGAGACTTCCGGGCGAATGACCCGGAGTGAAAAATATTTCCAGCGGATCCCCAACCAATCCTGTCTGTCCGCTCTCTTCCAGGTAGGCCAGTTCACCATTATATACATCAAAGGGAAGGTTCCACATCAATCCGGCTACGGGTCCGTATTCAAGGATCGGTTTTTCAAGCCGGTGAATATGTGGAATGAGTTTCCAGGTTTCAGCCACGAATTTCATTCCGAATACATGATCAAGGTGACAATGGGTGTTCAGCAAAAGCCGTGGTTTCAGGCCTTCATTATCAATAAAATGCTTCAATTGAGCTTCTTCCTCTTTCCCATAACATCCCGGGTCAACTATAATGGCATCTTTTTCGTTGTTGAACAGGATATAAGTATTTTCCTGGATAGGACTAAATGTCAAAACTTTAACGTTATACATGGAGGAGCATTTATCTCTTAAAACCCTTAATTTGTGTATAATTATAGCGCATTTCGGATGAATTGCTGGGGATTTCAGAAACAACAGACTATGCGAAAAATTTGCCGGATATTTTTAGCTATCCTTTTTTTCTCTTCTGCCGCATCTGCGCAGGTCAGCACCGTGGAATTCGGTAAAAACAGGGTGCAATATAAAAAGTTTACCTGGAGGTATTACCAGACCAGGAATTTCAATACATATTTCAGCCAGGGCGGATTGGCCCTTGGTAAGTTTGTTGCACAGGTGGCAGAAGAAGAATTGCCTCAACTGGAAGAATTTGTAGAATACGGCATGCAGCGCAGGGCTAATCTCATCGTGTACAATTCTTTTACGGACATGAAACAATCCAATATTGGTATTGGTGTGGAATGGCAGAATACCGGGGGTGTGACCAAACTGGTGAATAATAAAGTGGTCGTATATCATAATGGCGATCTGAATAACATGAGGAAACAGGTCAGGCAGGGTATTGCAAAAATCCTCGTGGATAACCTCCTCTTTGGTGATGACCTTAGGCGAGTTTGCCGGAAACCAGGCCTTACTTGACCTTCCCAAATGGCTTACGGACGGATATGTGGCTTATGCTGCAGAAAACTGGAATGCCAAACTGGATGATCAGCTGAAGTCGGAAATACTGTCCGGGGAATACAAGAATTTTTACCAGTTTGCATTCAAGCAACCGGAACTTGCCGGTCATGCATTCTGGCGCTTTATTGCCGACAATTACCGGAAGGATAATGTCACCTATTTCCTTTACCTGTCGCGTATTTATAAAAGCCTGAATTCTGCATCCGTCAGGGTTACCAAGAAAAAGTTCAAGGAACTCCTGGCAGAGTTCATGATAAAGGAAGGCGATAAATACCAGAAGGACCTGCGGGGCAGGCGTAATCAACCCAAGGGTACCGTGGTAACAGTGGAGGAACTGAAGAGAAATGTGGACTACTATCGTTTCCAGGCCAATCCCATTCCACGGAACAATACCTATGCCATGGTGCAGTACAAAAAAGGACTGTACCGTGTTATGCTGGAAGATTTTTCCACAAAAAGAAAGATCCTCCTTAAAACCGGCGTAAGGAATATCCAGGCTGAGCTTAACCCCGGATATCCCATCCTGGCATGGGATCCGAAAGGATCAAAGTTACTCGTGGTATATCCTGAAGCCGGAAAGATCAGGATGTTTATATACGATGTGGTGACCAAACTTAAAATGAACAAGCAGGAGATCAAGGATTTCCAGATGATACAGGATGCCAAATTCATGCTTGATAATAATACCCTGGTGATGAGTGGGGTAAGAAACGGCCAGTCGGATGTATATGTGTATAAAATCAATGAGCAAACATACCAGCAGATCACCAATGATCCTTACAGTGATATAGATCCTTCCTTTGTGGCTTTCCCGAATAAGAGCGGAATATTATTTTCTTCCAACAGGCCCATGGCGGAAGCTTCTACTGCAGATACCTCACTTCCGTCAAGGAATAATTTCAATGTCTTCATGGTGGATAACTGGAACAGGAGCGAATTCAAGCAGATCACCAGGCTGAGTAACATGAAGTACAGCGATGCAAGGTTCCCCCTGCAGTATAATATAAATCACTTTACGTTCGTCAGTGAAGAAAATGGAATCGGTAACCGTTATGCGGGTTTCTTCACTACAAAAAGGGCCGGACTCGATACCATTTATATCATCGGAGATGAAGTACTGAGAAATCCGCCCCAGTTTGAACTGGATTCAACATTACAGATCTGGGACAGGAAAGAACCGGACTCTGTAGGATACATTTCCATTACCAGTGACAGCGCCTATGTTTTCCCGATCACCAACTATCAAAGCGGGTTGCAGGAAACAAGGGGTGCCGGTGATAATAATCTTGTCAGCGAAGTAAGGCGGGAAGGTGATCTTAAATTTCTCTATAAACTGAGGATCAATGATGATGTCCTGAAAAGAAGAAATGTCAATGCAAGGCCCACAGAGTATATCAAGAAAGTAAAGGAACTGGAAAGGGCAGCAAGGGGCGAAGCGGTATTTTATGACAAGCAGGGCAAACAGCAACAGGTATTCGATACCGATACCACGAAAGATAAAGATGTTTTCCAAAGTGAATTTGACCAGGAATCCAAAGACAGTACCGCAAGGCCAACTTATGATATTCCGGCACCTGCCAGGGAGTCTGCATTGACCAATGCGAAAATTTATGATTACCGTTACCGGTTTTCTTCAGAATACATTGTATCAGGTTTCAATAACTCGGTACTGGTAAACCGTTACCAGCCATATGCCGGAGGTGCAGGTCCTATTTATTTGTCAAATGCTGATGTACTGAATGGTATCATCAGGCTGGGAACATCGGAATTAATGGAAGACCTCAAATTTACCGGTGGTTTCAGGATTGCTACAAACCTGCAGGATATAGACTACCTGGTCCAGTTCCATAACCTCAGGAGAAGACTTGATTGGGGACTTACTTATTACCGTTCTACCCTTAATGATTTCCCGATCTATAATCCTAATGATGATCCTATAAAATCTTCACTGTCCAATAAATTATATTCAAATCTTTACCAGCTGAATTTGGCCTGGCCACTGGATGATGTAAGAAGCCTGAGGGCAACCCTTGGCTACAGGAATGACCGCGTAACCATCAAGACAAACGCAAACTATCCTCCTGCCCTGCAACTGGAAGACACCGTACTGAATTACGGACTGGTCAGGTTTGAATGGGTGAATGACAATACCATCAATCCTACCCTGAATATATGGCATGGCATGAGGTATAAATTATGGGTGGATGTAAATGCCAAGATGAATAACAGAAATTCCACCGGCAGGTATACTTTCAATATTGGAGGTGATTTCCGGTACTATCTTCCTATCTATCGCAATTTCATTTGGGCAGGACGTGCCGCATTTGATGCATCATATGGTAACCAGAAAATCGTTTATTACCTGGGAGGTGTGGACGGATGGATCTCGCCAAAATTCAATTCCAGTAACAGGCCGCCGCAGGATGCTTCCTATGCTTTCCAGTCCCTCGCTTTGAATATGCGCGGATTTAAGCAGAACGTTGCCAATGGAAATAATGCCGCGGTACTGAACAGTGAATTCAGGTTACCCGTATTTACCACCTTTTTTAACCGCCCGGTCAACAATGCATTTCTCCGAAATTTCCAACTGGTGCAATTTATTGACCTGGGAACTGCATGGAGCGGAGATTTTAAAAATATTAAAAGGCCCGAAGTCAATTACGGCAACCCTCCTGTAGAAGTTCTTATCAAAACCGGCGGTATCGGTCCATTTGTTGGCGGCTACGGTTTTGGCGCAAGGAGTACCTTACTGGGGTATTTTCTTCGGGTAGACTGCAGCTGGACCATGGACGGCATTTTCCAGGGAAAACCATTCTGGTATTTTGCCATGGGACTTGACTTTTAATAAAATGGGCCGGCATTTAACACCGGCCCATATTATTGACCTGAAGTTAAATTCCTGCAGGTGTTTCAGAAGAACCAACGGGTTTATTATACCAGTCTATTTTCCGTGAAAAGTACATGACAATTGCGAGGATTATAAATAACCCAATGCTTCCGAACAGTAATGCTCCATCCTGCAACTGGATCAACACAAAAATGAATCCATATAATGCTGATAGTACCATAAAGAAACCGGCAACAATTCTCCACTCCATAAAAATACTTTTGGTATAGGCAGTGATGAGCAAAACAGTGGCAGAAGCCGCAATCAGGTATCCCGCATTGAAACCAAGGTATTCGGAAATGGAAAGCAGCAGGGTATAGAAAATGCTTATAGCGAGGCCAACAAGTACGTATTGTAATGGGTGGACTTTCCTCTTCTGTAAAATTTCCATAAAGAAATATAAGAGGAAGGTGAGTGTCACAAACAATATTGCATACTTGATGGACCGTTCAGTTTTGGAATATGTATCGCCCACCTGTAAGAGGCTGACACCAAAAGATGAATTTTCAAGTTCGAATATCCTGTCTTTCCATTCCTGCGGATAAGACCTGTTAAGGTGTAGTATTTTCCAGCTGGCCGTAAACCCACTATCATTTACCAGGTAAGGTTCAGGTAAAAAATTACCATCAAAAGAGGGATTGCTCCAGGTTGATTTTATATCCACCTCCGTTGTTTTCCCTAATGGTAAAAAATGCAGTTGTTCCGAACCTTTCAGTTTTAGTTGCATGGAATATGCATGCGGCTTTTCAAGGTCTTCCAGGGAAAGGGTTATAGGTACGCTTAATCCCTGCTCGAGTGTTTTATCCGGCAATCCGGCATTAAATTCATAGGATGTATCATTCCATTTAATCTGCAGTGTATTTTCAATCCCCCGGAAATCGCTCAGCCCCATACAGAGGTACGCTTCGTTTAGTAAAAGATCATTCTTATCGAGGTTAAGATTTCCCAATGCCAGTGGTGCAAAAGTTCCCTGTACATGTATATCACTCTGGTACACCATTACAGTGAATATGCTCCGGTGCCTGGCTTCAGGTGTCAGTGCACCGGACAGTTTTAACCTGTCGGGCAGAAAGGTTGCCCATTTTTTTACTTCCGCTATCTTACCCTCTGCTGTGGTCACTTTTTCTTTATAGGCGATGACTATGAAAGGGCCGCCAATGGTTTGGGCCGATGCCCATTTGGAACTCACTTCGGTGATCACTTCATTTTGCCTGGCCTTTCGTTCAGATACCAGGTTGTAGATAAAAATCGCAGGGATCATCATTACCAGGATGAGGAATCCAACGATAAACCCTTTAATGGTAAGGCGGTTGCTTGCCCAGAATGTTTGTTTTTCAGTTTCCATTTTTACTTTTTTAAAAGTGCTTTGTTTTTCAAAGTGTGTATGTAAAAAAAATTATTCGATTGACCTGATCATTTTTTCAAGGGCTTCAAGATGAACCTTGAAAGCTTTTTCCCCGGCCTTGGTAACGGAATATGTGGTGCTTGTTTTGCGCCCGGTAAATCCCTTATGTACTTTAATGAATCCGTTTTCCTCCAGGGTCTTCAGGTGGGAGGCCAGGTTTCCATCCGTAACAGCGATCAGTTCCTTCAGCTGGTTGAAACTGACATCTTCATTCACCAGCAGGCTGCTCATGATGCCCAGCCTGATCCTGCTGTCAAATACCTTATTCAGATGTTCAATAGGGTTCTTCATAGTCAGGCTTTCCCCCCGCTTCTTTCATATTTCCACCACATCATCAATCCGTAAAAAATATGGAATATCCCGAAACCAAGGGCCCAGAAATATAATCCGTATGTCAAGCATCCACAGGTTAACCAGTCCGGCCGACAGTATCATATACCCGAGGTACCTGACTTCCCCGATCGTGAATTTGCTTCCATTGATCAGGGCCAGTCCGTAAAAAATCAGGCATGCCGGAGCAACAAGCTGGTAATACCCAAGCTCAACCAGGCGAATTACCATTATCCCTCCTGCCCCGAATGGCACCAGGGTATTCCACAACAGGCGTTTTGTGCTGTTTCCCCATAAAGAAATGCCTTCTTTCCTGCTTCGCATCCAGGTAAATAAGAAGGCCAGCAGCATTGCCGACACTAAAACCACCATGGCAATAATAAACAGGTCTTTAGCCAGGCAATCCGGGCAGGCCTTGCCGGAACCATATTCAAGGTTATAATAACGATCGATCCTGGCATTGGCGATCAATGCCCCCACCAGTGCACAAATTCCCGCGGCAACCCCGCTCCAGCCGCTAAGGCTGATAAAACGGCTGCTCTGCTCCATGATTCGCCTGATGTCGTGCAGTGCCTGAAGACCTTCCTGTTTATTGTCCATAAAAGTACTTTGCGTTTCAAAGTTAAACAGGAAATCCGGATTTCCAAATCCTTTCATCCAATTTTTACAGGCTGTTTTCGTTCAACCATCATTCTAATCGTAAATTCGCCTGATGAACCGGAAGGGAATAAGATTCTGTGTTGTATTCATTTTCATTGCATTGGCAGTGTTACCTGCTGCAGCACAGCAGAAAATACTAAGGGGGGTTGTTAAAGACGGACATAGCGATGAAATGATCCCGTTCGCATCCATCCAGTTCAGGAAGGCGAATTTTGGCAAGCTGACAGATTCAGCAGGCAATTTTTCGATTATCCTTAACCGATGGCCTTCAGATACCCTGGTGGTCAGTTATGTGGGATTCGATGATAAGCTGGTTTTTATTGATACCACACAGTCTGTCATCAACCTGCTCATTTCAATGGACCGGGGTAAGTCGCCCGGGGAAGTGGTGGTTAAGGGAAGGATAAACCGCGGGATGATGCTTTGGAGAAAGATCGTCAAAAACAAACCACAGAACAACAGGACGAAATTTGACAATTTCTCCTACGAACTGTATAACAAACTGCAGATAGACATCAATAAAGTCAATAAGGATAAACTGCAGAAAGGCATACTCCCGCCCAAACCATTCAAATTCATACTGGAAAATGTTGACACCACTTCGGAAGCCAATCCCATCCTGCCTGTTTACCTGACTGAAACCCTTTCTGATTATTACTTCCAGAGAGACCCTAAAAAAACAAAGGAAATCATCAAGGGAAACAAGACCATTGGTATCAGCAATGAAAGCTTTTCACGCTTCCTCGGTGGCATGTACCAGAACATTAATGTATACAACAATTTCATCCCGGTCTTTGACCTTAAATTCGTTAGCCCGATAAGCGATGGCGGGGATGCTTTTTATACCTACAAGGTTCCCGACACACAATTCGTTGCCGGCAAACGGTACTTCCACTTTGTATTTTATCCTAAACACAAGGGAGAAAATACCTTCCAGGGAGACGCCTGGATCGAAGATTCAAGTTTTGCCGTGCAGAAAATGAACCTGCAGTTGTCCCCTTCAGCCAATGTGAATTTTATTGAAAAACTTTCCATGGTGCAGGAATACCAGCTGGTCAATGATTCGATTTGGTTTCTGTCGAAAGATAAATTTGTGGCCGACTTCTCCCTCATCGGCAAGAAAAGCATCAATTTCATCGGCCGCAAAACCACCACGTACCAGAATGTAAAAGTGAATGAGCCCAAAGTGGATGATATACTCAGTGGTGAAACATTGAAAGAGTCTGTCGTGATGTCCAAAAATGCGTTCTGCGCAGACCGACGAATTCTGGCTGGAAAACCGGCATGAGGAACTGAATACCAATGAGAAAAAAATCTATGCTACGGTCGATACCCTGCTGAAAATGCCGGCTTTCAACCGATGGAAAGAACGACTTATATTTCCTGGGTACCGGGTATAAAAATATCGGCAATTATGAAATCGGGCCATGGTTCAACTGGGTATCCGGAAACGTATATGAAGGGCTGAGGCTGAGGTTCGACCTGGGCACCAATGTGAAATTCAGTCGCAAGATTTACCTGCACGGATACGTCGCCTACGGATTCACCGACAATAATTTCAAGGGCATGTTTGAAACCAAATACATGTTCTCCAGGAATCCCAGGAGTTATATCCATTTCATCTTTAAAAATGATATTGACTATGGCCAGACTTATTATGATGAAATAGGTTACGATAATATATTCGCACTGGCCATCAGGAAAAACCAGGTACCCGTTAAACTGATTCAGATCCAGGAACAGGAAGTCAATCTATTCAAGGAATGGAAGAACGGGTTCTCGGTTAAAACCACAGCACACCGGATGATTTATAATCCGCTTATTAATCTTCCTACCAAAGAGGATTTCCCCCCGCCGGAAAGCGGGGAGATTTTCAACAGTTTTGAAATAAATGTAAGGCTGCGCTTTGCATACCTGGAAAGATACCTCGAAACCAGTTTTAACCGTACCAATCTCGGGTCTGATTACCCTATTGGTGAAATCAGGTTCACCAAGGGCATTCCCGGCATTTTAAAGAGTGCCTATAATTATACAAAGATCGGTGTAAATATATCTGACTGGGCTT
>CAWGLH010000006.1:0-142055 GCA_963823365.1 uncultured Sphingobacteriales bacterium
GAACTCCCGCCCAGGTAAAGAAGGATATTGAAAGAACAATTCAATATTTCAAAGACCTGAAAGCTGGAAAAGTAAAACCAAAACCACGTAATAGCGGGACAATTGCTGCAAAAGGCAATAGACGCATCTCCAAAGCAAAGTAGGCGTATTAAATTATTAAATATTGATGCGGTTCAATAGGTAATATTGATTTATACCGGCAACTGAATTACGAACTCAGTATATGAAATACCTGCGCATCATTTTGTTCTCCGTTTTTACCCTGGTCATTATCGGAATCGTTGTTGCTTATATCCAGTACAGAAGTGCAAATACTGAATTGTATGAATTGGATGAGGCCGCCAGGAAGTCAGCCTCCGGAAGTTTTGTGCATCTGTCGGATGGCTATACGCACTATGAATTGTCTGGTCCTGATACGGGAAAAGTTGTTGTGTTGATTCACGGATTCAGTGTTCCTTACTATATCTGGGACAGTACATCAGCTTATCTCTCAAATGTGGGTTTCCGCGTGTTGCGGTATGATGAATTCGGAAGGGGATTTTCCGACAGACCTGATAAAATATATGATGCAGCTTTCCTACGGAAACAGCTATTCGAACTTCTGGGTGCATTGCAGATTTCAAAAGTGCATGCAATGGCTGGTTTGTCGTTTGGCGGACCTGTAACCGCGGATTTTGTTGCGAATTATCCCGACATAGTGTCAAAGGTCATCTTTGTTGATCCTTATTATCCAGATGCTGGACCGGCCGATGAGAAATATCCTGAATTTCTTGTCCGGTATATGATGGCGCTCAATCCTGAGAAGATGGTGGCCGGACAATTAACCGACCTGAAATATCCAGAACGCTTTCCCACCTGGGCTGATCAGTATAAAGTTCAGATGCAATACAAGGGATTGCGACGTGCCCTGGTCTCAACCAGGTTTCATTATGCGACACCAGATGCGATCAGAGATAATTTCATGGCACTGGATGTGCAGCACAAACCTGTTTTATTGATATGGGGTAAAGAGGATAATACGGTTCCATTTCGCTATGCTGATTCATTGCGCAAGGCCGTGAAGGCAGAATTCCTGCCTGTTGAAGATGCGGGTCATCTGCCGCATATGGAAAAGGCAAAAACGGTGAATGAAAGGATGATTGAATTTTTGAGATCGGAATGATCAATGGTTGGAGCATATCACAAATACTGATATGTTTCCAGGTAATGTAATCCTATTCCTTCCCGCTAAAAAAATTCTCAAGTAAATCGATTAGTTCTTTTTTTGATTTATAAGGATCATAATAGTGCGTCCTGATTTTTTGAACCGGAGGAAAGTAATTTTGAACATTTTTATTCTGTGTAAGTATCAGGGTAGGCCTGCCAATAGCCTGCGCCATGGCCAGTTCCAGTACGGCATTGGGATTAAGATTGGTAATGTCTGCAATGATAAAGGATGACTCGGATATGTCCTTCCAAATGGCAGGAAGAATCTCGGGATTTATTTTATCATATCCAATATTAAAGTCCAGCCCTCTTTTGATACATAACTTTTTTAACTCCGTTTCGAGCGGCTTGCTCCATTCACGGAATCCGGTAACATGGAAAACTTTTTTCTTGCCCGGACCTGGATATCTGCCCGGGAAGGCCGGCGTAACCAGCATCAGGTTTTTATCACTGGCTCTGTCAAGAATGGCCTCCATGGTAAACCTGATTTTAGAAGCATCTTTTGTGTCGGTCATTGAATTCAGAAGTGATTTTACTTTTTCATCTTCAATACTGTCAAAAACGTTTTTTGCATAATTAACAGTTTCGGTTAAGCAACTGCCATTCACCGTCCGGTTCACGCCAAACAACGACACCTGGATGCCTGCAATGATCCGCTCCTCATCTTTCCCGTCTCCTTCCAGCACCACCGGCTCGATGTCAATATCAAATGGAATGGGGTTGCCTTTTTTCGTAATGATCACCAATGGTTTTCCCAAAGCATAGGCCCATCCGTTTTCATAAGCAACAATGGCTACAGGTCCGGCTGCTGCCAGTACTTCGGTTTCATGATATGATTCGGATTGAATTAGGTCATTGGGATCTGCTATTACCGGATCATAAATAGAATAATCAAATATCGCCAGGGCCGATTCGCGTATCTGGGTCCACCTGGAATCCAGTTGATTTGAAACGGATCGCTTAGTCGACAATACCATGCCAAGTGTATTGCATGCATTGAGGATCGGTTTTACCAATTCCCCGGTTCCGGAAAAGAATACCCTGTTAGGATCAACTACTACATCACGCGCCGGAAATACCGGGCCTGCGATCATCAGGAAACGCCGGCGTTCAAACTGGCTCAGCTCAATCGACATTCTCCTTAAACTTACTTTCTGGTGTTGCATGAACTGTTCAATGGTATATGCCGAGCTAAGTAATTTGAAAGTATCCTGCAGGTCAGCTTTTAACCTGTCGTATTCTAGTTTGTCACTTGTATTATCATCGACATCCATGTCTATAAATCGAATGGCGAGACCGGGATACAGGTCAAGAAACTGCATGATATAAAAAGTTGACATGGCCTGGTTCGAAACTGGCAGGTGTAAAGCCGAATTAATGTATCGTTGATTTTGAGCTTCAAACCGTTTTAAACTAATCGCTGAGTCAATTTCATTGTCATGCATATGATCAACCGCTTCTGTAACAAACCCCATCGTTTTCATTGTTTCTTTCCATACTTCCTTCTTGTCTTCGGTAATATAATTTCCGATAACGCTAAATAAGTCCGTCACCATGCTATGCATAAATATCTTCAGCACTTCCTCGGCTTCTTTATCATCAGTTGGTATACTGGGCAAAATAGTCATGGCATTGGTAAATGCCCGTGTAATGGCCGTGTCTGGTAATTCTCCCTTTTCGAGGTTTTGTTTCAGCTCCAGGAGGTTCTGATCAAGTATTTCCTTCACTTCTTTTGCCGTATAAGGACCCCGGTAGTTGTCGACCATTGCCATGGATTTCTGCAGGCTTTCTTTGGCAACTTTTATAGGACCAGAAGTGGTTTCATCATGACTATATTCAATACCAATATCACAGATTTTCATGAGACTTTCCAGGAGCATGATGTTCTGCTCTGCTGTCTCCTGGGGAAGTTTTTTCAGATCTGCCACCGCCTGGTCAAAAGCATAAACACTGGTGCCGTCTTTTTTTACCAAAGCATCAAATGCAGAAATAATGTCTTCCGCAGTTTTTTGCACGGGTACAATGTCTTTTTCATTCTGGTCATTACGTATGGATTGTCCCAGGTATTGTGTGGTTAGTTCAACTACCCTGTTTTCCAGAATTTCCAACGCAGGGGCACACTGGGGAGATAAGAGGATTCCTAATCCATAAATGCGCAGTAGTGAATTGGAGAGTTGGGCAATATCCCCGGTATATTTTTTACCCATTTCTTCAACACGGTTAAACGTATTGATGATTTCATCCCTGCTGAAATTATTTGTTTCCAGATAACTAAGCAATGCTGCAAATTCCTTATCAGCAGGATCTTCGATTGATCCGGCAGGATGGGGAACCAGGAACCAGTCATACGCCAGCATTGCTGAAAGGAGACGGGCAAGCGCTTTCCCGCGTAAAATTTTATCATCAGAAGAATCGGTGAAGGGAAGTGCGGATAATTTATTTATGGCAATGGTGAATGCATTACCGGCTTCTTCCTGTTTGGATAAGCTTGCTATATATTCGTATAAAATAATATTTGACCTGTTGTACAATGAGTCAGTGGCAAATAAATAATGTAATAGCGCATTACAGTTATTATATGTTTCTGTCATTTCTTTGATCTCTTCACCTGCCGGGAATTTTTCCAGGTACAGCGCCGTCAATGTATAAAAAGCCAGCAGGTATTCATATTTGTCTTCTTCTGTAAGGATCTCCAGTTTTTCCGCATTTTCCAGGGCTTCGAAAATCAGTTCCTTGTCGGGCCCGGAACCATTGAAGGATGAAATCACCTGGTTTACCAGTGCATGTAAACGGGGTTTAATTCCCGGGTAGGTTTCTTGTTGAACGGGGGGAGGGGTTTCATCTTTTGCAATGTTCTTTTTTGGCCCATCGGTTTTTTTCATAAAAAAGTGTTTAAGCAGATCAAAAAATGAATGGTTCTCCAACCCTGGGATCTCGTATTACAATTTACGTTTCTGCTTTGAGGATGAGGGATATACCACGTTTTTGCAATAGGCATGTGCTTTTTCGAGCTGCTCAAAAACCTGGTCATTTTATATCAGATCGGGTATAAAATCGCCTTATGCTTGTTTTTATACCAGAGCGGGTATAAAAAAGGCAGTGTTTTTAGACCATCCAAAAAGCACTCCCCAATTTGTGAAATCTCACATTAAAGATCAAGCCCGGCCCTTTGCATATACGCATTGTTGAAAACATTGCGCGTGGCAGAATCCATCAGCTGGTGACGGCAGGCGATCCATGTATCAACGGCGCTGTTGCCATACATTTCCCGAACCCGTTGTGGCGTGAGATTGATATTATATTTTCCCCAATGCAAAGTGTAGGGAATATTTTCCTGCTCCATTGTTTCCCATACTTTTTCAAAAAAGTCTCTCGACAGTTTGGCGTCAACACCATCGAGTTCAAGGATGCATGTTTTTTCAAATCTTGTGAATCCCAGTAATGCCTTCGTCCCTTTTACAAAACGCAGGGCCATGCCGCCGGGGAAGGGCATTTGCTGGTTGATGTCCATAATGATATCCACTACTTTGCTGATATCCGATGTGTCCATCCCGATCGCACAACTGATGGCCTTGCCCCTGAACTTGGGATTGGTGAAGGTTTCACCAATTGTGCCCACCGCATCCATAGCCTTTTTAAAAGCCTGGGGGAAAAGCAGGTTAACCAATGGTGGAACCAGTGCAACCTGCAATGGTGAGGGAAGCGTATCGATAATCGTTTCAATCACACCCAGTGTATTTTCACCGTATTGAAATTTTGCGGTATCGTGCGTCCTCGGAACATAAGGCCCATAAGGCATCTTATACATCGTTTTCAGGTACACACCTTTTTCCTTATTGTCTTTTGCGAATTTGTGCGGATTGATGATGACCTCGAAGTGATAGAGTTTTTTATCCGGCCCATCGGGAGGATAGGGCAACTTCATCTGGATGTTCGTGAAATCAAGTGTCTGGATGGCATTGACCAGGTCATCATCATAAGTAAACTGGTCGGCCCTTTGTTCAGCAAGTAAATAAATGGGTTCAGTTTCCAGCATGATGCCATGAATAAAACCAAAGCTTCCAAAACTTACCACGGCAGCATTAAACATATCATCATCACGAATCAGTTCAGCGCCCAGCCACTGTACAAAATCATCGGAAGCCACGGGATCAGATGCCCTTTCGATCCATACATGCCGGTCCGGACCTACCACTATATGCAAACCCTTTATGGTATCATGCACAGCGCCCACACGGTAGGCAGAACCATGTGTTCCTGTTGAGGTTGCACCTGCAATGGATTGACCATTACTGGCGCCTGATGCTTTCAACGACCTTTTCGGACTGGCCAGTAATTCAAGCTTTTCATGGATGTCCAGTATACTCATCCCGCACTCTACAAAGAACAGGTCACCCGGGCCTTTGCCGGTAGCCAGGTAGTCGGCATGAATAAATTTATTAGGTACCCAGAAAGACAGGCGCAAAGCTTTAGTATCAATCATTCCTCCGTCGCAGACCATGATATCATTAAATGACCAGCCATTGCCCACGGCCCGGAGTTTAAGGTTATTATCGATGGCGTGTTGGATCAGCCATTGGAAATTAGCCGTGGTCTGATGGTATTGCGCTTCCTTGGTGGCTGGCTTGAAGGGTATCCGTAGTTTAAAGGAAGCCTTTTTTTTAAACTGATGTGTAAAATTCTGATGACCGTTTTCCCATTTTGTAATGGGAAAAATTTCGATTCCATCCGGAAGGTTGAGCGGTGGCATGAAGCAGTGTTTTATGATCGATGATTGTTCATAACGATTGGTGTAAGCCCGGTTATGGTCGCTGGTTAATTGAATCGGTAGGCGGACTATAAGGCGCGCAGCACCATTCTACCCTTTGCGGCATTACAATACCAAGTGTGGCAACCGTGATGAGGGCATAGCCCAGGTTGGTTTTCGACTGCACCTGGTTCATGTGGTTGAAACGCGGATCACAATTGGGTATGATGGGTTTTGGTTCCACCAGTCCCCAGGCAAAACTCCAGGTGGTTTTTTTATTGAGTGGATTATTTGAAACCGTGTCACAGTCGTACTTGCTGACCACACGCGTAGTGGTACAAGCCGGCAGTAATGGCATCAGGAAACTTATGGCGAGTAAAACAGGGAGAAGGTGTTTCTTTGGCATAGGAGATAATTTTCGGTTAATGGATCTTGACAACCGGGCAGGAAATTATTTCTTCTCGTACCAACTATTGGCTCTCTTAAATATAATAAATATTTTTTGTTACTGGAATTATCAGCATGAATGTGACTAACAGGGAAATTGCCCCGAAATAGTTTATATTAGGGCAAGGGTATGAAAAATGTCACTTAACCTTCAACAGCTCGACACCGCCATCTTCCAGAATGAAAAGGCGCTTGCTTCCTCGCTTTGTGATGAGCTGGTGAAAGAACTCTATAACAAGCCGGATCAGTTCACCTTGCCACAGTTGGAAAAACTCATGAAAGACCTTCGCGCGAAGCGCATGTTTTCCTCCATGGTAAAGATTGGTGATGCCTGTATTCAGAATGGTAAGACCAGCCTGAAGATCCGGAAACAGTTTGCACAGGCTTTGATTGAAGAAAAAGTTTTCAGCGCAGCCCTTCATGAACTTGATGAAATTATTCAGTTTACAGATAATGTAACTGATCCGGCTTCATTATTTGAAAGAAGGGAAGCCCTTGGATTAACAGGAAGGGTATATAAGCAATTATATGTGTTGGCCGATAACCCGGCTCATCCTTCTGCAAAGGAGTTCATTAAAAGATCCATCACGGCATATATGCAGGTGTATGAATCCAATCCTTCATCTTACTTATGGCACGGTATCAATGCTGTTGCCATGGCTTCGCGCGGAAAGGCTGATGGTATTGAGGTTCCCGGAATTGATATCAAAGGAATTTCGGGCAATATCCTGCAGTTAGTTGCTGACAAGGATGCCAGTGAAGAAAGTAGTGCGTTTGATCTCGCAACAGCATTGGAAGCCTGTGTTGCATTGCAACAACCCAATGAGGCTATTGAATGGCTGAATAAATATATCCAGTCGACCGAGGCGGATGCATTTGAATTTGCCAGCACACTCAGGCAACTCACAGAAGTATGGAGACTTGAAAAAGATAATTCCGGCCTTCAGCAAATCATTCCCGCACTGCGTGGTGCGCTTCTGAAAAAAGAAGGAGGAACGCTTACAATCCAGGCCGATGAAATTCGTGACGGGGTATATAATAAGGAAGGAATTCCTTTACAGCCTGAAAAGGTATTTGGTACAGAAAGTTATCAGTCCTATGAATGGTATATAAAAGGTGCCCGCCGTTGTTTACTGATTGCGCGCATCGGGCGGGAAGTATCAAAGGGGTTTGGCACCGGGTTTCTAATGAATGGATCAGACCTGCATCCTCAACTTAAGAATGAACTGGTATTGCTGACTAATGCGCACGTGGTAACCAATGATCCTAATGAAAGGGAAGCTCTTCGTCCGGAAGAAGTGCTGATCCTTTTTGAAGTCCTTGGTATTGAGAAAACATATACCGTGAAAGAATTGTTTTTTACTTCGCCCTATAAAGAGCTTGACGTAACCATACTTCGGTTCAGTGCTGAGGATGGAGCGGAAATAAAAAAGACTTTGAAGCAAAAAGGTGTGGAACTGTTTAAGGTTTCCGGCAAGGAGCTCAGGAAAGATGCCAATGAAAGGATGTATATCATCGGTCATCCGGCAGGAGGGACCCTGCAGTTATCGCTTCAGGATAATGCATTGCTGGATATAGAAGGAAGGTTACTTCATTACCGCACACCAACTGTAGGCGGAAGTTCCGGAAGCCCGGTATTTGATGACAGCTGGAACCTTGTTGGTATTCATCATGCCGGAGGAAATTATATCCGCAAGTTGAATAATGTAAGGGGTATGTACCAGGCCAATGAAGGTATTCGTATCACATCGATTATCGATGCGCTAAAGAAAAAAGTTTAAATCTCCAGTCCGCCGATCTTGAATCCAAGTTGTGTATATGGATCAGCGGATTCATTTAGAGATTCCCTCACATCAACTTCATTAAGTATCAGCGGTATTTTTCGTTTATCCTTAAATGGTTCTTCTGCATCCGTGAAACTGAGCCCGGTTAATTTTTCGATGGTGCCAACATTTACCTGGTAGGTTTCAGCCTGGTCAAATTCCATAAACAACCTGTCTTCATCTGTTGGCACGGCTTCAAGCACGGCTTCTTCGGCAATGCCGTTTTCAAAGAGCAGGGTCGACTGGTTCATTAAAAAACCAACGCGATGGATTTTGCCATCGGATTTCTTTTTGAAGTACACGATCTTCCAGAACAGTGTGGGTAACTGTATACTTTCACCATTGACTTCTGTGACAAAGAAGGGATCCAGTTGACGAAGTACCGGCCCGGTAAATACGCAGATCTTTACATCTTTTTCTGCGGCCTCTGTATGCAAAATATAGTCTTCCAGGCTGCGCCAGATTTGCTGGTTGAGTTCTGCATGCTGGGGTACTGCATTGGTATAGTAAAAAGTACTGTCGGCCGCAAGGCTGGCAAATGCAATGGAATCGCCCCATTGAACGTCTTCACGTTTAGTCATGTGCCCTTTATCGAAATCACTCATTGCAGCACTGTATAGTTCAGAGTCCCCACTGGAATTGTTTATCTATTCTTTCATCGCGTCGCCATTTATCTTTACGGGGTGCTTTCCTGAACAATTTTCCATCAATATTTGTAGCTGTATAATAGGGGAAGCGCCTTGAAGCGGAAAGTTGCAGGCTGTAATTAACGTAATGCAAAATATTATCGGTAGTCTGATCAACCTTTACAAGATCTTTTTCCTGTGCAGCTTTGAGTTTGGGAAAATCAATCAGTTGATTGGGATCAAGGAAATCTTCCATGTACCCGATGTATAGATCAAAGTCTGCCATAAGTTTAAGGTTAATTAACTAAATTTAAGTTTACTGCATCAGAATACAATGGTTCCTGTTGTAAAACGCTAATCGAAATAATATGAGAATTTCCCTCCGTTCTATGGCACGAATATTATGTGTAGTAATCATGACTGTTATTATTGCCTGTGAATCAAAAAAATCAGATACTGTGGATGAACAACAGTTAAGCAATGAGATTTCAAGGATTAATGGTCTCTTACGCGATACGTCATTTGCAGCATCCATGGCGATGGGCCAGGAGGAATCTTACTATGCATCGCAGGGGCAACCTGCGGTTGAGTTTTTCGCAGGACCGGATAGCCTGGTAAAGAAGCGTTTTAAGGAAGAAAAGATCGCCACTAACCTGGCGGGTTTCTATGCACTTGAATGTGGTATTGGTGCGCTGATGGCGCAAAAGGGAGGAACCCCGGTATCATGGTTAAAGAAAATTGCAGATCAGTCCATTGATTCCACGGAACAATTATTATTAAATCGTTTTGCCAATGCCACCTGGAAAATAAGCCAGCCATTTCGTTCACTGGAAAGAATATCCCGTGATAATTTCATCGTGGCCCGTTTGCTAAGCAAAGAGGAGATTAAAAAGGACGCGAACCAGGTGAATGCTGCGGCTATCAAATTACTGGATTCTTTGAAAGGTAAAGACACAAAGGAGTTGCAATTGGAGACAATCGGCAATCTTTTAAGAAGCAAAGTATTTGCGGCTGAAATGGCGGCCCATATGGAAGCGTCTTATTATAAAGGGGAAGGAAAGGAAGTCCCGCCATTTCTTACGGCGTCTGATGATACGGTCATGGTGGCTAAGAGTGCGAGAACAGAAAAAATTGCCATTAATATTGCCGGCTTTTATGCGCTGGAATGCGGGCTGAATTATTTATCGGAACTACAGCAAAAGCTACCCTCCGAGATTTTGCATGCAATACTTACAGACAGCCTGCCTGCGCAGGACAAGGAATTGTTCAACCGTTTTGCCAATGCCACCTGGAAGGCAAGCCAGCCATTCCGCTCGCTGGACCGTATAACCCGTCCGGTTTTCATGCCTTATGATTTATTGCCTGAAGATGAAAAGGACAAGGACTGGGTCCAGATAAAATCTGCAGCAAAGAAATTACAGGAGGCAATGAAATAACAGTTGTAATTAGACAGTCTTGGGAACCAGCAGTGAAGAAAAAACCCATCCGATAGTTTTAATACTCCTTGTCTTTCCAGCCTGTTTGAGCAAAACATCGGCGGGTTTGTCCACCAGGTATACCTTGCTCCATTGGCCATTGGTTTCAATAAGCCCCACTTCGTAACCCGCACTGAGTTTTTTCAGGACGGCAGAATTTGTTGTTGGCGCAGCGCGCATATTTATGTTATCAGGCTTTACCCTTAAGATATTGCCAGTATAATTTGAGCTTCCGTAAACGTTTTGTTTGAAATCATCCCAGGGAAACGCAGGCCCCGGATCAGGCTTTCGTGCGGGAGAAATATCATCATGGCCTACAGCATTGACCAATTGATAAGTTTCAAAAAGTGTTTTCGAAAGTTTATACAGCGCTTTCAGCTGTAGCTTCAGGATATATTTGCCAGTGAAAGTTGTCTTTCGCATTCCAGAATTTATGTTTATGGCTTGATTTGGTAATTTTTCCATCAGCAGCCGGGTATGTTTTGTAGACTGCAGCTTTATTCTTATCAATGCCGATAAAGCGGCGGAAACTGCCATTGCCCATTTTTTCCACGAATCCTGCATTGACAATTTCAATGCCGATGGAATGTGAATTAAAATAGTCAACATTGTCCCAGCAGCTGGTGCCTGCATGATTGGCTTTCTGGTTAAAGGGGACCAGTTGTATAATGGTTCCGTCCAGGTCGAGGACGATATGCGCCGCGATCCTGTCCGGGTTTGAACTGGTATTCATAAACCAGTTGACGGCAGACTTTGCATCGTCGGTAGCGGTGTAATGCAACACCAGGTAATCGGGATCAATTAAAGTTCCTGCATTACCGGATTTGGAAATGACGATCTTTTCTGAGGCGCTCTCAGGTTCCAGCCAGTGCTTTACAATTTTCATATAAGAATATTAAGTTGTTTCATCTCGAATGCAAAAGGAATCGGGCCGGAGGTGATCAGGATAAGTACGGGGTTGACTAACTGAAGCCGGGAATAAAGGTGATATACTAAATATAATATTTTTTTGGCAGCAAGGGAGGAATTTGGGATTTGGTAGTATTTCTTACTAACGGCCACGTAGTAATACTAATTGGTGATAATAATAAAATTTGATAGATTTAATCAAAATAGAAATCTGAAAGGTTTACCTGGTTCTTCATAATTAATAATCCTGCCTATTTGCTGATCATCTTTGGATAAAAGCCTGGAAATACTACAAACAGGGTATTTAAAGTATTCAGTAATTGGGGTAAATTAATTTTCTTTCTTTCTCTTTTGGGCCGTATCCCGGTGAAATCTATTGAAGCATTGTAGTCCTGGTTAGATGTAAGTATTCGATTTGCATGGTTATTCATTCAAATTGATTTTAAAGCCCGTTAAAACACTGGTGCCTGTACAAAATTGTTCATCCTCTTAAACCACTTTATTATGTCGCTCAAAGAACGTCTTAATGCCAGCGGACCAAAACGCATCCTTGCCCTTGATGGCGGAGGAATCCGCGGGGCCCTGACCCTTGGATACCTGCAACAGATTGAAGACATCCTTCGGAAGCAGCATGATAATGATCCCAGGTTCAGGCTTTGTGATTATTTCGATCTGATTGGCGGAACGAGTACAGGATCCATCATTGCCTCCTGCCTGGCTATCGGAATGAAAGTCTCGGAGATTAAGGATAGTTATTTTGACCTGGGCGGAAAGATATTCGCCAAAAAGTACAAATGGTATAACATATTCCAGATCGATGATATGATTAAGGCTGCATACGACGCTAAGCCATTGGAAACTGAATTGCAGAAAGTATTTGGCAATACAACACTTGGTGATACTGAAAAAATCAAGACGGGTTTATGTGTAGTGGCAAAAAGGGCAGATACCAACAGCGTATGGCCAATGATCAATCATCCGGATGGAAAATATTATGACAGTGCAGTAGGTAAAAACAAGGATATATTGCTTTGGAAGGCCGTCAGGGCCAGTTCTGCGGCGCCATCATATTTTTTACCGCAGATCATTGATGTAGGGGGCGGGCTTCCTGAAGCAGCATTCGTTGATGGTGGGGTGAGTATGGCCAATAATCCTGCGCTCCAGTTATTGATGGTAGCCACATTAAACGGATTCCCCTTTCACTGGCAGTGGGGAAAGGATAATTTGCTCCTGGTATCCGTTGGCACGGGGATGAGTAAGTGGAGCAAGATACCCAAGGATGTCATGAAGAGTCATTTATTAACCTGGGCCTCACAGATACCTGATATGTTCATGCAGGATGCGAGCTGGCAGAACCAGATGGTGATGCAATGGCTGAGTTATTCTCCTACGGCATGGGAAATTGACGGTGAGGTCGGAAGCCTGGCAAAGGATCTTATTGCCGGGAAAAAGGAATCTGACGGAGGTTACCTGACGTATTTGCGATATAATATGTGGCTTGACAATGCAAGTCTTCAACCCCTTATGGGAAAGTCATACTCACAGGAGCAGATTAACGGCCTCACAGAAATGAGTAATGCGGAAAGCAGGTTTGAATTATATGATATTGGTTTGAAGGCAGCGCAGAAAGAAGTTTCAGCAGACCATTTTTCAGAAAAATTCAAAATCAAAAGCTAAGCTCATGATACCGAATGAATGGTTACAGTATGCGCCAAAGGCCAGTCCTGTAAAAGATGGAGAGTATAATGTATTCCTGTCGTACCGTTCCATTAACCGCCCTTGGGTGCTGCATCTTTATGATGTTTTAAATGAAATTGGCTATAAGGTTTTCCTTGACCAGTATGTATTGAAAGCGGGGGATGAACTGATCACTGTTTTGGAAAGGGCGCTGGAAAAGAGCCAGGCAGGTGTATTGATCTGGTCGAATGCCGCCAAGGATTCTGACTGGGTGAGAAAGGAATATAATACACTGGAAAGAATGGCCACTGAGAATAAAAATTTCCAGTTTGTTCCCGTTGTGGTTGAACCCGTAAAACTACCGCCATTTGCCGCCAACAGGGTCTTCGTTGATTTTAGTGAGTATCCGGATGGCCCCAATGGAGGAGACCTGCTCAGGTTATTGCATGCCATTGCAGGAAAGGCATTAAGCGATGAAGCCGTGCATTTCGCCAATGAACAGGATGAATTGTCGAAGGAGCAGGTGATCAAGGTGAATGCAGCGATAAAACTTGGCAATGCGGAAAAACTTAAGCAATTATCAGAACAGGATATTCTTCCATGGAAGACATCATCGGCACTTGGTTGCAGGGCAGCCAATGGCCTGATAAAAATGAAGCGTTATGATGATGCCATAACCCTCCTCGATAAACTGGAGAAACAATATAAAAAAGCATTAAGGCCGAAACAATTAAAAGCCCTGGCGCTGGCAAGGCGGGGAGGCGATGGAGACCTGGATTCCGCCATGGAGATCCTGGCCGAGCTCCACGAGAATAATCACCTTGATCCTGAAACCATGGGCATTTATGGAAGGACCTGGATGGACAGGTATGATAAATCAAAGGATATCAATGATCTTCTGCAGTCGAGAGATCTTTATGCAGAAGGATTTGAAAAAGCACCTGATGATTATTATACCGGGATCAATGCTGCAGCGAAAAGTGTATTCATCGGCACAGATAATGATTTGAAAAAAGCTGCTGACTATGCAGCCAGGGTTCAACAGATCACAGGTGAGGAAGCCGTGGCAGGGGATTATTGGAAAACGGCAACGATTGGTGAAATCTTCCTCATTCAGAAAAAGTACAGGGAAGCGGGTGAGATGTATGCAAAAGCCGTTGCCATGGCAAGAACAGAAAAAGGTTCTCATGAATCATCATGGTTGCAGGCAAAAAGGCTGATGGAAAAACTTAAGCCCACTGATGAAGAAAGAGCAATGATCAGGGAAGCGTTTAAACATTTGCCGGAATAAAGGTCATTTGGTATAAGCATGTTCATTAAAGCGAAATGTGAAATTTAAGATTGACATATTTTATAATGGTAAATATATGCAGAACAAAAAAATGGAAATGTTATGAACATTTTTGTTGGATTTGGATATAATGATCAGGACCTATGGGTCAAGGAATTGGTAATACCATTAATTCAGGCTTTCGATGTAAAAGTAATTACGGGGGAGGATCTCCATGGTCAGATCATTTCCCAGGAAGTTACTGACAGGATAAAGAATTCCGATGGATTGATGGCTTTTCTAACCAGGAGGGAAGTATTGCAGTCAGGGAAATTTACGTCGCATCGGTGGGTTTATGATGAACTTACTACTGCCATATCAAGCAATATACCTTCTGTTGAAATCAGGGAAAAACTCGTTGATGCACAGGGTGGTTTGCCGGGAGACAGGCAAAGGATTGAATTTAACCTGGATGATAAGGCCAGTTTACTGGTTGAGCTGGCGAAGGTGCTGTCGATGTGGAAGCGCAATTTGAAGCCCAGGAGGTTATTAATATTGCCAGGCGATATTGTACAGGATGCTCGTCCGTTTATTAACAAGGATACACTGAAATGTACATACCAGTTTATGAATGGCAGCAAGGAATCACCGGAATATAATGCAAAGCCATTTAAAGTTGGACAAGGACTCTGTGTAGATATTAATCATGTTCCATCTGAAGAAGCAATGGTTCAGGTGACTATTAAAGGCCCAACATTTGAATGGTCTTCAGGGTATGAATCTGTGCAATTATTGCCGATTAATCTTCAAAAAGTTTAGCCATGGGCATCGAAATTAGTAAATACAAAATTGAACAGGGGTTTAATTATGAAGGGGATGACTGGTGGAGCTGGTGGGTATGGATAGAGGGAAAGGAATCAGATCTTGATAAAATAGATTATGTTTTGTATACACTGCATTCAACATTTCCTAATCCTGTAAGGAAAATGAAAGACAGGAAGTCAAAATATAAACTTGAGGCTGAAGGATGGGGTACATTTACTATCTACGCAAAAATAGTATTGGTTGATAAAAGCGAAATACCAATTGAACATGAGTTATACCTGGAGTATCCTGATGGAACAAAAAATGTAGAGTAGCCAGCTTATCAAACTTTTCATATTAACAATAAAATCAATTTTTATGGGACTCCCTAACATGTTCAACGACATTATCCAAAAAGACCTTAACGTTCACGCGGCATGGCTGCCCATTACGCAGAATTATGAATTGGGGGATTACGGATTGATTTCAGACGGGGTATTTGCCAAGCTCGGCAACATAAAGGAATTCGGTGTAACATTAAATTCCACCAAAGGTCCCGATGTAAAAATGGATTATACTTCAGCAAGGACAAAAGTTACAAAATTTGCTGCCGGGGCCGAAGTAAACGCTATTCCTGCAGGAGCTATTGACGCCAAGCTGTCATTTAAATTTGAAACAGCGAACTCTTTCCTGATCAAGTGCCCGGTCATTTCCGTAACAGCCATCACCAATGTGCAGCAGGTGGCTAACCAGCTTAAGAAAGCCAGTGGCTGGAAGCGGAACTGGAAGGTTGTATTTGAAACGTATAATGCCGAAGACGCGGTGATCATGTCGACCGTAGACGGTGATACGGAAATCAGTTTCAGCGGGGATGCCAATGCCCTGAAAGAGTTAAAGATTGGAAGTGCCGGTGTGGAATTCAATAGTGATAAAAAACTTGGACTCGATATACAGGGAAAAGACGGCGTCATTGCACTCGGACTGTTTAAATTAAAACTCCTTGGTAGTGGGCCGGTATTTCTCAGTGCGGATGAGAAGGAGAAAGAGGTGGAAGTGGAAGACCTGAAAGGAAAAGTTCTGGAGAATGACCTTTGATGATAGTGTTTCGTTTCAATAAATTCCTCTATGCGCACGATAATCATCGAAATTGAAAGGCAGGGTGGATGCCCAGGATGTTAAATTATCGGCTGATACGGTTTACCTGGCATCCTGTAACAATGAACCGGTGGTGAATATTTCCATTACCTGCAACCAGGAAGAATTTGAGCAACGAAAAGCACTATTGCGGTATACGGATCAGGATACTTCGGCCATTAAGAAAAGCTTTACTGTACTGCAGGACCTCGTTACCAAAGTATTTGATGATATCCGTCCGCTGGCCATTGTTGGTAATAATGGAGAGGCCGACTGGATTCATTTGCGGATGATCATCAGTGCAAAGGAACTGATCCAGGTACCTTTTGAATTATCACTTACACCTACAGGATTCAAAGGTCAGCATACAAAGCCTTTCCTGCTAAATCCGCAACGATTAACCACCTTAACGAGAGAAGTGAGGCAGCCGGGAGAACCGCAATATGCCTGGCCTAAAAGTCCGCGCATACTTTTTGCCTGGGCGAACCCGGAAAAAGAAGTGCCACATGAAGAGCACTTCACGGTACTGCGTGACCTGGCAAAGCAATTGGTGGTACCGTTGAAAGACAATCCTGAACCTATACCTGATATTGGAAAAATTATAACGATAGTAAAGAAGGCCAGCCGTGCATCTATTAATAAAGCCATTGAAGAAGGCATAAAATCAAACCGCCCTTATACACATATACATCTGCTGGCGCATGGGAGTAAAAATGCGCATCCGGAGTTTCCTGAAGAATTCAGGCTGATGTTGCATGATAAAACGGATCCTGCCAAAGTGGATTATGTAACGGGAGGGGAGCTGGCATTATCGATACTTGAAACGGATGATGGATCAACCGGGGTGCCGGCTATTGTAACACTGATGGCCTGCGACACGGCAAATACAGGAAGTATTTCCATGCCCGCCGGAAGTGTAGCGCACCAACTTCATGAATCAGGAATACCCTGTGTTTTTGCTTCGCAGTTTCCTTTATCTGTTGCAGGGTCAATCACGCTTGTTGAAAAGTTATACGAAAAATTGCTGCTGGATGGAGAAGATCCCCGACTGGCATTATACTACACGCGTAAAGCGATTTCAGACAGTGAATTCCACGACTGGGCAAGCCTTGTAGCTTATGTGAGGTTTCCTGCTGATATTGATGACCAGTTGCAGGATTACCGGTTGAAAGTATTGCTGGATGGATTGAAAACAAGCAATGTTTGGGCCGATCATGTATTGAAGTACAGGCCTGATATATCAACGGAAGTTTTGGAAAAAGTATTGGAGGATGTTGGTGTGAGGTTGGAAAGTTCTATAGAGAAGCTGAGCCGGCTGATTGCACCAATAGGCATAACATTAATGGAGATGGACCGCTA
This sequence comes from uncultured Sphingobacteriales bacterium, assembly GCA_963823365.1. GTDB lineage: Bacteria > Bacteroidota > Bacteroidia > Chitinophagales > Chitinophagaceae > Pollutibacter. The sequence continues at coordinate 17,478 of CAWGLH010000006.1, forward strand.
TGCCGAGCATTCAGGTTTGATGGGAAGCGCATATAAAAGGAAGGCAGAGCATTTCTTCAGGCTGGCAGCCTTTAGGCCGGAGATAAAGGGTAAACTTTACAGCGACTCCCTTGAGGCTCTCATAACTGCGCGTGACTGGTATTATAACGGATACAAGGAACATTTAAAAAATCACTGGACGGGCATTCAGTATTTATCGCTGGCGGCCATTACCAAGGGTACACTGGAGGATGAAAACGACCAGGATATCTGGACATATGTAAAAGTATTGGCACAGTCGGATGACAATGCTGCTAAGAAGCCATTGGTGAGGATCTGGGCCTGGGGCACGTTAATTGAACTTTACCTGCTGAAAGCCTTAACGAAAAATATTGCTGATTTTGACATTGAATCGAAAGCGGCACTGGTAAAGGCAAAGGAGTATGCCACAAAACTCAAAAATGCCGGGGCAACATTCATTGCGGAAAAGGGTTTGCAGGATGATATTGAATTTGCACAGCAAACCACGGCCCGGCAGATTGACCGTTATATATCCTGGTGGCCCGTAATGATACCTGGAGAAACAATAGGTAAACTTAAGTTGGTAGCGGAGGAGTTAAGTGCTATTTTTTGATTGCGTGATAGACAATTATCTCTTGCATGAATTTATCATTTATAATCGCCCTGGTGAATTCAACCCTGTAACCAGTATTGTCTTCATATTGATATGAATCTATAGGGGTATCACTTTTTCCAAACGGGAGTACAGTTATTTTAAATTTTAATCCATGATTTGTCATTACTCTTTTTATCATGGCATCTGTTTGCTGGTAATGGAGGTTTTCATCAGCGTTTGAACCTTCTGCTACAAAGCGGAACGCCCATTCGTTATTTCTATGAAAGATATTTGAAGGGGTTATTGATTTATCAGCAAGACTAATCTTAGGCCTGAAATTTTCTGGATTGTCAGGGAATGGCTCACCCTTAAAACTTTTAAAATTATAACGGGCATCTTTAAATACTGCCATGAATGCTTCACTAAAATTTCTATATGGCTTACTATTCAGTTTATCAGTATTAATTGAACTGACATCGGTTTCTGTATCTTTTGATTTATCAGATATTGCCTTGTTTGCAGCATCAATAGAATCTTTAATTCTCATTATATTTATATAATCTTTTTCCTTGGATATGGAATCTAACTTGTTTCTTGCCTGGTCGTTATAAATTCCCTTTGGATATTTCTCAAGGTAACCTGCATAACCGCTGCTATCATTTAATTTCGAAGCTACATTCCATGCTTTTTGTTCACCCCGGTTTCCTGTATTCATTATGCCCCATATAAAAATGGAAATTAAAATTACTCCGCCAATGAGAATATAAATTAATTTGGATTTCCTCTCTTTTTCTACAAAATGAATTTCATTGATTTTATCATCCTCACTTTTTTCCGGTTCAGAACCGGAAGTTAATTCACTTTCAAGTTTCTCTTTTAAGGTAATGTCTGATTCATCAATTTCGATATCCTTATTATCATTTTCTGAAATACTTGTATTAAACTTTGTATCAGTGGGTATATCCAGCGAATTAAGCAAGTTGTTTAAACCAATTTGATAATCCACTGAAAAATCCACTCTCTGCAAAACCCTTAACCTGAAGGGTACTTTACATTCTTTGAATAAAACAGGGATGACGTTTTTTTCATTCTCCAATGCAAATGAAACTTCATCCATCACATTATTAGAACTGACTGATTCCGGGGAAAGTATTACAATGACAGATGGTGAAGAACTTAGGGCATTTTCAACGGCGGCATCCCAGCGGGAGCCCGCTTTTATGTCAAGCTGATCGATCCAGATATTCACATTTGCCTGGCGCAGGTCTTTTGCAAGCCTGAGTGCAAAAATGGAATCAACCCTGGCATAACTAAAAAATATTCTTTCCATATTGGCAGTATCAATTTACTGAAATAATGATTGAATTAGTCCGGAGATTTACATATATACCATAAACGTGGCATGTCATTCTTTCAATTTGATAAGAAGAGCTTTGCAGGAAATATCCAACATTTGTTACCCCATCGTAAAAACCACAAGGGCATTTACGTTACTAGTAATGAATTTTCGCGGTTCTCAAAAAAATAACACATAGTGGTATTTTTATATCAATTGTTTTACTATACCTTCATAATTGTAATTGCATCCGCACCTTCAACCCCCCGACAAGAAAATTTCTTATCTGAGCAAGTAGCATTAACATTCCGTGTCCTGTTTTGTAAAGGCAATCATCTGATCTCGTAGCAAATTCCGAATCCTGTCATTTCGTGTTTTGCATGCCGCAAATGCATGCAGGCAGTTTTGTTTTGCATGCTTTAAAAGGCGTGCCGGTAAAGCTTTTTGTTAACTTATAACCTTCCAGCCAATGATTGGAAACGCGATGATATTGTTGCGAGAGGAGTTGTCTGCCTATATGACGGCACAGGGAGATCCTGCGAATGTGGTGATCGATAACATCGGCCTGTACGATACAGACAACGGTGATAATCTTGCCGACAGCATCGTGATTACCGTGGTGAACATCGAAGAGGAAAGTACATTAAAGAATGGAAAGCAGTTTTCAAAATGGCCCGATGGATATGGCCAGGTATGAGAACAGGCCTGTATTTCTGAATCTCTATGTGTTGTTCACGGTAAATTTCCCGGGCGGCGTTCCTCCTAATAACGGGTATGTTCAGGCATTAAAAAGACTCTCGCTGGTGATTGAATTTTTCCAGGGAAAAACTGTTTTTACGCCGGCGACTTCATCCGTACCCTTACCTCCGGAACTCAGTGATCTCAGTAATCCCGATGTTGCGGGATTAAAACTGAATCTCGAATTATATACGCTCACATTTGAACAGATCAATCACTTGTGGGGTTCACTGGGAGGACGGCAGATTCCATTTGCCATGTACAAGGTACGGCTGGTCAGCATATCCGAACGCAGCATACGCAGGGAGGTTCCGCTGATTGAGGAAATAGAAACCATTCTTAACAAAATTCCGGATAACATCTGATGCCACTCATCTATAAAATATTATGTGATGTAAAATGGATGCATGAATATTACCTAACGGGCAGTAATGGCCAGGGTGTTTTTGATTTTCCGCTGCAAACCGACCGCCTGAATTTTCTCTTTGAACAATTCCGTAAAGACGCGCCCACCATTAACAGTAACCTGGAATTTCTTGTCTCCCGAACGCTTTGAAACCACAATTTTCCAATTATTACCTGAAGGTTATTCCTTCCTATTCAGGTTTTAAGCTGGCTGTGCAATGCAGTAAGAAAATATTGACCTGATGGCAGCACGTATATACTCCCATTGCAGGTATTCCTGTTTCAGAACGACGTTATTGTTCATGCATCAGGAAACGACAGTATCCATGGATTTTCCAATTATCCATGTCGATGCCCATTCGAAGCGCATGGTATTTTTCAAATGATGAATTTCCTGTCCGCCAAAACATTTCCTTTTTTATCCGGTCCCTGCGGATTCGATGCTGTAATTTATGTGCAGGGTGACATCGCATTGTTTGGCACCAATGATGCCGCATGTTTTTGAACAATGGGACACTGGATCCCTGGCTCCATTACCGGGGATCAATTATATAACGAATCCGACAGGATGATTGTTCCACTTTCCTTCACTTACAATTTCAGTGCTGCTGATAATGTTACGGATGCGTTTTTCATTAAAGGATAATACTCCAATACGGAAGTCAAGAACGCATTGACTGCTGCAGATGACAACCCAGTTAAGATCCGTTTACCTGAATTTTCAGGCTACCAGGACTGAATCATCAAAACGATTCCTGCGTACGCCCTCCGCGCAGAGTTTGTATACACTGGCAGTAACATCCAGCAATGGATATGCAAGATCTTTACGATTATTATTTGCTGATGACAGTATCGGTATTGCACAACTATTCCGCCATCATCGGTTTAACACTTAAGACCAGCCAATGCTGCATTTAACCTCCTCGGACAATAACGGATTTCTCATTACCAGGATACTGCCAAACGGCAATCAAAACGGACGCCGCCGGTTTTTGAGCTGTGGATGAAGAGCCGGCTGGTATTCTGGCAATACAGGAATAATCGCAGAAGAAAATAAAGCTGACACCTGATACACAGGATCTGTTGACTGATGATGACGGCATACTTATCACAAAGAATCCGCAGCCGTTGAGTCATACGCCTTTGCTGGTGAAAAAACCTGATAACAGTTTCCAGTATTTACCCAATCCGGTGCCGGGCGACCTGGTGAAAGCTGATTGGATCAAGATATTTGTCAACATCATCGTACCTGCTTCAAAAATGTTTCCACTTGTATAAAAAATTATAAAACAATCATACTAATTCATCAATCAAATAAAACTGAATCTTATGGCAGAATACAAAACCCCGGGAGTTTATATTGAAGAGATTCCCAAGTTGCCACCCTCCATTGCCTCTGTAGAAACTGCTATTCCCGCATTTATCGGGTATACTGAAAAGGCACAGCTGAAAGAACCCGATGATCTTGTTGATGAAACCCAAGCGGATTACTTCGATGCTGGAGTATGAACAGTTTTTTGGCGGGCCATTACCGGAAACCACGATTGAGGTAACCTTGATACCACCCAGGGCAGCAGGATTGATGTACAGGGAAAAGTGAACCGCACTCCTTCCAAATACCTGATGTATTATTCGCTGCAACTATTTTTTATCAACGGCGGCGGTCCATGCTATATCGTTTCTGTAGGAGATTATACAGCGGTGGCGGTGTTGTATTGACATGGCGACCTTGAAAAGGGGACTTGATGAAGTTGAAAAGGTTAATGAAGTAACCCTGATTCTTTATCCGGATGGATTAAGTATTACTGCTGCCGGAAATTATTATGCATTGTATAAGGAAACCATGGATCAGTGCGCTGAATTGAAGGATCGCTTTGCCGTGATGGATGTATGGATGGATGCTGATACCACGGTGGACAATATTCAGGTACTTCGCGATGCGGATTTTGGCACTATTGATACCATGAAATATGGTGCTGTTTATTATCCCCGTATTTTTACCCGGCTCGATTACAATTATACCGATGAGAACGACAGTGACCATCATTGGTGTGGGTGATGCTCGCTGAACGGATCACTGGCGGCGCTGAAATCATCAACAATGCATTCTATTTTATGGCAAAGGGTGCCATTACAGATATTGAAATGCTGCTGCCCGCTTCCGTCTGCGTGGTAGGTAAGTATGCGGAGGTGGATAATACAAGGGGTGTCTGGAAAGCGCCTGCAAATGTAGGTATTGATCTTGCTATTCGCCGGAAAAACTGGTTACCCATAAAGAACAGGAAGGACTGAATGTAGATACACTGGCAGGAAAATCCATCAATGTGATCCGTTCATTTCACCGGCCGTGGCCCTGCCATCATCTGGGGTGCACGCACATTGGCCGGTAATGATAATGAATGGCGATATATATCCGTAAGGCGGTTTTTCAATATGGTGGAAGAATCTACCAAGAATGCCACGGAGCGATTTGTATTTGAACCCAATGACCGCAATACATGGATTCGTGTAAAATCGATGATCGAAAACTATCTCACCCAGCAATGGAAGGCCGGTGCACTGATGGGCACTACTACCACGTGAAGCCTTTTTTGTAAAGGTTGGATTGGGAGAAACAATGACAGAACTGGATGTATGGGAAGGCCGGATGATTGTGGAGATCGGAATGGCCGTTGTACGACCGGCAGAATTTATCATCCTCCGCTTCATGCACAAAATGCTGAGTGAATCGTAAACTTCGTTACCCTTCATCCAAAATACATTATCATGAGTATTCAACAATATAACGAAAAGAAAAAGCCTGACGGAAAAAAACAAAACGGGCACCACTCGCTGGTGAAAAAAACCATCAGGACTAAAAAAGACAGTTACTGCGATACGCTTATTGGTTTGGTAGGCACCCTTACTGCAGCAGAAGAAAATGTAAAAGGGTTGACCACTACATATGAGTTCAAGAAATGCTGTTTTGTTAAAACGGAAAAAAATTACCGCATCACCCGCAACCTGGAATTGTCAACCGGCGTGGAACTCATTCAGTCTTCTGCGGAAATCAAAGCAGACGTGACTGCACTGGTTACCAAAAATGGAAAACTGGTGGATGCACTGAAGGCAGTTTGCGCTGCTGCAAAAGATGCCAAGGCAAAATTTGGTGAATTACGCGTTGCTGCTTCTACCCTGGACGCATGCCGCAAAGACAGTTGCAATTCTTCACAATTGATAAAACTGGGCTGTAAAACATCCAGTGATTGCAATGATAATAACCGGGGACAGGATGGTGGAGGAGATATACAAGTGCCCCAGGGCATGTGAAAACGCCTGTACCATTTTGGATCACCTCATATCCATACCAGCCATCTTCAGCAAGGACATTGATATTATTTATAGTTCTTCTGCAGACATCATGGGTATTCAAACATTTACCAGCATAGGCAGTATGCAAAAATTTCAAACCGATTTTGAAACCAATGCAAAATCATTCGACGACCAGGTGGTGCAGAAAATGAAAGACGGAAAGACTGCCGTGGATACTGCACAAGCAGAATTGGTAGATGCTACGAAAGTATTGACAGCCGGATCATTTGCTTTGTACAGTGCACGAGATGCAGTAGAAGGTATCGACATAACCAAAGATTACCTCTGCTGCCACAAATGCAATTGCATCAGTGAAGACGGCGAATGTGGTTGCGATCATCTGGATGACAGCAATGACCGACTGAAAGCATGTAAGTGTGAGATATGCGACATCTGCGATGAAGTGACCGGTGTTTTTTGCGGATCTTCTTCCAAAACCGATTGTGCTGATTAATCAACCGTTTCCTCATTCAAAAACAAAAAAAACATGTTAAGTTATCAATCAATTTCAGATATACAGCAGGAAATTTATGACTGCTGCGAAAAGAATCCCGGCGATACGCCGCCTAGTGGCGATTGTTGTTATGACACCTGGAAAAAGGATCTCGACCAGGTGACCGCCGACTGGAAAATTGCTACAACCATTGCAGCCCACAAACAGGCCGAGTACACCAATACATATACCTGGTACCAGAAAATAAAAGCATGGTGCGATGATTGGGTAATGACAGATGAAAAAGCAGATGCACTCTGCCGGCAACTGGAACTTTTCATCACCCACCTTACAAAAATTTGCCAGGTAACAGAGAAAACCGGTAAGGCCATCGAAATCCTGTTCTGCATGACGAAGGACTTGTACCTCCGCGTGGAAAAATTAAAAGAAGAGTACGATGAGCTCATGCAATGCATCAATTGTCTCAAGAGCCCCGATCTCGCTCCCGGAGTTGGTATTGTAAAATGCCTCGAAGAGTATGGAAAGAAGCTTGATGCCGTGATTGCTACACGCGATGATATGATTCTGAAAATTATTGCTGCACTTGAGCTGGCTTATGAACTTGATACTGATCTCTGCAGTGAATATGGATTCAAACAAACACTGGTGTACTGGCGAAATATTTTGCACTGTGCCGGTTGCGATGAAAACAGTGAAGATTTTAAGAAGCAGGGCAAGGGAGGTATTAAAGACGGTGGTTCAGGCAATGAATGTTGTGACCTGCACCCTTTGATAAGTTTCCCCATTGATCAGGATCCTTATTACCAGGATTTGCAGAAAGCATGTACAGATACCAAAGCCAAGACTGATCAACTGAAAAAAGACCTGGACAAAGCCAATGAAAAACGCGATGCATTGCAGGCTTGTAAAGACAGCCTAACTGCGGCCGTTGCACAGTCAGATCCAAAAACAAGATGCAAAACAGCATAACAAGACAGCATTAATCAACCATTTTAATTTCATCTAAAAACTCATAATCATGGCAGACGATCCCAAAAAAAATTACCCGCTCCCAAAGTTTCATTTTCAACTTGACTGGGGCGGAACCCGGATTGGTTTTACAGAAGTAAGTGGTTTGGATTTTGAAACCAAGGTTATCGAATACCGTGAAGGCAGCAGCCCAACTTACAATAAATCAAAACAGCCTGGCTTGACTGAATACAAAAATATTACGCTCAAACGAGGAACATTCCACGGCGACTTTGAATTCTTTGAACAATGGAAAAAAACCATGATGTTCCAGGAAGGAAAAGAAAAATTCAGGAGAGATGTGACCATCCGCCTGCTGGATGAAGAACACCAGCCGATCATCTCATGGGCAGTTGCCAAGGCATGGCCTTCAAAAGTTACTTCTACCGATCTGAAAGCAGATGCCAGTGAAGTAGCGATTGAAAGTCTTGAACTGGTACATGAAGGTTTGACCATTGTTGAAGCTAAAAAATAGTTCTTCATGGCTAAAAATGCCTATCAGTCTGTAGGGTTTCATTTTTCTGTTCACTTCATCCTCAGGTGATCGCGATTCTGTGGATGTGAAGTTTCAATCTGTAAGCGGATTGGATTCAACCATGGATACGGAAACAGTGAAGGAAGGCGGAGAGAACCGGTTTGAACATGTTCTCCCAACGAGACGGAAGTTTGGCCCATTGGTATTGAAGCGTGGATTACTTGGCCCGAAAACCTCTGCAGTTACGGATTGGCTAAAGCGGACTTTCGAAGGAGAGCCATTTGATAATGATTCACAGAAGGAGGATTTCCAGGGTAATCGATTCAGTCACCATTAAATTGCTGGGCGAAGATCACCAGCCATTAATGGTTTGGACAGTGACCAATGTTTGGCCACGCAGCTGGAAGATTGCTGAATTGAATGCAGAGCGGGGTGAAGTATTGATCGAAACACTTGAACTGAATTACAACAGGCTGTTGCTGACGGAAGAAAGGGCTTTTAATGGATAATCACTTTATAAAACTAACATTATGCCGGTTGAAATCAGGGAACTGGTCATAAAAGCGACCGTAGACCAAAACGGCGCTGCTGCTTCCGGTGCTGCAGGTAGCAGTGCGGGAAGTAATAGTTCACCGGGAGAAGATATGATCAAAACTTGCGTGGAAAAGGTGCTTGAAATTTTAAAGGATAAAAATGAGCGATAGAAAAAAACTGGAGAAACTGGTTATCCGGTCATTCGAGAACCGTGATTTTTCAGGCGAAGATCCTTCGAAGAAATTTACGACACCGATTAACCCGGAATCGTTTACCCAAACCTTTAAGGTAAATGCTGATACTTCGCAGGGACATGGAAACCCCGGTACAGAGGCAAAGTATAAATCAACTGAACCGGAACAATTACGGCTGGAGTTTGTGCTGGATGGAACGAAAACAATGGAGGGTTATGGGGGCGACAATAAGGATTATATCAGTAAAAAAGTACATGACCAGTTGGATGATCTGATGAAATGCGTGTACAATTTTGATGGTAAGATTCACCGCCCGAGGTTCCTGATCGTTCACTGGGGATCAGAAATGGATTTCAAATGTATATTGTCAAACCTCGACCTGAATTATACATTGTTTGAACCCGATGGTTCGCCCTTGCGGGTGAAAGTCAATGCAACTTTCCTGGCGCATAAGTCAAGAGAACAGTTACTGGCTGAATCACGGGCATCCTCACCCGATTTAACACATTACCGGAAAGTGAACCAGGGCGACAGGCTCGATTTGTTGAGCAACGAAATTTATAATGATCCCAAATATCTAATGCAGTTGGGTAAGGTCAACAACCTGGTAACGATCAGAAAGATTAAAGCAGGCAGTGATTTATATTTCCCTCCATTCGATAAAAACGAAACCTGATGGAAGAACTTATTATACCGAACCCTTCCACACACGATGTAGCCAGCTATAATGTCCTTATAGAAGGACAGGCCATGAACCCGTCGTATCAATTGCTATCCCTTTCCATTATGAAAGAGATCAACCGCATACCTACTGTGAAAATGGTATTGCGCGATGGTGATGCTGCTTCCAGGAATTTTGAAATCAGCAATACGGATGAATTGGTACCCGGGAAAAAAATTATTGTCAAAATTGGTTTTGACGGAAACAATACGCAGGTATTCAAAGGCATCATTACCCGACAATCCATACAGGTAAAGGCAAGTGGCAATTCACAACTGATGGTGGAGTGCCGAGATGAAGCAGTAAAAATGACGGTAGGTCGGAAAAATAAATATTATGAAAATGTAAAAGACAGCCAGCTGTTCGATGAACTGGTTGGGCAATATTCCGGTTTGTCAAGCGATGCACAGGATACAACTGTTACCAACAAGGAACTGGTGCAACACCACCTGACTGACTGGGATTTTCTGCTGCTCCGCGCAGAGGCAAATGGTATGCTGGTGAATGTGAATGATGGAACGATTAAAACATTTAAACCCGATACCAGCGCTGCACCGGTTTTGCAAGCCAGCTATGGAACTTCCATTATGGAGTTTGAAGCAGAAATGGATGCACGCAACCAGTGGAAAAATGTAAAAGCCATTTCCTGGGACTATGCCAACCAGCAATTGTTTGATGCTGATACCGATGAAGCTGCTTCGTTTACACAACACGGTAATATCAGCGGAGCAGATCTGGCAAAAACCATCAACCTTGATCATTTCCAGTTGCACCACAGCGGTCATATTACGGAACAGGCTCTACAGGCATGGGTAGACGGGGTAATGTTACGCAGCCGGTTGGCAAAGATCAGGGGAAGGGTAAAAATTACCGGCTTCTCCGGAATCAAACCAGGTGATATGCTGAAGCTGGAAGGTGTGGGTGACCGCTATAAGGGAAATGCTTTTGTAACTGCCGTAAAACAGGATATTGGTAATGGCAGTTGGGAAACAAGTATCCAATTTGGCCTTGACCCCGAAACCTATGAACTCGTTCATAAAAATATTAATGACCCGATGACCGCCGGTTTAATGGGTGGTATCCATGGTTTGCAAATAGGCATTGTTGTCCATTTGGCCACGGATCCCGATGGCGATGACAGGATACTGGTGAAAATACCCACGATCGATAACAATGCACAGGGTATCTGGGCGCGCGTAGCTTGTCTTGATGCAGGTGGTGACCGTGGTACTTTTTTCCGTCCTGAAATAGGTGATGAGGTAATCATTGGTTTTATCAATGATGACCCCAACCATGCCATTGTACTAGGAATGCTCAACAGCAGTGCGAAAAAAGCACCGCTGCGTGCGAGCGACGACAACCATGAGAAAGGAATATTTACACGCAGCAAAATGCGCGTTCATTTTCATGATCAGACTAAAACAATTACCATCGATACACCCGCGGGCAACAGCATCAAGCTGGACGAGCAGGGCCAAAAGATCGAAATAATAGATCAAAACAGCAATAAAATAACACTGAGCACCACTGGTATAAAACTCAGCAGCCAGCAGAATATAGATATTGAAGCAGGTGTGAACCTGACACTGAAAGCAGGCGCTTCGCTCACGATTGGCGGAACCACGCTTTCTGTAAAAGCAGATGGAAACATTAGCATGGAGGGAGCTCTTGCAAAATTATCGGCATCTGGAATAACAGAGATCAGTGGGTCACTCGTAAAAATAAATTAGATCAAATGCCATCAGCAGCAAGAATAAGTGATATGCATACTTGTCCACTGGTAAATCCGGGACCAGTTCCGCATGTTGGTGGTCCAGTTACCGGACCGGGTGTACCAACAGTGATGGTGGGTAATATGCCTGCGGCAGTGGTGGGTGATTTGTGTGTTTGTACCGGTCCGCCGGATACAATTGTTATGGGATCTTCAACAGTATTAATTGGTGGAAAGCCGGCAGCAAGACAGGGAGACTTAACTGCGCATGGTGGCGTCATAGTAGCTGGTTTCCCTACAGTACAAATAGGCGGGTAAATAAAAAATAATTGTATGGCGAAAGTATTCAATTCATTTCTCGGAACAGGCTGGTCATTCCCACCAAAGTTTAACCGCAATTCAGGTACGGTTGAAATGGTGACTGATGAAGAGGATATCAAACAAAGCCTGAATATTCTTTTGTCCACTTCGCTGGGAGAGAGAGTGATGCAACCCAAATATGGTTGCAACCTCAATGACTATGTATTCGAAGGTCTGAGCAGTTCTACTATTGGTTATATCAAAGAACGTGTGGCCAATTCGATTCTTTATTATGAGCCGAGAATTATTGCGGAGAAAATTGATGTTACCGGTGAGGACAGCTTGGATTTGCTTGAAGGAAGATTCACCATCAGTGTTGAATACTCGATACCCGGTACCAATTCGAGATTCAACTACGTGTATGATTTTTATCAAAATGAAGCGCTGAAACACATATAAGCATGATGCCCGATTGTAAACATATGATTCATCCATTTCAAACAGACCCCGGTACCAGCCAGGGCCAGCGTGTTTTGGATGATCTTTTAGTCGGTAAGGCAAAGGTTGATAATCGTTCATTGGCCGACCTGTTGGATTTTTTTGTGCAGCTGTCACGCCATGTGAATTATTATGATGAAAAACTTCAGGTCAGCGATTGGCAACCTTTTTTTGCAAAAAGCCTTCCTTTTGCACTGGCATCTATTGTAAAATATGATCGCACTGGTTCACAGCAGAAGCTCGATGATTATAAGAAACGTTTTTACCGTAAACCTACCAAAGGTGGCTTATACCTTTTGATTCGCTATACCTACACCAATATCATTAAGAAAATAGACAATTGGGACCGACAGGTAACCGGCAGTGGTATGCCTATCGAAACGGTGATGGAAAAACTGATGAAGGACAAGCTGAGCAGACCGTTAAAAAATTTTATCAGGTACAGCAATGCTGCTACGCACTGGTATGGTGTGTCTGCCATCCGGTTAAATGATTTGGTCACCAATCCTGCCTGGGCCCTGGTATCATCCGATTTGTACCAGGAAGACGATGCTTTTAAAAAGGAAGGCAATACAAAACGCAAAAGGCTGATTGGACTCTATAATAAAATATTTCAGCTGGTGCAGGCTTTTCACGATGTAATCAGGTTGTTATCAGTTTCTGCAGAACAAAGCCTGGATCAAAGTCTCCTTCCCTTAAAAGAGGAACTGAAAGAAAAACATCCGCCGCACCTTGCTATCTTATTTGCATTTATAAAATTGTTTCAACACCTCCAGGGGGATCTCAACGGTTACACGAAACGCCATCTTGACTTTTTCTATAAGCAGGTGCTGCAACTGAAACCAAAAGGTGCGGTGCCCGATAAAGTGCACCTGGTGCTGGACATACAACAGCAACTGGATAAATACCTTTTTAAAAAAGGGTTGCTCTTCAAAGACGGAAAAGACACCAATAAGGCCGAGATATATTTTGCCAGTGACGATGAAATTGTTGTGAACAAGGCGCAGGTAATTGATCAGCGAACATTGTTTATCAATAACAAACCGGTAAAGGTTGATAATCCATTACGGGGAACCTGTGACAACAATGCTGTAGCGGAAGGTATTTACATTGCGCCAGATGCTACCAGGGCAAATGGTATTGATAAAGATTTCAAAGATGGCCTTCCCTCACGGGCAACTTTGGGTAATAAGTGGAGCAAGTATATTGATCCTGAGAATAAATTCATTTATCCTTACCCAAATGCCCGTCTGGGGTTTATACTGGCTTCCCCGGTACTGCTATTGAATGAAGGTACAAGGACCATCAATATTTCATTGTCATGCCAGTTACAGAAAGATTACTGTAACAGCCTTATGCCTAAAATTGATCAAAACAATCCATGTTGTGATAATGAACAGGAACTGGTTGGTAAAATATCTGCGAAGAAGAATCCAAATAACTGCCCGCCATTATTTTCAACGGTAGATTTATTTACCCAGGTAAGTAATGCATTGGGACTTCGGTATTATTATGTCAGTCAACCACTCATTGCAACACTGGTGAAGAAAGGGATCAGTAAAAAATTGAAAGAGGCGTTGCAGGATATTCTCATTGTCAAACACCTTCGTGCAGACAGGGTAACAGGTAAAACTGATGAAATAGCGGATCCCAATGTCTGTTTTTGTGGTTGGGATGAAAAATTATTCGACAGGATATTACCGGCGACTATATTTGAGCCATTGATTGGTCAGCCTGGTTTGGATATTATAAAGGACCTCATTTATCCCCGCTATGCATTAAATATTTTATTCAGTGGAGAAAAGGCATGGATAGCACCGTTGCCAGATAAGGCATCAAACCTGGTGATGAGCATTACACAGGATATGGCAGATGAAACGAAGTTTGTCCTGAATATTACAGCTGTCATTACACCTGATCAGAAGGCCATCACTTTTTACAATGCAGAAACACTAAAAGAAGATTTCAATACAACCTTGCCGCTGGTAAAAATCGAACTGGATGACAAGGTAAAAATACAGGTGCCGGTGAATGATTGTGAACAGGAGGACAAGGGATGCTGCGATAAAAAATTGGAGGGGAATACACAGGAGGTCTCATTGTATCACTTCTTCCGCGAAGTGAAAGTGATAGCCGGTTCAAAAATAGATGTGAATGTTTGCGGGGTTAAAAACCTGATTGTACAAAATGATGAGAATGTCGAAAATATAAACAGCCTGGTCCGTCCATTTGGCGTTAGACCGCAGGTGGGGGCAAATTTTTATATAGGAAGCCAGGAAATATTTTCAAAAAACTGGCAGGAGCTGTGGGTCAATGTGGACTGGAAAGATAAACCGGCCGATCTGGACAAGCACTATGAATTTTATGACTATGAAAAATTTGAAGATGGCAGCAATAAGATCACGGAAGCCAGTTTCTTACTGACGCATGCTGTGCTGGAGAAAGGAATTTGGAAAACGCAAAACCCGGCACCGCCACCATTCCGTCAGTTGTTTAATGATGCGTCTGCCGCTGTTGCATCGTTCTGTGGAAGACCAGCGCCGCTGAATAACGACGACAAGGATAATTATCATTTTACAAGGAAACCACCTGTGGTACCGGATTTTCTAAATACAGTGTATGAAAGGAGAAATGTATTTGGTCAACCGCTTCTTCCTTTAAACATTTCTTCTGATTATGGTTTTTTACGGCTAACCCTCGAAGGCGTCGGTTTTCAACACGATCGGTATGCATTTGTTGTCGCGAGGCACATGTTTGCCCTGGCTAACCAGATCGACCCGGTTGTTATTCCTGAATTGAGGAAAAAAGCAAAGGAAGCAAAGCTTATCATAGATGAAATTGTGTCCAAAATTGCCTCCATAAAAAATAAAGTACAGGATATTTCAAACAACGCTGATGATGCGGCAAATTTAATTGGCCCCACCATTTTCTTTACTGACATCAACGATTTGCTGGGCGATGCATTGGCTGCACTGGCGATCTCTGATATTGCAACAGCTGCAAATAAAGTAAATGATATCCTGGGTAGTGTGAATGGTGCTCTTATTGGAGCAATTGGGCAAATTCGAAATGATATCACTGGCGCGAATGGTTTGAATGATTTGATAGATGCCAACCCATTGTTGGTTCCTTTTGTGGAAGCCAATTATCCGCAATTTGGTATAGCCAGATTATCAACTGAATTGCAGGACAGGTTGAAATTCCTGGATGACAACATAAATGTCAACCAGGCAGTAAAAGCAGGATTGCCCAAGGAACCATACACTCCGGCCATAAAAGAACTGTCTGTTGATTATTCTGCCACTGCTGATGTGAAAGATATCGACATTATACACCTGTATCCCTACGCCGGAACATACAAGCCAGAATTGTTGGTACAGCAACCCATGCTTTTCCCAACATTCTGCGATGAAGGAACTTTATTTATCGGGTTACAAAATCTTGTTCCCGGAAGCACACTAAGCATTTTATTTCAATTATCTGAAGCAACAGCCGATTCTGAATCAGAAAGGGAATCATTGGTTTGGTATTACCTGGAGAATAATGAATGGAAATTATTGAGGAAAGGATTCGAAGTATTGAACGATGATACCGACGGGCTTACCACTTCGGGCATCATTAAATTTTCGATGCCAGCGAATATGACCAATGAAAACAGTATCCTTCCCAAAGGACTGCATTGGATCAAAGCGACCATTCCCTGCAAGAGTAAATCGGTAGCTGAAGTAACCGGTATATATACACAGGCTGTCAAAGCTACATTTACCAATGACGAAGCGAATGATAAACTTCGGCTGGACCAGCCACTGGAGGCCGGCTCTGTCGCCAAACTGAAAGTGGCCGACGCCTCTGTGAAGAAAGTGTTGCAGCCATATGATTCCTTTGGTGGCAGGAAACCTGAAGCGGAAGGTCATTTTTATATCCGCGTCAGTGAATTACTACGGCATAAAAACAGGGCGATTCAGAAATTCGATTATGAGCGATTGGTCCTTGAATCATTCCCTACCATATTCAAGGCGAAATGTATCAACCATACTTATGCCCTCGATGCCGGGGCTTATATCAACGATTTCACCGTTGCACCGGGTTATGTGCTGGTAGCAGTGATACCAGATCTCAACAAGTTAAAAGCTGCGAAATCATTTGAACCTAAAGTGCCTGTCAGTCTTCTTGAACAGATTGAGACATATTTCAAAAAAGTGATCTCACCATTTGTGCGACTGAAGATTATGAACCCGCGGTACGAAAAGGTCAATATCTGTATAAGGGTTAAATTATTGCAAGACAAAGATGAGGTTTATTATAAGGAACAATTGGCGGAGGATATCAGGAACTTCCTCGCACCATGGGCCATTGGTGAATTTGAAAAATTATCTTTTGGACAACCGGTAAGCCAGTCGGATATGATCCGTTTCCTCGAATCGCGTGAATATATCGACTATATCATTGATTTGAGACTGGCGCACGAAATAGATAACATTAACAGAAAAGATATTAATCCCGTAACTGCAAGAAGTATACTGGTTGCAGGAGCAATAGATGTTTGTATCGATCAGCCGGGTTGTGAAACCTGGTGTATTTGTGGCGATCCCGCAGCAAATAATAGCAACCAGCCTTGCTGCGATCATCCGCCTGTACCGATACGTGAAGAACCGGAAATCATTTTAACATAGATCAAAACAGCCAAGTATGGCAAGCGAAGATAAAAATAGTGTAACCATCAGCAAGAACAACGCGGGCTTTCCGCCTTACCTGGATTTTGATAAGTTGAGGAGTGAAGGCATTGCTTACCTGGGAAAATTATCCGGGAAGTTGTGGACTGATCACAATGTGCACGATCCCGGTATTACAATACTCGAAGAACTTTGCTACGCATTGCTTGATTTGGGATACCGTACCAATTTGCCCGTAGCAGATATTTTATCAAAAAATCCATCCGATACATCGAAGGAAAATAATTTTTTTACTCCGGCGCAGATATTGTCTTGCAACCCACTGACCATAACTGATTACAGGAAATTATTAATTGATATCGAAGGTGTCCGCAATGCATGGCTGGTCCCTGCAGATGACATCACCAATATTTGCGGAAGAAATGTTGATATAGGCAGAAACAATCCCAATGATCCTGCAAACGGGTTAGAACTGGCAGACGCCGCTGGCGCCGGGAAAGTTTGTGAAGATTTTCTCAATGGTATTTATCATGTGCTCATTGAAACGGAGAAAGATGTAGACAAGGACTTTAAAAATGATGATCCGGCACTGGAAGAGGCCGATAAAAAAACATTTATCAAGGACATTACAGATACAGTGCGAAAGTCGTTAATGATGCATCGAAACCTTTGTGAAGATTTCCAGGACATTTTTATCCTGTGCAAACTGGATACAGGTGTTTGTGCCTCTATTGAAATAAAGGAAGGCTTTGAAGCGGAAAATATTTATGTCGCAGTTGCCAACCGCCTCCATGATTTCTTTTCCAACGTTCCAAAATTTTATACGTTTCAGCAGTTGCTCGACAAGGGAAGGTCAATAGATGAAATATTTGCCGGCCGGCCATACAGCAGCCAAAGCCACGGATTTATAGACACAGAAGAACTGGAATCAATAACATTAAAGAAAGAAATTCATATCTCAGATATTTACAACGCCATTTTTGAAGTGGAGGGCGTAAAGAAAATATCAAGTCTTAAGCTAATGACTTGTGGAAAAGAATGTGATCCAAAATTTCCGGATAAGAATAGCAAATGGCGTTTTCACATACCCGAAAACCATGTTCCGGTTTTTTCCATCAACTGTTCGGGTTTTGAATTTACCAGGAATGGAAAAGTATTGCAGATTGATCAGTCGCAGTTTGATACACAACTGGAATTGGGATGGTTGCATACAGGCAAGGTAATGTATCCAATAACTTCCCCTTACCTTGATGCACTGATCCCTAAAGCCATTTATCACGACGACCTGGACAGTTATTACTCCATACAAAATGATTTCCCCGCTGTATATGGTATTGGCGAAGGGGATTTGGCGGACAATGTGCCCGATGAGCGAAAAGCACAGGCACTGCAATTGAAAGGTTACTTGTTCTTCTTTGACCAGATGCTGGCAAATTATTTATCCCAACTGAAAAGTATCAGGCAGTTGTTTTCTTTTACACATCCTTCGGATAAGAAATTACAGCATACTTATTTCCTTAATACCATTTCCACCGTACCTGAACTGAGCAAGTTACTGCGTTTTGGAACAGGCGATGGGGACAGTGGCCTTGGTGCCAGCGGCACCCTGCTTGCTTTTCCCATATCCAAAGCAGACTGGCAGACATTAAATACACAAATGCAATTGGCCGAGCATATTCTTGCATCATTCGAGTCATTTACATTTAACAGCCTGTTTGGTTTGTATGAATCAACCGATTTGCTTCGCAATGATCTCGTTAATGAGGGGGAATCGTCAATTAAAACTTACTCAACATCTGATGGGTATTACCTCTATACCATAGAATCATCAGCAGATGATTTTATACTGCTTGGTAAAAAAATCTGCAATACCGAGGATGATGCACTGCGCCTGGCGGCAAGCGTTCAATATGCAGGTGTGTTTGAAAACAATTACCGGAGTTTTCTTACTTCCGGCAACACGTTTACATTTAATGTAGAGCTAAATATAGATACCTATACCGATTATCTTGGCATTCTTGTCGAGAGTGATGAGTTGTACAGTCACCGGCGGAAAGATTTTCTAAGTCATTTATTGTCAAGGTTTGCAGAAACTTTCACTGATTTTGTCTTACTCAACTGGACCCCCGGCAATGAGAATGATGCATTGCAGGTAGTGGAAAATTACCTGACCTGTTTCCCGGATCTTAGTCGAAACAGGGGAAGAGCATACAATTATATGGATGAAAACGATGTGGAGCGAAGTGTGTCAGGTTTTGAAAAAAAGGTAAAGGCGCTGGCAGGTATTCCCTCCTGGGGAAGAAATCTTTTATGCCCGTTTACCGTGGAATTATACGACGAGTCATATATCATTGATTTCAGTACAACAGGTATTACAGCATTCCAGGTCAGTGAAAAGTTTGACCTGATGGAAGATGCCCTCAAAGCGGTTTCTTCCCTGATAACAGCCATGGGCGATCAGTCAAAGTATACTATCCGTTACTTGGGTGATAAAAGGGAATACCAGTTATTGCTCGATTATGGATCAACCACGCCTGCAGTATACCATGCCAGTTTTACCAATTCCGGCACGGGAGAAGGACTGGCCGGTTACCTGGCAAGGAGCTTTTCGCAGCAACCTGCATCCGGATCAGTTTTTGAAAATAGCTGGACATGGGCAGCTAGAATTAAAGACAATGCAGGAAATGTTATCCGTGTTTCTGAGGAAGAATGGACAACAGAAGCCGATGCCAAAACCGGCGCCTTAAGGCTGGCGGAGAAATTACCGGATACAAAAAGATGGAAGGCCCAAAAGGACCACCCGTTTCATGGAAAATTATTTTATGATAAAAAGCTGAAGAACAATTTCCGTTTTGTTGATCTTACCCATTTTAATATTGACATCAACGATACCATTATTGGCAAACCCGGAAAATTCACCTATTATGTATTGGACAAAGGCGCCAACACATTTAAATTAAGTCCGCTGGTTGATTTTGACAAGTCGGCAGATGCAGAGGCACACTGTCACCGGGTGTTGATTGCAGCATCGGATGAAATGAATTTCAGCACACGGCAGGTTCCTTCCACAAGTTTATTCTCAGTTGAAATTCATTTAGACGGACGCCCGCAGGCTGTCAGCGCGATGGAATATGCATCCGAGAAAGATGCCGACAAAGCCATTCAGGCCATTGTGAGTGTTATCAACCAGTATATTTACACGCTCGACTTGCTGAAAACAGCCGTTGGCTGGAAATTTAAATACCTGCTGGGCTATGAAGAGAAAAACAGTTATTTGTTTTCCAGCGATGATGAATTTCCTACCGAAAAAGCAGCGCTGGAAGCCGAAAAGATATTTTATAAACACGTAGACGAATTATCAGTAAAACCTCACAAAACCGGGATCACCCTTGCGGCACAAAAGGGCAAAGCTTTAGCTCCGGTAAGTTATCACACAACAGAAGCAGAAGCTGCTAAAGCAGGGGCGGCCATTAGGACCCATTTAGAAGATCAGCATAAGATAGTCCGTATGCATGGCGCCAGAAAACCCGAAGCACTCAAAGCGTTTGTGAAAGTAGATGGCGTAGAAAGATTTGGTACGTATGTATACCGGTTAATTAATAAAAATAAAGTCCCAGCAGTTTACACAGAATCATACCCGGATCATAAAACCGCATGGGACAAACGAAAAGAGATTGCATCGCTTTCTAAAAAAGCGATGCAAAATATACCAGGCATCTGCCTCGGTGGAGATATTTTCACTGAGGAGTACGATAGCAGCGACTCAAAATGGTACCGGTATCAATTGATGTTTTATAATGTACATGGCGTACCGGGCAACCAACTGGTATTATTTGAAAGCGTTCGTGCATATGCTACGGCCGATGAGGCCATAGAGCATTTCTATGATAATTACCTTCAGGTATTATTGGTGGCCTCCGATAAAAATAATTACGGCAAATACATCAGTATCACACCTGTTGATATACCGCAAAACAGCAATACAAACCTGGGCGAAGTAGTGGCATTTATTCCAGCCGCTTCGTTAAAAATATTGCAAGATAGCTTTGGGGCCGTGTGGAATGATAAGCTGGTTGAAATAGTGAAAGCTTACCCCGTCAAAATAATTGACACAAATTCTGTTGAATTTGCTGAAATATTTTGTACCGTCTATAAGGTTCCACAAACAAGTTGCGCTGCTGGTGAAAAGAACTGGAAATATTATTTCAGTATTCCCATTACAGCCGGGGAGGGATGGAGAAGTACCACTAATTATGATACAGCCGATGCGGCGATGACTGACTTCCGCTATTTCAGCCGGTTATTGTTATTTACAGGAAATTACTTTACCGACTGTGCCTGCACTAAAACAGTGTCTGTAGACAATTGCGTGGTGAGCCAGTCATCCAGTTATTCATATAAAGTATTTATTCATGAAGTGCTCGCACAAAGCATTAACTGGTATGAAAATGAGGAAGACGCCTGGGGTCCGATGGGTATTGAGAAATTTATTTGCGCTGCACAAACCAGCGATGCATTTAAAAATTACCAACGGAGAGAAGACTGCTGTTATTCATTCTATGTTACCTGCGGGAATGGATTAATCGAACATCCCTGCAAATACGATACTGAAAAACAAAGAGGCGATGCACTGAACACATTATACAGCCAGTTAAATGATTTCCTTACTAAAAAATCGTACAGCTATTCCAATACAGGCGGCAGGTTAATGATGAACGATAAAGAAGGTAAAGCCTTTGCGCAGGCCAATGCAGATCTTGCCAATCAAAAAAATCCCTGCGACTGGTATCTGCAGTTAACGGAAGCTATTTTCGCACGGGTTGGTGCAACTGTTTATGGAACCGAAGGTTTTCTCCGCTATACCATTGCTGGCAGCGATGTTACCATTCAATCGGTGGAACAAAAGGTTAATATAAGTAAGCCCGCACAGGATGCATGGATAGAAGAATGGAGCAATACACTCTGGTACTGGGCTTGTTATTTCCCGGTAACAAGAACAAGACTCAAGGCAGGGAATGTAGCTGGTAACAATCCCAACAGCGTTTTGTATAAATATTGCATTGAAATAAAGCTTCCGTCTTTTACGCTATGCGACGACGATGTCAAACCATACGAGCCTTGCGGCTGTGATGAACCGGGTGATAACGGCATATTTTGTTACATCGCCTGGAGGAGCACTTGTTGTTATTATACATGCGAAGAGGCTTTTCGTTCGCTCAACATAGCCATTAAATTATTGCAGGACAGAAATAATTATCATTCTGTATTTGATTGCACATGCAATTCTTTTGGGATTTCATTAAATACCATGATACCATCACTGGTAAGCAGCCAAAACCCTGTACCGGCCGCCAGCGATATTATTGCGGTTAACCCACAGTGTTATGAAACAGGTAATGATGTGTGCGACGCGGTTGACACTTCCATGCACCTGATCAATAGCCAGGGCATGCACCTGGTAGAACATATATTACTGCGCCCCTTTACACAGGCAGATTGCGCATGCAGGAGGAAGATATTGCATTGCAATACCTGGAATGATTGTTTATTTCCGGATTTTGTTGAAAAGGGAGCAGGTGGTTGCCGAGAAGAGGATAAAGCCATTTGCTTCCAGCCGGGACATGATCCTTATTCGTTCATCGCTACCGTTGTGCTTCCTGCATGGAGCGATCGCTTCCGTGCCGAGCAGGGAAGGATATTGCTCGAAAATGTATTGTATACAGAAGCACCGGCGCATGTGTTGTTGCGGATTCTCTGGCTCAAACCCCGGGACTTTTGTCGCATTGAAACAGCATTTGATGACTGGAAGCATTCACTGACAGGTGCTACAACATGCAAGGATAATTTTGACATTTGCGAATTTCTCCGTTTGTTGTTTAATATACCATACGATTGCCTTGATCCTTGCGTTGACTGCCAGCCTTGCACTGATCCCGCGAATGAAAAAACACCAGGCTGCCTCGATGAAGAAAGATTAGTGAAGAGAAAGAATCGCCAGTTTGATTCTTTGATGGACCTGCCATTCGCTTTTCTCAACCAGGTAAACGAAACATTTTGTTTTAGTGATTATTGCCACCAGGCTGAATTTAACAATGGGCTGCTGCTTCGCGATAAGGAAAAAAGTAAGGAGGATCTGGTAGATAAGGCTGTTCCGGCGGTCATTGCAAAAAAAGAATCGCCTGCTCACCCAAAACCAGTACTTCGCGGTACAGTAAAAAATGAAGAGAGGCCGGTGGAAAAAGCTACTCCCTTTATTGTTGTCAGAAAAGAAACAGTTGTCCAGCCGAAGCCAGTTGCCCTGAAAAATAAGGAGGCTGCAGCAGGGCCTGTAAAAAAGGCGCCTGCAATAAACGTACAGCAGAAAGCTAAAACTGTTAATGCAAGGTTTAAAAAATATAAAACAGAAGTAACCGACATAATAGAACATTCAGCAGGGAACCCGCTGGCTGTTAAGACAGATCGTTTTATCAGTTCACAGCAGGCAGATGCAGAAAAGCTGGATAAGCTTTGTTCTGGAATATTGGAAAACCCCAAAGCAAATAAAGGGATCAAACAACTGAATAAAACACAGCAACTGCATTTGTTGCGGTCCGCTGTTTGTTTTTACCTGGATAAAGTGAGTTTCAATGGCAAAGATGAATTGGCCTACAAGGAGTTGAGTAAAGTAACGGCGCAGCTAAGGAAAGCAGGTATAGATATGCAGCTTGTATTCAAATACTGGGATGCGGATGGAGTAGCAGCGGTGGAGCCGGATGTTGATATTGATTTTATCAGGAAGGTGATCACTGGGAGAAGGAAATAAAATGTACCATCATGCGGCATGTCATTAAAAAGCAGGTGTTGGAGTTAAAACTGGCTACGGATAAGGACATGTTCCGCATCCAGCAGAAAGCAGGTGACTACTTTTACCAGCATATATTGCCCACGATAGAAAAGGTACTGGACGGTTTGACAGATGGGGACCATGTGATACAAATTGATAAACTGGAAGTTGACCTGGGTGAGATGGAATGGGAAGAATCCAGGCAGGAAATGAGTACGGAGGATTTGTACCAGAAGATTGAAAAGGAAGCCAAAAAAATAGTACAGCAAATACTTGATCAGCAGTATTTGAGCTACAGGTATGACAAGGTAAGTGTGGTACTGGAGAAACCTATCGCGCAATATGCCTTCGAACAATGGCTGCATTATATGCGGAATGGTTACCTGCACTGGAACGTTCAGGATGTAAACAGTGAATGGCGGCTGCTTGTACTCGAAGCATTGGCGACAGATTATGCACTGATAACTGAAATTAAGGAGCTCATCGTTACAAATGCGAATGTACTTCAAAGACTGATTAATGATCACCCCGTATCCTTCCTTGTTAAACTCATGGAAGTGTTGACAGCAATGGAGCAGCAATTATTACCACAATGGGTACACGAAATTGACATGGTATTGAGCAAGGGCGGGAAAAAACTGATTCAGCCGGATAATCGGCCATCCGGTAAAATAGCAGGTTGGATATGGCAGCAATACTTAACCGGGGCAGTAGAAGGTAAGACCAACACTGATATTGCGAAGCGCATTCTGCAACAACCGGTATATGATAAGCAGTGGAAAGAGGTCATCTTGTTCAAAGATGATTTGTCGTTGGTATGGCCTGTACTCGAATCTGTTCAGAACAATATTTCTTCTGATATAACAGGATCATTGGAGTACAGTGCAAAGGTAGAAGAAGCCGTAAAAGATTTGCTGCATACAGAAAGGAAAGAAAATGCACCAAAAAACCCGGGTGAAAATGAATTGAATAAGTATGCAACTAAAGGGGAAGAGGAGTTGCCGTCAGGCGGAATATTCGCTCCGCATGCGGGGTTGGTTCTTTTACATCCTTTTTTGAAGCATTTGTTCATGCATACGGGTTTAACAGAAAACGGAAAATTTACCGGAACGGAGGCACAGGAGAAGGCGGTTTGGTTAATGCATTTCATTGCAACAGGCAATACCGAAGCAGAGGAATATCAATTGGTGGTGCCAAAAATACTATGCGGGTACCCGTTAGAAGGGTCACCCGATAATGGTATTTTATTGGAAGAAACTGCTAAGGAGGAAGCGTCCGATATGATGAAGGCAGCGATAGAGCAATGGAAAATTATAAAAAATACCAGTGTAGAGGCATTGCGGGAAGGATTCTTGCAGAGAAAAGGAAAAATATACCGGAAGAATGAGGATACCTGTTTTGTATTGGAGACAAGTGCGATCGATGTACTACTTGATCACCTGCCCTGGAATTTGAGCATTGTAAAACTTCCATGGAGAAGGGAACTGATAAAGGTGGAGTGGCGGTAATGAATGCATATAAATTATAGGAATGAGTAAACTACCAGAGTTCATAAATGCAAATGAGAATACCACACAAAACAGCAACCCCTTTTTTTATAAGAAGGTGGAGGGGGAATCACCTGTAAAACACGGCCCTATATCACCGTTTTTCAAAGGCAACAATGGTGTTCCAACCATTCAGGCAAAACCTGAAACGCCGGGTAATGATATCATTCAACGGCAGGAACATCCTGATGTTTCCAATACCACCCCGCCCAGTCCACCTGTTCCTGGTTCTTATCGCGCAAGAAAATGTCTTGAACATCCTGAGTTTCCAAATTTTGGATGCTTTGCCCAGGAACTGAAACTGGACATAGATGAAAATATGTGGAACAACGCGCACCAGTTTTCCCGGGTGGCGGCCTTGCATCCCGGTGATAAAGACATGATGTGGAATACGTTTTTGCGGTATGGTTTAGGGGTGAATCTGCTGAAAACAAGTTTTGGTTTCCTCGGAGCGAAAGATACTTTGGGAACGGTTTTATCGTATGGTGCAGGTGCAGGATTGAAGTCGTACGATTTGCTGAAGAA
Organism: uncultured Sphingobacteriales bacterium; assembly: GCA_963823365.1. Lineage (GTDB taxonomy): Bacteria > Bacteroidota > Bacteroidia > Chitinophagales > Chitinophagaceae > Pollutibacter. Next base: position 43,366 of record CAWGLH010000006.1, read on the forward strand.
TGGAAAACTGCAATTGGATGTACCTATTCCGCTGGGAAAAAATTTGAACCTTGATTTAAAACTTGATTTAAATACTGATCCCAATAATTTGTCTAGTATAAAGAGCGTGGATACGAGCATTGGCATCTCTGGTCATTTCTGAATAAAACCATGAATTGAAAACTGCGGAAGCGAAAATATCACCGGCCAGCAGCCACCAAAGTGGAAAGCATGAACCATTTTTTGGTCACCAGCAGGAGGGTAGTGTTCGATCTATTGGCAGTGAAACAGCGCCATTTTTTACTAAACCACCTGCAATACAGGCCAAGCTGTCGGTTGGTCAGCCTAATGATAAATACGAACAGGAGGCAGATGCGGTGGCGGATAAAGTCGTTCAAAAACTGAGCGAACCTGGTACGGTTCAGGCTGCCCCCATTTCGCCCACGACACCTGCTGTGCAGGCCAAATGTGCTGAATGTGAAAAAGAAGATAAGCTGCAAAAAAAGGAAGAAGAAAATACTGTGGAGGTTGTGACTGATATACAGAACAAAACAGTTGCTTTGCCTGATCCACCTTCTTGTCCGGGCGATGGCAAAGGTATTTCCAAATCAACCAGCGCAAATGTTCAGTTAAAGTGCAGTACATGTGAAGCGGAGGAAAGCAAACAAAAAAATGCAGAAGAGGCAAAAAAGGATGAGCTTAATCATTTACCTGTCCAGGCAAAGCTTACCGTTGGTGCGCCAAACGATCCTTTTGAAAAGGAAGCAGACGACGTAGCGGACCACGTGGTACATAAGCTTGGAGACAACGAAATCGTTCAGTCAAAAACAGATACTGTTTTACATACTGGCCCACAAAACATCCAGGCTAAGGGCGGGTCAGCTATTGAAGAAACTGTTCCTGCAAAAGAAGAGGAAAAAAAGGAAGAGGTACCTCTTGAAATTAATAAAAAAGCTATTGATACGGGGGTGCCAGATCCTCCTCCACCAAATGATGAAGACAATCGCAATAATAACAACAACACTTTACTGCGGAAATGCAATACCTGTTTCACCGGTAATCTTACACCGGATATTCATACAAAACCAATATTTGAAAGTGACGAACAACCCAATGTTCAACGCAGGTGCAGGGAATGCGAAGAAGGTGATCGTATTTTCCTGAAAGCTTCTGATATACTTCAGCTGGCAGGTGATCTAACCAGTAAAGGAGATGGGTCAAGAGAATCCATCATCGCAGCTGCTAAAAGCATGCTGGGAAAAATTGAAGCCAAGCATGATGATGGAAGCGGTAAACGGGTGGGCGCCGAACATCTGCTGGAAATATTTCATCTCGCTGCTCCTGGTGTTTGGGATGATTCCACCATTCAAACGGCTGGAGCGCAAATGCCATCCTGGTGTGGTATATTCTCCGTGTGGGCACATAAAAAAGCAGGAAAGGATATTGGTAACTGGCAAATGGGAAAAGGTGTATCAGCATTTGGAACCCTTCAGCAAACTATGGATCCTTTTCCCGGCGATATTGGATATATTGACAAGCCTTACCAGCATCATTGTATCGTTGTTAAAGTGGAAGGCGATAGTATTTACAGCATTGATGGAAACAGCGGGCTTTTCAGTGAGGTAAAAGAAAATACAAGGCCGCGCAGCAAATTTTCAGGGTTCTTTACTGCCTTTAGTGGAGGAAGCACTGTTCAGCGAAAAGAAGAAAGCGCTTCAACTGTTCATTCATCAGTGGAGGATACGCTGTCTTCCACGAAAGGTTCCGGAACAGAACTTCCTGAACCCGTGCAGCATTCCATGGAAACTGCCATAGGCGCAGATTTCAGCAATGTAAAAATACATACGGGTAGCAGCGCCGTACAAATGAGTAAGGACCTGAACGCCCAGGCGTTTACACATGGTAGTGATATTTATTTCAACACTGGAAAATTTAACCCCGATAGTACAGGTGGCCAGCATTTGCTGGCACATGAGTTAACACATACGGTACAGCAGGGGGCGGCTATTCAGAAAAAGGAAGTGCCGTCTATTCAAAAATCTGATGCGCCTGATCCTATACAGCAAGCAATTGCCAAAGTATACGATGCACTGGATGGATGGACTGATTCTGACGACAGCTATATTATCTGGAATCAGTTCGACAGTACATCAAAAGGAGATACCGATAAAATTGTCGCCGGTGTAGCATCAAAGGCTGATAAAAGTATCGATGATACATTGGAATGGATGAATTCAGACATGGTTACTTCAGATTGGGATAACCTGTTTGCCCATTTCATCAGTGTTGGAGCATATCGTACAGATCACCTAATAGCTACACTTGTTTACAGCTACCTGTCCGGCTATACTTCTGACAGCAACAGCAATTCAATTCTTTCCATTTATACAGGTGTTGAAGGTGTTACCGGAAGTTTACTGGAAAGGTCACTCGTGCAATTGGAGGCGATTATCAATAACAACAAGAATGATACTGCAGAATACCTGTTTGGTGATTTGACCTTGCTGGATGCGGACCGGTTGACAAAACACTTTTTCAATGCAGGAAATGTATATGCGGCCGGCTATGCTGCTTACTGGATTGCTGCGAAAGTAAGGAATCTGATTGCCGGGTTTACCAGTATGGCAGATAGCACAGCAATTGTAAGGAATTTCGAACGTGCTCCGGCAGAAATGAGAAGCGTGATCTTGTATGAACTGGATAAACTTGCCCAGGAAAAATGGCAGCAAAGCGCATCGGAAGCATTGATGGAGGACATGTGGCAATCGGACTATGAAAAGTTAAGAGAACTGATGCCAGGTCTTTTGCCGGTATATAATATTGAAAAGAATTTCCTGGAGTGGGGATGGGAAGTATTAAAAGTAGGATACGATTTATTGAGTTCGCTGGTGGAGTATGTCGTTTGCGGATTGATAGGAATTATATGGGGGATTATTACCGTAGTCATCGATGTTATAGTAGCGGTAGTTGATCTTGGAATAGCCGTCATCGACATACTGGGCATGATAGTATATTTCGTTACTGGAGGTAAATTCTGTAAAGAAAATAAAGACAAGGTATGGGGATTCTTTAAAGCAATGGGCATGTTGTTCGATGCACCAGGTGCAGCTATCAAATCTATGTGGGATGAGCTGACTACCGAAGCCTCCCTGATTGAAGGTCCATTTTCAGCTTGTCAAAAAGCGATTTTCTGGACATCAAGAGTGGTGAACCTCCTGGTAAACATTCTTCTCATATTTGCCGCGGGGTATGGAGCTGTTAAAATCGCACTCAAAGGAATAGAAGCAATTATTGGTCTTGCACGCGCAGGCGAACTCATCAGTGCATTAAAGGCACTTCCTGGAAAATTATGGGCAGCTATCAAAAGATTGCCATCTGCAGTTGCTAAATCAATACTATCCGGTTCATCTAAAATTGTGGGCATTCTTAAAAACCCACTGGAAATCATTGGGCGTAAGGAATACGATTACTATTATTCGCCTTGTTGCAGAAGATCAGAATTACTTCAAGTTCCTACGTAAGCAACTCGGGGAGATCATTGAAGGTGAATCTAAATTCTTGGAAAGAACGCCGTGCATTTTGGACACAAAAGGCCGATACTATCGAAAGCGGCGTAAATGCAACAGAGAAATCACTTGTTACCGCAGGTAGATAACACTGCCAATGATTCTGCAAAATCTGAACAGATAATTAATGAGGCGGAAGTAGAAGCAAAGAAACACAAGTCATCATCCGACGATGTGATGAAGGAGATAAATGGGAAAGGAGAGGGAGAAGAACCTAAAAAAATAATTCCGGGTACTCCTGAAGCTGAAAGACTGGCCCAGGCATGGGAGAAGGGTTTGAGTGACGAAACACGGACTTTCCTGAAGGAGAATGAAAAAATCCGGAAGTTCTGGTATGACATGGATCCGGATGTCAGAACGCATTGACATTCTGCAATACGCCTTGTATTCCATTGACTGTTTCACCGGAGAACGTCGAGACTATCAAGGCGTTTATGAAAAAACTCAACATCCCTTCCAATCATCTTGGTTTCAGGGAGTACCTGCATATTTACAGGAACAGTGATATAGAGATCGCGAATGCGATGAAAGCGCTGAATGGTATAACGACTATAAAGGATCTTGAAACGTTCTTCGATAATGAGCTGATAAAGTACATGCAGAAGGTATACGGTATCACCGTAAGGCGTGCATCAAATGGTTTATGGGGAATATGTTAGAGGAGATGGACAAATAATTAGCGAATTTGAATTGGGTACGCATGGGAATTTGACAAATAATCGTGGAACTGATAACTTTTTCCAATCACACCATGGCATCCAGGATGCATGGGCGCAGCAAAGATTCAATGGTCTTGGTGTGTACGACAGGGATCAGGCAAAAGCATTGTTGCTGCGTTCCAGGAATATTGAGGGTGGCAGCAGGGGAACACCGCGCGGATTAATCAACAACTTGCGAAAGAGAAAGGAAAGCAACGATAGCAACAAGAACTTTTACGGAAGAAAGACAGGCATTGGTTACCGACCTGAAAGACATTGGTGCACCTGCTAGCGTGGATTACCCAATATTTGGCAGAAGTGGATGCCTATTTCGGAAACATTTATAATATCCTGAAATCAAGAATAAGCAAGGTCGAATTAGAATCTATATTTGGGACCTGGCACCCGTAAATAATATGATTATGAATAGTCAATTGAAAGATATCCTGATTAAAAATGGCTGGCGTTCAAACAATCCTGTATCTATAGACAAGATCAGGGAATTGGGGGAAAAATTTAATTATACCCTGCCGGGAGATTATGACTTATCTGCAATTCCGAACGGTGGCAGTTCGTTTGGGGTTTTAAAACCCCGTTAGTTGTGATCGGTTACTGAAGTATTAGCGCTTTACAGGGAAGGTGATTTATATGTGGACATCCGAAGTCTTTGAGTTTCCGGTGGTGACGGAGGAGGAACGATTTACGTTTATGATTTGCGGGAACGACAAAGGCCGTGTGCTTTTTTTCAGGGAGGGCGATAGTCGCTGATGATAAATTATCATATGAAGCAGAGCAAGTTTAACACAGGTCGCTGAAGATATCATTAATGGAAAAAAAATAAACTAACTATTTTATTAAAAGTGGTCATCAGGTTTGAAAAAAAATAATTTATATCAGCAGAAGAAGGAAGAGGCAGTGCATAATGCCGTTACTTCCAAAAACGATCCCTCCACTTTTTTTGGAGGAGGGGATAGGTTTCTTTAGCCAAACCTACTGATACAAACAAAATCAGACAAGGATACTGCTGATGAGTCTTTTCAGAGCACAAAACAGGTTCTGCTGCAGGAGGGCAGGAAGCTATTTTCTTTTCCGGTGCAAGGGGTGGGGAAAATAATAACAGTAACACAATAAATAACCTGGCCATTCAGCGAAAAGTGTGCCGAATGTGAAAAAGAGGAAGAAAAAGTTCAGCGGAAGGACAATCTCTCTGTTCAGCGTAGAAGACTGATGCTCCACCTGCTGGAAGCGCCAGCAACAGAAGCCAGCCAAACAGTTTCTCGCGGTAAAAGGGCCGGCAGCTGCAGCTGTATTGGTAGACGATAACGCATTTCCCGGAAAGCGGGCAGTGCGCAAGTCTGCTTTTCTTAGTCGGTTGAAAACTGAAGTTACCAGTACCGTCAATATGGCCATGAGCGGAGCAGCTTTTTTAACAAACAGTACCGCTTACATAATAGATACTGATCTCGGGTTACCAAAATAGTAGTCCTGCGCAGATTCAATCTTCCATAAATCGGTATTGCCCCTCAGCTGCAGGTGCGCAAAGTGCCGAAACTGTTATACAGCAGGTAAAAACGGAATAGTATACTGAGGTGATGAACAGAGTCAAGGGAGGTAACAATTCTGGCGCTGGAAATCTTGTTGGTGGTGCTGCCGATACCATTGGCGCAGCAGCGGGCACCATTGCAAGAGGTAGTAAGCTTCAGCCGCTTCAAGTGTAGCATCAGGGTGTTGGTCAGATTGCATCCGGTATTGGTAGTATGCTCTTTAAGGAAAATGCCGGCGGGGCAACACTGACACAATCACCACGAACGGTTATGCATAACCTGGGTAAGGGTAAAACAATTGAAAGCAGTGCCCTTCAAGAATGTGGAAAGTGCTTTTGGTGAAAGTTTTTCAGGCGTTGAAATTCATACCGACAGTAGAGACCGCCAAATTGTCAAAAATATGAATGCGGAGCAGGATGTGATCTCGGTAGGGCATCATATTGCGTTTTCAGGAGGATAGATACCGACCCGGTACACTGATCAGGAGATGCGTTATCTGCCGATGAACTGGCACATACCATTCACAAAGAGAAGGGAAAGCGGGGATGCACAAACGAAAAGTGGCTCGGATTATTCAGCATTGGAGGATGAGCGGACAGCGCCGCAGTAAATGTAATGTCAAAGCTTGCTGGAAAAGATGATAGCCAGTTAAAAATAAAGATGGGAAAGGTTGGAGCTATCCAAGGGTTAACAATCAGCCGTTGCGATAAGCCTGCTCCTGCGCCAAAGCCAACACCCACACCGGCAGCCGGGGATGAATATGATAAGGGGGCCGGGATTGCGAAATCTTATATCGTTCCAACCATACAGACAGACAGTACTGCTGCGGATACAAATACGGTACAGGTGTCTGCAGGTGAACAAATGATATTTAGGATTATTGCCTCAGATACAGATAGAAAACGATCATCTCCCACCAGTCCATGGACAGATGTACCTGGTACTGGTCCCTACCAGATGGATTTTTCGGTAAGCGGAGATGCTGAATTGGATTCCAGGGGAAGTGGAACAACCAGTAAAAGTATAACTTCCTTAAATACAGGTAATGTATTCATTTTTGTCAAAAATACATGGAATACAACAAGCGCTATCACCATAACCGCTAGAGTAAAAGATAATGCTCCGGCTGTAGCTGCACCAGATACGGGTTCAGTTAAGGATACAGATAAAACGCTATACATGGAACCTGGTTAAACGAACGAACCCATCGCCCGACAAGCCTTAGAGAATTGCCGGTCCGGGTGCTACCTGGACACCAGTTGCCGGTGCTCAATATACATACCAGGCCATGCCAGATATCCCACCGTCAGGGAGACCGGATTATCAGGGGCAGACAATATTAGAAAGATTTGGAACAGTAACAGCACTTGGATTTACGATGAGTGATTTGACCGATGCCTGGAAAACAGCCAATCCAACACAAAACACTCCCGATAAAGTCGCCAGGTTCCTTTGGGATGCAGGAGGGAATTCTTCTTTCGTTTTCGACAGCCTGGATCTTATTGCTGACGGACATGGAGGGTTCGGTGATATATCTCCATTTAAACCGTCTGCATTCACGGATGCAGATGGAGTAGGTTACCGGTTACCGACAGCGAATACCTGTGTGGCGCTTCAGTTATCGGCAGGGCTAATATTGACAGAAGGATTACAACAGCCAATGGCATCGAGGTAAAGAAAACTGGGCCATAAAATTGTTGTTATATGAAATGGCGAACATTGCTGTATATAATTATTTTTTTTGTGGAAGCTTGTCAAAGCAAGGTGCAAAATAAGGGTATGAACAATCAATTAAATCAGAAAATGAAAGCAAACGAATTTCACCAATGGATATTACAGGCTAAACTGCAATGTGAGAGAGAACATACAGAGCCTCGTTACCCGTGAAAGAAAAACTCTTAGAGCGGCTGGGTGACGATAAATATATATTGGACAGTACAGTTCTGTTGGTGGCGCATACCTTGAACGATTTTGAGTCAAGGATAAATCGTAGATGATCCTAACCAGTTTGCTGAAACCATGAATACTCCGACCGGGTTCAGCCCTTGCTATACGACAGGAGTTTACTAAAATCACAATTGCTGTTGCTCAGAGCAGAAATAATGTCGCTTCATTCGCGCAAAGAAGATATTGTTGTGGATTTAAGTAAAGCGAATTCATTGCTGCATCACCTGCACCTGGAAGTAGACAAAAAACGCATAAAAAGCATGGCTGAACTAGCGGGCGTGTTTCTCCAGTCGAATGACAAAATGAAAGCAGAAAAACTTTACCTCGATATATTAAGTTATCCCTGGACGCTTATTGAAGAACCTGAATATTATCATATGTGTTACGAGATTATTACATACAGGCCGGAAAAGGTCTGATTGAATGCCGGAGGGGTAATCTCGAAGGATTGAAAAATATATTTTTTGTACCGGCTGTAAATGAAATACTGCAGCCTATTTTAAAAAAAGCAATCAGTGAAGCTGGCGGTTGAAAAATTTGTATTGAAAAAATGAGGAAATAAGATGTTGTCTCCGAAATTATATATCAAACTCTTCAACCGGAAAGTTCAATCTTTTCACTTCTTTGGTGTATTGGGATATATCCTTGGCACAACATTGGGCATTTTCATGGCTATTCAATTACAGCATCAACCTCTTATTGTATTATTAATGGCAGGTATCGGCGCGGCTACTTTTTTTCTTCTCGCAGTGGTAGCTAAATGGATCACGGGAAGGGAAATCATTGTATACTATCATCATGAAATTGCCATAATGATATTTTGCGCACTAGCCTTACTCCTTCTTCACAAACCTGTGTTGCCTTACCTTGATCTCGTATTAACAGGAATCGGTGTTTTTCTTGCTTTTGGACGAATCGGATGCTATTCGGTAGGTTGTTGTCATGGTTGTCCATCCAGGCACGGTGTTAGATATGGCCAGGAGCATGTTGATGCAGGGTTTACCTGGTTTTTAAAAATGTTCCGCTGATGCCGGTACAATTAATCGAGATCCGCCTGTGTATTTTTTATAATAATCATTAATGTCATTATTCTAAGTAATCATGTTGCCTCGGGAACTGCTTGATCGTCTGTACAGTTATTTACGGTGTGACTGGCGGATTTCTATACTTGAATATTTTCGTGCTACCCGGAAACCGCTGCGGAAGGGGCTATCAGAAGCACAATGGACCACTTTTGGTTTGACGGGCTTACCTATTTAATGAGTCGTATAGGTTGGTTGCCCTCTTACAATTGGCACCTGGTGATTGTAGCACTCATGGCAATTGCGGTGATCACTACTGTTATCCAGTTCAATTACCGATCAGTACAAAGATTATATACTTCATCGCATGTTAGGCAAATGGCAACCGGATTGAACTTTCTGGAAAAAACATATCCGGATCAGCAGGCATTGCAGCAAGAGGTTATAAAAATATTTACAACTCGGGCCGGTTTATCTCTTTCATTCAACCAAGAAATGGCAAACAGTGGGTACACCCACTATACGATTTCATCCAATAGTGCGGTTAAGATTAACCTCGAATCTGCAAAAAAATTGGCGAACATCATTCGCACTATCAAGAATTATCCAGCTGACTATGAATTGATTGAACGGCAAAATGGCATTTACCATATTTTATTTATAAATACGGAACAGAACCTGTTCAAGGGTTCGGCAAATAATTAAAATTTATTTCTATGGCATGTGATCCTAATAAACCCATCTCGCTCCAGTGGAACCAACTGATCCTGGATGCGATCAAATATACCCAGACATCACCACCACTTGCGGCAAGGGCATTGGCTATGACGCATACTGCTATGTACGACGCCTGGTCTGTATACAACTCCAAAGCCATCAGCAGCCATACGGCTTTGTATATTAAAGCACCGCCAGCATCATTGCAACAAGGAAAATGTGCGGAAAGCATTTAGCTATGCCGCCTATCGCCTGTTAATGGATTTGTTCTGGCTGGTATTGCCGCCGGGTAATAAAAATATGTTTAGCGATTTTATGTGCGATCTCGGTTACAATCCCGATGATACGGCTATTAATATTACATCGCCACAGGGTATCGGCAATTTTTGTGCCCGTATGACCATTGAATACCGGAATGGTGATGGCAGCAATCCGCATGGTACTTTGTCGATGCCGTCATGGAGTGATTACACTGGTTACCAACCTGTAAATACGCCCGATAAAATCAATGATATTGACAAATGGCAACCGTTGAAAAGAGAAATTTCGCCGGGTAATATCAAAATTCAAAACTTCCTTCTTCCGCACTGGGGATTGGTAAAACCATTTGCATTGCATTACAACTGGCAGTTCCGGCCGGAAAGACCCTTTAATCAAAATGACAGGGAATTTAAGGAACAGGCGCAGGAAATCCTCGACATCAGCGCATGCCTGACCGACGAACAAAAAGCCATTGCGGAATATTGGGCCGATGGTGCCGGAACTTATACACCTCCGGGTCATTGGTGTGAAATTGCGCAGCATGTATTGCGAAACGAAAAACGCAATACGCCTTGCATTAAATTATTGTTTGCTTTGCAATGCCTTACTTGATGCTTCCATTGCTGCCTGGGAGTGCAAACATTATTATAATTCTGTTCGGCCTGTAACGGCCATTCATTACCTGTTTGAAAATGATGATGTGCAGGCATGGTCGGGACCCTGCAAGGGAACAAGGACAATTAAAGGAATCCAGTGGCAACCTTATATCGATACACCTCCATTTGCGGAACATGTATCCGGTCATAGTACATTCAGTCGTGCTGCAGCAGTAGTACTGAAGAATTTTACGGGGTCAGATGAATTCGGGGATGCTATACAGTGAAACGTGGTTCTTCTAGGTTGAACCAAATTGTAATATACCCTGCATCGACATTAACCTGAGCTGGCCCACATTTACAGATGCGGCTGTACAGGCCGGATTGTCGAGGATCTATGGTGGCATTCATTTCAGGAAGGGGAATGAAGGAGGACAAAAACTGGGAAATTTTATCGGTACTCTGGCCTGGGAGAAAGCAGCATTTTTATTCAACGATTAAAGTTTTACCATGTCCATTATATCAGTTGCGATACAAAAGGGAGGATCGGCCAAAACGACCACGGCCATCAACCTCGGTGCAGCTTTGCAGCGTAAGGGGAAAAAAGTATTACTCGTAGATGCCGATCCGCAGGCCAACCTGTCGCAATCGCTGGGGATAACGGATGAGCCGGAAATTAATCTCTTCACTGTCTTAAAAAAGGAAATCAGCGGGGAAAGCGGTAACATTAAAGAAGCCATCGTCCATACATCATCGGGCCTTGATATTATTCCTTCATCAATTGAACTGGCAGGAGCAGAATTGGAATTGGTAAGTGTGTATGGAAGAGAGCAAATGTTTAGCTGGATATTGCAACCAATAGTGAATGACTATGATTATATTTTTATTGATTGTCCTCCTGCCATTGGCATGCTGACTGTGAATGCCCTTACTGCAAGTGATTATGTTCTGATGCCCTTGCAGGCGGAGTTTCTGCCATTGAAAGGTTTGCGGAGTTTTATGGTTCATTTCAAAGCCATCAAATCAAAACTCAATAAAAAAATTGAAATACTGGGGTTTGTGTTAACCCGGTATGATGAACGGAAAAATATGAACCGGCAGGTATTGCAGACACTGGAAGGCGAATTTGGGGAACAGGTATTTCATACACATATCCGGTCCAATATTCAACTGGCAAAAGCGCAGGAAGCAGGAAAAGATATATTCAGTTATGATAAGCATGCACACGGGGCGGAGGATTATATGAAAATGGCCGAAGAATTCCTGCAAAAGTTGTAACTTATGAGACTGAATCCAAAGTCATTATATGGTTTAACCATAAATCTTATTATTATGTCATATTCAACCCGGGTTTACCGTCAGCGCAATGCGCATGCGTTCGACAATGAAGCAAATAAAGAGCAGTCTTCTTTTTTTAGCAGCGCAAACGAAAGTAGGGGTACTAAGGGAAACAAACCTTCTTTCTTCCAGGCAAAATTATCTGTCGGCCAACCAAATGACAACTACGAACAGGAGGCCGATTCAGTTGCGAGTAAAGTGGTTGATCATCAGTCCGGAAATGCGCCTGTGACACAGAAAAAGGATATAAGCAGTATACAACGATACGCGACGCCATTGAAGGAAGAAAAATTTTCTACCAATGACGAGCGGATGAAGCAGGATAAGGAGATCCAGGAAAAGCCGGAAGTACAAACAAAATGTGCTGAATGTGAAAGGAAGAAAAGGAGAAGAAAGCGCCGGTACAGATGAAATCAAACGATGGTGGCGCTGCTTCACCGAAATTATCATCAAGGATTGAGGGTTCATCCGGTAAGGGGAATAAACTTCCGCGAAAAACATTGTTCGAGATGAATCGTTCATTTAATGCTGATTTCAGTAATGTGAAAATTCATACTGATACTGAAGCTATTGGAATGAACAGGGAATTGCAGGCGCAGGCTTTTACCCATGGTAGCGATATCTATTTTAATGCAGGAAAATTTAATACGGATACTGCAGATGGCAAACGTTTACTGGCGCATGAGCTGACACATGTGATACAGCAGGGACATGCAGAAGGCGGAAACATTCAGCGATCAGCCGGAGTGCAGGTCAATGGTGGTGATGACGTTGCGTAGGTTTTCGATGTTAAACAATAAAAATTTTGTATGTGCCCTGAATTTCAGTTTTTCCAAAAGTTCATAAAATACAGGTTAAGTGAATATTTTCCTTCAGGAACGAAGGAACCCATACCCGAACTGCTTAATGTAGATGAATGGCAATTGCCTGTTAGAGGGTTTATTGAAAAAAATAACCTTACAGTTAATGAAACCCTACTTGTATTAGTGGCTCTCATCCCACATGTTTACCCGGATGCATTTGACAATGCCATCCAGGGGAATATTCCCGGGGCGGGTGATTTTCCAAAAATCGGTGGCGTGCGGGGAAAAAATTTTCGTGGATTTATTCCTACTGGAGAAACAGCCTTATTCCTGCTTGCAGGGGATGATTTGACACAAAGATTGCAGGTCAACGAGCTATTCAGTGCGGAACATTTTTTTGCAAAGAGCAGAATATTATGGTTGGAAGATGTCCCTGCAGGTGAACCGGTAATGAGCGGTAAAATTATTATGTCGCAGGAATATGTGGAGCTGTTTACAACGGGAAGGGCTACCCGCCCACATTTTAATTCAAGCTTTCCTGCCAGATTAATTGAAACCCGGCTTGAATGGGATGACCTGGTATTGAATGATGAAGTCATGCAACAGATAAAGGAACTGGAACAATGGCTTCAGTATAATAATACCCTGATGAATGAATGGGGAATGGGCAACCGTTTGAAAAAGGGCTACCGGGTGCTTTTTCATGGTCCACCCGGAACCGGCAAAACACTTACTGCAAGTTTGCTGGGAAAGTATACCGGGAGGGACGTGTATAAGATTGACCTTTCCATGGTGGTGTCAAAGTATATCGGGGAAACGGAAAAGAATCTTGAAAACCTTTTTGCGAAAGCAGAGACCAAGAACTGGATACTGTTTTTTGATGAGGCCGATGCGTTATTTGGAAAACGTACCGGGGTACGTGACGCGCATGATAAATATGCTAACCAGGAAGTATCCTACCTGTTGCAGCGTGTGGAAGATTTCGACGGACTGGTAATACTTGCATCCAATATGAAGAACAATATTGATGATGCATTTATCCGGAGGTTCAATTCAATCATCAGGTTCCCGCTTCCCGATGAATCTGACCGAGCCATCATCTGGAGAAAATCATTTCCGGATCATATTGCCTTCAATAACAATATTGATGTTCCAGAAGCAGTTAAAAAGTACGAGCTCACAGGAGGAAACATTATTAATGTTGTACAGTATTCATGCCTGAAATCGCTGGAAGAGCAAAGCAATGAAATCTTTCTTAATCATGTACTGAATGGCATAAAAAGGGAGATGCATAAGGAAGGAAAACCATTTAACGTTAACGGGAAATAGTCGTTTAAATGATAAAGGCTTACTTTGACCGGAATTAATTTAGCGCCAGTGGAAAAAACTTCCCTATCCGGACTTTCGGCTAAGCGTTTTGTAGAAAAACTGACTGAAGCAAAATCTCTCACAGATCTTGAAAAGAATCAGCGCTATTTTAAAGACGCCAATAATGGGGATAACCTCATATTAGGCACCAGGTTTGCCTCTATTTTTAAACTGGCAAAGGAGTTTATGGATATGCCCATAAGCCAGATTGAAAAATTGCTGGACAGCAGGTATTATGAAGCCAGGATGGGCGCCGTCAGCATTATGGACTTCCAGGCCCGGAATAAAAAGACCACGGAGATACAAAGGAAGGTTTTGTTCGATATGTATATCCGGAAGCATGACCGGATTAATAACTGGGACCTGGTAGACAGGTCAGCGCCTTATGTTATTGGTGGATATTTATCCGGCAGGTCACGCAAAACATTATACACGCTGGCAAAATCAAAGAATGTCTGGGAGCGAAGGACGGCCATCGTTAGTACGTATTATTTTATCCGCCAGGATGATGTAGCGGATACTTTTAAAATTGCCGGATTGCTAGTTTCTGATAAGGAGGAAATGATACAAATGGCGGTTGGATCATGGATCCGCGAGGCAGGGAAAAGGCATCCGCAACGATTGTTGGAGTTCCTGGATAAGCATTCACCGAAAATGCCAAGGGTCATGCTAAGGTATGCTGTTGAAAAACTGGATAAAAAACAAAAAGAGTATTACCTTAATGGCTAAGTCATCTTAGTATAGTCAAAGAACTTGGGCCCGCGGGAAACGAGAAGACCTCGCGGTGAAATGAGAAGGGTTGTCATGAAAACCAGGCCTAAAATATTTTCAGACATGATACAGGCAAGAAGGGCAGTGATTTTTATTATCGCCGGGATGACCTGGTTACATGCATGCTCACAATCAGGCTCATCCGAAAAGACAACTTTATCTGGCCATTATACCGGCAGTACACCTTGCGATGCTTTGATCAAATCTATAATGGGTATTCCATCTGCATCTGTCTGCGAATTCATGAAGTGGGATATGACATTATCAAAAAGTAGTTTGGATACAGGCAGTTATCAGTTAATCGTTCATTATGGCGAGTCGCAACCCAATACCAACGGATTTAAGGGTGGCGGAACAAGGATTGAGGCAAGCGGAAAATATACCATCAGCAGAAGTAATGCTTCAGGTTCCGGAAGAAAAATCTATCATTTAACCGGGACAAAGATTCAACCTGAATTGGCACTCATAGAAATGGACAACAACATATTTCACTTTGCGGATACAAAAGGTAATTATCTTCTGGGTAATGCAGGATTTAGTTATGTACTGAACAGGATAAAAGAGTAACTGGATTTAAGCCTGAATAGTAAAATGCCGGGTATGAAAAAGATTTTATTTACCACATTCATGGGTACTTTATTTTCGTCAGTCATTGTTTTTTCGCAATCGGCGCCTGATGAAAATCT
The DNA here is from genome assembly GCA_963823365.1 of uncultured Sphingobacteriales bacterium. Classification (GTDB taxonomy): domain Bacteria; phylum Bacteroidota; class Bacteroidia; order Chitinophagales; family Chitinophagaceae; genus Pollutibacter. The sequence continues at coordinate 58,662 of CAWGLH010000006.1, forward strand.
TCTCATTGGCATGTTTGATGGCAGGACTCCCTGCCAGGAACTTGCGGTACAGTTAAAACAGCCAACGACAGCTGAGTGCATAAAGATCAAGTGGCGCCTTCATCTATACCGGGATGCAGTGAGTTCTGTTAAAGGGACTTTTATATTGCAGGGATTTACTTTCAGGGATCAGAATAAGTTAACCGGCCAGTGGAATCTTATCAAAGGAACATCTGCAGATCCGGATGCATTGGTATATGAACTGGTTATTCCTGGTCGTGGTAATTTATTATTGCAGAAGGTGGATGATAATTTGCTGTTCTTCCTGGATCAGCAGAAAAACCTCATGGTGGGAAACCGTGATTTTAGCTATGTCCTGAGCCGGGCCGAGGCCAAAAAGGTACTATGACCAGAAAGTAATCCTCTCTTTTTCGGTTACTCTTCTACGGTGGAGTGATCCTGTTTTCCTGCAATAAATATTTGCGTATATTGGTTCCAGGACGGCCTAACCCGGGTAAACCAGGCAATGATACCCATATACATAAACCTCAGGCAAGCGGAGGATTCGTTTGCTATACAATTTGGGAATACAGTTAAGAGAAAGGCAATACACCGAACCTGTCTGCGTACTCTTCATGGTGCTCCCATATGGAATCAGCAGCGGTTTTGCTTCTGTTACACTGCCTTTCCTGCTTATCCAGAACGGATTCTCAGTTGCCCAGGCTTCCGTGGTTACGGCATTGGGGTTATCGGCCAATCTCTGGAGATTTATCTGGGCGCCACTAACTGACCTCACCCTTACGCTTCATAAATGGTTTTTCCTTGGACTGGGTTTTTCTGTACTTACCCTGTTATGGTTATGCATTATTCCGTTGAATATTGGTTCTCATTCCATCATATTGATCATCGCGTTTCTTTCCCAGGTTGCGGCAACATTTGTAATTGCCCCGGTAGGCGGCTTTATGGGGAAAACAGTGGCAAACCATAAAAAGGGAAGGGCCGGGGGTATGTACCAGGCAGGAAATCTTGGTGGGATGGGCACTTGGCGGTGGTGCCGGCATATGGCTTTCCACGCATTATTCCATACTTGCTGCCGGACTGGTTTTATCCTTAGTAATGTTCGCATGTGTTTTAGTTATGTTTTATGTTGTTCCGGTGGCATCTGAAAAAGGTGTTGGCATAATGGAAAAACTAAGGTTTCTCACTATCGGGATAAAAGATATGGTAAGTACAAGGATATCCATATTCAGCATTATCCTGATCATGGCGCCTATTGGTACTGGTGCTGCGGCATATGTATGGTCGTCCATTGGTGCTGACTGGAAAGTGAACAGTGATACGGTTGCGCTCGTGACCGGTGCACTAAGTGGTTTTGTGAGTGCCGTGGGATGTTTGCTGGGTGGATGGATTGCCGATAAGTATGGAAGATGGTGGGCTTATTTTGGATCAGGTGCGCTCATGGCGATGGTCACTTTGATTATGGCGGTTTCAGGGTATGATCCTTTGGTGTATACCTCCGGCGTATTATTTTATGCATTTACTATGGGCATGATCTATGCTGCGTTTACCGCACTGATTTTATATGTCATAGGAACCCACCTGGCATCAACCAAATATGCACTGGTTTCTTCGCTTGGAAATCTCCCACCCGTTTACATGACTGCATTTGTCGGATGGCTTCACGATGCACATGGCACAAAAGCCATGCTGATGGGGGAGACCTTATTAGGCTTTGGGACAATTGGATTGGCATTGCTTATCCTGACAATGATAAAGGCGAGGAAAGTCAATTCAGTATAGTAATGTATATTTAAGCAGCATTAGTATGAATTGTAAACCAAACAAAACATGGACAGGCAGGAAATCATTAATCAACTGAAAGAAAATCACCAGTTATTCGTGGACTATATACTTTCTTTATCCGATAATGAATTTCTTCAGCATCAGCCGGAAAAGTGGAGTGCAGGTCAGCAGCTCGATCATATTTACCGGTCAGTGAGCCCGGTTACCATGGTTTTTGGCCTGCCTGATTTTTTACTCAGAATGTTTTTTGGAAAACCTAACCGCCCAGGCCGGTCATACGACGAATTGGTAAAAAAATATAAAGCCAAACTGGCCGCTGGCGGTGCTGCTTCAGGCAGGTTTATTCCAAAACCTGTTGCCGTTTCAGACCGCCTGGACCTGGCTAAATCACTGATCCTGAAAGTGGGAAAATTATGTTTCCGGCTGGAAAAATATACGGAAGAAGAACTTGACAGGTTGTTATTACCCCATCCCTTATTGGGTAAACTCACCCTGCGTGAAATGTTATACTTCACGATCTATCATGCAGAACATCATCTTGCCATTACACAGCGGAATCTGGGTAAGGTTTAGGTTCAGGACTGGTTATGTTGGCATTGACCACCGCATCACCAGGAATTGAAATGAATTCCTTCAATTTTACCTGATATTGAATTTTAATGACAATGCCGGATAGTATGTTGGTCCGATATCACGCAGCATAGGCGGCACGCCTTTTTCCATTTTGAAACTGGCAGTCATGGCATTGGCTTTTTGCTTGTTGTTGCCGGATACAATTAAAAAGACTACACCCCCGGCCATCGCAACGCCTCCTGCGACAGTCAGAATGGTTCCAGCTTCAAAATTTGAACTTTCTGAAGGATCACCATAGAGATCAATATTTAGAAGCATTAATGTCACGCCACCTGCAACAGCAGCTGCTCCCGCACCAAGCATAATGAATCCCGTGGTTTTCTGATTTTTACTTTTTCGGAGAAGTTCTTCTTTTGTTTTTGTTTGAGCAGGAGTAGGTTCCTGAGCGAAACATGCTGCTGAAAAAGCCAGCAAGAGTATCATTGCCAGTATCTTTTTCATGATCGTGGATAATTAATTAGTAAGCAATCGTCGTAATTCTGGTCAGTATTACCGGCTGAATCCACCTCTCAATGTAATTAATCATTAGTCTTTGAAAAATGACAGATGTCATAAATTACTGAAGCGTAGGTTCTTAACAATAAGGCTTAACCGTAAAATTACGGGTCAGTAAATAGCGTATTTATGATATTGATTAAGCAGGGTATTTGATGTTATTTTACTGTAAATCCAATATCCATGAACTTAATGATGTTCCTGGGCAATGACCTTATTGAGGCAGTCCCGCTCGACAAAGAAAATATTCCTGTTCCCGGTTATCTCGGGCAATTCAAGCGTTTATTGAAGGAAAAATACCGTGATACCATTTCGCAGTTTCCCGAACCACCAGATTTTTTTGTGATTGAACCACAGGTGCAGAAGAAAGCGTCTAATGGTCCGTCAAGAGCATAAGTTTTGAGACTGCTAATCACCCCCTCCACTGCATCCCGAACTGCAACTGCTACCTCCATCACTTCCGCTGTCTGCGGATCCTGAATCACTGCTGTCCCATGAATCACCGGCTCCTCCTCCTCCGAAATCACCCCCATTGAATTCTGTGAAACTGCTTTCTGCTCCTGTCATATCATAAGTAAAATAGGTAACCAGTGGGGTATTGTCAATTGCATACCCGGAATTGGCCGACTCCATAACCCGGCTTTTCTTTTTTGATGTAAATGGATTTGGAAGGGATTCATCCCATCCGAATTTTGGTGTCCCCCAGAATGCTGGCAGGCGGATCAATGCCAAACTCCTTTTTATATAGTTCGATGGTATCCAGGTATTGGGCATGAAAGATTCCGGTAATATTTGGATCAGGAATTAGTTCAGGGTTATGGTCAAATGGATATTGAATTACTTCTTCGCAGAATTCACGATATGCCTTGCTGAACAAAACATGCTCATGCCAAACCTGGTCGATGATCTTTGAAGGCGTTACCTGGAAATCACTTACTATACCGAGATACACAAACTTTTTGTACTCCCAGATCGCTCTCCTGGCAAAGCGGTATTTCCAGTTAAGTTTGCGTGCAATCTTGGTGGCGAAGGCTTTCGTAGAGGCATCTTCACCATCAAACATCTGTGAAATATTTTGCCAGAGGTTGGGCGGGACGAGGTTATTGAAATGATAGTTCTTGATGTTAAGCCAAAGTTCTTTTTTAGTCATGTTTACTGAATTGATAATTGACATTATAATATTTTTACTGCACCACCCAGACATCTTTCGCCAGTATAATACTGATAATGGTACCCAGCATTAACAAAAAGGCCAGTACGTTGTGCAAAACCGGGGATGTGTTTTTAAATATAACCATCACCAGTAATACCATCATGAACAGGAATAAAAATAGTTGTTCTGTCCAGGCAGCATGCAGCAGGTAAACATTGAAACTTATCGACAGGATAATGCATATGATCACCAGGACAAATATGGTCGGGTACTTCTGGAAATAGTATTCCTTCAGGGTCAGGTCGGGATCTTCATCCTGTTGCGGGAATAACATTTTCGCTGTTATGAAAAGCGCAATAGGGTAGGCAAGAATGAATAACAGTAAGGGCAGGGGCCAGGCTTTCAAATGTTTTAACTGGTAAGTGATAAACCAGTCCTGTATGTGAAGAAACAGGATAAATATGGTCCAGGCAAGGTGAGGCCAGAATAACTTTACTTTTTTGTAGTGGTATAAAAAATCGGCGAATGATGTGAGGATTTGCGTTATGCCCAACCCCAGTATTATAGAAACCAGGATGGAGATGTATTCAAAGGCGCTGATCTCATTCAACATGCAGGAAAAATTGTTTATTCCAGGACAGCATCTACCACATAAAAAATACCATTACGGGCGAATAATGGATTTTGGATAGGATGTGCATTGCCCACATACCATTTGTTTTGAATATTCTGGACAGGGAAGTTTTTCCACCCACTGATGCAGGGGTGCTTTTGGCGGTTATCAGGGCCTCTTTATCGAGTGATCCTGGAAAAATATGTTTCTCCAATAGGGAATGTTAATTGATCCCGGTTTTCTGGATTCCTGAGTTCTGCAAGCCTGGCTTCCCCCAGTTTTTGGAATGCCTGATTGGTGGGCGCAAAAACGGAAAAAGTGGAATTTTTATCGTTGAGTTTTTCAGCCCATCCGGCGGACTGTAGAAGGTCACGGAATATGCTGAACTGCTGGTCTGATGCTATGGATGACCATACATGAAGGAGAAGGATTAGCGCCGGCAAAAGTTTTACAGCGTTCAAGAGTTGCCATCAACAATACACCAAGTACTAAAAACCCAATCTTTCTGGCCATGATCTTTGTTTTTATGAATTTACTTTAATTCGGCAAGCAGGCCAAATGAGATGGACCTGTTCCGGTACATCCTGCAGTATATGCCGGTGATTTTTTATTCCAACACGGTATCTATCATATAGATTATCCCGTTGCGTGCAATAATGGCATCTTTAACCACGCGTGCATTTCCCAAATACCAGTTTTTGTCGATTTGCTGGACGGGATAAATCTTACCGCTCAGTGAAATTGTTGTTTGCTTTGCAGTACTGAGTTCTTCATTCCCCACCATGGCGGGTAAGATATGTTTAGTGAAAATTATTTTAAGTTCCTCCACATGCGCCGGTTCAGTCAATTCCTGTAATCGCCCTGCGCCAAGTTTCAGCCAGGCATCATTATTGGGTGCGAGTCAGTGTGTAAATGGAATCCGCGCTGGACAGGGCATCTTGCCATCCTGCTGCGCGTAATAATTCCCTGCAGATATTCAGTTGTGATCCGGGGCCCATTGCGCTCCATAAGGAGGAGGCAGTTTCTGCACCTGCATAGATCCTGCATTGGATATTGCCGGCAACAGCCAGTAAACTCAGAAACAGCAGGACCTTGTTCCTGGTCATCGGTTTATTTTATATGAAATTACTTTAATTAAATTCAATGTCTCAGGTACATACCAAAGATTTTTTATGTACGGGAGAAAGAAATAGAGTTGAGGATGGAACTTAGGCCAATTAAAAACAGAAAACAGTATGAACTTTACATGGATTGGGTAGATAAGCAGTTGGAGAAAAATCTTTCTCCAAATACTGTTGCAGGTAATAAATTGCAAATAGTTCTGATACTAATCAAGCACTATGAAGATGTTAAATTCCCAATTCCCAAGCCAGATCCAATAGCTGCAATTAAATCTATGATGTTGGAAAAAGGATTGAAAAGTAAAGACCTTGTTGGTAAAATCGGTTCAAAAGGACATGTTTCTGCCATACTTAAAGGGAAAAAACCACTTACACTGCATACTGCCAGAATATTGCATAAAGAACTAGGAATACCTGCCGAAGTATTTTTGAATGTTCCTTAATAGAATAATTATATTGATCTGCAAGTATATATTTCCAATAAAATGTGATTGCGATTTAAAATTTATCCGACATTTATTTCATGCATGATATGGATAAACTGAAAATCCTGGTTCACCAGTTTCATGAATTGCCGGAAGACGACTGGCAGGCATTATCATCCATTTGGACTCCATTTGAAGCCGGCCGTAAGGAGATCATCACTAATATGGGTTCCACAGAAAAGTACCTGTATTTTGTGATCGACGGAGTGCAGCGGGTTTATTATTATGATGAACACGGGCATGAAGCAACGATACTTTTTATGTATACGCCATCATTTGGGGGCGTTCTGGATTCCTTTTTACTCCAGAAGCCATCCAAATATTATTACGAAACACTAACCCCATCCCGTTTTATCCGGACCAGCTACCAGGAACTCGGGGGGCTTATGCGCACCAGGCATCATATCGAAACCATGATCCGGAAGGGATTAAGCGGAACACTTTCGGGACTGCTGGAAAGGCTGGTGGAAATTCAATGTTTTTCATCGGAAGAAAAATTTACTTCATTGCTGAAAAGAAGCCCGCATATCCTTCAACTGGTACCACATAAATACCTGGCTAATTATCTCGGCATCGATGCTACCAATTTCAGTAAGCTCATGAATAAGGTCAGGATATAAGGATTGGACGGATTGCGGATTACGGATTGCGGATTACGGATTAAGAGATCATTTCTCACTTTTTTTATAGCCTGGGATAAGGCAGAAAATCTTGGTTTTTACCAAGGTCAGGCATTTCCAAAATGACTGAGCTTTGTGTGTAAATGGAAGCATATGGAACCAGTTAACAGCCAGGCACTGATCAGCAATCTCGAAGCACAGGTAGAAAAGCATTTGGCGCAAGCGATTAAAGTATACCAGAACCTGAGCCAGGAGGCATTAAATAAGCAGCCACCAGGCGGAGGATGGAGTATTGCGCAATGTCTCGAACACCTGAATACCTATGGTGATTACTATTTCCCCAGAATCGATAAAGGGATGGATGATTTTAAAGGCGGACCATCATCCGGTTTTACCAGTACCTGGCTCGGGAATTATTTTACCAGGATGATGGATCCTGAAACCGGGCAAAGAAAGATGAAAGCATTTAAGGCACATGTACCTCCATCAGGTCTGGATGGTCATGCCGTTGTAGCAAAATTTATACATCAGCAGGAATCCCTTATAAAACTGCTTCGTAAGGCCGGTCAGAAAGACATGAATAAAATCAAAATTCCCATATCCATTTCCAGGTGGATCAAAATGAAACTGGGCGATACGTTCAGGTTTATCATTGCGCATAACGAAAGACACATGCAGCAGGCGGAGCGCCTGATGTAAATGTGCAGATATGAAAATGTGCAGATGTGAAAATGGGAATTTGATAAATTTGAAAAAAAGCTATGATACTCGAGCACGTGGCAATATGGACCAATGACCTGGAAAGGTTAAAGGATTATTACGAAAAATTTTATGGCGGAAAGGCAGGCAATAAGTACAGGAATGAATCAACGGAGTTTGAAAGCTATTTCCTGGCATTTGAATCCGGTGCCCGTCTCGAGATCATGCAAAGGCCGGATATACCCGATAACCTGAATGATGTGGTACATGCCCAGCACCTGGGCATTATCCATCTTGCTTTTGGTGTATCTACAATGCAGGAAGTTGAAGCCAGGGCCCAGGATCTGGTGGAGCACGATTACATCATTCTGCGTGGCCCCCGTAGAACCGGCGATGGATATTATGAATTTGAAACGCTGGATCCGGATGGAAACCGGCTGGAAGTTTTTAGTTGGGGTGTGAGTTGAGGGTTGAGGGTTGTGGGTTGAGGGTCCGGGTGAAGTGAAACTAGGGACGGAGACTGGCGTATTACAATGCCTTTTCAAAAAGGAATATGTTAGTCATCTTACTGCTGAGGAGATGACTTTTCGTTTATTACAAGTGTACCGAGTATTTCGCGGAAGCAATCAAGCCATTTCGCAACGGAACTTTTTTTGTACGCCGTTGCATTCATGGGCTCGGAGAAATAGGCAACAAAAAATTCTTTATTGTTGGAATCCCCGGGAAAATAAATATATAAATGCCCTAAAACAACATAGTTTTCTTTTTTGTTCTGAACCGCATAGGTGAACGTGTAGAAATACTTTGCATTAATTGTATCATATCCCGTTCTGTGATCCCTGATGGCCATTTTTTTATCCTTTGCATCTTGCTCAATCATTTTTTTCAAGCTGACGATCGAAGAAACTTGCGGCAATGGTGTCATTGGGAAGTTGCCTGATGGAATCCGACAGTATTTCATCAATGAAAAACTCCATGGTATATTTTTTCATCGTATACGCTAAAATCGGAATGCCGGTTTCATCGATGCCAGCCAGTTCAATAATATCAGATTCATCACTTTTTTTCCTGATGGTCCATTTGGTATTACCCTGTAGATATTTATCCGGGAAGGTTATTGTAAAAGAAGAGACGCTTATTGTATTGTTTTTTCCTGCAATTAATTTTTCCTGGGCAATAGTTAAAGAAAGGTTCGAAATGAATATAAAAAACAAGATGGATATTGTGTTTTTCAAAATGCAGGGTTAAAAATTCTTCAGCTTTTCCAGGAGCAGGTTGTGGAAGCTGAAGAAATCAGGGTTTGACGCATCCAGTTCCTTATCTCCAAAGAAAGTTTTGTACATCCATTTATCGGCTGACTTATCAACCGGCCTGAACATGCAACCAGGCAGGTTCAGGTAATTCACAGCTTCAGGTTTCCCGTCCTGGTTGGTACATTTTACCCAAAGTACCCAGTGGGGATCAGGATCTTTATCCCCCGGCTGAATGGCCACACTATTGGTCCAGGTATCGATCCTGCCGTCGTAGTCTTCATCTATCAGGTGGTAGAAATAGTAATAGAATTGTTTATCGTGACTGATCATCAGTCCTCCGTGATAAAGGATGTAATCCACTTTCCCATCCCGGTTCAGGTCGTACATATTCCCGAATTCCTGCGTGGTTTCTTTTCCAGGGGCAAAGAAAGCCCACGCATCGGGTATATTGTCTCCATCCAGGTCATAAAAACGCATTCTGTAATTGACCCCATCGTAAGTAAAAATGTCTTCTTTTATTTCTTTATATGGAACACGCGCTTTCAAAAATATCGGAAGGGTGTCCATATCCATAAACAGCCTGCAGCGTAAAGAATCACGATAAGGCGCAATATGATTGATGATCCGGTTTAGGTTATTTCGATAATAGTTCCTGGCGATGGAAATACTGTCTTGCGCAAATGAACCTTTTATGGATAGCACTGAGAAGAATAGTATACAAACCGTTATCAAGGTACGGGCGATACCTTTACGCCTCATTTTCATGCTTAATTTTCACGAAAATTAGGTCCCTTTCCCAGGCTAAACAATGATGTGCGTTAGTTATTTGACCTGGTGATTTGCCAGGATTTCTAACAGGAGGATAGCTGCTATTTCCTCAATGATTGCCCGCTTTTAATGCCCGTATGTTTGCCATTGTCGATGACAACCTCTCCATTGACAATCACAAAAGGGATTCCTGCCGAAAACTGGTGCGGCTTTTGAAAAGTGGCGGCATCGCTCACTTTGTTTTCATCAAAAATCAGGATATCCGCAGCCATTCCTTCGCGAAGCAGTCCGCGGTCTGAGAGATTAAATTTTTGGGCCGGCAGGGAAGTCATCCTCCTGATGGCTTCTTCCAGTGAGATCACTTTCAGTTCCCTGACATACCTGCCCAATACCCTGGCATTGGTTCCGTAGGTCCGGGGATGGGGAATGCCTTTGCCGTTGCTCACACCACCATCTGCCGCAGGCATATTAAATGGATATTTCATGAAGTATTTCACATCTTCTTCATTCATGCTATGATAGACCATCTGGGCATTTCCTTTTTCCAGCATATCAAGAATGGTTTCCGCTTCATATTTAAACTTTGATTTTCGCCCTTTCAGTTTATTGATCTCGGTAATGCTTTTCCCGTTCAATGATGTATCCGAAGGATAGTTGGCAACAACCGCATAACTGTAATTCTTGTTCCTGCCTTCTTCTCCGGCATGTACCATGTCCTTAATGATGCGTTCGCGGGTGGACTTATCTTTCATGCGTACCCGAAGTGAATCCAGTCCGCCATCCATAGCCCAGTTGGGTACGGTAACCGCAAGGTTTGTGGAAGATGCCGTATATGGATATTGATCGATGGTTACATCATATCCTTCCAGCCGGGCTTTCAGAACCAGGTCCAGTGTTTCATTTGATCTTCCCCAGTTGGCCCTTCCGGATACCTTGAAATGTGATATTTCCACAGGGATATTTGCTTCCCTTCCGATGGTCAGCGCTTCATTAATCGCATCCGTAACCTTCAGCCCTTCATTCCGCATATGCGTCGCATATACACCACCGTTAGTGGCAACAATTTTGGCCAGGTTAACTATTTCCTCAGTGTTGGAATACATGCCGGGGAGGTAAATGAGCCCGGTCGACATGCCCACGGCGCCGTCTTTCATGGCCTTTGCCACCAACGCCTCCATCTTCTTCATTTCCTCCGGTGTGGCCTGGCGGTTGCCAAGGCCCATGCCCAGTCGGCGAACAGTATTATGTCCAACCAGCGTGGCAATATTGATGGAGGTTTTCATGCTGTCGATTTTCCGGAAAAATTCACCGACATCGTCAAATGAGTTACCACAATTACCAGTCACCACCGAGGTCACACCATCATAGATATAGTTGTCAGCCGAGGGCCTTTCAAAGACCCCGGTTTCAATATGGGCATGGACATCGATAAAGCCCGGAGATGCAATGAGACCCCTGGCGTCGATCACACGGGTGGTTGGTTGAGGGTTGAGAGTTGAGGGTTGGGGGTTAGTTGAGGGTTGAGCATTGGGCTGGCCCTGGTTTTTCCAGGCCGGCGTTTTACGAATGGAAACGATCTTCCCATTGCTGCAGGTGATCTCTCCCCAATACCAGCTGTTCCCTGTCCCGTCAAGTATCCGCGCATTAATGATCCGGAGGCTGTCCCCGGCAAAAACACTTTGGCTGGCCAGGAAAAGTAAAATTAAAAAGGCTACTATGGTACTCACTAGTTTTTTCATCCGCATAAGTTAGGAAAAAACAACACTTCAAATGGGTTTTTACTGATTTTGTCAAATTCTATCATGATTATTTTTAGTACCTAAATCAAAAATGAATTGATAGCCAGTAAAATCAGGTATTCCGGGACATATTTTGAGAAGTTATTACAAAGTAATAACTTTAAGGGCTATGAGAGTTAAGGTTATTGATATCGGAAATTCCAGGGGTATACGATTGCCAAAGGCACTGATTGAGGAAATGGGTTTTAAAGATGAGGTAGAATTGCATCGGACTGAGAATGGTTTAATTATCCTTCCGGTTAAGGAAGCCAGGGCCGGGTGGGCCGAACAGTTTAAAAAGGCCTTCAAACCGGCGAAAGAAGAAAAAACCTGGGAAAATGCAGGAAGTAAATTTGATAACGAGGAATGGACATGGTAGTAAAAAGGGGAGAATTCTGGCTGGTGAAACTTGATCCGGTTATTGGCCATGAAATAAGGAAAACAAGACCTTGCTTTATCCTTTCACCCGATGAATCCAATCTTTATCTGGATACAGTAATTGCAGCACCGGTGACAAGTACCATCCGTGATTACCCTACAAGGGTAGCCTGTACTTTAAAAAGGAAAAAGGGCCAGATTGCTTTAGATCAGATCAAGTGCCTGGATAAATCCAGGCTGGTCAAAAAGATTGGTGTTGGAGATAACGAATTGGCTAAGAGAGTATTTAGTAAGTTAAATGAGTATTTTCATTATTGAGGGTACAATCATTTACAACAATTTTGATATTATAGCCTTTGCCGGTAGATTTATTGCGGAAGCCAATAAACCGGGGCAGTTTTTCTGAATTACCTGCTCATTGTCCAGACATCATTGCTGTACCGGAAATCAGGCATATCAGGTGTTCCTCCGTATTTCCCCCCGGTCATGAATATCCTGCCCTGGTAAACTGTTGAAGCAATGCCGCCGCGGGGCGACCATGGGGCTTCCTGTCCTTCCCATACTTTACCATCTTTACTCACCAAAACCTGGCTGGAAAACCGGCCGTTTCGGTTACAGCCCAATAGCCATATTTTATCATCATACACAAGGGCCGAGTAACCGAATATTTTTTCGCCTTTTGCTATTTCATCGGTTTCTTTTTCCCAGTTGAGTCCATCTTTGGAACTCCATACATCATTATCGAGAAGAAATAATTTTCCATTTAGGTTTACTACCTGGCTCCCGCTTCTTTTTCCAAAGTCTGCATTGTCTTTTTGCCTGATCCAGGTAATACCATCGGAGGAATTCCAGATATCAGCATAATGGTGGTGTTTATCTTCTCCCCCAATGATCCATATTTTATTGTCAAATACGAACGGATGGTAAAAAAAGCGGTTGGGAAGATTGCTCTTTTTCGACAGGCTTGTCCAATGTTTCATATTGGTTGAAAAATAAATCTCGGGCCTGAAACTGAACTGTTCAATATTCCCTTCAAAATGCCCAAGCCCCAATATGGCATTATTAAAAATGATATAGTCGAGAAAGGCCAGGTTATATATGGCATTGGGTAATGAGGATTTTGTCCACCTGAGGCCATCTGTTGAAAACCAGTTGCCTTCTGAATGAAAGGTCCAGAGAGTATCCCGAAGGCTGAACATCTGGAAATTGTAATTCTTCTTCCAGGGGGCGCTGTCGAGCAGTTTTAACCACTTGTATTCAGTCAGGCCTTTACCAGGTCTGTCATCATTAGCCTTGAGCCTGGAATCAGGATCTCCTGATTGGCTGCTGTCCGGAATTCATCTGCACCCGGTGCTTTTGTATTGTTCTCAGTTAAACTGTCGGGGCCGGATACAATTGTATTATTGCTATCACTTTGATTGGAGCATGAGAAGATTATGATTAAGAATATGAAGGATAATCTTATCAAAATATAATTCTTTTATCAGGGCTTTGTTGCAAAGAATAATCCAAAAAAAATGAACACAATGGAAATGTGCACGATCAGCCACACCTTTTGATATAATGGCCTTGCCTGCCATTTTGTTTCCTGGTTGAAGGGATCAAATATCAGTGCGATGCCCATGTTGGAAGCGGCTGTCATCCATTCACTTCTTACTACATAATAGATGGCCAGGGCAATAAAAAGTACATACATGATCCTGTTGAATGCGGGCGATAAGTCCCTTGCCTTGCTTTTAGACAAACCTGCTGAAAGCTTACTGTTATCCTGATGTTCCTGTACCATGAAAAAGGTGTTTTTGAGATTAGTAGGAATATCAGGGGAATTATTACAGTGAGAATAAAAAAACCTCTGGTTTCCGGCAGGTATGGTAAAGTATTACTTCCTGTCATCCAGTGAATTGATCCATATGGCAATTTTCCTTGCATCGGCAGCCGGCACCTGCGGCATGGGGGCCATCGGTGTGGAATATTCGGGCCAGTTCTGGGGCTGGGGATTTTTTATCAGCTGCATGATTTTATCCGGCGTGTAATTTCTTTTGGCAATATCGATGAATCCCGGTCCAACCTGTTTTTTATCGGGATTATGGCAGGCAACGCAGGTATATTTAACCAGCAGGGGTTTTATTTCAGTATAAGTATAAGATGATTTTACTGTGGCATTGGCGGCGCCGGACTTACCCGCAGCGGTACCTGCAGTTTTTACGGATGTTGCGGAATTTTTTGTACTGACTTCTTTCAAAGAAAGTTTTGCGCCTTCAGGAATATTGTTAAGCGTATAATATCCTGTCGGGTGCACCAGCGAAAAAGAGTTTTCCTTATCCCTGATGCCATCGAGTGTGATGACATGAATGTAGTTTTTGCGTAGATCGTTCACGATGAGCCTTACCGTCATCCCATCTGCAGATACTTTCACTCCTTTGATGGCACATTTACGGTTGTTTACCGGCGGACTCCCATACACTGCCTGGTATTTGTATATATAGCTTTCGATGGAATAGGAACTGATGTCTTCCGCATATTTTTTATCTACAGGTTTGGTGAATTCAATTTCAAATCCATCCGGCATTGCCTTTACCGTTCTCATTTCAAAAGGAATGCGGTTATTCCATACCAGCCGCTGCAATCCTTCATTGGCTTCGCCTGCGGATCCCCATCCCCGGTTAGTCTCTCCAACAAAAAGTGATCCGTCATTTGCCCATGCCATCCTGACGATACCTGATTGAAAACCGCTCCTGAAATCCCAGGCGCATCCCTGCAGTTCCCCGTTTACTTTTTCCATGAATACGCGTGAAAGTTTGCTCTGGCCCTGGTCACCTACCAGTAATTGTCCTTCGAACGGTCCCCAGTGTCCTATAGGTATTTTTGTGATTTCTGAATTGGAAATACCCAGTATTCCGTGTGGAAGCCAGACCGCGGGCATCTGTAATTCGGGAATGCTTTTTTTCATATCGGCGAGGGTCAGGAATTTTTCATTGACAATATTTTCAGGTTTAACCTGCTGGCTGTCGGGACCGTATTCAATCCGCTGACTGGCTTTACTGAATATTGCATCCTGTTTTAACTGTAAGGGAGAATTCGGCAATCCGGTCCATACGAGACTGGCCGGGTGTCCCATAAAGCCGCCTTTTTTAACGGGCATGATACTTCCTGATGCAACCCAGTCGCCCTGGTTATCTGTGTAAAACAATTCACCATCGATCATGCTGATACCGCAGGGCGACCTCATCCCTGCGGCCCAGGGTTCCATCCTCCCGTCTTCATAAATATGCAGGGTCCAGCCCCTCCAGGGAACCATACTTTTAGGATGCCACCATGTATCCGGAAATCCCAGGTTAAGCGTCACAAAGAATGATCCGTCGGGTGCCAGTTTCGGGCCAAAGCTGTACTCATGGTAATTCCCGGAAACCGGCCATGAATAAATGGTTTCAAAAACATCCGCCCGTCCATCCATGTTGGCATCAAAAAGCCTTGTCAGTTCCCCGCGCTGTACTACATATAGCGAACCGTTTTTGTGTTCCACTCCCAGGACTTCATGAAGCCCCGAAGCAAATTTCCTGAAATATGGTTTAGCGCTGGCAGGGTTTTCCACGATGAACACATCGCCCCTCCTGGTGGTCACGGCAAGGTCACCGTTTGGAAGCGTGCATAAACCGCCCACCTCCAGGATATTACCTTCCGGAGAGCGCACTTTATGGATCTTGAAAAAATCTTCTTCTTTGGCCGACTCCTGCGCAGCGGATCGCAAAATAAAAAGGCTCACCAGGAAAAACGACAATATATATATTTCGCATAGTCTTTACCGTAAGTAATTAAAAAATTATGGTATACCTGATTGTTGATTTAACAGGTACAATCAATTCCTTATTTCCCTGCAGGTCGCGAATATTGGCTTTTCCCCGCCTGTATCATCAAGCACCAGGTAATAAGATTTATCATTGATCAGGTAAGTTCCTGTGGATTTTTCTTCAATGGATTTTCCCTCGGCAACACGCAGGTACAATTTATCTGGTGAACCGGTAATGGTTATTTCGCGTTGCAATCCCTGGTTATTTTCACTGACCTTAATCGCGTCTTTCACATTAGCGCCATAAATATTATACGTAAATACGGGCCTGGAGTTTTCATCCAGCATATATCCTTTGGGCCTGAAAGCCGCGCCGGCAGTATCTTTAAGCCAGGATGCATGTTCGCTGGTCATTTTATTTGCCATGTATTCCATTCTGCCCAGGTTCAGTACCGAGCCGGCAGCCCTTGATGATCCGTCGCCCCTGTCGTGCCACATGGGCGTTGCATCCAGGAAGTCCCCTCTCCATGCCTGTACAATCATTCCATGATCCATATCGTATGTGTAATGAATTTTTTCGGGGCTTCCAACATTAACTGCATGGGTAACCCTTACGCCTGAGGGGAGGTCAACAAAGCTTCGCAGGATGGTGTTTTCGGCATGGGTAACCCTTACGCCGGGGGGAGGTCAACAAAGCTACGCAGGATCGTATTTTCAGTGGCTTTCACGGGTATGGGATCAGTATCATCCAGCACGGGAACATCCGTATCGGTAATGGTAAATGAACGGATTCCCGGTCCTTCCACCTGCAATGCCAGCACGGGTTTTGCCCAGTCCACATATTTTGAATAGACAAGCTCAATGGGATGGTCGCCCGCAGTCAGTGGTATTTTTCCTTCGGAATTCCAGTTGGTATAAGGTATCACTACCTGTTGATTAATTTTCAGCTGACCACCGCCGCCAAATGTGTTGAGCCTGAAATGATAATTGCCGGTTTCCCTGATTTGCAATGTTCCGGTATACCTGATAAGGAATTCATTGGCAGGCAATCCCGGTATGTTGGAAGATATCAGGGCAGTTGGTTTTTGTGACAGGGGTTTAAGTTTTGTGAAGTCGGGCACCAGTACATATTTGCCCTGGTAAACTGTAGTGTTTATATTGATCGCCGAAGGCTTTTCCCTGTTATAATTACTGACTTTAATATTCCTGAAAGCTACAGGTCCATGGTCGCCCTGGATCATCAACGGCCCGATTGCTGATTCATCATTATGAAGGGGGGACCTCGTAGGACCGGTGAGTTCGAGATTATCCTGGATCAGTACGCCATTTAATTCCACACTGAGTATTTTGGCGTTGGAGATTTTCTCTCCTCCTTCAAATCGCGGGGCCTGGAAAGATATTTTCATGTGCTGCCATAACCCCGGTGCCCTGGTTGCATTCTGTCTGGGTGGTGTTCCTTCATAACCCTTCATGCCTTCCGGCCTGGCTTCATCCCAACGTTCATAGATGCCCCCGTTATCGCCCGACTTTGGCTGTAAAACAGTCCAGCTGTCAGACAATTGCAGTTCATACCTTCCCTGCAGGTAAATACCCGAATTTGACCCTTTTGCCATCATGAAATCCAGTTCAAGGTCAAGGTCGCCATGTTCTAACTTAGTGATGAGATGGCCATTTGCATTGGAAGATGGCTGGTTAACCAATATACCTGTGCCATTTGATGTGGTGAGGATATTATTTCGTGAGAGGTCGGAATGCACATCACCGGCAATGCTCCAGTTGGCTGCTGGTTGCCTGAAGGCAGATAGATCTGACAGGGATAATATTTCCTGTGCCATGGTCCATTGGCTAAAGAATATGAAGGCGGTCAGGCTCAACATTTTTACCCGGTGCAATGGAAAGGAAGATCGGTCCATTTTTATGTTTGATATCATTTGATCAGCGCAATTCATCGTAAATTATTCATTATTTCATTGTGGTTAACATAAACAATATATGCGAAGGATAATACTCCTGGTGCTTTCCTGTTTTTTATTGCAAACTGCAGGGGCGCAATTGAAAGTAAGTGCAAACCACAGGTACCTGGTGAAGCCTGATGGCAGTCCTTTTTTCTGGTTGGGCGACACCGCATGGGAATTGTTCCACCGCCTTAATCGCGAACAGGCCGGTTATTACCTGAAACGCAGGTCGGAGCAGGGTTATACAGTTATACAGGCAGTGGCACTGGCGGAGTTCGACGGACTTCATGTACCCAATCCTTATGGAGATTTGCCACTGAAGTTTGATGACCCTACGCAACCGAATGAAGCATATTTCAAACATGTGGATTACATCATTGACAAGGCTGCAGAATATCAGCTGACCATTGCTTTCCTGCCTACATGGGGCGATAAGATTTACAAATCCACCTGGGGCAAGGGTCCGGAAATATTCACCCCGGAGAATGCAAAATTATATGGGCAATGGCTGGGCAACAGGTATAAGGATAAAAAAAATATTATCTGGATCATCGGGGGCGACCGCAATCCGCAGAATGAAATGCATAAGACCATCTGGAGGGCGATGGCTGAAGGGATTACTGCAGGTACCGGCGGACAGGAAAATGCCCTGATGAGTTTTCATCCCCAGCCCAATGACCTTGGCGCCGGTGAATATTTTTATGATGATGCCTGGCTTGATTTCAATATGTTCCAGAACGGGCATTGCCGTGATACGAGGGTATTTGATAAAATCCAGGCTTCGTATAAACGGACGCCTGCCAAACCTGTGATAGATGGTGAGCCTATTTATGAAGATCACCCCGTTTGTTTTAATGCCAATGACCTGGGATTTTCCAATGCCTATGATGTAAGAAAATTTGCCTGGCTGGATGTTTTTGCAGGTGCATTTGGTCATACTTATGGTTGCCATGATATCTGGCAGTTTTATTCTCCCTACCGCGAAGCGGTTAATGGTCCCCGTGTGTACTGGCAGGAAGCCATGGAACTTCCCGGAGCAAACCAGATGAAGTTTCTAAAGCGACTCATCGAATCCCGCCCGATGCTTGATCGTGTGCCTGATCAATCACTGGTGGTGGAAAATGATCTGGCCACAGCTGAGCGTGTACAGGCTACCCGCGGTATTGATTATGCATTTATTTATACCGCTGCAGGCAAACCATTTACCGTGAACCTTGGCAGGATCAGCGGAACAACATTGAATGCAGTTTGGTATAATCCGAGGAATGGTGAAGTGAAAAAAATTGAACCAGGTGAATAATAAGGGCCAGAAAAAGTTTACACCACCCTCCGCGGGTCATGGACAGGATTGGGTGCTGGTGCTGGATGATTCATCTAAGAATTATGGTGAGGTGAAATAAGATATTCGGGACCTGCTTTTTCAGAGAGTAAAAAAAGGTATCGTTTTTATACCCGATCTGGTATAATTCCAGTTATCGTCAAATTTTATACCCGATCTGGTATAATTACCAGTTATCTCCCAATTTTATACCCGATCTGGTATAAAAATCAAGCGTTTTTGCAGAGGTCGTAAAAGCGGGTACCTTTTTTCAATACCAATCAACGATAAAACTTATACTTATATAGATAAGTCTGTCCAGGAGACTTTAGCGCTGGTTGGCAAATTCTCCATGCTGGCTCATCCATCGATATTAATTCAATTCTTTCCGGTCAAAGGCAATTTTTCCATCAATAATGGTCATGATGGTGCGTGCCTTAATAATATCCGGCGGGGCCATGGTGAAGATATCATCAGACACAACCACCAAATCCGCAAATTTTCCATTGGAGATACTGCCTTTCCTGTTTTCCATAAATTCAGCATATGCCGAACCCATGGTATAGGCCATGATGGTTTGTTCAATACTTAGTGCTTCAGCAGGATTATCCGGGTTCATTAATGACAGCATTATGTTGAGATATGGGTCTGGCGGACCATCGGACCCGATAGCCACCGGGAATACCATATTGCAGGATGGATCTGGTGGCCTGGAGGTATTTCATTCTATCCCCTGCATACCTTGCATTTGCAATGGGAGGAATCCCGAAGTGCAGCGGGTTAATCACCAGGATTACGCCCAGCGCTTTTGCGGTGGCATACTGGTCGGGCGAAAGCAGGTCACCATGTTCAATCCTGAGCCTTCTTTTTTTCCAGAATGCAGCAGGCTGCATTTCCAGCATTGTATTGAAAAGGAATTGAATGGCGCTGTCGCCCACGGCGTGAACCATGCATTGTTGTTTGTAATCAATTCCCGTCTGAAGAAATTTTTTCAGTTCAGCCTTATTGAAATTAATCCTGCCCAGGTAACCGGGTTTATCTGCATATGGTTTTCTGACAGCGGCAAGCCGTTCAACAGGCGTGCCATCAAGTACTATCTTTAGTCCCCTGATCGCATTGTTCCTGTAGAGCAGGTCCAGCATGGGAATCCATTCATCATATATCAGTCCATTTTCATTGGACATAAGAAATGGCACCAGCCGCACCCTGATGGGGTATGCATGTCTCATATATACAGACAGGTGATCATCAGCTACAAGGGAAGTGGTCATATTCTGCACACTGGTAATTCCGAGTGCAGCCAGCCCGGCATATGTTTTGTCGAGCTCAGATATGATCGATTCAAATGTCAGCGACTTATTGATCCTTTGTTCAACATTATACCCGGCATATTCGGAACAGAAGCCTGTAAGCTTTCCGTCATAATCCTTTTCATATTCCCCTCCCGCAGTCCTGGTGTTTTCGTTTATCCCTAACAGTTGCATCGCCCGGGAATTCATGATGGCGCCATGACCGGTATTACCCCGAAGGATAACGGGATGGTTGGGGGCGATGCTGTCGATCCTTTTACGGCGAATGGAAAGGTCTTCAAACAAATCGGGATTCACCACGGCGAAGATCCATGAACCTTTGGGAAGGACCTTTACACTTGCGGCGATACTGTCTTTCACCATTGGCCATGGCGTGGGGGAAACCATATCGGGGGCAAACATAATCGTTCGGGCACCTTTTTCAGGACCGATATGGCAATGGGCATCATTGAAACCCGGCAAAACGGTTTTGCCTTTAAGGTCGATCATTTTGGTGCTGTCTGCTTTCCATTTCATGATATCTTCTGATTTGCCCACGGCAACAATCACCTTTCCCTGGATGGCAACGGCTTCGGCCCAGGGTTTTGTGGTATCCGCAGTAAATATTTTACCATTATGGAGGATTATATCTGCCTGTGCAAAAAGGGAGGTGCCGGAAAAGATAAAAGCTATGAAAAGAGTAATTCTATACATGAAGGTTAGATTGAATACTTTTAATATACGAAAATATAACAATGCACAGATTAGCGGAGGTTTCAGATTTTGATTTCATATATGGCTTGTATATGCACCCGGTCATCAACCCATGGCTTTTGTATGAAATGATGGATGAAAATGAATTTCGGCCAATTTTTGAAGAACTGGTGGCAAAGAAATGCCTTTTTGTTTATCATTCGGGTGCCGACATGATCGGCATGTTCAAACTCGTTCCCCAGAAATACCGGAACAGCCATATCATTTACCTGGGAGGTATCGGCATTCATCCTGACCACTGGGGCAGGGGATTTGGTTCAGCGATGTTGAATGAAGTGGTTGGCATGGTAAAGACACTGGGATATGCCAGGATAGAACTTACCGTGGCCAGTATCAATGCCCAGGCGATCAGGACATATGAAAAAGCCGGTTTCAGGAATGAAGGAACCCTGAAAAAATATACTTACCTGAAATCTGAAGACCGCTTTATAGATGAGCAGGTTATGGCGCTTTTGCTGTGAATCAATACATACAATACTATCATGAAGGATATTACCATGAAATATTCAAACGGTGAGGTGACCATCGTCTGGAAACCTTCGTTATGCCGGCATTCCGCTATCTGCTGGAAGGGGACTGAAGGACTGATCAGCGTATTTAATCCCATGCGAAAACCATGGATCGATCCTGAAGCGGCACCTACCGAAAGGATCATTGAGCAGGTGAAGAAATGTCCTTCCGGTGCGCTGAGTTTTTATTTGAACAGTGATGAACAAATGAGCAGTCATGCGCATACTGACCCTAAGGGAGAAGAATAATATTTTCTGTAAATGATAATGGCAAAAAACCTTGTTGATCATACCGGAACTGGTTGGATAAAGGGAGGGGCTTCATACAAAATACCACTTATATGCGTGTATTCTTTAGTGTTAGTATGTTGGGCATAACTGTTTTCTTATTTCATTAACCGGTACATCCTTGCCCAGTTGAAGTATGAATTATCATACACGGATACATCTTCCGGAATGGTTCATGTGAAAATATCTTTTGAAAGGATGATTACAAAAGACCTGGTGTTCTGCATGCCAAGGTCGGTTCCCGGCGCTTATTCCATACTTCCTTATGACAGGTATGTCGCGAATATCCAGGCAACCGACGGGCAGGGCCGTCGTTACAGGATGAGTAAAAGTGCGGATAATGCTCCCAGGTGGTATGCTGATAAAAGAATATTCTTATACGGGACTGGAATATGATGTGGATATCAGGATGATGCAGGATGACCTCGGATCGGATGCTTCGGTTATACGGCCAGGTTATATTGGAATTCTCAATTATTCTGTTTTCGGATGGATTGAGGGCATGGAGAAGGAAAAGATCACCTGCCATTTTTCCACTATTAGCGGATGGCCGGTGTATTCCACCATTGCGCCGAAAGAATTACCGGAACGGAATAGTGAAACGGTGAACTGCAGCAATTATTACCAGTTAGCCGATGGCCAGACCATGATGGGACCTGCATTCCAGGTCAGGAAATTCAATGGACCTGTTCCGCTCTATGTAAGTTCATATGCAGATGAGGGGAAGGAATACCTGGAGGATGTGGGCTGGTGGGGTGTTGAAAGCATGAAGATCCTGAAAGACTATTTCGGTGACATACCTTTTAGTCATTATACCATTGTAAGGCAGTACCTGCATTTGCTTGATTCGGCGGGAACAACACTGGCGATGGAGCATATGAACAGTGCCACGTTTACGGGAAAGTCGGCCGACATGTTAACTGCACCGGTTGATTCCACAACACGTTTCCGGAGGATGTTCGGGATATTGCACCATATGGGCCATTCATATCTTCCGTTAAGGTGTTACGGGGATAATTACCGGCCATTTGTAATGCTCTTTGCTCCAGTGATTTCCAATATCTGGTTCAATGAGGGATTTATCTGGTTCCTCTGCGCAGATACGCTGAAATCACCTGCCATACTCAAAAGACTGGAGGACAATACCCTTTATGCCGATCCTGAGATAGCGGCACTGCCATTATTTACATTATCTGCCATTGCATCCACCCAGTATGGTGAAGATTTCCGGCTGGGGCAGGCAACATTTTCCCGTGGTGCAATGATGGCGCAGGAGATGAATGCATTGATCATCAGGCAGACCGGGGGAAAGAAATCCATGAAAGACGTACTCCGGTATTTGTATGAGTGGAGCAAAAAGAACCAGCGGCCATTTACGATGGAAGAGTTTCCCGGACTACTTATTTCCGCCACGGGCGTGGATATTTCTGCCATTTATGATAAATGGCGGAAATAAGATTGACGGATTGCGGATTGCGAATTGACGGATTGTGAGAACAATGGAGAAAAATAGCAGCAGTATTTAAGCTTTATTAAATCCTCAATTCGCAATCCGTAATTCGTCAATCCGTAATCCGCAATCAGCTATGCGGGAAAACTGATGAAAATCACATTTTCTACTGACCCCTGCCCATTTTACAATTGCCGCATAGTGCCTACCTCTGTATCTCAAAATATACTCACATGGCAACAGCATCTAAGGCCCCGAAATATGTCTATTCATTTGGCGGGGGAAAGGCAGACGGAAACGAATCAATGAAGAATTTACTGGGTGGTAAGGGCGCAAACCTGGCAGAAATGGCAGGGCATCCGAACCTCAGGTTACCCGTCCCGCCGGGGTTTACAATAACCACGGAGGTTTGTACCTACTACTACGACAATAAAAAGACCTATCCCAAAGTGATGAAAGTACAGGTAGACCAGGCCTTACGCCAGGTAGAAAAAATCATGGGTAAAAAATTCGGGGATGTGAAGGATCCCCTGTTGCTTTCCGTTCGTTCCGGTGCCCGTAAATCAATGCCGGGGATGATGGAAACTGTATTGAATGTGGGACTGAATATGGACACTTTAAAGGGACTTGTCGCGCAATCGGGCGATGAGCGTTTTGCTTATGATGCCTATCGCAGGCTGATCATGATGTATGCCGATGTGGTGATGGAAAAAGCCGCCGGTATTGAACCAAAGGGAAAAGGTGTCCGCAAGGTGCTGGACGAAAAACTTGAACATATCAAATCCAAAAAAGGATATACTTCAGATACAGAACTTACGGTGGATGAACTAAAGGCCCTGGTAAAGGACTATAAAGCCACCGTATTGAAAAACCTGGGCAAGCCATTCCCCGATGATCCCATGGAGCAACTGATGGGCGCGGTCAGCGCCGTATTCTCCAGCTGGAACGGAAGAAGGGCAGTGGAATACCGCCGGATTGAAAGGATCCCTGATGAATGGGGAACTGCCGTGAATGTGCAGGCCATGGTATTCGGAAATATGGGTAACGACAGTGCAACAGGTGTTGCATTTACCCGCAACCCCGGAACAGGAGAGAATAAATTCTATGGTGAATACCTGGTGAATGCACAGGGTGAAGACGTAGTGGCCGGTACAAGAACGCCAGCTCCCGTCAACGAATACTCGAAGAATTCACAGAGCGAGCACCTTCCTTCACTGGAAGAGATCATGCCCGGACTGTATAAGGAACTTGATGGTTACCAGCGTAAACTGGAGAAGCACTATAAGGACATGCAGGATATTGAATTCACGATAGAAAAAGGCACCCTTTATATGTTGCAATGCCGTGTGGGTAAAAGAAATGGTATAGCAGCCGTTCGTATGGCCACAGAAATGTATAAGGAAAAACAGATCGATATTGATACCGCCATTATGCGTGTGGGACCAAATCAACTGGTGGAACTACTTCTGCCGATGCTGGATCCGAAAGTTGAATTGCTCACCAAGCCGATTGCCAAAGGTCTGCCTGCCGGTCCGGGTGGCGCCAAAGGCCGCGTGGTATTCAGTTCTGCTGATGCAGTGGAATGGGCAAAACGAGGTGAGAAAGTAATATTGGTAAGGGAAGAAACATCACCCGAAGATGTTGACGGTATGCATAAGTCACAAGCCATCCTGACCACCAAAGGAGGCATGACATCACATGCTGCGCTGGTTGCCCGCGGATGGGGTAAATGCTGCATCGTAGGATGTGGTGATATTGAGATCCATCATGAAACAAAAACATTTAAGGGCAAAGGCGGAGAAGTGATCCATGAGGGAGACTGGGTAAGCCTTAACGGAACCAAGGGCCTGGTGTATGAAGGAAGTATTGCCATGGTGGAAATAGACCTGAATAAAAACCAGAGTTACAAGGACCTGATGAAACTGGTGGATAAAACCAAGACCATCGGGGTACGCACCAATGCAGATACGGCTAAAGACGCAGCGCAGGCCATGGCGTTTGGTGCTGAGGGAATCGGCCTTTTCCGCACAGAACACATGTTCTATGGCGAAGGGTCTGATGAGCCGCTGTTCCTACTGCGTAAAATGATTGTCAGTAAAACTGAGCCCGAAAGGCGCAAAGCCCTGCAGGAGCTTTATGTATATGTAAAGAAAGACATTAAGGACACAATGAAGGTGATGAAGGGCCATCCTGTTACCATCAGGCTGCTCGATCCTCCGCTGCATGAATTTGTTCCGCATGACAGTGCCAAACTACATGAACTGAGCAAGGTGTTGGGTATCAGCATGAGTGTTTTAAAAAGGCGGGTCCTTGCACTGCACGAGAATAACCCGATGCTGGGTCACCGCGGTGTCCGCCTCGGGGTTAGTTATCCGGAAATCACCGAAATGCAGATCAGGGCAATTCTTGAGGCAGCGGTTGAATTAACCAAATCAGGCATGAAGGCCTTCCCTGAAATCATGATTCCTGTAACCTGTACGGTGAATGAACTGATACACCAGAAAGCACTGGCAGACAAGGTGTATAAGGAAGTTTGTACTGCCTATAAAGTGAAGAAAATCCCATACCATTTTGGTACGATGATCGAGATTCCAAGGGCTGCATTGAAAGCGAACAGGATGGCCGAAGTAGCTGATTTCTTCAGTTTCGGCACCAATGACCTCACCCAGATGAGTTTTGGTTTCAGCCGGGATGATATTGGCGGATTCCTGCCCAATTACCTGGATATGAAGATCCTCAAGGATGATCCATTCCAGACCATCGACCAGGATGGTGTCGGGGAACTGGTGAAAATGGGTACTGAAAGGGGACGGGCTACCAAGCCGGGACTGAAAGTGGGTATCTGCGGTGAACACGGCGGGGATCCTGAGAGTGTGAAATTCTTCCATCGTTTGGGCATGAATTATGTGAGCTGTTCTCCTTTCCGCGTACCTATTGCCCGCCTGGCTGCAGCACAGGCTGCCGTTGAAGAAAAAAGGGCAAAGTCCGCTGCCGGAAAACCCAAGGGCATAAAAATCAGTGCCAACGGAATTAAAGGATTAAAAACGATTAAAAACAGGAAACTGTCAAGGGTATAATATTCACATTAGCACATTATCGCACTATCACATTAAAACACGAAGCCCAATTCATTGGGCTTCGTGTTTTAATGTGTGTTTTGGTCAGGAAAATCGTAAATATTGCTTCAGCCTGTGTGATATTTGTCACTTTTATCCCTTTTTAAGATCAGCCTTCATCCTTTCTTAGGTCATTCCCTGCCGCGGTAACCTGTTATAGTTTTGTTATCTCAAACACAGCAGCAATCATGAACACATTAATGAATCAAATGAGAAAGCAGGGCATGCATTTACTGATCTTGATTTTAGCCATTACGGCACCGGTGCTGCTCCATGCACAGTCTTACACAACCAATGGCGCTGCCAAAATAGTGGTAGCCGGGACTTCCAACATACACGACTGGACCATGACTTCCAACTACGGTACGTGCACCGGCACATTAGAGATTGACCCCTCAGGCAATCTTACAGGCATCAGCAACCTGGCTTTCACCATGACCGTTACCAACCTGAAAAGCACGAAGGGAACTACCATGGACAACAATGCCTACAAAGCCATGGCAGCAGATAAATATCCCAATATAAAATTCAGCGGTTCATCTGCCACCGTAAAATCAAACGGTGGAGGAAATTATACCATTACGGCTCCGGGCAAATTGAGCATCAGCAGCGGAACAAAAGATATAACCCTGGTGGCTACCGGTAAAATGAACGCGGATAAATCAATTTCCATTAGTGGCTCACACCCGCTGGTAACCACTGATTATAATGTGAAGGCAATCAGCATCATGCTTGGCGCCATTAAGACAAGCGCGAATGTTACAATTAATTATACCCTGACAATGAAACCACAGTAAAAGACAAGCAATACATAAACTCAGACATTAATTACTATTTTAAAAACACAGAATATGAACTACAAATTACAACTGAAAGGAATCCTGCTCGCAGTAGCAATTCTTTTCGCAGTGCCACTGATGATGAATGCGCAGGAAACTACAGCACCTGCCACAGCAGATCCTGCTGTTACAAAGAATATGATAAAAGAATACCTGAGCTACTATGACAGCATCCAGAACTTCAGGTATTATGACCAGAGAGGTGTCAATGTATTTGAAACACCAAAGAATAATGTAACCTTTAATGGTCTTCGTGTACGCTTCGGCGCTGGTTTTACACAGCAGTTCCAGTCCCTCAAACATGAAAACTATGTTTCCATGGGAGCTGTAAGCAAAGCTGATTCCGCTAACCTGCTATACCCTTTGGGTGCCGGATTCAATACCGCACAGGCTAACCTTAACATGGACGTACAGCTGGCTGATGGTATCCGCCTGAACCTGGTAACATACCTTTCTGCCAGGCACCATAATGAGGCCTGGGTAAAAGGTGGCTATATCCAGTTTGACAAACTACCGTTTAAAGGTCAGTTCTGGGATAACCTGATGGATGTCATAACCATTAAAGTGGGCCATATGGAAATCAACTATGGCGATCAGCACTTCCGCAGGTCAGATGGTGGCCAGACTTTATACAATCCTTTTATGGAGAACTATATCATTGATGCTTTTACCACAGAGATTGGTGGTGAAGTATATGCCCAGTACAAAGGTCTTTTCGGAATGATTGGCGTTACAAATGGTGAAATCAAGGGTGATGTTAAGGAAGGTGCACCAAGTGCAACTGATGCAAATGCCAAAAAATCACCTGCAGTTTACCTGAAAGGCGGTTATGATAAGAACCTGACAGAAAAATTAAGGATAAGGGTAGCCGGTATCATATTATACAGACAACAGTTCTGCTAACAATACCCTTTTCTGGGGTGACCGTACAGGTTCCAACTATTTCCTGGTACAGGAAAAAAATGGAAGCACTCTCTACCGCACAGGCATGGTCAGGCCGGGTGAACCCAGGTTATAGCGACAGAACCCAGGGTTTTCAATTTAATGGTTTTGCGAAGTATGCCGGACTTGAATTCTTCGGAACTTATGAAACCGGGCAGGGACGCTCAAGTGTTGAATTAGAAGACCGTGATTTTACACAGATTGCCGGTGAACTTATATATAGGGCAAGTATTCATGGAAAAGAAAATGTGTGGATTGGTGTTCGTTACAATACAGTAGATGCCACACAGAGATTGAACGGTCTCGCAGCAACAACTGCACCCAAAAATTTTGATGTCACTGTTGACAGGACTTCAATTTCAGCTGGTTGGTTCCTGACCAAAAACGTAATGCTGAAAGGTGAATATGTAATACAGAATTATAACGATTATCCTACCAATGTAGCTCCTAACAGTAGTTATGCAAGCCAGTATGGTAAAGGAAAATTCAGCGGTTATGTAATTGAAGCCGTTGTAGGATTCTAGTTTTTGTTTCAGTTTAATTTGTACAAGCCAGGTTGGCAACCCAGCCTGGCTTAGTTTCAATAACAGGCAAATGCGTTACTTAATCCTCATACTGACAGTTTCTTTGGTTTCTTTCACCCTTCCGGCTGACCAGAAAGCTACAAGTGGCTGGATCATTGAAAAAAACAGTTCAATGAACATCGAAGGAAGCTCAAATATCAATGCATTTACCTGTGACCTCAGGGAATACCTGAACCAGGATACCCTGGTGTATTCAAAGGATGAGAAGACAAAGAAACTGATGTTCGTGAATAGCGTCCTGAATATTGATATCAGCAAGTTCGATTGCCATCACAAGTATATTACTGCTGATTTCAGGAAGATCCTGAAATCTGAGAAGAACCCCTGGTTAAAAGTGAGGTTTATTTCGCTTGATGAAATGGCGGTGGGCGGAAATGTGAAAGGTGTGGTGGAAATTGAAATAGCCGGACAGACTAAAAGAATGGATATCAGCTATGCCGTTCAGCAATATGGAAATGCACAATTGCAATTGGTCGGAAGTAAAATCATGCAGTTTTCGGATTTTAAATTGACTCCTCCAAGGAAACTGATGGGACTGATCCAGATCAATGAAGACATAAAGGTCAATTTTCACCTTCATTTCAGGAGGATTACTTAAGTAAGAAAACAGATTTTAAAACATATAATCTTCAAACATGAAAAAAACAGTTACTGCGAGTCTGACAGCCGGTGTTGTACTCTTACTGGTTAGCCTGGCACTGTTATAT
Organism: uncultured Sphingobacteriales bacterium; assembly: GCA_963823365.1. GTDB lineage: Bacteria > Bacteroidota > Bacteroidia > Chitinophagales > Chitinophagaceae > Pollutibacter. The sequence goes on from CAWGLH010000006.1 coordinate 87,998, forward strand.
TTTCTCATTGCGGTCTTTCCGCAACTTGCCGAGGAATATTTCAGCCCGGTATTTCGCTGGTCAAATGCCGGTACAGACTGGATGTTCTATGCGCACCCGTTTGTATTGAGCTTTGCACTGAAATGGTTCTGGGAAAGGTATAAAGGACTGTTTACCGGAAACGCTATATGGCGAGCTCTTGAAGTGGCACTGGTATACGGTATCGTTGCCCTGCTGCCGGTACTTTGGCTGACCTTCAGTGCCATTGATATTTCATGGCAGATGGTAGTTACCTGGCTGCTCTATGGAATATTGCAGGCTTTCATTGCAGGAATCATTTTCGCCAAGATCAATCCATAAATATTCGGATTCTGTACCGGGGATTCCGAATTAAAAGTATTTTTAACCAGGAATTCGATTTGCCTGTGTCACCCTTACCGCTATCCGAAAAGGGGTGAGGCCAGGTTAATCTCTCTCATTTGCGGAACAGGCGGAATCTTAATTTCATATGGGTATCCGGATATTGATAACAGGAGGCACTTTCGACAAGGAGTACAATGAACTTACCGGTGAATTGTTCTTCAAGGACACCCATCTGTCTGAAATGCTCAAACTGGGCCGTTGCCGTGTAAAGGTTGATATCCGGACGCTGATGATGATCGACAGCCTGGATATGACCGAGCAGGACAGGGTCCTCATTGCTGATCACTGTAATAAGTCGGGCGAACAGAAAATCATCATCACCCATGGTACGGATACCATGGCAGAGACCGCCAGGTTTCTTTCATCAAGGGTTAGTGGCAAAACCATTGTATTAACAGGAGCCATGATTCCCTATAAATTCGGCAGCTCCGACGGGCTATTCAACCTGGGCAGTGCCATGGCCTTTGTCCAGTCACTTTCACCCGGAGTGTATGTAGCCATGAACGGCAAATGCTTCAACTGGGATAATGTCCGCAAGAATAAAAAAACGGGCGAATTTGAGGAGATTGAGACACGTTAAAGATTTATCACACCTTCCTCAGTTCAAACTTCAACCTGAAATGATCCATTATATTTTACGCCTTGTACCAGGTTTCCATGATCACTTTTTGGGTAATGCCCTGAAGGGTTTTGCAGCAGGCCGGCATGCAAAATAGAAACAGCGGGCTTTAATGTATTGCAACATGATAATCAATCAAAATGCATGGAACTGCCATAAATTTGGTACGGATAGTCGACAGTGAAGGTATTTATTGAATAATTTTGCACCTTAAAGCGAGAATCAACAGAATGAAAAGAACAGTCATAACGGGTACGGGTTCCTATATCCCGGATGAGGTCAAATTAAACAGGGATTTCACTATTAACAGCTTCTATAATGAAACACATCACCGGATAGATACCGCTCCATTGGAAGTAGTGGAAAAATTCAGGGCGATTACCGGTATTGAAGAACGAAGGTATGCGCCGTCAGATATCACCGCCTCCGGGATGGCAGCAATTGCTGCACGTGAAGCCATTGCAATGAGTGGTGTGGATCCTGAAACAATTGACCAGTTAATCATGGCACATAATTTCGGGGATGTGATGAAGCATTCCATACAGACTGATGCCGTTCCTTCATTAGCCAGCAGGGTGAAACACGAACTGGGCATTAAAAATCCCAATTGTATACCTTATGATGTGTTGTTCGGTTGCCCGGGATGGCTACAGGGCGTGATCCAGGCTGATGCTTTTTTTAAGGCAGGTATTGCAGGTAAGGCCCTGGTGATAGGTTCAGAAACATTGTCGAGGGTGATTGACCATTATGACCGTGACAGCATGATTTTTTCTGACGGTGCAGGAGCTTCGGTTATTGAGTACCGAGAAACAGGCGAAAAGGGATCTGGTATTTTAGGCGAGCAGTGTACAATCTCATTGCCTGGATGAGGCATATTATATTAATATGGGTAAGTCAAATTATCCAGGAAGCGATCCCAGGGTGAAGTATATTAAAATGAAAGGAAGGAAGGTCTATGAATATGCTGTAAAGCATGTGCCCCAGGCGATGAAAGACTGCCTTGATAAAAGCGGCGTTGATATCAATGAATTAAAAAAAGTCTTTATCCACCAGGCCAATGAAAAAATGGATGAGGCGATTATTAAAGCCATGTTTCGATTTATATGGCGTTGCCACTCCGGATAATATTATGCCCATGAGCATACATTGGCTGGGCAATAGTTCAGTCGCTACCATCCCTACATTACTTGATCTCGTACTCAGGGGTAAACAGCAGGGCCATGAATTATATCCCGGTGATGTAATCCTCTTTGCTTCCGTAGGAGCGGGAATGAATATAAATGCAGTAGCATACAGGGTATAATGTGGAAATTTGCAAATGTGCAGATGTGCAAATGGAAATGAGATAATTCAGGTCAGATTTATTTCAAATTTCTAGCGTTTTAAGGCCTTTATTCCGCTAATATTCATTTACGAATTACTTTCGCTCGAAGGCCCCTTTTTCGGAAAGGGCTTTTTCGTTGTAGGCTTTTTGGAAGTCAACTTTCGGTTCCGTACATAAGAAAACCTTCACCCCGTTTTCCCGGAAGTACGGATCATTTACCACACCAACTTCACGGATATTTTTAAATACTTCGGTAAGGCTGTTGGCGTTCACATTAACGTATAGCATTGGTCCCTCTGGTGCTTTTTCAGGAGCCCAGAAAACAAAGCTTTCATGAAAAGTGACCGGCGCGGGCAGGCCTAAAGGCTTCCCGTAAAATTTCAGGGCTCCGGCATCGCCATAATTTCTTTCTACATATATCATGCAGGATTTTTGATCATCGATCGATAACTGGTGGTAAGCTTTGACAACCACATGAGCCAACTGATTCCATCCGGTCATGTCGGAAAATACCTGGGAGTGAGCGTGTTTCCTGCCATCTTCCCACCTGGAAAATGGGTAAATGATGTGTTGTTTTGTTTTTTCAGAATAGCGATCCAGCTTTTCAAATGACCAGAGGGGCAGGCTGTATGGAAGTGATGGTAAGGAAACCAGTACGATCAGTCCAACAATCACAAAAGATAACATCCGCCTGCCGCCGATGAAGTATTTTTCCAAAGCATATGAGCCATAAGCCATAAGAAATGGAAGCAGTCCGAGTATATAGTATCCTTTACCATTTGAAATCAAAAACATCATGGTGGTTATCAGGCAGGCAATGCCAATAAATTGATATTTTTTTTCCGTGGTATAAAACAGCATTGAAAATATTCCGAAAATGATAATGAAGAAAGATGCCATGGTAAGGCTGAAGATATCTTCAGCAAAATAAGCGTAACGGGTATTTACCAATTGTGTACTCTTTAATTCCTGCATATGTTTGATCACCGGCCAGTTGTGTTGGTATTGCCAGTATATATTGGGAAGAAATATGAATAATGCAATAATTATGGCAAGAAAGAATTTGTAGTTTATTAATTTTCTATGCGGGCTAAATACCAGTGCCATGATAAAACCGGTGATCAGAAAAATGACCGAATACTTGGTTAAAAATGATAGTCCTGAACATATGCCAATCCAAATCCAATTATTGATATTTCCGGTTTTAACCATCCGGAAAATCAGACAGATAATGATCAGCCATAATAACTGTTCAAAAACATTGGGCGTAAATAAAGTATTAAAAAGTAAAAACCCGGGGGAAAGAATAAATGAAACAGAAGCAATGACAAGGGCAGTTAAACCACCATTCAGGTCCCGAATGATTTTGGCCATCAGCAGTATTGACAAGGCCCCTGCCAGTGCCGGAAAAAGTCGCAGACCAAAAACAGAATACCCAAAAACATTTTTCACAATGAGTGCCATAAAGCCAATCATGGGTGGAACCGTCGCATACCCAAATGCAGGATGATCAGCCATACTGAAATACAGCATTTCATCGCGATGCAATTCATAGTTGGTATTGGTGAATAGGTGGAGGAATAATTTGATCAGTGTAAAACCCGCAGCGTATAGCCAGTACCGTGAATATGTTCTATGCCCTTGTCCATCCTTTGGATGCATAAAAATGCCGATTTTCTGAGGCTGTAAATTAGGCAGATAGTAGAAGGAGAGAAATGATTCAGGTCAGGCGACAGTTGACGGTTGACGGTTGACTGTTGACAGTTTGCGGATGGCCTCCAGGGGAGGGCAATAAAAAACCAGAAATAAGTAGAATTTATCTCACTTATTTCTGGCCTGTATTCATTTGCACACTTTCACATCTGCACATCTGCAAATTGTCCCTTATCCTTTTTTCGGTTCCAGCAGTTTGAAGAACTGGTCAAGTTGCGGCAGAATTACGATACGTGTACGACGGTTGGCAGCTTTCCCTTCAACGCTATCGTTGGATGCTATAGGGTGATATTCTGAACGTCCGGCAGCAGACATTTTGGCGGGGTCAAGGCCATATTTTTTCTGAAGCACCCTTACCACTGAAGCAGCCCTTTTAGCAGAAAGATCCCAGTTGTCGAGCAATACGCCTTTTGCATAAGGGACGTTGTCTGTATGGCCTTCTACCATGAATTCAATATCCGGCTGGTTTTTCAATACGAGAGCAACTTTACCCAGTACTTCACTCGCACGATCTGTGATATCATAACTGCCTGATTTGAATAGCAGTTTATCTGATATGTCGATAAACACAACACCCTTGTCAACTTTTATATTGATATCCTTGTCGTCCATATTGCCAATGGCACCCTTTAGGTTCATGACCAGGGCCATATTCAGGGAATCCTTCCGGGCCATCTGGGTCTGAAGGTCCTGGATGTACATGTCTTTCATCCCGATATTTTCCATTGATTTCTTGATACTTTCTGCCTGGGTAGAAGTAATTACAGACATGCTCTCCAGTTGTTTTAATGCCTGGTTATTATTTTCTTTCAGGTACTCATTTTGCTTCTTCAGGTTTTCTATTTCGGTCTCACTGGCGGCCCTTTTTCTTTCCAGCTCGGATTTTTCATCACGACATGTCCGGAGATCACCCTGAACGCCGGTATAGGAGGTATTGAGTTCATCGTATTTCTTGTTCAGGCTGTCGAATTTTTTTGAACTTACACAGGAGAACAACATGACAGAAGCAATTAGTAAAAATGTTGGATAGAGCGGTTTCATAAACAGGTGAATTTGATTTAAAATATATCTACAAATATCGTTCTTTATATAAGCATTAAATTCGCTTTGCAGGAAATTTATTCCCATGTGTAAAACCATTGTTTTTTTTGTCAGTATTGATTATTTCTTTACAGGCATTTAGCCAGAAATCTGTATCCGGCGGACATCTTAAGCCTGAACAGGCGGTTATGGATATCCGGCATTATACCTTATCCCTTGAGGTTACGCCAGAAACTCAGTCGTACAAAGGGTTCACCGAGATATCCCTCAACCTGTCATCATCATCGAACCTCCTGTTATTCGACCTGGATAACCGGTTTACGATTTCACGGGTCATGGTAAATGGCAAGCAGAAAACCTTTACGCATGAAAACAACCTGGCCCGAATCCCGGGAGACCCTTCATTCCCTTCCGGGAAAATGGTAGTCAGGATTGATTATGGTGGTCAGCCTTTGATTGCAAAAAATCCTCCCTGGGATGGCGGCATTCAATGGGCAAAAGACAGCCTGGGCAGGCCGTGGATTGCCATGTCATGCCAGTCGGACGGCGCCCAGATATTTTTCCCCTGCAAGGATCACCCAAGTGATGAACCTGATGAGGGTGCTGACCTTATGATCACTGTTCCGAAGGGATTGGTGGTTGCAGGGCCGGGTTTGCTGGTGAAGACTTCGGTAAAGGGTAAAAAGTCCACTTTTCACTGGAAAACCAATTATACCATCAGTAATTACTGCATTCTATTTAATGTTGGAAACTATAAGGTAGTCAGTCGTAATTACACGACAGAGAAGGGCAATATAGTGCCGATGCAGTATTATGTGCTGGACTATAACCTGCCGAGGGCTGACAAACATCTCGATTTACTGGAACGGTCTACCCGCATGCTTGAAAAATATTTCGGCGAATATCCCTGGGTCAAAGAAAAGATTGGCATTGCCGAAACACCACACCTTGGTATGGAACACCAGACCATGAATGCCTATGGAAATAAATACCGGTACACTAAGGTGGGAAATGTTGATTTCGACTGGCTGTTGCATCATGAATTCGGTCACGAATGGTGGGCCAATAAAGTGAGTAATAAAGACTGGGCGCATATGTGGATTCAGGAGGGTATCTGCAGTTTCGGGGATGCTTTGTTTACCGAGGATTTCGGCGGAAGGCAGGCCTACCTTGACAGGATGAAAAATACCGCCATCAGTACACAAAATAAACTGGCCATCGTGCAGGGTACAGAAATTGACTCAAGGCAAACCTACCACCCGGATATTTATGGGAAGGGCGCCTTGTTTATGCACACGCTGAGGTTTGTTATCGGGGACAGCATCTTCTTTCCTGCATTAAAGGGATTTGCAACAGATCCGAAGTATACCTATAATAATATGGTAACGACAGACGATGTGATGAATTATTTCAATACAGCATCCAGGAAAAATCTCAAGCCACTTTTCGACCTGTATATCTATAGTACGGATAAGCTTTCCATTAATATCAGGCAAACAGGATTAAAAACCTACCAGGTCAGTGTAGGGAATATAGATATGTCCCTGCCCATGGAAATCCAGACATCATCCGGAAAGAACAAATTAATGCTGGATAAAAAACCTGTCACCATAACCAGTGATTACCTGCCGGTGATTGATCCGGACGGATATTACCTGAAGAAGATAGTGGTTGAGTAATGTGAAAATATGCAAATACGAAAATGTGCAAATGGAATGAAATAATGAGGCAATATAAAATCCATTATCGGAGGGTTCAATGCCTGCCTTTTAGTATACAGGATTAATAATTAGCCAGTACTAATTAATTTTATAATTCATTTGCACAATTTCGTATTTGCACATTTCCACATTGCTTCAGTCTTTTTCCGCCTCCACCTTTAAGGAATGCAGATCTTCTCGGTGCTGGCATTACCGAATGTTCACCTTTCACGGCTTTCCAGATCACTTCGTTAAATTCAAGATCTGGCGCACTGTCTTCCTTGCTGAAATCAAAAGACAGGCTTTTGAGTGCGAGGGCGGACCTGTTGTCGGGGTTACGATCACTGAGATTGATATTGGATGGCCTTGACCGGAATGGAGTGAGATCCGGTGTTGGGCTGAAACACTTATACATCGGCGTAGCCGCAGCATCATATTGCGACATGGGAGGAAGTCCGAGTATAAGCTCAATCGTCCGGAGCATCGAGGAAGTTGAATACATTTCGTGGTCAACAAATTTTCTTTTCACAAAGCCTCCTGCAACATAAGCTGTAGACCGATGTGCATCCACATGATCCGCACCATTTTGCGCATCGTCCTCTATTATAAAGACGGCGGATTCTTTCCAGATCGATGAATGCGAAAGGTATTCCACAAACATTCCAACTGCAAGGTCATTATCAGCAACATTTGAAAAGGGTGTTGGCTTGCCTGGCCTTAATCCTTCCGTATGATCATTTCCCATGCGCAGAGTATTTAAACGCGGCACGGCATTGATGGAAAGTAAAGAATCAAAATCCCTTTTCCATTGATGAAACCTTAGAGTATCCATGGTATCCATATCCCAGCCCGTAAAATACTGGCAGAAATGGTCCTCTATGACGGGAATGGTTGCTTTATAATTGTCGGCAAATTCACCATATGTCCGGTAACTAACACCATTCCGTTTGCACATGTCCCAGATAAATCCTGTTTTTGGATTGGCAATTTCACGTTTTCCCTCACCGTCATAATTTCCACCCCTTCCTCCATAACTGCGTAGGCCAGGTTTTTTCAAGATAGTCAGTGGCATACGCACCCAGGCTCCAGTTGTGACCATCGGCACTCACTTCCGCATCTACATAAAAATTATCGAGCAATACAAATTCACGTGCCAGGGCATGCTGGTTGGGAGTAACATTTTCACCAAATAAAACAAGACTGGTATCGCCATTTCCTTCCGGAATATCACCCAGCACCTGGTCATAGGTCCGGTTTTCCTTGATGATATAGAAAACATATTTGATGGGCGAGGGATCACCGACTTTCATGGGTATCGGGTTACCGGCTTCTCCCACGGAAACGGTTTCCCTTACTTTTGTATACGGCGTATTTTCGTACACTGCTTTTGACCAGATGGCCATCGTGTTTTTATCAGGTGCGTCAATCACTGACATCGTGCCCTTAAATAGTCCACCGATATACTGAACTTCTTTCGGCCTTGCAGTATCCCCCTTCTGGTAATTAACCTGTTGCCTTGGGCGGTACGGATTAGGTCCATATGGATTGGCCATCGAGGTAAATCCCTTTCCATTGGAAACAAAAATCTTTTTACCGATCACCTTGATATTGGTTGGATACCATCCAACCGGTATAAATCCTTCCGAATGGCTGAAGCCCGGGCTCGCCACATCAAATACTGCAAGACAATTGTTGTCGGCATTGGCGATATATAATGTTTTTTCATCCGCGCTTAATGCCACGGCATTTGAAGTTGAACCGCTGGGCGCATCAGGGTAGAGTGCGGCATTGAGGGTTTCGACCGTTTTTCCCTCACGGGTATCAATAACCGAAACTGAATTATCATTTGCATTTGACACAAAAAGGTACTGCCCGTTTTTAGTCAGGCAGATTTCATTGGGATTATCACCCAACCGGCCATTCTTTCTTCTGCTTGCTTTCTACATTCCAGACCAGTATTTTATCACTCCCCCACAGGGATATATAGAGGTCTTTTTTATCGGGCGATAGCATGCAGGTATAGGCTTCTGAACCCAGCGAAATTTGCTGTTCCACCTGTTTTGTTTTTAGATTAATCACGTAGAGGCTGTTATTTTCTTTAGTGACCACATACATCACTTGTTTAGCGTCATCGATCTCGATACCTGTGGGAGATATTTTATTGGGCCATTTGTCGCCAAGTTTTATACTGTCTTTTAAAACGAGTTTATTATTGCTGATGGCATATTGCAGTATCCAGTTATCGTGGCCACCGGAAGCATACAGGAATTTTTCATCGGCGCTGAACTTCAGTCCGTACCATGATTTTGGAATCAAAACCGTATGCAGGACTTTTTCTGTTTTTGGGTCGATGAGCTGAATTGATTGCACACTTTGTCCGTTATTGGTAACGGCCATCCGCTTCTGGCTTTTTGATACCGCGATATTCAGCGGAAGGTCGCCCAGGGGGAAGCTTTTTCCCACGGGACTGACCTTCCATCCATTGGGTAAAGTTTTTTGATTGGGTAGCTGGGCTGATACGAGATTGCAGATACAGCAGGAAAGTAAAATCGCCAGGTATTTCATAATTATATTAATTGCCCTAAAATAGAATATTCTGACCGCCGCGGGTGCAGGATATAATATAATAATATTCCCGGGATATGATGATAAAAATCCTGCTGTATAGCTGTAATAAAAAATACCCGCAGATGAGTGCAGGTATCTTTGTTACGGGCAGGTAAAAAATGTATTACTGAACCAGCAGGGTGGCAATAGAGTGGGCCGGACTTTTAACTTCCACTCCCTGGTTATTGATCCACAGGAAATAATTGATGGGTTTGTCTGTTTCGTTCATCACCACGGTAACCAGCTTGCCGTCCTGGTTCAGGAAGGCGGTACTGATCAGTGCGCTTCTGCTTGGAGCGCTCATAACCCTTTTGGCGCCGGGCCTGATGAATTTTGAGAAGTGCCCGATATAGTAGTATTCATTGGTATAGATAAGCTCACCTGTTGTTGTATTGGCATGAATGGGGGCGAAGCAGAAATTTTTCGCGTGGTTAGGTCCGCCTTTTTCATCGAGCAGAATGTTCCAGTCGGTCCATGCGACGGATCCATTATTAAAATCATTGATCATCGATTTCCCGTAGCGTTCACCCAGTTTCCAGTCATTGATTCTTGCCATACTGAAGCTTTCATTGCAGCCTTCAGTGAACAGCAGGTTTTTATCGGGATATGCTTCGTGTACGGCGCGGACATTATCAAACATAGGTGTTCCGCCTGTCCAGGTTTCATACCAGTGAAAACCTATTCCCCATGCGTATTTGGCGGCCTGTGGGTCATCCAGAAGTGTGCTGGCGCGCTGGTAGATAAGGTCGCGGTTATGATCCCACACAATGATTTTCTTATCTGCGTGACCATTTTTATGGAGCGTTGGACCGAGGAAATTTTTCAGGAAATCCCTTTCCTGTTCAGCGGTATAAATGCAGGATTCCCATTTCTGGGTGGCCATGGGTTCATTCTGGATGGAAATGCCGAACAGGGGAATTCCTTCTTTAGCGTAGGCATTAATGAATTTTACATAATAGTTGGCCCATGACTGGTAGAATTCAGGAAGCAGGGAACCGCCATGAAGAATATCATTATTGCTTTTCATGAAAGCCGGTGGGCTCCATGGACTGGCGAACATGGTGAGTTTGCCGCCTGCGGCTGCAATAGCCTGTTTGATAAAGGGTATGCGGAATTGCTTATCATGGTCGATGGAAAAGGTATTTAATTCCTTATCACCTTCTTTAATATAGGTGTAACTGCCGCTGGAAAAATCACTGCTGTGGATGGTGGTCCGGCCAAAACTGTAACCGATACCCTTTTTTGGATCAAAGTAGGCTTCAAGAAATTCCTTTTGCCTGTTGGAGGGCAGTTTGGCGAAGGTTTCCGCAGATGCATCGGTAAATGCGCCACCGATGCCCATGAATGACTGATAAGTTTTTCCGGGATTCACGAAAACACAGAATTGTGTTTCTTTTGGCTGTCCCATCGTGGAAAAACTGAGGGTATCCGTGGCAGTTAGCCGGAGCGGACTGCTGTCGGCCGTGGTATACACGATGACCTTTTTGTTATTGAGGGAATAAGGTTTTTGCTGGGCAGATGCTGTGGCGAAAGCAATAAGGACAACACAGGAAAGGAATACATTTTTCATATGGAGCAATAGTTTGAATGAACATTAAGGGCGGGAAGTTAGGAGAAATACAGTTCATGTGATATGATAATGATCAGTCGGGGCTGCTGTGTAATTCAATGGCTATTTTTGGGCACCTGTTCCTGGGTTTTCAATTTTTATACTCCTGAAATATTTTGCAACGTTTGTTGCGCCCGGGATATGGAAGTGTAGCAAAGGATCAGTAACAGCAATACTGTTTTTTTGGGGAAGAGGTTTTTTTGCATCAGCATTTTCAGTAGTCAGCCTTTCATTTCTGGCTTATACAAATTACCCGGTCCCTGTATTATGATTACTCCCCTTTTTACGTGATTATCAGCCTGATTTTTTACTCATTTCAGGGATTGAGTGGTGATGTTCAATTGGCCATTTTTGATGAAAATTAGAAAATGAAAAAACCCCTGTACTCCCTTTTCATTTTTTGCCTGCTGGCTGGTACAATGCATGCTCAATTCCCGCAGGCCCAGCCTTCTGGCGATCCGAAGCCACAACCTTCAATTAATAATGTAAAGGTTCCAGTTAAAACAATCGCCTTCAAGACAAACCCTTCCATGAGGGGATTTGCGGACCTTCACTGTCACCAGATGGCCAACCTGGCATTTGGCGGACAGGCATTTTTCGGCGCAGCCTGGGGGCCTGTTAACCAGGTGCTTCCATGGTGCACATCTGTACACGGACCCGGTGGTGCGGGTGATATTATGTCAAATTTTCTGCGCGGTATATCCTATTGCACATCAATATTAGGGCATCACGTTGGCGGGTATCCGGAATTTGACGGATGGCCCCGTTGGGATAATATTTCTCACCAGGCAGTATATGAGGACTGGCTGTACCGCGCGTTTTATGGCGGACTTAGATTAATGGTGATGCTGGCGGTGAACAATGAATTCATGTGCGGTGGTGCAAACAAGGCACCCGGAAGAAATTGCGCAGATGATGAGGCGGTGAGACTGCAGATCAATGCAGCCAGGCAAATGGAAACGTATATCGATAATAAATACGGTGGACCTGGAAAAGGATGGTACAGGATCGCTTATTCATCCAGGCAGGCCAGGGAAATTATTCAAAGTGGTAAACTGGCTGTTATCCTGGGAGTGGAAGTGGATTATCCCATGCATTCTTACCAGGGTAATAATTTAACGGAGGCTGCCATTGAAAATGAACTCAATCTTTATTACAGTATGGGTATCCGCCATGTATATCCCATCCATTTTGACAACAATGCCTTTGGCGGAACCGCTTATGATAAAATTCTGGTCCAGCAGGCGCAGGATAAAATTCAGAACCCGATCAGGCCATACAAAATAACTACCCGGCAGGAAAGCATTTATAAAAGAGATGACGGGCGCTGTAATGTGCTTGGCCTGACACCTGCGGGCAAGATCCTGGTAAAAAAAATGATGGCCAAAGGAATGATCATCGATGTAGATCATACTTCGGCAATAGCAAAAAATGATATACTGACCATTGCCGAACTATATCAGTATCCGGCCATTGTATCCGGTCATACCGGTTTTGTTGAGCTGGCCAAAGACCCTGAAAAAAGTCATGAGGGAAATTTGCTTCCGCTTGAAATTAACCGCATCAGGAACCTGGGTGGTATAATTGCTCCCATCCTGAACCAGGGACATGATATAAATGAATGGAAAAGCGGGAATACACTGATCAGGCAAAATTGCAGGGGAACAGCTGAAACGTTTGCACAGGCTTACCTGTACCTGAAAGATCATATGTATGGCAGGCCCATTGCCATTGGATCAGATTTCAATGGAATGATCAATGCATTTGGACCAAGGTTTGGCAGTGATGCCTGCCCCTGTGGAAAAAGCTCAAATTCGATTTATCCCAGGACACAATACCCCTTTACTTCACTGGCTTCTTATGAGATCATGAATAAGTCACAGGCCGGGAACAAGATCTTCGATATTAGTGATGATGGATTGGCGCATGCCGGTATGTTGCCGGATATGATCGCTGAATTGCAGACTTTGGGTATCAGCAATGTTGACCTGGAACCCTTGATGAATGGGGCGAAAGGCTATATGGAAATGTGGGAACTGGCCGAAAGAAGGGCCACCGGTATCAATAATTCTTTAACCAACGCTCCTCCTCCCCGGACAACCGTTTCACAGATCATCGGCCGCTGGGTGGGGACCTCAGGGGCAGGCAATAGTGCTGAACCGAATTATTTTTCATTCCAGCTTAACAGCAATATGACCATTCAGGTTTTAGACCAGTCGGGCAATGTAGTAGCAAACGGGACATTTACTTTTATTAATAACGGGCTGAATGCCACATATACTATATTAAAAAGGACGTATTCGATTTTCGGAAGTTTTATTCCGGAATCCAATATACTGGTAGGCAGATGGGGGACAGATCCCGATGCAACGAACGGGGGCAGATGGGTTACGAAAAAACAATAAGCACAACGTTCTATTAAATAACTAAACCTAACCTAACGGTCATGAAACTGGATGGAAACACCGGCCGCCCGGTCACTTCATACACCATTAAAATGGAAAACATTGGGGTGCTGGCCTGTTTGGAATCAATGGGCTGTAACAATGCCATGGCAACTTCAGTATCATTACAGGCTGCACGTATTGGCTGGACTTACTACCAACTGGATAAGTCAGGTATGTTGAACATATCACAGAAATATGGCTGGGATGCCGAAGCAAATACGGCATGGAATAATTTCTGATGAGATCATAAAACGAGAACACCCTTGGCTATGAATTGGACTTCTTTTTTAGGTTCAGTGATCTTTTTGATCTCTTCGTCGGATTTACCTGCATCTTTAGCATAATGCTGAAGTTGCTTAACGGAAACTTCTTTTTCTATTGCTTCCCCGTCGAGCACCACTTCCTTGCCTAAAATATTCTTGGGCATGAAGTATTTATAATCCTTGAATTTCACCATCAGGCTCTGGCCATCAGCTTTTTCAATTTTCATCCAGCAGCCTTTTTCCTGGCAGACCTCGACAACCTTACCGGTGATTTTGCCGGTGTATTTACTGTCTTTCATCAGGTTATTGAGTTCGTTTACGGAAACAGCGCCTTCCTGCACTGTTCCTGCGCCATAGGTAACACCCTTGGCAGCGGGTACGGGTTCCTGGGCATAAATGAAAATACTGACCATTATGGCAAAGCAGAACATGAGGAGCTGTTTCATACGATTACTTTGCACAAAGATATAAAGGATTGGTAGATCTCAAAAAATACCCTGTATGGAGTATACATAACAGCATTAACAAACCCCGGGGCATAGTTTAATTAGTGGATATCAAAAAATACCACGAACAGAGTATAGCAGGCCGATTATATTTAATTTAGATTTATTATGCAAACAGTCCGCAATTGCATTTTAGTTTTCTCATGTTCCCCTGCTGTTTTTACAGCAGGGATTTTTTTTGGTGTAAAAAACTAAAAATATTAGTGAAAAAACTACTAAAAAAGTTAGTGTGCATAAATTTATTCCCCTACCTTTATGATAACAATTACATTGGAAACCTAAAAATCAAGACATGTCAAGCACAGAAAAGCAAAAGGCGTTAAAGCTAACATTAGATAAGATCGAAAAGGATTATGGCAAGGGAAGTGTGATGATGATGAATGAAAAAGGGGACCATGTCCAGGAAGTGATTTCCACGGGATCCATTGGATTGGATATGGCCCTGGGAATTGGCGGACTGCCAAAGGGCAGGGTGGTAGAGATCTATGGTCCGGAAAGTTCGGGTAAAACAACAGTGGCTATACACGTGATCGCGGAAGCCCAGAAAAAGGGTGGTATTTGTGCCATCATTGACGCGGAACATGCGTTTGACAGTTCTTATGCCCAGAAACTGGGGGTGGACGTGGACAATCTCCTGATTTCACAGCCGGATTATGGTGAGCAGGCCCTGGAAATTGCCGACAGGCTGATTCTGTCGGGTGCCCTGGATGTAGTGGTGATCGATTCAGTGGCGGCCCTGGTTCCCAAAAGTGAGCTGGAAGGTGATATGGGCGACAGTAAGATGGGTCTGCAGGCCAGGCTGATGTCGCAGGCATTGCGTAAACTTACCGCTACGATCTCCAAAACCAATACCATCTGCATATTCATTAACCAGCTCAGGGAAAAGATTGGTGTCATGTTCGGCAACCCCGAAACAACCACTGGTGGAAATGCACTTAAGTTTTATGCCTCCGTGAGGCTGGATATCCGCAGGATTGCGCAGATTAAAGATGGCGATGAGGCCGTGGGCAACCGGGTAAAGGTTAAGGTCGTTAAAAACAAGGTAGCTCCGCCATTCCGTGCGGCAGAGTTCGATATCATATTTGGAGGCGGTATTTCCAAGGTGGGCGAGATCATTGACCTTGGTGTTGAGCTGGGTATTGTCGGGAAAAGCGGGTCCTGGTTTAATTATAATAACGACAAGTTGGGACAGGGCCGTGATACCGTGAAGCAATTGCTGACCGATAATCCTGAACTGGCCAATGAAATCGAGACCAAGATCAGGGAGAAAGTCAAGGAAATGCAAGCCGGTTAGTTGTGGGTTGTGAGTTGAGGGTTGAGGGTTGAGGTTTTTTTGAAACTCAATTCTCAACCCTTAGTATTTTACCCTCAACACTCAACTTTCAACCCACAACTTAACGTCTGACTCTCAACGAGATTTCTTACTTTGTAGTACATGATAAGAAAACTGAAAATCCGGAAGCGCATCGCTATAGTTGCGCATGATCATAAAAAAGAGGACCTGATCGACTGGGCCTGGTATAACAGGGATGTACTTTCCATGCATGAATTGCTGGGTACCGGAACAACCGGAAAGATGCTCGAGGAAAAATTAAAACAGCCCGTACAAAAGTTGATGAGCGGCCCGTTAGGTGGTGATCAGCAGATCGGGTCCATGATCGCAGAAGGTAAAGTTGATGTACTCATATTCTTCTGGGATCCCATGGAAGCCCAGCCACATGATCCTGATATAAAAGCTTTATTGCGTCTCGCTGTGGTCTGGAACCTTCCATTTGCCTGCGACCGGGCAACGGCCGACTTTATTCTCACCTCTCCATTGATGCATGACGATTATGAATGTAAGTTGCCGGATTATTCAAACTATATCGGCAGAAAGGTGTAAGCACAATTGTTTATGGTATGGTGCAGATCAGACCCTGGTTTTGGACAGACGCAGAACGACTGACCATCCTCCTCAATAACAAGAATATCTGGGATAATGTAAGGGATTACCTGCCCTTCCCCTATACATTAAAGGATGCTGACCTGTTCCTGGAAAAGCATGCCGACAACCAGACTTCCGTCAACTTCGCCATTTTATTCCATGGCCAGCTGGCCGGTGGAATCGGATTTCTTCCCAAAGATGATGTCAACAAATGCAGTGCTGAGATCGGGTATTGGATAGGTGAGCATTTCTGGGGAAAGGGAATTGCCTCAGAAGCCATCGGTTTACTGTTGAATAAAATCAGGGAACGGACACCTCATGTAATCCGCGTGTATGCTGAAGTATTTCAAAATAATAAAGCTTCCATGCGAGCCCTGGAAAAAAATGGGTTTCACGAAGAAAGTATCCGAAAGAAAGCGGTGATTAAGAATGGAAAGATCCTGGATGATCATATATGGGTGAAGTTGCTGGAAGAAGATCCAATATAAAACCGATGCAGCGATGAGCCAATTTAACCTACATGCACCCTTTCCCCCGGCGGGCGATCAGCCGGAAGCCATACATCAGCTCACCCAGGGATTATTGCAGGGAGAAAGATACCAGACCCTCCTTGGCGTAACAGGTTCTGGTAAAACTTTTACCATTGCCAATGTGATCCAGCAGGTCCAAAGGCCCACCCTGGTGCTTACCCATAACAAAACACTGGTGGCGCAACTCTACGGGGAATTCAAACAGTTTTTCCCTGATAATGCTGTAGGATATTTCGTGTCCTACTACGACTACTACCAACCCGAAGCCTATATGCCGGTCAGTGATACCTATATCGAAAAAGATCTCTCCATCAATGAAGAGCTCGATAAACTCAGGCTGCAGGCAACTTCACAATTACTTACCGGAAGGAGGGATATCATCGTGGTAGCCTCTGTGAGTTGCATCTATGGTATCGGTAATCCGGCAGATTTTGAAAATGGGATCATCCGCATACAAAAGGGCCAGGTAATGAGCAGGCAGGGGTTTTTGCACGGCCTCGTGAATGCCTTATATAACCGTACCCAGACTGACTTTACACGCGGCACTTTCAGGGTGAAAGGCGATACGGTGGATATCAATCTTCCCTATCTCGATTATGGTTACCGGATTACATTTTTCGGAGATGAGATTGAGGAGATCGAGACTATCGATGTGCAATCGTCCAAGCGCATGAATATGCTCGAGAATGTGGCCATCTTTCCCGCCAATTTATATCTCGCACCAAAGGATATGATGCAACAAATCCTTTATGAAATGCAGGATGAATTACAGGCCCAGGTGGAATATTTTAAGTCCACCGGCAAATTTATTGAAGCACAGCGATTGAGTGAAAGGGTGAATTACGATATTGAAATGATCCGTGAACTGGGATACTGCAACGGGGTGGAAAATTATTCCCGGTTCTTCGACCGGCGAAAACCCGGAACCAGGCCTTTCTGCCTCCTGGATTATTTCCCAAAAGATTTTCTCTGTGTGATTGACGAAAGCCACCAGACCATACCACAGGTAAGCGGAATGTACGGGGGCGACAGGAGCCGGAAGCTCGTATTGGTGGATTATGGATTCAGGCTTCCCTCGGCGCTGGATAATCGCCCATTGAATTTTCACGAATTTGAATCCATTCTCAACCAGGTCATTTTTGTTTCTGCGACCCCCGGAGATTATGAGCTTGAACAATGCGGTGGCGTAGTGATAGAGCAGGTGGTAAGGCCCACCGGCCTTTTGGATCCTCCAATAGAAATAAGGCCAAGTAAAAACCAGATTGATGATCTCCTGGATGAAATTGACAAAAGGATTAGAAAAGGTGACAGGATTTTAGTGACCACGCTGACCAAGAGGATGGCAGAAGAGCTGGATAAATACCTGCACCGGATCAATATCAAATCAAAGTATATACATAGTGAAGTGGACACCCTTGACAGGGTTGAAATACTCCGGCAACTCAGGCTTGGAGAGATTGATGTGCTGGTTGGGGTTAACCTGCTCAGGGAAGGGCTGGACCTGCCGGAAGTGTCCCTGGTGGCCATCCTTGACGCTGATAAGGAAGGTTATCTCAGGAATGAGAAATCCCTCACCCAGACAGCCGGAAGGGCGGCCAGGAATGTTGACGGACTGGTCATTTTTTATGCGGATAAGATGACAGAAAGCATGCAGAAAACCATCGATGAAACCACCCGCAGAAGGATCAAGCAGGTGGAGTTCAATATTGAACATGGCATTACTCCGAGGACCGTTATTAAGAGCAAGCAGCAGGTTTTTGCCCAGACGTCCGTCCTTGACATAAAGGGCTATGACCTGCATAACCCCCAGGCAATCGGCCCGGATGATGACCTTGTTTTGGCGGCAGAGGACCAGGAAGTTTACCAGACCATCCCACAGATCGAAAAGGCCATTGCCCGGACAAAAAAGGAAATGGAAAAAGCGGCAAGAGACCTTGATTTCATGGAAGCCGCAAGACTAAGGGATGAAATGTTTATCCTGCAGAAAAAGAAGGAAGAAATGAAGAAATGATATATTTGTTTTATGACTATCATCGCATTGTTCAACCTGAAAGGCGGCGTTGGTAAGACAGCCTCAGCGGTTAATTTCGCCTATTTATCAGCACAGGATGGTTTCAACACTTTGCTTTGGGATATAGATCCCCAGGGTTCTTCATCATTTTATTTCAAAGCCAAGCAGAAATATAAGGGTGGAATCAGGAAACTTTTATCCAGTGATTTTGATCTTGATGAAGCCATCATGGAAACTGATTATCCAAAGCTTGACCTGATTGCTGCCGATCTCTCTGCGAAGAGTATGGACGTGATGATGGAAGAATTGAGAAGTTCCAAAAAGAAACTGAAATCAGTACTGTCCCCCTTATCCAAAGAGTACGATTTTATTTTTATTGATTGTCCACCCGGACTATCGGCTTTATCAGAAAATATTTTTCATGCCGCCGATGTTGTACTGATGCCAATCATCCCCACTACTTTGTCCGTCAGGACATATCATATGGTAAAGGATTATTTCAAGGATAAGGAACTTGATTTATCAAAGATGATGTGTTTCTTTACCATGGTTGACCTTCGGAAAAACCTGCACAATGAAGTGATGGATGAATTATTCAAGGACAAACGGTTTTTCGAAAATTATATTCCCTATCTGTCTGATGTAGAAAAGATGGGCATCCACCGGGGCCCGATTGAAAGCTTCGCCCGAAGCAGTTACGCCGCAAGATGTTACCGCGATCTCTGGGATGAGATCAAGGAAGGGATTATAGATTAACAACTTTGTTCCGGTTTCAAATATTGCGAATCTCAACGGCTGAAATGGCTTAATTTTGAGGTCCAAATTCACTTTATGCGCAGAGAATTGACTTTTTGGCATTCACCGGCATTAGGCAGGGAAATGCCTATCGCTACTTACGGACATCATGGTTTTGCCTTGCTGATGATTCCAACGGCTGCAGCCGACTACCTGGAATATGAGCGTTTTGAACTGATGGACCATCTGGCCCATATCGTGAATTCGGGAAAAGTGAAAGTTTTTTCCATCAACAGTATCAACACAGAAAGCTGGCTAAACAAACAAATGGAAGGATCGCACAAAGGCATCCGCCATAACCAGTTTAACGAATACGTTTACAATGAAGTGGTTCCTTTTATCAGGAACAGTACATCATGGGATACACCAATCATAACCGCAGGCGCCTCATTTGGTGCATTGCATGCCATGAACCTTTTCCTGAAAAGGCCTGATTTGCTGAATGGAACTATTGCCATGAGCGGTGTGTACGACCTGATGGAATATACCAATGGATATTATGATGAACAGGTCTATTATAATTCACCCAGCCATTATATGCCCAACCTTAATGACCATTATGTTCTGGAGCAGATCCGCCAGGGCAGGATTATAATGGCTACGGGCCAGGGAGATTATGAGGATCCGAATGCAAACCGCCGTTTTTCTGACGTACTCTTCAGCAAATCCATCCCGCATGAACTCGATTTCTGGGGTCATGACATTAAGCACGACTGGCCTACATGGAAGAAGATGTTGCCGCATTTCCTTGAGACAAGATTTTAAGAATACCTCAAAATGGGATTACGGATTGCGGATTGCGGATTACGGATTCAGAGGAAAAATTTTACCTGAGAATCCGCAATCCGCAATCCGCAATCCGTAATTGTTATCTTTAGCAGCATGGAAAAAAAACTTTTCTTGCTGGACGCCTTTGCCCTGATTTTCCGGGCCTACTATGCCCTGATCAGGAATCCAAGGATCACCAGCAAGGGTAAGAATACCAATGCCCAGTTCGGGTTTACCAACACACTTATCGACCTGCTGAACAAGCAGAAACCTACACATATGGCAGTATGTTTTGATACTGCCGCCCCCACAGAACGACATACCGATTTTGAAGCGTATAAGGCAAACCGCCAGGAAGCTCCGGAAGACCTCCTCGCATCCATTCCTGATATCAGGAAAATCATCAGCGGACTTAATATTCCCATTATTGAAACGGACGGTTTTGAAGCTGATGATGTGATCGGCACACTGGCCAAACAGGCTGAAAAAGCAGGCTACGAAGTGTACATGGTTACACCCGATAAGGATTATGGACAATTGGTGAGCGAGCACATCAAAATTTATAAACCTCCCTACCAGGGAAGTGATTTCGAAATACTCGGCCCTGAAGAAGTTTGCGCCAAATGGAGCATCAAAGATGTTTCACAGGTGATTGATATACTCGGGTTAATGGGTGATTCGGTCGACAATATTCCGGGTATCCCGGGTGTTGGCGAAAAAACCGCAGCAAAACTGCTGGCCGAATATCACACTGTCGAGAATATTCTTGATAATGCTGAAAACATAAAAGGTGCACTGGGTGAAAAAGTTAAGGCGGGAAAAGAACTGGCCATCATGAGTAAAAAACTGGCGACCATTATCACTAATGTTCCCGTGCAGTTTCATGAGGAAGACTTCAAAGTTAAAGGCATGAATAAGGATGCCCTGAAGGAAGTCTTTACAGAACTCGAATTTAAAACCCTGGGAAAAAGAATACTGGGTGAGGACTTTAATATTTTCGAAAGCAATAATGTAGGTGTTCAACAGGATCTCTTTGGAAATATCGTTCCCTCCGCGCCGGCGAAATCAAATGGTAAAACACCAGCGGTAAATGATGAAGAACAAGTATCAACCGGACTTCCTGCTGATAAAAATATCAATAATACTCCGCATCAGTATCGTACCGCATCAACGGAAAAAGAAATATCAGCACTTGTATCATTACTGATGAAGGAAAAAGAGATTTCTTTCGATTCAGAAACAACCGGTATTGATGCCAACCGTGCGGAACTTGTTGGACTGAGTTTTTGCTGGAAGGTTGGTGAAGGATACTGGGTTCCTTGTCCGCCTGAACAAGACCAAACCAAAAAAATCCTCGATGCATTTACTCCATTGTTCAACAGGGAGGATGTGACATGGGTTGGACAAAACCTCAAGTACGACCTGCTGATCCTGAAATGCTATGGTGTTGAATTAAAAGGACAGGTATTTGACACGATGCTTGCTCATTATGTAATTGAGCCAGAAGGCAAGCGGGGCATGGATCTCCTCAGTGCCCAGTACCTTGGATATGAACCGGTGCATATTGAAGAGTTAATCGGTAAAAAGGGTAAGGGCCAGGGAACTATGCGTGATGTTGAAGCGGATAAGATTAAAGAGTATGCAGTGGAAGATGCAGATATCACCCTGCAGCTTAAAAATGTTTTCATAAACAGCCTTAAAGAAAAGGATGTAGAAAAGGTTTTCTATGAAGTTGAAAATCCATTGGTGCAGGTATTAAAGGATATGGAATTTGAGGGCGTGAGGATTGATGAGGGATTCCTGAATGAGTATTCAAAAGAGCTGGATAAAATTGCAAAAGCAGCAGAGGAGAGGGTTTATGCCGCAGCCGGCGTTAGGTTTAATTTATCTTCACCAAAGCAATTGGGCGAAGTATTGTTTGATAAACTGAAGCTTGATCCAAAAGCAAAAAAGACAAAGACCGGCCAATACGCCACAGGTGAGGATGTATTGCAGAAATTATCCCACCTGCACCCGGTTCCTGCAGATGTATTGGAGTACCGTGAGATGACCAAGCTTAAATCGACTTATGTTGATGCATTGCCCCAACTGATTAATCCAAGGACAGGAAGGGTGCATACCACATACGGTTCGGCTGTTGCCGTAACAGGAAGGCTGGCCAGCAATAACCCGAACCTGCAGAATATCCCCATCCGGTCTGAAAAGGGTAAGGAGATCCGGAAAGCCTTTATTCCGAGGGATAAGGATTATGTGTTATTGTCGGCTGACTATTCACAGATCGAATTAAGGATTGTTGCAGCGATCAGCGGTGATCCCAATATGTGTGAGGCATTCAGGCTGGGAAAGGATATCCATACAGCAACGGCAGCCAAAGTTTATGGAGTGGAAGAATCAGATGTCTCCAGGGAGATGCGGTATAAGGCCAAGAGCGTGAATTTCGGCATCATCTATGGGCAGGGCGCTTTCGGGCTGGCCGACAACCTGGGAATTTCAAGAACGGAGGCAAAGGCGATCATCGATAATTATAAAAAGGAATTCCATGGCATTACAAAATACATGGAGGATACGATAAATTTCTGCCGTGATAACGGTTATGTACAGACGCTAATGGGCAGGAAGAGATGGCTGAAGGACATCAATAGCGCCAATTTCACGGTCCGTGGGTTTGCGGAGCGAAATGCGATCAATTCCCCCATCCAGGGAACGGCAGCAGACATGATCAAAATGGCGATGGTGAAAGTGCAGGATGCGATGAAAAAACATAAATTCAAAAGCCGGATGATCCTCCAGGTGCATGATGAACTGGTATTTGATGTGTTGAGGGAAGAGGCTGATGAATTAAGGCCGCTGGTGCTCGAGAATATGCAGGGTGCATTGCCATTGCCCAATGGGGTTCCGGTCATTGCAGAGGCAGGGATTGGTGAAAACTGGCTGGAAGCACATTGATATGAACCATCTGCATACTTTCATAGCGGTCTGCAACCAGGTATTTTAAATGAAATAATGATAATTTCCATAACAGGCATCCCCGGTTATAACCCTTAACCTGAAATTATGCTCACACGTTTATTTGTATTATGGTTCAAATTGAAGGGATGGAAAGTGGGTGGAACAATTCCTCCGGGAATTACAAAATGCGTTGTGATCGCAGCACCGCATACATCTAACTGGGATTTTGTGTATGCCCTGGCAACCTACAGGATATTAAATCTTCCTATAAATTATCTCGCTAAAACGGAATTATTCAAATTTCCCATGAAAGGGATATTAAAGGCTACAGGTGGTATCCCGGTTGTCAGGTCAAAAAGCCAGAACCTGGTTGAGACCATTGTTGAGAAGTTTAACCAGTCGGATCACCTTTACCTGATGATACCGGCCGAGGGTACCCGAAAACGCGTGGAGAAGTGGAAGAGCGGATTTTACTATGCTGCGGTTGGGGCTAAGGTTCCGATATTAATGGGATACCTGGATTACAAGAATAAGGAGGCCGGATTTGGCCCTGTATTATATCCATCAGGAGATACAGAAAAAGACCTGGCTATAATAAAGGAATTTTATAGTGCCAAGACGGGCAAGAATCATGAATTATTTAATATTGAAGCAGTCAGGTTTTAAATTCTGTTCTCCATTTTTCAAAATGCATTGCTGTCTGCTTTTTAATTCCGGTCGCTATATTTCAAAATACCCCGCCTCTCACATTTTAATATTAAGCCCGCCGCATTTCACAAATCCTTCTGCTGCCTTAACGCCAATCTCCATTCCACGAAATTCTTCCATCATTTTATGGTTGCAATCGTCGGCTTCATAGATGCCTGCAGGGTTCTGGCTGGTATGGCAGTAAACCGCCTTTTTCTTTTGTTCCCTCGTGTCAGTTATATCAACATAGTCGGTAGGATGAAAAATATGTGTCTGGTCTCCCAGGCATACTTCAAAAAAATAAAGGTCAAATTTTTTGCCTCCCTGCATCCATGCCTGGATGGTCATCAGGGAAGCGGCCTGGTGATCTTTATGTGAATCAACAGGCCAGTGCGTAAACACGATATCGGGTTTCTGCGCTTCCACCAGCTTCCTGATTTTGGCGGTCCATTCATTATTGACGATAGTGTCACCGTCTACCTGGCCGGCAAAGACAGGTTGTGCGGAAATTATTTTGCAGGCTGCTTCCGCTTCGCGGGTCCGTGTAATTGCAGCGTCGGCATGTGATACGCCAGGGATGCCTGCTTCTCCCCGGGTGAGATAAATTATGGTTACAAGGTGACCTGCATAGGCCAGTTTGGAAAGGGTGCCGCCGCATCCGCTTTCGGGGTCATCAGGATGTCCTCCCACACAGACTATACTTAGTTTTTTATCCTGTAAAATATCCGGCCTTCCTGTAATGGCAGATAAAGACAATCCGGGTAATAGTGCGCCGGTATTCCGTATAAAATTCCTGCGGGAAGTTGACATGGAGGTTTTATTTGAAAGTAACTATTTTTTCCAGACCCGGTTTAATCGTTTCCTGGCAGTTGTTATAATTCACCAAATCATGGTTAAGATTTACGAATTGCTTTATTTTGGGAATGACTCCAACAATTATTTATTGTTATGATGCCTATTGTGGCTGGTGTTATGGTTTCAGCCCGGTAATTTCCAGGATTTTCCATGAATACAAGGACAGGGTAGTTTTTGAAACCCTCTCTGGCGGGATGATCCCTGTGGAGTCAGCCCATCATATCAGCCGTATGGCTGGCTATATCGGTGAATCTTATAAAAGGGTTGAGGAACTGACAGGGATAAAATTTGGCGAAGATTATTTATGGCATATTCTCAATCCTGATAAAACTGACTGGCATCCGTCTTCAGAAAAACCCGCCATTGCCATGGCTGTATTCAGGGATTATTACCCGGATGATACCATTGATTTTGCTGCTGACCTGCAAAAGTCCTTATACTTCGAAGGCCGCGATCTTACCGATAATGAAGCATACCGGCACCTGCTGGAAAAGTATAATATTCCTGCACAGGAGTTTTATGAAAAACTGGGAAGTGAAATGTATAGGGAGAAGGCGTATTATGATTTTACACTGGTTAAGCAATTGCAGGTTACCGGATTCCCGGCTGTTCTCATACAGGCAGATGAAAGTAAATTTTATCTACTTGCAAGGGGGTATACGGATTATGAAACCCTGAAGTCCAGGCTTGATAAAGTATTGGAGGAAATAAGGAAGGCTATTGAAGAGTAAAGGAAGGGTAATAAAGGGTTATCAAAAAGAACCTGGTTATTCCCCTGATCATCCTGGGGGGCTAATAAGAAAAAACGGCGGATCATTCATCCGCCGTTAGCATTTTTAGATTGATCAGTATAAGGAAATTAATCAACACGGAAAGAAACCTTGCAGATCACTCCCCAGGAAATAATCTTGCCATCCTTTACGTGTACCTTCTGGTCTTTCACGTAGACTGAATCAATATTTCGTACAGTTTTGGAAACTTCTGTAACAGCCTGCTCTACTGCATCGTCGAAATTTTTATCAGAATGCGCGATGACTTCAATCACTTTTACAATTGGCATAACAAACGTTTTAATGGTGAAAAAATAGGTGGGTAATAAATTTACGCTTTATTCCGCCGTATGGAATCTTTTTAAAGGCCATTAATGATCCAAATTATACTCTATGCTCCGTGACCGTGATTTTTTGCCAGCTCATTCTGTTTTATTTTTTAGTTGGGGTTATCCTAATTTGTATGAATGGATACCATATGCCTTTAATTCTTGGTAAATTGCCCAAAATATTTCCCTCATGAAGTTGATAAACTTGTTCCTGGTATCATTTACGCTGATAGCAGTCTGCCAGGGTCAGTCGGCCAAAATGGATTTTGTTGAATATGAACCTATTTCCACGCTGGTGGTCCCTGAAAATAAAGTAACCAGGGCAAAATTTCCTTTTATCGATGTTCATAATCACCAGTTCAGCATGCCCACCATGGACCTTGGGACGCTGACAAAGGAAATGGACAAATTGAATATGAAGGTGATGGTTAACCTAAGCGGGCAAAGCGGAGATAATATCGTTAAGTCAGTAAAAAATATTAAGTCTAATAACCCCCAAAGGTTTATCGTATTCGCGAATGTCGATTTTAGTAAAGTGGGGGATGAGGGTTGGGCCCGGAAAGCTGCCACACAACTTGAGGAAGATGTAAAAAATGGTGCCAATGGCCTGAAAGTATATAAGAACCTTGGGTTTTCGGTTAAGGATGTTAGTGGTAATCGTGTTGCCGTTGACGATCCGCGGCTTGATCCGGTATGGCAGAAATGTGCTGAATTAAAAATTCCTGTTTTGATTCATACGGCCGATCCGAAATCATTCTGGGATTCCATGGATCTTCATAATGAGCGATGGATGGAACTTGCCACACACCCTAACCGGAAAAGGGGACCCAATAATCCGGAACCATTTGAAGACCTGATAGCAGAACAACAACGGATGTTCAGGAGAAATTCAAAAACCACATTCATTGCTGCTCATTTTGGATGGTTGCCCAATGATCTTCAGCGTTTATCAAAATTGCTGGATGAAATGCCCAATGTTAATGTGGAATTCGGGGCGGTAATAGCAGAACTGGGGCGCCAGCCGAAAATGGCCAGGAGTTTCTTTGAGAAATACCAGGACAGGATCTTGTTTGGCAAGGATTCCTGGGTACCTGATGAGTATGCCACTTATTTCCGGGTCCTGGAAACTGAAGATGAATATTTCCCTTACCACAAAAAGTATCATGCTTTCTGGCGTATGTATGGACTTGGGTTATCCGATGCCGTGCTGAAGAAAGTCTATTACAAAAATGCTTTAAGGATTATACCCAATATTGATAAGTCGGGCTTCCCCGACTAATTATTATTCTTTCGCTTTTTCCATATTCGAACAATCATGACCGTTAGTAAAAGCCCAAGTACGATAAAAGGCATCCAGCTTCCAAGCTGGTATCCAATTTTATACTGGGAGCTGTCTATCTGCAGGAACACCATCCTGCAAAGATAAGGCCTTCCCAAATTTTTTTAAGGGAAGGCCCGTATGTTAGGGGTATATTTTGAATATACCGGTTGGAGGAATTGTCCTCCGGTCTTTGTATATTAATTTTTTCCGTCTAGAATAATCGGAACCCCACCCTTTGAAGGCAGCAATACAATCTTTGAGTTTGCCGAACCTGCGAGTTCTTTTATGGCTTTGATCTGCTCATACTGCAACTGGCGGTCACTCAGGCTTTCATTGATGATACGCTGGTAATCGGCAATACCCTGGGCCTCGACGCGTTTGCGTTCTGCTTCCTGCTTTTCTTTCTGTAATACGAATTGCATTTTCTGCGCTTCCTGCTCAGCCTCTATCTTTCTTTCGATGGCGGCTTTAACGGGAGTGGGAAGGGTAATATTTCTCACCAGGAGGTTTTCCAGCAATAAACCCCTTTTCCGGAAGTCATCATCGATTGTCTTAAAGATCCTTTGCTGAAACTCATCCCTTTTTGTGGAATACAGGGCTATGGCTTCATAATAAACAGCATTATCACGTATACGGGTACGCGTAATTGGCCTTACTATTTTGTCTTCATAATTGATGCCGATTTCCTTGATCAGCTTAGGAGCATCTGTGGGAACGATCCGGTATAAGACGGAAAGATCAATGGTGACTTCAAGTCCGTCTGCTGTGAGTACACGGATAGCATCATCCCCGGATTTTGTGCCTTCGTCATGAATTCCGCTCATGGTATAATTCAGGGTGCGGGTATCCAGTTCCTTGACTTCTACCAGTGGGTTAACGAAATTTAGCCCGGGATTTAAAACGTCATTTTGTACTTTTCCAAAGAGGGATTTTACGCCAACATGACCTGCATCAATCTGTTTTAAACTGGCGCTCAGTATTCCCAGCAGGAGAAAAACCGCGGATAGTATGCGCAGGCCCCCGGCGAACCTGCGAAAAGGACTATCCAGTTTGGACATGGAAAAACTGATGATCAGGACAACAATACCGAGGATAATGAGGAACATATTTGGATGATTTTAGTGTTAAGATGATGTAAAAGCTTGGCCGGGTTGCAGGTAATGGTAAGATAATTTTAGCTTCCGGGAGCAGTTAATACATTAGGATCACTGAAATTTAGCTGCTGTGATCTGCGATAATCGTCCATTTACCCTTTATCTTCCGGAAAATAAGTGTGTAATGTCCGCCAACATCCCCTACTGAACGTTTAAGGAACCATTTGCCCACTACAAAGTAGTATTCAGGGGAAAGTTTTTTCAGGTGAAGGATATCAAAGGAAAGTTTTCCCATTTGTGCGGTATCGCTATAGTTCTTTTTATAATTATTCATGGTGGACTGGTAGCCATAAGTAACTCCGTTTTTCCCAATGAACATGAGTGAATCACCCGGAAGGTATCCCATCATAAATGCATCTATATCCCCTTCATTCCATGCTTTTGTTTGTTTGTCGAGTATGTAAAGGATTTCTTTCTCATCCTTATTCTGTGCTGATGAACTGATTATGGAAAAAATGAACAGTGCAAGAAGGAATGGCTTCATTGTTTTGATATTATCAGCCTAAGGTAAAAGAAAAAGGTATGATCAATGACCATACCTTTTGCATTATTCAAGTGTTTTCGTTTATATGACCAGTTTCTTCATATATACTGCATCTGCTTCAGCACTTTTCATGGGCGTGGTATTGTCATATCTTTCCTGTTCAACGATATGGTATTGCATGCCGTAATGATTTTGCTTCTTTCAGGATGGCGGGATAGTCAATGGAGCCGGTTCCCAGGTCTACAGAGGCATTTGCTTCCTTTGCATCATATTGCCTGCCCCTGTCTTTGACGTGGCAGAGCCTGAAACGATTGGGATATTTTTTCATCCACTCCCCGGGGTTAGCTCCGCCAGTAATCACCCAGTAAATATCCATTTCGTAATCCACCAGTGCCGCATCGGTGTTTTGCATCATGATATCCTGTGGAAGCTGGCCATCCAGGGGCTGGAATGAATATCCGTGATTATGGTAGGCGAAACGGATACCATTCTTTTTGCATATTTCACCTGATGTATTGAACTGAGCCGCAAGGCGCTTCCAGTCGTCCAATGTTTTTTGTGGCCCTACATACGGGCAGATCAGGTATTTCATTCCAATCTCTCCTGCTTCTGCAGCTTTCTTCTCAAAGTCCTTATTGATATTGCAGTGGCTGGAAATAATGCTCATGCCTAATGAATCCATGTAGGCTTTAAATTCCTTATTTGTCATGCCCCAGAACATACCCTGTGCGCCTTCAAAGCTTTCCACCTGTTTGTATCCAAAAGATGCAAGGCTTTTCAGAACACCTTTTGGATCTTTCGGGATGTCATCCCTCAGTGTATAAAGCTGTATGCCAAATGATGTCAGGGCTTCGGGACCAGCGGAAGCTTTCTGTGCACTCTTGCAGCCGATAGAGGCAAGTGCTGCACCAGAGGCCAGCATGCCTGTTGTATAAAGGAATTTTCTCCTGTTGATTGTCATAATATATGATGAGTTAAAGAAATGACGTCATGAAAATTCTCATGGCAGAAACTGCAATCCGTAGATGTAAATGCATATCACATTTTCACACCCGCAAATTGTCAAATTATCGCGAAGCGATCTACGTTGCCCAGGCTTTATCGCCTTTTTTGTACGGTATGCATCCTTCATATTTGCCGGGGATTGCAACATATCGCAAAGCTTTTGTTGCCCCAACTTCTGACGAAAAGAATCCCAGCAGGGTAAGCTGTTTCATCAGCGAGAAATAATGGTTGGGATCTTCTTTTTTCTTGGCTTTGGCATATTCCTTTGCTTCTTTATCCACTTCAGTCAGCAACTCTTTGCGTTGCTCGGGGCTGATGGTCATAAAATCTTTCTGGAATTTTTTATCACTGGCTTCATTGACTTTATTCAACCCTTCCAGGAATACTTTCTGGTCATTTTCATCATAACAATCCGTTACCATGGTTTGCATGAATTCACCAACCTTTGCTTCTTTTGCGCCCGGAGTATCCGTTGCCGGTATGATTGTTTCGGCAATTTCATCCAGGAAGGCAATCTGCTCTTTGGTAAGTGGAAGTCCGACCGCCATTTTTTTGTCGGCCGTTTTACAACCTTCCAAAAATGCTGTTCCGCCAACAATAGTTCCGCCGAAAAGGAGGGCTACCCTGTTAAGGGCTTCGCGTCTGTTCATATGCTATTTATTAGAGTTTTCAATTTACAATAAAATCGGCTAAAGATTACCCTTTTTCATTTCACTTACTGCATGATCCACCGCACGTGCCGTTAAAGCCATGAAGGTGAGCGAAGGGTTCTGTGTGGAGGTAGACACCATGGATGCCCCGTCCGTTACAAAAACATTCTGCGCATGATGGAACTGGTTCCATTTGTTGAGCAATGATGTTTTTGGATCATTGCCCATCCTGATTCCACCCATTTCATGAATATCAAGGCCCGGTGCCTGCTGGCTGTCGATAGCCTGGATGTTTTTGCAACCGGCCCCGCCCAGCATTTCTGAAGCCTGTTCATGAAAATCCTTCATCAATTTCAGGTCATTTTCTGCATAATCTATATCCGTAACCAGTTGGGGAATCCCCCATGAATCCTTAAGGTCTTTATGCAAAGACACCGTATTGGATTCCAGCGGGATATTTTCTCCCTGCATCATCATAAACACATTCCAGTCGCCCGGTTCCATTAAGGAATCTTTATACGATGCACCGATTCCATCTTTTCCAAATCCTGCCTGCCATCCCATTCTGTCTGCACTGTAATGAACCATATAGCCCCGGAGGAAATCTGTTTCCTGTTTATATACATTCCGGAAATTGGGCATCATGACAGATGTGGGCCTGCGGCCGAAATAATAAGTATCATTAAATCCCTCAAAGCTGGCCGTAACGGTACCCCGATAATTATGGAAGGCCATATATTTCCCCAGCAGGCCGTTATCATTGCCAAGTCCATTGGGAAACCTTTTAGAGGTTGAATTCAGTGCAATCAGGTTGGAGTTTAGGCAGGCCGCATTAATAAAAATGATTCGTGCATAATACTCGGTCATTTGTTTTGTAATGGCGTCAACGACCCTTACGCCTACAGCCTTTCCTTTTTCATCATCATAAATTACAGAGTGCACAACGCTATCCGGCCTCAGGGTGAGGTTACCGGTACGCATTGCCCAGGGCAGGGTAGAAGAATTGGAGCTGAAATATCCGCCAAACGGACAACCTCGGTAACAAAGATGCCTTGCCTGGCACTGACCTCTTCCCTGTTGGGTATGTATGGCCGCCGGTTTTGTAAGATGGGCACACCTTCCCTGGACCACATAACGGTCTTTGTAGTTTGCCAGGATCCTGCTTTGCAATTCCTTCTCCACGCAATTCATTTCAAAAGCAGGAAGCGTTTCACTATCGGGTAAGGTTTCCACGCCATCCCGGTTCCCGCTGATACCGGCAAAACGTTCCACATGGCTATACCAGGGTGCAAGGTCTTTATACCTGATGGGCCAGTCCACTGCAAAACCATCCCGTGCCGGACCTTCAAAATCAAATGGGCTCCATCTTTGTGTCTGCCTTGCCCAGATCAATGATTTTCCACCTACCTGGTAGCCCCTTATCCAGTCGAATGGCTTCTTCTGCACATATGGATGTTCTTTATCTTTTACAAAGAAGTGCTGTGTTCCTTCATCGAGTGCATAGCATCTCCCCACCACAGGATTTTCTTTTTTAAGCCGGGTGAGCTCACCACGATGTTTAAAGTCCCATGGATTTTTTGTAGCGGTAGGGTAATCTTTAACGTGCTCTACGTTGCGGCCTCTTTCCAGCAACAAGGTTTTAATACCATGGTCACATAGTTCCTTGGCAGCCCATCCGCCGGAAATTCCGGAACCAACTGACGATTGCGTCATATGTATTTTTGTCTGGCATAGGATCGATTGCGGATTACGGATTGCGGATTGCGGATTCTTTGATGATAATATGGCTGTATATATTCAATCTTGATATTTAAGTAATTATTACTCTAATTCGTAATCCGCAATCCGCAATCCGTAATCTATAAGTTCCCCTTTTTCATTTCACTCACTGCATAATCTGCCGCCCGGGCAGTTAATGCCATAAAGGTCAGGGAAGGATTCACGCATGAAATTGAAGCCATGCATGAACCATCTGTAATAAAAACATTCTTTACATCATGCACCTGGTTCCATTTATTCAGCACGGAAGTTTTTGGATCTTTTCCCATCCTTGCTGTTCCCATTTCATGGTTGGCATTACCGGGAAAAGACATGCTTCCGTCATGCCTCACATTTTTTGCACCGGCTTTTTCCAGCATTTCTTTCATTGATTCAATGCTGTCCTGGTACATCTTCTTTTCATTATCCCTGAAGCTGCAATCTATGGTAAGTGTTGGCCGTCCCCATTTATCTTTCAGTTCCTTATTCAGCGTAATCCTGTTTTCCGGGTAGGGGAGGCATTCACCAAATGCGGTGAAGCCAAATCTCCATCCACCCGGCTCTGTAATATTTTCTTTTAGCTCCACACCAATGCCGTTGCCACTGTTACGCGACCGTGAAGCACCGCCCTGTACACCATAGCCCCTCAGGAAACCGGGGTGTTTATCTTTTACATTCCTGAATCTTGGCATATAAATGCCGGATGGCCTTCTGCCATAATAATATTTATCCGTAAATCCTTCAATATCTGCATTGACTCCGCCGCTTTTATGATGATCCATCAAATGTCGCCCAACTATATCATGATCATTCCCCATTCCGTTGGGAAATCGGTTACCCGTTGAGTTTAGTAACAGAAAAGTTGTGGCTACCGTTGAAGCATTCAGGAAAATAACCCTGGCATAATATTCATAAGTCTTGCCAGATTCACGGTCAATGACTTCCACGCCTTTTGCTTTCCGTTGTTGCTCATCATAGATCACCCTGTTTACAATCATCCCTGTCTTCACTTCAAGGTTACCTGTTTTCATGGCAGCAGGAAGTGTTGATGATTGCGTGCTGAAATAAGCGCCAAAGGGGCAACCCCTGTGGCAGAGATTCCTGTACTGGCATTTACTCCGTTCATTGATCGGTTGCGTAAGGTTAGCAGCGCGGCCATGGATGATTTTTCTGTCGGAATACAGCGCATCAAGTTTTTCTTTCAGTGCTATTTCAACACAATTCATTTCCATGGGTGCCTGGAATTGCGAATCAGGAAGATGCGGTATTCCCTCAGCCTTTCCGCTGATACCGGCAAATCGTTCCACATAATCGTACCAGGGAGCGAGTTCTTTATACCGTATCGGCCAGTCCACGCCGTATCCGTCTTTCAGATTGGCTTCAAAATCGAGATCACTCCACCGGAAGCTCATCCTGGCCCAGAGCAATGACCTTCCGCCTAATACATCTGCCCTGATCCAGTCGTATCGTTGCGTTTCTGTATATGGATTTTCCTTGTCGAGGATATAATAATGTTTATTGTCTTCCCCGATGGAATAGTGTCTTGTCTGGATGGGATAGGTTTGTTTTTCCTGCGGTGTAAGCCGGCCGCGATGCGGAATTTCCCAGGGTTCTTTTGTTGCCGTTGTATAGTCCCTGATGTGTTCAACAGGACGGCCACGTTCCAGCATCAGTGTTTTACAGCCTTTTTCACAGAGTTCTTTAGCAGCCCATCCGCCGGAAATCCCGGAGCCTACGACGATAGCGTCAAATGTATTTGTATCAGGCATGGGCACCGATTGCGGATTGCGGATTACGGATTGCGGATTCTGAAATAAAAATCTTGTTGATGAAATTCAACACGTTAATTTTTAAAATGTTATTCAATCCGTAATCCGTAATCCGCAATCCGTAATTTATATATTACCTTTCTTTAATTCACTCACCGCATAATCTGCAGCCCTTGCGGTAAGCGCCATATAGGTCAGTGATGGATTAACGCAGGATGCTGAGGTCATGCATGCACCGTCAGTGACGAAAACATTTTTCGCATCCCATACCTGGTTCCATTTATTAAGGACAGAAGTTTTAGGATCAAGTCCCATCCGTGCAGTTCCCATTTCATGAATACCCACGGCCCGGTGTTCCGTCTCCTTCCCTTGCCTGAACATTCTTGACACCAGCGGCTTCCAGCATTTCCTTGGCATCATTGACCATATCGGCCCTCATTTTCTTTTCGTTGTCTTTCAACTCACAATCAATGGCAAGGACATTGAGGCCCCATTTATCTTTCACAGTTTTATCCAGTGTAACCCTGTTTTCCGCATATGGAAGTATCTCTCCAAAGCCTCCCATTCCCACACTCCATTGCCCGGGTTCAGTGAGGGCTTCTTTTAATTCAGTGCCGATATTAAATTCAGCCACATTCCTGCTCCAACCCTGACGGCTACCCGAACCCTGGTATCCGAATCCGCGCACATAATCCCTCTTATCACCATTCACATTCCTGAAGCGTGGGATATAGAATCCATTTGGCCTCCGGCCGAAATAATATTTGTCCTCGTATCCGTCAACCACACCTCCTGCGCCAACACCAAGATGGTGGTCCATCAGGTTGCGGCCAAGGGCATCGCTTGTACTTCCCAGTCCGTCTGGCCAGATATCGGTGGCAGAATTCATCAGTATCCAGGTAGAGTTAAGCGCTGATGCATTCAGGAAAACGATCTTGGCTTTATACTCGTATGTCTTGTTGGTTTCCGCATCAAGCACTTCAACACCTGTTGCTTTTTTGGTATCCTTATCATAGAGGATCTTCGTCACAATTGAAAAAGGCCTGAGGGTAAGGTTGCCTGTTTTCATGGCCGCTGGCAGGGTGGATGACTGAGAGCTGAAGTATCCGCCAAAGGGACAACCCAGCCAGCATTTATTTCGGAACTGGCAATTGGTGCGTTCCTGGAGGGGAACAGTGATATTGGCAACGCGGCCAATGATCAGGTTACGGTCACCTTTATAATATTCTTTTATTCGTGCGGCTACATCTTTTTCCACGCAGTTCAGGTCCATGGCTGGCTGAAACTGGCCATCAGGAAGAACACTCAGTCCCTCTCTTGATCCGGAAATGCCGGCAAATTTTTCCGCATAATCATACCATGATTTGATATCCTTATAGCGGATCGGCCAGTCTACACCATGACCGTCTTTTGCATTGGCTTCAAAATCCAGGTCGCTCCAGCGATAGCTTTGGCGGCCCCAGGTGAGTGATCTTCCACCCACATGGTATCCGCGGAACCAGTCGAACCGTTTGATTTCCGTATACGGGCATTCCTTATCCTTTACCCAGAAATCAAGGTTCATTTCATTCAGTGGATAATCCCTTTTCAGCACGGGGTAGTCGTTGATCATTTGCTGTGTTCTTCCGCCACGGTGCGGAAACTGCCAGGGGTCCTTGCTGGTATTGTTATAGTCCTTGATATGCTCGACATTTCTACCGCGTTCAAGCATCAGGGTTTTCAATCCCTTTTCAGTCAGTTCTTTTGCGGCCCATCCGCCGCTGATTCCGGAGCCTACCACGATGGCATCATAAACATTTGAATCTGGCATAGTATATATTTTCGAATTTGCGAATTAACGAATTTGCGAATTAAATTTCTGGTGAATTGGTGATTAGCGAAAAAGTGACGGATGAATATGCGTTTGAGTGATGACCGGAGATATAATTCGCCAATCCGCCAATCCGCAATTCGTAATCCGCAATCGCGATATTTAATTCAATGCAAAACATTGACTTAAACATCGCAGATCTCCACACCTTTTTTCAGCGCGGCCAGCTTGTCTGGCCAGGTGGGTATGAATTCCTGCGCAACAAATCCTTTATGCCCCACTTTGACGATGGCTTCCATAATAGCGGGGTAATATAATTCCTGCGTGCTGTCGATCTCATTCCTTCCGGGAACACCACCGGTATGGTAGTGCGCAATATATTGATGATTATTCTTTATCGTCCTGATCACATCTCCTTCATCGATCTGCATATGGTAAATATCATAGAGCAGCTTGAAGTTCGGTGATCCGATGCGCTTTGCCAGTTCAACTCCCCATGCTGTTTTATCACACTGGTAATCCTTATGGTCTACCCTGCTGTTCAGTAATTCCATAACGATCACCACTTTATGTTGTTCTGCCAGCGGCATGATCTTCTTTAAACCTTCCGCGCAGTTGTTCCATCCCGTTTCATCATCGATTCCCCTGCGGCTGCCACTGAAGCAAATGAGGTTTGTATATCCCGCAGCGGCCACTTTAGGAATCATCTCCGTATAATTCTTTATGAGCTGGGCATGGAATTTTTTATCATTCCATCCATCCACTAAATTTATCTCCGCACCATTACACATGGAAGAATGGAGCCCGTATTTTTTTAACATGGGCCAGTCATTCGGTCCAACAAGGTCTATCCCTTTGATGCCTGTTTCCTTTGCAAACTTGCACAGGTCTTCGAGGGGGATGGTCTGGTAGCACCATCGGCAAACAGCATGGTTGATATTACCTTTCAAGGCGGTAGTTTTTTCAGCCGGGGAAGATTCAGCGCTAAAAGGAGATAATGCGCCTACGGCAACAGAACCCATCATCAGGTTTTTAATGGCACGGCGCCTCGACTGGTCTTGAGACATAATCAATAGTTGAAATGTAATTTACGAATTGATCTTATTCCACCTTCAAAAAATTACCCCTGCCAATAAATTATAACCAGTGGTAATGTTTCAACATTGACTATTAATGTTGGGCAGCACCGAGCAAGGTAGGCTTGGCCCTTCCCTTCATATATACAAAAAGGCCTGCAAATGCTACCGTCAATATGATGGGAATGATCAGCGTTGCATTCAATATTTCCGGTCCGGCTGCCGACCTGGCGCTTGCATAGGCATTGGCCATTTCGGTACCGGCTTCTGCCGAACGATAAGCGTCAAGGGTAGCTCCTTCAGGGAGTTTCGCCAATACTTTGCTGTCGTAAAAGCCCGTCATGAACATCATGTAAATGGAAACGGCAAACATTCCGGCACCTCCCATAAGGTTCAAGCCTACGGCTCCGGTCCTGGGCAGGTTTTCTGCAACGAATCCAAGCATCGTGGGCCAGAAATAACATACGCCCATACCAAAAACAAGGGCGCCGAAGAAAATCATATTACCTGTAGTATGCCCCAGCATGTATATTCCCACGGCAGATAGCATGGCAGAAATCAGCAGCACACCCTGGGGTGAGAGTTTGTGCACCATCGGTTCTGCGAAACCCCGTCCAACGACCATGACACCCGTGGTAACGGTTAATATGAGCAGGGCATTGTCGGTAACATTCCTTAACAGCACATCTATCCACTGTCCGGTAAATAATTCCGTAACGGCGGTGCCGAACATGCAGATGATCATGAATATGAATAAGGGATTCAGCAGCGATTTATACATATCCCCTGTAGAGACACCAGCGGCCACCCTTTCTGTAACCGGGAACTTAAGTTTAAAAAACAAGAATCCGTAGATCAATGTGGGTATCAGCATTAGTCCCACTTCCATCTGCCAGCTTACGCCTGCTTTATCGAGAAAGAATACAAGCAGTGTACCGAGGAAAATTCCACCGGGAAACCAGAGGTGAAAGTGGTTAAGCTTGGTGGTTTTATCATTGGGGTAAAGTGAAGCCACAAGCGGGTTGCAGGCCGCCTCAACAGTTCCGTTGGCAATACCGATCATCAGTGTGGATAAAAACAATGACCAGAATCCATTGGCAAAAATTGTGAGTACGATACCAATCAGGTGGAAGAGGAATGCCATTTCCAGCAATCTTTTCATACCAATCACATCAACGACCATTCCGCCGATGATCACTGCCAGCGGGAAGCCCCAGAATGCTGTGGCGGCAATGGTTCCGAGCTGTGCATTGTCGAGGTGAAATTCAACTCCCAACCGGTTTAAGAATACCTGCGCGGATACCAAAGGAAAGTGAGGTTACAAGGAGGGCGAGGCAACTGGCCACAAAGAGTTTACCACGGTCAATAGTTCCTGTCATAACAATCGTTGTTTTGGTTGTAGTTATAGTAATTTAATGCAGTCAGCAACAGGAGGAGTAAGATAGTCGATTAAAATTAATTCTAAAATCGAATTTTAATTATTTTTAGACGCTTAAGCAAGCTCATATCATCTTCAAAACATTTTTCCATGAACCGTAAACTTAGAATGGGAATGGTGGGTGGGGGCAAGGATGCCTTCATCGGGGCCATTCACCGGCACGCTGCTTTTATGGACGGACTGATCGAATTGTCCTGTGGTGCATTAAGCATCAATCCCGAGATTGCCAGGGAGTCCGGCAAAAATTTTATTTCTCCCGGAAGACCGGACCTATCTGACTTTCGACGAAATGCTCGAAAAGGAATCCATGCTTCCGGCGGATAAGCGAATTGATTTTGTAACGATCGTTACGCCCAATTTTGCCCACTTTGCACCGGCCATGATGGCGCTCGACAAAGGGTTCAACGTGGTTATTGAAAAGCCCATCACGTTTACGATTGATGAAGCCAGGCAGTTAAAAAAGAAGGTGGAAGAAACCGGCTTGATCCTTTGCCTCACGCATACTTATTCGGGATATCCGATGGTTAAGCAGGCCAAACAGATGGTAAAGAACGGAGTGCTGGGAAAGATCAGGAAGGTATGGGTGGAATATCCGCAGGGATGGCTGAGTAAATTATCCGAACGGGAAGGCAATGCCCAGGCAGCCTGGAGAACGGACCCGAAGAAGAGCGGAAAGAGCGGATGTATGGGCGATATCGGAACGCATGCCGCGCACCTCGCGGAGTATATTACGGGTTTGAAGATTACCAAACTTTGCGCCGACCTTAATATAATGGTAGAAGGACGTGCATTGGACGATGATGGAAATGTATTGCTGAAGTTTGAAAATGGGGCAGCAGGTGTGTCTGATGGCATCGCAGGTGGCGGCAGGGGAAGAAAACGCGTTGAAGATTCGCGTCTACGGTGAGAAGGGCGGCGTTGAATGGGCACAGCATGAGCCGAATACCTTACTGGTGAAATGGCTGGATCAACCCACACAGATACTGCGTGCAGGAGGAAATTATAGCGACAGGCTATCATCCTTCGCCACGCATAATTGCCGTACACCTGGCGGTCACCCGGAAGGATATCTTGAAGCCTTCGGAAATATTTACAGAAATTTTGCGCTCACTTTATCAGCAAAGATTGATGGCAGGGCAGCAACACCCGAGATGCTTGATTTTCCGCAGGTGGATGAAGGCATCAGGGGAATGGCGTTTATAGACAATGTGGTCGCAAGCAGTCAATCGGAGCAAAAGTGGTATGACCACATTGTCTAATTAGGTAATTGGAAAGTGTGGGAAATGTGGAAATGGAATGTGGGAATGAAATTCACATTACCTCATTCCGTTTAATGATTCTTCCAATGTATTCATTTGCACATCTGCACATTTGCAAATTTTCAAATTACTCAACAAACTAGCACTATCATGAAGACGCTAAAAGGTCCTGGTATTTTTCTGGCCCAGTTCATGGGCGACCAGGCGCCGTTCAATAATTTACAATCCATCTGCCTCTGGGCCGAGTCACTGGGATTTTCAGGCGTACAGATCCCTACCTGGGATCCGCGCTGCATCGATCTGAAAAAGGCAGCGGAAAGTAAAACCTATGCTGATGAGATCAGGGGCATCGTGGAAGATACAGGATTAAAAATCACCGAACTCAGCACGCACCTGCAGGGACAACTAGTGGCTGTTAATCCTGCTTATGATGTATTGTTCGATGGCTTCGCGCCGGAAGAATTAAGGGGCAATCCAAAAGGCAAGAACGGAATGGGCCGTACAGCAATTGAAATATGCCGCCAAAGCTTCGGAACACCTGGGATTGAATGCCCATGCAACATTCAGCGGCGCTTTATTATGGCATACCGTGTATCCATGGCCCCAGCGCCCGGCCGGATTAGTGGAAACGGGCTTTACAGAACTCGCCAAACGCTGGCTGCCGATCCTCAATGCATTTGATGAATGCGGGGTTGACCTTTGTTATGAAATTCATCCGGGAGAAGACCTGCATGATGGCGTCAGCTATGAAATGTTCCTTGAAAAGGTAAACCATCATTCAAGGGCCTGCCTGCTGTATGATCCCAGCCATTTCGTTTTGCAGTGCCTGGATTACCTGAGTTATATTGATCATTATCATGAG
Source organism: uncultured Sphingobacteriales bacterium (assembly GCA_963823365.1). Taxonomy (GTDB): domain Bacteria; phylum Bacteroidota; class Bacteroidia; order Chitinophagales; family Chitinophagaceae; genus Pollutibacter. The sequence goes on from CAWGLH010000006.1 coordinate 128,433, forward strand.
CGGATCAGGATGTTCCATGTGAAGGATGCCGAGTTCAATCCAACCGGAAAACAAGGTGTTTATGGCGGTTACCAGGGATGGGTCGAGCGGGCAGGAAGATTCCGTTCCCTGGGCGACGGGCAGGTTGATTTCAAGAGTATCTTCAGCAAACTTGCCCAGTATAATTATAACGGATGGGCCGTCATGGAATGGGAATGCGCCTTGAAACATCCTGAAGACGGCGCAAGGGAAGGCGCAGTTTTCATCCGCAATAATATCATCAGGGTCACTGAAAAAGCCTTTGATGATTTTGCCGGAACAGGCAGCGATGAGGCCTTTAACCGGAAATTACTCGGCATTTAAGAACATCGTGTAAGTATTCCCGGTCTCAATTATATTCAATGATGTTAGTTATGTTTCATTAACTTTATTTTGAAAATTAAACTGTATATGAAGAAAGTATTTTTAGCCTTAGCGATTGCAACTGCCTGTTATGCCTGTGGAGGCGGCGCTTCTACGGAATCAACAACACCGGTCAGTAACAACGATTCCAACGCAAACTCCCAGATTGGCGCAGAATCTGCAACACCAGCAAGTCCGGCACCAGCAGATACAACAGCAGCAGCTCCCGCACCGGCAACAGCAGCGGCAGGTGGAAAAGACGGCAAAGCATTGATTGAAGCATCAGATTGCAGAACCTGCCACCTGGATAAGGATAAACTCATCGGCCCGTCTTATATTGAAGTAGCCAAGAAATATCCAAATACTGATGCTAATGTAAAATTATTATCCAGTAAGGTTATGGCCGGCGGTACCGGCGTTTGGGGCCAGATCCCAATGGTGGCTCACCCGAATCTTTCTGCAGAAGATGCAGAAGCCATGGTGAAGTATATCTTATCCATGAAATAAATTATCTGCATGAAAATTATTATGCCTGCATTGGTAGCAGCTTCTTTATTATTAGGAGCCTGCAATTCAAGCGCTCCTCCTGCAGAAGAAAAAACAGGGGATACAACAGCGATGGTGGAAACGGCTGTGGTCATGGAAAACAATACACTTACCGCGGAAGAAAAAGAACAGGGCTGGCAATTATTGTTTGACGGCATGTCAAAAAATGGCTGGCATGTTTTCAATAATACCTCCGACGGTGCTGCCTGGAAAGTGTCTGACGGAACCCTGTATTTAGACACTGCAGTAATAAAGGATGGCAGGATAGTGGGCGGCGGAGATTTGCTCACCGACAGCACATTCGAGAATTATCACCTGGTCCTGGAGTGGAAAATTTCACAAAACGGGAACAGTGGTATGATCTTCAATGTTGCGGAAGGCAAAAAGTATGAACATACATATGATACCGGACCTGAAATGCAGGTATTGGATAATGCCGGACATCCGGATGCGAAAATCCCCAAGCATCGCGCCGGCGATCTCTATGATCTTATTTCATGTTCAACAGAAACCGTCAAACCTTTTGGTGAATGGAACAAGGCTGAGATCAAAATCCTTAATGGCAAGCTTGATTTCTTCCTGAACGGCACCAACGTGGTGAGTACCACATTATGGGATGATAACTGGAAAAAAATGCTGGCTGCCAGCAAATTCAGGGATATGGCTGATTTCGGCACTATAAAAAACGGGCACTTCGCCCTCCAGGATCATGGTAACCTTGTCTGGTACCGGAATATTAAGATCAGGAAATTGTAAAATATTAATGCGCATACAGAAAAACACAGATTATTCTGTGTTTTTTTTTGCCTATATCCGGGCAACGTCAAAAGGTTAGCGCTAATTTAGCATCTATCATTTAGCCATTTCAACTGTTGTCATGAAAAAAACGATTGTCCCTGTCTTACTGATCATGCTTTCCATACAGGCCAATGCGCAGAAGGGGAATGAATGGATATCACTGTTTGACGGAAAAACGCTGTCCGGATGGCATGCTTTTAAAAAGCCCGGATCAGCTACAGCCTGGATGGTAAAAGACCAGGCCATCTACCTGGATATTTCAAAAAAAGAAGGCCGTGGTGATTTGGTGACCGACAGGGAATTCGGGGATTTTCACCTGAAATTTGAATGGAAGGTTGCTCCCAGATCCAATAGCGGACTGATCTTCTGGGTTAAGGAGGGAGACCAGTTCGGGGCCACCTATCAAACAGGTCCTGAATTCCAGCTCATCGATAATACGGGCTACCCCGACCCACTTCTTCCCGTACAGTTGTCGGGATCATTGTATGATCTTATTGCCTGCCCCGCCGAAAATGTAAAACCAACCGGAGAATGGAACAGCTCTGAAATTATTTCTGAAAAAGGAAAACTGGTCTTTATCGTCAATGGTAAAAAAGTGGTGGAGACAATATTGGGCAGCAACGAATGGAATGCATTAATCGCGGGCAGCAAATTCGCTGCTTACAAAGACTTTGCAAAAACACCCAATGGACGGATTGCGCTTCAGGACCATGGCGGCGAAGTCTGGTATAAGAATATCATGATCAAAAATTTGTAATTAATTCCTCAATTAACTGTGTATGAAATCTCTGGTTTGGGTTTTATCTGTGCTGATGATTGTTACATGCATTAGCAGCTGTTCATCTAAAAGAAAAGGAAGTCCGCGTGTACTGGTGTTTGCAAAAACGGCTGAATTTTATCACAAATCAATCCCTGCCGGGTTAGCTGCCATTCAGAAACTAGGTGTGGAAAATGGTTTTGCCATTGACACAACAACGAACAGTGATTATTTCAATGAGGACTCATTAAAGAATTACAGTGTGGTTATTTTCCTGAATACCACCGGCAATGTGCTGAACCATTACCAGCAGGCGGCTTTTGAAAGATATATCCAGGCCGGGGGAGGATATGTAGGAATTCATTCGGCTTCCGATACGGAATATTCCTGGCCATGGTACGGCAGGCTGGCAGGTGCTTATTTTAAGAGCCATCCGAAGGAACAGCCGGCAAAAATTATTGTACAGGATAAAACACATATCAGTACAAAACACCTGGGAGATACCTGGGAATTCACCAATGAATGGTACAATTTTCGCGTTCCACCGTCTGACTCGGCGGTACATGTGCTGTTAACGATTGATGAAAAATCTTATGAAGGCGGAGAAAACGGCGACTATCATCCCATGGCCTGGTATCATGATTATGATGGAGGCCGGGCTTTTTATACGGCACTCGGACATTCTGAAGATCTGTATTCAGATCCGAAATTTTTGCTACATATGCTTGGTGGTATTCAATATGCAATTGGAGATAACAAGGAACTTGATTATTCAAAAGCCACCACGCAGTTTCCCCCGGATGAAGACCGTTTCACCAAAACAATCCTGACTTCGGGATTTGATGAGCCTACTGAAATGACAATACTTCCTAACCTGGATATTTTGGTGGTACAGCGTAAGGGAGAGATCATGCTGATTGATCATGCCACCAATAAACTCACGCAGATTGCAAAACTCAATGTTTATCATAAGGCAACGGTTCCCGGTGTGAATGCTGAAGAAGGTGTACTGGGTTTAAGTGCGGATCCTGATTATGCGAAGAATAATTTCGTGTACATTTTTTATTCACCGATCGATACATCCGTGAATCGTTTGTCCAGGTTCACCTATAGTAACGGGAAATTCGACCTTGCATCAGAGAAAATAATTCTCCAGTTTTTCTCCCAGCGAAATATCTGTTGCCATACGGGAGGATCCATTGCTTTTGGTCCGGATGGCAGCCTGTATGTATCAGCAGGGGATAACAGCACACCTTTTGACCAGCCTGCTTCTTCAAAATATAAACTGAATAGTTATGCCCCACTGGATGACCGTCCGGGTTTTGAACAATGGGATGCAAGAAGGAGTTCCGGCAATACCAATGATTTGCGCGGGAAGATCATGCGCATTAAAATAAAAGAAGACGGAACATATACCATTCCTGAAGGCAACCTGTTCAAGCCGGGAACACCGGGAACGAAACCGGAGATATACGTCATGGGTAACCGAAATCCTTATCGCATATCTGTTGACCGGAAAACGGGCTTCCTGTACTGGGGAGAGGTTGGTCCGGATGCGGCGAATGACAGCATGGAAACACATGGCCCGAGAGGGTATGACGAGCTCAACCAGGCACGGGAAGCGGGTTATTTCGGATGGCCATTATTTGTAGGAAAGAATTATCCGTATACGAGGTTTGATTATGCCACTGGTGTGGCGGGTGAACCATTTGATCCGGCCAAACCGGTTAATGAATCAAGAAATAATACGGGTTTAAAAGAATTGCCTGCTGTGGCAAAACCATTTATATGGTATCCATATGCTGTTTCTCCTGATTTCCCTGAATTGGGTACAGGAGGAAGAAATGCCATGGCGGGGCCGGTCTATTACCCGGAGTTTTATCCAAAGGAAACAAGGTTCCCGGATTATTATAATGGCAAATTGTTTTTCTACGACTGGATAAGGGGATGGATCAAAGCGGTTACAATGAATGCCCAGGGTGATTTTGAAAAGATGGAACCCTTCATGCAGGGAACAAAATTCAATTCACCGATTGATATGGAGATGGGACCTGATGGTAAATTATACATCCTCGAATATGGCACCGGCTGGTTCACCAAGAATGCTGATGCGGGCATTTCAAGGATTGATTATAATCCCGGTAACAGGTCACCAAAGGCAAGTATCTCTATTGATAAACTCACCGGCGCACTGCCATTGGCGGTGAATGTTTCCGCCGAAGGGTCAGGTGATCCTGATAAGGACCCGGTAACCTTTGTATGGCATTTCGGAAAAGAAATAAGGGAAACAAAGGAGGCAAAAACCAACTTCACTTTTGACAAGGCGGGAGACTATGACATATATGTGGAAGTGAAAGACGATAAGGGCGCTGTTACCAGGAGTGAAACAAAGGCTGTTTATGCGGGAAATGAAACCCCGGAAGTGAGCATCGAGCTGCCCGACAATCCAAGTTTCTTCTTTCCGGGCCAGCCAGTGAAGTATAAGGTGTTGGTAAATGATAAGGAGGATGGCGCTTCAGTGGATAAGGCAAACATTTATGTAAAAGTGGATTATGTAAGCGGGCCGGATAAGGCGCAGGTGGTAGGGCACCAGATTGTGAGCAGCCTGCTGGAAGGAAAGGCATTGTTTGAAAACAGCGATTGCAAGACCTGTCATAAGGTGGGTGAAAAATCCATTGGTCCAGCCCTGACTGCGGTTGCTGATAAATATGCGGATGACAGGAGGGCGAATGAATACCTGGTGAGCAAGGTCATCAAAGGTGGAGGAGGCGTATGGGGTGAAACGGCGATGGCAGCACACCCGGATCTTAAACCAACGGATGCACAGAAAATCGTTTCCTGGATCATGAGCCTTCATGCTTCGGCAATGGCCAAAACGTTGCCACCGGAGGGGACCATTACGCCAACTGAAAATGATGTATCGGGTGGAAAAGCGATGCAGATCAGTGCAACGTATACGGATAGGGGCGGACAGGGTATCAAATCCCTGACAGGGGGAAATGTTGCCATTATCAACAGCCCGGTACTATCACCGGGGGATAATACAAAACTGGACGGTGTGAATGTAATGGAGTTTGGAGGCCGGAAGTTTGCGATCATGTCGGGATCTGCAGGAGTGATTGAATTCGGAAATGTAAACCTGATTGGCATTAGATCCATTGAAATTAATTACGCATCACAGTCTCCCCTGACGAAGGGGTATATAGTAGAGGCTTATGAAGGAAGTGTAAATGGAAAGAAGATCGGAGAAGTTGCCATTGCCAATACAAGGGCCGGACAAGGCGGTAAGGCGGTCATTAAAGCAGCAGGCCCGATGACGGGAAAGGGAATCGTGTTCAGGATACGCAAAGCAGATCCGGCTGAAACTGTAGTAATGGCCGTAACCGGAATCAGGTTATCCTGATGCCGGTTCACCTATGAAACTGAAGTAATGACCGTAACAGGAATCAGGTTATCCTGACGCAGTTTTGCAAATTGGACTGTAATGATTTTATGTTATTCAGATGCAGGGAGGTTAATGGCCGACGTTGATTTATGCAATTTGATATAATTAATAAGAAGGGAGATAAAAACGATAAGTAGTCCGCCGAACTCCCTCGATTCCTCGATCCATGGTTTATCCGCTTTCATGGAATGCACAAGGCTTTCAGCGGCGTGCTCGTTGGCCCAGGCGAGCACGCCGTTCTTATCAAAAAATAGATAAGCCCCGTAGACCACACAAATGAACATTCCTATAATATATAGGTACGCCTGGAATCTCCCCTTTGATGCCTGCCAGCAAAGGAATGCGGCCAGGAGGTAAATGGGTATCCATATATAAGGGTCCGCATCATTATACTGTAAAAAGGCAAAGAGTATAAAAACAATGGAAAGGATAATATTTACAGTCTTCATTTAATGAAGTTAATACTTTGGTAATTTTTTTTTAAGAACAATGCAGCATTACCATATATATTACTGTCATATTGCATTACTGTGATGGGCCTCTTTCCCATAAAAAAAACATCCCTGAATTTTACTGGCTACAAATAGAAAAATGATAATGTGTACCATTAACACAAATAAACTTTTCATTAAAAACATTTAAAAAAAATTTAACTTTTACGAACTATTTCTCTATTTTTAAAAACTTGTTCCAAAAACGATTTAGCAAAGGATTAAACTTTTAACCAACTCTAACTGTGTTGTCTTATGAAACAAAAACTCCTGAAATGCATGGGTAAGGCTATACCGATGCTTATTCTTTCGATGCTGCTTTGCTCGGCAGCATTTGCCCAAAAATCAATTGCCGGAAAGGTTACAGGTCCTGATGGACAACCGGTATCTGGTGCCACTGTAGCGGTCAAGGGAAGCAATGTGGCTACCTCCACCGGTGCTGATGGTACATTTGTAATTACCGCTCCCAATGAAGGTACACTGGTAGTATCCTTTATCGGATATGATGTACGTGAAGTACCCGTCTCCGGGAGAACAGATTGGAACATTGCATTGAAAGAAAGATCCAGCAGCCTTAGTGAAGTTGTGGTAACGGGGTATACATCCCAGGCCAAGAAAGACATCACGGGTTCTGTAGCTGTAGTGAATACGGCAGATCTTAAATCAATTCCTGCGGCAAATGCGGAATCACAATTGCAGGGTCGCGCTTCCGGCGTTACAGTAATTACTGATAATCGTCCGGGTTTTGGCGCATCTGTAAGGATCCGCGGTATCGGATCTTTTACCGGTGACGCAAATAACCCGCTCTATGTAATTGATGGTGTACCAGCCGACGGACTTGGCGGTATCAACCCTAACGACATTGAAAGCATGCAGGTATTGAAAGATGCTTCTGCCGCTTCCATTTATGGTGCACGTGCATCTGCAGGTGTATTGGTAATCACCACGAGGAAAGGCCGCCAGGGCGGAGCGAAGGTGAGCTTCAATGCTTATTATGGATCGCAGGATCCTGGTGAAGGCTTTAAACTCCTGAATTCTCAGGAGATGGCCAACCTCACCTGGAATGCATATAATAATGCAGGACAGACGCCTCCCGCCACCCAGTATGGTGCAGGATCAACGCCTGTGCTTCCGGATTATATCCTCCCTGCCGGTCAGTTTGAACCAAATGTGGATGAATCTACATATAATCTGAACCTGGATGATGTTAACGGTTCCACACTGATTGCCAAGGCAAACAAGGCCGGAACAGACTGGTATGATGTGATCACGGAAAGTGCGCCTATCCAGAATTACAATCTTGCAGTTTCCGGTGGTGCTGACCGCAGCCGTTACATGATGAGCCTTGACTATTTCGATCAGAAGAGCGTGATGAAATTCAGTTATTTCAAGCGTTATACATTTCGTGTAAACACTGAATTCAATATTAAGAAGAATATCAGGATCGGTGAAAATATCCAGTTCCTGATCAGTGAACGTAATGATGCCGGTAATAACGGTGAAGGAACAGAATTAGGTATGGCATATCGTAACCAGCCCATCATCCCTGTATTTGATATAGCGGGTAATTATGCCGGTTCAAGGGCGCCAAACCTGGGTAATGCTTCCAACCCGTATGCCACAAGGGAGCGTGCTAAAGATAACAGGGGTAATAACTCATCCCTGTTCGGAAATGCTTATTTGGAGGTAGACTTCCTTAAGCATTTTACTTTCAGGACAAGCATTGGCGGTACTTATGGAACGTATGATTATTACAGCTTCAACTTCATTACTTACGAGAATTCTGAGAATAATACAGGTAACAGTTACACAGAAGGTTCAGGTAAGAACACAAGCTGGATATGGACCAATACCCTGGCCTATAAAAACAGTTTCGGAAAGCATGATATTTCTGCACTTGCAGGAACAGAGGCCATCGAGGATAACGGACGCAGCATCGAAGGTACAAGGTCCACCTACTTCCTGCAGGACGTGAATTTCCGTTCACTGAATAATGGTGGCGCTGCCGGACAAAGGGCTAATGGCGCACCATTTACACCTGCTTCTTTATACTCTTTATTCGGACAGGCAAGTTATTCATATGACGACAGGTTCCTTGCTTCGTTTACTATACGCCGTGATGGTTCTTCAAGGTTCGGTCCGAACTACCGTTATGGTACATTCCCTGCCTTCTCTTTGGGATGGAGGATTTCAAGGGAATCATTCCTGAGGGATGTAAAATGGATCACAGACATGAAGATTCGCGGTGGATGGGGACAGATGGGTAACCAGAAAGGCGTATTTGCCGCTAACTCTTACGATGCATTCGTAGGCGGTCCCGGTTCTTCAGCGTATGATATCAATGGTACAAGTAGTGGTACCGTAGCAGGTTTCCAGCAATCATTCGTGGGTAACCCGGACGGTAAATGGGAAACTATCGAGACCTCAAACATAGGTATTGATGCGACATTGTTCAACGGGCATACAGAAGTGATCATCGACTGGTATACCAGGAGTTCAAAAGACCTCCTGTATCGTCTGCCGGCTGTAGCTACTGCAGGTGCCGGTGCAGCATCTAACCCCGCCTTCTCCAACGTATCTGAAATCAAGAACTCCGGTCTTGACCTGATGATCACGCAACGCGGAATGATCGGTGGCAAGAATGGTGTGAAACTGGATGGTACATTCACTTTCACCACATACAGTAACGAGATCCAGTCACTTGCTCCCGGTATTGATTTCTATGATACACGCGGATCACGTATTGGTAACTGGGTAAGGAATGCAGCTGGTCATCCGGTTTCATCTTTCTTCGGATACCAGGTAGCCGGACTTTACCAGAGCGATGACGATGTTAAGAATTCTCCGGTTCAGGATGGTGCAGGTGCCGGTCGTTTCAAATTTGCCGACCTTGATGGTAATGATACTATCAATAACGCTGACCGCACATTCCTGGGTAACCCGAATCCTGATTTCACCTATGGCCTTCAACTGACTGGCTCATGGAAAGGATTTGATCTGGGTGTATTCTTCTATGGTGTGGAAGGTCGCGATGCCATGAACTATGTTCGTTGGTGGACTGACTTCTTCCCTTCATTCCAGGGTAACAAGAGCCCGGATGCATTGTATAATTCATGGACCCCAACCAATACAGGTGCAAAAACGCCGATTGCTGAAAACGTTTCTAACTTTTCAACTAATGCACAGGTTAACAGTTACTACCTCGAGGATGCTTCTTACCTGAGGATGAAAAACTTAACCATTGGATATACATTACCCACATCACTTACCGGTAAGTATAAAATTGACCGCCTGAGGCTCTACTTCCAGGCTACCAACCTGTTCACGATGACTAAATACACTGGTCTTGATCCTGAGATCATTGGTGGTGATGACAGTTTCGGTGTTGACGAAGGTATCTTCCCAACAGTTAAACAATACTTGTTTGGCATCAACCTTAACTTTTAATTTGTGTTAGTTTTAAAAACGAATAATAATTGATCATATGAAAAGATTAGCTTATTCCATCATCTGCCTCGCTACAGTAGGCGTTTTTGCCTGGTCTTGTAGTAAGAGCTTCCTTGATAAGAAGCCGGTAGGTTCATTGGATGCCAATACCCTGGCGAATCAAAAAGGTGTTGAGGCCCTACTGATTGGTGCTTACTCCGTCCTTGACGGGTTCATCAATGGCGGTGGTATCTTCCTCGGCGGTTGGCAGAGTTCTGGCACCAACTGGGTGTATGGTTCGGTTGTTGGCGGTGACGCTCACAAAGGTTCCGATGCCGGTGACCAGCCAGACATCATCCCGATTGAATCATTCACTTCTTCTTCTACCAACGGATACTACGATCAGAAATGGAGAATTGTATATGAGGGTATTACCCGTGCAAACTCCGTTTTGAAAGTTATGAGGAATGCTACCGATATTTCTGCTGATGATCAGACCAGGATCAGGGCAGAAGCTTTGTTCCTCCGCGGCCATTATCATTTTGAAGGTGTCAAAATGTGGAACAAGATTCCTTATATCAATGAAGATGTCACTGATTATAATGTTCCCAATGATATTGACATCTGGGATTCTATTAACAGGGACCTGAAATTTGCCTATGATAACCTTCCCGGTACCATGGCAAACAAAGGCCGCGTGAATAAATATGCTGCAGGCGCATTGCTCGGCAAGGCTTACCTGTTCCAGAAGAAATACGCAGAAGCTCTGGCAATTCTCAGAGATGTTCATGATAACGGCACAACAGCCACCGGAACGAAGTACGCACTGCTGACCAAATATGCAGATAACTTCAACGCAGAAACAAAGAACTCTACAGAATCTGTGTTTGCCGTTCAATATTCAGTGAATGATGGTTCCAACGGTGGTGATAACGGTGGATGGGGTGAAGTACTCAACTTCCCTTATACAGGTGGTCCAGGTACATGCTGCGGATTCTTCCAGCCTTCACAGGACCTGTTAAATGCATTCCAGGTAGATGGCGCTTCAGGCTTACCAGACTTCGATAATTATAATAAGAATGAAGTTAAAAATGACCAGGGACTAACTTCAAGCCAGCCATTTACCATCGGTTCAGAAGTAATGGATGCAAGGGTTGACTGGACTATAGGTCGCCGTGGAATTCCCTACCTCGACTGGGGACTCCACCCAGGTTACAACTGGATCCGTGACCAGGCTTATGCCGGGCCATTTGCTCCCATCAAGAATACTTATTACAAGAGCCAGCAGGGCGTACTTACTGATAAGTCATTCTGGACAAGCGGTGTAACTGCCAATAACTATACGCTGATCCGGTTTGCTGATGTTAAGCTGATGCTTGCTGAAGCAGAAGTTGAAGCAGGAACACTGGAAAAAGCCCGTGTGCTGGTTAATGATGTGCGTGCCCGTGCTGCTAATCCAGCAGGTTTTGTTCAAGGCAGTGCTGCTACATATAAAGTAGGCCTGTATACTACACCATGGACTGACAAGGCAGTGGCAACAAAAGCTGTTCGCTACGAAAGAAGGGTAGAACTTGGTATGGAAGGTCACCGTTTCTTTGACCTTGTACGCTGGGGTGTTGCAGAAACAACACTTGATGCTTACCTGAAATATGTCAGCGGACGTCCGGTTAACGGATGGCCTGTTCCGAACAACAAAAGGAATTTCCTTGCTACTGCAGATTTCAAAGCAGGACAGCATGAATACTTCCCGATTCCCCAAGGCCAGATTGATCTCTCAACTACAGGCGGTGTCGCAAGGTTGAAACAAAATCCTGGTTACTAATATTGACAAGTCTTTCTATAAATTGAGGCAGCATTCAATGCTGCCTCTTTTTTTTTGCCGTAAATTGTACACCTGATTCTGATTGACAATGAACCTGAGACATATATTGCTGTTTGTTTTTGCACTGATCCTTTTTTCCTGCAATTCACGAAAAACTTTATTCCAACCCCTCAATGCTTCCTCAACAGGAATTGATTTTGAAAACACGATTCTTCAGACAGACTCCATAAATATCATAGAACAGGAGAATGTATACAACGGGGGAGGTGTTGCAGCCGGTGATTTTAATAACGACGGACTCCAGGATCTTTTTTTTACAGGTAATCTTGTTCCCTGTAAACTTTACCTGAACAAAGGCGGAATCAATTTTAAGGATGTTACTGATATTGCGGGTGTTGACGGAAAAGGAAGATGGGCGCGCGGCGTAGCTACCGTTGATATCAATAATGACGGGCTGCAGGATATTTATGTATGTGCCACGCTAAAAAGGAAACCGGAAGAAAGGGTCAATATTCTCTATGTAAACCAGGGGATCAATAAAGATGGCATCCCCGTATTTAAAGACCTTGCCGCAGAATACGGACTTGCAGATTCCAGCCAGTCGACCATGGCCGCTTTCTTCGACTATGATAATGACGGAGACCTCGATTGCTATATCGCCGTCAATGAAATCGTACAGGGCGATTTCCCCAATCGCTTTCGCCCCATACTAAATGACGGATCGCATCCGAATACAGACAGGCTTTACCGCAACGACTGGAATGATTCTTTACAACATGGCGTATTCACTAATGTTTCCAAAGAAGCCGGGATATTGTGGGAAGGCTATGCCCACGGACTCAATATCTGCGATATCAATAAAGACGGATGGAAGGATGTATATGTCAGCAATGATTATCTCTCCGGCAATATATTGTATGTTAATAACAGGAATGGAACCTTCACGAATAAAATGCTGGAGTATTTCAAGCACTCATCCGCCAATGCCATGGGCAATGATATCGTTGATATCAATAATGACGGGTTATCAGATCTTGTTGAGCTGGACATGAATCCGGAAGATAATTTCCGGAAGAAGATGATGATGAATGCCAACAGCTACCAGACCTACCAGAATATTGACCAGTTCGGTTACCCATACCAGTATGTACGAAACTCATTGCAGGTAAACCAGGGAAATACCATTGGTACCGATGACAGCATCCGCGATCCGGTGTTTTCGGAAATAGCCTACTTCAGCGGTATTGCGGAGACCGACTGGAGCTGGACACCATCCGTTGCGGATTTTGACAATGACGGCCTGCGTGATATCATCATCTCCAACGGCTTCCCCAAAGACGTAACGGACCATGACTTTGTAGCGTACCGGGATGAGGCATTCATGATTGCCAGCAGGCAGCAACTGCTCGACCAGATCCCCGAAGTGAAAATCGCCAATTATGCCTATCATAACAAGGGCAACCAGCAGTTTGAAAACCTCACTGAAAAATGGGGATTCACCACTCCTTCATTTACAAATGGCGCCATTTATGTTGACCTCGATAATGACGGCGACCTGGATTATGTGGCCAATAATATTAACGATAAAGCATTCGTCTACAGGAATACACTAAATGATAAGGAAGAAACGAAATCAAACTTTATACAGGTAAAGCTCAGCGGAGATGGAAGGAACAGGAATGGTTTAGGTGCCTGGGTAGAGCTTTACCTGGGGAAAAATATACAGTCGTATGAATACTCACCATACCGTGGTTATTTATCATCCGTGGATCCCATTGTCCATTTTGGCCTGGGTAAAACAGGCGCTGTAGATTCACTGGTGGTTAAATGGCCCAATGGGAAAAAGCAGGTGAACAAAAATCCTGCGATTAATCTAGTATTGACTTTCTCGATTTCAGATGCCACTGAAACCTATCAATGGAATAATGCCGTTCTGGATTCCTCTTCATTATTTACC
>CAWGLH010000007.1:0-896594 GCA_963823365.1 uncultured Sphingobacteriales bacterium
TGGCATCCGGGGCATGTGATAACCTGCTCATGGCCGTTTACCTGTCTGCCACCTGCCCGGTGCTTGTTGCCCCGGCCATGGATGAGGATATGTGGAAGCATCCGTCAACAAAACATAACCTCGACCGTATCAGTTCCTTTGGAAATCATATCATACCTGTGTCCACCGGCGAACTGGCTAGTGGACTATTCGGCGAGGGAAGGATGGCTGAACCGGAGGAGATCATCGACTTTATTCATAAAAGATACTTTTCCGGGGGCGAACTGGCCGGGAAAAAGGCACTGGTGTCAGCCGGACCAACATACGAACCCATCGACCCGGTGAGGTTTGTCGGTAACCATTCCAGCGGCAAGATGGGCGTAGCCATCGCAAAGGAATTGCAGGAAAGGGGCGCAGATGTTACCCTGGTACTCGGACCCGTAAATACATCCTTTGATCTTGCCGGACTGAAAGTAGAAAGGGTGCAAACTGCAAAGGAAATGTATGAAGCCTGCATAAGGTCTTTCCCGGATTGCGATATAACGGTAATGGCTGCCGCAGTAGCGGATTATACGCCCGCCGATGTGGCAGGGGAGAAGATCAAGAAAAAGGAAGATCAGTGGTCGCTCAACTTTGCCAGAACAACGGATATCCTGAAAAGCCTGGGCGAAAAAAAGAAAAATGGCCAGGTTTTGGTAGGATTTGCACTGGAAACAAATAATGAAAAAGTAAACGCACTCGATAAACTGAAATCCAAAAACGCTGATATCATCGTCCTGAATTCACTGCAGGATAAAGGCGCAGGCTTCGGGCATGATACCAATAAGATCAGCTTGTTTTATAAAAATGGCGACGGGCAGGATTTCGGGATGAAACCTAAAACCGACGTGGCCAAAGACATTGTTGATGCCATCATCCGATATAACCACCATGAATAACCGAAAATATGTTTTCCTGTTGCTGTTTTTGTTTGCCGGTCCGGGGATCGTTAAAGCCCAGGAACTGAATGCAAAAGTGACCGTTATCTACAGCCAGGTGAGCACGGCAACGGACCGCAAGGTGTTCCAGACAATGCAGACCGGGCTGTCGAATTTCCTGAATAAAAGAAAGTGGACTACAGAAGAATATGCACCTTCGGAAAGGATCAACTGCAGTTTTTTGCTGAACCTGCAGTCCATCCCCGAAACCGGGGTATATAAAGCCACACTAACGGTGCAGGCTGCGCGACCGGTATACAACAGCAGTTACCAGGCGGCCCTGGTCAATTACATTGATAACGACGTAGTGTTCCGTTACCAGGAATTCCAGCCCATTGAGTTCAATGAAAACAGGATCGCAGGCCCGGAACCACTGGCCGGAAACCTTACTGCCATCTTCGCCTATTATGTAAATATTATTGTGGGGCTGGATATGGATTCATTTGCGCCGCGTGGCGGAGATCCTTATTTCCAGAAAGCCAGCGCCATTGTAAACAGCGCTCCTGATGGCAGGAGCATTTCAGGATGGAAGCCGTTCGACAGCCAGCGTAACCGCTACTGGCTGATGGAAAACCTGACCAATAACAGGTACACCATGGTACACGATGCCACCTATACCTATTACAGGCTCGGGCTGGATAAGCTGTATGAGAATGAAGCCGAGGCCCGCGAACAGGTGATGAACGCCATCAGCGCCCTTTATGCCATGTCTAGCGAAAATCCCAATATCATGATCTATTCATTTTTCTTCCAGGGCAAGGCCGATGAGATTATCAGGATCATGAAAAAAGCCAACCCGGGAGAACGGGCCAGGGCCATTGAAATGCTGCAGAAAGTGGATATCACCAATGCTTCAAAATACCGGGACGAATTAAAATGAAAAAGCCTCTTTTCCTCTCATTCCTGTTATTATTCCTGATGCTTTCCTGCAATGGAAGAAAGCACATTCCTTCAGGAATACTGGAGCCCGAAAAGATGGAGAAAGTAATGCACGATGTACTTGTTGCGGAAGGATATGCTGAAAGCTACCTGTATAAGGATAGTTCAAAGACCAAGGTGGAATGGATGAACCGGGAACTGGATAAGGTGCTGGCCATCCATAAAGTATCCCAGGAGACCTTCATGAAAAGCTACGACTTCTACAAAGACAGGCCCGATCTCTTTAAACCGATCGCTGATACGATGAACGAAAAAAGCCAGCGCAACAGGGAAAGGGTTTTTGACAGAACCATCAGGGAAACACTGGAATGATCTTAATAGAAATCACATGTATTGCAGTCGTTTCTTGTCTATATCATTTTATGCTCACCTAATCCCCTGACTCTTCAGGTAACTATCCCGTAATACTGAATGATTCCCCCACCTCAAAACGGCGCTCATCGGGTTCATAATCCCTTCCGTTGATCATGATGCGCATGCCCTGTTTAATCTCATAAGGCCTTGTCTCTTCCGTTGGTTCCAGGAACCAGATGGCAAAGGTGAACATCACAAAACGTATGGCCGCGGCGATCTTCATGAACATGGCCGAGGCCAGTGAAGCCGTTTCCTGCGTATTGAAGAGGAAAACTTTTCCCGCTTCCCAGAACAGGCAGAAGGTAAAATAAAACAGCGTGCTCATGCAGATCCAGAACAGGGGAGAGCTCATCATTTCGAGCGACTGCTTCTGCCACTGCCTTCCGATGGCAACGGCCATCATGGTCATCATCAGCCCGTACTGGATGCCCCTCAGCAGCAACTCGTCGTTGGTGAAACCGAGGATGGCGTAATACGTGATGATGGAGGAAATATAGGCGATCACGAATCCGTTCAGTATATAACGGAAACGGATACTCGTAGTATGCACTTTCAGGATCATCGCCATCAGCATGAATTCAACGAAGTTGAATACGTTGTGGGTGACCTTCGGTGGCAGGTCGAATTTGGTGATGTCTGTGAATACCACGCGCTGCACGAAAAGGAAGATGCAGAGGATCATCACAAAGGTGATGGATCGTGTGTGTAATCTTTCCTGAAGAGGATTATCGCCAATGAAATAATCGGCAGGATAACCGTAAGGAAATTGAGGACGTCGCTGTAAGGATTGCCGGTAATAAACATAATATTATTGTTTAACCGGTCTTACATAGAAAGGGATTCAGATGGTAATAAGCGAATGGAATTTCAGGGATGGAGGGACGAGTAGAGATTTCAAATATAATGCCGTATCTTCCAATAAATGCAAGCCCGGAGCCTTTACCAGCGGGGCTTTTGTGGCCATTCATCGCGCCTGTTATTTTTTTCCTGGTTGATATCCAGCGACTTGGGCAGCAGTATTCCCACGGAAAAAAATATGAACTGCAGGCAGAAAATGATCACATACATGATCGAAAACTGGTCCTGGTCGTGGTAATTAAGATCCGTAGTGCTCTTGCTCGTAAGCAGCAGCAAACTGTATAAACCGAAGTGAAAAAATATGCCCGCGGTAAACCAGAAGTCCTGGCTCATGATCAGGTGCTCATCCACCTTATTCACCTTGCTGGCCAGCACAAGCAATGACACGATAAATAAAATGATAACACCGGTCTTCATCACGATCTCGAGACCCGGAGTTCCTCCGCCCATGATACTGAAGGAAGTAAATATCCCCAGGAAAACGAGTATGGTGGTGATGATGCTGTATTTCAATAATGCGATCATACAGGGTGTGGTGTGCATGTTTTTAGCAGCAGGCCGGTAAAGAGGAATTCAGCAATGAAGGTGACATGAATAAATGATGTCTGTATCGGGGTGCCCTTGGCCAGCAGTAAAAAAGTGTTGGAGATAACAGAGACTACGCAAAGCAGGACAAGCGCTGTGTTGGTGGCATTAAACTGTATCCGCCTCAGCAGCAGGAGCAGCAGGGGGAACACGGGCGCAAAAAGCACCCATGGCAACAGATTACCAGGAACTACACCACCTAAATTCAACATAGTCAGTTACTTGTCGCTACAAAGGATGGTTCTGGCACAGGATGGTTGGTACGGTGGTTTCCCGGTATATCAGGATGTTTTCACGGAAATGGATGCGGGCGTGGTGGTTTCCTAGTCTATCAGGTTGTTTTTCACGGCAAAGAATACAAGTCCGGCTGTATTTTTTGTTCCGAAGCGTTCCATCAGGCGGTCTTTGATGGCTTCTACCGTGCGCGGACTGATCTCCATTTTACCGGCGATCTCCGATGCGGTGAATTCCATGCAGAGCAGACGGATCACTTCTTTTTCCTTATCATTCAGCACCACTTCGTTATTCAGCGAAGGGATGGATTTGGCTCTTGAGTGCGATTTTTTCAGCAGCACACGGTTCACAAAATTGTTCAGGTAATAGCCCTTGGTCATTACCTCGATGATGGCCTTCCTGATTTCGGAAGGATCCGCGCTTTTCAGCAGGTATCCGTTGGCGCCATTTTCCATCAGGTGCGATACGAACCTTTCATCTTCGTACATCGTGAGTACCAGGACTTTTATATCCGGGTAGTTCTTGCTCAGCACCTTGGTGGTTTCAATGCCATCCTTGGTGGGCATCCTCAGGTCCATCAGCACGATATCCGGCTGCGATTCCACAATCCCGTTCAGCAGTTCTTCCCCGTTTTCCGCTTCCTGTACAAATTTGATATTGGTATAGCTGCGCAAAGAAAGGATTACTCCCTTTCGGAATATTTTATGGTCATCAGCGATCGCCACTTTGATCTGGCTCATCTCTTTGCGGTTTTATAGGACGTAAGCAATCAGACCAGTTCCTCGGATTCCACCGGTATATCCAGTGTCACTTTGAAATAGGTCTGCGAAATATCTTTTTCGAATGTAATACCCCCGTGGAGTACCCTGATCCGGCTTTGTATGTTTTTCAGCCCCAGTCCCATCGCACTTTTATTCAGCTTGTCAAAATCGTTCTGTGTAATGCCGCGGCCATCGTGGTGGATGCGGATAAAGAATTTACCATCCTGGTAGTTCTGCGTGATATGAATGAAACTGGCGTTACTGTGTTTGAGGATATTATTTACCAGTTCCTGTATGACCCTGAATACCAGCAATTCCTGTTCCGGTTTCATGCGGGTGCGGTAATCATGGAACCTGCATGAGGCATTTAATGGACCCGGATCCGCTGATTTTCTGGAAAAGGTCGTTTACGGCTGATTCCAGTCCGAAGTTCTTGAGGGTAGGGGGCATCAGGCTATGGGAAATATTCCTGATCAGCTGGATGGTATCGTCGATGATCTGTTTGGCGTTGTAGATGCTCTGGAGCTGGGTATTGATATCCTGGTGAACGAGGTTTTCGTTCAGGTACAGTCGGGCGGTGGCGAGGAGCGGACCGGCATCATCGTGCAGGTCGGCGGCGATGCGCTGCCTTTCTTCTTCCTGCCAGCGTATGGAGGCGTTGAGGAGGATCTTCTGCTGTTCGTCTTCCATCTTCTGGAGCTGGAGCTGGTAGCGGATGACCCGGCGTTGGTGGAATACGATAAATACAACCAGGCCGATAGCGAGTACCAGCATGCCTAGGGTTCCGAAGAACAGGACCGAGGAAATCCCTGCGGTGTTAGGGACTGATTGTAAAAAGATCATTTGTCAATCAACGGGCTTTTAGGGTTAGGGTTTCAGAACTGTAATCCGGGTTTTTTAATGATGATATTGGATTTTGGGTTTTTTGAGGCGTTCCTGGCGATTATAAAGGCTACAAGGAAAAGTAAATATTCTAAGAAGCTGCAAACTCCGTTAATCAATTTGAATGTTTTTCCAAATCTGGCAAGTTTGGAACTGCTTTGACCGTAAATAAAAAGGAAAAAATTACCGGAAAAGAACAAAATGATGCCAACAACGATCCAGAAATTGGGTGTATTATAAAGGAAGAGGTTGTTGGGATCCTTAATTTGCTCGTATAAGTAATAAATTGAAAAAGAAAGTAATATCAAGCATTCAATTACAGTAGGAATAGAATCGAAGGTATCAGAATTGGAGTTTTTTAAGATCAAATAAGAGCAAAAAGTCAAGAAATATAACACCTAATCCCATTAATATTTTCTTAGCTGTTTGATTTTCAATGATAAAATAAAGATAATATCCAAAACAGATACCTTCAACAATAGTAAAAATCCGATAGCTAAGAAATTCCTTGTGGGATAAATAGAAAATCGCAGAATTAATTAACACTAGGCTTAATAAGACCATATATGGTATAAGCAACTATTGGCCATAATTCTTTTGATTTATTCTTAGTTAAGAAAGAAAAGAATTATTAGTCCAATTTGAAGAACAATTAAAGGTTAAATAAATAAAAATAGCCTCTAATTTGATTGTTAATATATCAAATATAGAAACTATTTACATCAATAATTATTGTATCTCTCTTACTACGAGAAAAACTCAACGATTGCATCCCAAATAGATCCACCACGCATAAATATTAGTTTTGGATTAGAAAATCATTTTTCTAGACGGTAAATTCCATACAAAGCAACCGGATCACTTCTCTTTCTTTATCATTCAACTGCACTTCGGTACTTAATGATGGAATGATTTTACTCCGGGCGTGTGATTTTTTCAACAATACCCGGTTAACAAAATTATTCAGGTAATATCCCTTGGTCATCACTTCCATGATGGCTTTCCTGATTTCGGAGGGGTCGGCACTTTTCAGTAGGTAACCGTTTGCCCCGTTCTCCATCAGGTGAGACACAAACCTTTCATCTTCATACATGGTCAGTATAAGTACCCTGATATCCGGATATTTTTTACTGATCACTTTGGTGGTTTCAATGCCGTCTTTCAGCGGCATGCGCAGATCCATCAAAATAACATCAGGCATGGATGCAGCTACGCCGGCAATCAGATCCTCACCATTCTCCGCTTCCTGCACAAAGGAAATATTGGTATAGGACCGGAGAGAAAGGATCACTCCTTTTCTGAATATTTTGTGGTCATCGGCAATAGCCACTTTAATGAGGCTCATGTCACCTGGTTTTTTAATAGATACGGTTAGTACTGCACTCAGGACACCACTTCGCAGCCTCAACGGGTACTTCCATGGTAACTTTATAGTAAGTCTGAGAGAGATCTTTTTCGAAATTAATATTGCCGTGGAAAACTTTCATGCGGCTCTGAATATTTTTAAGTCCCAGTCCAAGCGCGCTTTTGTTCATTTTGTCGAAATCCAGCTGGGTAATACCCCTGCCATCGTGGTGGAGGCGCAGGTAAAACTTTTCATCATTGTAATTCTGTGTGAGGTGTATGAAGCTGGAGTTACTGTGTTTCAGGATATTATTCACGAGTTCCTGTACCACCCTGAAAACAAGCAGTTCCTGTTCCGGTTTCATGCGGCTGCGGTAATCATGGAACCGGCAGCTGGCATTGATGGATCCGGAACCGCTGATTTTCTGGAAAAAGTCGTTGACGGCGGATTCCAGTCCAAAGTTCTTGAGGGTAGGGGGCATCAGGCTATGGGAAATATTCCTGATCAGCTGGATGGTATCGTCAATAATCTGTTTGGCGTTATAAATGCTTTGAAGCTGGGTATTGATATCCTGGTTGACGAGGTTCTCATTCAGGTAAGGCGGGCGGTTGCGAGGAGCGGACCGGCATCGTCGTGCAGGTCGGCGGCAATACGCTGGCGTTCTTCCTCCTGCCAGCGGATGGAAGCTTGAGCAGGATTTTCTGCTGTTCTTCCTCCATTTTCTGCAATTGGATCTGGTAGCGGATAACCCGGCGCTGGTGGAAGACGATAAATACAACCAGGCCAATAGCCAGTACAAGCATGCCCAATGTCCCGAAGAACAGGACCGAGGAAATCCCTGCGGTATTAGGGACTGATTGTAAAAAGATCATTTGTCAATCAACGGGCTTTTAGGGTTAGGGTTTCAGAACTGTAATCCGGGTTTTTTAATGATGATATTGGATTTTGGGTTTTTTGATGCGTTTCTGGCGATGATAAAGGCTACCAGGAAAAGTAATATATTCCAGGAAGCTGCAAACTCCGTTAATTAATTTGAAAGTTTTATGCCCAATCTGGAAGTTTGGAACTGCTTTGACCATAAATGAAAAGGAAAAAATTACCTGAAAAGAACAAGATAATGCCAACTACAATCCAGAAATTGGGTGTATTATAAAGGAAGAGGTTGTTTGGATCCTTAATTTGCTCGTATAGGTAATAAATTGAAAAAGAAAGTAATATCAGGCATTCGATTACTGTAGGAATCGAATCGAATGTATCAGAATTTGAATTTTTTAAGATCAAAAAGAGCAAAAATCAAAAATATAAGACCTAAACCGCATTAAAATTTTCTTAGCTAGTTTGATTTTGAATAATTAAATATAAGATAATATCCAAAACAAATACCTTCAGCAATTGTAAAAATTCGATAACTAAGAAATTCTTTGTCGGATAAATAGAAAATTGCTCGACTTAATAAACACAAAACTTAAGAATACCATATATAGTATAAAGCACTATAGGCCATAATTCTTTTGATTTTTCTTGTTAAGAAATAGAATTAAAAACAAAAGAATTAGCCAAACTTGAAGTAATTAAAGGCTGGCAATAAAATAAAAATAGTCTCTATGTTGATAGTTTTATATATCAAATATAGAAACTATTTATAGTAATAATTATTGTATGTGACTCTTACAACCAGAAAAACGAACATAATCCCAAATAATCTCCACGCATAAATATTAGTTTTGGTTCAGGAATCATAAATTTTCTGATTCCAAATGTGGTGAATCTCAATGTGTTAGAAAACAGATAAGATTATGGTAGAGAATTTAGAAAATCATTTATTCATAAATCATTGAAAATCAATTAATTTACATATTATAATTTATATAAGTAATGGAAAATAGCGAAATAATACGTTATCAAAATAGTATTTTTACTATCATTGCTATAGTTAAAACACCATTAATTGGCAAGGTAAAAAAACTATAAACTGGATTTCAAGGAAAACAGGGATTTTAAAAAAGAAAGTTGATTGACACTGGATTAGCTGTCAGGTTTTTCATGATATTGGAAATTCTTAACGGACGGTTCTAGGATATTGGACGGCTTGAGGTTACTGAATCCTCGTCAACCAACTTCTGAAACAAAAGTAAATAGCCTCGTTTTATCCCACAAGCGCATTACTGCCCGATTTTTATGTTGCCCATAATACTGAACAAGTAGTATTACTCCTTGAAATACACCGTAAAATTACCAAGTAAAAATACGCGATATTTGACAGAAATTTATATGATGTTTGTACCTAACTTGTACGTAATTAGTCAAATAACCCCTTATGAATGTAAACGAACCCATTAAAGTTGCCATCGCCGATGACCATAAGATTTTCAGGGACGGGATCAGGATGGCGCTCTCCGGAAAGGAATATTTGAAGATAATTTGGGAGGCAGAAGATGGGAAAGACCTGCTACATAAGATTAAAATAAAAATGCCCAATGTCCTATTAATGGATATCCGGATGCCGGAAATGGACGGAGTAAATGCCATTTCCCTACTCAGGAAGGAATATGAGGAGGTAAAAATTATCGTACTAACTATGTATGATGACCAGGAAATGATTTCCAGGATGATGGAAATGGGGGCCAATGCATATCTGACAAAAACAACGGATCCTGAGGAAATATATAATGCCATTCTTGGCTGCATGAATGACGATTTTTATTTCAATGACCTGGTAAACAAGGCGGTGATGATGAAACTGCAGCACAAAAAATCTGCTAAACAATATTACCCAAATCCTATAAAGTTTACTGACAAAGAACTTAAGATTTTAAGATTACTTGCCGAGGACAAAACCACCGAAGAAATTTCCAAAGAAGTTTACCTTTCGCCAAGAACCATTGAAACCATCCGACAAAATATGAAAACCAAAGTAGGTGCTAAAACCATTGCCGGATTGGTAATGTATGGCATGCGAAATAAACTACTTGAGTAATTTAAATTATATGTTTACAAGGCCATGTTTTATTGAATACATTGCCAGGCCTACCCGGCTTTTCACTTCCAGTTTTTCAAATAAACTATCTCTTAATGCATCAACAGTCCTCGGGTTCATTTTCATAACCTGGGCAATTTCTTTATACGTCATTTCGCTACATACCAGTCGCATAAAGGATAATTCCTGCTCTGACATCAGTTTCTCCCAAAAAGGGATAGGTTTGGTTTCACGGAAAAATCCAGCCAATTTTGAACTTGTATATGTTGAATAATAAAATCCATCTGTCACTACGGAATGAATTGCCCGGTGCAGTTCTGTAGGATGTATATCTTTTTTCATGAAACCCTTTGACCCCGGCTTGTAAGAGTTTGATCAGCATTAATTCAGTGTCATACATGGTCAGCATCAAAACATTAATATCCGGATAATGTTCTTTTAACCATTCTGCACATTCATAACCATTCATTTCTGGCATATTATAATCAAGGATGGCGACATCAGGTTGTTCAAACTTCAATAATTCACTTAAATCTTTGCCATTGTTTGCTTCCATGATTACCTGGCAATCTCCATAAGAATCAATAAGTGTTGCCAATGCATTACGCAAAAGCTTGTGATCGTCTGCCAATGCTACTTTGATCATTTTGGGTTAATTTATTATTTATTGGAATTATTACATTCAGCATAGTTCCTTTTCCTGGTGTTGATTCGATCGTTAATTGTCCATCCAATGATTCTGCTCTTTGCCGCATATTTTTCAAACCTGCCATTTCTCCAATTTTTTTATTGGTAAATATAGTGTCTGGGTCAAAGCCTATTCCATCATCTTTTATGGTAAATTTTATATTTTCAGGCGCATATGTTATTGTAATTTTAATATTCTCAGCTTTCGCATATTTGATAATATTATTTATGGATTCTTGGATAATTCTGAAAATAAGCAGTTCGCTGTTTGTATTAAGAAATTGCAGTTCACCATTAATCATCTAATTCAATATCATTTTTGGTAAGCCTTTGCCATCTTTCTATTTCATATTTGATGGCATGAATAAGTCCATAACTTTCTATGAGGTCGGCATCCAGGCTTTTGGACAAATGATTCAAGTCACTTAAAGCTTTGGCAATTAATTCTGTTGATTTATGAATAAGAAGTTTTGATTCTGTAATATTTTCAAGCTCTATAATGTTTAAATTTAATTTGGCAAGGCTTAATCCTTGTGTGACATTATCATGTATTTCCTTAGATATAAATTGAAATGTTTGTTCTTGTATTTCCAATTCTGTTTTTAGTAATAATTTTTCTTGATTTGATTTTACCTCTTCTAAGTTTAGTTTTTAGTTCTAGTGATTTTTTATTATATTTTTTTATTGCTCGAAAAATCAGAAATCCATATACAGTAATTAATAGTGGTACTAAAAATGATATTGAATATTACTGGTATCCAATATGATAATGTATGTTTGCATTTCAATGCTTTTATGTATGAATAAATTAAATACTATATAACAAATGGTTGCCAATTCGTGAAATTATAAATAATACACTATTGAATCTTGTTTACTGTATGAGTTTTTAAAAAATTTGAATTAATATATTCAAACGAAATAAATGAGCTAGTATAAGGAAAGTGGTATACCAAAACAGAAAAATAAAGCGAGCATTATTAATGTTATTGGGTCTTCAATAAGATTTTTTAGTTGATATTGAATGAGCTTAATTGCAATAAAATATAGCAATGAGATCGTGCCAGCAATTAATGATTCAAATACAAAAAAAATATTATATAGGATTAATTGTTGTAATTAAATAATGCCAATGTATAATTAAATAGACTAGACAAATAGAAAGTAATAAGGTTAATACTTTTTTTATTAATTTACTTTTGAGTGCATATTCTTTTAATATATAAAGATTTATTAATTCAAAAATGAAAAATGAAGTAAATATTATTTTTGTTAGTTATATGATTTGCGATATATAGGCCTTGAAAATTGTTGCTAATAATTCCACATATTAAGCATAATAATTAGTGATATGCTTAAGTACTTTAAGTTGACCTTTGTTTTTCAAGTAAAATCTGATTTGAATTATGGCTTTTACACAAGTAATTATATATATTAATTCTAGAATTATGTAAAAACTAAGCAGTATGATTTTTTCCATAACTAATGACTCAAATCTAGTAAAGTCATATTACCAATCCAATGTGTTTTTCATCACCAATGCATGTGAAAATCACCATTTTGACCTGGGGAATCACCCAAATCGCATTTTTCCCATACCCCAAATCACGTAGTTTTACGATGGAGGTTTCGCAAGAGTTTATTATTATTGCATTAGTAAATCTACATCCAACCCTAGAACCCAAGCCAAATGACAAATCCAATGAAAAGTGATGATGCAGGCAACTTTATCAAAGTAGCCATCGCAGATGACCACGTGCTCTTCCGGACCGGTGTAAAAACCGCCCTCTCCATGAAGAAGGATATCCGCATGATCGCCGAAGCAGATAACGGCATGCAACTCCTTAATTTACTGAAACATATGCAGCCCGACGTGATCCTCCTGGACATCCAGATGCCGATCATGGACGGGATCAATACGCTCCCGGAAATCAAGAAACTCTATCCGGACGTCAAGGTAATCATGCTCACCATGCATAACGATCATTCCATGATCTCCAAACTCATGGAACTGGGCGCCAACGCATACCTCACCAAGAATTCCGATTCCGAAGTGATCTACGAAGCCGTGAAAACCGTTCACCAGCAGGAATATTTCTTTAACCAGCTCACCAATAAGGCCCTGATCGACGGCCTCCGCCACAAACGCCAGGTGGAATCTGCCACGCCCTCAGACGCCAAACTCACCGATAAGGAAGTGACCATCCTCAAGATGATGTGTGAAGAGAAAAGCACCAAGGAGATCGCTGACCTGGTCGACCTAAGTCCGCGGACTGTTGAAGCCATCAGGGATAAACTCAAAACAAAAACCGGCGCCAAGTCCATGGCCGGCCTCGTGATGTATGCCGTGAAAGCCGGTATCATCAAATAATTCGCAAAAGAAACCCCACCATAACCGGGCAGCCCGCTAACTTAGCAGCATGCCCGGTTTTTTTATGCATAACGGTAAGGTCTTCCCCGAAGGATCTACCCCCATTTCCCCCGCAAACCGATCATTCCGCTATGGCGACGGCCTCTTTGAGACCATCCGCATGGCCAATGGTAAAATGCCGCTATGGGACCTCCACCGGCGAAGATTATTTGGAGGACTAAAGACGCTAAAATTTGATATTCCCAGGTTATTTACGCCTTCCCGGCTGCAAGAGGATATCGAAAAGCTTTGCCGGAAGAATGCATTGAATAATGCCCGGATCAGGCTCACGGTTTTCCGCAGTGATGGAGGATTGTATGATCCCGAAAACCTCCACCCGAACTACGTAATTGAAACCTGGCCATTGAACGAAGCCGTTCCGCAATTCAATGTGAACGGACTGCAGGCGGGTGTTTATGAAGGCGGGAGGAAGTCGGCCGACGCCCTCGCCAGCCTCAAATCCAATAATTTCCTCCTCTATGTCATGGCTGCCCTCCATGCAAAGGAACAGCACTGGAACGATGCCTTCGTCCTGAACACGGAAGGAAGAGTTGCAGATTCTACGATCGCTAATGTATTTTGGACCAAGGGCGATGGGGTTTATACCTGCCCGCTTTCGGAAGCCCCGGTTGACGGTGTGATGCGCAAATGGATCATGCAGGAGGCAGGAGTTACGGAAAAACCCCTGGCAGAGGATGAATTAATGGAAGCCGATGAAGTATTTTTAACCAATGCGGTAAGGGGTATTCAGTGGGTGTCGGGAATCGGTGAACGGCAGGGACTATCGAACAGGATTTCCGGCAGCTTATTTCATGACATAATCCAGCCCCTTTTTTCCCAGGTATAAACCAATTCATCATATTGCTGTTTTAAGGGTAATCATTATGAAAGAGCCCATCAACATATTCTGGTTCCGCCGTGACCTGCGCCTGCACGACAATACAGGCCTTTTTCATGCCCTTAAAGCCGGCTTGCCCGTGCTTCCGGTATTTATTTTCGACAGGAATATCCTCGATAAACTGGAGCATAAGCAGGACAGGCGCGTGGAGTTCATCCATCATGCCCTTACCGGGATCCAGGAACAACTGGAAGCCATCGGCAGGGGCATTGAAGTTTTTTATGGATATCCCGTAGAGGTGTACAAAGAACTAGCCCGGACCTATACTATCGCTAACGTATACACGAACCATGACTATGAGCCCTATGCGGGGGAAAGAGACGCGGAGATAGAAAAGACGCTGGGTAAAAAGGGTATCGGGTTTCATACCTTCAAGGACCAGGTGATCTTTGAGAAAGGTGAAGTGATAAAGGACGATGGCACCCCTTATACGGTGTTTACTCCCTACAGCAGGAAATGGAAATCGCACCTCAATGCTTCCTCTTTTGCTTCACACCTGGTGGAAGATCATTCGCAACATTTTTTACGGAAGAAAGTCCACCCCATTCCCTCGCTGGAATCCATGGGTTTCAAGCCTGCCGGGATCCCATTCCCGTCGGAAGATTATAAAGAGGAAGTAATCAGTAACTATGCATCCCACCGCAATTTCCCGGGAATGCCGGGTACCACAAGGCTGGGCGTGCACCTGCGTTTCGGGACCATCAGCATCCGTGAGCTGGCCAGGCATGTGGCGTCGCTGAGTGAAACATTTTTAAATGAACTGATCTGGCGTGAATTTTACCAGATGATCCTATGGCATTTCCCCAGGGTAGGGAAGGGTGGTGCCTTCAAACCGGCATATGAACACATCCCCTGGCGGAATAATGAAGAGGAATTCGCGCGCTGGTGCGAGGGCAATACGGGTTACCCGATTGTGGATGCGGGAATGCGTGAACTGAATGCGACTGGTTTCATGCATAACAGGGTGAGGATGATCGTGGCGAGTTTCCTGTGCAAACACCTGCTGATCGACTGGCGATGGGGTGAGGCTTATTTTGCAGAAAAGCTGCTCGACTTTGACCTCGCTTCCAATAATGGCGGATGGCAGTGGGCGGCAGGCAGCGGTTGTGATGCGGCGCCGTATTTCAGGATATTCAATCCCAGGCTGCAAACGGAAAAATTTGACAGGGACCTTACTTACATACGTCAATGGGTACCCGAAT
Source organism: uncultured Sphingobacteriales bacterium (assembly GCA_963823365.1). Classification (GTDB taxonomy): domain Bacteria; phylum Bacteroidota; class Bacteroidia; order Chitinophagales; family Chitinophagaceae; genus Pollutibacter. The sequence goes on from CAWGLH010000007.1 coordinate 15,089, forward strand.
TCCAGGAATTCACTTATCCGAAGCCGATAGTTGATCATGAGTTTGCACGACAAAGGTGCCTGGATGCATACGCATCCGTGTTGAAGGAAGGGAAATTACAGGGGGGTTGAAATAATTAAGGGCGATTCAGGAAGCAATAGTTAACTCGTTATCCACCACAAAGATTCCTGGAATTGACCATGAAATTCTTTCGGCTTCTTCCTTTTCATTGTTTGATCCGACAGTCCCGCTGAGTGTAACTTCACGATCGGTTACATCTACCTTGATATTATTGTTTCGAATAACAAGGCTATTTGCCAGGCCAGTTTCAAGCATTATTTTATCCCTTTCATCCCTGGCTTGTGATAAGGCATAAAGATTGTCAATAACACCTTTCACTGCCGGAAGCAGGAGAATAGCTGCTTTTGCAGCCTTACGCTGAAAATTCCATGGCACCTCTCCTCCTAAAATTACCCATCCATTATTCTCCTTAATGGTGATTCTGTCTCCCGGAAATTCCCACTGATTTCTTAATGTTAGTAGAATTTCCTGGTGAAGTTCCGAAACAACAACCGGATTTTTACTATCATTATAGTTTATCAAAAGGGCATCCGAGGTTCTGTCAATGTTAAAAGCTGCATTGGTTTTCATACAGGAATGATTTATGAATTTTAGTAATACTGTACATTCTAAAGTTGAATTTTTAATTTGACAGATGCATTACATGGTTTGCAGGCAAACTTGCATAATTCACGGTTTTCAAATTGCCATTGACATATATATAATGAGTGACCATTGTTTAAATAATAACGTTGCCTGAAGTTTATAACCCGGTTCAAACCGGATACTAATCCAGCAGCAAAAAGGCGCAGATACTCCATGGCCGTATATGCTGCCTCAACTTTTGTTGTTAAGATTTTTAACATGAATCATATCCGGATCTGTGATATTTTATGCCCTTTTGCGAATAATTGATAGGATACAGGAATAAGCGAACTATTAATTCATATAAATATCATGCCCGGTATTTTTCAACCACTTATATTCATGACCAACATCACCGGTACTGCCCGGTCTGAAAACTGCTTAGTCATGCCACCACCAGACAATTGCGAAGCCGGAATGAGAAGCCAGGAAAGGAATGCATTATTTGTTTCCATAATAGAGGCCAATAAGGGGATTATCTACAAAATCTCCAGGGCTTATTGTCAGGATATGGATGAACGTAAGGACCTGATCCAGGAAATCATGATACAGGTATGGAAATCAATTGACCGTTATGATGGGCGGGCCAGTTATACCACCTGGATATACAGGATTGCATTGAATGTTTCCATTTCTTATTACCGGAAAGAAAAACGAAGGAAGTATTCCCATAACCCGGTATCGGAAGGTTACATGGATATTATTGATAACATGCCATTGGACGAAACTGATACGAATATTGAATTGTTGTACCGCTTTATCGGTGAATTGAAGGAACTGGACAAGGCATTGATGCTCCTTTACCTGGATGAAAAAAGCTATAAGGAGATGGCAGAAATTATAGGTATCAGTGAAAGCAATGTGGCGACGAAAATTAACAGGATAAAAGAAAAATTAAGGCAGAAATTCTCACAAATAAAAAATTGAATCATGGAAGAATCTCAAATAATTCAGTTATGGAAGTCTTATGATGCCAGGCTGGAACAGTCATTATCGCTAAATACAAGAAATTTTAATGAAATCCGGAAGATGAAGGCCTCTTCTGCATTGCGTCCCTTGAAAGGTATCCGTTGGTTGGGTATTGTAGTTGGTTTAATATGGAGCATATTCGTGGGAACACTGACCTGGTATGCATGGTCTGTTTCCGCATATTTCTTTGTTGTTTCGGCGATAATTCATCTGATAGTTACGGGCATCGCTGTTGTGTTTTATATCCGGCATTTAATGCTGATAGATCAGTTCGACAATAGCCAGACTATCGTTGAAGCACAGGAGAAACTGGTGATGCTGAGAGATTCAAACCTCCGGGTCATGGGTATATTATTTTTGCAACTTCCTGTCTTCTCTACCTTCTATATTAATGTTGATTGGATCATTAAGAGCCCGCTCAGTTTCTGGGCCATTCAGGTGCCATTTGTTCTTATCCAGTTGGTATTGGGCATCTGGCTTTTCAGGAACCTGAATAGTAAAAATGTTGATAAGAAATGGTTTGCATGGTTTGTGCATAAGGGAGAGTTCGCCAGTATAAAAAAAGCTATGAGTCTGCTGAATGAGATAGAGGAAGATAGGAAGTCCAGTTAAAATCCTTCATTTCTATTTTTAATCCGCCATTTTCATTCCGGAATGGCAAAAGGGTGGGGGATATCTGCACCATCCTGGCCGTAATCACCAATTGCAATCATATAACCAGGCAGAAGCCAGACCACTGTTAGTACACCTGTTCATTCACTTGTATGCCTTATGGATATGTAATAAAAGTGTTATATCATTTGAAATGAAGGTATTAGCGATGAAGATTTGTAATATTCAGTATTTTGTTTCGTTTATTCATTTGGCTGTAAAAATTTACTCATCCAGTATGCAAAAAATTACTTTTATTTTTTTGATTTTGGTATTCGGCCCCAATCTTTTTGCCCAGACCACGGATTTTGAAGGTATTATTGATTATAACGTAAGTGCAAAGGGAAGGTATAATGATATCAGTGAAAAGGATATCATGCGTTCTCTGCTTGAATCTGGACAAACTACCGTTATGGTCCGTAAAGGGAACTACCGATATTTTTCTTCCATAAAAGATACATGGGTTATTAACTTTGAAAGGAGAGTGTATTACAGGTTCAGTGGTATTGACACTTTATATTTCCGGGAATTTAAAGATGACACTAGCAATGTACTTGGAGCAGAAAGGGGTACGGAAGAAAAGAATATTGCCGGATATAATTGTAAACGAATAACTTTTTATACAACATCAGGGAAGCATGAATATTATTATGCCCCTGATTTGTATAATAATCCTGAATATGATAAAGACATCCGCATTGGCCGCATTGATGCCTTCGTAAAGGAAACAAGTTCAATGTGGCTTTCCCATAAAGTGGAAACAGATAATTATTCATTAACAAGCACAGCTGCCAGGGTTGAACGAAAAAAAATTGAGGATTCTGCTTTTGTTCTCCCCCGTCTGCCAGTAAAAAAATTTACAGCAGAAGCCATTTTAAAGGAACCAGTATTTTTCAGGGCAGGCGGATGGATAAAGTATATTAGCACGAACGTAAATGCCGATATTGGTGCCAAATACCTGAAAATTCCAAAGAAGGAAACTTCGGCCACGCAAACAGTGTATGTTGGTTTTATGATTAATAAAGAAGGCAAGGTAGTGAATGCAACTGTTATGAACCAAAAGGCGGTTCATCCAAAACTGGCAGATGAAGCGCTTCGTGTAGTAAGTAGTTCCCCCGACTGGAGGCCTGCCACATTGTTTGGTGAAAAAACTATTTCCTTTCGTATACAGCCCATTACCTTCTCCGTGACCAAATAAATATAGAATTTTAACATGAGAAAGATATCATCCTTATTATTGATTTTTACTATCAGTTGTTGTTTTTGTACTTCAGGCAATGCCCAATCATGGATGCACAGTGCAGGCGTCAACTTTAACTTGATGACATATAAACAATCTGGAGTCAATTATGAGAACAATTATGCCATTTTATTTACCAACCTTACCTGGTTTCCGAGGTATAACCTGACAGAGTCTGACAACTCTTCAATAAGTGTTGGAGCACCACTGGGTGCCGGAATAGGCATTGCGAGTGGTCTTTATGAATCAAGTCTGTATTTTGGATTTGACCTCCCCCTTGTACTGGATTATAATATTGGTTTTAAATCTTCACCGGACATTGAGAATAAACCGGGAGTTTATTTTGGAACAGGCTTCGGGTATACGCTTACCAACTGGACAGATGGAAGCTCTGCCGATAAAATAAATAGTTATGGACCTCTTTTGCGGGGCGGGATGAGGTTTGGCGCGGCAACAGCAAATCATCCCGACTGGGGTATGACGATAGCACTCTCCTTTAAGCTTGGACTTGAGGAACGAAAGAGTAAAACATATGGGATCGCAGTTTTTTGGGATTTTTAATACTTCTTCGGACCTCAATAATATCAAATGCCGCGAAGATCCTTTTCGCGGAATTTGATATTTGCAGGCGGACAAAATTATTTTTCCAGTATCAGTTGAAGGAATCCCTGGTCGCCGAAAGGCGGAGCGAGTACATGGATATTTAAACTGATCATATTATTGCAGGAGAATACAAATCCCGAGCTTCCCGTGCTGGTAACTCCTTTAAAAGCCCCGTAGTCTCCAAAGGTTATATCGGAGGGTATTGTAGTTACCCCGGTGGCGGGATTAACCGTAACAATTAGCGGTGTTACAATATTTCCGAATGCAGGATTCGGCCATACCTGGCTGATGTTAAATTCGTTGGCTCCGGGACCGGCGGTGACCTCAACAAGTTCTCCCGGCTGCCAGTCGGCCCAGTCATCCCGCACCACTGTATACGTTCCTGCGATGGTAGCGGGGTTATACGGGCAAACAACCGTGCCTGTCCATCTAAGAGCTGCGTTAAATGCAACCTGGTTTTCCAGGTCCTGTGAGCTGGTATTGATGGAAGAATAGATTTTTCCGTCTGCAGTCACCACTTCATTATACAGGTTAAAAACAGATCCGGGTGCGAGGTTGCCCGGAGGAAGGCCTAGTGCCGTGGCTATTTCACTGTTAGAGACTTCCAGCATTGTTTCCCCGGCGAATGGAACATTTTTAATGAGTTTCCACTGGCCTTTGTCAAGTGTATTTGTCGCGGCGGTATAAATATTCACACTTTCCACTTCACTGCCCACCGAGTTCACTACGATATTTATTTTTGCATTGGGATTTGATGCATCCAGGAAGGTGCTTGAAGAAACCAGGGTGAGGTAGGCTCCTTTCTCCAAAGAGTCATAAAAGTCTTCCGGCTTGCTGCATCCCATGGCAATGAGCAGGAAGAGTATGGCGCTGAAATATTTTTTCATAATTATTTTTTTGGGGTTAGTTGACGAACATGTTATCCGGATTGGTATCCCAGAATACTTTCACATTGGTGGTGGCTTTCTGGGTTACATTATTATTCCTCGTGGCAAATACCGCCGGGTAAATAAGCGACCGGAGGAATGGCCCGGGTGAGGGATTGAGGTTCGGCTGCAGGTTTTTAGGCATGCCTGTGCGACGGTAATTATTATATGCCTCAACACCATTTCCCCAAAGCGCCAGGTAATATTCCTTCATGATCACATTCAGCCTGTCGTCATTATTTGTAGCCGCATCGTATAACTGCAAAACCTTATCAACATATTTCTGAATGGTCGCTGCTGTTGGAACGCGGCCTGGCTGGTACCGGAATTCCCAGGGTGGCCGGGAAAGCAACAACGGTGGCGATGGATTTTCTTATTCCCGATTCCAGGAGTGTCCTGGCATTACCCGCGGTACCCAGGGTAAGTGCCGCTTCAGCTTTTACAAAATCGGTAAAGGCCGGTTGCCAGATGGGTGAATACCCCTGTCCCTGTGCGCCATCTGTTGCTCCACTGATCTTTATTTTCTCATCATTGTCAAATTTTCCGCCTACGGGGTAGATTCCCCAGATAGCTCTTTGAAATCCATCCGGCGGAATGCCACGGTCATTACCATGGTCCCTGCCATAGAATCCTGCAAAATTCGCTACGCAAAATGGCGTACCCGGGGGATAGTGCGCCGGTACCGGGCTGTTTGCACATTCCAGTGTTGTGATCGGCAGTGTAGTGGTATTACCAATCTGCCTGTAGAAATAATACCTCCACCTTGGATCAAGGTCAATACCTTTTTCTTCATACACTGCCCACATGTAGTAGTTGGCGATATAATCGTTAGCGCCGTTTGCCGTGTAGTACTGGCTGTATTTTGGATGCCGGCTGTCAGGATTAAGGGACTTGGTGCTATACCTGAACAGGAATGCCTGTGCATCGGTATTGATCAGTTCACCATCTGCAAGCAGTGCATCAATTTTCGCCTTGGCTGAATTATCCACCAGCCTTACCTGGTTCAGCATTTTTAATTTAAGCGTTTTTGCCGCCCTTCTCCAACTCGTGGCTTTTGCAGTTGCAGAAACGCTGGCCACATAATAAAGATCAATGGAAGGCAATGGAGTTAATGTGGTGACCTTATTAAAATTGGCTATAGCGCTATCCAGTAAAGCGAAAGCGGAATCATATACATCCTTTCCGGGATCGGTTTTGGGATTGGTATTTTCAATGCCCAGGTTGGCTTCCGTATAGGGAATATCCCCGAAAAAATCAACTGTTAAAGCTGCCGTTTGTGCCTTGAGCACCTGGGCCATGCCAATATGTAAATACCTGCTTGATCGCTGGGCGATAGGGATCAGGGCATTTACATTTTTGAAAATATTCTGGTAGGAATTCCTCCATGCATTGTCCACCGATGTTGGACTGTAAGCATCCAGGTATGTCCTTGATGTCATGGCCTCCATCCTCATTAATTCAAGGCCATTTTCATTTAGGCCGGGAAGATTGTCGAGCTGACCGGTATTCCCATATATATCCGCGAATGCCAGCTGCACATAGTTCAGGTAAAGATCCACATCAGCTGTTTCAGGTGCCGGAAGGTTGGGATTGATCAGCTTGTCATCGAATTTATTACATGAAAAACTGATGATGAAGAGGGTAGTTATACAAATAATTATGCTTGTTTTTTTCATGGCAGGTAGTTTAGAAAGTTACTTTTAGTGTAGCGCCCAATCTGCGTGTTTGTGGTCCGGTCATGAATTCAAATCCTCTTGTTTTGCCCACACCACCGCTGGAAGATTCAGGATCATAATTTGAACCTTCCGGAAAATTGGGTGCATAATGAAAGAGGTTTTGTCCACTGATGGTAAATTGCAATCCGCCGAACGGTGTTTTCTCCAGCACCTCTCTCGATACCACATATGATAATGACAATTCCCTTAACCTTACATACGTGGCATCATACAGGAATTGTTCCGCTGCCCCGAGGTATGTATTGAAATAGGCGCGGTCCATGGAAGTCTGGTAGTCATTCACTGTTCCGTCCTGTTTTACGCCGGGTAGAATGATGGGAATGGTGCGGTCAACATCAGTTGCTTTTGCAAGACCCCTGCCCAGCAGGGTATTCACGGAATTGGCATAGATCACGCCGCCTTTTGAATAGTCCCACTGCATCCTGAATTCAAATCCTTTATAACTTAGTGTATTGATAACCGATAGCCTGTAGTCCACATTGGGATCGCCGATCACCCTGGTATCGGTGGCAGCGATATAATAGCCGTCCTGGCCAACGATGGGCTGCCCTGATTTGGTATCACGCTGCCAGTAGGTTCCTTTGATGATACCAAAGGGTTCCCCGTTGATGGCATAATTGCCCACATTGCTGAACAATCCTCCGGTTTGCACTTCGGAAATCTCCTCCGGGAGGTTTTGAACTTCACTGAGGTTCTTGGCAAAGTTTACATCGAGCTGCCAGTTGAAATTCCTTCCTTTTATCACCGCAAATCCAAGCGCCATTTCGATGCCTTTATTGATCAGGTCCCCGGCATTGATGGTGGTTGTTTCAAAACCGGTTGATGCATCGAGTGGCCGGATCAGTATCTGGTCAGTAGACTTCCTGTAATAGAAGGTGAGGTCAACATTTACCCTGTTATTGATCATTCTTGATTCAATGCCTAATTCATATTCTCTCAGCAGTTCCGGTTTCAGGTTTGGATTGGCAAGAACAGTGCTGATGGTATTGGTGTTCACCGTGGCGCCGGCCCTGGTGGAGAAGTCGTTGGTAGATACAACCAGTGATGGCCTTGTCTGGTATGGCGCAGGGAAACTTGCACTGGTGGCATAACCTGCCCTTATCTTGATATAGTTGAATGTGCGGTTATTCTGCAGGAAATTCAGTGCGGAAGTGGGTATAAAAGAAACACTTGCACTGGGATAGAATTTTGAGCGATTTTCTTCTTCCAGCGTGGATGACCATGAATTCCTTGCACCCAGGTTTACGTAGAGATAATCCAGGTAACTTAGTCCGGCCTGCGCATAAATGCCCACACTCTGCTGATCAGAATAGAAATCCATATCGGATCCGTCTTCCGCCCTGGAATCGTGGTTTATGAAATTGGAATGGTCAAATAATCCGTATACCAGCTGATCTGAACTCTTTATCCCTTTCTGGTCATAAAGCTGCTGGTTTGAGTTCAGGCCTCCTGTTATATCCAGTTTAAAATCACTGCCAAGGTTGGCCCTGTACTGACCGATCAGTGAGTGATCCCATATCCTGCTGTTGGCTGAAACAGTGCGATAAATACCCTTGGTAAATTCCAGTTCACCGGATGAGGATACTCCGCCTTTGTTCAATGTGTAGATATGGTCTTCATTGTAATAATCATACCCTAAACGATACATCAGGTCAAAGTTTGGAAGGATGCTGTATTTCATGCTCACATTTCCAAAGATCCTGTTGGTGTTTTGTTTGGTGATGGAATTGTACATGGTCCAAAGTGGATTGGGAATATCATTATTGGGTCGATAGTATGCCGAAGCGCCATCAGGCGTCTGGTAAGGCCAGGTGCCAAGGTCATTGGCGCGCGGTGTGTACATCACATCAGCGAAAATGCCGAGTCCGCCGTTAGTGGCACCACTGGGTCCTGCCTGCGAGGTTGACGGGCTCTGGAATTTATTGATGACATAGTTAATGGTTCCGTTCAGGGTAAGTTTATTCTGCAGCCTTGTATTGAATCCGAGGCCCAGGCTATTCCTGTTTACAGTATTGGTAGCCAGGAATCCCTGGTCTTCCAAACGGCCGTAGCTGGCATTGATACTTCCATTGGCGCCTACTGCAGCAGCAACATTTATGGATGTATTAACCACATGACCGTCCTCGAATATGGCGCCATAATTATCATGCGGCCTGAAATCGATGGTGTCACCGGCGAGTTCAGGAAATGAACCGGCCAGCACGCCCTGTGTATAGGGATGTGGCAGCCGGGTATATGGATTGGTAAATGCGGGTCCCCAGTTGCTGAAAAACGCAAAGCCTCCGGTCAGGGAAAAACCGCCGCCATAAGTGCTCTGTAATTCAGGTAATGATGCGGGCTTGGTGATGAAATAGGATTGTGCAAAGGTCACTTCTGTTTTCTTGCTGCTTCTCCGGCCCGCACCATTTTTTGTGGTAACGAGAATTACACCATTCTTGCCCAGTTCACCATATAGAACCGTAGCGCTTAATCCCTTTAAGACACTGATGCTTTCTACATTATTGGGATCTATGTCCATAAAACGGCTGGATGTCTGGTTGCCGTAGATCGCCGTAGTCTGGGAATTGGTTGAACCATTAATGGGAGTACCGTCAACTACCCAAAGCGGATCGCTGGTGCCGGTGATGGAATTGGCGCCGCGGATCTGGATATTGGTACCGCTTCCGGAAATGCCGCTGGAAGCAAGCACATCCACACCAGGGGCCTTTCCTGTAAGCAGTCGCCCGATGTCTCCGTCGGGCCGCTGTTCAAGTACTTTTTTATCTACGGTACTAACGGCATAGCCCAGGGCTTTTTTCTCCTTCCGGATACCCAGCGCCGTGACTACAACTTCATTGAGTACATTACTGTTCCTTTTAAGCTGTAGCGCGATGTTAGCAGTAGGGGGCACAACCATGGGGTCATAACCCACCGCGGTAATGGTAAGCGTCTGGTTAGGCGCCGCCTGGATGGTGAACTCACCATTGGCATTGGTGGTGGTTCCTTTCTTGGTTCCTGTAATCACCACTGAAGCGCCGGAAACTGGTGCGCCGGAAGAATCAGTAAGCTTACCGGTCACCGTAATGTTTTGCCCGAAAATGAATCCTGTGCCAATCAGTTGTAACAGCATAATGATGATCAGTCTTCTCATACATGTAGTATTGATATTGTGAACGGTCAATATTTTAAGGACTCATTTTTATGTCAATAGCTGCAATGCATCAGTCACTATTCAACCAATGATGTATTTGCGTATACGAAAAAGGTTTATGCGTGTATTTTTGTTTTGTTAAGATGTGATCATATTGATCAGTCCGTGAAATAAAAAAGCAGGTAGTAGAAACTACCTGCGGTAACATGAGAAAAATTGCCCTTGCTTGTATCTTTAACGCACTGCATGGGCAGTAATATGCGCTGCTAATTAAACCAAAATATGCAGGGTGAAAATAATCACTCCTGCAAAACAATTTTTACAAATTCAACGAATAGCGGTTTTGCGTGTAGGAATAGATGTATACATGTGATGAACCTTTATTATGTAAATGTAATTACCCTGTTTCCAGGTAGACTAATCTGATATACGAAACATCATCCTTCCAGGAGTCGCCCGATGGATTCCTTGTAATTGGTGCCCACGGGCAATATTGAATTGCCGACATTCACTTCCACCTGGTTGTATGAATTAACCTTTTTCCTGGACACGATAAAGGATCGATGTATTCGCACGAAATCTTCATTTAACAGGTCCTGGATATGTCCTATCTGCATCTTGGTGATCAGCAGTTTTTCCCTGGTCACGTGTATTTTCACGTATTCCTTCAATCCTTCGATATACAGTATTTCGGAAAAGTTCACTTTTACCCTGCGCTTGTTCATGTTGATATAGAAATAATCCTTTCCTGCCAGGTTTTCAGAAACAGGGCGGGCGGATATTATTCCTCCGTCGGTGACTTTCTTTACGGCCATGATAAAGCGATCGAATGAAATAGGCTTTAAGAGGTAGTCCACCACATTCAGGGTAAAGCCTTCCACTGCATATTCATGATAGGCCGTGGTAATGATGTATTTGGCATTGGAAGGGAACATCCTGATGAAGTCGATCCCCTTCAGTTTCGGCAGGTTGATGTCTATGAAGATCAGGTCAGCATTGTTGACTTCCAGGTATTCGAGGGCCGACATGCCATCGTTGAATATATGCTTAAGCTCAAGGAATGGCACCTGGTTGATATATTCTGCCAGCACATCAGCCAGCAGGTTTTCATCTTCAATGATCAGGCAAGATAGTTTCCTCATATGCATTAAGGTTTAATCTGAGCGATACAAAAAAGCTTTCTGCTCTTTCCTCGATTTTCAACTCATGTCCGGGGTAGAGCAATTCCAGTTGCCTTCTCACATTATTCAGCCCGATACCTGAATGGTAATCCTTTGGGCTGGAAAGCTCAACTGAATTCTCTACATTAAAAATCAAGTTTTTATTCTTAACCTTAATATAAATATGTACGAACGAATGAAATCGACTTTCAGCGGCACCATGCTTAAATGCATTTTCCACGAACGGCAAAAGAATCATGGGAGCGATCATCTCGTTGGGGTTGTCGATGTCTGTGATAAAGTCGACCGACAACTTTTGCTGGAACCTGATTTTCTCCAGCTCGATGAAATCTTCCAGGAATTTCTTTTCTTCAGACATGGTGATGGTCCGGTTTTTCACGTCAAAGAGCATGAACCTCATGATTTCAGACAATTTCATCACCACATTGGCTGCTTCGGGAGCCTTATGGCGAGAGAGGGCGTGTACCGTGCTGAGTACATTAAACAGGAAATGCGGGTTGATCTGGGCTTTTAGAAAGCTGAGTTCCGATTTCAGTTTCTCCTTTTCCAACTGTACCACCCTGTCTTTCGCGGCCTTTGTATATCGGTACAGTTCAATGATAAGCAAAAGGCATACGGGGACAAGGATGTCGAACAGCGTGACGACCAGCGATGAAACATTCAGGAATTTCCTTCCTTCCATATTCCATTCAAAAACCTTTGGAAAAAGGAAGTAGAAATTCAGCGATCGCTGGAGGAACAGGGCCATTATCGTAAACAGGAACCCTGCGACCAGGGGTATTCCATAATTTTTTTTATTGAGGAACAGGGGGCGGACGGTAAAAAAGAAAAGCAGGTAATAGAGGATGAATTTACTGATGAAATCAACTGCCGCTGAAAATAAGTAATGCCTTGCCTGCAGGTCCATCCCGGGATACATGGATTTGTTGAAGGATACCTTTATCTGAATCATGTCCCAGATGATATATCCGATCCAGAACAGCAGGTGGAGGCGCGGGGATATTTTCATGGCGCAAAATTCTGATAAATTCCACAATTACCACAGTTAAACACGGATTTGCAGTCTGGGTATAAGTATGCATTATCCGCGTATATGAATCCATCCCCGGATGTGGATATGTTTTCCCGTTTTAATTGCCTGAGGATAAAAGATATAAGGTTTTATTTCGTTATACCCTTATTCCATATCCTAATAAGGTGCATTGTTGTCCATATCCATGATACCGGTTTGCTGCAGACGCCTGGTGGTGTTCACTTTGATGGTGTTTGGCCTGAATTGCGCCAGCGCACAGCGTATTTATGTTAATACCAGCGAAATGGTGTTTGAGTTAATCAGCGACAACGGGCAAAGCCGGTTAGAAAAAATTCCCCTTCTCTGTGACCTTACCGCAGGCCGCACGATTTACAGTATTGCTATTTACCGTGACACATTATATTATAATTCAGGTAAAAATCTCTTCAGGGTAGTACCCGGAATACCAGGTTCATGTGAGCGGGTCACAGTGCTGCCGGGAACAGGGGCCACGTATAACTGTATGGCGGCGGATAAATACGGTAGGATATTTACGATAGAGTTTAATTCAAAAGCGCTCTATATGTATGACCCTTCGGCAAACCGGCTTGATTCCCTGGGCATTTTGCCATCCGCACCGGCGGGGGATCTTATGTTTTACAAGGGCAGACTGATGTACGCCACAATCAGGGACGGCATATTTGAGATCGATTTGGATGAGCCTTCAAGGAGTAAACAATACATGCCAACGCCGGGATATTCTTTCTTCGGCCTATTGTCCTTTCCATATGATTGCAACAGCAATAAAGTATATGGTATCAGTTTGCAGGGCGGCGGTACAGGTACCGATCTCATTGAACTTGACCTTGAACGGAAAACAGTGCTGTCAAAATTTAATTCACTTCCATACGGATTATATGATGCCGCAAGCAGTGTTGACAACGGAAATACCATGGGTGTTTCCATTGATTCTGTTGAGGTAAAAACTGAACGCTGCACCAGTAATAAGGGAACTGATATGCATTTCCTCGCTTTCACGGCGGCAGAAGGGCCGGTGACATTTGCCATGGATGGCGCAACGTTTAATGAACACGGGAGGTTTGAGGATATGGTACCGGGAAGGCATACACCTGAAACTTAAAAATGCCAAAGGATGCGTTTACGATACCGTCTTTACTGTTACGCCAACAAAGGATCCGCGTCCGGTATTTCCATTATCACGGAAGCCCGGGGATGCGCAAATAATGGCGGAAGCGTTACCCTTGATATCAAGGGTGCTGAAAATCCTTACGAAATAAATTTTAATGGGGAAGGGTTTAAGCCGGTATACAGTTATCATCATTTAAATGCCGGCAATTACCCGGTGATCATACGCAATAAGAACAATTGTACATGGGATACAGTATCCGTGGTGCCGGATGCATGCGAGGCTTTTTTCATGCCTAATGCCTTTACGCCAAATGGTGATGGCAATAATGATTATATACGGCCTGTATTCAGCAGTTCAATGGGTGACCTGGTATTTATTGCGTTTAACCGGTTCGGGCAAAAGGTTTTTGAAAGTGTGGGACAAACAAAGGGATGGGATGGAAGGATTGGCGGAAGCCCACAGCCATCAGGAAGTTATGCCTATATGATAAAGTATAAAAATACTTCCGGCGAACCTGTATTAAAGAAAGGAACGTTTATGCTTATTCGTTAGTTAGTTGCAGTTTGAGGGTTGATTACGGATTGCGGATTACGGATTACGGATTAGGGTGAATAATAAAGCGCCAAAGGCAGCATATCAGGTTAGGTAAATTGACTTCAATCCGCAATCCGCAATCCGTAATCCGCAATCTTTCCACCACTTCCACTAAGTAAAGATTTCAAAACTCCCCGCCACCGGCGGAGGAATCAGGTGCGATGCAACATCCAGCAATTGCCATACTGCTGCACGGCCCTCACTGCCCAGGGAAAGGCTGTAATCATTAACGTACAGGTCGATGTGCTTGCGCATCACCTCTTCTTCCATTTCCTGTGCATGTTGTTTCACATAACCGGAAAGTTCAGGGTAGGATTTTCTTGAATATTCAAGGCTTTTCCTGATCATTCCGCTGATAGCTTTCATTAGCGTAATATCATATTGCCTGTTCATCACTATCCCGCCAAGGGGTATGGGGCATTGGGTATTGTGTTCCCAGTATTCGCCCAGGTCAAGCACTTTATGCAATCCCTTTTTTTCATAGGTAAAGCGGTTTTCATGAATCAGCACACCAAGGTTTGTTTCGCCTCGCAATACGGCATCTTCAATATCTGAAAAAACCATATACACTTTTTTAACGGACTGCGGGAAGGCAAGGGTAAACAGCATATGGGCCGTGGTATGTATTCCCGGAAGGGCGACGGAGAGATCGGGCACGGATTCAGGCTCAACAGGTACGGCAGCAACCAGTATCGGTCCAACCCCTTTCCCGAGCGCACTACCGGCATCGAGTACACGATATGCCGGCAGGATGCGTGGCAATACGCCATAACTTATCTTGGTGATATCGAGCTTTTCCTGGAGGGCCATCCGGTTAAGGGTTTCCACGTCTTCCATAAAAACTTCGAACTCGATATCTCCGGTGTCGATCTTTTTATTGACCAGTGCGTCAAAAATGAACGTATCATTGGGACAGGGCGAAAAACCGATGGTTAGTTTCATGTAGTTGATTAATGCAAATGTTCGTGCTTCAGTAAAATGTTCAGTTAAGGAATTTGTTTCAATACAGGTCAGTAACCTGGTTGATGTATTTGATCACCTCTTCATTCAGGGCGTTTATGGCTTCATGAATTTTCCAGCATGATTTATTTCTTTCCCCCACCATATTGGAAATGCCGCGGATCTGGATAAAGGGTATTTTTTCCATCAGGCATACATAATGAAATGCCGCGCCTTCCATGGATTCAATCACCGGCATATATTTTTCCTTCATTTTACGGATGGCATCAACATTGGTGGATACCTGGTTCACGGAAATACTGCGTACGCATTCCAGGTGAAGTTTGCTGAACAGGTCGCGATGGGGGTTGATGAGTTTTTTCTGGAAATAGGGCATGGTATTTTCTTCTGCGAGACCAAGGTCGAATACATCTTGCCATTCATTATTTTCCACTACACCCAGATCGCCCAGCATGTCTTCCTTTACGCATACCACCATCCCCGGGGCATAGATGGGATGGAGGGTTCCGGCGATCCCGGCCTGGATGGCGAGGGTAGGTTTTTCCCGGGTAAAGTGCTTGGCCAGGGTATAGGTGGTATTCATCATACCCACGCCGGTGATGATGGTCTCCACCCGTTGGTGTTTGCGCAGGTAAATCCGTTCGTTTAGGTAGGTGAGTGTTGGTTGAATCTCCTTCCTGGTAGCAGCAATCAGGGCAATATTCATCCTGCAAATTTGCGGATTTCAGTCGAAATGGCCATTATTCTCCTTTGTGTTAACTTTGCGCCTCTTAAGATGATTATGGTATATCTCACCAGGGTGGAGCATTTTAATGCGGCACATAAGCTCTATAACCCGGCATGGAGCCGCGAACAAAACGATGAAGTCTTTGGCAAATGCGCCAATGAGCACTGGCATGGACATAATTTCGAGCTTTTTGTGACGGTGAAGGGCCATCCTAACCCGGATACCGGCTTTATTGTGGATGCCAAACAACTGAGCAGGATTATTAAGGATTCCATCATTGAAAAACTTGACCACAGGAACCTGAACCTGGATGTTGACTTTATGGCGGGGAAAATGTGCTCTATTGAAAACCTGGTCTATGGGTATCTGGAATGAACTGAAACCCCTTATTCCCGCCGGTGTGGAACTGCACTGTATTAAGCTGGTGGAGACGCCGAGGATATTTGTGGAATACTTTGGATAATTTGCAAATGCGAAAATATGCAGATGTGCAAATGAATGGGTAAATGCTTGCATGAGGCAATAGTAATAAGTTACATAGCCCTGTTGTCATTTTTCTAATGTTTCTGCCATTTGCACATCTTCATATTTGCACATTTGCACATTGTCCCAGAACCTTTTTATTCATTTGACGTTATTCTAGACTATGACCAGGAAAGTTGCTGTTTTCAGGCATGAACATTTTAACGCGGCCCACCGCCTGGATAATCCAGGGTGGGATGAGGCCACTAACCAGCGTGTATTTGGCAAGTGCAATCTCCCGCATTACCACGGGCATAATTATGAACTGATCGTGAAAGTAACAGGAGTACCAGATAAGCAAACGGGATTTGTGATGGATATGAAGGTTTTGTCTGATATTATTAAAGACAGGGTAGTTAATAAATTCGATCATAAAAACCTTAACCTGGATACCGAAGAATTCAAAAACCTTAATCCTACTGCAGAGAATATTGCCATCGTGATATATGACCTGCTAAGACCGGCGATCGATGAATCGATGGAGCTAAAGGTGATATTATATGAAACGCCCAGGAATTATGTGGAGTATCCTGCCTGATCAACCGGTAATTATCAATTATTCATAAGGGTCAATAAATATATAGAACGAACCTACCATGGCATATAAAAAAGTAGAGCATTTCGAAGACAAGATCACCTCTCAGCTGACAGAAAACATCAGGGAGCAACTGGCATTATTGGGAGAAGATCCGGACAGGGAGGGCATTTTGAAAACGCCGGAACGTGTTGCAAAATCCATGCAGTTCCTTACGCAGGGTTATCATATAGATGCAAAAGCCATCCTCAATTCAGCTAAAGTTTCATGAGGAAGTGAGCGAGATGATCATCGTTAAGGACATCGAAATGTATAGCCTTTGTGAGCACCATATGCTTCCTTTTTACGGCAAGGCGCATATTGCATACATCCCTAACGGATGGATTACTGGCCTTAGTAAACTGGCCAGGGTGGTTGACGTGTATTCAAGAAGGCTGCAGGTACAGGAAAGGTTAACCACCCAGATCCTCAATGCCATAAAGGAAACCCTGAATCCATTAGGTGTTGCCGTGGTGATAGAAGCTTCGCATCTTTGCATGATGATGCGTGGTGTACAAAAACAAAATTCAGTAACTACCACTTCAGCTTTCTGGGGTGAATTTGAGCGAAACGAATCCCGCAGCGAGTTCATCAGGCTGATTGGGTCGAAATTGCATTAAGATAACCTTCATTCAAATGCCCCCTGCCCGCTGTAAAAGGCGAACAGGGGCATTTGACATTTTATGGGTCGCCCCCCAATCCCTTTTTTACGTAAATTTGCCCACCAACCTTAACTAATGAAGCATGCTTATGTATTCCCCGGCCAGGGCTCGCAATTCCCCGGGATGGGCAAGGAGTATTACGACAACAGTGCGTTTTCCCATAAACTTTTTGAACAGGCGAATTCCATTTTAGGCTTTCGCCTTTCTGATATAATGTTCTCAGGATCAGAGGAAGACCTCCGGCAAACCAGGGTTACACAACCGGCCATTTTTCTACATTCCATCATTGCCTATAAGAGCCTGGAAGGGATGAGCCCGCAGATGGTTGCAGGTCATTCCCTCGGTGAATTTTCTGCCCTTTGCGCCAATGGCACGCTGAGTTTTGAGGATGCCCTGAAACTGGTCAGTATACGGGCGGAAGCCATGCAAAAGGCCTGCGAACATACGCCTTCCACCATGGCTGCAGTGCTTGCGCTGGCAGATGATAAGGTGGAAGAAATTTGTAAAGCCGTTTCTGAAGAGCTGGATGATGTGGTGGTTCCTGCAAATTATAATTGTCCTGGCCAGCTCGTGATTTCGGGATCCGTCAATGCCGTACAGGTGGCCTGTGAAAGACTTAAAGCCGCAGGTGCCAAGCGTGCCATGCTGCTTCCGGTTGGTGGCGCTTTCCACTCACCGTTGATGGCCCCTGCCCGTGAGGAACTTGCCACTGCCATAGAATCCGTAAAATTTCATACCCCGGTTTGTGCCATCTACCAGAATGTGGTGGCAAAGGCCGTCACCCGCCCGGATGATATCAAGCAAAACCTTATCGACCAGCTCACCGGCCCGGTCCGCTGGACCCAGCTCGTACAGGCCATGATCGCCGACGGGGCCACCAAATTCACCGAAGTAGGCCCGGGAAAAGTATTGCAGGGACTGGTGCTGAAGATTGATAAGACCATGGAAGTTTCAGGCGTAGCCTGATGTAGATTGGCGGTTGACAGTTGACGGTTGACAGTTCGAGTTCCAGCTGTTGTCTCTAGTCTATTTTAAACTATTACTCACTCATGAATGTTATAATACGCCGCGCGGTAGCTGAAGATTGTGAACGACTGATGGACCTCATCAGGGAACTTGCTGTGTATGAAAAAGCGCCGGAAGAAGTGACGGTGACCCTGGACCACTTCATTGAAAGCGGTTTTGGAGAACATCCCGTATGGTGGGCATTTGTGGCAGAAGCTGATGGAATTGTTGAAGGATTTGCATTGTACTATATCCGATACAGTACCTGGAAAGGTCAGCGCATGTACCTCGAAGATATCCTGGTTACGGAGAAAATGCGAGGGCACGGATTGGGGAAATTATTATTCGACAGGTTGATAGATGAAGCAAAGGAAAAACACCTGAGTGGCATCATATGGCAGGTGCTCGACTGGAATGAGCCAGCTATTAATTTTTATAAAAAATACCAGGCGCGTTTTGATGCAGAATGGATTAATTGTTCGATCACGGTATGACAGGGACTTCTGCAAATGGCTGATCATTGCCATTCTCTTACTGGGTCCGGGAGGATCATTATATGCCCAGCAAAACACATCTTATATCTTCGGTACAATAAGGGACCGGTCTTCATCACTGCCCGTTGACAGGGCTACCATTGAATTACTCAGGGATTCTTCAGGCAAATCAGTAACGACAAAAATCAGCGATAAGTCGGGCTATTTCAAACTCGAAAACCTGGATACAGGTCGATATATCCTGTTGATAAGTTTCGCAGGGTATACTCCCATAAATCGAAATATTTATTTGAAGGATTCTGCAGACCTGGGTGATATTGAATTACTGCAGACTTCCAAAAGCCTCAAAGAAGTGGTGGTTACCACCCGTAAAACACCGATGAGCGCTACGGTAGATCGTAAAATCTACAATGTGGACCAGGATATCCTGGCCACTACCGGATCAGCATCTGATATATTGAGAAATGTTCCTTCCCTGGAAGTGGATATAGAGGGAGAGGTTAGCCTTCGTGGTTCATCAGACGTAACCATTCTTATTAACGGACGGCCATCTGCCATGATGGGCGCCAACAGGGCGGAAGTGCTGCAGCAAATTCCCGCCAATTCCATCGAAAGGATCGAAGTGATCACCAATCCTTCCGCAAAATTCAGGCCCGATGGCAGTTCGGGGATCATCAATATCGTGCTGAAGAAAAATGTGAAACTTGGGCTTAACGGATCGGCAAATTTTAATGCAGGTAGCCATGACCGTTATAATGGCGGGGCCACCCTTAATTATAAGCGGGGGAATTTCAGCAGCTTCATCACCGGCAATATCCGCCAGGATGAAAGGAACCGGTACAGCACCATCGACAGGCAGTACTTAGACTCCAGTGGTAAAATAAACAGTACATATGAAGAATACAGGCGTACGAAATCACGCCCACTTTCTGAGTTTATCAACGCCGGAATCACTTTTACACCCGGGATAGAAAATGAATTCGGTATCAATGGAAGTTACCTGCACCGTTTCCAGAACAGGAGGGATACCATCAACCGGGAGTTTTATGGAGATGACGGGCTGCCCACCAGCCTTTTTGTCCGCACAAGGGATGCTCCTGCCACAGATATCGAGAAGAATGCAACGGCCTACTGGCAGCATAATTTTTCAAAAGAAGGCCATACCATCAGGATTGAAGCGACGGCTTCTTCTGAGAAAGAAGACGAGCCAAATTATTACCAGAATGTATTCAGTTTCCCTTCTATCGATACCACCTGGGATAATGTTTTTGTATACCAGGTTCAGAAAGATAAGCAGTTAACCCTGGATTATACATTACCACTGGCAGGTGATGCAAGCCTGGAATTTGGTTATATGGGTTCTTTCCTGAGCCATGATATGCTATTCTATAATGAATTGTATGATAAGGGACTGGGCGAATTTGTGATGGACAGCCTCACATCAAGCCATTTTATATATAAGGAAGATGTGCATGCATTGTATGGCATGTTCCGTAAATCGTATGAGAAATTCAGTTTTTCTGCCGGGCTCCGCGCCGAGCAGGCCTATCGCACCAGTAACCTGGTAACACTTGACTCTATCGTTAAATTCAATTATTTCCAGCTTTATCCAACCATACATCTTGCCTATAAAGTAAAAAATGGTGAATGGCAATTGAATTACAGCAAGCGCGTAAACCGGCCTGAAGGCGATGAATTAAATCCTTTCCCTGAATATATAGATCCGCTCAACCTTTCGGCCGGAAACCCTTACCTGCAGCCTGAATACATTCATTCACTGGAACTGGGTTACCAGATCAAGGCCGGAAAGTATTCCATCGTTCCCAGTATTTATTATCGTTACAAATACAATGGATTCACTTCAGTAACCTATCCGATCAATGATTCTGTCTTATTGCGGACGGAGCAAAACCTTGCGAGTGACCAGAGTGCAGGTCTTGAGGTGATTTTTTCGGCACGTCCTTCAAAATTCTTCAATGCCAACCTGAGTACCAATATTTTTTACAACCGGATCAATGCAGAAAACCTTGGATTTGCCGAAAATAAATCCATCTTCTCCATGAATACGAATGCCAATATCAATATCAGTTTTACCAAAACCACGATGCTGCAGGTGAGCGCCAGTTACAGGTCAAAAAGGCAAACCCCGCAAGGTATTATATATCCCACTTTTGTCATGAATTTTGGGGCCAGGCAGGATTTTTTCAAATCGAAATTATCCCTGACGGCAACATTGTCGGATGCCTTTAAAACACAGCAGCAGAAAAATGTACTTTCTTCGCCATTACTTTACCAGACCTCAATCAACAGGCGTGATAACCGGGTTTTTTATATCGGCATAAGCTATCGTTTCGGAATTAGTGCAAAAAAAGCAGGAAGACAAGATCCAGTACGACGATAATCTCTAAAATTTCCCTTCATCTACATCGTGAATAAAACTGATTATTCCGGGGAAGAAATGTTGTTGGTCGTCCCACATGGAAAGATGGCTTCCATCCGGGCAAAGCAAGAAACCGCCCTTTCTGCACCTGGGTGCTCATCCATTTCATATGTTCGGGATCCATAGTATCATGTGTTGCACCAACCGTTAGTGTGGGCACGCGAATTTCTTTCAGCCTGTTTTTGACATCCCAGTTTTCCAGTCGACCTGAGATCCCGAATTCCGAAGGACCCTGCATCAACACATAGACTTCAGGATTCATATGTTTAAAGGCACGGTTCACCGCATCCGGCCATACAGGCAAACGACATAAATGTTTTGAATAAAATGCTTTGTAAAGGAGGTCCATATACTTCGGATCTGTTGTGGCGCCACGAGCTTCCATTGCACGTACAGTATCCACTACGGCTGGATCCATTTGCTTAGCGAGTACTTCAGAATATTTATCATAATCAGGACTGCTCGACATCATATTGGCAATTATCAATCCCTTGAGATTGTCCTGGTATTTCAGTGCATATTCCATCGCCAGTATTCCTCCCCATGAATTTCCAAGCAGGATAAAATTATCCTTATTCATCCCCAGGGCAATGCGGACCTGTTCCACTTCTTCCACAAAGCGTTCATTGGTCCACAGGCTGCTGTCCTTTGGCTGGTCTGAATAATACGAACCAAGCTGGTCATATTCATAGAACTCAAAATTCTCCCCGGGAAAAAAGCTTTCAAAACTTTCGAAGGCTTCATGGGTGCTTCCCGGTCCTCCATGCAGCAGCAGAACCTTGATCCGGGGATTGTTTCCGAAGCGCTTAGTCCAGACTTTAAATTCTCCTTTGGGAGTTTGAATTGGGATCATTCTTACGCCGCCAGATTTCACACCCGTGTCGCCATGGTTAAAATACTGCTGAACCGTAACTGCCGGTGCCTTTTCTTCAGGTTGTTTGCAGGAATGCAGGATGATGACTGATAGGAATAATGAACAGCAGAATTTCATGTTTCAGGTATTATAATTAGATATTGACGTGCTATCGGCTATGGATATGCGATTTAGGTATTACTTTGGTTTAACTTTTGTGGCCTTGAAGATTCCATTGGGCTGAATGAACTGAAGGGCATCAATTTCCTTTTTATCATTGGCCAGGAACTTAACGGAGAATCCGCTGAGTGTTTTTAGGTTAAATTCATCGGGTTTTACAGGGGCCAGTTCATATTCGGGCTGTCCCGGAACAAAGAGGAAGAGTGTGGAATCACCCTTTAGATAAACCTTTGCCTTCATGCCGGAAAGTTCATATTCCCCTGTAAATTTTTCCATGTCTTCTTTCTTCAGTTTCAGGACAACTATGTCTTTTTTAAATTTGATATCGCTGACACTGCTTTCAAGCGCCGCACTAAGCGTTTCAATCTCGCCTTTATTATTCATTTCAAACCTCATTTTCAGGGGTTCCTGTCCGGATTCCACTTCGTTATTGTCATCGAGCACCAGGGCGTTGAAAATGTCATAATGATAATGCCGGAGGCGGAGTTTGATTTTATTAAAAACTGCGTTGACGCTGTCGCCGGCCCTGGTAACAGTGATGGCTCCATATCCTTCATTATTATACACGCCTTCATAATCGGATATGGCATGGGATGGCCTGGTTCCCAGCTTACGGTTAAGGCTATCCGAACTTTGACGTGTGGCAGCGGCCAGCTTGTTTTTGGCAATCTGTGTTTTGGTGATGTTATCCCAGTTGCGATAGGGGAGTTTCAGCATTTTATCAGCGATGGTATTCCTGATTATTCCGGGTAATGAAGAACCATTCTGGTTAACCAGTACTACGATGCCGATGCTGTCTGTTGGGAAGAATGCGGTATTTGCGCTGAAACCGTCAATGTTGCCGCCATGTTCAACGCGGTAATGACCGCGGTAAGAACTCAGGAACCAGGCCATTCCGTAATTCGAGAATTGTACATCAGGGATTTCTGTAGTGGGAAGCCCGGCACTGATGACCATTTGAGACGACATGGCCTGGGTTACATAGCTGGCGGGAATGATTTCCTTACCATTGTATTTTCCTCCATAGATCCAGGTGGTCACCCATTTCGACATATCCTTCACATTAGAATTGATGGATCCCGCCGGCCCCATCGCATCAATATTCATATATTTCATTAGCGTGATGATGGAATCTTTTTTAACCCGGTACCCTAAAGATGAGTTACTTCCTTTTTCCATAGAACTGATCACCGCGGAAGAACTGGTCATGCCCAGGGGGGTGAAAATTTTTTCTGCAAGAAGTATTTCCCATTTTTTACCGGTAAGTTTTTCTGCCAGGCTCCCCTGTGCGAGGAACATGAAATTGTTATACTGCCAGCGTTCCCTGAGTTTGGCAGAAGGTTCAAAAAAACGGATACGGTGCAGCAGGCTGTCGCGCTGAACGGTAGCCCCGTACCAGGAATAGTCATGTCTTGGCAAGCCGGTACGGTGGCTCATCATATCCCGGGTGGTTACCTGCTCGCTCAGCCCTTCATTATAAAATCGCAGTTCGGGTAGATAATTGATCACTGGTTTATCCAGGTCAAGTTTAGCATCCTGGGTCAGTATACCCAAGCAGGGATGAGGTAAAGGCCTTACTGCATGATCCTATGGCAAAAAGGGTTTCTTCGGTAACGGGCAACTTCTTTTCCCGGTCACGGTATCCGAAACCTTTTACGAGTATTATCTTGTTTTTTTCCACCACGGCTACGGCGCACCCAACCGCATGGTAGTCTTTCAGCATCCTGTTGATGAAAGTGTCTAGTCCGTCTAGTCTTTTGTCCTGTGAAAATCCCTGAACTTGAACAATTGTGAAAAGAAGCAGGATGATAAATTTCTTCATAATTGGCTAATTATAAGGGTGAATAGTCCAAACCTCGAATTTTATTTAAAAATAGGGGTAAAAAACTGTTGGTTTTGAGATTCGGTTTCACTATTTTCGTACCTGCTTACGCTGGCCTGTCTTGTTCACAGGACTTTGCTTTTCCAAATCCTCATGCAATTCCTGAAATAACCTCCAACATTTCGTAAGTATTCTGATTCAATCTACCTGAATAACCAATTGGCTATAGTGCAATGTTTTAGTACGTAAAAGTGTAAAACGAATTAGTTTATAAACCTGAATTGATGAGAAAGAAATTACCCGTGATTATTCGTAAAAGTAGTATCCTCTGAAAACAATTCTTTTGATGGATTTACTTTACCCGTAAAGAATTCCTTACAAAAATATTTGCTGTCTGCATTATTTCTTCTGCTGTCGGCCATTCCTATTTTATACACAGGCCCAAAACCCTATCTCTATAGAAAATGCATTGCCTGGAAACCCTTCCACAGAATGGGATATTTCCGGGGCCGGTGATCTTACCATCCAGGGTTTCGCTACGCAGATAAGTGTAAATAAAGGCCAGACTATCAATTTTAAAATCAAGAGTCCATCTGCTATATACTATCGATATTTATCGACTGGGTTGGTATAATGGCGCCGGTGCACGAAAAGTAAGTACATCTAATCCGGTTATTTTTGATGCTGCTTTACCACAGGCCCAGCCTGCAGATTTTTATGATCCCGTAACTGGCAGGGTACATTGTGAGAACTGGGCTGTTTCTGCACACTGGAATGTACCTGCAGGCGCAGTATCCGGAGTATATATTGCCAAACTCACTAAGACAGTAGACGGCGGATCCAGTCACATTGCTTTTGTAGTGCGTGATGATTTAGGCAGTTCACCCATGCTTTTTAAAACATCTGATGCCACCTGGCAGGCCTATAACGGATATGGCGGATCCAGTTTATATGTTGGTACAACACCTGGTTATCCCCAAGGGCCATGCCACTAAGGTGAGTTATGACCGTCCTTTTATCACTCGTGATGGCGGTGGCGGTGGCGGACCTTCAGAAGACTGGTTATTTAATGCAGAATATCCCATGATCAGGTGGCTGGAAAGAAATGGATACCATGTAAGTTATACTACTGATGTGGATATGGACAAAGATCCTATCGGCATTACACCTACTGGTGCCGGAGGAACATATAATCATAAAATATTTTTGTCTGTAGGCCATGATGAATATTGGTCTGCTACACAGCGGACTAAAATTGAGAATGCAAGAAATGCCGGTGTTCACATGGCATTTTTCAGTGCTAATGAAGTTTACTGGAAAACACGTTGGGAAGATAATCACCGGACCCTGGTTTGTTATAAGGAAGGAACATTGGGAGAAAATGTGTGTGGAACCGGTTGTGATCCTTCTACCGGCTGGACCGGTTTATGGAGGGATGGTAATCCGGCAACCTATCCCGGAAGTGATGGATTCAGACCGGAAAATGCCCTTACCGGGCAGATTAGCTGGGATGAAGGAACAACTTGCTATGACAGTTCCGGATACCTATAAAAATTTTCGTTTTTGGAGAAATACTTCTGTTGCTTCTATTAGGCACAGGGCAAACTGCAACTTTGCCCAATGGAACACTTGGGTTACGAGTGGGACTTTGAACAACCGGCATATGCATCAACATATCCTAGCGGAAGGATTACTTTATCCAGTACAGATTTTGCGCAGAACACATAAACTTTCTTTATACAGCCACCCGAATGGTGCATTGGTATTTGGTGCTGGTACAGTGCAATGGTCTTGGGGACTTGATGATAAACATGACCGCGGAAATGAAGCCACCCAGCCAGGACATGCAGCAGGCAACTGTTAACCTGTTTGCGGATATGGGTGTCCAGCCATTTACACTCCAGGCAGGGTTGGTTCCGGCAACTGCATCAACTGATTTTATCAAACCGGTATCCACAATCACTTATCCCGTTAAATGGAGGTACACTTTCACAGAATACCACCGATACCATAAATGGAACAGCTTCAGATGCAGGTGGAGGCGTTTTTGCAGGTGTTGAAATTTCAACAGATGGTGGCCTTACCTGGACACTTGCAACGGAACAACAACTTGGTCATATATCTGGACACCTCAACAGTTCAGGCCCTGTAACTATTAAGGTTAGGGGATTTGATGATTCAGGAAATATGGAAAATGTTGAAAATGCCGGAAATGTGATCACTGTTAACATTTCCACATAATCCGATCAATTGTCCCTGTAATTTATTCCGCCAACTTTACCTGTAACTCCACCTGAATCCTGAAGGTAATGATGGACAGGCGATTACACTAGGTGTAAAATTCAGGTCTACCACTACTGGTTTTATTACAGGCGTAAGATTTTATAAAGGAGTAGGATAATACAGGTATTCATGTAGGCCAGCTATGGAGTTCAACCGGTGTATTGTTGGCCAATGCAACTTTTACCAATGAAACGGCTACCGGCTGGCAGCAGGTTGATTTTGTAACTCCAGTAGCGATCACTGCAGGAATAACCTATATCGCCGCGTACCGAAGTCCTACAGGCTGCTATAGTTACAGATGATCCTTATTTTACCACATCATTTACTAACGGCCCATTGGTAAGCCTGCAAGATGGTGTTGGATGGTCCGAATGGTGTTTATGTAAATACGGCGCTGTTTCTAATTTCCCGATCAATCATATTAGTGCTTCCAATTATTGGGTGGATGCAGTATTTAATACGTACATTCCCCCGGATGTAACACCACCATTGGTTGTCTTCTGTATCCCCAATCAAATAATTCAACCACTGTAGCCATTAATGCAGCAATAAGTGCAACATTTAATGAACCGCTGGATCCCGCCACAATTACTGGAAGATCAGTATTTCTGCAGGGATGCCAGTAATAACCTTGTGCCTGCAACAGTGTCTATAATGCAGCCTTACAAGCAATGGTATTACACCCAAT
Organism: uncultured Sphingobacteriales bacterium; assembly: GCA_963823365.1. Taxonomy (GTDB): domain Bacteria; phylum Bacteroidota; class Bacteroidia; order Chitinophagales; family Chitinophagaceae; genus Pollutibacter. The sequence goes on from CAWGLH010000007.1 coordinate 42,175, forward strand.
CAGTCCGCTTGCTTATTATACTTTATATACAGCAACCATTAAAAGGCGGTACCGGAGTATGATAGGATAAAAGATGTTGCCGGAAATGCCCTTGGCAGCAGATTATACCTGGACTTTTACCACAGTACCACCTCCTAATCCTCCACCAATGGAAGGTATTGGGCGGACCAATCCTGGTGATCAGTTCAACCACAAATCCTTTTAGCCGGTATACTGTAGAAATACTGCGTGCAGAAGGTATCAATAGCTTTGATGCAAAAGATATTACAGAGGTAAATGCTACAATGCTTAACGATTATGATGTGGTTATACTTGGGCGAATTCCCGCTTAGTCGCTGCACAATGCCGGAATGTTTACCACCTGGGTAAATGCTGGAGGTACATTTATTGCCTTCAAACCGGATGCAGACCTGAATACCTTGTTGGGAATTAATGCAGCATCAGGAACATTAGCTGACGCATATATTAGAGGTGAACACAGCAACCGGACCGGGTGTAGGTATTACTTCAGCAACCATGCAGTTCCATAGTACAGCAAATCTGCATACGTTAAATGGTGCAACAGCTATTGCAACATTATATTCTAATGCAACAACGCTACCATTAACCCTGCAGTTACACTGAGTAATGTTGGTCCAATGGTGGTAAAGCCAATGCATTCACCTATGACCTGGCAAGTTCAATCGTATACACCAGGCAGGGTAATCCTGCCTGGTCAGGACAGTCACGCGATGGTCAGCCAGGTACTCATATTCGTTCAGATAATCTTATTCTTTCCTGATTATGTTGATTTCAATAAAATACAGATTCCACAGGCAGATGAGCAACAAAGATTGTTGGCCAATATCATCCTTCAGGGTAATTTACACCGTAAACCATTGCCAAAATTCTGGTTCCTTCCGAGAAAACTGAAAGCGGCCGTTGTGATGACAGGAGATGACCATGCTAATGGTGGAACGGTAGGGCAGGTTCGACCAGTACCTGACATTCGGAAATAATACACCTCAGGATGTTGAAGATTGGAGGGCTATCAGGGGTACATCATATATTTATTCATAGTACGGGTAATGTTTCTACATTACCAATGCTAAGCAGCTCATATGAATCCCAGGGATTTGAAATAGCTGCACATATTACTACGTATTTGTAGAACTGGACTTCACAGTCAGAACCTTGATAGGATTATTATGCATCCCCAGTTGCTGGAATTTGCCAGTAAATGGCCTGATGTACCATCTCCCATCACCAATCGTACACATTGTATTGCATGGAGCGATTGGGCTACGCAACCCAAGGTGGAACTGGCCAAAGGGATCAGGCTGGATGTGAACTATTATTACTGGCCAGCTACCTGGGTACATGACAGACCAGGTATGTTTACCGGTTCCGGAATGCCAATGCGTTTTGCAGACCTTGATGGATCACTGATTGATGTTACCAGGTACCAACCCAATTGCCAGATGAATCCGGACATAAGCATTCCTACTCATATTGCCACATTACTGGACAATGCCATTCGGATCTTTGGGTTATTATGGTGTTTTCACTGCCAATATGCATACTGATTTTACATACACCTGGCAGACCCAGGCCAGGTTGGCAGTGAAGCCGATTATAGCGGCTGCACAGGCAAGAAATATTCCGGTGATCAGTGCAGACAAATGCTTAAATGGCTTGATGGAAGAAATGGTTCCAATTTTAACAATATGGTTTGGAACCACCAATAATACACTGAGTTTTGATATCTCTGTATTTTTTGGTGCCATATAATCTCCAGGCAATGGTTCCTGTAAAAGCACCTAACTGGAACTCTTATCAGGAATTACCTTTAATGGCAGCCCGGTTTCATATACCATTGAAACAATCAAAGGAATTCAGTATGCATTCTTTGATGCTGCCGAATGGAAGTTATGTAGCCACTTATTTCCAGGATGTAACACCTCCTGTTATCAGTAATATTGTGGCAACACCAAATCCAAATGGAACGGTTACCATCACATGGACTACCAATGAACCTTCAACTTCAATTGTTGATTATGGAATAGTATCAACTAATCTTAATCAGAATTTTACTGATAATAATAACCTGGTGACCAGTCATTCAGTTTTGCTGACCGGACTGAATCCAGGGACTACTTATTATTTCAGGGTTAGTTCTGTTGACCTTGAGAATAATCTGCAACACTTCACCTGTTCCACCGGCTGTACCATGAGCTTTTTAACAGCTTCAGCCCTATGTGTTTCTGATAATACTGATTTTGATTTCGCAGGCGGTGCTACCGGAGCAAATACAAGGGTTGTTATCGATGGAAATGGTGCACTGATACTAACACCATTCCTAAACGAGGAATTCTCTATCAGTAACCTCCGGGATGGACATCTACACCATGGGCAGCCGGGGGTACTGTCAATTTTCCTTGGTGGAATTGCATTGCTGGAATACGGACATTTATATACAATTCACAAACTTTTGCACCAGGATCTTCCATTGAGTTCATGGCAAGATTTTCCAATGGACAATTCCAGAATATTGGATTTATCCAGTGATGGTAATTTCAATGCATCCATGGTTAACCATTGGCCGAGGCAGCCACTGATACTGGAGATAATAGTGTCTATGTAAGAAGGGATGATGGGGCAGATGTATTGTTAGGTACAAATCTTGCAAGTGCATATCACCGGTATAAAATCAACTGGAATGCCAGCAATTTTAGGTATTTATGTCGATGGAGTATTGATCACAACAATTAATAAAACTGTAACGGTACATATGGTTCCACAAATCAGTGATTTTGTTCTAGATGGCGACGATTATGTCAAGTTGACTGGATCGGATTTCTCCTTATGCATTCACCAACCGGTACAGGAACATTTACTTCCAGGATACTTGGATGGCGGAACTGTTAAAAACTGGGATGCAGCGTTATGGACATCCATTGAACCGGACAATACGATCATTACCTTGGCAGTACGAACTGGTAATACGCCAGCTGCTGATGGTTCATGGATCAGGATTACAGTCGACAGACAAATGGAAGCCAGATTGGAAGATCGTCAAGGTACCTTCAATACCAGGCAACATTATCTACGACAAACCTTCAGAATACACCTGATATTACAGGATGTATCATTCTCCTGTCTCGCCGCATTCCCGGTTAAACTGGTGGACTTCCGTGCCAATGCCATTGGACAAGGATGTAAAACTGGACTGGACTACTGCGTCAGAATCCAATAATAAAGGATTTGAAGTGCAAAGAAGCCTGGATGGAAGAACATGGATAACTGTAGGATTTGTTCCCGGTGCCGGTAATTCAAATACACTGACGAACTATACATATACGGATAGAAACCTGCAGAGTGGAAGATACCTGTATCAGGCTTAGGCAGGTTGATTTTGACGGACAGTATAGTTATTCAGGTGTCATCAATATCAGCATCAGCGATAAACAGGGTTATTCACTCGGTCAAAACCATCCGAATCCATTTAATGGTACAACCATTATACCTTACTCAGTATCTGCCACTGCGCAGGTAAGGATTACAGTGTATGATGTGCATGGACGGACCATCAAGGTGATCAATGAAGGACAAAGACGGGCAGGCCAGTATAATGTACAGGTTAACCTGGGAGATTTACGTAAAGGCGTTTACTACTATAAGATGGATGCTGACAACTTTACGACTACCAGGAAGATGATCGTTCAATAAAGAGGATGTAAAAAATAATCCCGTTAAAAGGTCCAATAAGTAAATGAGGCTGATGAAATGAAAGGGCTGTTGAAAGACAGCCCTTTTTTTATTTTTGAACCCGGCAGGAGAACAAATTCCGTTGCATTGCAGCAAGCAACTTATTCCTTTACCCAGCCACTGAAAAAACCGTAACCACGGCTGCCAATCACAATATCTTTTACCTGTCCTTTATCAATCAGGATAGAAACAGGCCTGGTCTGGATGCTGTTGATCAGCTCATTGGAATTGGTAAACCAGGAAGTGTTGAATTGGTAAGGATATTTTTCCAGGAATTTTTTAATGGTATCAGGATCTTCATCTGAAATGGCGATGACTTCCACGCCCTGGTTTTTCATATTGGCATATAATTTATCCAGGTCAGGCATTTCCCTCCTGCAGGGCGGACACCAGGTAGCCCATATATTCAGGACAACAATCTTGTCTTTATAATTTTCCATCGACTCTTCCCTGCCAGTCCTGGTATTATAAAATTGAAAAGCTGGCAGCTCTTTTCCCTTGAACTTCATCACTGCTTCCATCGGTTCCTGGTAATTCTTGTTCAGGATGAAGAGTAAAAAAATACTGGCACCGATAGTAAAAAGATCTCCTGTAACGGCTCCCCATTCTTTCCTGTTAACAGGCAGGATATACTTGCGCCGGATCATGCTCCTGATCAATGTGAACAGGGTATAGGCGATCATCAGGAAGGCGCCGAGGAGAAAGAGGTTTAGGATAGTCTGGGTCATGGGAAATGTGCAAATGTGCAAATACGAAAATGTGCAAATAAGAATGCGATTAATTAATTTGAAAATGCATTTTACATCATTACTGTAAATGTGAATGTGCCCATTATCACACTTGTATTTTCACATTTGCACATTTGCACATTTTCAAATTGCGATATTCTAACGGAACCAAAATCTTAATTTTTAACGATTGTTCCAGGTCCGTTAGAATATCGCCAATGTTCTCCATTCCAACACTCATCCTGATCAGCCCGTCTGAAATACCGTATTTAATCCTGTCTTCCCTGGCAACGCCATAATGGGTCATGGAAGCCGGATGGCATAATAAGGTATCACAGGTGCCCAGTGAAACAGTGCGCGTGCAGAACCTTAGTTTATTCATAAAACTCACACCTCCTTCCAGCCCGTTTTTATGTTCAAAACTGAGCATGGCGCCCGGATGCCTCATCTGTCGCATCGCTGTATAATAATCGGGGTGGGAAGGAAGCCCGTTATAATTCACTTTTGCCACGGCAGGATGCGATTCAAGATAAGTGGCCACTTCCAGGGCATTATGACAATGGCGTTCCATCCGAAGTTCAAGGGTCTTCATCCCATTAACTAGCAAAAATGCATCAAAAGGATTTGAATTCCCCCCCAGCAAACGGTGAATCTTGGTGGCATGGGTATTCATGAATTCAATGTTGCGCCCGATCAGTACCCCGCCAATGGCAGTGCCATGGCCATTCAGGAATTTTGTGGTGGAATGCACAACAAAGTCCACCCCATACCGGAAGGGCTGCTGCAGGTAAGGCGTTGCGAAAGTATTATCACAGGCTACGATCTTTCCATATTTCCTGCCCAGGTTACTCAGTATATCCAGGTCAACACATTGAATGGTAGGATTGGCCGGTGTTTCCAGGTACAGCATTTTTATGGCAGGATCATTTTTTAAAGCATCTTCTGCTTTCTGAGGGTCACGAAGGTCCTCAATGACAACGCCAATACCCAGTGAAGGAAGAAGTCTCTGTATGATTTCCTCTGTCCCGCCATATAATGAAAAATGGGAGAGGATTTTATCACCCTGTTTCAGGTTTGACAGGAGCAGGGTGGAAATGGCAGCCATTCCGGAAGCATGAAGGATGGCTTTCAGTTCAATCGGTGTACCGGAGTCATTCATAACGCCGAATGCCTCCAGCGCGGCAATCTTTTGTTCAGCTTCGGCCGAGGTAGGGTTTCCCCAGCGTGCATAAATGAACCCTTTTTCCTGCCCGCTAAACCTGCGCATGCCCTGTTCAGCATCATCAAAAACATAGGTTGATGCGGCATAAATGGGCGTCAGGTGGGCATAATTGGGGTCCTGTTCATGACCGCCGTGAATGGCCAGTGAAGAGAACCCGGTAATGGGGAAATTTTTATCTGCCATATAGGTTGATCCTGTTTATTTTAGGAGGATTAAAAGTAATTATAAATCATGAAGGAAATCCTGCAGGAATATGCAACCTATAATCTTCTGGCCAATCAGAAAATCACACAATCAGTGCTGGCAATGGATGAAACACTTCAGCAGCAGCTTGTCTCCAGCAGTTATCCAAACATTTATTCCACGGTATTGCATATATGGGATGCGGAAAGTATTTGGTGGCAGCGAATCAAATTGCATGAACATATTGTTATCCCCAGTGTGGCTTTTAACCCCACCATGAAGGAAGTTGTGAATGGACTACTGAACCAGTCGGCTTTATGGAAAGAGTTTGTCGACGGCGCAAGCGAACTCAAACTGAGGCATGTTTTTGAATTCAAGACCAGGCACAAGGAATCACTTAAGCAACCACTTTACAGGGCAATCCATCATGTGTTTAATCATTCCACCTATCATCGTGGTCAACTGGTGACCATGATGAGGATCTTGGGCGAAAAGAAGATTCCACCCACTGATTTTATCCTGCTGAGCAAGGGCAGGTGATGAATGTCATCATGCAAGACAGGCCAAAATGATATCTTTGCTGTTTAAGCGGTTAATAAGTATGGGTACTTAAATTCTCCATATATTTACCGTAATAGAAGAAGCCCATTCATATTAAAAATATTATGCTAAAGTCGATTTTATTTTCTCTTGTCATTTCAGTAAGCTGGTTTTCAACTGCCGCGCAGCAGGATAATATTTACCTGCGCCAGGCTAACATTGAGATAGATAATGCGCAGACCAGTTTCCTTGGTATTGTCGGAAACAATGAAGATGGACCGGGGTATTAAAAACCTCCTTACAAGATTTCTTAGTACCGGTTCAGACAGTATGCAGAACCTGGTCATGAATGATGGTACCATTCCGGATGACCGGAAAGTTCTGGCATTGAACAGCCATGCCTATTTTCTAAAAGCTTTCCAGGTTGCACTGGTGAGCGGGGATATGGACGAATATCATGTCAGGGAACTGAGACTGAAATACCTTGAGATGTGGGACTGTGTCCGCAATAACAAGCCCTATGATCATATCATGAAAAACCTGGGGCCGATCAGGAGTAAACTGATGGCCCTGGCTTTCAAGGATTATCCGCAGGGTAAAAGGATTAAAGACCTGACCGTCATCAATTATGCACTCACCTATCCGGAAAGGGTCCCTGGTTACCTTGCCACCAATCCAGGTTATGATTTCGCTGATTCAATTATTTTTATTTGCGCAAACAGGAGCCCGTCAGTGCTGGTAAATTACCTGAATAAACCAACCAGTGAAGTCGTTAATGCAAAAATTACCGGTCATCCTTCACCGTTAGTACAGACGCTGGTAAGGATAGCGCCGGAAAGAAATGTGAAAAATTACCTTCCTTTCGCAGTGCAGCTGATGAATAATGAACTCACCCTGGCGGATATTGATAAGGCCAGGCAAACTCCTTCCGAATATTTCAAGCTGCTGGTGGATTATGAAATGAAGAGCCTTGAACAGATAAGTGCCGGTCAGACACCGTTGTACCGGATACCTTCCAGGAATTTTCTGAAACAGTCCGCATTGCAGTTCTACGTAACACCGATGAATGTTTACCATGAGGAAAAAAACAATATCAGGTTTTCCGGACTTTCCAACCTGCGTACCCAGGATCTTTACTATGTATTGATACTCGGGGATGATGTGATGTACACCAGCAGTTATATTTTCACTTATAATAAACTGATGGAACCGTACAAAAAACTGGGTTCCGATTCATTGCTCAGGTACATGCGCTATAGCCAGGCCCGTCAGTTTGTAAGGCTGGCAGGCAGGTATAATACGCTGACTTCTTTTTTAGACCAGATGCCCAGGGATACCCTGATGAAGACTGATGAAATTATTTATTTCAGACCTTGAGCAGAAGTCTGACAATGGCATTGAAGAAGTGATGAATGTGGCAGAATCATTTTCTGCAATGGTAAAGGACAGCACACTTACAGCATTGGTGGATTATGAATTATCCCGGAATTATGCAAGGTGTGAAAAGCTGCCGAATTTTTATGGAATGAAGCTGTATCGTATCCTGGAAGATATGACTGGCAGCAGTAAAATCCGGTGAATACGGGCGAGAAAAAAAAGGTTGATGAACGGTTAGCAGCCTACCTGCGCCTGCCTTTCAGGAATTTGCAGGATGAAGCAGGACGGGTCAACGAACTGGTACTTTTTTATGGGGACGAAGACGGAAAAAGTTCATACCAGAGTTTCATGACTTCATTTACGGATACTTCATTATGGAAGATTGAAAAGAATGAATACTGGCTTACGATATCCTCTAAAAAGTTTAACCCTGTCAATATATACGCCAACCTGCCGTTGAATAATGATGAAGACCTTGATAAGAAGGCACAGGATACCCTGACAAAATTTCTTCTGCAACAAGGCATCCGCCCTCATGTGGTTATTCACCGGGGGCATAGCTACCATCTGGCGGGAAGTGTGCAGTATATTGATTCAAGTGTATTGCTGGCCATACTTGGATCCTGTGGCGGGTATAATGAGATTTTCGAAGTGCAGCGAAGAAGCACGGATGCACAGGTGATTTCCACCAAGCAGGTGGGCAGCAAACTGGTGAATGAGCCAATGATCAAAATTATCAATGATCATTTTTTACACCAGAAAGATATCGTGTGGACGGAATTATGGTCGCAACTCGACAAGGATTTCAAAAACAATGCGAGGGCAAAGACATTATTCCAGGATTATGTTCCACCCAATAAAAATATCGGGCTGCAGGTAGCCAGGATCTATAACGAGGAAACGGTGGACTAAGCATTATCGAATTAACGAATTAACGGATTGGCGAATTAGCGCATTGCCACATTCATTTCCTCATTTTAATTTGCACATTTGCACATTTGCAAATTTGCACATTAGTTAAATGGGCATATTGATACAGCAAAGCTGTAATCAATATGCCCATTTAACTAATGTGGCTCCCCATGTAAATCCTCCGCCGAAGGCAGCTAACACTATATTATCCCCTTATTGATCCTTTTGCGATAATCCCAGAGGCAGAGTGGTATAGTGGCTGCTGTGGTGTTTCCGTATTTCTGGATATTGAGCATTACCTTACTGTCGTCAAGCCCCATTCGCCTGGCGGTAGCATCAATGATGCGTTTATTGGCCTGGTGGGGAACAAGCCAGGCAATATCATCAGCACCCATATTGTTGCGATTCATCAGTTCATAGGATACATCCGCCATTCCGACAACTGCGAATTTGAATACGGACTGACCTTCCTGGTAAGCAAAATGCTCGCGGTTCTGGACTGTTTCCAGGGTGGCCGGGCGTAATGATCCACCGGCTTTCATGTTAAGGAACTTGGCGCCACTGCCATCACTTTTGAGGATACTGTCGAGCACGCCATACCCTTCAATATTGGGTTCCAGCAAAACAGCGCCGGCACCATCACCAAAAAGAATGCAGGTGGTACGGTCGGTATAATCGATTATGGAACTCATTTTATCGGCCCCCACAACCACAACCCTGCTGTACCTACCGCTTTCAATCAGTGCAGCGCCGGTGGTAAGGGCATATAAAAAACCGGAACAGGCGGCAGAAAGGTCAAATCCCCAGGCATTTTTAGCACCCAGCTTATCGCAGGCGATATTGGCGGTTGAAGGAAAAATCATATCCGGGGTAACCGTTGCCACAATCATACAGTCAATTTCATCCGGGGTTATACCCCTTTTTTCACAAAGTTGCTTCACTGCAGGTACCACCATGTCTGATGTAGCCTTGCCTTCCCCTTTCAGAATTCTCCTTTCTTCAATACCCGTTCTGCTCCTGATCCATTCATCATTGGTGTCTACCATTTTCTCCAGTTCGGCGTTCGTCAGGATATAATCCGGTACATATGCGCCGATGGCTGTAATGGCGGCAGAAATTTTAGTACGCATGCTGGATTGATTTAATTTGTGGGGGCAAAACTAAGGATTAAATTTGCGCCTTAATCCATATATGCAAAATCATTCCAGTTCCGGAACCTTAACGCAGACTGATTGTCCACCCCGGACAAAATTTCAATACCAGCCCTGAAAGGATAAACGGGCAGTTTTTCACCCCTGAAATAAATTTGGTACAATGATTGCCTACCTGAGCGGACAATTCACGTATAAATCACCGGCGCTTGTTTATGTGGAAACAGGGGGTATTGGGTATGAAGTGAATATTACGCTGAATACCTATACTGAAATCCAGCACCTGGAAAAAGGTACATTGTATACCTACCTCCAGGTTAAGGAAGACGCTCATACCCTCTATGGTTTCTCCAATATGGCTGAAAAGACCATGTTTGTGAAGCTTATCGGCATCAATGGCGTAGGTGCAGCAACGGCCAGGATCATGTTGTCTTCCCTTAAACCGGATGATATCACGAAGGCCATCGTACAAAACAATACGAGGCTGCTGGAAGGAATAAAAGGGATCGGTAAAAAGACAGCAGAAAGAATAGTGCTTGAACTGAAGGATAAATTAAACAAAAATGAAGTGACAAACCTCAATTCCTCCCTCATATACAATACATTAGAGCAGGATGCGTTAAATGCTTTGCTGGGTTTGGGCATAGGCCGCCAGCAGGCAGAAAATGCAGTAAAAAAAGTCATCAGCACAGAAGAAAACCAGAACCTCGAACAACTGATTAAAAAAGCACTCCAATCTATTTGAGTTAAACTCTACCCAACAACAAGACGGAAAATTGACGACACGGTTTGTCATTCTATTATTGACCACATGGTGCATGGCTATGTGTTGGGGTGATGCTTTTGGGCAGGATTCCACGCGCAAAGACACGTCCAGGCCTATTGCTGCCGACAGCAACAGGATCTCGCCTGCTGATACAGCAGTCACCGGCAATGATTCCTTACGTTTTCCTATTACCGACAGGAGGGGCGATAAACTGAACTTTCCCAACAGGAATAGCTTTGACCTCAAGGATCCATCCAATATTTCCGATTCCATCATATACGATCCCGCCACTAAATCATATTATATCATTGAAAAAATAGGCAATAATTATTACCGAAAACCGGCCAGCTTCAGTGTGGATGAATTTATGCGGCTAAAGTCGGACCAGATGGAAAGGGACTATTTCCATGATCGTGCCAATACCATCAGCCTGCTGAACCGAAAACTCCAGAAGCCCAACATTAAAAATGCATAACGAGCTGTTCAACCGCCTATTCGGGAACGGCAAGATTGATATCACGTCCCCAGGGGGAAGTGAACATTACCGCAGGATACCAGGGGCAGAATATCAAAAATCCCACCCTCCCTGAAAGGGCAAGGAAAAATGGCGGATTCGATTTCGACATGAACGCCAACCTCAATGTGATGGGCAATATCGGCGATAAGCTGAAAATGCCGATCAGCTACAATACGCTATCGACTTTTGATTTTGAAAACCAGCTCAAGCTCGATTATACCGGAACAGGTGATGAGATATTCCGTAAAATCGAAGTGGGTAATACCTCATTTGCCACCAAGGGAACCCTGATTCCCGGCGCACAGCAGCTCTTTGGTGTAAAAACCCAAATGCAGTTTGGCAAATTATGGGTGTCAACCATTTTCGCCATGCAGCGTTCCCAACGGCAATCCGTGGCACTGAAGGGCGGGAATCAATGCCCAGCAGTTTGCAGGTAAAGGCCGATGACTATGAAGAAAACAGGCACTTCCTGGTTGGACAATATTTCCGCGATAATTATAATAACTCAATGAAAAACCTTCCCATTATCAATACGCAGGTACAGATTCCTCCGGATGGAAGTATGGGTTACCAACCGCACCGGTGCTACCACCGAAACCAGGGATGTGGTTGGACTGATGGATCTTGGTGAAAGCAATCCATACCTGCAGCCGCCGGTCATTAATCCATCCAGGATCAGCTTTCCCTGCCAATGATGCCAATGACCTGTATGCAAAAATCGTTAGGAGATCCCGAATAGCCGTAACCCGGCACTGATTGTCAATAAACTTACTCGGCCTCGGCCTTACACCGGTCCAGGATTTTGAAAAAACATTTGCACGTAAACTTGATTCAACACAGTATATTTTTAACCGACAGCTGGGTTTCATTTCATTGAATATCACCCTCCAGCCTGATGAAGTTCTTGGCAGTGGCATACCAGTATACCCTCAATGGAAAAGTATACCAGGTGGGTGAATTTTCGCAGGATGTTCCGGTGGATTCCAGTTCAGGTATTCAGAAAGTATTGTTCCTGAAATTATTGAAAGCAACTTCTCCCCGGACCAGGCTTCCGATTTGGGACCTGATGATGAAAAATATTTACAGCGTCGGTTATGGGTATACTTGACCGGACAGGATTTTCAGTTTAATGTCTTGTACGAGGAACCCAGCGCGGCGGTGAAAAAAGATATCTACCGGAAGGTGACCAGGCCGGTGTTCCTTTGCTTACTCTGCTGAACCTTGACCGGCTGAATAACCAGAATGATCCGCAGCCAGATGGCGTATTCGATTATGTGGAAGGATATACGGTTAGTATCCAACCAGAGCCGGATCATATTTCCTGTGCTGGAACCCTTTGGTCGCGACCTTGAATTTGCTTTTCAAACGAACCCCACATTACGGGATAAATATATTTTTTATCCACTCTATGATACCATCAAGGCCATTGCACAAACCTATGCAAACCTTAACCGGTTTATCATTCAAGGGAACGGCAAGGTCCAGCGGATCAAGTGGTGATATCCCGCTGAATGCATTCAATATTCCGCAAGGTTCGGTTACTGTTACCGCCGGCGGACAGGTACTCATGGAAAATGTTGACTATACTGTTGACTATGTTTCCGGAAGTATCCGAATCATCAATGAAGCCATTAAAAGATCAGGTGTACCCATCGATGTTCATTTTGAGAACAATGCCACTTTCGGCATGCAGCAACGAACATATCTGGGATTACGATGGGATTATCTCATCAGCAAGAAACTCTCTGTGGGCGGTACCATGGTAAGGCTGAGTGAAAGGCCATTTTTCACCAAGATGGAATATGGTACGGATCCCATACGAAATACCATGTTGGGTGTTGATTTCAATTACCAGAGTGAAATGCCGAGGATGAATAAATGGCTGGCCAAACTCCCAATTATAAACCCAATGGTACTTCCACCATCACTGCATTTGCTGAAGCAGCCCAGCTGAAACCCGGCCATGCACCGCAGATCGGTAAGGGCGATGATGGATTGATTTATGTGGATGATTTTGAAGGAACCAAGGCGAGCATTGATCTTAGGTTTCCACTGATCAGCTGGACACTCGCTTCAACACCCAAAGGAGCAACAGATAAAAACGGACGTGGAATTGTTTCCTGAAGCATCCCTTTTCGATGACCTTGATTATGGAATCAACAGGGCGAAACTTGCCTGGTATAATATTGAACCCATTCTGCAGGAAAGAAGAAATCCAAATAATCCCGATTGCCAATGACCTTGAGGAATTATCCGATCCCAGGGTAAGGGCCGTATCGCAGGAGGAAATTTTCCCTCAAAAAACACCTGATTTCGGACAGAACCAGCTGGTGACATTTGATATGGCTTTTTATCCAAAAGATAAAGGACCATATAATTATGAAGTGGCAGGCCTCGATCCCACACGGCCAACTGGCAAATGCCAGGAAACGCTGGGGTGGAATCATGCGCGGTATCGACCAGACTGATTTTGAAACTGCCAATATTGAATTTATTGAATTCTGGGTGCTGGATCCGTTTATTAAAGAATACCAACCCTGCGGGTGGTTCTTTATACTTCAACCTGGGAAATATTTCTGAAGATGTGCTGAAAGACTCACGGCAGGTTTTATGAGAACGGACTTAATACACCTACCATACCTTCTGCCACACAGGACATCCAGCTGGGGTAAACAACCGCTGAACCCAATCCAGGTAACCACGGCTTTCAGCAATGACCCGGCCGACAGGCCTTACCAGGATGTAGGATTCGATGGCTTGACGGATACCGCTGAACAAAGGGTCAGCACTGCCTTACCTGGCCGATATGCAGACTAAATTCGGCGCCGGTTCACCCATTTACCAGGATGCTTTCAATGACCCTTCGGTGGATAATTTCAAGTACTACCGTGATCCGGTTTATGACCAGCAAAATACAGGTATACTTGGCCGTTATAAGGACTTCAATAATCCACACGGAAATTCACCCATTGCTGATAACAACAGTCGAATTTGCTCAGTGCATTTACACTTTATCCCGGACGGGGAAGACCTGAACCGCGACAATACATTGAATGAAACTGAAGAGTATTTCCAGTACAGGATTGATATAAGACCGCAGACCGATCCTGTTATGCAGGTAGGGCAGAATTTTATTACTGATCAGCAAGGTTGTAGCAGTAACCCTTGCAGATGGAAGCAAGATAGCCAGCTATGGTACCAGTTCAGGATACCCATTTCAAAATACAATGCCAAAGTGGGAGAGATTCCGGATTTCAAGTCGATACGTTTCATGAGGATGTTCATGACTGATTTTGAAGATTCTACTGTGCTTCGTTTTGCGAAACTTGAACTGGTCAGGAATAACTGGAGGAGGTTCACCTACGATTTTGATACCACCGGGCAATACAAGCCGGTTGATCTGAACGGGGCAACCACATTCAATGTTTCCGCAGTTAATATTGAGGAAAATGATAAGCGTGTACCCGATTCCGTATGTTATCCCTCCGGGCATTGAACGTGTGCAGTCGCTGAGCAATGGCGGCATCAATATTCTTCAGAATGAGCAGTCGCTCAGCATGGTGATATGCAATCTGCAGAAGATGCAGATAGCAGGGGTGTATTTAAAACCCTGAACCTTGACCTGCGCCAGTATAAAAAACTTTCCATGTTTGTACATGCGGAAAGTGTGCAGGGACAGGCCCCGTTGAATGATGGTGACCTTAATGCGGTTGTACAGGATCGGTAATGATTTCATCAATAATTTTTACGAGATCAAATACCCCTTGCGCATAACGCCATTCGGAACATCTGCAGAAGACGTTATCTGGCCGGCAGATAATACACTTGATTTTGATATGACCGTCCTGGTGAAACTCAAGGCGGAACGGAATTTAACCAGCGGGAATGCAAATATTATTTACCGCAAGGTAAGTCAACGGTAAAATATACTCGCTCGTCGGAAATCCCAACCTTGGTGAAATAAGAGGTTTACTGGTAGGTGTAGAAAATGCACAGGATCCGAACAGCACCGGTGCGCCGGTTTGTACGGAAGTGTGGATTAATGAACTTCGCCTTTCAGGACTTGATGAAGCCGATGCCTGGGCTGCAGTTGGACAGGTAAATCTGCAGCTTTCCGATCTGGGTACCGTTTCCTTTGCGGGCAACATTCATACACAGGGATTTGGTCGATTGGAACAGAGGGTGAATGAAAGGTTCAGGGATGATTTCAACCAGTTTGATTTTGCCACTAATCTGCAACTAGGAAAATTATTGCCGAAGACGATGGGGAATTGAAATTCCATTCTTTGCCAGCTACTCACAGATGAACAGTTCTCCGCAGTATGATCCATACGACAAGGATATCCCGCTGAAAGATAAACTAAAAGTATTTAAGGCCCAGGCAGACAGTATCAGGAATGATGCAATTGATTACACCAGCATCAAGACAATCAACTTTACCAATGTCCGGAAATTGCCTGCGAATAAAGTAAGGCTCTGGAGCATTTCCAATTTCGATTTCAGTTATTCGTATACGCAAACCTACCAGCATAACCCGCTGATTGAAACCAATGATGTGAAAAGACAGCAGGGTGGTATCGGCTATACTTATGCCGGGCAGCCAAAATACTGGGAGCCATTCAAGAAAAGTCGTCAAATCGAAATCAAAGTCACTGGATTTTGTTCGGAATTTCAATTTCAATTACAAGCCCAACCTGATCGGTATCCGGTGTGATGCAAGAAGGCAGTTTGGCGCCATCAGGCCACGTAATGTTGGCGGCGGGCCATACAAGATTCCGGAGACCTATGATAAGTATTTTCGTGATCGACAGGATTTATAACCTGAGATGGGATCTTACGAAATCTTTTAACCTGGATTTTAAGGCAGTGAATAATTCACGCGTTGATGAACCCGTCGGGCGAATCGATACCAAGGCAAAGAAAGACAGTGTATGGAAGAATTTTTTCAGCGGCGGTCGTAATACCTTGTACAACCAGGGTATGGACCTGACCTATAATTTACCGCTGGCCATGTTCCCTGCACTGGACTGGGTAACTGGAAGCCTTACGTACAGAACAACATACGGCTGGATCGGCGCCTCAAGGCTTGCCGTAAGCCTTGGAAATACCATACAGAACAGCAACCAGAAAGGCGGCACTTTTGAATTCAACCTGGTGCAGTTGTATAATAAATCCAGGATGCTTAGGTCTCTCAATACCCCTGTAGACCAGCAGGCGCCTCCGCCTCCGCCGGAACCTTCAAAGAATCCGAAGGACTCCACGGCAAAGGTTAAACGAAAACAATCTGAAGGACTGCATGGATTTCCAAAGACAGCTGCCCAGTTGCTGACAATGATCAAGAGGATAGGAGCCACTTACAATGAAGGGGCAAGTACATTTATTCCGGGTTATATGGATTCTACCCAGTTCCTTGGACAAAACCTCAAGAGTAATGAGCCGGGGTTTGATTTCATTTTCGGTAAACAGCCTGATATCAACTGGCTGCAGGATGCCGCCAGCAAAGGACTAATCAGCCGGGATCCATTCCTCAATAATTTATTCAGGCAAACCTACGACCAGCGGTTCAGTTTAAGCGCCAGCCTGGAACCATTCAGGGATTTTGCGATTGACCTGAATATGGATAAAACCTTCAGCCGTACTTACAGTTCGCTGTTTAAGGATACCACAGGTGCAGGAACCTATGCAAACCTTAATCCATATGCCGGTGGAGGGTTCAGTATCAGTTATATTTCCTTCCAGACACTGTTCAGAAATTCGATCCCAATAATATCAGCGCAGACATTTAAGCAGTTTGAGGATAACAGGATCATCTTTGTCGGAGCGACTTGGATTGAAAAATCCATATAGCGGCACAGTTGGCCCTGATGGATATTATGAAGGTTATGGACGTTATGCACAGGATGTGCTGGTCCCTTCATTTATTGCGGCATATACCAATAAGGATCCCAATTCCGTGAGCCTGCTGAAAACAGGTAGTGGTGATTATGTAAAAGCAAATCCATTTTCCGGTTATCTCCCAAAACCCAACTGGAGATTAACCTATAATGGCTTGACCAAGATTAAAAAGATGTCAAAGATATTTACAAATTTCTCCATTACGCATGCGTATAACAGTACGCTCAGTATGAACAGTTTCAATTCAGCCCTCCTGTTCCAGGATACTTTGTTATTGGGTTTCCCTTCATTTATAGATTCGATATCCGGGAACTATATTCCATACTTCCTGGTGCCGAATATCACTATCAATGAACAGTTCGGGCCTTTATTCGGATTGGACTTCTCTACGGTTGGACAATTGTCCGGAAGATTTGAATACAGGAAGGGAAGGACCCTGAGCCTAAGCCTGATCGATTACCAGCTAAGTGAAGTACGTACATCGGAAATCACACTGAGTGCCAGGTACCGTAAACGGGATATGAAACTGCCCTTCAAACTTAAGATCGGTAAGGGCAAAAATGCCAAATCAACCAGTGATGTCACTTTCGCCCTGGATTTCAGTATCCGTGATGATGTAAATTCAAACAGCAGGCTCGACCAGGCCAATTCATTTGCAACAGGCGGACAAAACGTAATTACCATCAGGCCTACTATTGATTATGTGTTGAGCAACAGGGTTAACCTGCAGTTTTACTTCGATCAGCGGCGCGTAACGCCATACATATCCAACTCTGCTCCATTGGTTAACACCAGGGCCGGTGTCCAGGTCAGGATTTCTTTAGCTCAGTAATCGTATTCACTGCGTCATGGCGTCTTCACTACGTCATAGCGTTACTACTCACATCAAAAAAAATGCCGCAATTAATTATTGCAGCATTCCGGCAAGACCATGTCTCTTGTTGATTCTGGGTTAGGGGGTAATACTTTGAATTAATTGATAACTGTATAATCCTGGAATTATTATTTTTTCTTCAGAAGGATAAAATAACCGCATAGATTTTTTTTCTGCTTATTGTTCACCTGCACCTGCCTGATCATATGATATTCAGACATCTGTGGTATATAAGAATAGGTGATGATATTTTCCTTATGATCCGAGTAATTGCTTTTGCGGTGAAAGACCTGTTTTTCATTATAATCGAACATCCTTACTTCATAACTCTGTGAATGAACATCGCCGATAAAAACAACCTGGTAACTGGTCCCCATTTTCATCGGCACAATGACAGGTAATTCACTTTCGCTTTCCATCGCCACATTTGCTTCCTGCAAGATCATAAAACCGTTCTTTATGAAAATGCTCTTCAGGCTGTCTACCTGTTTCTGAATCAGATTATTATCGCAGGGATTAATATCCTGTGCGCCCGCAGAAGAGACAGACAGTAGCATTAAACTGCTGATTAAATAGGTTTTCATTACGTTGTTTTTATAGGGTTGCCGGAAAAAGCCTCATTACGTAACGAATGAAAATCCGGAAAATTATTGGCGATGGAAATAAAATGAATTCGCCTGTGCTGTGCAGGTAAGTACTAAGTCATTGATACACACGTGTTCAGGTAAAGTGGTACAATAATATATAACGGATGCAACATCCTCAGCCACAAGGGGTTTGAACCCTTTATATACCGATTTTGCAGTTTCTTCATCTCCCTTGAATCTTACCCTGGAAAATTCTGTTTCAGCAGCGCCCGGATGGATGGCGGTTACCCTGATTCCATGCCTGAGAAGGTCTATGCGCATGGATTGTGAAATGGCATCTACGGCTGCTTTTGAAGCGCAATAGACATTTCCCTTTTCATAAACCTCTTTTGCCGCGGTAGAACCAATATTGATAATATGGCCTGATTTTCGTTTAGTCATTGACCGGTAGTAGTGCCCTGCTTACATATAGCAGGCCTTTTACATTGGTATCCAGCATTGTTTCCCAGTCGTCCATATCCGCTTCGTCGAAGTAGTCCCTTCCCAGTGCCAGCCCGGCATTATTGATGAGGATATCAATTTCATTCCATTCCTGGCGGCAGGGTACTGATGGCATGATCCACTTCTTCCTTATTTCTTACATCGAAACAAAGCGTATAAATGGCGACGTTGAATTTCTGTTCCAGTTCTTTCTGGAGTTCATCCAGTCTTTCTTCCCTTCTTCCGCTTATAATGCAGTCGTGTCCGTGGCGTGCAAAAATTTCTGCTGTGGCCCTGCCGAATCCCGAGGTGGCTCCGGTGATAAATACTTTTTTTGTCATGCCACAAAATTAGGAAGGATTACCTGATAAGTGTTGAAGTTCCTTTTTTGAAAATGACCTTGCCGGTATAGTCTGTTCCCCTCACATACCATGCAAAAGTTGCAGTTCCCTGGTCTTTGCCGTTGATTTTCCCGTCCCAGCCTTTGCCGGTTTCTTTTGTGCTGAACACCAGCTGGCCATACCTGTTGTATACCCGGAAATAATCAAATGTGGAAATGCCTGCGGGTATGGGAATCAGCAGGTCATTTAGCTTATCGTTATTGGGTGTAAAGGCTGTTGGAACAAAAATATCCGGTGCAGTTTTAAATACCCTGATATTGATAGTGTCAAAGGCAAAACAGCCTTCAGGAGTATTCACCCTGACCGAATACTGAAAATCTTCACTTAGGCTGGCAACGGGGTTGCCGATATTCGGATTATTTAATCCAAAGGATGGGGCCCATTGATAACCGGTACCTCCGGAGGCATTTAATTGCAGGGGTTGCCCTACAACTATGGCCGTATCATTTCCTGCAAATGCCGGTACTGGCGGAACTACCCTGACCACTACGGAGTCAATGGACGGTTTGGGGCAGCCCTGGTTATCCGTAACGGCAACCCGGTATACCGTTGTGGCAGGTGGTGATGCCAAGGGATTAAATATCCTTGTGTCACTCAGGCCCGCAGCCGGAATCCACCGGTAATCAATACCGCCGGAAGCAAATAGTTGTGCCTGGTCGCCAAAGCATATGGACGTATCATTGCTGACATTTACAACCGGATAGGGTACGGTGGATATATTGATCGCATCAGTGGCCTGGCATTTACCGATATTGGCCGTTACGGTATATGTGATATTTCCCGGTGGCCTTGCAACCGGGCTTTTGGCATTTGGATTGTTAAGGGATGCTGCCGGTGACCACCGGTAACTCAGCGCGTCACTGAAAGGAGTTAGCCTGACCGTATCCGTTAGGCATATGGTGGTATCAGGGCCTGCATTCAGCGTTACAAATGTTTTCACATTCACAAAAACGGAATCCGTATTGGTACATCCCGGCGCAGAATTCAGTGTCACATAATATTTGGTGGGCACATCCGGGCTTACGAGCGGATTGGCGATGTTCACATCGCTGATCATATAGTTGGGTGACCATGTAAAGGTTCCCGCACCGAAAGCGCTCAGCTGCAGCGTATCAATGGAACATATCAGGGTATCATTGGTGACCAGTATGGTAGGTTTATTCAGTACATTGGCAACTTTATCCAGGGTATCACGGCATCCTTTGCTGTTTCCAACGATCAGCTGTACCTGGTAGGTTCCTGTATTGGGATAAACATACGTTGGATTTTGAATCCTTGAAGTATCCGGGTTCACCTGCGGGTTTCCGAAAGACCATTTCCAGTAATCCACTACGCCATATTGGGTGGTGGTCTGGTCAACAAATTGAAGCGGAACATTTCTGCAACCATCCGCAACGAAATAGGCCGGGAAAAATCCGGGGAATACCTTTGCTAATGTATATGCCGTATCTGAACAATCAATTCCCCTGTTCGTAATCAGCGTGACCCTGTACACACCCGTATCAGGAAATACAAATGTTGGCCTTTCAAGGTTGGAAGTATCATCATTTCCCGGAAGGCCGAAATCCCAGAAATAAGTTTTGATCAGCGGACTGATATTCCTGTTCTGGAAGGTAAGCGTAAATCCGTCGCAGGTAATATATTCAGGCTGGAGGTCGGCTGCGGCAATGGTGCATGGAGCCACCTTTATGTGCAGGTCTTTACGGTGTTTATTTATTACAACGCCATTTCTTCTTTCTATAACGGCAACGGTAATGCAGTAAATGCCCGAGCCTGGCGCTATCCCGCTTACGATACCAGTCTGTGAATTGATGGTAACCCCGGATCCCATGGGCTGACTGGCATTAAATGGAAAATTGTAAGGAAGCGGGGAATAGGGTGGTGGAGCCGCTTCATTTGGCATGGCATTATTCTGGTTGGGATAATTATATGCTTCGTCAAAAGTGTATTCCAGTTCATCCCCTTCGAGATCAGTGGCGCTGAAATTATAGATAAACTGATTGTCTTCACAAATCAGTACTGTATCACTGGTATTGAATTTCGGACTGCTGTTGCGGGGTGCAGAAGAAAGGGTTAATGTACCCGGAATCTCGGCGGTATATGTGGCTCCTGTATTAATAGAATTGGTAATGTTGGTAATACCTCCAATCCGGCAGCAACGTTGATAAGAAACTGTATACCCGTTCACCGAAATGGGCAATTCTACTTCTTCAATATAATAGCCGATTTCATAGCATACCTGTGGTGCATTGTCAATACATGGACCGGGAGTGGTAAGGCTGGCAAGTTCGATACGGTCGCGGGGAACCAGGGTAGTCTGAAGCACTGTTGTTGAACCTATGGGATAAATGGAAATGGCCGCAAAGCCATCCAATGTGGCCGAACCGGCAGGTGCAAAACAATCACGATATAGCCTCATCGTAATCCTGTACCGGAGATTGGAACCCGAACCGGGTCCGAGGTATTCATAACTCAATTCACCCCCGGCTATATGCCTTGCCTCTGCTGCTTCGTAAAACAACATGGAAAAAAGGATGATTGGTAAAATTCTTTTCACTCAGTTTTCATTTAAACGCCATAAAAATTCTTTAATTGCTGACGTTGTTTTATGGGATTCTTCACGCATTCCCATATGCGCGGATTTGTCTAAAAGATATACATGGCTTTCGTTGGCCAGGTGGCTTTGGGCCAGGCTATCAGATAAATTTACAGTTTTATCTTCAGCGCCAATAATAAACAGGACAGGTTTTTGTGAATTTGAAAGGATATGCCTGCGGTCGGGCCTGATCATCATGGCCGTGTAATAACTGTTCAATGAAGCCCCGCTGAATCCCTTTGAGGATTCAACATGCGCGGTAATTTCTTCAGGATGAAGCGACTTATAAATATCGCCATACAGGTTCGGAATTAATTGTTCCAGGAATTTTACCGCCCCGTGAGTATTGATGAATTCTATCCCTTTTTTACGGGCCGCAATTTTTTCATCATTGTCTGCATAGGCTGAGGAATGAATCAGTCCGAAGCCACTCAACAGATCAGGATATTCTTCAGCGAAAGCCAGTGTGATGTATCCGCCCATACTATGTCCCAATAATACGAAAGTGCTCAGGTGCTCATGCATGGCAATTTCCCGTATGACCGCTGCGAATTTTTCCATCGTCCATTCTTTTTCCGCTTCCAGCGCGCCAGCTGACAAACCGGTTCCGGGCAGATCTGGAATGTATACACGAAAATTTTCCTGTAAAGCGGAAACCTGGTCATCCCAGATAGTTCCATCTTCACCAAATCCATGAAGCAGCATAACCGGATGCCCCGTACCGGTAACCCGGTAAAAAACACTATGATGATGATATGATATCGACCTGGTTTCCAATATGACGATAATTTTGATATTACGGATGAATTCACACTAGTTTAATCAAACAAGTCCCTTGCCGATTTTCCAGCTTCTCCATCCGGTAACTGCGAGTACCGGTATAACGGAGGGGTTTAGTTGCTGCGGAAGAAAGGACCATGAAACCAGTATCAATAAAGTAACGATAGAATAGGCAAGAAAATAGTTGGGTATTATCTTTTTCCTGAAAATTAACATTATGGAGGCAATGACATGCGTAGGCCAGGCCCATAACAGGTTAAAGTTGTCGCCGGTATCCCGGTGG
The DNA here is from genome assembly GCA_963823365.1 of uncultured Sphingobacteriales bacterium. GTDB lineage: Bacteria > Bacteroidota > Bacteroidia > Chitinophagales > Chitinophagaceae > Pollutibacter. The sequence continues at coordinate 65,214 of CAWGLH010000007.1, forward strand.
TCAGTGCCAAACCACATAAAAGCCATCAGGCATCCCATTAATCCAATGAATAGAAATAATATGATGTCTGTAAAATGCAATAACCGACGGGCGCCATTGTGCTGAACAAATCCAAGGGCAATGACCGGGATGGCGATAAGGGAAAAAACAAAGGCCGGGGTAAATAATGAACCTTTATCGGCATCATTTGCTGCCTTAACAATGGGGAATAATTTTGTTTTTACGAGAGAATCATTGCCTGCACCTGTTAAGTCAATGCCTTTTTCCAGGAATTCAGGGAGAAACATGGCTTCGCGGTTAGACATCTTTCTGTCGATTTTCCTGCCCAGCAAAAGATCAATGCCCAGTTTGCTCCAATGCATATGGCCTTTGTCAAGATAAAAATGAATGGCATTGCGGAAACTCATTCCATTTGCTTCCGGGATATTTCCGCTTTTCATCCCGCGATCAGTTTTCTGTTCGATGATATCGCGAAGCCTGGTGGTGCAGTTATCTAAAAGAAAATCGTACTTGTAGTATTTATTGTCGCCCTGAAGGTTCTGAAAAAGAAATCGCTGCATTTCCTGCAGCTGTGAACATTCCAGGTTAAGTACCTGTTCATCAATGCCCCGGTTATCCATCATATAGGCGTATTCAAAATCTGCATAGTATTCCTGGGATAAATAATAAAGCAATTTCCCTTTGATGAATTTGGAATAGAAAGAGGGGTCGTTAAAATCAAAAGTGCCATAATTGTATACAATATCCGTTCCTGCTTTTTTATCTATAACGCGCATGGCGCTATGTCCGAATATGGAATAGAGTTCAGATCCCGGCGTGCAGGTCAGCAGGCTTATGCGCAGGTGACAACTGTCCTGGGCAATGGAAATGCCCGAAAAAACAACGGCAAGAAATAAAAAAAGAATTCTTTTCAACATCAGTTATTGTTTTCTCATCTCCAGTCTATTGTCTCCAGGCTCCGTCAACAGTCTACTCACAACCGTCAACCCACAAATATTTGTTGTCTAGCGACTGTAATTGGGCGATTCTTTGGTAATCTCTACATCATGCGCATGGGATTCTTTCATTCCCGCATTGGTGATCTTGATAAATTGTGCTTCCTGCAAGGCGGATATGCCCGGGGCACCGCAGTAACCCATACCCGCTCGTAATCCGCCGACAAACTGGGCAATCACCTCGCTCAGGTAACCTTTATAAGCAACACGGCCTTCAATGCCTTCAGGAACCAGTTTCTTGATATCATCTTCCACATCCTGGAAATAGCGGTCACTGCTTCCTTTCTGCATGGCGCCGATGGAACCCATTCCGCGGTATTGTTTGAATTTTCTTCCTTCGTAGATAATGGTTTCACCCGGACTTTCTTCCACCCCGGCAAATACAGAACCCATCATGACCGAACCGGCGCCTGCAGCAAGCGCTTTTACCACATCTCCTGTATACCGTATACCACCATCCGCAATGAGCGGAACATTCAGCTTTTTCAGCGTTAATGCGGCTTCCATAATGGCGGTGATCTGTGGAACACCTGAACCTGCAACAATCCGTGTAGTACAGATAGATCCCGGGCCAATGCCCACTTTAACGCCGTCGGCACCGGCTTCAGCAAGTGCTTTTGCGCCAGCAGCCGTACCTATATTGCCGGCAATAACTTCCAGTTTGGGAAATGATTTTTTTACCGATTTGAGTGCTTCAATAACACCCCTGGTATGTCCGTGTGCACTGTCCAGGCAAACCACATCAACACCAATCTGTTGCAGTGCGCCGGCACGGTCGAGCATATCCGAAGTTATGCCCAGCGCTGCGCCTACGAGCAATCGTCCGAATCCATCTTTTACTGCATTGGGATAACTATGCAACTGGAGCATATCCCGGTAGGTAATGAGCCCGATCAGTTTGCCTGCCTTATTTACTACAGGAAGTTTTTCAATTTTATATTTCTGAAGGATCTTTTCGGCTTTTTTCAGGTCGGTTCCTTCCGGTGCGGTGATGAGGTTTTCTTTCGTCATCACCTCACTTACTTTTTTGGACGGGCTTCTTTCAAACCGCAGGTCACGGTTGGTGAGTATGCCCACCAGTTTATTATTTGCGGTAACAATGGGAATTCCACCGATCTTATTTTCCTTCATCAGCCGAAGGGCATCACCGATGGTGGCATCTTCCCTGAGTGTAACCGGATCAATGATCAGTCCGCTTTCGCTTCTTTTCACTTTGCGGACCTGTTCGACCTGTTGTTCGATCGACATATTTTTATGCAGGATACCTATACCTCCCTCCCTTGCCAGGGCGATCGCCAATTGTGCTTCCGTTACGGTGTCCATTGCCGCGGAAACAAAGGGAATATTAAGTGTGATGGTTTTAGTAAGTCTTGACGTAATATTGACTTCCCTGGGCAGTACCTGTGAATAGGCCGGAACAAGGAGTACATCATCAAAAGTCAGACCTTCACCGAAAAATTTGTTGGGAAACTTGTCGTGGGGAGCGGTAATTCTTGTTGCCATGTGCAAAGATAGGGTCTGGGCAACATACGAAGCAAATTTTGGATTCGGTCCTTTCCAGATCTGCGTTAACATTCAGTGAACAGGACTGGCTGGTCCGTATATCCTTCCGGGATATGCCCTGACCAGGTTTTCCATTTCCAGGTTAAGCAATGCTGCAGAAAAGGCTGATGGACCGATGCCGCAGGATTTTTGCAGGATCTCAATATGCATGTTCCCATGCTGCTGCAAAAGCTGGAAAATTTTTTCTTCATCCCTGTTCATGCGATAGAATATCTCCTGCTGAATCTTAGGTATAATAGTTTCCTGTTTCCAGTTCAAGTGCACCAGGATATCTTCGGCAGACCGGGCCAGGATTGCCTTGTTTTCATTAATCAGTTTGTTGCAGCCCTCGCTTTTATGATCATGTATCCTTCCTGGAACGGCAAAGACTTCCCGGTTATAACTGCCAGCCATATTAACGGTAATCATGCTTCCCCCGGTGATGCCCGATTCCACAACAAGAAGCGCATCTGACATGCCTGCAACGATCCTGTTCCTTTTTGGAAAGTTTTGTTTATCCGGCTTCTCGCCACTGGTGAAGTCAGTAATCAGTCCGCCCTGTTCCAGCATTTCCCGGGCCAGTGCATTGTGAAGGGATGGATATAACCTGTCGAGCCCGTGGGCCAGCACGCCAATGGTAGATAATCCGTTTTTCAGGGCAAGCCTGTGTGCAATGGCATCAATCCCATATGCCAGCCCACTGAGGACCAGTATTCCAGTTCCGGACAGATCTGCCATGATTTCCGACAAAACGTCCCTGCCATATTCCGTTTCCCTTCTTGTTCCTACAATGCTGATGACCTTAGGTACATTCAACTCTGCATTTCCTTTATAATAAAGCACTGAAGGAGGATCGTCGCAGTAGCGTAACCTTTTCGGATATTCATTATCGTTATACTGTAGTGCCCTGATGCCGAATTTGTCCATGAACCTGGTCTCTTTCTCCGCAAGTTGAAATTCCCGGAATGATCGTATGCTTTTTGCCCTGATGGTACCGATGCCGGGAACATGTTCAAGTTCACGGGTTCCGGCGCTGAATATATCGCGGGCAGAGGAAAAATGTTCCAGCAGTATCTTCGCCTGGATGGCGCCTACATTTGGCACCATAGTAAGGGCGATCGCATATATCAGGTCTTCCGGTATGGTTTTCATACCAGCAAATCTATCCTGTGATGGAGCTTATTTACTTATGACTTGCAACTCTGTACGCCTGTTTTTTGCCCTTCCTTCTTCCGTTTGATTATCAGCAATCGGACGTGTTTCCCCAAACCCCTTGGATAATAAGCGCTTAACAGGAATTCCTTTTGAGGCAAGATAGGTGACCACGGATTTTGCACGGTTGTTCGACAGGAGCAGGTTGTCTGAGGGCTTGCCCACATTGTCAGTATACCCGTTGATCTGAATGGTCATGGTGGGGTTCTCGTTGAGTAGTTCAACGAGGTTGTCGAGTTCAGCCATTGATTCAGGCCTGAGGTCGAATTTTTTTGTATCGAAGAAGATATTTTTCAGGATAACATTCGCGTTGGCTTCTATGGGCTGTAAAGGGATATCGATCTGGTATGTGGAATCTGATGGTTTTGAACCCAGCGGAAAATTTTCGGAATAAATCAGGTAGCCCTTACGGTTAACATTAAACGCATAATCCTTTCCTTCAGGTAGCGTAATTAAATAATTTCCTTCTTCATCGGTCTGGACCTTTGAAGACCGCTGACCGGTTTTAATATCTTTAAGTTCTACGGAACTCGGCAGGCCTTCCTTTGTTTTATTGTCGAATACCTTTCCTTTTACCCAAAGTGTTTTAATGGGCCTCACATCTTCACGAAGTTCAAAGGAATAGAGGTCGAGCCCGCCCCTGGTATCAAAACGGTCACTGGCATAATATGCCGTTACGCCATTGGAGGAAATGAATAATGTGCCTTCATGGTCGATGGTATTAATCGGGTAACCGAGATTTTCAGGTTTTCCCCAGTGTCCTGTACTGTCTTTTCTCACCAGGAAGAGGTCAGCTGCACCATAACCGGGCAGTCCCTCAGAAGTAAAATAAAGTGTCTGGTTGTCGGCATGTATAAATGGGGATGTTTCATCGGCTGGCGTATTTATATCCGGCCCCATATTCATTGGCGGTCCCCATTTGCCATCGGGCATGATATAACTCACATAAATATCGCTGCCGCCAAAACCGCCGTCTTCCCGGGCGGCAAAGTATAATGCCCTTTTATCCGGGGCGATGGAAGGTTGCGATTCCCATGCATCGGAATTAATCACCTTACCCATATTATAAGGCTGGCTCCATCCTTTTTTAGTCAGCATGGCATAATACAGATCGCATCCGCCATATCCATCAGGCGCATCACAACTGGTGAATACCAGGGTCTTGCCATCTACCGAAATATTCTGTGCGCCTTCATTTCGTTCTGTATTGATATCACCCGGCAATGCTGTTGCGAAAGACCACTGTTGATTATCCAGCATCCGCGCTTCATAAAAATCTTCATTCATATTATTCACCCTTCGGGTAAATACAAATTGTTTTCCGTCGATGGTCAGGCTGGGAAAATATTCAGACACCCTGGAGTTGATACTGTCGCCCATATTTTTCGGTGCGAAAACATAGTTTTTCGATGGATGACTGATCGTGTAGTCAACAGCAAACTGGTATGTTTTCCTGCGGTACGCGGCAGCTTTCCGGCTTCCCTCGCCAAGTGAAGGATCCATGACAAAATCATCCACCGCAAGCAATGCTTTTTCAAATTCGCCCTGCCCGGCAAGATTGATGGAATAGGGAAGTTTGTAATCATGGCTGTATACAGAGTCCAGGCGGAAGGCCTGTTCATAATTTTCAATGGCTTTGGGATAGTTTTTTACCTGGCCATAAATTCCTGCGCGGGACAAATAGGCGTCCACATATTTTTTATCGAGTGCAATGGCCTGGTCAAGCATTTGAATGGCTTCAGGATATTTGCCATCCTCTGCCTTATTCAATGCCAGGTCATAAATGGTAATGGCTTTTTTATTCACTTTGGCAGGGTCATAACGCTGTGCGGAAAGGTTCAGTGAAATGCAAAGGCAGGTCAGTAAGAATAAAGAATTTCTCATCCGGTACATTAACGTTTGGGAGGGATAATTATTTCAATATAAAGGTATTGGTAATAAAACCCGGATCACCCAAAATCCTGTTAAACCATTTTCACATTTGCACATTTGCACATTTCCACATTGTACATTCATGGCACATGAATGTACTTATGTATCTGTAGCGAGAATTCCCATTGAGGATTTTCCTTTATATAGTTGATGATCAGTGGCGTTACCTGTGCAGATTTTTCCCATTCCGGCTGGAGGTATAGCCTGCATGTGGAAGGCACAAGCGCGGCATATTTTTCAGCCCATGCCAGGTCTGAAGCATTAAAGACCACCACTTTCAATTCATTGGCATGCGGTATTACCGAATCCAGCGGGGCCTTGAATTTTTTTGGCGAGAGACATACCCAGTCAGGCTCGCCGCTTAAGGGCCATGCCCCTGAAGTTTCAATATGCACCTGGTACCCCTGGGTATGAAGTGCGGCAGTTAAGGGTTCAAGGTCATGCATTAACGGTTCACCTCCTGTTATAACCACGATCCGGGCGTTTGACTGTTTTACCTGCGCAATAAGTTCTTCCACCGTCATCCTGGGATGTTTGCCTTCTTCCCAGCTGTCTTTTACATCGCACCAGACACATCCAACATCACAACCCGCGAGCCGGATGAAATAGGCGGCCCTTCCCTGGTGAAATCCTTCACCCTGGATGGTATAAAAGTGTTCCATTACCGGGTAATCAGTCTGCATAATTCTTTACGTAAAACACCATACAAAATACATTGGTCACCGGCATTAATTTTTGCCGGATTTTAACTGGCATGCCTTAAAAGTATTCATCAGCAATGCAGCAATGGTCATCGGTCCAACACCACCGGGAACAGGCGTAATAAAACTTGCTTTGGCGGAGACTTCTTTGAAAGCCACATCACCCTTTATAGCGAAGCCGGATTTTTTACTTTCGTCCTTAACCCTTGTAATGCCCACATCGATCACCACGGCACCTTCTTTAACCATATCGGCGGTCAGGAATTCAGGCCTTCCCAGTGCGGCAACGATGATATCCCCCTGGAGGCATATCTCTCGAAGGTTTTGGGTATGCGAATGGCAAACCGTTACAGTACAGTTACCGGGATAAGCATTGCGGTTTAATAAAATACTGATCGGCCTTCCTACAATATTACTACGCCCAATGACCACCGCATGTTTTCCTTTTGTCTCGACCTGGTAATGTTCAAGCAGAAGAAGTATACCATATGGGGTAGCCGGAAAATACGCCGGTAGGCCCTGGACCATCCTTCCCACTGATTCTGGATGAAAACCATCCACATCTTTCACCGGGGAAACAGTTTCAATAACCTTTTGCTCCGAAATATGCTTTGGCAGGGGAAGCTGCACCAGGATTCCATCCACATCGGGGTCATTATTCAGCATTTCGATACGTTGCAGTAATTCCCCTTCCCCTATATTTTCCTCCAGCCTGATCAGTGTAGAGGTAAAGCCCACCTCTTCGCAAGACTTAACCTTGGATGCCACATAAGTTTCACTGGCGCCATTATTACCCACCAGGATCGCAGCCAGGTGCGGTTTTTTCCCGCCATTCAAAACCAGTTCCTGTACTTTAATACGCAGATCATTTTTTACCGACTGCGATACAAGTTTACCATCCAGAATTTCCATCGCGCAAAGGTAGGCAAGAAAAATACCCCGGAATACTGTTTTTTTCATCATGGATTGCCCTTTTCAGGGGTTTAGTTTTGTCAGATAATCGGGGAGTGATGTTGAAGTTGGGATGGACTTTAGGGTTCCTTACAATAGTGATGACCATATCAATGGCGCAGCAGGGATTGGCCGGCCGGTTATTGGCTGGGGAAGCATTATATGCCAGGGAACCCGGAGTGGGAGGAATGATGGCATACCCCGCAGCATTGCCGTTGCAAAAAAAAACATTGCTGGGTGTTTATGGTGAAAAGAGGTTCATGTCGGACCTCAACTTTGTCAATGTAATGTTCAGCGGGATGCTTGGGAACCAGCCACTGTTGGTCTCATTATCACGGGAAGGGACAAACGCTTTGTCCCGGTCGCGGATCAGTTTCTCTGCAGGAAAAAAACTTGGCGCCGGGGTACAGGTTGGGCTGAATTTGGGGTATACCTTTTATACCGCAAAGGGGTATGCATCATCGGGTGAAGCTGATGCCGGCATAGGTGCATTATTTCCATTAGGTGATCGCATCAGGATAGGTATCCAGCTTAACCGGTTGAATGCATTATGGGGAAGGAAGGAGTTTGGATTTGTGGCCAGGACCGGGATAGGTTATGGGCTGTCGGATGTTTGTGCCATAACCCTGGAAGCTACTAAGGAAGCAGGCAATCCCTTATTGGTGGATGCGGGTGTTTACTACGCATTTCATGACCATGTCTATTCGCGTGTTGGTTTTTGTCCGTCCCTTTCCCTCTTTTCATTCAATATCGGTTACCGGAATGGCCGTCTTCAAACTGAAATGGGCCAGGCATTACATTTATTATTAGGCTCCACCTGGGGAATGAGTTTCATGTATGTATTTAAAGGCCGCGAATGAAATGGTGCGGATGGATATTGATGATTGTATTGAATATATTTTCTGTAAGTGCACAGGAACATGACCTGCTGCAGATACTCGAAGACCAGGCCAATGCAGATGATACCAGGGAAATGGAGGAAGACCTTCAGCAATGGCAGCATTTGCGCAGGCATCCGCTTAACCTGAATACGGCAGGGGCCGAAGAGCTTTCCGTTTTCCCTTTTCTTACGCCTTTGCAGGTGCAGCGACTTGATTTATACAGGAAATCGCTTGGGCCACTCCGCCATGTACTGGAACTGCAGTCGGTACCGGGCTGGACTTCAGAGATTATCCGTAAAATTTACCCCTTTGTGACCACATCAATAACAGGAAACTGGCAACAGGGATTGATCAATTCGCTGAATAAGGGAAAGCACCAGGTGCTAACGCGGATGGGTATTCGAAAAATTGATGGAGAGGATTTCCCCGGAAGCCTGCCATCGGTGCTGTTGCGTTACCAGTTTCGTTCGAGGTTTATGCAATTTGCCATCAATACGGAAAAAGACATGGGGGAACAGTTTATCCAGCAGGGCAGGGGCATTGCTTTTGTTTCATCTCACATGGCCTTGTATGGAAAAAGGAATCCGCAAAATGTACTGGTTATCGGGGATTACCTTGTCAATATGGGGCAGGGGCTGGTGCACTGGCAGGGAAGGGCAGTAAGGAAAACCGGCATGCCAATCATGATCAAGCGGCAACTGCCCCTGGTTCAGCCTTACCGGTCCAATGACGAAAACCGGTTTCACCGGGGAATTGCTTTGGTGTTAAGGAAAGGCAGGTGGTCAGGAGGAATTTTTTTATCTGATAAGAGAATTGATGCAAACAGGAAATTTGATTCTGTTAAAAACCTGTATTATGTTACTTCACTGTTGACTTCAGGATATCACAGGACAAAGAATGAACTTGAAGATAAGCATAGTTTGCGCATTTCAACTGGAGGTGCATCGGTTGCATATCAATATGGTGGTCTACGGGTAGGGGTAAACGCAATTCATCATTTATTTTCAATGCCCATCCTCCGCGAAAATGAACCATACAGGTTATTTGCATTTGGCGGAAAGCATATGGCCAATTATAGTGTTGACTATCATTATACATTTCGTAATGTTCATTTTTTCGGAGAGGCTGCGATGAATAAAAATTTTCAACTGGCATACCTGCAGGGCATCATGTATGCTATGGATAAAAGACTCGACTTTTCTGTGCTGGCCAGGAAATTCCCGCCTGGATACCATGCATACCAGGGTAATGCATTCATGGAATCAACGGAACCTTCCAATGAAGAAGGGATTTATGCCGGAGCATGCTTGCGCTTATCCACCACGATTACAGTGGATACATATATTGATTATTACCGTTTTCCCTGGTTGAAGTTTGGTATTAATATCCCCGGATGGGGGAGGGATTACCTTATCCAGGCATCATGGCGCCCTGATAAAAAGACCAGTTTTTATATCAGGTTCAGAAAGGAACTCAAAACAGCAAACCTGTCTGCTGGCCAAAACCTGCCTGTATCAAATATTAGTATGCCTAATTTGGATCCCTCTAATACAGCAGCCGGGAGGCTAATTGTACCTGGTGAATCAGGCAGAACAAATTTCCGGTTCCATATTGGCCGTATAATTTCCACCCAGGTGGAATGGAGGGTAAGGATGGATGCTTTACACCTTGTCGGCGGTAAATTTGTCTCTGACGGTTTTTTATTTTTTTCGGATCTTTTCTGGACACCCGGAAAGAGCCGTATTTCACTCAATTCCCGTTTCATGATATATGAAACAACAGATTATTCTTCAAGAGTATATGCATTTGAAAATGATGTAATGTATTATAATATCATTCCCTCTTTTTACGGTTCAGGGTCATTGATATACCTGAATGCACGCACAGTGGTGCGGAAGAATCTGCAGCTTTTTATTAAAGGCAGCATGAATAAGGAGAAACAGGTACCCGGTCTTAGCTGGTCAGCAAGATTCCAGGCCATATTTTCTTGGTAAGTATTAGGCTTTCTTGCAGCTAATCAAAGCATAAGATTGTCATACCCTCAGGCTATGAACTTTTATGATTTTTTAACATAATATTCATATTTGCCTATATTCGCCCTGCTAATTTTTACCAAAATAAAACCAAGCAACATGAGAAAATTTCTATCATTGCTGCCGTTGTTAATGCTAATATCCGCATTGGCAATAGGGCAGGCCCGGACTGTTACGGGCAAAATCACGAACGATAAAGGAGAACCTGTTCCTTTCGCCACAATATTGGTGAAAGGCACAAAAACTTCTGTTGTGGCCGATGCAAATGGTGCATTTTCCATAGAGGCCAGTGAAGGACAATTTCTGCAGATAAGTTCTGCGGGATCATATATGAAGGAGGTTAAGGTAGGCTCCACAGGTATGATGGTGGTTAGTTTAACAGGCAGTACAGACCAGATGCAGGAAGTAGTGGTGACTGCCCAGGGAATCAGGCGCAGGCCAAAGGAACTGGGATATCTCGGTTGCCAAGGTGAGCAGCGATGATATCATGGTAGGACGCTCCCCCCAGCTTGCCCAGAGTCTTTCGGGTAAAGTATCCGGTCTTGCTATTTACAATACCAATAACTCAGTTGACCCCTACGGTAAAAATTACGCTTCGCGGTTACCGTTCTATTACCGGTAATAATGATGCATTAATTGTACTTGATGGTACTCCGCAGCCTCCGGGTTCACAAACCATACTTTCTTTATTGAATCCTAACGATATTGAAAGCATTACGGTTCTTAAAGGCGGACAGGCAGGTACTTTATATGGTTCTGCGGGTGTAAATGGTGCACTGGTGATCACCACCAAGAGGGGTGTAAAAGGAAAGCCAAGGGTTTCCTTATAGTAACTCCACCAATATTGAACAACTGAGTTTCCTGCCTGAATTCCAGGATAAATATGGTAATGGATCACATTATGCTGCTTCTTCAGGATCCGCCAGCTGGAAGCCGGATTACCTGGAAAGGATGAAAGACAACTGGCGTCCATTTGAAAACCAGCAATATGGTGATGCATATGATGGTACAGACAGGATTATTGGCCGCCAGCTGGAAGACGGCAGCCAGAATATCATTCCGTATGCACCCATAAGCGGTGAAAGGAAAAGAATCTGGAATACAGGGATCACTACCAATAACCAGCTCGCTGTTGAAGGTGGTAGCGAAACATCAAGCTATCGTCTCTCTGTTGAAAATAATGCTGCACAGGGTATTGTTCCCAGTGATAAAAGCAATCGTACCGGTGTAAGGATTTCTGCAGGTAATGATATGGGCAGGTTAACCACAAGGTTCAATGCCGCTTATGTACAGCAAAATTTCTATCGTACCACGGCTGATTTCTATTATGAGTCATTGAACCAGGCAGCTCATATCCCCATCAGCCAGTACAGGGACTGGAAAAACAACAAATTTGCCAATCCAAACGGGTTCTTTAATGATTATTTTGACAATCCTTATTATTTGCTTGACAATAACCGCACAGAATTATAATGATGCCAACATCAGCGGATCAGTTGATCTGGGTTATAAGATCAATGAATGGCTGAATATTTCAGAGCAGCTCGGTGTCCAGAATAATACCAGGAACAGGAAAAACTATTCCGGCAAATTCATTTATTCTGACTATGCCAGGGATGATGCGTTTGTGCCTGCACCATGGGATTATACCAACGACTATGATGGTATAGATCGTGCAAGTACAAATGACGTGGGAAGTGTTTATGACGCCATTTCAACCGAAAATGTCATTAACAATGAATTGAGGCTGAATGCTGAAAAAACTTTCGGAGATTTTTCTACAAGGGGTCTTATCGGATGGAACGTTTACCAGCGTAAAACCAACCTTACTGAAGTTTCTTCAGGATCAGTTGTTGTTCCGGATTTGTATAATGTAAGCAATCGCCAGGGAGAACTTGGTGGCGGCGAAAGCAATACAGTACAGAAAGAAAGTATGGATATTATGCCAATGCTACCGTAGGCTGGAAAGATATGCTTATTCGTTGAAGGATCTTTCCGTTACGACTTCACTTCCCTGTTTTATAAGAGATGGCCGTGATGCCAGTCTCTATTCATATCCATACTACGGATTTGATGCGAGTTTCATTCTTACCCAGGCATTCCCTGCTTTAAAGGGAGACTTCCTGAATTATGCCAAAATAAGGGCCGGGATATAACAAGAATGGTAACGATAATATTCCTGTATACGGACTTGACCTCATTTACCCTAATGGTCCCGGTTTCCCTTATGGAAATACCGTTGGTTTAACTGTGGGTAATACGCTTCCTTCCCCTGAATCTTAAGCCGGAATTCGTAAAATCCTTTGAAATAGGTGGTGAGTTCCAGTTTTTCAAAAACAGGGTGAATCTTGATCTGGCATGGTATAACCAGAATAGTGAAGGCCAGGTGATCACTGTTAAAATTCCTAACTACTACTGGTTATCCCCAACCTTTTCTTGAATGTGGGTAACACTGAAGAACTGGGGTTATGAAGCAGATATCCGCGTGCAGGTTATCAAATCCAAGAATTTCACCTGGGATCTCAGTGCCAGGTATTCTTATAATGACAACAAGGTGGAATCATTATTCCAGGGTGTTGACCAGTTTGCGCTTTCGGCTATACTTATGCAACTACCTTATGCAAAAGTGGGTCAGTCATTTCCCCTGCTGAGGACTACATCTTATGTCCGTGATTCAGCAACCAACAGGGTTCTTGTTAATAAATCAAACGGTTATCCGATCCAGGGCGGCTTAAAGATATGGGACGCACCATTCCAAAGCATATCCTCGGATGGGGTACAAACATGCGCTGGAAGGACCTGAGTTTAAACATGAACTGGGAATATCGTGGTGGTAACGTAATGTTCTCCCAACTTGGTCGTGACATGACATTCACCGGTGCAGGTAAATGGACTGAAAACCGTGCTCCACATGTATTCCCCAATAGTGCATATGATGATGGAACAGGCAAGATCGTGCCAAACGAAACTAGTCAATGTGCTTAGAACCTGAATATGGATTGTGGGTTGACTATTATCGTTTGATTGCTGAAAACTTTGTAACAAAAGCATGGTTTATCAAGTTGCGCGATGTTAACCTTACCTATACTTTCCCTGCCGGTCTAATGAGCAAATCCAAAATCTTTGGTGGTGCAAGCGTAGGCGTTTATGGTCGTAACCTGCTCACGATCGTTGATAAGAATAATTTCTATACCGATCCTGAATTCAGCTTTACTACCGGAAATGGTCAGGGTATTAATAATACTTCTCAAACGCCCCCTGTTCGTCAGTACGGAATTAATATCAACCTGATATTTCAATAATTAACACTTAATAAGTTAATATGAAACTTAAATATTTAACTATAGCGGTGTTACTTGGCGCATCAGCTTTGACGGGATGTAAGAAATCCTGGCTGGATGTGAATAATAATCCCAATAGTATTACTTCATCAACTCCTGAATATATTTTCACCAATGCATTTGCCAGGATAGGAACCGGCAGATGGCAATCTTTTGGCAGATGAAATAGGATCTTATTACGCCGGGTATTGGATACAATCCAGTTCTTATATCCTGAATACAAACACCTTTGCCTACAACTTCACCAATGTTGATTTCAATTACTGGGATGGATGGTATGATGTTCTGGCAGATTTCGATGATGCAAAGAAAAAAGGATGAGGATTCAGCGTATTATAATTTTGTCATCGGACCATCAATGGTAATGAAGGCTTTGATTATTCCAGCAAATTGTGGATACTATATGGAAATGCTCCATATAGTGATGCACTTGAAAGGAGTATCAAGCCTGGCACCAAAGTTTGATGATCACAAGATATTTACGAAGACCTGATTAAAGACCTGGATACGGCTATTACTATTTTCAAATCTCCAGCCAGCAGTTTCCCTGGAACAACCAGTTCTTTTGATATTGTTTTTAGCGGAAACAGGACCAACTGGATCCGACTGGCAAATTCCCTTAAACTGAGGATATTAATCCGCCAGTCAAGGGTTGCCGGCAGGGATGCATATATCATTGCAGAAATCAATAAGGCTGCAGCAGTAGCCGAAGGATTTCATGACCAGCACATGATGCAGGCGTGAATCCTGGTTATCTTGCCTCCAGCGGGAAAAACCAATCCATACTATGACAGATGGGGGTATGATCCTAATGGTGCAACTCGATCTCTTAGGTCGTTATCCAAGGCCAACAAAATTCCTGATTGATTCTATTTAAATCAACGGGCGATAGTGTAAGGATGAAGCGCCAGTTTTATGCCATCGGCGGTGAGAATGGTTCTATTCCGGGAACCAGTGTACAGGGCTGAACTTAATTCAAATTATGCGGGTATTCCTTTCGGAGCATCTTCCAGTGCATATACTGCCGGTAACGTTTCTCCTATCGGACCTTCACAGATTGTAAAAGGCCAGGTCGGTAAAAAAGTTCATGTTCTTTACTGCTGCAGAAACCAATTTCCTGCTGGCTGAAGCAAAGCAACGCTATGGCGCTGGTGTAACATTAGCCGGTACAGCTGAGGATTATTATAAGCAGGGCGTCAGGGAATCATACAGGCTGGTAGGTGCTACCACAGCAGCTGCAAACACTTTATTGGCCAATGGTCTGGATCTGACAGACTGGACAGCATCTCCTGATAAGTTGAAAGCTATCTGGTTCCAGAAGTGGGTCGCCCTGGTGAACTTTAACGGAATGGAAGGATGGGCAGAATACAGGAGAACAGGATTCCCTGCTATTCCCCAGTCGATCATCGTTTCTGATCCAAATAAGCGCCCAAGGAGGTTGTTCTATCCTCAGTCTGAACTTGGTTCCAATGAAGCCAATGTAAAAGCGCAGGGTACAGTGGATGTATTTACAAACAGGTTATTCTGGGATGTGGATTAATGTAATTTTCATCTTTTAATATTAGTCAGCGGGCCGTGTTTTATACGGCCCGCTTTTTTTATGAATATATTGCCTGAAGATATTTTCCGAATGTTTAAAGTGAAATAATGAAAGCATATATTTCCTTTCTTAAGAATATTGCTGAATTTATTTGAGGAATTTATTGTTACTTGCCGTTGATAAATAATAATATATGTCAGACCAGCCACAAACGCAACTTAACATAGAAATTTCAGAAGAAATGGCCGAAGGATCGTATGCCAATCTTGCCATCATTACACATAGCCATGCAGAATTTGTAATGGACTTTGTCAACGTTATGCCCGGCACCCCCAAGAGCAAAGTGAAATCCC
The DNA here is from genome assembly GCA_963823365.1 of uncultured Sphingobacteriales bacterium. Taxonomy (GTDB): domain Bacteria; phylum Bacteroidota; class Bacteroidia; order Chitinophagales; family Chitinophagaceae; genus Pollutibacter. Next base: position 80,695 of record CAWGLH010000007.1, read on the forward strand.
GCATCATATTAACACCGCAGCATGCCAAACGATTAATGAAGGCACTGAAAGATAATGTCCAGAAATTTGAAGCCGTAAACGGCATCATTAAAGACCTGGAAGAAGTTCAGATGCCGATGCAGTTTGGAGGACCGACGGCGCAGGCGTAGTGGTTGAGAGTTGGAGTCGGTAGTTGAGGGTTGAGAGTTAGTCTTAATTAATAAAGTTGAGTTCAGTAGTTAGGACCTTTATTTTCTGATTTTTTCAAATAACTTATTAGCGCAGAATATTCTTTTGCTTAATATTTCATTGAACTTAAAATATTCATGAATTTGTCATTTTGCTGCACTTTCTGTATCAATCAATCTGTACATTGTGATTTAACTTCAGCATTTGCATCCTTTGGCAATTTTGAGATGAAATGATTTTTAAATTCTTTTCTGCCAGCTCTGCAAATCCTTCAGCAATATTTGCCATAACTGAACCTTGAAGATCTTCTGAATTTGAGTGACTAGAAGTATATTTCTCTTCGTGGAAAAAATTTACTGTATTCAAAAATTTTCACTTGCTAATTCAAATGCCTATTTTGTAAACTATCAAATCAACATAAGTTACCCATGAATCTTGAATAAGGCTAATAATCGGAATGAGGAATGAACTCTCAACCCTCAACCCTCAACCCTCGACTACCGACTCAACCCTCAACTAAAGAATTCCTTCATCCGCAAAACTAAAATATCCTTCCGAGCTCACTATTACATGGTCCAGGACCCTGAATGTCAAAAAAGCGGGCTGCTTCCTTGATTTTTAAAGTCAGTTCTTCATCCGCCCTGCTGGGTTTAAGGCTGCCGGAAGGGTGGTTGTGGCAGAGTATCAGGCTGACGGCTTTTTCTTCCAGGGCTTTTCTAAGGATGATCCTGCGGATCGGCAACCGTGCCGGTGATCCCGCCGGAACTGACAATTTCAAAGTGAATGATCTTGTTGGCCCGGTTCAGGAAGACTACGGCAAATATTTCGTGGTCGAGATCGCGGAACAATGCCTGCAGGTACCGGGCAACAGAAGACTGCTGGTCACCACCGGTTTATCGAGGTTCTCCGTGGCTAAACGGCGCCTTCCCAGTTCCAGGGCAGCCACAATGCTGATGGCCTTAGCCTCCCCTATTCCTTTGATTTTCAACAAGTTCACGAATGGAAAGCCGGCCCAGTTCTCCCAGGTTATGCTTGCTGCCTTGCAGGAGTTCCCGGCCCAGGTCGACCGCAGATTTCTCCCTGGTACCGTTTTGAATCAGAATGGCCAGTAATTCTGCATCACTGACAGCTATTTACGCCTTTTGCCCGGAGTTTTTCGCGAGGCCGATTCGCTTAAGACCATTCTTTTAATCAGGTATTTGTTCTCTGGCATAATTTTTGGCTTTTTTTCGTTATCTTTCAATCCATATATCCTTTATTCACGGAAGAACCTAAAATCTGTGTCCTATGAAAAAAACAAACCGACAACTGGTACTTGGCTCTTTACAGCCATTACTCTTCTGCGTTGGAATGTATTTTGTTGTCTTGATTTTCTCCGTTTTTGTTTGCACTTCCCTGTACAGGGCCATGAAACCAAAAAAATTTCCGTTAGTCATGGAAAAACCACCCAAAGGGTTGAATACATCACCACTACAGCCATGGTGACCGCAATAAAGTAATTAGTTATTGAACATGTTATAAAGGCATTGAGACCAGAATTAATGCAATTCCGGGACCTTTATTTTTGTTCCAATCTATCCGGTAATTTCTATCTTCGCCGCACATTAAGCGTTATGGAACGTATAGCCCCTTCAGCCAAAATCTTCTCCGGAACCAGCTCTCAATACCTCGCTGAAAAAATTGCTAGCAACTTTGGCCCCGGCCTGGGTAAAATCAGTATCCAGCGTTTCAGCGACGGAGAAATCCAGCCAATCTTCCTCGAAAGTATTCGAGGTGATTATGTTTTCCTAGTGCAAAGCACGTTTTCTCCAAGTGATAATCTCATGGAATTACTGTTAATGATCGACGCTGCCAGAAGCGGCATCTGCGTATAAGATCATTGCTGTAATCCCATATTTCGGTTATGCCCGGCAGGACCGGAAAGATAAACCCCGCGTGGCCATTGGTTCCAAGCTGGTTGCCAACCTGTTAACTGCGGCCGGTGCCGACAGGGTAATTACGATGGACCTGCACGCTCCGCAGATCCAGGGGTATTTCGATATTCCGGTGGATCACCTCGACAGTTCCGCCATTTTTATCCCTTATATACAGAATCTTAAGCTGGAAAACCTTACCTTTGCGGCCCCTGACGTGGGAAGCGCCAACAGGATCAGGGAAATGGCCAGCTATTTTAATGCGGAAATGGTGATTTGTGATAAGCACCGGAAACGGGCCAATGAGATTGCCAGCATGGTGGTGATCGGTGATGTGACAGACAGGGATGTGGTGCTTATTGATGATATCTGTGATACGGCAGGTACCCTGACCAAAGCGGCAAAACTGCTGAAAGATAAAGGGCGCCAGAAGTGTAAGGGCATTATGTACACATCCTGTTTAAGTGGAAATGCTTATACCAATATTGAAAACAGTGTGTTGGAAGAACTGGTGGTTTGCGATACGATTCCATTGAGGGGACAGAGTCGTCTAAAATCAAAGTGCTTACTGTTGCTGAATCTGTTTTGCATAGCCATCAGGAACTGCTTATGAAAACCAAAGTATCACCAGCCTGTTTATTCATTCGCAACGAGGAGAAATGATTGAGTTGAAAGTTGAGAGTTGAGAGTATCGAGAGCAAGTGAGAGCAGTGAGATAAATCAAAAAGTTAATTAAACAATCATAAACAATGAAAACAGTTACAATCGAAGGACAACTGAGGACCGAAACGGGCAAAACAGCCACCCGCCAGTTACGCTCTCAGGGACTGGTACCTGGTGTAATTTACGGGGGTGCTAAGGAGGTTAATTTCTCTGCTTCGGCAACTGGCTTTCAAACCACTCGTTTACACACCTGAATTCCAGTTGGCAGAAGTAAAAGTTGATGGAAAAACCTACAGCTGCATTTTGAAGGATCTGCAGTTTGACAAAGTAGCGACAGGCTCAATCATGTTGACCTGCTGGAACTGGTTGAAGACAAGAAAGTATCTGCTACTATTCCCATTGAAATTTGTAGGAGCTGCTGTCGGTGTTAAGGCCGGTGGTAAGCTTGAAACCAAGATGAAGGCACTGAAAATTAAGACCTTGCCGAAAGTATCTTAAAGAAAATATCGAAGTAGATATTACCAATCTTGAACTAAATGGAAACATCCGTGTGGAAGATGTAAAGATTGACCATTATGAGATCATGAATTCACCAAGGATTCCAATTGCTTCAGTTACCATGACACGTCAACTTGAAACAGGAAGAAGCTGCTGCTCCTGCTGCAAAAGGTGCTGCTCCAGCACCTGCGAAGGCTGCTGCTGCTGCCCGGCTGCAAAAGCTGCAGCTCCGGCCGGGAAGAAATAGTCATTAAGAAGTTCAAAAACATAAAAAAACCGTTCAGTAATACTGGACGGTTTTTTATGTTTTAGCAATAACTTATCTAGTCTTCTGCAATCACGGCTTCTTTGGGAGATACTATTTCGGGGATTATTTCCTTATTCACGAAATACATATCAATTTCGCCAACATTCTTTGCATAAATTTTTCCCCTGTAGGTACAGTCGAACCTGTCCTTGATTTGCTCATATAATGCTGCGGATATATTCAACATACCCGGCTGACCATTACTCTCCATCCTGCTGGCAATATTCACCGTGCTTCCCCAGATGTCATAAGCATATTTTTTCTTGCCCACGACACCTGCAACGAGAGGGCCGGTATGAACACCTATTCTCAATTCCCATTTGGTCAAGCCAGTTTTTTCCCGTATGGTGTTTTTTATGTTTAGGTATTCCAGTATCTCCAGGCCGGCTTTTACAATGGCAACCGGGTGTGTCTGGTTAACTGTTGGAATGCCGCCTGCACACATGTACGAATCACCAATTGTCTTTATTTTTTCAAGCTGGTATTTCTCAATGATATTATCCATGGCAATGAAAAATTCGTTTAGTTCTTCAACTACCTGTTGCGGGGAAAGGGTTTCTGCAATTTTGGAGAAACTTACAAAGTCAGTAAACAATACCGAAACATTTTCATAAAATCTCGGTGTAGCCTGTCCGGTATTCTGTAGTTCAACGGCCACTTCGAATGGCAAGTATATTCAATAGCAGAGATTCAATTTCAGCTTTACGCTGGTCAAGTAGTTTATTTGTCCTGATCTTGTTACGATAATCACGATATAATATAAAAATCAATGCGGAAACCAATCCGAATCCGACGAGTAAAGCATTTCTTACCAGTTTTTGTCGCTTGATTTCTTCATCCCTGAGTTTATTATTATTAGTAAGCAGGTCGACCTCTTTCTGTTTTAATCCGACTTCATAATTCAAGCGGATATCATCTGTGGTAAATTTGTGAAGTGAATCGGAAAGTAGGGTGGACTTTAACTGGTTATCATAGGCGTTTCGATAGTCAAGGAGCTGGTTATATGTAGATGCAAGGCCTTCGTATGATCTCTTCAGCTCAATATTAGACTTAATCTCTTTTGAAATCGTATTCGCCTTTTTAAAATATTGAAGTGCATATACATTTTGTTTCTGCAGCCGGTATACTTCCGCAATTTCCAGGTTCGACTGTGCAATAAATAGCTGGTTGCTTTTTGCTGTTGATTTAGCCAATGCCAGGTTGTGAAACTCCAGGGCTTTAGAAAATTCACCTCTTTTTCTGGTAAATCTTTCCAATATTATTTAAAGCATAGGGAAGATTTTCATCATCCGGCTCATATGCTTCCCTGGCGCCAAGGAAATTTATCAGAGCCAGGGAATCCTTTCCCATATTCATATAGATTTCACCCATATTGACATAAGATGAACCAATATTTCCTTTATCCTCAATTTCTATGGCAACATTTAAGTCCCTTACTGAAATAAGAGAAATGCCTGGTCATAGGTAGCCGGCTTGATTCATATAACATAGTCCAACATTATTCTAGGCAGTTGCAATTCTGAGCTTATCCCCTGTTTTTTCCGCAAGTTCAACGGCTTTGAGATAAAATTCGAGGGCACGGGCATTATTACCCGTGTTGTATTGTGCAGAACCCAGGTTATTATACATATTCGATATTCCAACTTCATCATTAATTGCAGTATACACATTCAGGGATTGTTGCCAGAAGTCTGTTGCCTCATGATATTGGCTCCTGATAAAGTAATAGCGTCCGATAGTTTTTAAGCGCCAGGGCCTCCCCTTTTTTAAAATCGATTTTTTCAGAAAGTGATTTCGCTTCATTGGCATATTTGCAGTGATTCTTCTGGATGGGAACGTAAAAGCAATCTTGACAACTGGTTCATCTGGTTTACCTGGTTGCTATCTCCAGGAGATTTAGCAATTAGGTTCTTCAGACTGTCTGCTGTGCTGTTTTGTGCTGACAGTCCTGAGCATATTGCAAGTAGTGAAATAAGAAGGAAAAAACGAGATCGGAATTCATTTGTTTTCACATTTCACGGAATCAAAAATTACGGAAAAATACGCAAGCAATCAAATAGAAAATGGGGAGACGTAATGCTCCCCATTTTCAATTTTAAATGCCAGTCAATTTTACTGTTTGATAATCCGGAACAGTTTATTACCTGCCTGATTATTGATTCTGATATAATATTGACCTGCATTCAGGTTACCCAGGTTTACTTCCAGTTTGGAAGAAGATATCTTCCTTACAGAAGCAGGTTTCAGTTCCCTACCCTGGATATCAATAATCCTTACATCTTTTTCCGTTACTGACTTCAGGTCTGTTTCGATAAATACCCTTGTCTGAACCGGGTTTGGATAAACCTTATCAATTGACAGGCTGGTCATGTCTTCTACCTGAAGTGCCTGTTTTGTCTGACCTGATACTCCGGCAGGACACCTGGACGAGGTAGAACTTGCATCACTGGTAGAAGCCGTCTTTTTAGTCTTCTCGTAACTTGCCACATACCAGGTGATCTTCGTTCCATTGAATGGAATTTGAATCTTTCCTCCGCCAGCTTTGAAAATATTTGGCAGATTCCTGGTATCAACGTTCGTCCCGGTTGGGCTGATTTTGTTATCAGCAGAACCGGCTGTAATCCAGATATCCGTTGCATTGGCATTAGTATAGGAGAAATTAGCTATATAGCTGAATCCGCCGTTTGTTGACGGATCTGAAACCAGAGTTACACAATCCAGAGTTACCCGGATTGATTTAGCACTGTTTCCTGAAACGTTTACGACAAGTATGCCGGAAACATATGTTATAATATAACTGGAACTGTTTGCAAAAACAGCATTCTTCGGAGTAACCGTATAAGTCCCCGGAGCCAGGCAATTTAATGCTACAGTTTGTAATACACCAGCGCTATTGCGTACTTCATACTGAACACTGGTACAAGACACTGATGGTGTGGTTGTTATACTAAATACCGGCGTTGAACCCTGTTTCACATAAGTATCATTGGCTTTAATGGTTATAGGCGCCTTATTGATCGTAAAGTTGGCTGTATTATAAGTCACAGTATAATTGGCCAGTTTCGCAGCCGGTGCCAGTGTGGCACTGATCGTATAAGAAACATTGGCCAATTCACCTGATTGACGAGTATAGGTTGCCGTTATACCATCTGTCGGGATAAATCCTGTCAATGTTCCGGTTGTCAGTGGAACCGGATCAGCTGATCCATAATTCTTGCTGTTGTTGGCAGGTGAAACAGAAGCAGCCTTCTTGTTAATGGTGAATACTGCTGTTGCAGCCGGCGCTGGCAGGTTGTAATTAGCCAGCTTGTTATTCGGATCAGTGAGCGTATAACTGATCATGTAAGTCTTTGCATCTTCTCCTGCAACCCTGTTATATGTCACAACAATTCCATCATTGGCAAGGAAACCGGTAACGGCACCAGTAAGTACCGGATCAGGATCCCCATACGTCTTGTTGTTGTTGGCAGGTATGATAGTCACATTAGCACCGGTAATCTTAAATACTGCGGTAGCCGCCGGTACCGGCAGATTGTAATTCTTCACCTTGTCATTCGGATCAGTCAGGCTATATCCAATCGTATAGTCACCGGCATCTTCGCCAGCATCGCGGGTATACGTCACCGTAATACCGTCTGCTGCATTGAATCCGGTAACCGTACCTGTGGTAAGCGGTGTAGGATCAGCAGTGCCATATACCTTGGTATTGTTTGCCGGTGTTACAGCGGCATCCTTTTTATGGATCGTGAAATCCGCTGTAGTTAAGACAATCTCATAGTTTGCTGCCTTATCGGCCGGACTGACTATTGCATTGATCACATAAGTGCCGGCATCTTCACCCGGAACCCGGGTATAGGTAACCGTAATATTGTCATCCACCTCAAATCCCTGAGAAATACCTGTCAGCTCCGGATCGGCTTCACCATATACCTTGCTGTTGGCTGCGACCGTTATAGAGGCTGCTTTTTTACCAATATTGAGTATACCTGGCACATAAGCCGGATCCAGGTTGCGCGAAATCAATGCGCCCGGAACTATAGAATGCTGGCCAGCAGTTACACCTGTAATTGCATTGATTGACCTGTAATCTGTTGTATAACCGGCAAAGGCATCCGTTTCATGAAGGATCACCGCCACATTTTCATTGTTAGTGGGAGAGAAGAGGTCATTATTTGTGACCCTTACACCATTGACGGTTACCACACCATTCACAAAGGCCGTATTGGTTACTGCGACACCATTTACATCTACCACCTGGCCACTATTGGTTACAGCAACACCATTGGCAATGGCCACGCCGTTAACCGTTACCACACCATTCTGGGAAACCATGTTATTGGCAATAGCAACTCCATTGACTGTTGCGACACCATTTTCAATCACAACATTGTTGGCAATGGCAACGCCGTTAACTGTTGCAACTCCATTTGTTACCACAACATTGTTAGCAATGGCTACGCCGTTGACCGTTGCAACTCCATTTGTTATTACAACATTATTGGCAATGGCCACACCGTTAACGGTAGCAACTCCATTATTGATTGCGACAAAATTGGTAACTGCAACACCATTCACCGTAGCTACACCATTTACAACTGCAACGCCATTCACCAGCTGGGTATTGGTAACCGGTACACCATTGATATCAACGATGATACCGTTGACAACTGCCACGCCGTTTGTCACTGCAACGCCATTGACCGTGACAACGCCATTGACTACCACCACACCATTGGCAATGGCCACACCATTTACCGTGGCGACACCATTGACTACCACCACACCATTGGCAATGGCCACACCATTTACCGTGGCGACACCATTCACCACTACTACGCCATTGGTTACAGCCACTCCGTTTACAGTAGCTACACCATTTACGACCACCACACCATTCGTTACCGGAACACCATTTACTGTTGGTACTCCATTGACAACTACTACACCATTGGTGACCGGAACACCATTGACTGTAACTACGCCATTAACGACAGCTACTCCGTTTACAGTTGTTACGCCATTCACTACTGCCACGCCATTGGTCACATCAAGTCCATTTACGTTGTAATCACCATTCACCACAACTACGCCGTTGACAACAGCAACACCATTGACTGTAGCCACACCATTTAGGGTTGGTACACCATCTACCAGTGGAATTCCGTTAGCGATGCTCTGGTTATATTGATTGATGAGTATAGGATCAACATTTACTACTGCCACTCCATTCACTGTAGGTACCCCGTTTACTGTAGCGACTCCATTTTCTATTGCCCTGGCAGATATCATCAGTGCAAGGTTGTTCAGATCAGCATTGGTTACCGGAACTCCATTAACAAGGTTTCTTGTATCAATGAAGGCAAGATCCTGCACTAAATATTGCTCATGTTGTGCCTTTATTTTTGCCAGGAAAGGAGCCTTGTCTTCTTCATTAAATTTTGAGTCATCATAAACATAGGTGAATGTTATCGGCTGGATTGTTTGCCCGTAAACGATATCCTGTTGTACAGGAGTGATCGTGATCGGCAATTGCTCAATGGTAATCCTGCTGTCAGTAGCAAACTCGTAAGTATATAATTCGGTAAGTCCTGCAGAAAGGTCAGCCACTTTTGGCTTGACGCCATATAAGCCCACATCACTACCGCTGGCGGCCGCTGTTTCATAAACAATACCGGTAAGACCCAGATCAGCGAGTGTAAGTCCACTATTCTCCAGCGGTACATCGTCAACAGTGATAACGGAAGTGAAATCCGGAAGTTTCTCCCCATATTTCTTCGTACTGTTATTTGCTTTTACCCTGACAATTTTTTTCGGAATGGATTCGAATGTCAGGGCATTGGAAAATCCACCATCGATACCTGACGGACTAATCGAAGGAATAAATACCCTTATATCCGGATTACCGGGACCAAAAGCCGGAACGTCAGCCGACAAGCTGGCTCGGGCTGATATAAGTTGTGGGTATAGGCTGATCTCTCAGGTATACCTGTGCATCTGGGGTCAGGAAATTTCCTTCTACGGTAACGATAAGTTGTTGCTGGCCGGGCGTACTTGTTTCATCATAGTACAACCTGGTAATCTCAGGAGTCGGTGCAGCAAAACTGAATAATGCCTGACCGGTTCGAATTAAGCCCGATCCACTTTTATAATCAAATCCTGTTGTTTCAATATCGAGTGCAGTGGATTTGAGTAATGTACGGATATCTTCCTGTGATAACTGGGCTGCTGCGGGATCAAATTTTTTCTTCGCTTCCAGGATCAGTGCAGTTGCCGCGGCAGCATGTGGCGCAGCTGCAGATGTTCCAAAGAAATTATATAATCCATCATTTTCCAGGTCCCTGTTGGTGGCAATATCACCCAGGAATACACTGGTATTCACACCCTGGGGTGCCGTGATATCCGGTTTATTCCTGTCTACACCATTGATCGGGGTTCCGCCAAGTGATGAGAATGTTTCAACTGTATAAGGACCGGCAAAACCCAAAGCAGGGGTAAGTGTATACCTGATGGCACCAACAGTTATAGCATCAGCTGCATTGGCGTGACCGATAATCGTTGATGGATTCGCATTGGTATATTCCATGATTTCAGCATCACCACGGAAAATGACATATTTGAATCTGATATTGGTAGGACCTGAAGGACTAACGATCATCACATTTGTTTCTGTGGCACCATTGACTGTAAATGGCAGTACTTCAAACGGATCTGAACCAATATTAATCCGGTTATAACCTACCTGAATTTTCCCGGTAATATCTGTCAGGTAAATATCCAGGTCAGTGCGAGATCCCTGTGCATCTCCAATGGAATAAAAAGGATCTTCCCACTGAAGGACGATCATGTAGTTGCCCGCTTTTTTAAGGCTGATTTTCTGGAGTACATCACCTGTGGCAAACTGGTGTGCCTGTCCAACAACACCGCATGGGGCAGCAGTCGGAATGAAATGTGCTTTCATAAGATTTAGCACCGAAGTTACCGGCTGAAGTAAAATATTTTGCTCCCCTGGAGGTTACATCTGCAATGGCCGTTTCTATGGCACCTTTCGTAAAGAATGGTTCTGTGACAAAGGTGATATCATCAACAATAATGTCGCAAAGTGCTTCATCTTTTAATCTGAGAATACCCAGCTGCCATATTTCCTTCTGAAATAAAGCCGGTATGGAAAGCCAGTCCGGCATCAGGCGCCACATCATAAATGATCTGCATCATTGCCCTGCCTTCGTCTGACCGGGTACCATACGGATATTCTCCACCCGACAGGACTTAACATTATTGGGAAGATCACCATTGGCCACATCCTGTGCTGCTCCACCATTGAAAGGATTCGTATTGTAACTGTCTGAAATCACCCCAACTTTTATACCTGCACCGGTCACTTTATAACCCAGTCGCACAAAATTTGTTTCCATGGCCTTATCTCCGCCAGTTTCGGCAATACCTTTCTGGTTCACAGGAGGAAAAGCAGGACGAACATATTTGAAGAGTAACGGAAAATTGTTTAACAATTCCAACTGTGATATGGGAAATAAGCCTGTAATGATGTTATTGGATAACAACCCATTGGATACCGGATCAGTTAATCCCAATTCGGTCAATTTGGCGAGTGATGCACTATACTGGCCCTGAACAGGAATCACTTCAATCAGCACTTTTTGCGCATTAATCACAAATACACTTTTCTCCTGGTCGCTGAAAGTCGGGTCCTGGCTTAAGGCAGAAAGTTCAGACCCGATCAGGTCCGGAACCTTTCCGTCATTAAAAGTGATATATGGGTTTAGACAGGAGGTGACTGAAACCTGGTCAGTTGCAGAACAACCGTTAGCATTCGTGACAGAAAGGGTATATGTGCCCCTTGAGGCAACTGTTATGCTTGCCGTATTGGATGCACCAACGATACTGCCATCTGTAGTCGTCCAACTGTAAATCGGGTTGGAAATATTCGTTGTGCCATTGAGAACAATGGTATTGGCGGAACACGGGATATCGGTATCCGGTCCGGCATTTGCTGTAGGATTGCTGCAATCGATATATGGTGCATGAACCAGCTTAACTCCCACCTGAATATTCACATCCTTTGCACCCCAAAGTGCACCTGTGACATTGGATGAACTGGATAGGGAACCGATATTAATACCAGAGTACGGGGCAAACACTGTGCCCAGCCATTCACTGCTGCGCCACCTGAAAAATAATTTTTCATGGTAAATGCATACACGCCTTCAGAACAACTGGAACCTGATCCATGTGTTTCTGTAAATATCCGGCTGGCACTTTGGGCAATAGTAGCAGTTCCGTTATTAATGACATCTATATTCATGATGTTCATGTCAACATCTCCATGAACATAAATTTTAAAGGTTCCGGATGGATTATTCTGGAAATCAAAAATGAAGTTGTTTACCGATCCGGTATTTTTAATGGTATTAAATACATATATGCCAGGACCAGAAAAAGTCACCGTTTTTCCTCCACTGAGAGCTAGATTATTATAGGATCCGGGAGAAATGATGGTGGTATTGGTGATATTAACCGTACCAACTGCGGGAAAAGTTGCAGCAAGAGGAAGTGACAGGTAATACCGGGAATACCGGTGTTCCTTTCACCACACCCAGCGTTGGTGTAGGTCCGCTATATGTTCTGTTGGTTGGAATCGTAACCTTTCCGGCAACTGTACCCGAAGTAATGGTAACATTTCCTTTAACATCAATATTGCCGGTAAATGATGCACTCAGGCCCGCATTTAAAATGGACCCGGTGAGATTTTGTGAATTTGCTGCAGTAACAATTCCATTTACTGTATTATTAATACCTAAATCTATTTTTCCTCCACTATGTATATTACCATAGAAAGCTGCCTGTCCAACGGTTTTTACCAGTTTATTACTTCCCGTTGCACCACCCTGTACTATTGATTGTATGGATATCCTGGCCTGTTCCATTCCAAAAATGGAAAAGTCAGAAATCTTCAGTTGTTGTGCTTTAACCGAAGTAAAAGAGGCCAGTAATAAAATAATAGCAGATAGACGGGAAAGAAAAGGGTAAAACTTTCTCATACCAGTGTGTTTGGTGTTTAATTGACAAAAGGGCGAATAACAAGGGTTGGATATGAGGGTAACGGACTAAGGGCTAATGAAACATTTGGGAGTTGATAAAAGGCATTGGATAGATTACTCAGACTCAGGAAACCATTAGCGGGTTGATACTAAAGAATAAATATTTTCTGAATCTTCGCCAAGATAATCAATCCAATTTGGTTTTAAGATTAATTTTCCTACCATAAATAGGGTATTTTTTGCAAAAATTCCAAAACATAATGCATTAGGAATGATTTGACTGCACACTCCGTTCATTCTGAGCCCTTAAGCGCTGGCAGAGCATTTTTATAAATCCCCTGGCTACTTCCGGCCTCGACTCAATTAATTCATAAAAAGGATCCTGGTCAATCCTGAAAAGTATGGAATTGACGGTTGTTGTGGCGCTGGCCGACCGTGTTTCGGAATCCAGCAGGGATAATTCACCAAACACTTCCTTGTCCCTGAGCACGGCAAGTATGGTATCTCCCTTATGTATTTTAACTTCTCCCTGGTGGATGATGTACATGCAGTCCCCGATCTGGCCTTCAGAAAAAATCAGGATATTCTTTTCATATTCGATTTCATGCATCAGCGGGGCGAGTTCGGCCAGGATATTTTCCGGGGTATCCCTGAATATACTGAGGGATTTAAGGATTAAAACCTTTTCAATGAGTAATAGCCTTTCTAAACCGGTATGTACCATTTTTCAAATGTAAGGATTAGATCAGCTTTGTGGATAACAGTATGTCTTATTTCATATGCTGTCATGAATTTACAAAGGCAAACTGGGCGGTTTCCCTGAGTAACCTGTTTTCAGACGATGTATATTTCCTGACCAGCACAGGGTCAAGGTGGTGCTTTAGTTTTTTGGATATATACAGGGAGCAGGCTTTTGTCCAGCTTTGATATTGAATGGGCTTTTCCGTCAGCACTTTCACTAATATGTGGTCAATGTTCTGGAAATCAATGTCTTTCAGTAAAGAGCGCAGGGCATCACAGCGGTGATCTATACTGGTAGTTTCAAACATGCTGTTGAAATACTGTCCGAGATCCTTTTTAATGGTCAGCTCAATAATTTCCATGGCATTGGCGATATGTTCATTCTGGTTGCTGTCGAGCCCCTTTCTGACCTGGTTCATTTTAACCCGGTTATACATACAACCGAAAAGGCAAAGTAAAATATCGCGGATATCCTGTATTTCCAGGTTAATGGAACTCTCCAGTATATTATATTCTTTCTTTTCCCCCACCATCTTTTGCATATGCATTAGTTCCACGCCATAGATGATATACAACCGGGCCAGCGTTTCCATCTGCCTTTGCGTTTCTTCATTGGCCTGGTAATGGGTTCTGTATAATGACCGGATAATGGCAGGAAGGTGTTGAGGAGTATCATTCAGCCGGCGAAGCAGGAGGGCCTGGACTTTTTCTCCTCCAATGCGGCCAATAAGGACGTACAGCCGGGTATGCCATTCAGGAAATTTGCCCGTGGTAAGGATTTTTTCAATAACATCAATGGCATTTTCACCGGCGTTTTGTAGTGCGATCATTACATTTTTACCATGTTTGGGCAAAGCTTCCATGAGTTCATCCATGGTTGCTTTGTCAGAAGACTTTCCACAGGCTTTAATGGCATTTGCCTGTACCTGTGCATCCGGATCTTTTATTAACTGGTAATGCAGTGGATGACTATAGTCATCCCTGACATCATTCAGTATTTCACATGCCTGCATCTTGTCAGATTTTTCGCCCCGCTGTATCAGCCTTGACATATATTCTTCCGCCATATTCCTGACATGCGATTCTTTATTCTGCAGCATCCCGGATAATGCGGCTTTCTGTATTCCTTCATCACTGCTATCCATGAATTGCCTGAGGCCCCAGTCTGTTTTTCCGATCTTGGCCATTGCCTTAACGGATTCCTGCCTTATTTCCGCGGTTTCATTTCCATGGATTAATTCCTGCAGCCGGTTTTTTACATCTTCATTATTGCTTCCGGAAATGAGCCGGAGTGTTTCAAGTTTTACCTGGGGTGATGGGTGCAATAATAATTGCGTGATAAGGTCTTCAGCAATTGGGTCTTTTTTACTATTCAGCATTTTTAGGATAGAAATTACTTCCAGGTCTGTACCTGTCGTAATTTTCTTCCTGATCTGTTGCAGGATGGATTCATCATTGAGTGAAAATTCTTCCTGGCTGAAATAGCGGTGACTGATGGTTTGTATAAGTATTTTAAGGTATTGGCGGTTTACCAGCCAGATACCGGGAATCCATAAAGCACCGATGCACAGGACTGTAAAACAAATGGTGAGCAGGTCAATATCCTTTTCATTGTTGATCAGGCCAAGCAGGATCAGTCCGGCAAAAAGATATGCAAATGGATCCATGATACCCTTTACGATATTATGCGCCCTGAGACGCTCATGTGTAGGTAGCGGCTGCATGGCGCTCAGCAGTGTGGGTGAATTGAACACCGTTCTGGACACATCCACCAGGATAAAGGCTGCGCCAAATAAATAGAGGACAATATTATTGTCACTGGTAAGAAATTCGGTAGCAACGATTAACCCGATGACTACTAACATGATGACAGGGGTGATCAGCAATGCTTTTCGTATGCCCAGCGAGCTGGTGAGCCTTCCGGTAAAAATGATCTTGGTCAATAAGGCAGCCAGGCGTAAAATGGCCCCCACCATGGCAATGAATTTACCCAGCGAAATATCACGAAGCGCAGTATGCTTTACCTCCGCATAGAATGCATAATCGATGATAAGAACAGCAAGGAAGGCAAGGAATGAAATAAAAGCTATATCCCTGATAAAGGTATTGCCGGTGAAATTTTGAACCAGGGATCCTACTTTATCTGTTCCGTGGTTGACGGCTGAATCCTTATTGTGGTCTGTTTTATTTAATTGCCCGGATTTGGCAATGGAAAATACAAATGGAAGTGAAGCCAGGATACAAATGGCCCCGGCATACAGCAGGTTCATCGCTCCTGTAAAAGGAACGATTAAGAGGGCCAGCGTGTACCCGAAAAATTTAGCGGGGATATCTCCCGAACTGATCAGGCCAAATAGTCTTTTGCTCTGGCGGAGATCAAAAACCAGTGTGGCAATTCCCCAGAATTGCAGGTTGTTCAAGAGGTATAGCGCATTGAACCAGGCCAGCATCCAGTAAAAAAACCAGTCGCCATGCGACCTGAAAGCAGTAATCCTGAAAACCAGTATGCTGACAGCCATTAAGGTTGTAGTGATAATGAGGAGTGCACTAAAGGATATACGGTGCTCTGCTTTATTATACAGAAACCCTGTGATCCACAATAAAAAGGCTGAATAAATCATGGCCCAGGGCAGCTCGGTAATAGGGAATTTATCAAGGAAGGTGGTAAACGCAGCGGTGAAGAAAAATGCAATACCTGCTCCCTGCAGGAACTGTAAAAAGATCAGCTTCTTAACGATCCACCACTCACCCTGGTCTACATTCAGCGTACGTAGCCAGAATTTTTGCTGTAACATCTGTTTTCCATGTCGGGTTAAGTCAACCTGTGATTCATTTTCAGCATCTCAAGGTGTTCCAGTTTTTTAGGCGTGCGGTCGACCCTGCAGGTTTCTGTAAAATAATTATGCGCTTCAAAAAATCCGATTTGTAAGGGATCCCAGTCAGATTCGCTTTTAATGACCTTAAACACCAGGAACTCTTCTTTCAGGCCATTACTGATCCGTTCAAAATCATCCCTCCCCAGGTAATCAAGGTCTGCATCACAAATGATCTGTTCCATCAGGTTATGGGGTGTCTGGGGGATCTGAGTAGCCATGATCATACCCTTGATCCTGGCAATTTCTGTAGGGGTAAAATCACCATCCTGCATATAATCTTCCATAATCTGGCAGCTTTTCTCCTCATGGTGTTTGTACACATAAAGAAAGCCGGAATCGTGGAAAAGTGCGGCTACTTTCAATAACATCAGTTCATTTGGGCCGGTAATGTTTTCCCCTTTGGCAATACGCTCCACCTGGTGCATAACATCCTCTGTATGAGCCAGGTTATGGTAAGTAAGCTTGGGATCCAGTTTATCTTTGAGCAGCGAAAGCACCTCTGATTTGATAATCTGATACCGCGATTCGGTCATAAAAAATTATAAAGATTAGTTAAATGTAAGATATATTGGATATAACTGCAATTTAGCTTGCATTTTCCCCGCATTGGCTAATTTTGCTGACTTCATGGATAAATTTCTCATTGCTTGCCTGGGTAATATTGGTGCCGAATATTCGGGAACAAGGCATAATGCAGGGTTTGAAGTGGCCGATGCCTTTGCCAGGAAACACAGCGCCCAGTTTCAGCCTTCCAGGCTGGCGGATATGGCCGAGGTAAAGCTGAAAGGAAGGCTGCTAATTGTTATTAAACCCACAACTTACATGAATCTCAGCGGCAAGGCGGTGAAATTCTGGGTGGAAAAGGAAAAAATAGACCTTGGCCGGGTATTGGTAGTAATGGATGACCTTGCCATACCCCTGTCAAAACTCCGTTTGAAGCCATCCGGTAGTGACGGTGGGCATAACGGATTAAAAAGCATCCAGGAAATGCTGGGTACAATTGAATACCCCCGTTTGCGTTTTGGTATTGGCGGTGATTACCCTAAAGGCAGGCAGGTAGATTTTGTCCTTGGAAAATGGTCCGGGGATGAATTACCTACTGTAAAGCAAAAAATCGAAAAATCAGTGGAAGTCATTGAAATCTTTGCACTTAGGGGCCTTGAACCAGCAATGAATGAAGTAAATAAATTGAATTTCGGCCCATGAATTTCCAGATTGACCGTTTATTTTATAATTTAGCGACCATTATAATTCTTTCCAATTTCCTTGCAGAAAGCCGGATCTATGTGTAACGCCAGGCGTTCAAATCGTTTTGGTATCATCAATCTTTAAACCTTATTGAACAATGAAAATATTTTGTGTAGGGCGAAACTATGTAGCCCATGCCAAAGAACTTGGAAACGAAGTGCCGGATGAGCCGGTTATCTTCATGAAACCTAAAAGCGCACTTCTTCAGCCACATACTCCTTTTTATTACCCTGAATTCACCAATGAACTGCATTATGAATGCGAATTGGTGTTGAGGATTTCCAAGAACGGAAAGTATATACAGGAAAAGTTTGCCTCCAAATATTATAACGGGATTAGTGTTGGTATAGATTTTACCGCCCGTGATATCCAGGACGACCTGAAGAGCAAAGGCCTGCCATGGGAAAAGGCAAAAGCCTGGGATAACTCTGCAGTTGTCGGGAAATGGCTGGACATAAAACCTGAAATGAACAAGAAGGACGTCAATTTCTGCCTGTATAAGAATAAAGAACTCGTGCAGCAGGGGAATTCGAACCAGATGCTCTTCAGTTTCGACCAGATCATAGCCCATATCTCCAATTATTTTTCGCTGAATATCGGTGACCTGGTATTCACCGGGACACCTGCCGGTGTTGGAGAGTGTGTTGTTGGCGATGATTTTGAAGGCTTCATTGAAGATGAAAGCCTGTTTGAATTGTCTATCAAATAATTGTTCTCTATGCTCCGGGTTGCGGGTTCAGGCTGCGGGTTGCAAAACAGGAACCCGGATCCATAACACTGTAACCTTTTTTTATGCTGCCTGTCCAATTGCTGTTGAAAGCCTACCGCCACATGTGCCAGGCAAAATACATGGCAGAAATATATGAGGAGAACAGGCAAACCTGCAAATATGTGCATTCCACCTCCCGTGGTCACGAAGCCATTCAGCTGGCGGCAGCATTTCAGCTTCTTCCCTGTGATTATGTAAGTCCTTATTACCGCGACGAAAGCCTGCTGCTTGGATTGGGCTATACACCGCATGAACTCATGTTGCAACTGCTGGCAAAAAAGGGAGATATCTTTACCGGGGGGCGGGCATATTATTCCCATCCATCCAGCACAGAAACAGGTAAACCCCGCATTATCCAGCAAAGCAGTGCTACCGGCATGCAGGTGATCCCTACTACCGGTATCGCACAGGGTCTGAAATTTCTCGCCCAGACCAATTCACCACTTTACCGTAAAGGACCTGGTGGAGAAAATCCCGTTGTCATATGCTCTCTTGGCGATGCAAGTATTACCGAAGGTGAAGTCAGTGAAGCATTCCAGTTTGCTGTGCTGAAGAAACTGCCTGTTATTTACCTTGTCCAGGATAACCGCTGGGGCATCAGTGTTTCGGCGGAAGAAGCCCGTGCGATGGATGCCTTTACCTACGCTGACGGATTTCCCGGAATGGAAAAACGAAAAGTGGATGGCTCAGATTTTACTGCCAGTTTCATCGCTATGCAGGAAGCGGTTGATCATGTACGTTTGCAGGGCGGCCCCCTGCTCATTCAAGCCGATGTGTCATTGCTGGGACACCATACCAGCGGTGTGAGAAAAGAATTCTACCGGAGCGAGGAAGACCTGGAAAAACATTCGCTGAAAGATCCCGGACCATTGCTTAGAAATACATTATTACAGTCAGGGATAACCGAAAATGAGCTGGAGAATATTGAGCATATTACCCGGGAGGAAATCCTGGTTGATTTCCGGAATGCGGAGGCTGCTCCTGAGCCCGATCCTTCCGGTGTGGAAGATTTTGTTTTTGCGCCGTCACAGGTTACTGAAGAAAAGGGAACCCGGCAACCGGCATCTGCTGAAAAAATCATGATGGTGGATGCAGCACTATTTGCATTGCGCGAAATCATGGAAGATTTCCCCGAAGCGGTGTTATACGGGCAGGATGTTGGCAGGAGACTGGGTGGTGTTTTTCGTGAAGCAGCAACACTGGCAGAAAAATTCGGGGACCTTCGTGTTTTTAATACTGCCATACAGGAAGCTTATATCATCGGGTCTACCTCAGGGATGAGTGCGGCCGGTGTAAAGCCCATCGTGGAAGTCCAGTTCGGGGATTATATATACCCGGGGCTTAACCAGCTGGTTTCTGAAATATCCAAATCATGTTACCTGTCGAACGGGAAATACCCCATTCAAACCCTGATCCGTGTTCCCGTAGGCGCTTATGGCGGCGGCGGCCCATACCATAGCGGTTCAGTGGAAACAACATTGTTGTCTGTGAAGGGAATCAAAATAGTATATCCTTCCAATGCAGCAGATATGAAAGGTCTCATGAAAGCCGCCTTCCTGGATCCTAACCCCGTACTGATGCTGGAGCATAAAGGCCTTTACTGGAGCAAGTTGCCGGGAACTGCATCCGCCAAAAGACCTGAGCCTTCCCGTGATTATATTATTCCGCTGGGAAAGGGAAATGTTGTACTGGACGCAAATGAAAATGCCATACAGCAGGGTGTGAGTAGCTGCATTATTACCTATGGCATGGGTGTTTACTGGGCCTTGCAGGCAGCCCTGGATCATAAAGGCAGGATAGAGATCATTGACCTTCGTTCATTATACCCGCTTGATGAGAATCTTGTTTTTGAAACGGTAAAAAAACATGGAAAATGTCTTGTCCTGACCGAAGAACAACAACTTAATTCTTTTGCCGAAGCGCTGGCCTACCGGATCACCAGGAACTGTTTCCAATGGCTGGATGCCCCAGTGGAGGTAATGGGTGCTTTAAATCTTCCCGCTGTTCCCATGAATACAGGCCTGGAAGAGGCGATGCTCCCAAATGCTGATAAGGTGAGCCGGGTATTGAAAAAACTGCTCCATCAGTAATGCAGATACAATTTTTTCTATCTTATGCGTTTATAATCAGATTGGTATAAATTTTGAATTCCCTGCGTGGGTAAGGATTACTGCCCGGGTATTAGCGATTAAGGAATTTGGGAAAATACTTATTCGTCACTGTTACCGGGCATTGATCTCAAAAAAATGAAAATTTATGAGTAAGAAAATGATGTTATCTGTTATTGCCCTTGGGTTTATGTTCAGCGTAAACGCCCAAAGCATGGGCCGTTCGTATAAAACCGCTATTGGTGTTAAGGTATGGGACGGGGCTGGCATTTCCATTAAACATTTTGTAAAGCCAACCGCCGCCCTCGAAGGGATTTTTTATTTCTGGGATAAGGGTTTCAGGGTCACCGGACTATATGAATTTCACGGTGATATTGATGGTGCGCCGGGTTTGAAATGGTACATTGGTCCGGGAGCGCATATCGGGTTTTATGATTATAAAGATGATCCTTACTATGATTATTCCAATAAAACCTATTTTGGCATTGATGGTGTACTGGGTCTTGACTTCAAGTTTAATAAAGCGCCAATTAACCTGTCGATCGACTGGCAACCTTCTTTTGAATTTGGTGACAGCAGGGGCTTTGTTGGCAGTTGGGGCGGATTGGGAATCAGGTATGCCTTTTAAACTAATTATTCAGGATACTTTTTATAAGACTCTTATTATTTTTCAACAGGCAGAATCATTGATTCTGTCTGTTTCTTTTTTCAGGACAGAAGCAGGATCAGTAACTGGGCGGCAACAATCCTTAATATCATTGTTAAAGGATACACTGTAGCATAAGTAGCGGATGGTATGTCATTCCCGGCAACTTTCAAGGCAAAAGCCAGTGCAGGCGGATCAGTTGATGCACCTGCAAGTAACCCGCAAATTTCGAAATATGTTTTGCGGAAATACTGATGTGCAATAAAGCCAATGATCAATAATGGAAGGATGGTGATGGCAATGCCCATCAGCATCCATGTCCATCCGCTTCCGTCAGTAAAAGCCGATGCAAGCATTTTTCCGCTGTCAAGCCCAATGCTTGCGAGGAAAAGGGAAATGCCCAATTCCCTGACCATCAGGTTTGCACTATTGGTGGTATAATTATTCAGGTACAGCTTACTGCCAAATTTACTCAGCAGCAATGCAACGATCAGCGGACCCCCGGCCATTCCTATTTTTACGGCAACAGGCATTCCCGGAAAATGAAATGGGATACTCCCCAGGATTACCCCCAGTACAATGCCGATAAATATGGGGGCGAGGTCCGGCACTTCAAGCCGCTTCAAAGAATTGCCCAGAGTATCGGCAATTTGCTGCACGCCTTCTTCCGTTCCCACCACTTTTATGACGTCACCAAGCTGAAGATATATATTGCCATGAGCAACCATTTCAATACCCGCGCGGTTAAGCCTGGTAAGGGTAAAATCATGTTGGTGTATTTCAGGAATATCCCCCAGTCTTTTATGCGTAACTTCTTTCCTGGTTACTACGATCATTCTTGAAATAAGATCACTCCCGGACTGGTTTTTCAGGTTCATTTCACTTGGCGAGCCAATAAACAACTTGACCTGTTCAATCAGTCTTTTAGGCGCAACAATCAGCAAAACATCATTGGCCTGTAAAATGGTGTCTGGTGTGGGCGTGATGATTTTCCCTTCATGAAACATCCTTGAAACAACTATCGGTTCTTTCATGAATTCAAATACTTTTCTTAACGGCTGCCCGATGAGTTGCTTATTGTCGAGGTTCAGGTGAATGGATACCGGGCGGTCATTTCTGCGAAGATTCAGTTTCCTGTGCAATTCTTTTTCATGTTCAATATCTGTCCTGAATATTTTCTTCAGGATCATCATGGAAAGTATGATGCCGAATACACCCAGGGGATAGGTAACGGCATAGGCCAGGGTCATATTAGCGGCATCGCCTTTATCCAGGTGAAGGTCTTTTATGGCAGACTGTGCCGCAGCCAAACCAGGTGTATTGGTGACAGACCCGCTCATCACACCTGCCATCACTGAAATGGAAGTGCCGGATAAAAAATGGAATATTATCGTAACCAGGACACCAATGAATACAATGCCTGCTGCCAGTATATTATTACCGAATGCATTCTTTTTTAGTGAAGCAAAAAAACCAGGCCCCACCTGCAGACCGATGGTATATACAAATAAAATTAGCCCGAATTCTTTTAAAAAGTGTTCCGTTTCCTTGTTGATTTCCAGGCCGATATATGAGAAAAACAATCCCATAAAAAGTACCCAGGTAACCCCTAATGCAATGCCAAATATTTTCAGCCTGCCCAGCCATATGCCAAAGGCTATGACAAGCCCATAAACCAATATTGTCTGGGGAACAGAAGATTTCTGTGAAAAGCCTGATGATCCAATCCATACCTTACAACTGAAGCCACATGTTAATATGCCATGAAATGTATGAAACAATCCTGATATTAACCGGCTTACAAATTTGAGCAGGAAGAGTTAACCGAAAAATGACTCGCTTGACATTACAATATGATCATTATCACTTTCCGATGGCATTACATTGACTATCTTGAACTTAATAATCAGGTAAATAGTCAGTTTACATGGCGATTATTTCCTCTTATACTATTGATCCTTCAGATCCGGTAGCGGAAAAGACACAAAGCGCCGGTTCCCTGGCAAGGCTTGTATTCAGCGTGGTAAGGCCTTACCGTAAATGGCTGTTGATTATTTTCGCGGCCATGCTGCTGGAAACAGCGATGAACCTCGCGGCTCCCTGGCCATTGAAAATCATTATCGATAATGTGATCAGTCATCGCCCATTGGATAAATGGATTTCCTGGATTAACCTGTTTTACGCTGAAAATAGTAAGCTTTCCCTCGTGGTTGTTGCAGCCATCAGTGTGGTAATCATTGCAGCAACTGGTGCAATGGCCGGATATATAAACAATTATTTCACGGAAAGTGTTGCCCAGAATGTGGCAAACGACCTGAGAAGGAAATTGTACCATCACCTGCAAAGGCTTTCACTGTCTTATTATGATACCCACCAGATTGGTAAAGTGTTAAGTACGATCACGACGGATGTGGCCACACTCCAGGATTTTACTTCTTCCACATTATTAAGCATTATTATCGATACGCTTTCCATCATCGGGATGCTTTGCCTGATGTTCTACCTTAACTGGGACTTTGCCATGGTAGCTGTTGGCGTTGCACCATTCCTGCTGTTATTTGTCGCAAGGTTCAGGAAGAAAGTAAAAAAAGCCACCCGGGAACTCAGACTTGATCAAAGCAGGATGCTGGTGGTACTGGAACAGGGGCTTCAGTCAATACGCACTATTAATGCCTTCGGGCGCCAGGACCTGGAAGAGGAAAAACTGAGAAAAATAAGCCAGGAAACCGTTAATGCAGCACTCAGGGCTCGCCGGCTGAAGTCATTTCTTTCGCCGGTAGTGGCCATCACTGTTGCTGTTTGTATTGCATTTGTACTTTATCGTGGTGCCGGACTTGTCCTTTCAGGAATAATGACGGTTGGATCACTGACTGTTTTTCTGACATACCTGAACAAATTTTTTAACCCGGTACAGGACCTCGCAAAACTGACCAATAATATTGCAGTGGCTACTGTTGCTTTGGAAAGGATTCAATCCATACTGGATACGGATATTGTAATACCGCAGAAGCCAAATGCAAAAATTCCTTCAAAACTCCGGGGCGATATCCGGTTCGATCATGTCACATTTTCTTACAACCATGAAACCACCGTACTCAAAAACCTCAATCTTCATATTAAGGCGGGCCAGCATGTGGGTATCTGCGGCCCCACCGGATCAGGTAAGTCAACCCTGGCAAGCCTTATTCCGAGATTTTATGATCCTGATGCAGGTCATGTATTCATTGATAACGTGGATATAACAGATTACAGGCTTGATGGATTGCGGAACCAGATTGCATTTGTATTGCAGGATACAGTCCTTTTTTTCGGTTCCATCCGCGAGAATATTGCTTACGGAAGACCCGAAGCCAGGGAAGATGAAATTATTCACGCGGCCCGCCTTGCCAATGCGGAAGAGTTCATTCTTAAAATGCCGCATGGTTATGATTCCCTTGTGGGTGAAAGGGGGTTGACCTTATCAGGCGGACAAAGACAGCGCATTGGTATTGCCAGGGCCCTGATTCGTAATGCACCCATATTGATCCTGGATGAACCTACTTCTTCCATAGATCCGGGATCAGAAAAGATTGTCCTTGATGCATTACAGATACTTATGCGGGGGAGGACCGTAATCACGCTAACTCACCGGTTAAATACCATAAGGCACGCAGATAAAATTGTGGTATTGCTAGATGGTACAGTGGCAGAAGAAGGACCCCATGAAGCACTCGAAAAAAGAGGGGGGATTTATGCGGAACTTTTACAGATCCAGGAGCTCAGTTCAGGATTAGAATAAGGGTATAATGGAAAAAGGGGCCAGACCACCATGTGTTCGGACCCCTTTTGTAGCGGGATGGGGAGTTGAACCCCAGACCTCAGGGTTATGAATCCTGCGCTCTAACCGCCTGAGCTACCCCGCCGGTTTGAGGGTGGCAAAAATACGGATTTGGGGGCAGATTACTACTCCGGATGGTATATTTTTTCCACCTTCCCCATCACATCTTCCACGGCTTGATTTTAAAAATTTATAAGTTTACACCAAATACATTCATGGAATCCGGCCATTCATCCCTTCGGGTTACCTATACCAAGCTGGTCTTGGTTTGTTTATTCTGGGGAGGGACATTTATTTCCACAAGGATTGCGGCACAGACATTCGGTGCATTTACGGGAGCCAGTATCAGGTATTCGATTGCACTGGTTTTCCTGCTGCCATTGGCATGGAAACAGAACAGGCAGTTATTTGTCATCAGCAAAGCCCAGTTGCCGTTGTTATTACTCCTTGGGTTCTCAGGAATATTTGCCTATAACTATTTTTTCTTTAAAGGGCTGAAGACTATTCCCGCCAGCCGTGGTGCTTTACTTGCTGCTTTGAATCCCATTTTCGTCTTGCTGATGTCTGCCATTATATACAGGGAAAGGATCACCCTGACAAAAATTACCGGCATTATTATTTCACTTACCGGAGTGATTATCGTGATATCAAGGGGAAAGGTTTCTGAACTATTGTCGGGTCTTGAAATGGGTGATTTATTCATGCTGGGTTGCCCGCTGACCTGGGCTATTTATACTATGGCAGGAAAGCCTGTACTTAAACATACTACCCCTTTGCAGGCATCAGCATGGGCTTCACTGAGCGGGTTAATCATGCTGCTCGTTTTTTCCACCGGGGAAACATTCCCGGTAAGTGTTCCACCAAAGGTTTGGGTGGCACTTGCTTATTTAGGCATCGTGGGAACCGTCATTGCCTTTGTATGGTACTATGATGGCATTAAACATATTGGCCCGATGCGGACCGCCATTTTCACCAACCTGGTGCCGGTATTTGCTGTGTTACTTTCCGTGATCATTCTGCGTGAGCAGGTTTCCTGGTATACCTGGATCGGGGGTGTGCTGGTGATAGGAGGAGTCTTATTGGTTACGCGGAAGCAGTGAACGATTACGGATTGCGGATTACGGATTGCGGATTCTTTGCAAAAATCAATTCTTTGAATCCGCCAATGCGCCAATCCGCCAATTCGCAATTCGCTAATCCGTAATCCGCCAATCCGTAATCCGTAATCCGCAATCCGTAATCCGCAATCAAATTACTGTCTGATATTCTTCAAGTGCCTTTTCAAGGCAATCCATTGCAGCGTCAATCGATGCAAGGTTTAACACATAGGCCAGCCGTACTTCATTTTTCCCCAGGCCGGGAGTTCCATAAAAACCGGTTGCCGGAGCCAGCATTACCGTCTGCCCTTTATATGAAAATGATTCCAGCAACCATTGGCAAAACCTGTCACTGTCATCGATGGGTAAACGGGCAATAGCATAAAAAGCGCCGCCCGGTGTTGGGCAATAAACACCTTTCATTTTATTCAGCCTGCTCACCAGCAGGTTGCGGCGGGCAAGGTATTCACCCTTTGGTGAATCAAAATAAGATTCCGGGAGGTCAACGGCCGCTTCACCCAGGATCTGGGCAAGTCCGGGCGGGCTAAGCCTCGCCTGGGCAAATTTCATTGCGGCATTATAAACGGCTTCATTTTTAGTTACGAAGGCACCAATCCTGGCGCCGCATGCAGAATATCTTTTTGATATCGTATCCATCAGTATCACATGCTGATCCATTCCTTCAAGGTGCATTGCACTGACGTATTTACCATCATAGCAGAACTCACGGTATGCCTCATCCGAAAAAAGATAGAGATCATGCTTTAGGCAAATTGTTTTCAAAGCCTCCATTTCCTGCATGCTGTACAGGTAACCCGTCGGGTTATTTGGATTGCAGATCACAATCCCCCTGGTCTTTGGGGTGATGGCTTTTTCAATATCTTCCATCGGAGGCAGGGCAAACCCTGTTTCGATTTTCGAGGTCACAGGCACAACGTTTATTCCCGCCATTACCGCGAAACCATTATAATTTGCATAAAAAGGCTCGGGTATGATCACTTCGTCACCGGGGTTAAGGCAGCACATGAAACCGAAAATGATGGCTTCACTTCCACCGGCCGTAATCATGATCTTATTATGGGTAACGTTAATGCCTACCCGCTTATAATATTCCACAAGTTTCCTGCGGTAACTTTCATTCCCGGCGCTGTGGCTGTATTCCAGCACTTTGATGTCTGCCTTGCGGACAGCATCCAGGATGGCCGGAGGTGTTTCAATATCAGGCTGGCCGATATTGAGGTGGTAAACCTTTATTCCTTTTTTTTTGGCGGCCTCCGCAAATGGTACCAGTTTCCGGATGGGAGAGGGAGGCATCAGCATGCCCCTTTCTGAAATTGTCAACATGCGCCAAAGGTAATAAAGCTAGAGATTGAAAGAACTCCTTCCGGGTTTTAGCAACAGGGATTTTCCTTTCCAGATAAAAATACCCGTTGTTCCATCAGGAATAACAATGGTGGCTTTACGATTACCCGGAGTAAGGTCATACATCACCTCAATTTTCCCATTCGGGTGTGGCATACTTCCTTTTGCTTTTTGCAGTTTGCCAAGGTGTGGCTGAATCTTTATTTTTTTAAAACCGGGTGCATCAGAATCAATGCCAAGTACGGTCCTGAACAGTTCAATATTCGGACTTGCACCCCAGGCATGGCAATCAGACCTGGCCACATCAACATCTGAAATTTCCGCCCAGGTGGTTAAACCCTCAGCAAGCTGCTTTCTCCAGTCGCCCAGCAGGTCAAGGTATAAATCTCCCAGGCCGGCCTCCGTTACAGCACGGTTTACATAATATTTGAAGTATATCGTAGCCTGGGTAACAGCGCTGTCTTTCAGCATTTTTTCAGCCAGTCTTGTGGCATTTCCGCCACTAACCGTTCCTGTTAGTATCGCAAGTGCATTGACGTGCTGGGAATAAAGATCCTTTGAACTTACATCTGCAAATAATCCCCTGCCGGGATTCCAGTACCTGCTGTTGATGGTAGCTTTCAGTTTTGCCGCCGCAGATCCGTAAAGGCTCGCAAATGCAGGCATCCCCGCTGAAGTTTCAAGTTCCGCAGCCAACTGGTAAGCATTGAGTAACTGAAGGTCGAGTGCTGCGGAAAGGCCGTCTTTGCCAATCGGTGCAACACCGCTGTTCCATCCCTTTTCTTCCGCCCAGTCCGTAAAGTTCCAGTAAGGGACATTCTTCAATGACCCGTCTTCCTGCTGGTACTTCCTGAAAAAATTCAGGACCTGCCTCACGCCAGGCAGCATGTTTCGGATAAAAGCCATATCATCACGGTATTTCCAGTAATCATGAATCATGGAAATCCACCAAAGGGAAAATGGCGGTATTTCCTGTGCGTGTGCAGTAGGGTAACGGCTTAGTGTTATTCCCTCGGCCATGCGCGACTGGTCAAGTAATTCTATGGCATTTCTCATGAGCCTGTCGTCACCGGCATTATACAATGACACCAGCGCCTGTATCCGGGTATCACCCACATACTGAAGCTGTTCATAATAGGGACAGTCCATATAGGTTTCCATGGCACATAGACGCGCCGTTCGCCAACCCGTTTCCATGATCTTGTCCAGTTCGCTGTCCTGCGCGTCAAAACTGGCTTTCAGCTCAAAAGGAAAACCGCTGAATAGGCCATAAACATCATCTATGACCAGGTCTTCATCCGAAGTGCTGATCTCGAGCTGCAAATATCTCCATGTCCGCCACCATAACGGGCTATATTCCTGGCCTTTCAAACCATTTGAAATGACTTCATCCTTTACCCCTGAAAACCGCTTGCCTTCTGTTTCATTCCGGTTGCCCTTCCTGTTCTGCGCCCGCCAGTTCTTTTTATCCCCTTCATCGATATACAGGGCTTCCGCATAGCCCATGGTGATTACCGCATTCTTACCGCCGCTGAATTTCAGGTAAGGATATCCGTTAGTCAGGTGTCCCTGGTCAAGCAGTAATGTTACTTTTTTACCGGCCGGAATGGTCAGGGCCGCTTTTTCCGCCGGAAATTCCTTTGGCAGGGAAATGCCTGTTGCCTTCCTTGCGGATGACAGTCTTTCCGGGGTAAGTTCCATTGGCGGAATTTTACTTGGCCTGAGCATCCATCCGTCGGTCCAGTTGAATACTCCTTTGGGAAGGCCACGGAATAATTCCTGTGCAGGTTTCCAGCCATTTACGGAAGCACTTTTTTTCCAGTCTGTCATTTCCAGGTTCATATTTACCTTTTCCCCCGGACCTGCGGCATAATATGTATAAATCAACTGTGGAGGATTTGGTGAATAGGCTTCATTCCTGCTGGACAGCCAGGAAGAATCCGTATTAAGGACCTGTTCTCCGGGCCCGTTTCCCTGGAGGATAAATGCCGTCCGGAAACTGATCTGTGCTTCATTGCCATATTCACCTGTATTCCAAACCAGGGCGGCAATATTATTCTCTCCTTTGGCAAGGAAGGGTGCAATATCCACGCTTTCAAAATTCCAATGGTAAATTTCCCCGCGGGCGGGCCCAAGGCTGACCAGTTTTTCATTGACAAAGAGTTTATAACGATTATCTGCCGATACATGGACGATGAATGATCCAGGAACTTTATCCAGCTGCAATCGTTTTCCTGAAACGGTAAACGCCATAGTGGTGCGGATCTGCTCCGGGAACGGCAATCCAGCGGGCTTTCCATTGTGTATTAATAATATCCGGCGAAATGGTCTGGCTGCCGGCTGTTATTGTGCATAGGATCAGGGACATTAAGAAGGAAGTATTTCATAACAAATGGGTCATGGTCTGAGGAAAGTTAAACAAAATAGGAGGTTGAATGGACAGATATACGCAGGAAGTTGTAAATTTTCAGTATTCAACCATTTCGTTATGAGAAAATATTTTTTACTGGCCCTGCTTTTTATTACAGTTCAGTTCTGCCAGTCGCAAACCAACGCGTATAAACGCCTCGAACTTTTTGAGAAGGAGGACCCTCTTGAATTATCCATTAAAACGGATATGAAAAACCTGATTGGTAAAAAGGAAAAGGGAAAACCCATTTATTCCAGCATCGTCTGGAAATCCGGTGATTCAGTCATCAGCAGCCCGGTGGATGTAAATGCCAGGGGAAATTTCAGGAGGGTGGAATGTTTTGTGCCGCCATTGAAATTTGATTTTGATACTGCCACTGCACCACAGTTCAAAGGGCTGGGCGGAATTGACCTGACCTGCCAGTGTAAACTGGGCGCAAGTTTTACCCAGTTGATTTATAAAGAATATATGGCGTATAAGATTTACAATATCATCACGGATAAAAGCCAGCGGGTAAGGCTGGTTAATCTTACTATTGAAGATGCGGA
The DNA here is from genome assembly GCA_963823365.1 of uncultured Sphingobacteriales bacterium. GTDB lineage: Bacteria > Bacteroidota > Bacteroidia > Chitinophagales > Chitinophagaceae > Pollutibacter. The sequence goes on from CAWGLH010000007.1 coordinate 110,922, forward strand.
TGGCAAAAGAAAACCCACCACGGTCCCCGGCTTTTTTATTGAAGACCTCGACGTAACAGCAAAAAGGAATGTATGCACCAAGATAAAACTTGATAAGCTGCATACAGAAAACACTGATCGCAGGCAGATGACCCTGGTCGCCATGTTTGAATATATGATCGGTAATACCGACTGGTCAGTGTACGCCAATCATAATATCAAGCTTCTTCAGGATACCGGTGCGGTAAGTGCCAAACCATATGCGGTGGCTTACGATTTTGATTTTTCAGGACTTGTCAATGCACCTTATGCCATACCCGATCCAATGCTTGGGACTGAGTCAGTTACCGCAGCGCGTGTATCGTGGATTTCCAAGGGAAATAGGCGAATTAAAAGAAATGGCAGCAGCATTTTCTGAGCAAGAAGGATGCTGTTTATGCTGCCATCAATGGTTCAAAGTTCCTGGATTCAAGAAGCAAAAAAGACTATGATTAATTACCTGGATGAATTTTATAATCTCATAAAAGATGACCGTAAACTGAAAACTGAATTTATAGATAATGCAAGGCAGATGTAAGTAATTCAGGCAGGATCAAATATAAAAAGGCCATCAGGTGACAGGCATAGCTGCAACTGATGGCCTTTTCTTTTACTGAATCAGTTATTATTTGCTTTTACCTTTTTTCTTTTCAGCTTCCAGCTTGGCAAAATCTTCCGCACTAAGCACTTCCCCGGTGATGTAAATGGGCATCGGATAATCAATGCCTTTCACTTTTACGTATATTTCCTTGCTGAAAGGTCCGGCTGCTGCGGCATTGAATCCCGCTACAATTTTATCAGACTTCCCTTTAGTAACAGGCGCTTTTGGCCATTGTGGTGTTGTACATCCGCAGGATGCTGTGGCATTTTCAATGATCAGCACTTCATTGCCGACATTGGTGAATGCGAAATCATGTGTAACAGGAACACCCTGTTTTATCTTTCCGAAATTATATTTTGTTTCCTTGAATTTGATGTAGTCCTCGATTTTCTTTGCAGGCGCTGCATTTTGTGAAAAGGCGGGGGCAACAAGGGCAGCAATGATAAATGTCAATAAAAACTTTTTCATGTGTAAATCAGTTTACATTTTTCAATAATGAGAGCGAATTGTTTTTTGGGGCAGATTGCTCAGGGGTTTTCCATACATCACCTTTGATAACGATGGATTTTACCTGGCCTTTGTTGTAAAAAATGGTAATGCTTTTTGAAAACGGTCCTTCAGTAGCAGCATTATATCCTACCTTGATTTCTTTAGTACCTCCTGCAGGGATGGGGTCCTTGCTCCATTCCGGTGTGGTGCAGCCGCATGAAGCCTGGACATTTTCCAGGATCAATGGCTCCGTACCTGAATTGGAAACAACAAATACATGGGTAACAGGTTTTCCCTGGGGAATCTTCCCGAAATCATAGCTCATTTCCCGGACCTGGAGCGGATCTGTTTTTGGTGTTTCGGCCGGCTGGGATTGGGCAAATAACATGAAAGAAGTGACAAGACAAAACAATGATAAGGATAGCTTTTTCATATTGGGTTAATTGCTTCAGTAAAACGATTGTACAAATCTACATATTGTTGGAGTAATTTAACTGCTGTTCTCCCCGGAAACCTATGTTTTTTGCACTCAATTTCCTGATCCTTAGATGATTCACCATTGGATACCCTGTTGATTCGCGGAAATATTAACATTTCGGCATGATTTTACTGACATTTTTGGGTAATGACTTTTAGCAGGTATCCCTATAACTAAATTCATTAGGTTTGTTCCCATGAACGGTTCAATATCAAACGATATGCTGGCAGAGAAACTGTCTTTTGATGCTTTCAGGGAAGAAGTATTAAAGGATTACCGGATTGCCTGCGAAAGCCGTGAAGTAAGCCTGCTGGGAAGGAAGGAAGTACTAACCGGCAAAGCCAAGTTCGGCATTTTCGGAGATGGAAAAGAAGTACCACAGGTGGCTATGGCAAAATTTTTCAGGCCGGGTGATTTCTACAGCGGTTATTACCGCGACCAGACCTTTGCTTTTGCCACCGGTACGGCAACAGTGACAGAATTTTTTGCTCAATTATATGCTGATCCTGATACCTGCACATGACCCGCATAGCGGTGGCCGGCAAATGAATTCCCATTTTGCTTCACCGCTGGTCAATACAGCAAGGCGATTTCCTTGACCTGGTGAACCGGAAAAATATTGCTGCCGGACTGGCCCCTACAGCGGGGCAGATGCCCAGGGCGCTGGGTCTTGCGCTTGCTTCCAAGCTGTTCCGGGAAACCAATGAACTGAAAGAATTCACTGATCTTTCCCATAATGGCGATGAAGTCTGCTTTTGTACCATTGGCGATGCCGCCACCAGTGAAGGTCATTTCTGGGAAACAGTAAATGCCGCCGCAGTGCTGCAGGTTCCCCTGGTGATTTTTGTATGGGATGACGGGTATGGCATTTCTGTTCCCAAAAAATACCAGACTACCAAAGGATCCATTTCTGAAGCCCTGAAAGGTTTTCAGAAAAAAGATGATACCAACGGACTGATGATTTATAAAGTGAAGGCATGGGATTATGCCGGAATGTGTGAATTATTTGAAGAAGGAATCCAGGCTGGCGAGGGAAAGACATATACCCGGTCTTGTTTCATGTGGAAGAAGTTACACAGCCCCAGGGGCATTCTACTTCGGGTAGTCATGAACGTTATAAGACGCCGGATCGGCTGGAATGGGAGAGAGAACTGGGATTGTATCAAGAAAATGCGTGAATGGATCATCGCCAACATGCTGGTTGCTGAAGAAGACCTCATAGATATTGAACATGATGTAAAACAGCATGTCAGGGATTGCCGCCAGGATGGCATGGGATGAATTCCTCCAGCCTGTAAAAGACCAGGTGAACCATGTGGTTAACCATCATTGACCAGATGATGACGGATATGCCCGATGCGGAGGAAATCCTGGTCGCGTTGAAGAATGAATTGCTCCAGAACCGGGAACCACTGCGAAGGGATATCATGAAGATACTGGGAAGGATACATTGCAGGTTACATACGCCATATGTGAACGGTCCCGCGCGGCATTATTATGATCATCTCATTAAGGAGAAAATGCGCAATTATACAATTCCCATCTATATCAATGAAGGGGCGAGGAATATACTTCACGTAGCAGCCGGTGGAAGCAGAATATGCAGCAGATGCACCAATGGTAAATGGATATGAAATTCTGAACAGGTATTTCAACCAGTTATTTGAAATCAATCCAAAACTGTATTGCATTTGGAGAAGATGTGGGGCAGATCGGGGATGTAAACCAGGGATTTGCCGGACTGCAGGACAAATATGGCAAGCAACGAATATTCGATACCGGTATCCGTGAACTTACCATCATGGGACAGGGGATAGGGATGGCGATGCGTGGATTAAGGCCTATTGCTGAAATTCAGTACCTCGATTATCTTTTATATGGACTTCAGCCATTAAGTGATGATGCGGCAACATTGCATTTCCGGACCGTCGGAGCCCAGTCTGCTCCTTTGATTGTAAGAACACGCGGGCACCGGCTGGAAGGCATCTGGCACAGTGGTTCCCCGATGAGCATGATTCTTGGCTCATTGCGTGGCATGCATGTATGCGTGCCCCGGAATATGGTCCAGGCTGCCGGTATGTATAATACCCTGCTGGAAGGATTGGATCCTGCAATAGTGATTGAATCCCTGAATGGATACCGCCTGAAGGAAAAACTGCCATCAAATCTGCTTGATTATCGAGTTGCCTTGGGCATCCCGGAAATTATCAGAGAAGGGAATGATCTCACTATCGTGAGTTATGGATCTACCCTTCGGATAGTCATGGAAGCTGCAGAATTCCTGGAGCAGCAAAATATCAGTTGTGAAGTGATTGATGTGCAAACACTTATTGCCTTTTGATATTCATCACGGCATTCTTGAATCACTGAAAAAAACCAACCGGATATTATTTGTTGATGAAGATGTTCCCGGCGGAGCCGCAGCCTATATGTTCAATAAAGTCATGGAAGAACAGGGCGGTTATCGTTGGCTCGATGTTAGCCCGAGGACCCTAACCGGCAAACCACACCGACCGGGTTATGGCAGTGATGGTGATTATTTCGGTAAACCGAATAGTGAAGAGGTTATATCCACAGTGAAGGAAATGATGAGCGAATAATAGTTTATGGCAGGAAACCTGTTCTTCCACTTCGGTTCCGGCAACCAGCAACTTTCCCTTTTGCCAAACCATGCAAAGCGGTTACGGGATATAAAATTATATATACCGTCCCTGATAAAAGGGGGTACGATAATAAACAGGTAAACTAAGGGCCACAGCCCGTTCAAGATACTTTGCATACTCTTAATGCAGCTGTTGATCTTGTATAAATTTTTTCCCCTTCCTGTAGAATAACAGTGTCATATTGATACGCGGGAATTTTATAGGCTGAAAGGAATGCCTGTCCACTCTGTCCCTGCAATGAAGCGAACCTGAAACGTTCCTGCTTATCACGTCGTCAAAATGAATTGTACCGCACCAGAACAAAGATTGCACTCTCCATCAAAGTAAATAACCGGCGGGTTGGTTGAGGGTTGTGGGTTGGCCTCCCGGCTCCACTTTGGCGGCCATGACGGGTAGAGGGATTTTCCCCGGAAGCCTCATTCATTTTATTTCAGGTTATGAAATACTTTCTGCACGTCTTCGTCCTGTTCCAGGCGGTCTACCAGTTTAAGTACTTCATCTGCCTGCTCTTCCGGCAAGTTCAACCGCAGTGGAAGGTATCCATTCCACTTCTGCACTGATAGGATGCAATTTCTGGTCTTCCAGCGCTTTTTGCATCCTTCCGAAATCAGCGAATGCCTACCTGAAGCACCAGCACATCATCACCATTTTCTCCTGTGCCTTCACCCATTTCTTCCAGTCCGAAATCTATCAGTTCCAGTTCGAGGTCTTCCATATTAATGCCTTCAGGTTTCAGTTTAAATACCCCCATTTTCTTAAACTGAAAACTCACACTTCCGCTGTTACCCAGCGTACCGCCACCTTTATTGAAATGCGATTTCACGTTTGCAACTGTCCGCACATGATTATCGGTAGCGGTTTCCACCAGGATGGCCACACCATGAGGACCATATCCTTCATACAGGATCTCCTCATAGTTTTCCATTTCCTTACCCTGCGCACGCTTGATGGCCGCTTCCACACGGTCCTTCGGCATATTTACCGCTTTTGCATTTTGCATGCACCGGCGCAAGCGCAGGATTGGTATCGGGATCAGGACCTCCTGCTTTTACGGCAATGGCGATTTCTTTTCCAATCCTGGAAAACTGTTTGGCCATCTTGTCCCAGCGGGCAAACATGGTGGATTTCCTTACTTCAAATATGCGACCCATAATGATTGGTGGATAATTTATCAGGTTATTTTCAGGGAGGCAAAGTTAATGACAGTTAACTGTAAAAAAAACCGTCATCCGCACTGTTGGCAGGATGACGGTTTCACAAGTTCTGCTGATTTTATTGAAAGTCAGATGCTTTTGGAAGAATATCCCCGATATTATGCAGTTTGCTTCGTTTACGGCTGTAGGCAAAATAAACGAGGAGTCCGATCGACCATCCAGACAAATGCAAATTTCAGTGTCCTGGAATCAATGGCCACGATCATACCGGCACATATCAATGCACCCAGAATGGGAACCAGCGGAACCAATGGTGTTTTAAATGGCCTTTTCATTTCAGGATTCTTAATCCTCATAATCCATACCCCAAGGCTCACCAGTACAAAAGCGAAAAGGGTTCCGAACGAGGTCAGGTCACCCGCCATATGACCTGGAACAAATGCAGCAAACAATCCTACAAATACAAAGAGAATCTAGTTGGCTTTATAAGGCGTTTTATATTTCTGGATGAAGTTCACCAAAGGCTTTGGGGATCAGTCCGTCATTGCTCATGGTATAAAAAATACGGCTCTGCCCCATCAGCATCACAAGGATTACACTGGAAAAACCTGCGAGGATGGCCACGGTTACCAGTGTAGCCAGCCAGCCATAACCAGTCATATAGTGCGGAAATGGCATATGCTACTGATGCTTCCTGGCCTTTCACAGGATCGGTGAAATCAGTGTATGGAGCGACGCCGGTAAGTACATGGCCAAATAGAATATACAGCATGGTACAAACCACCAGTGAACCAAGGATACCGATTGGCATATCACGGTCTGGGATTCTTCGCTTCCTGTGCAGCAGTGGAAACAGCATCGAAGCCAATAAAGGCAAAGAATACGATCGCAGCACCTCCCAGTACACCTCCCCATCCATGTTTGAAAGATACAGCCTTCATGGCCGGGGGTTCCTTCAGGAATCATATAGGGCGTATGGTTGGCGCCATCAATAAACTGCCATCCAACAGCAATGAAGATTAGTACAATGGCAACTTTAATAAATACGATTATGGCATTTACCAAGGCAGATTCCTGTGTACCCTTGATCAGGAGCAGGGTGAGCAACAATAAAATGACCAATGCCGGAGCGTTCATGATACCTGATGTAGTAACACCGTTAATCAGTGATGGTTTCAAACGGGGAATGTGCACCATTCATAGGGTATCCATCCGCCCAGCAATTTATTCAGGTATTCACTCCAGGCAATGGAAACAGTTGCGGCGCCCAAGGGCATATTCCATGATCAGTGCCCAGCCAATGATCCAGGCAATCATTTCGCCCATAGTTACATAACTGTATGCATAAGCACTACCGGCAATAGGGATCATTGCGGCAAATTCAGCATAACAAAGACCTGCAAATGCACAACCAATGGCCGCTACAATAAAAGAAAGTGGTAACTGCCGGACCGGCAGCCTGTCCGGCTGCAGCAGCGGTCCTTACAAAAAGCCCGGCGCCAATAATGGCACCGATTCCCAGGGCAACCAGGTTGCCGGCACCCAGGGTTCTTTTTAACCCTTTTTCCGAGTCCTGTGTCTGGGCCAGCATGGCCGCCAGATCTTTTTTCCTGAATAAACTCATATAATAATCAGATGTTATAATAAGGTGATCAATCTATAAAGATGCGGAAAGATAAAGATTTCATTTTGATTCGGATTGCAGATTTATTTGTAGGAACCATTTGTCCGGATTCGGCCTGAGTGTATGATATAACTTATAATCGTATCTTTCAATACTAAAATTCGTCAACGCTATTCGTAATACGCCAATCCGCAATCCGCAATCCGTAATCCGTAATCTTTATATATATTGCGTTTTATGCAAAAAGGGAACAGGCTAACGTTATATATCTTTTTATCCATGATCGCTAGGTGATCATTATTGGTTACCTCGATCCATATAAATGCTTCCCCGGAATTCATCACAGAAGTTTTCGGAACAATATGAAAGTACTGACTACATATATTTCCTCAGTCTGGTACAGATGATTATCGCTCCGCTGGTCTTTTCAACCCTGGTTGTGGGTATTGCCAAACTGGGTGATCTTAAAACCGTGGACAGGGTTGGCGGCAAAGCCACTGCTCTGGTTTGTAACGGCATCACTGATGTCTTTGCTCATCGGGCTGTTCTGGGTTAACCTGTCTGAAACCGGGTGTGGATTTTACAGCGGGAAGCGATGACCTCAGTGCGGCGCAAGATGTTATCGGAAAAACAAAATCTTTTATCGATGGATGAATTTGTAAATCACTGTTTTCCGAGGAGCATTTTTGAAGCAATGGCCACCAATGAGATCCTGCAGATCGTCATTTTTTCCATCTTCTTTGGTGTGGCCATGGCCCAGATCGGCGAAAGAAGCCAAACCCCTGATCAGGCCCTGGATACCTTTGCCCATATCATCCTGAAAATGGTGGGTTATGTGATGAATTTTGCACCGCTTGGTGTTTTTGGCGCAATAGCGTGCAGTTGTGGCTACTTATGGTGTGGACAGTATCGTTGTTGTATACCTGAAATATTTCGGCGCTTTCCTGCTGGGTATTTTCACTTTATGGGCACTGATGTTGATGGTCGGATATCTCATCCTTGGGTAAACAGACTGTTTGAACTTGATCAAAAGGATTGCTGAACCCCATGGCCATTGCATTCAGCACCACCAGCAGCGAAGCAGTATTTCCCAAACTGGTGGAAGAACTGGAAGCATTCGGATGCAAAAATAAAATCGTTTCTTTCATCCTTCCACTGGGATATAGTTTCAACCTGGACGGTAGTATGATGTATATGACCTTTGCCAGTATTTTTATTGCACAGGTATATAATGTGCCCTCGATCTGGGTACACAGTTAACCATGCTGCTTGTACTTGATGCTGACCAGCAAAGGTATTGCCGGTGTTCCAAGGGCATCACTTGTGGTGGTAACTGCCACCTGCGCCATGTTCGATATTCCCCCGGAAGGCATTGCACTCATCCTTCCCATTGATCATTTTTGCGATATGTTCGGATCCATGACCAATGTGATCGGAAATGCACTGGCTACAACTGCTGTCAGTAAATGGGAAGGTGAACTGACCAATCCGCATGATATTGAAACAACTCGGTATGAAGAATTAGGGAAAAAACACTATTGAACATGTTTGAACTGCTTGAGTTTACGTTGACAGGATCTGTTGAATCCTGAATTTTATATTCAGAATGGAGGATTGTGGCTTTTCCTGTTTATTGTTTTTGCTGAGACCGGCCTGTTTGCAGGATTTTTTCTGCCCGGTGATTCATTACTTTTTGTGGCCGGCATCTACAGCACTGAACTGGCGGCCGAAGTATTTGATACCGAAAATGAATTCCTGAACCTCATGCTGATTGTTCTCCTGGTGGTGGTTGCAGGTGTTACTTGGAAATACGCTGGGATACTGGTTCGGGGCAAGAAGCGGCCCATACTTATTTAAACGGAAAGACACATTTTTCTTTAAGAAAGAAACACCTCTATGCCGCAAAGGAATTTTATGATAAACATGGTGGAGGCGCTATTAGTATTCGCGCGTTTTCTGCCCATTATCCGCACATTTGCCCCGATCATTGCGGGCATTGTGGGAATGGATAAAAAGAAATTTTGTTTTATAATATCGTTGGTTGTGTTGCATGGGCCATTTCCATGCTCTTTGCCGGCCATTACCTCTATAAGTTCTTCCTTACCACTTTTGATATAGACATTAAAGAACACCTTGAAGTGATTGTATCTTGGTCATCGTACTGGTTACTACAGCACCGGTTATCATCAAGGTTGATTACAGGCAGTAAAAAACACGAGCACCGGACTGATGATATATCCGAAAATAAAGACGCATGAGCAAAACAAGCATTCCGTTCTCAATATTGCTGTTATCGTTGCCGCACTTGGGTATTTCGTGGATATCTATGACCTGCTGTTATTTACGATCGTAAGGGAACCCAGCCTTCGAGGATTGCAGGTGACTGATACGGATATGATCTGCTGCCAGTACTAAAATCATTAACTGGCAGATGATCGGCCTGCTTATCGGCGGCATCATCTGGGGTATCATGGGCGATAAGAAAGGAAGGCTGAGTGTGCTTGTTTGGCTCCATCATGCTGTATTCAGTGGCAAATTTCGCTCACCGGTTTTGTGACAGTCGGTTGATCAGTATGCAACCTTGCCAGGTTTGTGGCCGGTATCGGACTGGCCGGTGAACTTGGCGCGGGGATCACCCTGGTCAGTGAATTGCTTCCAAAAGATAAAAGAGGTATCGGAACTTCCCTGGTGGCCGGCATTGGCTTGTTCGGCGCTGTATTTGCTTATTTTATTTATAAGGTTTCCGGCGACTGGCGGCTTTGTTATAAAATTGGTGGCGGACTGGGAATCGTTTTACTTGTTACTTACGTATAAGCGTAGCCGAAAGTGGCATGTTCAATACAGCTCAAAGATGAAAAATGTGAGCAGGGGAAATGTCCTGATGTTTTTCAATAACAGGAGACGCGTTCAGAAAATATATGCTGGCCATCCTCATTGGTTTCCAACCTGGTATGTGATCGGTATCCTGGTAAATTTGAGCAACCGATTTGCCACGAAATTTTATGGGGAGAATACCATTGATTCCGGCAAAGCTATCATGTACGCCTATGCTGCTATAGCGATCGGAGATATATTGATTGGTTTTGTAAGCCAGTATTTCAAAAGCCGGAAGAAGGCATTATTCCTTTTTACGCACTTACCATTTTATCGATCATATTTTTTTTCAGCGGCGCAAACTACAACGATACCACGATGTATTTTGCATGCACGGTGCTGGGTTTCAGTACAGGTTTCTGGGCCATATTCGTAACCATGGGAGCAGAACAGTTCGGAACCAACCTCCGGGCCACAGCAGCCACTACAATTCCAAATATGGTGCGGGGTGCCCTGCCGCTGATCAACCTGATGTTTGTAGACCTTTTCCAGCAGACCTGGAAATGGAGTATGGTGCAAAGCGGTATGATTACCGGAGTTATCGTTATGATAGTGACGGTAACATCTGCCTGGTTTACAGAAGAAACTTTTCATAAAGACCTGAATTATATGGAGACAGAGGAAATGCTTCCCTGATCTGTCGCGTTAAAAAAAATATTTCATCAAGAATGAAATTGCTGGTTATACGGTTTTCTTCCATTGGTGACATCGTTCTCACGACACCTGTTTTTCGCTGCCTCAAAAAACAATTGCCGGATGCGGAAATTCATTTTGTCACAAAGTATAAATTCCGCGCGGTTACGGAAGCAAACCCATATATTGATAAGTTCTTTTACTTTAAGGAAGATTTGAAGGATTTGACCAGCGACTTGAAAAAGGAAAACTATGATCATGTAATTGACCTGCATAAGAATTTTCGTTCCTACAGGATTATACTGTCTTTGCATAAACATACCCTGTCTTTCCGCAAACTGAGTATGGAAAAATTCATGCTCACAAAATTTCACATAAACCGGATGCCCCGGCGTCATATTTCCAGCAGGTCACTGGACGCTGTTTTACCACTGGGTATTACGGATGATGGCGATGGGCTTGATTATTTCATCCCGCCAGGTACTGATATTGACAGTAAGCCGCTTCCCGGTAATTTTAACGCAGGGTATATTGCAGTCGTGATTGGCGCTTCATATGACACCAAAAAATTACCGGTTCCGAGGCTCAGGGAACTCTGTGCCATGCTGGGGCATCCTGTTGTTTTGATTGGCGGACCGGAAGATGCTTCTGCCGGAGAGGCGATAAGTGCTTCTGATCCCGCGAGGATTTTTAACGGTTGCGGAAAATATAACCTTCATCAGTCGGCCCTTATCGTACGTGATGCAAGGGTTGTCATTTCTCACGATACTGGCATGCAATATATTGCGTGTGCTTTCCAGAAACCGGTATTGGCCATATGGGGCGCAACATCGCCCGCACTCCAGGTTGAACCATACTATGGCAGCAATAACACTGTACGTCACAGGAATTTTTTTCTGGAAGGCCTGCCTTGTCAGCCATGTTCAAATTACGGCACAAAAAAATGCCCGCAGGGACATTTCAAATGCATGCTGCAATTGGACCTTGGACCGATTGCGGAAACAGCAAAATTATGGTGGCTGCAATATGCTTAATATGAACCTTATTGTTTACTGATTTTTTACAGGGTCACGCCATAGGTAAATAATACAGGAAGGCTACTACATATAATGCAGCAAAGAAATGATGCCCAGGAAATCCAGGATAATAAAAATGGCGAAAAGGCATATAATGCAGATCAGGAAAAATTCGAAAGCCAGGCGTTCTTTGTTTTTTGTAATGGATTTTTGGAGTCATCCATTCTGTTACGATTACTATCAGCCCCATGACCAGGATGGAAATGCCCATCTGGACATAATGGGTATTGTAAAGGGTAAGCAGCAGTACTCCGCTCAGGGACAGCAGGATACCGGCAACTTTCAGGGGACTGTTGAGGTACCTGATCATTGGGTAGGATTAAGCCATATTAACGCCTGTGAAGAATAAATATTTTTCATAAAAAAATCCACGGTGGTATACCGTGGATTTACAGTTGATTATCACGTAAATATTTAAGCAAGTGTTTTCAGTACGTCATTCATACTTCTTACTGCATCTGCACTTTTAGTGAACAATTCCTGTTCTTCTGCATTGAGTTCGAAGGAGATAATTTTTTCCCAGCCTTTTTTGCCGATGACCACCGGAACACCAAGGCAGATATCTTTCTGGCCATATTCTCCATTCAGCGCAACACAGCAGGTGAAAAGTTTTTTCTCATCCCTTACAATGGATTCCACTAAAGCGGCGCCGGCAGCACCCGGAGCATACCATGCGGATGTTCCAATCAGTTTGGTCAGGGTTGCCCCGCCTACCATCGTGTCTGCAACTACCTGTTTCTGCTGATCTGCATTAAGGAAGGTCGATACAGGAGTGCTGTTCCAGGTGGCATGACGAATCAGCGGGATCATGGTGGTGTCACCATGCCCACCTATAACCACTGCATTGAGGTCGGCAGGACTGCAATCAAGGCGCTGGCTGAGCTGGTATTTAAAACGGCTGCTGTCAAGTGTACCACCCATACCGATGATCCTGTTTTTAGGAAGACCGGTGGCCTGAAGTGCGAGGTAGGTCATGGTATCCATTGGATTGCTGATCACAATGATGATTGCATCGGGTGAATATTTAAGTATGTTTTCGCAAACGCCTTTTACGATTCCGGCATTGGTTCCGATCAGGTCTTCCCTTGTCATGCCGGGCTTCCTGGGTATACCGGAGGTGATGACCACCACTTCGCTTCCGGCAGTTTTAGCATAATCATTAGTACTGCCTGTTATCCTGGTATCAAATCCAAGCAGGGCAGCGGTCTGCATCATGTCCTGTGCCTTGCCTTCGGCAAGGCCTTCTTTAATGTCGAGCAAAACCAGTTCATGGCATAATTCCTTGCGGGCTATATTATCTGCGCAGGTTGCTCCCACAGCACCTGCACCAACTACGGTTACTTTCATGTAAATAATTTTTGAAGGCCAAATATAGTCGAATTACAGGCTCTGGCATATGACCCGGGGCGGACTGTATTAATTATTTAATGCTTCAAGGAGTTTATCGATCTTGGCGCCTCCTTCAAATACCCTGACCAGTTTGCGGTCTTTATTGTAAATAGCGATAAAAGGGGAATAGCGAATCCGGTAATATAGGGCCGAAGAAATACTTGACATCCCTGCCAACATGTATATTGGAGTACCTGGTGAGTTTATACTGTGAACAGAAATCCTTCATTTTATCTATCGGCTGGAAAGTAGACATGATGATCTCTGTGTTTTTCAGCTTGTCCATATTTTTCATGATGATCTCTGTCTGATCCTTGCAATGCTCGCAATCGGGACTGAAGAGCATGATCATTACAGGAAACCCGCTGCGTAAATCCCGGTGGGTAAACCAGCTGGTACTGTCGGTATTAAGTATACTGAATTGCGGAATGACCGGATTTTTAAGGTATGGGGCATCCTCTTCCTGGGCCAGGGAGAAAAAAGGGAGGGCCATTAAAAGTAAAAGGGTAAAAATCCTCATGCACACATTTCAGTAAAGGTATTTGTATTCATGCTAAGGAGATTCTAAAAAAATGCAAAAACTACATTGAGCGTTAATTTTATGTAGTTTTGCGCCCCTGAACAGTCAAACTATATTTATGGCAAATACAGCAGATATTAGCAGAGGAATGATCCTGAAACTTGACGGCAGTCTTTATACTGTGGTTGAATTCGGTGAAAATAAAACTGCAAGGGCCGCAGCTAAAGTCTGGGCAAAACTTAAAGGCGTTGATAACAAGCGTTCTATCGAAAAAACATGGAATTCAGGAGATACCATTTACCCGGTAAGGGTGGAAAGGAAGAATTACCAGTTTTTGTATAAGGATGATTCCGGGTATAATTTTATGGATAACGAAACATTTGAACAGGTTGCATTGCAGGAGGAAATGATCGATGCACCGCAGTTCCTGGCTGATGACCAGGAAGTTTCCGTGTTGATCAATACCGAAACGGATACGGTTATGAGTGTTGAGTTGCCGGATAAAGTAGTATTCCGGATAACGTATTCAGAACCCGGCTTAAGGGGAGATACGGCCACAAGAACATTAAAGGCTGCAAAGGTGGAAACCGGGGCAACGGTTATGGTTCCGTTGTTCGTAAACGAAGGGGATATGATCCGCATTAATACAAAAACCGGCGAATATATGGAAAGGGTGAAAGAGTGAAAACGCCATAATTTTTTATAGAAATGGGCAGAAAAACACAATTTTTGCCCATTTTTTGTTGATTTTCGATGATTTTTGAGTATTCTTGAAATCAGATAGTATACCTTAGCAATCCTGTCAGGCCGCAACCAAAACGAAATAAAATTGCTTCCATGGATTTCAGACAAATACAGGACCTCGTAAAAATGATCAATAAGTCCAATATCGGAGAACTTACGATTGAAGAAAAGGATTTCAAGATCACGATAAAGCAAAAAAAGGATGAGAAAGCTGTTGCATATGCGCCTGCTCCACAGTATGCACATGCACATGTGTATCCACCTCCTTCCCCTGCTGCGCCATCAGAAGAACGGGCAACGGAGGAAAAACCTTCCGCAGCCAGCCTGAAAGCTGATAACCTGCTGACCATTAAGAGTCCCATGATTGGAACCTTTTACCGGAGGCCTTCGCCCGACAAACCGATTTTTGCCGAAGTGGGCGATGAAGTATCCCCGGGTAAAGTGGTATGCATTATTGAAGCCATGAAATTATTCAATGAAATTGAAAGTGAAATCTCCGGGAGGATTGTGAAAATCCTTGTTGAAGATGCGTCACCGGTTGAATATGATCAGCCATTATTCCTCGTGGAACCTTCCTAAAACCACATCGTTACACGTTAACAGCCACCTGGCCTAATGTTCATTTCATATCCAATCTATGACCAAGAACTCTATTAAAGGATTTAAAAAAATATTGATTGCCAACAGGGGAGAGATTGCCTTAAGGGTGATCCGCACCTGCCGGGAAATGGGCATCAAAACTGTCGCTGTTTATTCAACGGCAGATAAGGACAGCCTTCATGTCAAGTTTGCCGATGAGGCAGTATGTATCGGAAAACCACAAAGCAGTGAATCATATCTGAATATTCCCCATTTAATGGCAGCTGCTGAAATCACCAATGCCGATGCCGTGCATCCAGGTTACGGTTTTCTTGCTGAGAATGCCAAGTTTGCTGAAATATGCGGAGAATATAATATCAAATTTATCGGCCCCACTCCTGAACAGATCAGGGCAATGGGGGATAAGATCACGGCTAAGGAAACCATGATCCGTGCAGGCGTTCCGGTCATTCCGGGAAGTGAGGGACTCCTGGAAAGCATGGATGAAGCGAAAGGCATGGCAAAGGAAATCGGATACCCGGTTATACTGAAGGCAACGGCCGGCGGCGGAGGCAAAGGGATGCGCGTGGTTTGGGAAGAGTCTGAACTTGAAAAGGCGTATAATAATGCCAAGGCTGAAGCCGGTGCATCATTCAAGAACGACGGGATCTACATGGAAAAATTTGTGGAAGATCCCCGGCATATTGAAATCCAGATTGCGGGTGACCGTTATGGAAAGGTTTGCCATTTAAGTGAACGCGACTGCTCCATTCAACGGCGTCACCAGAAGCTTGTGGAGGAATCACCTTCGCCGTTCATGACCCCCGAACTCAGGGAAAAAATGGGTGATGCCGCAGTAAAGGCAGCTTCTGCTATAAATTATGAAAGCGTAGGCACCATAGAATTCCTGGTGGATAAGCACCGTAATTTCTATTTCATGGAAATGAATACCCGGATACAGGTTGAACATTGCGTAACGGAAGAAGTAACCAATTACGACCTGATCAAGGAACAGATTAAAATAGCTTCCGGTGAACCCATTACCGGGGTGAATTATTATCCCACCATGCACGCCATTGAATGCAGGATCAATGCTGAAGATCCCTATAATGATTTCAGGCCAAGCCCGGGTAAAATTGCTGTGATGCACCAGCCCGGAGGTCATGGTATCAGGATTGATACGCACGTTTATGCCGGTTATACCATTCCTCCTTATTATGATTCCATGATCGCGAAAATAATAGCGGTTGCCCGTACCCGTGAGGAAGCCATCAATACGATGAGCAGGGCATTAAGTGAGTATGTTATTGAGGGTATCAAGACAACGATTCCCTTCCACCAGCAACTGATGCGGAATGAAGACTTCAAGAAAGGTAATTTCACCACGAAGTTTATGGAAAGCTTTACGATGGTCTAAATCCATCCCGCAGAGCGGGATGGATTTAGACCATCGAATGTGAAAATGTGCAAATGTGCAAATGTGCAGATGTGCAAATGGAATGAGAAAATTTGCAAATTCCATTTGCACATCTGCACATCTGCACATTTTCACATTAAAAAAGGTTCCTTTCGGAACCTTTTTCTGCTTGCTTGCTTGCTTGATCGATTGTCTGAGAAAAATTTATCTGAGGAATAAAAGTTCCCTGTATTTCGGAAGTTCCCACTCTGAATCATCCACAAGTAGTTCGAGTTTATCAACGCTGTACCTGATCTCATCGAAATAAGGCTTTACCTTATCGCAATAAGCAACAGCTTTTTCCCTTGAACCGCTCAGGGCATTGGCAGCTTTCCTGGCTTCAGTCATTTTTTCCGTAACCAATTGAACTTTATTGATGTGTTCGGAAATTTCGGTGAGCACATTTAACTGTGCCTGGTAGGAAGTTTTATCTATTCCCAGGTCTTTCAACCCTTTGATATTATTGATCAGTACATTCTGGTAACGAATGGCAGCAGGAAGTATATGGTTACCGGCGAGGTCTCCGATGACACGGCCTTCAATCTGTACCCTCTTGATGTATTTTTCCAGTTCTATTTCATGGCGGGCTTCAAGTTCCGCATGGGTATAGATATTGTGTTTTGCAAATAATGTTTTTGCTTTTTCAGTGACCATCGCATCAAGTGCAGGAGGAGTTGTCTTCACATTCGGCAACCCGCGTTTTGCAGCTTCTGTCTGCCACTCTTCAGAATAACCATCTCCTTCAAACAATACTTTCTTGCTGGATTTGATGTAGTCCTTGATGATATGCATGACAGCAACTTCTTTCTTATCACCTTTTTCAATCAGCGCATCAACTTCCTTCTTGAAATTGGTCAGCGTTTCCGACATGATCGTATTCAGCACCGTCATTCCGTTGGCACAATTGGCTTCAGAACCAACAGCCCTGAATTCAAACTTATTCCCGGTAAAGGCAAATGGGGAGGTACGGTTCCTGTCTGTATTATCCAGCAGCAGTTCAGGAATGCTTTTATGAATATCGAGCTTCAGCATCACTTCATCCTGTTCGTCAAATTTATCTCCCACACGGCTTTCCACTTCATTCAGCACATTAGTCAGGTAGTGGCCGATGTAAGCAGAAATGATTGCAGGAGGTGCTTCGTTGGCACCAAGACGGTGATCATTACCCGCAGAAGCAATAGCTGAGCGGAGCAGATCAGCATGATCATGAACTGCCTTTATTGTATTTACAAAAAAGGCAAGGAACATCAGGTTGGTCTTTGGTGTTTTACCTGGAGCAAGCAGGTTGATGCCGGTATCAGTGGCCATGCTCCAGTTATTATGTTTACCACTGCCGTTAATGCCGGCAAATGGTTTTTCGTGCAATAATACTTTCAGTTTATGTCGCTTGGCAACCTTTGTCATAACGTCCATCAACAGTGTGTTATGGTCAACGGCCAGGTTCAGTTCTTCGAATATTGGTGCGCACTCAAACTGAGCAGGAGCCACCTCATTATGACGGGTCCTGAGTGGAATGCCGAGTTTGTAACCTTCATTTTCAAAATCGCGCATGAAAGCATATACCCTTTCCGGAATAGACCCAAAATAATGGTCTTCCAACTGCTGGCCTTTGGCAGGTGTATGCCCGAATACGGTGCGTCCGGTCATCACGATATCAGGACGCGCATTAGCCAGTCCTTCATCGATCACAAAATATTCCTGTTCCCATCCCAGTGTGGCATATACCTTGATTGACGTTACGGTCGAAATAATTACATACATCTACAGCTGCTTTATTCAGCGCTTCGATGGATTTCAGCAATGGCGCTTTATAATCGAGTGATTCACCTGTATAGGAAACAAATATGGTGGGAATGCAGAGTGTCCTTCCGTTTCCGGTCTCCATGATAAATGCAGGAGAATTTGGATCCCATGCGGTATAACCCCTGGCTTCAAAGGTTGCCCTTAATCCGCCACTGGGAAAAGAGGATGCATCTGGTTCCTGCTGAACCAGGGCATCGGCTTCAAATTGTTCAAGTGCAGTGCCGTCTGATTTCAATGTGAAAAATGAATCATGCTTTTCAGCAGAAGTACCGGTTAACGGTTGAAACCAGTGTGTAAAGTGGGTCACATCTTTTACTTTCCGCCCATTTACGAATACCGGCGGCGATCTGGCTGGCCATGGTACGGTCGATACGGTGACCTGATTTCATAGAGCTCAACAGGCTTTTATAAGCCTCATCACTTAAATATTCCCTGGCTGTCTTTAAGGAGAAAACATTTTCGCCAAAAATGGCGGTGATCCTGGATGGCGATGCATCCTTACCCTCAGTTCCGGCAGTTAGGTTATCAATAGCTTTAAAACGTAGTGACTGCATATGTAGACATTTTTTGGAATGGCAAATGTGCAACATTTACCGGAAAATTCAATAAATCATTCCTTAAAATGTGGAAAACTTGCTATAAAGTGAAGAAAAATATTCTTAAAGAAGGAAATCAGCAAAAATTTTCTTGGTTGTTCTAAAATAATAAATATTATATTATTTTATAATATGTCTTACCAGCGGAACTTTTTTCCATTGGATGCATCCTGTCATCACAGCCAAAAAAAGTGTTTCAAAGATGATCCTGTAGCGGACAATGGCACCCAGGAAGGGAATGGTATACCCAATCAGCAGGTAATTGGTAAGTCCGTAAAATAATACCGCAACAATAAATGGACTGGTAAGTATTTTATGCAGGGAATCACTGGGAAATATTATAGCCACTATTAACACTAAAAAGCAAAACCAGGTTTCAATGGCTGAAAAGCTGTACAAAAGGGATGATTGTTCCCCGGGATAGGGCCTGAAAAAAACATGGTTGACCGCCTGTGGCAGTATTTTAATATAGGAAACCGGACCCTTTCCCAGGCTGTCGAGTTCTATTTCAGAACCTCCCTGTAAACGGAAAAATTCCTGCTGGCGGTCTGCAATCTTTTGTGGAAAATCTATGGGGCCCATGCGGGCGGATAAGAAAAAAATGAAGATACTGATGCCATACACGATGGAAAAAATCTTCCATGCAGGCGGCCTGGTTTTTTCTGCAATACCCCAGGAAAGCAGTGCCGGCAAAATGGTAAGCGCCAAAAAATTCCTGACCAGGAAAAGCATGAACAGGGATAATACCACAATGGCCAGCCTCCGCCACTCCCCGGCTTTAAGGAAAAAATAAAAATGGTAAAAAATTAGTGACATAAACAGGAAGATCAATCCGTCTTTCCTGATCCCGCTGGTCCAGAAAACCATTGGGATAAAAAAAAAGAAGACTGCTGCCATCTGGCGTTCATAACCGCTAAATACCGTTGTGAACAGGCGGTAAAAATAATATCCACCCCAAAAACCAAGAAAGGAAAACCAGATGACATTAATATAATATTCCCCACCGCTGAACAGGTTGAACACCGCTATGAGCTTAATCAGCAATACATATTCCAGTTCTTTCCAATAGGATCCTACCGATTCAAATACCGAAGAATAACGCGTTTCATTGTTCAGGTCAAATAAGGAAGTAATAAAACGAAGCGGATCTGATTTTAGTAAAACCGTTTCATCAAGGCTTTGAAAATGATACCTCCAGGTATCATCTCCGTTATAGTTGTGCAGGAAGATATAGCCATATAAACAGCCCAGGGCCACTTTGCATAAGAATGAAGCAATAGCCACACGGCTGCTGACCCTGATGCGGTTTTTGACCGATAATACATACAGGAAAAAAGAAAACATCAATAAATAGGCAGGGAATAGCAGGTATGTCATCGTCGTGAAACTGCGGCTGTTTTATTCGTTACGCCGGCAAGTTATAATTTTTTCATTTTGCATCAGGCAAATGCAAATCCGTTTTCAGGGAAATTGGATATTATTGCGGCTAATAATGCATTCATCACCTACATTACCGGGCACCATTGCTTTTGTCTCCAATAATTGCTGGTCCCTTTTTAATTTTCGCAAGCCATTGTTATTGCATTTTATCCGCCAGGGTTACAGGGTTGTGGCAATAGCTGCTGAAGATGATTATGCTGCCGAGATCAGTAAAATGGGTTGCATATATTACCCGGTGGATTTCAGGAACAGTTCCGTCTCACCGGTTAGGGACATGTTTCTTTTTTCTGTCCTGCGCCGCATTTACAGTAAAGAAAATCCGGGGATCATCTTTCATTATGTTACCAAACCCTGCATATATGGATCACTTGCAGCAGGCATCCTCAAGATTCCTTCCATCGCCGTTATCACCGGTTTGGGATATGTTTTTTCCGGTCAGAAATGGATCCGTCACCCCGTTCGTTTTATGTTCCGGCAGGCCCTTCGCCATGCACGGGAGGTATGGTTCCTGAATAATGAAAATGCCAGTTATTTTATCGAACTCGGCATGATTCCGGCCGTAAAAGCCAGGATTTTACCTGGCGAAGGGATTGATACACAATGGTTCAGTCCCAGGCAGGCGAATGTACCAGGGGACCGGTTTATTTTCCTGATGGTGAGCCGTTTATTATGGAGCAAGGGCCTGGGCATCTATATGCAGGCAGCAAGGATACTTCAAAAAAAGGGCGTCGCTGCTGAATTCAGGCTTTTGGGAAAACCCGAGCCGGGACACCCTGAATCTGTTCCCCGGGAGCAAATAACCGCCTGGGAAAAAGAAGGATTACTGATAAACCTTGGTTTTACGGATGATGTAAGGCTGCATTTATCATCAGCGGATTGCCTGGTTTTGCCTACCTATTATGAAGAAGGCATACCACGTACTCTGCTGGAAGCCTGCAGTATGGAAATTCCCTGTATAACCACAGACCAAACGGGAAGCCATTCAGTCATTGAAGACCAGGTAAACGGCTTGTTGTGCACACCTAAGGATCCGGAAGACCTTGCTCAAAAAATGCTGTCCATGATCCTCATGGATCAACAAAAAAGAAAGGAGATGGGAAAAAATGGAAGGGAAAAAATGATCAGGCAGTTTGACCTGTTGAAGGTGACCGCCATTTACCAGGAAACGATACTCCAATACCTGCCCGGCTAAATTTACTGCTTCCCGTTGCCACATCTTTGCTACTTTTGCGTTTTCTCAACATCATGCAAACAACCGTAGAAACAGCCCGACAACTAGGCCTTACTTCCGAAGAATTTACCATGATCGTGTCCGTGCTGGGGCGCACTCCAAACTTCACCGAACTCGCGGCATATTCCGTGATGTGGAGTGAACACTGCAGTTATAAGAATTCCATCAAATGGCTGAAAACCCTTCCCCGGGAAGGGAAAAAACTGCTGGTGAAAGCCGGTGAAGAGAA
The DNA here is from genome assembly GCA_963823365.1 of uncultured Sphingobacteriales bacterium. Taxonomy (GTDB): domain Bacteria; phylum Bacteroidota; class Bacteroidia; order Chitinophagales; family Chitinophagaceae; genus Pollutibacter. Next base: position 132,519 of record CAWGLH010000007.1, read on the forward strand.
TGCCGGACTGGTGGATATCGGGGATGGACTGGGCGTTGTATTCAAGATAGAATCTCATAACCACCCTTCAGCCATTGAACCCTTCCAGGGTGCCGCAACAGGCGTGGGCGGAATCCACCGGGATATTTTTACGATGGGGGCCCGGCCAATTGCCGCACTGAATTCATTGCGTTTTGGTAAACTGGAAGAACAGAAAACCCAGCACCTGCTAAATGGCGTTGTACATGGCATCGGCCATTACGGAAACTGCTTTGGCGTACCCACCGTGGGCGGTGAAGCTTATTTTGAAGAATGCTACCATACCAACCCGCTTGTCAATGCCATGAGCGTGGGAATACTTCGTTCAGGCGACACCGTTAGTGCGACCGCTTATGGTACCGGAAACCCGGTATTCATTGTGGGTTCAGCTACCGGGAAAGACGGGATCGGCGGTGCGTCGTTTGCATCGGCAGATATTACGGCTGATAGTGCCCGCGATCTTCCGGCCGTGCAGGTGGGGGATCCCTTCCAGGAGAAGAAACTGCTGGAAGCCTGCCTTGAAGTGATACCTACCGGAGCACTGATCGGAATGCAGGACATGGGTGCTGCGGGCATTATATGTTCAACCGCAGAAACCAGCGCAAAGGGAGGCGTGGGAATGCGCATAAACCTGGATAATGTTCCGGCAAGACAGAAAAATATGAAAGCCTGGGAACTGCTGCTGAGTGAAAGCCAGGAACGCATGCTGATGATCGTGAAGAAAGGCCGGGAAGAGGAAGTGATCAGCGTATTTAAGAAATGGGATCTTCCCTGTTCGCATATCGGTGAAGTTACCGATGATAAAATGCTTCGCTTTTATAAGAACGGCGAACTGGAAGCTGAAATTCCTGCCGAAAGCCTTGTCCTTGGCGGTGGAGCACCGGTGAACAACAGGGAATACAGTGAACCCGCATACCTTAAAAAAATCCATGATTTCAACATCAATGATATACCCCAACCTGACGATTACCGGAAAACAGCCGAACAGCTGATCAGGATGCCCAATATTGCCAGCAAGCGATGGATATATACGCAGTACGACAGCATGGTGGGCACTGCCAATACTTCAACGAATTCTCCATCCGATGCCGCCGTGGTATCGGTTAAGGGTACCCGAAAAGGACTGGCTGTGACAACAGATTGCAACAGCCGGTATGTATTTGCTGATCCTTATAAAGGCTGCATGATCGCCGTCAGTGAAGCTGCCCGCAATATCGTTTGTTCGGGCGGAACTCCCCTGGGTGTTACCAACTGCCTGAATTTCGGCAATCCTTTTGACCCTGAGGTTTACTACCAGTTTGTGTATGCCATAAAGGGCATGGGAGAAGCCTGCCTGAAATTCGATACGCCGGTTACAGGAGGTAATGTGAGCTTCTACAACCAGGGCCCGGATGGCCCGGTATATCCTACCCCAACTATTGGCATGGTGGGACTGCTGGAAGACATCAGCAAAAAAATGACCCTGGATTTCAAACAGGAAGGAGATATTATTTACCAGGTCGGTAATAGCCGCAATGATATAGGTTCGTCGGAATACCTCCATAAAATATGCGGCGTTGAATTTTCACCTGCCCCTTATTTTGAACTTGATGAAGAATTTCGTGTACAGCAAGCCGTTAGTTCATTGATAACATGGCGGCTTGGTAAGTTCAGTGCATGATACCAGTGAAGGCGGAATCTTTATTACTTTATGCGAAAGCGGGTTTAACCGGCTCCTTGGATATGATGTGAAAGCTGCTTCCGGGATCAGGAAAGATGCCTGGCTATTCGGTGAAGCGCAGAGCCGGGTAGTGGTTACCGTTAGTCCCGCGTTACAGGAAAAATTTGAACAGGTCACTGAAAAACAGCGGGGTTGGCGTTGAATTGCTGGGCAAAGTGACCGGTGGCGAAATTATTGTGGATGGAGAAAACTGGGGAGAGATCGGAGACTGGAAATACCTCTATGATACGGCTATTGAGCATTACTTAACGGGTGAAACCGCCGAATCTGCCCTTACCGCTGTGTAAAATGGATACAACAAACATGATAGTGGTTACCGGCGCGGCCGGATTTATCGGAAGTTGCATGGTGGGTTTCCTGAACCAGTCGGGCTTTGATAACCTGGTTATTGTTGACGAATTTTCAAGAACCGACAAGGCACCAAACCTTGAAGGAAAAAAATTCGCGTTCAAAATAGAACGGGATCATTTCTTTGAATGGCTTCAAAAGGAGGATCACCCGGTAAAATTCATTATACATCTGGGCGCAAGGACGGATACTACCGAATTTGATTATTCCATTCATGAAAAACTGAATGTGGAATATTCAAAATCAATATGGCAATACTGCACCGCAAAAAATATCCCCCTGGTTTACGCGTCGTCTGCAGCAACTTATGGTGCCGGTGAATTCGGTTACAGTGATGATCACCAACTGGCGGAATCACTTCAGCCGCTTAACCCTTACGGCATTTCAAAGAATGAATTTGATAAATGGGCATTAAAACAGGAAAAAGCACCACCAAGATGGTATGGACTTAAATTTTTCAATGTTTACGGCCCCAATGAATATCATAAAGGAAGGATGGCCAGCGTGATCTTTCATTCCTTCCACCAGGTAAAGAAAAATGGATATGTAAACCTGTTCCGTTCACATCGCCCTGATTTTGCAGACGGACAGCAGTTGCGTGATTTCATTTATGTGAAAGATGTCGTTAAGGTTTGTGCATGGTTTCTGGATACTCATGCACCTTCAGGTTTATATAACCTCGGTACGGGCAGGGCAAGAAGTTTTTATGACCTTGCATGTTCAACATTTGCCGGACTTGATTTAAAACCCGATATACGTTTTATTGATATGCCAGAAGATATCCGTGACAAATACCAGTATTATACGGAAGCCGATATGCATAAATTATTACAGGCCGGTTATCCTGATAATTTTTACAGCCTTGAAGATGGAGTAGGGGATTATGTCAGGAATTACCTGTCGGCCAATAAATATTATTGAACATGATGAATAAAAAAATTGCCATTATTGGCGGAGGAAACCTTGGAACTGCAATAGCAGAAGGATTGGTGAAAAGCGGGTTTACCCTGCCGGAACATATTATGGTTACCAAAAGGAATATCGCCACCATCAGGTACCTGGAAGATAAGGGCATCCTTGTGGGCGATGATAACAGGGAGGCTGTACGTTATGCCGATCTTGTTATCCTTGCAGTAAAACCATTCCAGGTGGAAGATGTCGTTAACCGAATTAAGCATGATCTCACCGATCACCACCTGCTTCTTTCCGTAGTGACCGGAGTGAGCATGGATGACATTCTTCACCAGGCAGGAAGGAAAATCGGGGTTGTTCGTGCCATGCCAAATACAGCCATAGCCATCCAGGAAAGTATGACCTGTGTGTGTTCAAAAAATACAACAGAAGAACAAAAGGAATATGTGAACCACCTCTTCCGCCAGCTCGGCCGGGTGGTAACCATTGAAGAAAAGCTTATGGATGCTGCAACGGTACTGGGGGCATGCGGTATCGCCTATGCATTACGGTTTATCAGGGCAAATATCCAGGGCGGGATCGAAATCGGATTTGATGCTGCCACTGCTACCCTCATTGCCTCACAGACGGTAAAAGGTGCAGCCGAGCTTTTGATACAAACGGGCAGGCACCCGGAACAGGAAATAGATAAAGTGACTACCCCGAAAGGCTGTACGATTGCCGGGTTAAATGAAATGGAACACCAGGGGTTCAGTTCTTCACTGATCAAAGGCATTGCCGCCAGCTATGATAAAATCAACAGTCCTAAATAATAGCAAGGAGCATTTATAGAATAGCCGGGCTACAGGTCATTATGTATTTACAATAATCTGATTGCAGAAACGTTTATATCCCAATATCCCTGGCAGGATACCCAAAAAATACAATCAACGCTTTCGATACTTACCCATTAAATTCAAAAGCCCTGTCCATTCCTGGACGGGGCTTTTTATAAATTTGATTAATTTGAACAATGTGATAATGTGATTCCATTAACGCATTCCCCACATTGTCACATCTTACCTGATCCTCTCTTTCAAAAAAGCAATCACATTTTTATATGCGTCTTCTGTTGCCGTCTTATCGAATTTCGGATTGCTCGGATTGGCAAATGCATGTGTGGCCTCATATCTTTTTAATACCAGCTTCTTTCCGGCTTTTTCCATATTGGCGGCGAACTCATCAACCACCTGCGGACTGGGCCACTGGTCGAGATTGCCGAAAATTCCCAGTACATCTGTGTTCAGCGTTTTCAGCCGGTCAACATTTTTTTCTGGTTGCCCGTAATACATTACACATCCTGCTGATTGCTTTCCACCAATTAAGGAAGCCTGCAGGCTCCATCCGCCACCGAAACACCACCCGATAGTAAATACTTTTGCATTCGCGCCAACTTTTGCAAAAGCACCCTTGATAATATTTTCAGCCCTTTCCTTACTGATCGATTGCATGATCTTACCTGCATCATCCTGGTTGGTGGCCACTTTATTATCGTACAGGTCCAGTGCAATGGCATTTACTCCAAGATCTTTAGCGAGTTTTTCTGTTTCCTGTTTGATGTAGTCATTCAGTCCCCACCATTCGTGAATTACAAAAATAGTGTAATTGGAAGGCTTGTCTGACTTAACTTCCCAACCATGTGCTTCCTTTCCATCAGGTGTAGGAAAATTGATGTCTTTCCCGTTTGCGCTGTTATAATGAAATGGAATCGGGGCATCATGGCTGGCGACAAATTTTTTGTCCACGGCGTTTCTTGCATACATATTCATAGCATCAATATCACAGCAGGAAGCAGATTCCTGAGCTGATGCAAGGGCAAGGAAAAGTAAACCTGAAAGGGATAATAATATTTTTTTCATGTGGAGCGTGTTTATGGATCAATAAACACCTGAAAAGTACTAAAGTTCTTTTATTGGCGGAAGATTTTCCTGAAGATGCGTTCTCCATTTTGCTTTTCTAAAACCAGGAAATACACGCCCGGTTTCCATTGAGAGATATTCACCTGCTGGACGCCCGGAAATGTTCTGAGCCTATGGACCATGCGACCCTGTCCGTCATATATCGCAGCCTGGTGAATGGAGGCATTAAATGAAATGGTGATTTGCAACTGTGCAGGGTTGGGAAAAACTGCTAATTGAAAAATACCATTCTTTTCCCTGTTCAGCCGGAGAATGCCGGTATATACAGATCGTCCATCTGTGTAAACATATTTCAGACGGTAATAATTCCATCCCGGAACAACATTAATATCATCCGTTGTATACAAATGTCCCTGGCCTGCGGGATATGTTTTTTCAAAGGTGGTCCATTGCCTTGCATCAGTGGAACGTTCAGCTTCCATATAGTGGAGGTTTGCAGACTCAACACTGTTTTTCCATTCCAGCCTGACGGCATCAGGCAAATCAGTTGCGGTAAAGGATGAAAGATATATGGGCAGGATGAAATCACACTGTACCATCAGTTCAGCGATGATCCAGTCACTATTGGAAACCTGTTGAACAACGATACTGTCCACTGCCGACCTGAAAAAGGCCCGCATGGAGGATTGTACGGCAGAGGTTGTGGTTGAGGCTCCATTGATCGTATTACCACCCGTAATAAAAGCGCCATTCACCGGATCCTTGAAATCAATCAAAACAGGTACTCCGTTATTGTATCCCCTGATGCGCTGGGTTTCCCAGTTAAATACATCCCCCCTGATATTATCGACCCTCAGGTGAATACTGTTGGAATCCATCGGTGTCTGTAATGTAAAGGAAGTATAATTGGAGCCGAAGGAACTATATGCCCTTGATATCCACAATGAAGCATAATTCAATCCTTTCCAGGTGGAACTGCCAATACTGTAATTGGGCCTTCCGCTGACCATGGTCCCCACTGTACGGACATCAACGATGTTTACGCCTGCAATGACGCCGGTAGCGTTCATGGTACCATTTGTTGCGCTTAGCCAGGCAGCTCCCCCCGTAGTACACTGACTATCAGCATCCAGGCGAAACATCATGGACAAAAAAATAATAAAGTAGACTTTTTTCATCTCGGCTGATATAAAAACGAACAGCATCGGGTAGTATTGCCATGAATACGCCGGTTTTGATAATAACCAGTTAATTTCCAATCAACTTTTCCACATGCAAAAACGGAAATTTTTTGTTCGGCTGAATTAGTGGTAAGTTTGTATGACCTTCAGGAATTTGTTCGTGCATTTCATTCCGCCGGGTCCTTCAGTAAAAACAATTTTTTTATGGCTAAGTACATCTTCGTTACCGGCGGGGTAACTTCTTCATTGGGTAAAGGCATCATTTCCGCTTCCCTTGCTAAACTGCTGCAGGCGAGGGGATTGAATGTGACCATCCAGAAGTTTGATCCCTATATAAATGTGGATCCCGGTACCCTTAATCCATATGAGCATGGAGAATGCTATGTAACAGAAGATGGGGCGGAAACGGATCTTGATCTCGGACATTATGAAAGATTCCTGAACATATTTACTTCCCAGGCGAACAACGTTACCACCGGCAAAATATACCAAACGGTTATAAATAAGGAAAGAGAAGGCGCTTACCTGGGTAAAACCGTACAGGTAGTGCCCCATATTACAGATGAGATCAAGCGCAGGATGAAATTACTGGGCAGTGCCGGTTATGATATTGTTATTACCGAAATAGGCGGAACCGTGGGTGATATTGAAAGCCTGCCATTTATAGAAGCGGTAAGGCAATTGCAATGGGAACTTGAAGATGAGGATTGCCTTGTGGTGCACCTTACCCTGGTACCATACCTTAAAGCGGCCAAAGAGCTGAAAACCAAGCCAACCCAGCACAGTGTTAAACTGATGAGTGAAAATGGCGTGCATCCGGATATCATAGTGTGCCGCACGGAACGTCCGCTGTCCATAGAAATCAGGAGAAAAATTGCCTTGTTCTGCAATGTGAAGCAGGAAGCCGTAATAGAAGCCGCCGATGCTGCATCTATCTACGAAGTTCCCCTGATTATGATGCGGGAGAAACTTGATGTTATCTGCCTGAAAAAACTGAACATCACTAATTTTAAAGAGCCGGAATTATCCAAATGGAAGGAATTCCTGGACAAACTGAAATATCCCAAGAGCAAGGTTAATATCGGGCTGATCGGCAAGTATATTGAATTGCAGGATGCCTATAAATCAATCCTGGAGGCATTTGTGCATGCTGGTGCAATGAATGAATGCAAGGTGGATGTGATAAATATCCATAGTGAATTTATCACCGATGCCAATGTTGATGAAAAATTGGCAGGGCTTGACGGATTGCTGGTGGCTCCCGGATTTGGACACCGGGGCATTGAAGGCAAGATCATTGCGGTGAAATTTGCACGGGAAAACAAACTTCCTTTCTTCGGAATCTGTCTTGGCATGCAGATGTCAGTCATCGAATTCGGGCGTGACGTACTAAAATTGGAAGATGCCCATTCCACGGAAATGAACCCGGCTTGCGCAAATCCCGTAATCGATCTCATGGAAGAACAGAAAAAGGTCACCGCAAAGGGTGGAACTATGAGGCTGGGATCTTATCCCTGTGCCATCCAGCCCGGAACATTGGCAGAAAAAATATACGGATCAGCCATGATCACAGAAAGACACCGTCACCGCTGGGAATTCAACAATGCCTACCTGCAGCAATATGAAGACGCAGGAATGGTGGCCAGTGGAAAAAATCCGGAAAGTAACCTGGTGGAAATTATTGAACTGAAAAATCATCCTTTTTTCATCGGCGTTCAGTATCATCCGGAACTGAAAAGTACGGTTGAAAATCCACATCCGATCTTCGTACATTTTGTAAATGCCTCCAAAGAACACGCTGAATTAAAGTCGGCCACCAAAAACCCATTGCTGCAAAGCGAAATGATCTGAGCATTCGACGGAATGCTGTAATGAGTCTGCCAACTTATGGGGCAGAAGGCATCCGGCATGCTAATTTGCCTATATTTGCCGCTCAATTGGAGATATGAAACTTGACAGAAATTCGGTGATTGGCTTTGTGTTGCTGGCCCTGCTTTTCTTTGGATATTTTTATTTTACCCGCCAGGGACAGATTGAACTGGAAGCTAAGCAGAAACAGGTTCAGGATTCCCTCGCCAGGATTCAACCCAAAAAAGATATTCAGCCCCAGCGGACTGACTCAATTACTACAGATTCTATTGCCAATATTTCCGCTGCCGGTCAGTTTGCCGGCAATGGTTTTGGAAAAGAAGAAATCACTATCGTGGAAAATGAACTGGTGCGCATATCATTTACCAATAAAGGTGGAAGACCGAAATCATTTGAGCTGAAAAAATATCTGTCTAAAGACAGCAGCCAGGTGAAACTCGGCGCTACGGATTTTGATAATTTAACCTATCATATCAAAACGGGTAATGGCAATACCGGAGAAACTTCTGAATTATATTTTGTAGGTGGCAAAACCACAAAGAATGCTGATGGCAGCCAGTTAATCAGTTATGTGCTGGCTGATTCATCAGGGCGTTCCGTTACCCATGAGTATATCGTATTGAAAGATCAGTACATGATCGACTGGAATATCAAAATTAACCGCGTTGACGATTTGCTGGATAAGAACACCCTTGATTTGTCGTGGCAGGTCCGGGCTGTGCAACATGAACATGATATTGCCGGTGAAAAAAGAGAAACACAGATTGATCTTTATGAAAAAGAAGGGTTTGATTATTTTACCATGAAAGACGGATTGAATGAGAAATGGGAGGAGGGAGTAAAATGGATCAGCCTCAAACAGAAATTTTTCAATCATACCATCATTGCCAAAAATGGGTTTTCATACGCTGAAGTTAATACCACCATGCCGGATGATTCCACCGGGATAGTGGCTTCATCCATTGCCAGCCTCCGTTCCACCGTTCCGGCCGGAACTGCAGCAACCATACCCTTCAGCATGTATTACGGCCCCAATGACTTCAAAATCCTGAAGAGTTATAAAATGGACCTTGAGGATATGATTAATCTCGGCCAGGGATTTTATGCTTTTGTAAAATATATTAACAGGCTTATTGTAATGCCCTTTTTTAACCTCTTCTCAGGGTTTATAAAAAGTTATGGTTTAGTCATCGCATTATTAACGATCATTATACGCCTGGTAACTTCTCCGCTGGTATACACCAGCTATCTCAGCGGTGCAAAAATGAAGGCACTTAAACCGGAACTGGATATCCTCAAGGAAAAGTTTAAGGATGACCAGCAGGCTTTTAGTATGGAGCAAATGAAATTATTCCGGACTGCAGGTGTAAATCCGCTGGGCGGCTGTATTCCGGCCCTCCTGCAGATACCCATATTCTTTGCCTTATATAGCTTCTTTAATGCAGAGATTGCATTAAGGGGAGAATCCTTCTGGTGGGCTAAAGACCTTTCTTCTTATGATTCCATTCTAAACTTTGGATTCACTATACCATTTATCGGCAATCACCTGAGTTTATTCACCCTGCTCGCCGTGGTAACGAGCCTTGCGATTTCTTTATACAGTATGAGCATGACACCGGACCAGAATAACCCGGTGCTAAAATACATGCCATATATATTTCCGGTGATGCTGCTGGGTATTTTCAACAGCCTTCCTTCTGCACTTACCTGGTATTATACCGTGTCCAACGTTATTACCCTGTTATTGCAGTACGTTATCCAGAATTATATCATTAACCATGATAAAATCCTGGCAAAAATTGAAGAGAACAAGAAAAAACCCAAAACAAAGCCTAAATGGCAGGAAAGGCTGGAACAAATGCAGGAAACCCAGAAAAAAGTGCAGGACATCAAGACGAAAACAACTAAAAAATAGCCAGTCTTTAACAGCCTTCTTGCAACGTGAATTTGGCTTTTCTTATCTTAGATTTACTATGAAGTATTTTACCCGATACCTGTTACCAGTATTGTTAATCCTGCCTTCATCTGGGCTTTTGGCCCAGAAAGTATTATCTGAAGGGATGATTCAGTATGATGTTTCCGTACAAACCGGATCCAGCGAGGCAAAGATGGCCGACGTTTTTGACGGGGCTACCGGACTGGTTTACATAAAAAACAGCCAGTCGCGTTCTGAATTAAAGAGCGCCCTGGGTAGTTCCATTACCATTTATGACAGTAAGGCGGGCACTGGTGTGGTGATTCGTGAATTTGGTTCACAAAAACTGTTAATCCGTATGAATGCCCGTAACTGGGCCGATAAGAACAAGAAGTATGAAGGAATGACTTTTACTAAAACCGGTGAAACGAAAAAAATCGCCGGGTATAATTGTGAACAGGCTACGGCAAAACTGGCAGATGGCAGTTCCTTCACGGTATTTTATACTACAGAGATTGCCATGGAAAATAAGAATTACGATGCGCAATTTACAAATCTGCCAGGTGTGCCGCTGGAGTATGAATCCGTCATGGGCAATCTCAGGGTCAAATATTCTGCCAGCAAAGTCAGTTTTGATCCCGTACAGGTCCAACGCTTTGAAATCCCCAAATCCGGGTACAGGGAAATGACATACGATGAAAGCATAAAAGCTGTCACTACAAATAAATAATAGTAAAAGAATTGAATTAACGGACCGGGGCGGGGGTCTTGAATTTATTCAGGATAGTTGTCTTATTCCTGTATGGCATAACCCAGGTGACATTGCCGCGCTGATAGGTTATGACCGAATTTGATTGTACAGAATTCAGTGTGCGCCTGGTTCCGAAGTTTTTATTTCCCTTATAGGTATATCCTGATTTCAATGAAAAACTCAGGTCAGATTTGAGTGTCGAGAATGCTTTAGATGACTTTTTACCTCCATCAACCGCAAAAACGTAATGCGCCATGCTGAATAATACCAGCACAACCAACACCTTTTTGGCAAACCCGGCACCTATTTTAAGAGATTGATAACGCATCTGTAACAAAATTAACAAAAACTATTCCATATTTTATAACCGTTCATCATATTATTAACAGAATTTAAGGAAAAGGGGATAAATAATGGAAATCCGATTTTGAACGGAATATTTAATGGTTTATTTTACAATAACCTATAACAAATGAGTAAAAATCCCTACCGTGAAGAGAATGAGGATATAAGGGAGATTCTCAGGCAATATGAGAACCTCAGGTCCGGAAAAAGCCACTCATTCCTCTATGAAGAATCTTTTGAACGCATTATAGACCATTTTGATGATATGGATGACCTGGCCAGGGCCCTTGAGGCGGTGGAAACAGGTATTGCACATTATCCATTTTCTTCCTCCCTGATCGTAAAAAAGGCAGATTTGCTGATTGCTTCGAGAAAATACAGCGATGCGCTGGACATTCTCGAAAAAGCATCCATGCTGGATACCAACGATATTGATATATATATCCTTAAGACTGATGCGCTGCTTGCCCTGGACCAGCAGGAAAAGGCTGTTGCATTGCTGGAAGAGGCAATTCAAAGGTTTGAGGGAGACGACCGCATTAACCTGCTGTTCGAACTGGCAGATGTTTATGACGATTATGAAGAGTTTGACAAGATATTTGATTGCCTTAAACTGATCCTTGAAAATGATCCCAACAATGAAGAGGCGCTATACAAGATTTGTTTCTGGACCGACTTCACCGGCCGAAATGAAGAAAGCATCCGCCTTCACCTGTGGATCATTGATGAATATCCGTATAACGACCTTGCCTGGTTCAACCTCGCGGCAGCATACCAGGGACTGAAACTCTATGAGAAAAGTATCGATGCATACAAATATGCCATTGTTATCAATGAGAAATTTGATTATGCATACCGGAATATGGCAGATGCGTTTATTCGTTTACGTAAGTATAAGGATGCTATTGAATCACTGGAGAAAGTCATTGAGTTATCCAGGCCGGAAGACGTGATATATGAAGCCATCGGCCATTGCTATGATAAGCTCAGGAATTATGCCCAGGCCCGCTTTTACTACCGAAAGGCATCACACCTGAACCAGGAAGACGGTAAGCTCTTTTATAAAGTTGCGGGTACATATATGAATGAACAGAACTGGACACAGGCTGTAAAAAACCTCGAAACTGCATTGCGTATCAGCAGGCTTCAGCCTGAATTTAACCTGGCAATCGGGGAGTGCTTTATCCAACTGGGGAAAACCCGGGATGCCATTCATCACTTCACTGTTGTGGTACAGCAGCGCCCTAAAGGTATAGCCGGTTGGGAAGCTTTGATACGGGGTTTATATGCTGCAGGATTTTATGAAGAAGCCGAACAACAGGTTATTCTCGCACAGAAAATGACTTCCCAGAAACCCATCTTCCAGTTTTACATGAGCGCTATTTTATTCGCATCCGGCAAATCAAAAGAGGCATTGCTTCAACTGGAATCCGCCATGGGTAAATCCCCTAAATTGCTGAAGCGTTTCATTGAGCTTAATCCTGTTATTCTCCAGAATCAGGCAGTGGTGGACATGATTGCGCGTTTTAAAAGAAACCGCTCATTCTGAGCATAGGTCGGGAAGCATTAAAACCTTATTTTTGCGCCAATTTTAAACGGCACACATGAACTTCAACCTTTCCCAGATTCCTGTACGTTTTGCAAAACCCAGGAAATCAGGCCTGACCATGGTGATGGATAAGGGCCTCTCCACCGAAGAAGCCAGGAATTTTCTAAGCGTCGGACATCCGCACGTGGATATCGTGAAACTTGGCTTTGGTACTTCTTTTGTAACACCAAACCTGAAAGAGAAACTGGAGATATATCGTTCATATGATATCCCGGTATATTTTGGAGGAACCCTTTTTGAAGCCTTCCTGGTCAGGAACCAGTTCAATGATTATATCGCTGTTTGTAAGGATTTTGGTATTGAATATATGGAAGTCAGCGATGGTTCCATCACCATTCCCCATTCAGAAAAATGCGGCTACATAGAAAAACTCACAAAGCATGGAATTGTGCTGAGCGAAGTGGGAAGCAAGGACGCTGAGCACATTATTCCCCCATATAAATGGATTGAACTGATGCGCGCGGAACTGGAAGCAGGATCCACCTATGTCATTGCTGAAGCCCGTGAAGCAGGAAATGTGGGTATTTACAGGGGTAGCGGGGAAGTAAGGGAAGGGCTTGTACAGGAAATTCTCACGCAGATACCCGGGGAGAAAATTATATGGGAAGCACCGCAGAAAGCGCAGCAATTATATTTTATTGAATTACTGGGAGCCAATGTTAACCTGGGAAATATAGCGCCATCAGAAGTACTGCCGCTGGAAACCATGCGTATCGGGCTCAGGGGTGATACTTTTCACCTTTTCCTCGATAAAGCAAACGGGCAATGAGGGTTTTTGGCCTTATAGGTTTCCCGCTTTCACATTCTTTTTCAAAAAAGTATTTCACGCAGAAATTCAGCGAAGAAGGTATTGATGCGAAATATGAGAATTTCCCATTACAGGATATTGCCTCACTGCCATCTGTCATAGAGGAACATCCTTCCCTGGAAGGAATCAATGTGACCATCCCCCATAAACAATCTGTAATATCCTATCTCCATGAAATGTCTGAGGTAGTGAAGGAAACAGGTGCCTGCAATTGTATACGAATAAGAAATAATACCCTGGAAGGCTTCAATACGGATGTTATTGGCTTTGAAGCTTCATTGTCTGCCCACCTTTCTCCAAGTCATAACAAGGCAATGGTATTAGGCACCGGGGGCGCTGCAAAAGCAGTATGTTTTGTACTAGACAAAAAAGGAATACCATTTGTACAGGTTAGCCGGACCCCCCGGGGCGAAATGGTTGACTATAAATATATAACACCGGACTATTGTCCGGGAACACAGACTGATTATAAATACCACCCCACTGGGTATGTTTCCGGATACCGGATCCTTTCCGGATATCCCATATGATGCCATAGGAGAAGGCCATTACCTGTTCGATCTCGTGTATAATCCATCGATCACCATATTTCTGCAGAAAGGAAGGGAAAGAGGGGCAATCATTGAAAATGGCTACCGTATGCTTGAATTACAGGCAGAGGAAAGCTGGAAAATCTGGAACTCCTGATGGTTATTGTTGTTCGCTGAAGAGGGTCACCATATCGGCGATATCAAAAAAATTAACGCTGGCAGGTACAAAGGCTGAGGACTGGAGTTTTGATCTCCACTGGGTAAGGGTTGGGTTATCAATATCATTTCGGATGGCAGGGATCAATTCCTGGAGTTTATAAGATACCCGGGTAGTATTGCCTTCTGGGCCAACAATCTGAATATAATTACCGTCATGGAACTGGACCGATTGCATTAACCGGTAATCCCTGCTATCGTGGAGGTTCCGGGGAGTTTGTATTTTACCGGGTGCTATATCAGTGTTTATTTGAGCATAATATAAAGACGGTGGCTTGTGACCTGTTGACCGATAGGCAGTTACGGAAACCTCTTCAAGTTCTTCCTGAGGTAAGGTGTTTCCCGGGATTTTGGAGGACTTAATAACAGTTGTTGCCGTAACCGGCGGCGCTATCGTAATTTCTGCAGGTATTTTTTTGGTTGGATTAATGGCTGAAGACTCTGAAGGCAGTATGCTGGTGGCAATATCAGCGGGTGTAAAACTCCGGGGTGAATTCACGAGGTACAGTGAAAACAGGGCAATTCCTGCAATTGCTGCTGCCGCGGCCCATCGCGAAGGTTGCATATACCAGGGCCTGATTTCCTGTGTTTTCGTACCATCTAATTCCTTCCTGACCGATTCCCAGACCTGCGGAGGTGGTGATTCCTGTATATCTTTCATGTTCTGCCGAATGGCGGAAATATCATTATCCAGTTCGAAACTGATCCGTTCCCATGAACCCGGTGGCGGAGTTGCTTCAAAATGATATATTTCACTGGTCCATTGCATACACGGATATTTTCTATTTTGTATTGGATTCTTTCTGTTTACCGGTTATAATGTTTTTTAATATGGCTTTCGCCCTTGCCAGTTGCGATTTACTGGTGCCTTCACTGATTCCCATCATTCCTGCAATATCCTTATGCGTATATCCTTCTACTACATAAAGATTAAATACGGCACGGTATCCAGGTGATAATTCCTGGATAAGTTTCATCAGGTCCTTTGCTGCCAGTTTGTCAAAAGCAGACCAGTCCTTGTCCTCCACATTGTTTTCCTGGGTCTCGGAAACAGGATACATATTCACTGAACGGCGATAATGCTCTATAGCCGTATTTACAAAAATCCGCCTGATCCAACCTTCAAAAGATCCCTCGGCCCTGAACCTGTCAAGGTTTTTGAATACCTTAATAAATCCTTCCTGCAGGATATCCTGTGCATCCTCAGCATTACCGGCATACCTGAGGCAAACACCATACATTTTGGGTGCAAAGGTGTTATACAGCAATTCCTGCATCCTCCTGTCTCCGTTAATGCTTCCACGGATTAAGTCGGATTCTTTTATATTATGGTTGCCTGTCAAATTCATGTTTGTGGATAAAATCCTGCCTTTTTTATCCATTATTATTATCAGCCAGGAAGGAAATTAATTTATCCATTGCTTTTTTCCGGTGGCTGTAAATGTTTTTTTCGGCAGTATTCATTTCTGCGAAAGTACGGGTATCGCCATCGGGAACAAAAACCGGATCATAACCAAAGCCGGAATGACCTCTCTTTTCTTCCAAAATAATGCCCGTGCAAATACCTTCAAACTGGTATTCCCGGCCTTTAAGCACAAGGGATATTACCGTTCTGAACCTGGCCTTCCTGTTCGTTTTGTTTTTAAGCGCTGCCAGTAATTTTTGGATATTGTCCTCATAGCTTGCGTTTTCCCCTGCATAGCGCGCGCTTTTTACCCCGGGCGCCCCGGATAGTGATTCAGTCTCCAGGCCAGTATCTTCACTGAAACAGTTCATGCCTGTAAGCTGGTAAATGGTAAAAGACTTTTCCCTGGCATTTTCTTCCAGGGAATCATGCGGCTCAGGAATGTCTATATTGATGCCTGATTCTTTCAGGGAGAGTATATTCCACTGGCCCGGAAGTACCGATCTTACTTCATTAACTTTATGAGGATTATTCGTGGCGAAAATAAGTGTTTCCATATCAGAGCGAAAAGTATTGTTTCAGGCAAAGCCAGAGTTTGCTTTTCAGCAATTTGTCGTTTTGAAGTGCTTCCAGATCGGGGGCAGACAGGTAAGTTACCCCTGAAAAGTGTTGTAATTGAAATTGAGGGAAATAAACAGGTAAACCCATTGCTCCCGGGGTAATGTCAAACATCATGACCAACGATGACTGGTTTGTATCCTGTATATATTTGAAGTTAACCTCATCAGCATGGGATGATAGTATAGATACATCCGTGACAGCCAGCTTACAGGCCTGCAGGATACCGTTCAGGAAAGTGTAAGCAGTATTATCCTTTTCCTGCAGTAAAGGGGCTGAAGTGATGACCGTCACTAATTTTTTTGAAATAACCGGCCTTTCTTCAGGTATTTGTTTTCCATTGATCTCGTCAATGAGATATAAAGACCCACCATATAGGTTTTGAAGGGCATGCCGGGAGAGTGCTGGATTGTCGTTAATTGCCATCTGCAATACTAATGATTGTTAGTTTTTTTGTTTCTTTGTGCAAATTAGCATTAAAATGATAGCTGCGCCAGGAGTACATATCACACGTGTGGAAAGAAGCAGGTTGACGGATATAAATCTGGAAAACCTTCCCTTCGGCAGATACTTTACAGATCATATGCTGGAAGTGGATTATGAAAACGGTAAATGGGGGATGCCTGAAATCAAACCCTACCAGCCAATGCTCATGGAGCCATCCATGGCAGCCCTTCATTATGGCCAGGCCATATTTGAAGGAATCAAGGCATACCGCAATGCTGAGGGAGAGGCTTTTATATTCAGGCCAAGGGATAATTATAAGCGTTTTAATATATCTGCGGAGCGCATGCAGATGCCAGCTGTTCCGGAAGAGATTTTTATCGAGGGAATGCGTGAACTCGTAAACCTTGACAGGAACTGGATCCCGGCAAAGGAAGACCATTCGCTTTATATACGTCCTTTCATGTTTTCCACCGATGAGGTCATCGGGGTGAAACCCTCTGAAAGTTATAAGTTTATGATTATCCTTAGTCCGACCGGCCCCTATTATATTGCCCCTATGCGTATTTATGTGGAGGAGAATTTTGTGAGGGCATGCCCGGGAGGAGTTGGTTATGCCAAGGCTGCGGGTAACTATGCGGCTGCCATGTATGCCACTGCCCAGGCCAGGAAAAAGGGGTATGACCAGGTTTTATGGACCGATTCGGTGGAGCATAAATATGTCCAGGAGATCGGGACCATGAATGTATTTTTTATATTGGGAGACAAGGCTTTTACGCCTGATCTCGGCCAGGGCACGATCCTCGCAGGGGTAACCCGGGACAGTGCCATAACGATACTTAAAGAGATGGGTTTACAGGTGGAGGAGCGTCCGATCAGTATTGATGAAGTCATTGAGGCGTATAAAAGCGGTCAGCTCCACGAAGCTTTCGGTACCGGCACCGCGGCAACCATCGCATGCATAAAAGAACTTCGCTATAAGGATTTTGTCATGGAATTCCGCGTAGATACCTGGAAAACAGCGCCCGAACTGAAAAAAAGGCTTGACGGGATCAGGGAAGGAAAGCGGGCCGACAGCTACGGCTGGATGTACAAAGTATAATGTGCAAATGTGCAGATGTGCAAATGTGCAAATAGGGCCTGTTCAGGCTAATTAATCATTTCATTTACACATCTTCATATTTGCATATTTCCACATTATTTTTTTTGCATCGCAAAAAAAATCCCTTACTTTTGCCTCCCGTTAAAATCAGGGACGAATGCCAACTATTCAGCAATTAGTTAGAAAAGGAAGAGAGATTATCAGGGCGAAAAGCAAATCCAGGGCACTGGATTCCTGTCCGCAGCGTCGTGGTGTATGTACCCGTGTTTATACAACAACACCTAAAAAGCCCAATTCTGCTTTGAGAAAAGTGGCTAAAGTTCGTCTTACCAATAAAGTTGAGGTGATTGCATACATCCCGGGTGAGGGTCACAACCTCCAGGAACACTCTATTGTGCTGATCCGTGGTGGCCGTGTTAAAGACTTGCCAGGGGTGAGATACCATATCGTGAGGGGGAGCCTTGATACTGCAGGTGTTAAAGACCGTAAGCAGAGCCGTTCCAAATACGGTACAAAACGCGAAAAAGCAAAGAAGTAATTAAGCATCCTATACAAATTGATCATCAATGAGGAAAGCAAGAGCAAAAAAATTACCGTTAGCACCAGATCCAAGGTTTAACGATGTATTGGTAACACGTTTCGTGAATAACATCATGTGGCAGGGTAAAAAAGGTGCTTCACTCACCATTTTTTACGATGCAGTTGATAAGGTTTCAAAAACAACCGGTGAAGATGGTTATGAAATATGGAGAAGGGCACTTCAGAATGTTACACCCGCTGTAGAAGTCAGGAGCCGAAGGATCGGTGGTGCTACTTTCCAGATTCCTTCAGAAGTAAGGAACGACCGCAAAGTATCGCTGAGTATCAAATGGCTGATCCGTTTTTCAAGGGAAAGGAACGGCAGGAGCATGGCAGATAAGCTGGCTAACGAGATTGTTGCAGCAAGCAGGGGTGAGGGCGGAGCATTCAAGAAAAAAGAAGATACCCACAAGATGGCAGAAGCAAATAAGGCTTTTGCGCACTTCAGGATATAATTTCAGTATAAAATAGTTAAGTAGCCATCCCGCGTTTCGCGGGATGGCTTTTTTTATGCCCTGAACCGCGTTACAGTATACCGGGAAATGTACGTTTACAAAATGCCCTGGTGGCAGTAAAATAACGCCGGCGTTAAAAGAATTTCAAACCGGGAATACACCAGGGCCCTTGATTATTTTTCCACCATTCTCCATTATCAGCACTTTATAAAATTGGTACCTGGTTCATTCATCGAAATAAAAAGCCCGTTCATCGTAATTACTGCAAAGGCGATTCGTAGTTTTCGGTTACCCGTTTCATTTATACTCCTTCATTTCCAGTATGTTATCCGTGCTGGTGATTTTTTTTCTGTTTTTTTACAATACTTACCATCGTATTACTACTTGCAAGACTCGTAAAAACGCCCAATCTTGTGTACGTATTCAACCCTAAGTAAACACGTACTCATGAAAAACATTTTATCCACCCTGCCGAAAGCATTACTACTCATCTTGCTTTCATTTTCTTCAGGCAGCGTGATTTCCCAGACCTGTTCAACGCTTAACATTGTCTCTGTACCTGCAGAGTCACGTTGTATGTCAACCGGTTTTATTACGGTTACTGCAAGTGGCGGATCGGGTCAGTACAATTATAAAGTAAGCGGGCCGATCACTACGCCTTATACATCTTCAAATGTGATCACCGGTCTGCTCCCGGGTAATTATACCGTTACGGTAAAAGACCTGGTGGCTAATTGTACAAGGGATCAGTTTAACATTGTTATTACCGGGTCATACGCTGATCCGCGTTTTTCATTGATAAAGACAGATGAGACCTGTATGAACAGCAGTAACGGAACGATTTCTGTTACCGGCCTGACCGGCGGAAGGGCTCCCTATAATTATACCATTATTGCTCCTTCAGCTTCAAAGGTTGGCACGTCAAACAGCACCGGATCCTTTACCGGATTGATTGGTGGTGATTATGCAATCCAGATGACCGACTCATGCGGTGGTATCCAGACCAGGCATATAACAGTGCAGGCATACAACTGGTGGATTGATGCTTCAGGTGGTACCAGGACAAACTGTGATGACGTAAACTTTTTCATCAACCTGAGAGATAACAAGGGTAATGTGAATACCAGCGGATCTGTATTCAACGGCTTTCAATATGGATGGGTTCGCGGTGTGAATGATACTGTGTGGTCAGCAAACAGGACATTTGCCGCTAATATCGGGACACGTCGTTCCATCATGCTGGTGGCTAAGGATAATTGCGGTAATGTAATATCTGCTCCATGGGCTGTAAACCCTAAACCGGTTGTAGGCGGAACAGTAACTACTTCGCAACAAACATGTAATTCATTTTCTGCTTCGATTAATGGCCAGGCCAACCTTACCAATCCGCAGTATTGCCTCTTCACAAGTGCAGATGTACTGGTTGCCTGTAATACTACAGGTAATTTCACAGGTATCGCAAAAGGATCTTATTATATCAATATTACTGACGTTTGTTATGATACAACGATCAGGAGAAATTTCAACCTTACGCAGCCTGTACCTTATCTCCCGGCTTCCATCACTACCAACCGTGTAACCTGTTCAACATTCAATGCACAGGTAACCGGAATGCTGAACTGGACAAGCCCTAATTATTGCCTGTATGATGCCTCCAATGTCCTGGTATCATGTAACACAACAGGAACATTCAATGGCATTGCAAACGGTACCTACTCAATCAGGGTTCAGGATGGCTGTTATGATACTACAGTAGTGCGTACCATGACTGTGAATCCACTTGTACCGTCAGTTGCTGCTGCGGTAACCACAAGCGGTATTACATGTTCAGGATTTAATGTCAGTATCGGTGCCCAGACCAACCTTAACAGTCCCCAGTTCTGCCTGTATGATGCCGCTAATGTTCTTGTAGCGTGTAATGCAACAGGGTCATTCAGCAATGTTGCTTTCGGGTAGCTACTGCATGCGGATCACAAATTCTGCCAGTTGTTATGACACCACTATCCAGCGTTGTTTCACAGTAAACCCGAATACGCCTTCAGTAGGTGCGAGTTTAACGGTAACGCGTAGTTGTGATGCAGTGAATATTTCTGTGAATGGCCAGACTAATCTGAACAATCCGCAATACTGCCTGCTTGATAATAATAATATTCAGGTAGCCTGTAATACAACAGGTGTATTTACAAATATTCCATATGGCACATATTGCGTGGATGTGCAGAATGATGCAGGATGTTATGATACCACCATTCGCAGGTGTGTTACTGTGGTAAAGAATATACCTTCCATTGGCGCAGTAAATTTAAGCAGTACAGTTTGTTCCGGATTCTCTGCAACAGTTGCCAGCCAGGCAAACCTGTCGAGCCCGATATTCACACTGAAGAATGGTTCAGGCATAGTAGTTTCAGTTAATAATACAGGTGTTTTCACCGGACTCGGATATGGTTCATATTGCATAGAGATGCAGAATGATGCATCCTGCTATGATACCCTGATCACCAGGTGTTTCACTGCCACAAGGCCGATACCTTCGGCTGGTGCGGTTACTGTTAATGGACATACCTGTACTACATTCAATGCTGACGTTACCGGTGAAACATATCTTACAACACCGGTCTACTATCTGGTTAACAGCATTGGTGATACTATCGCCAATAATCTTACCGGTACATTCACCAATATTCTTTTTGGAACATATGATATTCATATTCGTGACAATTGTTATGATACTTCGATCATCAGGAATTTCACCGGCAACCCGGTTGCAGTGACTACCACGGTTACTGCCGCT
The DNA here is from genome assembly GCA_963823365.1 of uncultured Sphingobacteriales bacterium. Taxonomy (GTDB): domain Bacteria; phylum Bacteroidota; class Bacteroidia; order Chitinophagales; family Chitinophagaceae; genus Pollutibacter. The sequence continues at coordinate 154,033 of CAWGLH010000007.1, forward strand.
TTAAGCTGCACAGTGAACAACACCAATCTAAGGGTTCAGTTCAATAGTGGCTTTGGTCCCTATAATGTAAAAGTGTATAACCCGGGAAATATAATGGTTGCAGATGTAAGCAGTGCTTCAAACCCTGTTTGGGTCAACAACCTTATTGGATTACCGGTAGGTGCGCAGTACAGGGTGGTGGCTACAGATAATTGCGGAAGGAGCCAGGAAGTAATGGTGACCCCTACTGCTTCAACTTTCAACAAGACATTGAATATGGTACCAAAATGTCCTTCAGGTACAAACCAGTTTGGTTCATCTGACATGGTCATTAATGTAAGTTCTAACCTTGGAACCATTACGCCCAGGATCATCACGGTAAATGGTGTCGCCACGGTGATCAATTTCAATAACCAGTCATCAACAACCTATACCTTTTATGACCTTGCACCGGCAACATATGAAGTGGAGTATAGTCTCCCCGGCAGTTGTACAAACAAAATCTATGAAACTGTAACCGTTGCTCCGTATAACTTCCCAGCGCTTGATAACTCAGCAGCTTACCAGTGTAATAACAATAATTTCAGTGTGGGTGCTTCAGTAACCGGTGGTTCTGCTCCATATACTTACCAGATCATTGGTAGTGTTCCTTCAGGACCTTCGATCAATACTGTACCCCAGGCAAGCCCTATGTTTAATATTACCAACGGGGTTACCTATTCCCTGGTGAGGTTAAGGGCCATTGATGCCTGCGGTAATGCAACGCTGAACGACGTAAGTATCCTTCCGCTGCAGAATATAGTAGTCAATGCTTCGGCCAACTGTTTTTATAATGATATTACTTTATCGGTTGACACGATTGCCAATGCCACTTATACATGGTATAAGAAAACAAGTGCAACAGACAGTGTGCAGGTAGGTACTTCGCAGAATTACCAGATCAATTACCTGCTGCCAACGGATACAGGTACCTATGTAAGCAAGGTGTCTGTGAATAGCGGATGTCTGACCACACTTTCTTACTTCAGCGTAACTGGTTTATGTACCGCGCTTCCTGTGAAAGATGTTAATCTTACCGGTAAGCAGGCTGGTTCAGCTGCCGAACTGAAATGGGCGGTGAAAGAAGAAGCTGACGTGAAAGAATATATCGTGGAAAGAAGCAGTAAACAGGGTTCAGGCTTCCAGGCGGTAGGTAATGTTTCGGCCAGGTCGAACGGTGCAGACAATTACTACCAGTTTATGGATAGCAGGCCTGAGGCAGGATCAAACTATTACAGGCTGAAAGTGGTGGACAGGGATGGTAGGTTTACGTATAGCAATACCATCGTATTGAACTGGACGGGTGGAAAGATTGCACTGTATCCTAACCCTGCCCGTGATGTGGTAAACATTAGCATCAGCGGTCGCCAGGCCCAGGACATAAAGATCCAGCTGTTCACTTTATCAGGTCAGTTGTTACAGGAAAAGATCCAGAATAATGTGCTGAACGCAACGATCCCCGTTTATCGCCAGAATATTAAAACAGGCATGTACCTTATCAAAATCACAGATACCCGCACGGGTAATGTGAGTACGGAAAAGATCATGTTCCAATAAAAGCTTCGAGTACTAAGGGTTAAATAAGAGGTTGCCGGAGGGCAACCTTTTTTAATTTGCAAATGTGCAAATGTGGAAATGTGGAAGTGCAAATGAGGTAATGGAAACAAGGGCTAATTGGCTTGAAACAGGCACTTTCCGGGATTCCAAATCCGTAATCCGCAATCCGCAATCCGTAATCCGAATACCGCAATCAAAAAACTTTTCGTATCGGGATTTTGCCTACCTTTGCACCCTCAAATTTCACAACAAATTCGTCATGGCAGACTTAAGATTACAACGGAATTTCGGTATCGCCGCGCACATTGATGCCGGAAAGACCACGTGTACTGAAAGGATTCTTTATTATACCGGTAAATCTCACAAAATAGGTGAGGTTCATGATGGTGCGGCAACCACTGACTGGATGGAACAGGAAAAGGAGCGGGGTATAACCATAACCTCAGCGGCCGTTACCTGCTTCTGGAATTTCCCGACCAACCAGGGACAACCGATAGCTGATACAAAAAAATTCAAGTTCAATATTATTGATACCCCGGGCCACGTTGACTTTACCGTTGAGGTAGAGCGCTCCATGCGTGTACTGGACGGACTGGTAGCTCTTTTTTCTGCTGTTGATGGTGTTGAACCTCAGTCGGAGACTGTATGGCGCCAGGCCAACAGGTATAATGTACCCCGCCTTGGTTTTGTCAACAAGATGGACCGTGCAGGAGCAGACTTTCTGAACGTGGTAAAGCAGGTTCGTGAAATGCTCGGTGCGAAATCTGTTCCCCTTCAGCTGCCTATCGGCGCAGAAGATGATTTCCAGGGAATTGTGGATCTTATTCAAATGAAAGGGATCATCTGGGACCAGGCCGGACTGGGAGCAACGTATAATGAAGTGCCCATTCCAGAAGACATGAAGGAAGATGTGGAATACTGGAGAACCCAGCTGGTTGAAGCTGTTGCTGAATACGACGACAAACTGATGGAAAAATTCTTTGAAGATCCAAATTCCATCACCCCGGAAGAAATGCATGAAGCTATCCGTAAGGCCACTATTGACATGACCATTGTGCCTATGCTTTGTGGTTCTGCTTTTAAAAATAAAGGTGTTCAGACCCTGCTTGACTGCGTGGTCCGTTACCTGCCCAGTCCGATGGATATCGAATCTGTAAAAGGCCTTGATCCTGATACGGGTGAAGAAGTTTCCCGCAGGCCTGATGCAAAAGAACCATTTGCAGCCCTTGCTTTCAAGATCATGACAGATCCTTTTGTGGGTCGGCTGGCATTCTTCCGCTGTTACAGTGGTCACCTGGATGCAGGTTCATATGTAAAAAACATGAGGAGTGGAAAGAATGAGCGGATCAGTCGTATCATGCAGATGCATGCCAATAAGCAAAACCCGATTGATTTTATTGAAGCGGGAGATATTGGTGCTGCTGTTGGATTCAAAGAAATCAAGACAGGGGATACTTTATGTGATGAAAATCATCCTATTATCCTTGAGAATATGTTCATTCCCGAACCAGTAATTTCCATTGCGGTGGAACCAAAGGCCCAGGATGATGTAGATAAAATGGGTATGGCGATTGGAAAGCTGGTGGAAGAAGATCCTACTTTAAGGGTAAGGACAGATGAAGAAACCGGCCAGACCATCTTAAGCGGTATGGGTGAACTCCACCTCGAGATTATCGTTGACCGCATGAAGCGTGAATTTAAAGTGGAAGTAAACCAGGGCGCTCCCCAGGTGGCCTATAAAGAGGCTTTCCAGGCTACAATTGAGCATAGGGAAGTGTTGAAAAAGCAGACTGGTGGTCGTGGTAAATTTGCCGATATCGTATTTGAATTCGGTCCGGCAGAAGAAGAATGGCTGAAAGAGAATCCGGGCAAACAATTGCAGTTTATCAATGATATTTTTGGTGGATCTATTCCCCGTGAATTTATTCCAGCCATCCAGAAAGGTTTTGAAAACTCAATGGGTACGGGCGTTCTGGCCAGTTACCCGGTAGAACATATGAGGGTGAGGATATTTGACGGAAGTTTCCACCAGGTTGACTCTGATGCCATGTCATTCGAACTTTGCGCCAAAGGTGGTTTCCGTGAAGCAGCCAGGAAGGCAAAGCCGGTATTGCTTGAGCCGATCATGAAAGTGGAAGTTATTACACCTGAGCAGTATATGGGTGATGTTACCGGTGACCTGAACCGTCGCCGTGGTATCCTGGAAGGGATGGACAGCAGGGCAGGAGCCCAGGTTATCAAGGCCAAAGTTCCCCTGAGTGAAATGTTTGGTTATGTGACACAGCTCCGTTCATTGTCTTCCGGTCGTGCAACCTCAACCATGGAATTTTCGCATTATTCCCCTGCACCGAACGGAATCGCCGAAGAGGTGATTGCCAAGGTTAAAGGAAAAGTGAATGCATAAGTATCAAAAAAGCCCCGGAAACGGGGCTTTTTTGTTACAATATGCAAATGTGCAGATGTGGAAATGTGCAAATGAAAGGCATTCACAAATTGCACTTTCACATTATCAAATTATCCAAATTAACCACGTTATTTTTTTGGTGTAACCAAAAAAATCCATACTTTTGCATCCCCATTGAAAAGTGGGATATATAACATGTCGCAGCGAATCAGAATAAAATTGCAGTCTTACGATCACAATCTGGTAGATAAATCAGCTGAAAAGATCGTGAAAACAGTACGTGGCACAGGTGCGGTTGTAACAGGCCCTATTCCACTGCCAACACGTAAAAAGATTTTTACCGTGCTTCGTTCACCACACGTGAACAAGAAAGCGCGTGAGCAGTTCGAGCTTTGTACGCATAAGCGTTTGCTCGACATTTATACCTCTTCTTCCCGTACGGTAGATGCGCTGAGCAAGCTGGATCTGCCAAGTGGTGTGGAAGTTGAGATCAAAGCCTGACGGCAGAGATCATTAGTTCTTTTTTTCATTCATCTCCCAATTTCCCGACCGTTGGCCGGGAGAAGTAGGAGCGCTGAATTTTATTTTAATCCCGCATTTGCGGGAAGTTAAATATGAACAAGCCCTTCGAGGTTTGTTTACTACCGGTACTTCCATTGTTCTCCGAAGCTTTAGCAAAGGAGTGACAGAAAAATCCACCTTCGCCAAGGCAGAGCTGGACAAACGGAAAAGGTCGGTGGCAAACCAGGATTGAAGTTAGCGGTTGTACCGTACTGTCCTCATAACCGGGGAGGGGCAAAAATATAATCTAATGAAAGGTATTATCGGAAAGAAAATCGGGATGACCAGCATCTTCAGTCCAGATGGAAAGCAGACCCCCTGCACCATCATTGAAGCAGGTCCCTGTACTGTAACCCAGGTTAAATCTCAGGAAACCGACGGGTATAACGCACTCCAGTTAGCTTTTGGTGATAAGACTGAAAAGCACACCAACGAATCAGAAAAAGGCCATCTCGCAAAAACGGGTTCTAATCCAAAGAGGTTCATTAAGGAATTCCGTGATTATTCCATAGAAAAGAATGCCGGTGAAACCATTACGGTTGATATTTTCTCCGAAGGAGAAAATGTTGATGTTGTGGGAACATCCAAGGGTAAAGGTTTCCAGGGTGTCGTTAAACGCCATGGATTCAGCGGTGTTGGCGAGCAGTCGCACGGCCAGCATGACCGTCAGCGTGCACCAGGTTCCATTGGTAACTCCTCTGATGCTTCACGTGTATTCAAGGGAATGCGCATGGCCGGACGTATGGGTGGTGACAGGGTTAAGGTGAAGAGCCTGAAAGTGATCAAGATTTTCCCTGAAAAGAATTATATCCTGGTGAATGGTTCCATTCCCGGTCATAACGGTTCCATAGTATACATTCAGAAATAACAAAACGGATTACGATGCAAGCAGACGTATTAAATATAAAAGGGGAGAAAACAGGCAGGACTATTGAACTTCCTGATGATATCTTCGGCATTGAACCCAATGAGCACGTGGTTTATCTCGCCGTTAAGCAATACCTGGCTGCCCAGCACCAGGGAACGCACAAGGTGAAGACAAGGGCAGAGGTACAGGGTGCAAGCCGCAAGTTACACCGCCAGAAAGGTACCGGCGGATCACGTAAGGGCAATATCCGTAACCCGTTGTATAAAGGTGGTGGTACTGTTTTCGGACCCAAGCCCCACGCTTACGATTTCAAACTGAACCGCAAGGTGAAGGACCTGGCAAAGATCAGCGCACTGAGTGCAAAAGCACAGGACAACGGAATATTCATCGTGGAAGATGTGACTCTCGCCGGGCCAAAAACAAAAGACTTTGCCGCTATACTCAGCAGCCTGAAAGTAGACGATAAGAAGTCCATTTTTGTGATCCCTGAATATAACGATGCCGTATACATGAGTTCAAGGAATATCCCTAATGTACTCACGACCCTGCTTTCTGACCTGAATACTTATGACCTGGTTCATGCCGATGTCCTGGTGTTCACTGAAAGTGCAGCAAAGATTTTTGCAGAGGAAGATGTTGAGGTATCTGCATAACTGTTACGGGCAACCGAAATATTACGAACTAATTATTTAAAGAGTTAAACATGAAACTCAACGAAATACTGATCAAACCGATACTCTCCGAAAAGGCAAACGCCCTTCAGGAAAAACGCAGGACCTTCTCCTTCCGTGTTGCACGCCAGGCGAACAAGCTGGAAATCAAGACAGCGGTGGAAAGTTTCTACGGGGTAAATGTTGAAGATGTCAGGACTGTAGTTGTACCCGGAAAGAACAAAAGCCGTTTTACCAAAACCGGTTATGTTAAGGGCAAAAAACCCGCTTTCAAGAAAGCTTACGTAGTTGTGGCCGAAGGTGAAACTATTGACCTGTATTCTAATATCTGATAATTCAAAGAATGGCTGGCAAGGCCGCAAATATTGCATAAACTATGGCACTTAAGAAATACAAACCCATTACAGCAGGAACCCGGTGGAGAATCGGTAATGCTTATGCGGAAATCACTGCAGACGTTCCTGAGAAAAGCCTGGTCGAGAAAAAATCAAAGACCGGCGGGCGTAACTTCCAGGGAAGGCGGGCAATGAGGTATATCGGCGGCGGTAGCAAAAAGATGTACCGGCTGATCGACTTCAAACGTGACAAGAAAAATATTCCGTCTAACGTGGCTACGATCGAGTACGATCCTAACCGTACGGCTTTCATCGCATTGCTGAATTACGTGGACGGGGAAAAAAGATATATCCTGGCACCCCAGGGCTTACTGGTAGGCATGACTGTTATCAGCGGTGATGATGCAGTTCCTGAAATCGGGAATGCACTGATGCTTAAGAACATGCCTTTGGGTACTAATGTGCACAACATTGAACTGCAACCCGGACAGGGCGGCAAGTTATCAAGGAGTGCCGGTGCTTCTGCACAGCTCACCAACAAGGAGGAAAAATACGCAGTATTGAAAATGCCTTCAGGTGAACTGAGGAAAGTGCTGATCAATTGTTATGCAACGGTAGGTGTGGTGTCTAACTCAGACCATAACCTGCAGAGCATGGGTAAAGCAGGAAGGAATGTGTGGAAAGGTATTCGTCCGCGTACACGTGGTGTTGCGATGAACCCTGTTGATCACCCGATGGGTGGTGGTGAGGGTAAATCTTCCGGCGGTCACCCGAGAAGCCGGACCGGCAAATATGCAAAAGGTTTGAAGACAAGGGTGAAGGGTAAGGGCAGTGATAAACTGATCCTTCAACGCAAAGACGGTAAAAAACTGGCTAAATAAATTATCACATTACCACATTTTCACATTTTCACATTATAAGACATGGGTCGTTCAATAAAAAAAGGTCCTTACGTAAGTGTTAAACTGGAGAACAAGGTTCTTTCCATGAATGAAGGGAAAAGTAAAAGGACGGTGCTGAAAACATGGAGCAGAAGAAGCACTATTACCCCGGATTTCGTTGGCCACACTTTCGCAGTGCATAACGGGAATAAATTCATACCGGTGTATGTAACGGAATTTATGGTAGGCCACAAACTTGGAGAATTTGCGCCAACCAGGAACTTTAAAGGACATAGTAGCAAGAAAATAGCGTAGTAGTAAAGGGTTGAGGGTTTAGGGTTGAGGGTTGAGAGTTAACCCGGCATCATTAAAAGAATTTAATCAAATGGAAGCTGTAGCAAAACTGAAAAATTATCCCACATCGCCACGCAAAATGCGTTTGCTGGCTGATGAGATCCGCGGCATGCAGGTGGAGAAAGCCGTTGCCTTACTGGAACACCATCCCCAGCATAGTGCCACACCGCTGCGTAAACTGGTGCTTTCTGCGGTGAGCAACTGGAAACAGAAGAATGAAGGAAGTGATGTAGGCGGACTCGTGGTGAAGATCATTTATGTTGACGGGGCAAGGTCCATCAAGCGCATGCTTCCTGCACCACAGGGACGTGCATACAGGATGCGTAAGCGCAGTAATCACGTAACCGTGATTGTAGACCACAAACAATAAATAACACTAACAAATTCTATACATGGGTCAGAAAACGAATCCAATTGGTAACAGGTTAGGCATCATCCGCGGATGGGAAAGCAACTGGTACGGTAATAAAAAGGATTATTCCGTGAAACTCATCGAGGATCACAAAATCCGTACTTACCTGACTGCCCGTATCAATAAGGGAGGCATTGCCAAGATCGTTATCGAGAGGACGCTGAATAAACTTATTGTCACCATTCATACCTCTAAGCCCGGTATCATTATCGGTAAAGGTGGTAACGAAGTTGACCGTATCAAGGAAGAGTTGAAGAAACTCACCGGCAAGGAAGATGTACAGATCAATATCCTGGAGATCCGTCGCCCGGAATTGGATGCGAACATCGTTGGTGATACCATCGCCAAACAAATTGAAAACCGTATCAATTACAAGCGTGCCATTAAGATGGCCATTGCTTCATCACTCCGTATGGGAGCTGAGGGAATCAAGGTGAAAGTAAGCGGTCGCCTGGGCGGTTCTGAAATTGCCCGTTCAGAGGAAATTAAATCCGGCCGTGTTCCGTTGCACACGTTCCGTATGGATATAGATTATGCATCTGTATTTGCACTTACTGTGTATGGAAAGATTGGTATCAAGGTATGGATCTGTAAAGGTGAAGTTTTGACCAAGCGCGACCTGAATCCGAATTTTGTAGGTGGCAAGAGTGACGTGAGTGACAGGCGAGGTGGAGAAAGGCGCAGTGATGACAGGGGAGAGCGTAGGGATAATCGCGATAACCGCGGTGGCGGTGGCGGAGGAAGAAGAGATAATAAGAGATAAGGAGACGAGAGACTGGAGTAAATTCATTAACATATTAAGATCACAATAAAAAGATCATGTTACAACCGAAAAGAACAAAGCACAGGAAGGCGCAGAAGGGCAGGATCAGGCAGGTGGCCAAAAGGGGAACATCAATTTCTTTCGGAACCTTTGGTCTGAAAGCGATGGAGCCTATCTGGCTGACCAACCGCCAGATTGAAGCAGCCCGTCAGGCAATGACCCGTGCCATGAAGCGTGAAGGTAATGTGTGGATCAGGATTTTCCCTGACAAGCCGATCACCCGTAAACCTGCGGAAGTAAGGATGGGTAAAGGTAAAGGTAACCCTGAGTACTGGGCAGCCGTCGTTGAACCGGGAAGGATTTTGTTTGAAGCTGATGGTGTTACTGCAGCAGTGGCTAAAGAAGCCATGGAACTTGCCGCCGCCAAACTGCCCATCAAAACCAAGTTCGTCACCCGCCGCGATTTTGGGGGTTAATACATTATCAAAAGAAAAAATTCTGACACATGTCTAAAAGTATTGACTTCGTAAAAAGCCTGGCTTCACTGAATGAGCAGGATCTGAAAGCAAGGATACAGGAAGATGAGCAGAGGATGAAAAAACTTCAGTTCGCACATGGTATCTCTCCGCTGGAAAATCCGATGAGCCTGCGCACACTTAGAAGGGAGATCGCCAGGTTGAAAACTGAACTGAAGAAAAGAGAAGTGAACGCATAAGTTGTCCATGACAACGTCAACAAATAAATGGCTGGCATCAGCCGGAAAAAGCTAAAAGAGCAAAAAATGTCTGAAGAAAGAAAAATACGCAAAACTAAGACCGGGGTGGTCAGCAGCAACAAAATGACTAAAACCATTACCGTTGCTGTGGAGAGGAAAGTAAAGCATCCCATCTATGGTAAGTTCGTAAAGAAGACGACCAAATTCCACGCTCATGATGAGAAGAATGAGGCCACTCCAGGTGATGTTGTAAAGATCATGGAGACGCGCCCGATGAGTAAGACAAAGCGCTGGAGACTGGTGGAAATCATCGAGAAAGCGAAATAATTTTCCGGCAAAAAGCCCAAGAAAACTAATTGTTTCAATGGTTGCGCAAATAGCGTGACACAAAGCAAAATAAAATGATTCAGCAGGAAAGCAGGCTCAACGTAGCTGATAACAGTGGCGCCAAAGAAGTTCTCTGTATCCGTGTACTCGGAAACAGTGGGCAGGATTACGCCAGGATCGGAGATAAAATCGTGGTTACCGTGAAAGATGCCATCCCCGCCGGAGGTATCAAAAAAGGAACAGTAACCAAAGCAGTTATCGTGCGCACAAAGAACAAACTGCGTCGCAAAGACGGAAGCTATATCCGCTTCGATGATAACGCCGTGGTATTACTGAACCAGAGTGACGAGCCCCGTGGAACACGCATTTTCGGACCAGTGGCCAGGGAACTCAGGGACGCAGGTTATATGAAGATCATTTCCCTTGCACCTGAAGTGTTATAAATTTTCATTATCCATTCCCGTAAGGGAATAAAACAATAGTCAAACATGAGCAACAGATTCAAAGCCAAGTTCAATATCAAAAAAGGTGATTCCGTAGTGGTGATCACCGGAGATGATAAGGATCTGAAAAAACCGCGCAAGGTCCTGGAAGTATATCCTGACGATGCAAGGGTTCTGGTGGAAGGCGTAAATATCATTACCCGGCACACCAAACCATCTGCCCAGAATACCAAGGGCGGCCTGGTGAAAAAAGAAGCTTCCGTGCATATCAGCAACATCATGCTGTGGGATGCCAAAAAAGCTGAACCATCCAAAGTGAAGCGCACCAGGGAGAACGGAAAATTAGTTCGTGTTTCAAAAAAATCAGGGGAGGTCATTAAATAATGAGCACTACAACATATACACCGAGATTGCATAAAAAGTATCACAATGAAGTGATACCCGCATTGCAAAAAAAGTTTAACTACAAGAGCGTAATGCAAACGCCAAGGCTTACCAAGATTTGCCTCAATCGTGGCGTGAACGGAGCTGTTGCAGATAAGAAACTGATCGATATCTCTGTAGATGAACTGACTACCATTACCGGGCAGAAGGCTGTATCCACCATTTCCAAAAAGGATATCTCCAACTTCAAATTGCGTAAAGGCATGCCCATTGGTGCACGTGTTACGCTGAGGGGAGTGAAGATGTATGAATTCCTCGACAGGCTGATCGCAGCTACCTTGCCACGTGTGCGCGACTTTAAGGGAGTGAATGAAAAATCTTTCGACGGCCGTGGAAATTACACACTGGGCGTTACGGAACAAATCATTTTCCCGGAGATCGATATCGATAAGGTAAACAAGATTACCGGTCTTGACATCACCTTCGTGACAACGGCAAAAACCAATGAAGAAGCATATGAATTGCTGAAAGAACTGGGTATGCCATTCCGTGACATGAGAAAAGAAAAGACAAATTAAAAAATACATAGCACATGGCTAAGACATCAGTAAAGGCCAGAGAGGTCAAGAGGAAGAAAATGGTGGAAAAATACGCCGAAAAACGCGCTGCTTTAAAGGCTGCGGGTGACTGGCAGGGGCTCGATGAGCTTCCCAAGAACTCCTCCAAGGTTCGCCTCCATAACAGGTGCCAGCTTACAGGTCGCCCAAGAGGATACATGCGTTATTTCGGCATGTCCAGGGTTACTTTCCGCGATATGGCACTTGCCGGTAAGATTCCGGGTGTTAAGAAGGCAAGCTGGTAATCGGCAAACCTTCAAGAAAGAATAATTTGCAAACGACAATTGAAAAAAGAATATGATTACAGATCCCATAGCAGATTTCCTGACAAGAGTCCGTAATGCGCAGATGGCTGGCCACAGAATCGTGGAAATCCCGGCTTCAAACCTGAAAAAGCGTATGACTGAGATCTTATACAACCAGGGTTATATCCTGAAGTATAAGTTCGAAGAGGATAACAAACAGGGTGTGATCAAGATCGCATTAAAATACGATGCGGCCACAAAAGAACCTGCAATAAAGACGCTCGAAAGAGTAAGCCGTCCGGGCCTCAGGCAGTATGCCAGTCCGAGTGAATTCAAGCGCGTGAAGAACGGCCTGGGTGTGGCCATCCTGTCAACCTCCAAAGGAGTGATGACTGATAAGGATGCCAAATCACAGAATGTGGGTGGTGAAGTTCTTTGTTATATATATTAATAGCATGGCTTAACCGCCATCTATACATAAAGATCAGATTTTTTAAATGACCTGGTACATTAAGCGCGGCCTATACTGCGGCTGACCGGCCAGGTAGAAAACAACATAATATGTCTCGTATAGGAAAAAACCCGGTAGTCATCCCCAGTGGTGTTACGGTAACAGTTGGCCAGGATAACGTAGTAACGGTAAAGGGACCAAAGGGTGAACTGAAAGAAACGATTGACCGTGACATCACCATGGAAGTGGCTGATGGAAGGATCAGTTTCAAACGCCCCACTGACCAGATCCGTCACCGTGCCATGCATGGTTTATACCGCGCACTGGTGGGAAATATGGTGAAAGGAGTGACAGAAGGATATAAGAAAGAACTTGAACTGGTGGGTGTGGGTTATAAAGCCGCTAACCAGGGTAATGTACTTGACCTTGCACTGGGATATTCCCACAATATCGTTTTTGAAATTCCCAAAGAACTGAAAGTAGCCACCTCACAGGAAAAAGGTGAAAACCCTAAAATTGTCCTGGAAGGAATTGATAAGCAATTGCTCGGACAGGTGGCTGCAAAAATCCGCGGACTCCGTAAGCCTGAACCATACAAAGGTAAAGGTGTGAAATACAAAGGTGAATTTATCCGCAGGAAAGCAGGTAAGGCAGCCGGTAAGTAGTTGTGAGTTGGGGGTTGTGAGTTGACAGTTAAAATTAGACTTATAATAATTCCTGGCAGTATCAGGAGCGTAAAATAAACACAATGGACACAAAAGTTCTCAGAAGACAAAAGATCAAGTACAGGGTCCGCCGCAAAATTTCAGGTGTTGGCAATAAACCCAGGCTGAATGTTTTCAGGAGCAATAAGGACATCTATGTTCAGCTGATTGATGATGTAAACGGCGTTACGCTGGCAGCAGCATCAAGCCGCGAAAAAGATATCGTTGCACAGAAAGTACCAAAGACTGAAAAAAGTAAACTCGTTGGTCAGTCACTGGCAAAGAAAGCCCTTGCACTGGGAATTGCCGATGTTACTTTTGATCGCGGAGGATATCTCTATCATGGCCGCGTAAAGGCTGTAGCAGAAGGAGCGCGTGAAGGCGGACTGAAATTCTGATTTATTACATTGAACTACTAATTGACGAAATACATGTCTAAAATAAACTTGAACAAAGTAAAAGCCGGAGACCTGGAACTTAAGGAAAAAGTGGTGGCGATCAATCGCGTGGTGAAAACCACCAAAGGTGGCCGTGCATTCAGCTTTTCTGCATTGGTTGTTGTGGGAAATGAAAATGGTGTGGTTGGTCACGGACTTGGTAAGGCCAAGGAAGTACAGGAAGCCATCACCAAAGGAATTGAAGACGCCAAGAAAAACCTGATCAAGGTGCCTGTCATGAAAGGTACCATTCCTCATGACCAGCTGGCTAAAGAAGGTGCTGCAAAAGTACTGATCAAACCAGCCGCACATGGTACCGGTGTAATCGCCGGAGGAAGTATGCGTGCCGTTTTGGAAAGTGCCGGTGTAACAGACGTACTGGCCAAATCCCTGGGTTCTGCCAATCCGCATAACGTGGTGAAGGCGACATTCAAGGCGCTGGCCATGTTAAGGGAGCCGATTTCCGTATCTAAGGTCAGGAGCCTTTCACTGAAGAAAGTTTTTAATGGATAACCTCTTACTGTGTAAGAGAAAGAAATAGAAATTTTTATGAAAAAGATCCGAATAACACAGGTAAAAAGTGTGATCGACAGGTCAGAGCGTCAGAAAAGAACAATGGAAGCGCTTGGTCTGCGTAAACTCAATAGCACTGTAGAAGTTGAAGCTACTGCCCAGATCCTGGGAATGGTCCGCAAAGTGGACCACCTGGTGAAGGTTGAACAAATGTAAATATCCTTGTCCCTGGAGGTATATCATTATTGCGAGCGGCACAGGGAGCCGCGCTGAGTAAAAACTGAACAACATGAAACTGCACAATCTAAAGCCCGCAGAAGGAGCTACAAAAAAAGTTAAACGTATCGGCCGCGGTGAAGCATCAGGCCATGGCGGAACATCCACAAAAGGTAATAAAGGCGGACAGGCGCGCACAGGTTATAAGCGTAAACTGGGACATGAAGGCGGACAGATGCCAATCCAGAGAAGGATCCCAAAACGCGGTTTCAAAAACAATAACCGTATCGAATTCAAAGTATTCAACCTCGGACAGATCGAACAGATCATCGAAAAATACGGCATCACCGAATTTACCCCTGAAAATCTTTTCATCAACGGACTGGTTAACAGAACCGATAAAGTGAAAGTCCTGGGTAATGGTGAACTTAAAACCAAACTCGGATTTAAGGTAAATGCTATCAGCGAAAAAGCCAAAGCCGCTATTGAAGCCGGCGGTGGTACAGTAGAGATAGTCAATTAATTTCCCGATATTTGCAGACGCCCCTGAAAAAGGCGTTGCACCCTTTCTACAGAATCTATAAATAATACATCTGTGAAGAAATTCTTACAGACGATCAGGAATATCTGGAGCATCGAAGAACTGCGCAGTAAGATTATTGTGACGCTGCTTCTGATCCTGGTATATCGTTTTGGTTCGCACGTGGTACTTCCAGGTATCGATCCCAATAAACTCAGCCTGGACAGTGCAAAAGAAGGCCTCCTTGGCCTTTTTGATACATTTGCGGGCGGATCTTTTTCCAACGCATCCATCTTTGCACTGGGCATCATGCCCTATATTTCTGCTTCCATCTTCATGCAGCTGATGACCATCCTGGTTCCTCAAATGCAAAAATTACAGAAGGAAGGAGATAGCGGAAGAAAGAAAATCAACCAATGGACACGTTTCCTTACGGCAGGTGTAACCATGTTGCAGGCCGCAGCTTACGTAGCCTACCTGCGCAATGTAAACCGTGATGCACTGATCGACAGCTACCAGGGATTTTTCTGGATTTCTACTGTTGTTGTGCTTACTGCAGGTACACTGTTTGTTATGTGGCTGGGTGAGAAAATTCAGGACAAAGGTCTTGGTAACGGTACTTCCATCATTATCATGGTAGGTATCCTGGCCCGTCTTCCGCAATCCTTCCTTGGAGAACTTGGTGCGAAACAAACACGCGGTGGTGGCGGATTGCTGATATTCCTCGTGGAAATTGCATTTCTTATCGCTATCATTCTGGGGCTTATCATCCTGGTGCAGGGTGTCAGGAAAATTCCGATCAACTATGCCAAACAAATTGTGGGAAACAGGCAGTTTACAGGCGCAAGGCAATTCCTTCCACTGAAAGTAAATGCTTCGGGTGTTATGCCGATCATCTTTGCGCAGGCCATCATGTTTCTCCCCACATTATTCTCTTTCACCAATTTTGAAACAGGTAAAGGTGTGGCAAGGATATTCAATGACCCCAGTAATTTTTGGTATATGTTCATCTATGCCATAATGGTTATAGGCTTCACCTTCCTGTATACAGCACTGATCTTTAATCCAAAGCAAATGGCTGATAACCTCAAGCAAAGCAATGGATTTATCCCCGGTGTAAAACCAGGGCAGCCAACGGCTGATTATATCGGGCAGGTGATGGACAGAATTACCCTTCCGGGTGCATTCTTCCTGGCCATCATAGGTATACTTCCCGGTATCGCACAGCACCTGGGTGTTACACAAAGTTTCGCTACATTCTTCGGAGGTACATCCCTGTTGATCATGGTTGGTGTTATCCTGGATACGCTCCAGCAGATTGAAACACACCTCCTCATGAGGCAGTACGATGGATTGATGAAGGGCGGAAGGATACAGGGAAGACAGACCGCCACTACTTCGCCTATCTAAAATGATATATATAAAATCAAACACCGAGATAGAACTTATCCGGGAAAGCAGTTTATTAGTGAGTGCCACCTTAGCAGAGGTGGCAAAGTTTTTAAAGCCTGGTATAACTACGCTGCAGGTGGATGCATTGGCTGAAACCTTTATCCAGGATCATAAAGCTGTACCATCTTTCAAAAATTATAAAGGCTATCCATTCGCAACCTGCATTTCCGTAAATGATGCCGTTGTCCATGGTTTTCCCAATAAAGGAATTTTAAAGGAAGGGGATATTGTTTCGGTTGACGTCGGTGTGTACAAAAATAAATACCATGGCGACAGCGCCTACACATTTGCCATTGGACAAATCCCTGCAGAAGTTCAGAAACCTGATGACTGTTACCAGGAAATCACTGTATCTGGGTATTGAAAAAGCCATAGCAGGAAACAGGGTAGGCGATATCGCTTTCGCCATCCAGGATTATGCAGAAAAACAACATGGTTATGGTGTGGTACGTGAACTTGTGGGGCATGGCCTTGGCAAACAATTACATGAAGATCCGCAGGTTCCGAATTTCGGCAGGAAAGGGACGGGCACTAAACTTAAGGAAGGCACTGTAATTGCAATAGAACCAATGATTAACCTGGGTTCGAAGGATGTGTATTATGATTCAGACGGCTGGACAGTTCGCACAAAGGATGGCAAACCGGCAGCACATTACGAACATAACGTTTGCATTAAGAAAAATAAGGCGGATATATTATCCTCATTTGACCAGATCATCATCAATGAGAAGTCGAACCTGAACCTTTTCAGCGAATACTGAATACCTGTTATGGCCGGTTAATATTTCCTGATGAATGACAAGAACAAACACGAATTAAAAAACGTTTTTCACTTACCCGGCTATCACTTTCCTGCAGCAATTATTTTCGATATGGATGGCACACTGGTGGCCACCACAGAAGCGGATTTTCTGGCATGGCAAAGGATATTTAAAGACGCCGGACGATCGCTTTCATTTGAAGATTATTTCCCGCTCCTTGGTAAAAAAAGTCATGATGTTGTTTATCATGTACTCAAACTAGATGGCGAAGCCGCAGAGAATGCCCTCCATACCAAAATGAGATATTTTGAGGAGATCGTGGCAGAGAAAGGCATCAGCCTGATGCCGAATGTGGTAGTCTTGCTGAAGGAATTAAAATCACTGGGTGTTCCCCTCGCCCTGGCAACGAGTTCAAGGAAACTCAAGATGGAACTTGTTCTGGAAGAAGTTGGCTTGCTGGAATATTTTGATGTACTGGTCAGTGGTGAAGACGTGACAAAGGGCAAGCCCAGCCCGGATATTTTTTTGCTGACTGCAGAAAAATTGCATGTTGATCCCGCGCATTGTGTTGTTCTTGAAGATGCGGTAAGTGGCGTGAAGGCAGCCAAGGCTGCCGGAATGAAATGCATTGCCGTTACCAATACCCATGATGCTGAAGATCTTGCCATTGCAGACCTGGTCATAAGTGATTTTTCTGAACTCTCACTTCCCGTTATTTCATCCCTGTTCTGATGTATGTTCACGGGGGTTTATTATCTTTCCTCCTCAATCACCTTACATGCGCGCAATAAGCCTTTTGTTAGTGTTTATAACACAATTTGTGTTTGCTCAGTCACCCCAGACCCTGAAGATCAGGGAGTACAGGGAAAAAAATGAGCATGCCATCATAACTGAGTACATGTCCTTCCTTTCACTGCCAAATCTTGCTTCAGATACCGTAAACATGAAACGGAATGCAGACATGATTATGGATATGATGAAGAAGCGTGGTATCGGCAATGTGCAATTATTAAATGCCCACACAGGAGGCATACCTCCGGCGATATTCGGTGAAGTAATAGTACCCGGGGCAAAGGAAACAATTGTTTTTTATGCGCATTATGACGGACAGCCAACTGATCCTTCAAAATGGTATGCCGGACTCAGTCCTTTTAGTCCGCAGCTTACTGACGGGCCACTGTATAAAAAAGCGTCATTTATTTCTGCTCCTCCCGCTAATGTTCCGTTTAATCCCCAATGGCGGATCTATGCCAGGGGTGCATCTGATGATAAGGCAGGAGTAATCAGTATCCTGAATGCATATGCAGCCATTACTGCAACAGGGCAAAAGCCTTCTGTCAATATCAAGTTTTTCTTTGAAGGCGAAGAAGAAGCCGGATCAGATCACCTGAATGAAATTTTTGATAAGTATAAATCATTGCTTACAGTCTGACCTCTGGATCATCTGTGACGGACCCGTACACCAGTCGGGTAAAAAGCAGGTAGTCTTTGGCGTTAGGGGAGATACGCATGTTGAACTTACCGTATTATGCATCAAAGCGGCCACTGCACAGCGGCCATTACGGGAACTGGGCACCAAACCCTGCAATGGAACTCAGCCGTTTGCTGGCTTCCATGAAAAATGAAAAGGGAGAAGTTACGATCAGTGGATTTTATGATGATGTAAAACCTCTTTCTGAGGCAGAAAAAAAGCCATTAAAGCCGTTCCGCCGGTTGAAGACCAGATGAAAGCGGAACTGGGATTCACGGAAGAAGAAAGAAAGGGAATGGGTATAGCGGAATCTGCCAACTGGCCTTCTTTGAATATTAACGGACTGCAATCTGCCAATGTCGGTAAACTAAGTGCAAATGTTATTCCTACTGTGGCTATTGCTTCCATTGACCTTCGGCTTGTAGTGGGGAATGACTGGAAACTCCAGCAGCAGAAAGTCATTGATCATGTTGTTTCAAAAGGATTCCATGTTGTGGAAAACGATCCAACGGATGAAGAAAGGGCAAAGTATCCCAGGATTGTAAAAGTTCATCGTTCAGGCGGGTATAATGCACAAAAAACTGCAATGGACCTGCCCATAGCACAACGTGTTATCGCTGCGGTGCAGTCCACCATTAATGAACCCGTGGTACTGCTTCCTACCGGTGGCGGCAGCCTTCCCCTGTTTATATTTGAGAAGCACCTCGGCGCAAAAACAATAACTGTTCCCGTGGCCAATCATGATAATAACCAGCACGCAGAAAATGAAAATATCCGCATTAAGAATCTGTGGGATGGACTGGAGACCATGGCCGCATTGATGATGATGAAATGAGCCCTTCGAATTTGGTTTAACGATTCAATTTTCCGGTTAATGAAACTTATTGTTATAGGAGGTGGTGCAGCAGGTTTTTTTTGTGCCATAAACGGCCGCAAGGATGAATCCTGGTCTGAAGGTGGTGATCCTTGAGAAAAGCGGGAAGCTCCTGTCAAAAGTCAAAGTTAGCGGTGGAGGAAGATGCAATGTCACCCACGCCTGTTTGATATAACGGAAATGGCTAAGCGATATCCGCGGGGACGAAATTTTGTCAGGAAATCCTTTCATACTTTTTTTACCGGTGATACCATTAAATGGTTTGCAGAAAGGGGGGTGCAGCTGAAAACGGAGGATGACGGCAGGATGTTTCCCGTGTCCGATTCCTCGCAATCTGTAATCGATTGCCTGATGCATGAAGCGGAGAAAATGGAGGTGGATATCAGGATGCATGTTTCAGTTGAAAAGCTGGAAAAAAAGGGTAACGTTTCACCGTGTATATCAAAAGCCAGCGGCAGGGATGAAAAGGATGGAAGTCGGAATTTATCTGTATAGCCTGCGGTGGATCTTCAAAACCGGAATCTATACAATTGGATCCGGTCTCTGGGTCATACTATCGCATCTCCGGTACCTTCCTTATTCACCTTTAATATTCCGGGGCATCCCATCACCGGGCTGATGGGTATATCATTGGAGGATGCAGAAGTGAAAATTCCTGTGTTAAAGGAGAAGCAGCGCGGTCCGTTGCTGATCACCCATTGGGGGTTGAGCGGGCCGGTTGTTCTGAAGTTATCAGCCTGGTGTGCAAGGGAACTGGCAGAGATGAACTACCAGTTCCCAATAATAGTAAACTGGGTTCCTGAATACCATGAAAGCGGGATGCGGGAATTCCTCGTGATGCATCGTGAACAACATGCTTCAATGCCTGTCAGGAATAAAAATCCATTTGGAATACCCCAGCGGCTCTGGGAATTTTTATTGCAGTCTTCAGTGGTCAGTTCCGACAAAAAATGGGGTGACCTGCCTGCTGTTTCCATGAATAAGCTGGTAAAAAATATCAGTTCATTTGAACTGAATGTCAGTGGCAAAACAACTTTAAAGAGGAATTTGTGACTGCCGGTGGAATCAGCCTTTCAGAGATTGATCCTAATACCATGATGAGCAGGATTGTTCCGGGACTTTATTTTGCCGGAGAGGTAATGGATGTTGACGGCATTACGGGAGGGTACAATTTTCAGCATGCCTGGACCAGCGGTTTTCTTGCTGCGAAGTCAATAGCAGGCCAGGTGAGTAACATTGTCAGTAAATAGAAAACAGTTTATTTTTTTTGTTATTTCTCTTTTTCACTATCTTCATAGTCATAATGCACCACTTGACTCGGAGTTGCTTTTGCATAAAGGCTTACCATTATATTCGAAAACGTTCCGTAACGGCATACTGATTATAGCTTTCTTCATAAATACATAGCATCCGTATTCGATTCCCCTGTCACTATTTCGCTGTGATATAATATAGTGTTTGAACAGTTTTGTTACCCTTTTCATTGAGATGATTTAGTTCCGTTCCCATATATCGGAAATTTTCTTCATTCATAAATTAAAGCATCATTATGAAAAAGCTAATCTTCATGTTATCTGTATTGTTATCGTCGTTTCAAATGATGGCGCAGGATATTGCAATGTACTGGATCTTCCTCCCACCACCTGCCACCACAACTACAACCACAACCAGTGCACCCGAAACGGAAACACCGCGCAGGTTTGGAATTTATGGCGGTGCCAATTTTGCAAATATTAATGGTGATGCCGATTACAATGAATCAGCCACCGGATTTAATGCTGGCTTAATGTATTGCGTTTTCTCTACGGGCCGGTTGTTATCAATTTGGCTTGAACCCGGATATAGTCAGATTGGAGATAAATATAGTTACGGAACAGGAGGTTCGCAAACAGTAAAACTTGGATACATCATGTTGCCCATCATGGCCAGGGTTAAGACTGGCATTGGCTTATATGGCGAAATCGGTGTCCAGACACAGGTATTGGTAAGCGCAAAGAGTGGTGATGTTGATATTAAAGACGATATAAATGGATTTGACTGGGGAGTTCCATTAGGTTTGGGATATGAATTTAGAAACAGGATCGGTATCAGTGCAAGGTGGTTTACCGGGTTCACTGACCTTAGTAAAGACACATATGAAGCTCATAACAGTGTAATTTCCGTAAGGCTTCATTTTCTTTTTTAATTTACCAGCCACGCAAATTGTCCTTTACA
Source organism: uncultured Sphingobacteriales bacterium (assembly GCA_963823365.1). GTDB lineage: Bacteria > Bacteroidota > Bacteroidia > Chitinophagales > Chitinophagaceae > Pollutibacter. Next base: position 175,201 of record CAWGLH010000007.1, read on the forward strand.
TTTGAATGATAGTCAGATAATTGATCAGGAAGGTCCTCGTTCCTGATCAATTTTTTTTATTACCATACCGCCTATGCTTTATATTTAGGACAAATTATAATCATGTCATCAAGGCGGAATTTTCTGGAAGGCTTAACAAAAACAGCAGGCAGCCTGGCTTTTTTATCTTTTGCCAATCCTGCTTTTGCAGAAAAGGCGGAACACCAGATGTTGAAGTACCGCGATCAGCCTTTGCCGGATGAAGATTTCTGGGGATGGATACGTGAATCCTATACCATGAGCCCCAATATCATCAATCTCAATAATGGCGGTGTTGCACCACAACCCAAAGTGGTACAGGATGCGCATATCCGGTTTTACCAGTATTGCAATGAAGCGCCTTCCTATTATATGTGGCAGATACTTGACCAGGGTAGGGAGCCGCTTCGTGAGAAACTGGCTGAATTATGCGGTTGCCCGCCGGAAGAAGTGGCCATTAACAGGAATGCCACTGAAGGATTAAATACAGTGATCTTTGGCCTTAACCTTAAAGCAGGTGATGAGGTGGTACTGACAAAACAGGATTACCCCAATATGATCAATGCCTGGAAACAGCGTGAAAAAAGGGATGGAATAAAACTGGTATGGCTTGACCTTCCACTTACCTGTGGCAAATGATGATGATATTGTGAAAATATATACCGGCGCTTTTACGTCCGAGGACAAAGGTTGTACATGTAACACACCTGATTAACTGGACCGGGCAAATACTTCCGGTAAAGCGCATTGCGCAGGCCGCACATAAGCAGGGGATAGAAGTGATTGCAGACGGAGCACATACCCTTGCCCACTTTGACTTTAAAATCCCTGACCTGGAATGTGATTATTTTGCTTCATCCCTTCATAAATGGCTTAGTGCGCCTTTTGGCAGCGGATTACTGTATATCAGGAAAGAAAAAATTAAAAATATCTGGGCTTTATTGTCGAATAATGAACCTGATGGAACAGATATCCGCAAATTTGAATCATTGGGAACAAGGTCATTTGCTTCAGAAATGGCGATAGGAACCGCTGTTGATTTTCACAATATCATGGGTTCAAAAAGAAAGGAAGAACGCTTACGGTATCTGAAGGATTACTGGGTAAGCCAGGTGAAAGGATTGCCAGGAATTTCTTTTAATCAGCCGGATACCAATCATCAGTCTTGCGCCATTGCCAGCATTGCAATAAAAAACAAGAAGCCTGAAGAAGTGGCCGGGGAATTATTTACTAAATACAAGATACACACGGTTGCCATCAATTGGGAAAATATACATAGTGTTCGCGTAGCTCCCAATGTGTATACATCAACCCGTGACCTTGATAAACTGGTTAACGGCATAAAAGGAATGATGAAGTAGTTGACAGTTGCGGTTGACAGTTGACGGTTGTATTCCCAACCGTCAACTGTCAACCGTCAACTGTCAACTAACTGAGTTTACGGTGAAAATTGATCTGACCGAGATGGAAACAGAAATTATTCAGCAGGTGGACTAAATAATATTCCGTGGTGACAGGTTCTTCAAAATCTTTGGTAGGAAATATTTTCAGCAATTCCGCCTTTGAAACCTGTTCAAGTGTATCAACCACAACCTGCCTGGTATTTTCAATTTCTTCCATTAAACGTTCGCGGGAAACATTTTTTGCCTTGAGTTCAGCTTCCTTGTTCCTGATATACCCTGAATCGCCAATAGTGGCACCAATATGATGCTGAAGGTTACCTGCCAGGAACAGGCAAAGATTTCCGCCTGTAGTTTGGAGTCCTTCGACAGGTTTCCATACCTGTTCTTCGCTTTCATAAGCATTAAGTTCAGTTTTCAGTTTATCCAGCTCCTTGCTATACAGATCAATCAGGATCGTCGTAATCATAGATGTATTATTTCGGTACCAAAATAAATAAAGAACCATGGAATAAATTTATTTTTTATTATCCCTGATTCTTTATAACCAGCCAGTTTTGACTGTCTCAAGTAATATTTCGGTTCCTGCGCCTGCCTATTTATACTCTTTTACGTCAAGGTCAATACCAATCGGGTTTCCTGTCAGTTTCATCAAAATCGGGTATGCATCATTATTCAATATCCAGTATTTAGTGCTGCCATCTTCAGATTCTGCGTAGATGATATCAATCTGTTTGCCACTAACACTTAATTCCTGTCCGGCTGCGAGATCTTTCAACACCAGGGTCTGGTCATTAAAAGTGCATTTTTTATTTGTTTTCAATTCTTTCAGTGCTGTCCTTGAAATTACCAGCAGGGTCTGATCTTCCGGAACCTTACGTTCTTCACCGGATACGGGCTGATCCCAGTTGAACCGTAAGCCCTTTTCAAAATTTGCTTTGCTGTTAATGAATTTACCCGTCATGCTACCCATAATATCGTAAGAAAATACCAGTTCATCATCGCTTATGGAAGTAACCGTTAATAGCATAGGATAAATCTGACCTTGTGTAGAAGCGTCCAGTTGCAGGATGGTGCCTTGTTTAATGTCCTTAAATTTTGCCTGCTGGGCATTGGCCATCAGCATTGTCATCATACATACAAATCCAATCATTAATTTTCTCATGGTATATTTTTTGCGAAAATAAGGGAAGGTGAAAATTTAACCATATTTCATTGGATAGCCGGTAAATTCCGGGGATGGCCATTAATCGGGGTTCACAGGACCAGGGCTAAGCCATATAACAAATTGAAAATCAATTATTTGTAATAAGATTTTGTTTTTCCTTTCTGACCAAATAAAAATTACGCTGTTCGGGTAAAACATTTTACCTTTGCCTCCCCAAAACAGGGTTAAAAAACCCCCTGTAATTTTTACAAAAGGAGGACATATTAAGTGGAAGAAAACAACACACTCACAGCACTCACAACAGCCCCCGAGGTTGCTTCAGCCCATGATGATTTTGACTGGAGCATCGACAAAAGAAACGTCACTTCGTATAATGACGAAGAGAAGGTTAAGTATGATGCAGCTTATGAAAACACTTTCAGGAGTATCACCGATGGTGAAATGATTGAAGGCACAGTAGTAGGCGTTACTAAGACAGATGTGGTCATAAACATCGGTTTTAAAAGTGACGGTTTGGTGTCACTGAATGAATTCCGTGACCTTCAGAACCTTAAAACAGGTGATCTGGTAGAGGTTATGGTAGTGGAGAAAGAGGACAGGGAAGGTCACCTTCACCTGAGCCGTAAGCAAGCCAGGATTACCCGTGCCTGGGAAAGGATCGTTGAGGTCCACAAAACAGGTGAAGTGGTTACCGGCCTGGTTACCAGTAAAACAAAAGGCGGACTTATCGTTGACATTTACGGAATGGAAACCTTCCTTCCGGGTTCACAGATCGATGTTAAGCCCGTTACCGATTACGACCAGTTCGTGGGTAAAACCATGGAATTCAAGGTGGTTAAAATTAACGAAACCATCAAGAATGCGGTTGTTTCGCACAAGGCACTGATCGAAAGCGATATCGAAGCACAGCGTGTGGAGATCATGAGCAAACTCGAAAAAGGCCAGGTGCTTGAAGGAACTATCAAGAATATCACTGATTTCGGTGCATTCCTTGACCTGGGTGGTGTAGATGGATTGTTATATATCACAGATATCAGTTGGGGAAGGATCAGCCATCCTGCAGAGGTGCTGAAACTCGACCAGAAACTGAACGTTGTAGTGCTTGATTTTGATGATGAGAAGCGCAGGATCAGCCTTGGTCTGAAGCAACTGACTCCTCATCCATGGGATACCTTACCTGAATGGGTACACGAAAGTGCGCTGGTAAAAGGAAAAGTTGTCAATATTGAGGATTATGGCGCATTCCTGGAAATCCTTCCAGGTGTTGAAGGATTGGTACACGTAAGTGAAATTACATGGGCCAATACCCCGATCAACGCGAAAGAATTCTTCAAACTGGGCGATGAATACGAAGCCAAGATTGTAACACTGGATAAAGACAGTCGCAAGATGTCATTGTCTATCAAGCAGCTTACTTCCGATCCATGGAATGAAATCGAAAACAAATACCCAGTTGAAAGCCGCCATAAAGGCCTGGTGAAAAACATTACTCCTTACGGTGTATTTGTTGAACTGGAACCCGGTATTGGTGGTATGATCCATATCAGCGACCTGAGCTGGCTGAAACGCTTTAACCATCCTTCCGAATATACCAAAGTAGGTGCAAATATCGATGTGGCCATTTTGAATATTGATAAGGAGAACCGCAAGCTTCAGCTTGGTCATAAGCAACTGGAAGAAGATCCCTGGAATACACTGCAGGATACTTTCGCTGTGGGCACCATTCATGAAGGAACTGTTATCCCGTAAGGATGATAAAGGCGCTACCGTTCAACTGCCTTACGGGCTTGAAGGATTTGCTCCTGGCCGTCACCTGATGAAGGAAGATGGTAAAACCGTTGTTGCTGAAGAAACCCTTCCATTCATGGTGATCGAATTCGATCGCAATGAAAAGCGTATCGTGGTAAGCCATACCCGCATCTGGGAACAGGTGAAGGAAGAAGAAAAAGAAGCCGTTGCCAAAGAGAAAAAAGCTGAAGCTGTCAAGACAAAGAAAGTGGTGAAAGAAGTACAAAGCAAAGTTGAGAAAACCACTCTTGGAGACCTTGGTATTTTAGCCGAACTCAAGAAGAAAATGGAAAGCGGTGAAGAAGATGAGGTAAAATAGTTTACAATAGTATGTATGAAAGACCGTCCGTTGGGCGGTCTTTTTTTTTACCTGAACCTGTAACGACTAATGAAAATGAATTTCTACGGTATATGTCTCAGCAATCAGTAAACTCCAGGCCGGGATAAAATGCCAGGTTCAGTGAATGATTGAGTCCAGTAGTGTCCCCGTGAGTTCCTGTAAAGAATTCAGTTGCAGGTCTGCTGCATGCCATCTTGGTTCATCCTTCATGAATGGTGCCGGCACAACAATGCATTTCATCCTTGCTGCCTTGGCAGCAATCATTCCGTGGAATGAATCTTCAAAACACAGGCATTCCACGGGTTTGGTGTCAAGTGATTTGGCACAATCAATAAATACCTGTGGGTGCGGCTTGCCAAATACCAGGTGTTCGGCCGAAGAGAAAGCCGAAAAATATTCCCGGATGCCTAGTTTGTCGACTACCACATCGATCAGCCTGGAAGGTGAGGAAGTGGCCAGACCGATTTTCAGGCCTTTACTTTTTATCATTTCCAGTACCTCCTGCACCCCGGCTAAAGCCTCTCCGTTTGCCTGTATTTTTTCAATGACCACATCATTGATCTGTTTTTCAGTATTAATGGCATCTTGCATATCAATGCCATAACTGTTAAACCACCATGCAACAAACTCTTTTGTACGCAAGCCAATGGAACTTGCATAAGATTCCGGGGTAAGGATAATTCCCAGTGGGGTGAAAACTTCCACGGCAGCCTCGTACCATAAAGGCTCGGAATCGATCAGGAGACCATCCATATCAAAGATTGCCGTGCGGATACTCATCTTGCAATTATTATAAGTGAATTGTAATGAGGCGGCAAGTTACCAATGAAATGCTAATTTCAGAAACATCCGGGGCACCCGTGAACAATAGCCTGTCTTTATATTGACATTCCTTATATTGCAGTAAGATTGTTTGCCAAATTTCCGTTCATGGCTTCATGGATTGATCAACTGAAGGATTTCAGACCAGTAAGAAAGATGATTTATGCCCTGATTGGAGCTGCTTCCTACCCGGGACTGGCCATGGTAAACCATATTGAGATCAGCGGAACGGAGCATCTCAAATCACTACCCCGGAATAACGTGCTTTTTGTTTCCAACCACCAGACCTACTTTGCCGATGTAATCACCTTCATCCATATTTTCTGTGCAGTAAAATGGCGTAAGGAAAACAAGCTGGGAATTCCATTTTACCTGCTGAACCCCTTTACCGGCGTATATTATGTGGCTGCGGAAGAAACCATGAAAAGCAGTTTCCTGAGCCGCATTTTTGCCATGGCCGGTGCACTAACAGTAAAGCGTACCTGGAGGGCAAATGGCGAAGAAGTGAAACGTGATGTGGATTTATCCGATACAAGGAAAATTGATGAGGCGCTGACAAAAAGCTGGGTGATCACTTTCCCCCAGGGAACCACAAAACCTTTTGCACCGGGCAGGAAGGGAACGGCCCATATCATTAAACAGAATAAACCTGTTGTTGTGCCTGTAGTGATCAATGGATTCTGGAGGGCGTTTAATAAGAAAGGTTTGCAATTCAAGAAAAAAGGGTCTCTCTTGTCCGTTAAGTTTAAAGAGCCCTTGAATATTGATTACAATGACACGGTGGATAATATCATTGGAAAAAGTGATGGACGCAATCGAACAAAGCCGCAAATATATGATGAAGAGCAAACATCACCTGATGAGTAAGCTGGATAAATAATGTGATGTAATGCGGTATGTATTTTTCTTAATCCTGTTATTCCCTTTTATCTTAACTGCCCAGGTGGCTATTACCGGGAAGATCCTGGGTAATGCTACCGGGGATCCCGTAGCTGGGGCATCTGTGTATATTAATAATTCAACGATCGGAACCAGTTCCGGTGCAGATGGAGATTACCGGCTAATCAATATTTTACCGGGTACTTATGAGATCATTATCTCACATATCGGCTTTGAACCGCTTGTGCACAGGGTGGAAGTCGGGAAGGAGCATCTGAGATTCACCTTCCGGCTGGAGTCCAAAGTGAAGCAGATGCGCAATATCCTCATCATGACAAAGGATCAGCGCAAGGCAAAAATGAAGATCTTTAAGGAACAGTTTCTTGGCATTACACTTGCAGCCGACAGGTCTCAATTGATCAATGAAGAGGATGTTTTATTTGAAGCTGATGAAAAGCCATCTGCATTCATGGCATTTTCCGAAGTTCCACTGGAAATCATAAATAAAGAACTTGGATACAGGATCTATTTTGAATTGAAGGAGTTTTATTTAGACCAGCAATCCGGGAGAACGTATTTCTTTGGATTCACGCGCTATGAAGACCTGGAAAAGGGGAACCTGAATAAATGGCGGAAGAACAGGCAAAAATACTACCAGGGCAGCACCATGCATTTTTACCATTCCCTGAGCAACGGTAAGGCGGAGGAACAGGGTTTCAGCTTCTACAGGATCGGCAGCCTGGATACTGACGGCAAAGGTACTATGGCCAGGACAATGGTCAGAACAACCCCGGGTACCCTGGTATTTGCAGATTCCGGGCTTCAGAAAAAATACCTTAGCTGGAAGGGTGACATTATTGTACAGTATAACAAGGACCCGTATTATAAATATTTCCTGGCAAAAAAAGTGATGTTAACGGGTTCCATGAAAAATGGCATTCAAACTACCATTACCATGCTGGAACCACCCGCTTACCTGGATGCCAATGGTGTCCTGGAAAATCCCACTTTCTGTTCAATATGGAGGATTCTGGGGATATGAAAGACTGGCGAATATGCTGCCTGTGGATTATAAGCCGGGTGATTAATCAGTCTTTAATAAACAATGCCTTCAGTTCTGCTGCATCATCTGGTTTCATTTTACCTCCAAGGATCAGCCTTAACTGCCTTCGTCTCAGGGCTCCTTCAAACAATTTGATTTCTGTTTCGGTTACGGGTACCAGTTGGGGTACGGGCCTGGGTTTCCTGTTCGGATCCAGGGCCACAAAAGTATAATAGGCTTCATTGCTTTTATACCGGTACTGGTGGGTAAGGTCTTCTCCCCATACTTTAAGGTGAATTTCCATGGATGTGGTAAATGCCCGGGTAACCTTGGCTTCTATATGCACCACATTCCCCAGTTTGATGGGTGATTCAAATGAGATATTATCTACCGAAGCAGTCACCACCGGGGCATTGCAATGCTTGCTGGCGGAAAGCGCAGCTGCAATATCCATCCAGTACATCAGCCGGCCTCCCATAAGATTTCCATAAAGATTGGTATCATTGGGAAGTACGAGTTCTGTCATGATCACCACCGTTTCATCCGGATTCTTTGTCACCATTATTGTTGTCTTTAAAAAATTAGATAATCGTTTTTTCGCACCTGGCCAGGAATGCCTCTTCAATATCTGCGGCTATACCATTGCCTTCAGGAAGTTCAAGATGAAAATTATTGTATACAGCACCGCCTGTTACAGGATCTTCAAGTTGACCCAGCAGGCAGGTATCCAGGTCATAAAAATGTATGTTAGGATGCGACATCGCAAAATGCACTTTGGCGGTAAGCGCCAGCCTGCTTTCCAGCATTCCCCCAAGCATACATTTAATTCCCCTTTTTTCTGCCTCATCGGCAATTTTCCTGGCTTCAATCATTCCGCCGGATTTAGCCAGTTTGATATTGATAAAATCACAGGCACCTGCCTCCATCAGCCTGATCGCATCATAATGATCAAAAACGCTTTCATCTGCCATGATCGCGATGGGGGATTGCTGTCGCAAGGAAGGAAGCAGGTGATCAAGCTGATGCGGAATCGGCTGCTCACAGAACTGGATATCAAATGGTTCAAGTGCCTGCAGTGTAGATAATGCAGTATTGTAATCCCAACCCTGGTTGGCATCGATACGAAGTGTAATGTCTGGTCCAACCGCTTCGCGGATCAGCCTTATCCTTTCCACGTCTTCAGGGCCTTTCTTACCCAGTTTAACCTTGATGATGGTAACACCATCCTTTATGAATTGCCTGGCTTTTTCTGCCATCGCAACCGGAGCGTCAATCCCTATAGTGAGATCTGTAAAAATATCCTTCTTCGTTCCACCGAGGAAAGCATACAACGGAAGGCCTGCATCCTTTGCTGCGAGGTCGTGAAGGGCCATGTCCCAGGCGCTTTTGATAGTACTGTTGAAAGCGATGTACTGGTGTAATTCATTCATTCTTTCCTCAATCTCCAAAGGATTCTTATGCAGTGTGATCCTGGCAAAATCTTTGGCTACTTCGAAGCAGGTATTCTGCGTTTCACCCACCAGCATGGGGAATGCAGAACATTCTCCCATACCGGTTAATCCTTTATCGGTATGAATCCGGATAAAAACATTCTGCGTAAAATAGGAAACCTCTGTCGCGATGACAAAGGGCTCCATGCTTATGGTGAGTTTGTAAATCTCTGTATGGGTAATCTTCATAAATCCTAATAGGGCCACGAAGATAAATTTTTTGGGGGCAGGAATAATTATTTACCTGTAATGATCAGAACAATTTTTTAGAGGCAATGTTTAAAACAATAAATGAAGTATGGAAAAACTGAACAATAAAAATATACTGATTATCGGGGCCACGGGCGGAATAGGGCAGCACCTTGCTGCTTTACTGGTCCAAAGTGGTGCCCGGGTCTTTTTAGCAGCAAGGAATAAAACCGCATTAGATATGATAGGATCAAACCTGCAGATTTCACAGGAAAGATTATTCAATGCAGACCTTGGTGATGAAAACTCTATCACTGTATTAGGGGAAGCGGTTCATCAACAGGTTCCGCATATAGATATCCTTATCAATGCTTCAGGTATTGGCATCATCAAACCCATTGAACAATTACAACTTGAAGAGTTTCAGCGATCCATCCAGGTGAACCTCACCGGACCGTTCCTGTTGATGAAGACTTTTTTACCCGCCATGAAAAAAGCCGGAAAAGGACTGATCATCAATATTCCGGGGGTATTGGGCAAGGTTCCGATGGCTGGTGCAGCCGCTTATTGCGCCGGAAAATACGGGCTGGTGGGAATGATGCAAAGCATACGTGAAGAATTGAAAAGAACGGAAATCAGGATCACCAATATCTACCTGGGTGGAGTAGATACTCCTTTCTGGGATAATATTGACCTTCGTGTGCAGAGGGATAAAATGATCAGGTCTGAAGAGGCTGCCAGGGCGATCTGGTTTTTATGCCAGCAACCAGCGTCAGGGGTCGTTTCTGAAATGGTGTTACAGCCTTTTAATCATCAGGCCATATGATTTAACGCAGCCTTTGCGATTTTTATATTTGCCTATATTAGCGGATTAATTATCCTCGATGACCTCTATATCTTTCGATAACACTGAGAATGCCTTTGCCTATAAAACGGAAAGCCAGCTCAGGAAGGCAAATTTTCTTTTTTCGGCTATGCGTCACCCCTCGCTGGTAAAGTGGGGAACAAAGATTACACCATGGGCCATAAATGCCGGGCTTCCTGTAGGATGGCTTATCCGTAGTACCATATTCCCCCAGTTTGTTGGCGGGGAAACACTGGCAGAGACTGCACCGGTAGCAAAGAAACTGGGAGAATACGGGGTACAGGTAATTCTTGATTATGGGGTGGAAGGCGGGGATGATGATGAACACAATTATGATCATGCCTGTGAGGAATTTATCAGGGTTATCAATTATGCGGCTACCCAGCCTAATATTCCCTTCATGAGCATCAAGGTAACGGGCATTGCCAGGTTCAGCTTGCTGGAAAAGCTTGATCATTCAGTGGATGCAAATTCCGGCACGCTGATGAAACGATTTGCCAAAGCCCTTGAAACACTCACCCCTGAAGAAAATGCGGAATGGCAAAGGGTACATGACAGGATGAGAAAAATTTGCACGGTGGCTTCTTCACAAAATATAGGCGTGCTGGTAGATGCTGAAGAAACCTGGATACAGGATCCTGTTGATGTACTTACTATGCTGATGATGGATCAGTTTAATGCCCAAAAGGCGGTTGTATATAATACTTTGCAATTATACCGGCACGACAGGCTATCCTTTCTCGATGATTCCATTGAAGCGGCTGAAAAAAGAAATTTTGTACTGGGTGTAAAACTGGTACGTGGGGCTTATATGGAAAAAGAAAGGGAGCGGGCTAAAGAAAAAAATTATCCATCTCCCATTCAGCCTGATAAAGAATCAACAGACCGTGATTTTAATGCGGCGGTTACACATTGTATAGAACATATCGGTAAGGTATCGGTTATCGTGGCTTCACATAATGAGCAAAGCAATCTGCTGGCTACGACGGTTATTGCAGGAAAAAAGCCTTCCGTTGCATCATCCCCATGTGCATTTTTCGCAGTTATATGGAATGAGCGATAATATAACATTCAATCTTGCCAAAGCCGGATGCAGTGTCAGCAAGTACCTTCCCTTTGGCCCTTTAAAAGATGTTGTCCCTTACCTGATGCGCCGGGCGCAGGAGAATTCATCCGTAGCCGGACAGACAAGCCGTGAACTTTTACTTATCAAAAAAGAGCAGGAGCGCCGGAGGCGCTAGGAAGCGCCTTCGGCGCTAATTGGCAAATTGGAAATGTGAAGTGTGAAAGTGGAATGAGGAAGTGAAGTACAGTTAACAAAATAATTTTCTAATTAACGATTCCACTTCCACATTTCCCACACTTCCCAATTTCCCAATTAACGCGCAGCGTTCCTATGTGTTCCACCAGTACGTAAACTTAAGTACCAGCGCACGGTTTTTTACGCCAAATGGATCGGGGTAGTAGTTGTCGGTAAACACAAGGAAAATATCTGAAGCCGGGCGGTAGCGCCATTGCAGCCTGGTATTGATATTAATATTCTTTGCCTGGTTATTGAACTGGAAGAAAGTGGTAAAATAGAAGTTATTCGTAAATGTTATATCCACCCTCGGGCTTACGATCCATAATTCTGTTCTGTTCCACGGAGCCGGCATTCGCAGGTCTGTATATGTAACTGCAAGGCTGAGAACGGCATAAGGCTGGAACCTGTAATTAATTTCTCCGCCTAAGCTTAACCGGTTGCCATTTGCATAATATCCCCCTACTCTTGATGTAAAATTTACTGTGAATTTTTTCTGTGGTGAGGAAACAAAATCAAACCCTATAGTATTTGCCCAGTGTTCCGTGCCCCTTGCCAGGGTATCCTTACCTGAATTCGTTGGATCGAACGGGGCGGTCAGGTAAACATAGTTGGTCTGCGCCAGCATTGTAAATGTGGTGCTGTTTCGTAAAGTGATGGTGTATGGAATTACAGTCTGGTTATCTATATTCTTCCAGTGTTCATCAAAGTAATATATACTGTTGAATCCTATGCTGTGTGAAAGTATCCTGCCTTTTTTAGGGAAAAAGAGATAAGATGCAGCAGGATTCATTTTGTAATATCCTTTGCGCGGAACATAACCTACTTCTGCAGAATAATTTATCCCTACATATTCCTGCTGCCATCCCACCAACAACCTTTTGCTCGAATATTGAAGGTTGGCTGCATGCACCCAGTCCTTACCAGTGACGTTGGGTGAAAAGGATTTTAAGATCATGAATTTCCCCGTCCATTTATTATTGGAGGAAGCAAGGTTATATTCAAATCCGAAATTGCGGTTATATGCACTGACAGGCTTACCGGGAAGGGTATCTGTAAAATCATCGGGCGATTGTTTATTTACTGCGATGATCCCTATATTGGAACGGGCAAACAACCTTCTTTGCAATGCCAGTACGGTAAAATTTTGGGCCGGGAGTCCGTATTCTTCTGCCTTGCCCGTTTGCATGGTCATGGCCCCGATCCGCCAATCCTTATTGAGTTTTCCGCTGAACCTTGCGCCCGCAATAATCGGGGCTTCCAGTCCAATCCTTCGGGAGAAAAACGGTCTCAGGGTCGCATAGCCGAAGTTGGCGAAAAGGTCCCCATTTTCCAGGAAGAATTGTCGTCTTTCCGGAAAAAATAATTCAAACCTGTCGAGGTTTGTCACCTGGCGATCTACTTCTACCTGTGAAAAATCAGGATTTATGGTCAGATCAAGGTTAAGGGAAGAAGTAACGCCAATTTTAATATCCCCGCCGATCTCACCATGGAATTCGGTAGGATCATCCTTGATATAATCCTTACTCATACTTCCTAATGTATACGGGATGATAGAAATGTTTTTCCCCGGTGGCGGAGGTTCTTCATCCCATACAAGGGTTCCGGTATAGGCCAGGGCAGCAGAAGGGAATTGCCGGGGCACTGGTGCCCAACTGGATTTTTCAGGTAATTTGAGATCATTACGGCTAAGGTTGAGTCCCCATTCCCGGATTCCTTTTTTATACCTCAGGGTCTGGAAGGGAATGGCCGCCTCAAAAACATATTTATCTTCATCATTTTTAACAAATGATATCCATTTGTTATCCCAGTTAAGATCCATTTTACCACCTTCATACATCATTCCATCCCATTGAGCACCTTCTGCATTGGCACCAAAGCTTAATCCGCTGGTGAGGTCATCGAAAGTATCGAGGAAGAAGATGAAATTATCATTTTTCCCAAAATTGAAATCCCTGCGCAGGGATTCTACCATATTTTCACCGGGAATGGGTTTATAACAAACGGCAACGATATATAGATTTTTTTCATCGTAACAAAACTGAACCGTAGTCCGGGCTGTAGATTTGCTGGTGTCCATGGGCGTCATCATGAAAAAACTATCGGCCATTTCTGCCGTTTGCCAGGCTATGTCATCAGTTTTGCCATCTACATTAACCGGCTGTCCCGTTCGCCTGATATGGATCCGGTAATCTTTATTGATTTTTTGCCCGAAAACATGCGCAAAAGAAAATATAAAAGCAGCCGTTAAAAGGGTTCTAATCACCTCTCAAAGATATATTTTATGAAAATAGTTTATCCGATCGGATCAAGATTGTAAATTTGCCATCCCGGATCGCTAGCTCAGTTGGTTCAGAGCACCACGTCGACAACGTGGGGGTCACTGGTTCGAGCCCAGTGCGGTCCACCCAGTTCAGAAATACAATAAGCCGGATGATACTTTATCATCCGGCTTTTTATGTAAATTATTATACTCTTCGAATTTGCATTTCCATCCAGGGTTTATTTTATTAAGTCTTATCAGGTTCCTGTAAAGTCTTCTCATTTTATGATTTAGATCATGAAAAAATGGTGACTATAGTTACATAAGATGATTGTGGTCAATATTACCCTTTACCTGATGTCATAGTTTTGTCACAATCATTTCTGCTCTTTTAAATCTTCACTTAAAAATAACTTTTATGAACCTGCTGCGAAGTAAACTGTTTTGGGTTGCCGCAATCCTGGTAACATTCGTTGGACTCATCGTTAGTTGTACTAAAACCGATACGGTTATCGGCGGTACAACTTCTGCTAATAATGAAACTGAATTATTATCATTGAAAGCAACCACTGCCCCGGGAATTGACGGTACTATTGATGCCTCATGGGAAAGTGCACGAAAATTGGACTTCGAAGCAGCGGTTCCGGATCCTGGCAATAATCTTTTTACAGGGTACATCGGTCAGAAATATATTGGAACATTGCGTTCAATGTATGATGATCAGTACATATACTTTTTGGCTGAAATTCTTGATGTTGACAGAAGTATAAAATCTGCTCCCTGGTATTTCAATCCTGCAAATAATGTAGCCGGTAAGACCGGTTGGGCCCAGGAATCAACATCAAGGACTTTGAATGCAAGCGGCGTCTTGACTAGAGAAGGATTTGGTGAAGATAAATTTGCCATGCTTTGGAATGTAGATAATTCAACACCGAAGTTCGTTACACAGACCTGCTATGCCAGTTGCCATGTATTCACGCCTTATATGGATTATTCCACAGCAACGCCAACGCCGAAATCTAATGCCGGTAGTGGCAATCACTATACCAATGGCCAGTATGAGAAAATTGATCAGTGGTGGTTACACCCAAACAGGGGATTTTTGTTCGGTAATGTGGATGACAATTACCAGGATTGGGCAGGCGGTCCGGCAGTTACAAGTCTAGTGGGAGGTTCGGGCAATGGCCGCAAGTTTGATGATCAGGTTATAACAGGTGCATCAGCAACCTGGCCTTACCCACCAACTTATTCCTCAGATGCAACACAGGGTTCCGTCAATAATAGGCAGACTTTAAAACTAGACGGTACCGGCGCCAGCGTTACGGTTCCATGGTATGTAACCCCCGGTTCAACTAAAGATTTTATTACTGTTGCAGATACTGCATCAGGAGCTGCAGTCAGGGTTACAGGTGTAAGTTCTGCAGGGGTTCTCAGCTATAACGGCGGAACCATTGATCCCACAGTAGGTAGCGATTATCAAAGAACCGGTGACGCTGTAACCGGTCCTACTGCTGCAAAATCTTTTTCCGGTGTTATTGTTTCCCCGGTGAAAAATGGTCGTGCAGACATCAGTCTGGCGGTTAATTATACTGGTTCAGGATGGGTTTATGAATACAAACGTGCAATTAAAACAACTGATAATCTGAAACAGGATATAGACTTTACCGGATTGGCAGATCAGCCATTTGGTGTGGCCATCTGGAACAAATCAAACTACCAGCACGCGATCAAACCAGGCTTGGTATTGAAATTCCAAAAATAGCCCATAGCTGTTCTTTATTCATACAAAAAATATCGATCATGTCAACAATGAAAAGATCGGCAAGTGTGATGGGTCTGTTTTTGTTATTACTCATTGCTGGTTGCGCCAAGGATACCACAGTTTACCTGAACAGTGAGGAAGAGGTAACCGAACCTGTGAGTTTTTCCAAACAAATGGTTCCCATTTTTAATTCAAGTTGCAATACAATCGGTTGTCATAATAAAGGAGGCATTGCTCCTGATCTGAGCGCCGATAATGCATATGGGTCGCTTACCCTCGGGAATTATTATAATGTTTCCGATCCGGGGAACAGTTTACTCTATTTATGGCTTACCGGTAAAAAGACTCCCGCAATGCCTTTAAGCGCCCCCAACAATCCTTCAAATATTAACGGACTTACTCTGGCATGGATAACGCAAGGTGCCAAAAACAACTAAACACAAGAATTATGAAAAAGTCAGATAAAATAAAATTCTTTTCCATTCGCCTGGCCATCTTATGGCTGATGACCATGGGTTTGTTTGGAGTTAACGGGGTTATGGCACAGGAGGACAGTACCGCACCTGCTGCGAAAAATAAATCCTTTGTCAAAAATACTTTCGGGGGAAACCTGATCCTCGAAAACCAAACCGTAATGGTACCTATCAAGGGTACCTTTGAATTTATGCTGCAGCATAAGTTCGGAACCGTCAATAATGGATTTAAAGATTTCTTTGGCATGTTTGCACCGTCGAATATCAGGCTGGGATTGAATTATGTTCCTGTTGATAAGCTTCAGCTGGGAGTTGGTTTAACCAAATATAATTACCTGCTGGATTTTAATGTGAAGTATGCCATCGTTAAACAGGCTAAGTCTGGTGGCTGGCCTGTCAGCTTAACAGCATATGGAAACATGGCCATAGATTGCAGGTCAGGTGAATATTTTTCAGATGATGTTGACCGGATCTCATATTTCACCCAACTGATTATAGCCAGGAAATTTTCTGAAAAAATAGCACTTCAGGTATCCCCCAGTGCAACATATTTCAATAACGTAGAAGGATATATTGATGAGAAGGGGGAAGTTCAGCCGAAAATGGATAACCTTCATTTTGCTATTGCGTTTATGGGAAGGTACAGGGTTACCAATTCCTTGTCAATCCTGTTAAATTATGACCAGCCATTGACAGAGCATCTGACAAATAACCCCCACCCGAACATCAGTGCCGGTTTGGAAATAAATACCAGTTCACATGATTTCCAGGTGATTTTCGGCAACTACTATTACATAGTACCCCAGTATAATAATTTTTATAACCAGAACGACTACACGAAAGGACAGTTCCAGATCGGATTTAATATATCCCGCCTGTGGAATTTCTAAGGAGTTAATCGAACTGCTATCGGTTGACATGTGAGATGATTACTGACCCCCTGATAGACAATTAAAAAAAGCGAAACTTTTGTTTCGGTTTTTAGTTAGCTGCTTTTTGAAACATGCCTTGCTAATGCGAGGATATATTTTACCCCAGTTTCTTCTTCAGGTTATCATCAATCGCATCCAGGAATTCTTCTGTATAGAGATAATGATCTCCATGGTTTACTTTATTGCCATGAATACAAACCGCGAGGTCCTTGGTCATCTTGCCGCTTTCCACCGTTTCAATACAAACGGCTTCCAGTGCATTGGCAAAATCAATCAGAGCCTGGTTACCATCCAGTTTTCCACGGAAAGCCAGTCCCCTGGTCCATGCAAAAATGGAAGCAATCGGGTTAGTACTTGTAGGCCTTCCTTTCTGGTGTTCACGGAAATGCCTTGTCACGGTTCCGTGGGCGGCTTCTGCTTCCATGGTATTTCCATCAGGCGTAACCAAAACGGAAGTCATCAGTCCGAGTGATCCATATCCCTGTGCAACGGAATCACTTTGCACATCACCATCATAATTTTTACAGGCCCATATAAACGCACCATTCCATTTCATTGCACTGGCCACCATATCATCAATCAGTCGATGTTCATATGTGATGCCGGCTTCTTTAAAGCGGGTTGCAAATTCGGCATCAAAAACTTCCTGGAAAATATCCTTGAATCGCCCGTCATATTTTTTCAGGATGGTATTCTTGGTGCTCAGGTATAATGGCCATGCTTTCTGCAATGCCATATTCATGCAACTGCGGGCAAAACCGCGAATACTTTCGTCTGTATTGTACATGGCCAGTGCAACACCGCCACCCTTATACTGGTATACTTCATGTTCAATTACCTTGCCGTCTTCCCCTTCAAATTTTATGGTAAGTTTTCCTTTGCCGGGCACAACAAAATCCGTTGCCCGGTATTGGTCACCGAAGGCATGACGTCCCACAATGATGGGTTTATCCCAGGTAGTCACCAGCCGGGGAATATTTTTAATCACGATGGGTTCACGGAATACTGTGCCATCAAGGATATTGCGAATGGTGCCATTCGGACTCTTCCACATTTGTTTCAGGTTGAATTCCTTTACCCTTTCTTCATCCGGGGTAATGGTGGCACATTTAATGCCTACGCCATACTGCCGGATGGCATTTGCCGCATCAACAGTAACCTGGTCATTGGTCTGGTCCCGGTATTCCACCCCCAGGTCATAATATTTAATATCTATATCCAGGTAGGGGAGGATCAGTTTTTGCTTGATAAAGGTCCAGATGATCCGTGTCATTTCATCACCATCCAGTTCAACAACAGGATTGGCAACTTTGATTTTTGCTGGCATTATGATTGATTTGGTTAATGGTTTTCAGGGCTACAAATGTAAGTGCTGGAAGTATATATATCAAATACACATTACTACAGTCGTTATTTCCGTAAAGCCGGTCCCAGGTTAATATACTTTTAAAACTTGAGGATATAATATCCGGGAATAGCGGCCATTCAGCCTTTTTTTCTATCTTGATTCCATGAATCGCCTGTTTTGGTTATTGTTATGCTGTGTTGTCATCTGGTCCTGCAAGGGCAGGAAGAAAATGCTAAGTGGTGAAGAGGCCGTCACAGCGGACGAGTTTGTAGAGTCGTTCCCTCTTATTGACCTGCCCATTGTTCTTGCAGATACGACAATCAATAATAAGCTGAGTGATTCTGCACTTATCTCCCCCAAATTGCTAAAGGAATTTGTTCCTGATTCTGTGTTCAGTAAAGAATTTGGCCGGGGTGTGAAACCAAAGTATTACCTGATAGGGAGGGCTGTGGACAAGAATGAAGATCAATACCTCATTATAAAAGCGGCCACACCTGCAAAGCAGGCGGGGTATATTGTCTGCTTCGATAAAGGAAATATTTACAAGGCGGGCATGCTGGTGGTTACGAATAGTACCGACAGGAATACTCATTTCCAGGGCGGACTGGATAAAAAATTTACCATCACCAGGAACAAAACCAGGCGGGCTTCCGATGGCCAGAATTATTATAATAAGAGTGTTTTTGTGTACAATACTTCAGGGACTTTTACCCTGATACTCACGGAATCCAATGAAGAACTCCAGGTTAAAGAGGTATTTAACCCGATAGATTCACTGGCCAGGACGAATAAGCTTTCCGGGGATTATATCAAGGATAAAAAGAACCTGGTCAGCATCAGGGACGGATCAAAACCGGGAAGGGTCCTCTTTTTTATCCATTTTGAAAAGAATAATGGAGAATGTACCGGAGAGATAAAGGGTGAGGCATCCATAATAAAGCCAAATACAGTTCTTTATTCCGCATCAGGGGATCCTTGTTCCCTGGAGTTCACTTTTACTAGTAAACAGGTGAGTATCAGGGAATTACAAGGATGCGGCAATTACCGCGGTATCCGCTGTTTTTTTGAGGGCAGCTATCCCAAAAAAGTGGTTAAAGCCAAGCCGGTCGTGAAAAAGCCAGCGCCTGCGACTAAAAAATAGACTAGAGACTGGAGACTGGAGACTTTAGGCATATTTCTCAGTTTAATCCGTAATCCGCAATCCGCAATCCGTAATCCGTAATCCGCCATCCGCCAATCCGCCAATCCGCCAATCCGTAAGGCTTATCCGGGCTGCATTTGCTTCATTTTTACCCTGCTACAATCTGAATTCCTTTTTTCCGTTTATATTGCGCCCTCATAATTTAAAGCAAGCAATCGTTATATGACAAATTTCAGTCATTACAACGTACCCTATCCCATAGATTCCCGGTACACCACAAAGGCAGCATATTTCTCCATGGAGTTTGCCATTCACCAGCCGCTGAAAATTTATAGCGGAGGATTGGGTTTTCTCGCTGGTTCTCACCTTAGGAGTGCATTTGAACTCAAACAGAACCTTATCGGAATAGGCATTCTGTGGAAATACGGTTATTACGACCAGGCCAGGAACCAGGACCAGACACTCCAGGTGCAGTGGAACGAAAAGATTTATAATTTCCTGGAAGACACCGGCATTAAATTCGAGATCGCCATCCATGATGCCCCGGTATGGGTGAAAGTCTGGTACCTGAACCCCAATACATTCAATAGCGCACCTTTATTCCTGCTGAGTACGGATGTTCCGGAAAACGATTATGTTTCCCAGACGATCACGCACCGGCTTTATGATGCCAATGTGGCTACTAAAGTGGCCCAATTTATCCTTCTGGGTATTGGCGGCGCGAAACTGGTTGACCTGCTGAAATTCGAGCCCGATGTATACCATATGAATGAAGCACATGCGGTTTCGGCGGTGTTTTACCTGTTAAAAAAATTCGGCAGCAGGGAAGAACTAAGGAAAAGGCTGGTATTCACTACACATACCCCGGAAGAAGCAGGAAATGAAAAGCATGATATCCACCTGTGCCACAAGATGTCATATTTCAATGGTTACAGTATCGATGAAGTAAAAAAGATGACGGGCCTGCATGATGATCAGTTTAACCATTCACTGGTCGCTCTTCGTTTCGCAAGACTGTCCAATGCAGTTTCAGAATTGCATGGTCATGTGAGCCGCAAAATGTGGAATAAGCATCCGGACACGGCAAATATTATTCATATCACAAATTCACAAAACTGGAAATACTGGGCCGATAAGCAATTGTATTTCGCGATGGATGAACATAATGAAGAGCGTTTTATTGATCGCAAACGATACCTTAAGAAAAGGGCATTTGACCTTGTTGCTGACCAGACCGGGAAATTAATGGATCCCGATGTGCTGACGATCGTTTGGGCAAGGCGTTTCGCCGGTTATAAAAGGGCTGAACTGATCACCCGTGATAAAAAAAGATTTGAAGCATTATTAAGCAACAAGAAATACCCTGTTCAGATTATCTGGGCCGGAAAGCCATATCCTGTTGACTATCCTGCCATCAGTGATTTTAATCACCTGGTGCACCTTAGCAAGGATTATCCCAATGTTGCGGTTTGCGTGGGCTATGAACTTCATCTCAGCAAACGCCTCAAACAGGCTGCGGATCTATGGCTGAACAATCCACGTGTTCCCCGTGAAGCATCAGGAACAAGTGGAATGACGGCTGCCATGAATGGTGCAGTGAATTTTTCCACCAATGACGGATGGATTGTGGAATTTATCAATCATGGTAATAACGGGTTTGTTGTTCCCCCGGTGGATTATGAAAAAATGCACGTTCATGAACAGGACGAATATGACCTGGAACAGATTTATGATATTCTCGAAAACCAGATTCTTCCATCATATTATGATGCACCGGAAACCTGGAGACAGGTGATGAAGAATGGAATGACGGATGTCAGGTTCCAGTTTGATTCAAACAGGATGGCACATGAATATTACGAGCTTTTATATAACGCGAAATAATTCAACCGTCCGTTTCCCGGATATTTTTACAAAACCGTGAAGCGGATTGTTTAACTTTCTTTAATGGATCCTTACCTCAAATCAATAGAGGTCCGATGGGCAGATCTTGATCCCAATTTTCATATGACGCATTCAAAGTTCTATGACCTGGGGGCATATATCAGGATGTGTTACTTTGTGGAAAATGGAATCACTCCGCATGAACTACACGCACACCGGCTTGGCCCCATCCTTTTACGGGAAGAATGTATTTTCAGAAAGGAAATCAGGTTTGGAGACAAGGTTGAAATTGATATGCAGATCACCAAAGCCAGGCCCAATTTTTTACGATGGTCAATCCGGCACCACATCCACCGCAATGGTGAATTATCAGCCGTGATTAATGTAGATGGTTCATGGATACACCTCGACAGGAGGAAAATGGCCATGCCCCCGCAGGCCTTTAATGACGTGTTCAGCGCGATGCCCCGGTCCGATGATTTCCATTGGATGTGAAAAATACAAAAGTCGGTTAATCATATCATTCATCTTCCCCTTATTCCATTCCTTCTTTGTAAATTGCAGGCATGAAAAAAGCATTATTTTTCCTGCTGTCTTTCAACGCAATGATCAGTTGCAGCAACCAGGCGCAAAATACCCTTCCCGCAGAGGAGATTGAAAAGAAATTAAAAGATACTAATGCTATTGTACTGGACGTAAGGACAGCGGAGGAATTTAATACAGGACATATTAAAAATGCTTTCCAGGCCGACTGGATGAACCGCGACCAGTTCAATGACCGTACACAGTACCTGGATAAAAGCAAGACTATTTATGTGTATTGCCTTACCGGTGGCAGGTCTGCCGCGGCTGCAAATGCATTGAGCAAGAAAGGATTTAACGTTGTGAACCTGGAAGGTGGAATTACTGCATGGAAAAAAGCCGGAAAACCAGTTGAGGGACTTACAGAGGAGAACGTGCTAACCAATGAGCAATACCTTGATCTTGCGAAATCTGCGAAACTGGTGATGATTGATTTTGGTGCATCATGGTGCCCGCCCTGTAAAAAAATGGAACCGGTAATTGATGACATCAAAAAGAATATGCAGGATAAAGTCTCCGTTAAATTCGTTGATGGTGGCGCTAATACTGCCCTCATGAATACCTGGAAAGTGGAAGCCCTGCCAACATTTATTATTTATAAGGAAGGGCAGGAAGTCTGGCGCAAGCAAGGCATCATCAGCAGTGAAGACCTGGTTGCTGTGATCAACAGGTATCAGTAATGCAGGGTCTCCCAAACAATCCTTTACTCAGGACCCTGGTCAGCCTGCTTTTGTATGTGGGCATATATTATCTTCTTTTCCATGATCTGAAAAGTATACTCCTGCTTGTTGTGGTTATTGTTATCCACGAATCAGGGCATTATATTGCCATGAAGATGTATGGTTATGGCAATGTGAAAATGCTGTTTATCCCATTGCTGGGCGCCTTCGTTTCCGGGCAACCTGCACATATTCACCCGGTAAAAAAAATGGTTGTACTTATGGCAGGACCTTTACCGGGAATCCTTATCGGAATGATCTGCGGCATGATCTTCTCCAGGAATCACGAGTATATGTATTACCAGCTGGCGCTGATGTTTATTTTTTTGAACGTGTTTAACCTGCTGCCGGTTTCACCTTTAGACGGGGGACAAATGCTGGAAACACTTTTTTTCAGGTCTAACAAGATAGTGCAGACCATTTTTATTGTGTTTTCTTCGCTGGCTATCGCACTGCTGGCCTGGGGAACAAAAAATTATGCGCTTTTACTGATCGATGTATTTCTGTTGATGAGGATAAGCCTCATCTGGAAAAAAAAGGGACATGAAGGGATGGGAGAAGAGCATACCGAATCTCCTGAAGATGAAGTTATTTTGGGCAATACCGGGAAAGCAGCCTTTAGTATGTTATGGCTGCTTTCCATGGTAATGCCGCTATTGGCTCTAATCAGAATTAGTTCTTAAAAAGGGATGGCTGCTATTAAGCATCAACCCTGTCGATCTGGATATTGGCATGCAACTTTACCTCATCACTTACTACGGCACCGCCTGTTTCCGTTAATGCACCCCATACCAGGCCAAAGTCCTTACGGTTGATTTTCCCGTTAAGTTCAAAACCTGCTTTTGTTTTGCCATAGAACGGATCTTTGGTAACACCTGCAAATTCTGCGCTCAGTTCAACCTGGCGGGTGACATCCCGGATCGTAAGATCACCGGTCAATATATAATCATCACCTTTTTTAGTGAAGGCTTTGCTCTTAAATGATAATGCAGGATATTTTTCAGCATCAAAGAAATCAGGACTTTTAAGATGGGTATCCCTGGCTTCCGCCCCGGTGTCAATGCTGTTCACATCTGCGGTAAATTCAATACTGGCATTGGAGAAATCTTCATTGGCAGATTCTACTTTACCACTGAAATTCCTGAATTTTCCTGTAACGGTGGTAATTACAAGATGTTTCACTTTGAAATGGATTTCGCTGTGGAATGCGTCAATGCTCCACGTGGTAGTTGATGTTTGTTCTGGTGCTGTTAATGTTGACATATGTGTTAATATTTGATGTTTAAACAACAAAATTAGACCATATGTTCAGTGCAGGCAATTGATAAAGGAAGGGCTTACTGGTATTTTTTACGGGTTTCTTCCCTGAAGTCGGTAAAACTCTTACCCTGGTGCTGCCGGAACAACTTGCTGAAGTGGCTTGGGTCCTCAAATCCAAGGGTATAGGCTACCTCTTTGGCACTTAATTCGGCAAAACCCGCATATCGTTTTGCTTCCAGCATGATGCGGTCAAGGATAAAGTCCTTTGCGGAGGTTCCGGTCTCAACAGACAATACTTCATTCAGGTAGTTTGGAGTTATATGAAGTTCCCTTGCATAATCTGCCACTTTATGCCATTTGTTATAATGATTTTCAAGCAGGTCACGGAATTGTTTGACAAGCACAGCCCGGGTTCCGGTTCTTGGCTCGGGAGCCTGGTTTACCTGCATGGATAAGCGCTTGCATTCGAGCAGGAAAAGTTTGAGCCAGGATCCGATGGCATCCAGGTAATAGTTGGACGCCCCGGTAAACTCATCCCTTATATGATGAACAAGGTGTTCCAGGTTGGAGGAATCCATACCATGAGGTATATGAAAAGGAGCAAGGTCATCGCACCTGAAAAAGAATCCTGTGTTTTCAATGAATTGCAGGGATAGTCCATACTCCATGGTAAAGTCAGGGGTAAACAACAATACATAACCACGGGCACCTTTTTCCAATTGCAGGTCATGTACCTGTTCAGGCGTCAGGAAATAAATGGTATCGGCCTTGACATCATATTTCCTGAAGTCGATGAAATGGGTTCCCTTGCCTTTTTTAACCCAGATAATGGTATAATAATTATGGCGGTGAGGCGGGGTTGCCTTGACGGATGATTTCTGGTAGCCTTCGATTTCCTCCATGGTGCGGAAAACAAAATTTGCAGGTTCCCCATTGAATTTCAGGACCAGTCTGTCTACCTGCGGACGGCGTTGTGTTGGCATGTCTTAAAGTTACGTTACTTGACTAAAATTGCAGTCATCTTTGGCTGCGCCTTCGGTGACTAAGGGATCACGAATTGCCCTGCCTGCCGGCAGGGGATTACCCGCCACCACGCCAGTTGATTTCGAAGGCGACTGCTGCGCCGGTGTTTTTTAATTACCCGATAATACAGTCTCAGTGGAATCAGTGTAAATTTTTGAAACGAGGTATTTGTATGGTATCAGTCCGTGATGTATCCAGATGTTTTCATTGGTTCCATTGAATTTTTCATGATATGAAGAATCCGTTTGTAGTATAACGGGAATGCCTGCCCGCATATAATTCATCGTCCCTGCATATTCAGGCTCTTTAAGTTGGGGAAGGCTTTTTTTCACCATCGGGTAAAGCTTTTTGCCAAGGTATTTTTCATACCGGTTACGGGCTTTTTTGCTGGCATTATCCATTTTGTTATACATGCCTTTAAGGTACCACCTGGCAAGCATTTTTTGTTTTGCAAAAACGGCATTCACATTTAAAAAGGGATTGATATTGTTTAAATCTTCCAGGGTTTGGACCGAAAAAGGAGTTTCGGGCACCCAGTCATCTGAATTTACAACGGTAAATGCCCGTGACCCGCGGGTAATAAAGTCATAGTCATAGGCATAATAGAGGTTCCCTGGTTTCGGTGCGGCACTGCAATAAGATTTAAAGGAAAAATCCTTTGGCAAATCCCCTTTCTTTTGCAGGTAATAAAGGTGGGATGTAGCCAGGAATGCCAGGGCTCCACCCTGGCTATGGCCAAATATGATAAAATCCCTGACTTTTTTTTCACTGTATAATTGTTTTATTTTTTGAACGATATCGGGCCCAAGGTGGGCCAGTCCGATCGTCCAGCCGGTATGGACAGCAGCCAAAGGATTTTCTGCCAACTGGTAATTAAAAATACTGCTGTCGTTTACCTGGATGCTGCCTTTTGCCGGAACCATGACGGAATAAAAATTTGCCAGCCAGCTCGACAAATCCTGCACGGTTCCCCGGATACTGATAATCCCCACCTGGTCATCACGAAGCCACAAATCCCATTTGTTTTTGAGGCCCATTTCAGGAGAACGGTATTCCAGGTTGTAGTGAGAAATAACAGTATCCTTATTAAAATATTGCAGCTCGGCCAGCAGCAGCAGGTCATTGTATTCCTTTGGGTCAAAGCCTGTTTTGAGCGATTGTGAAAATCCATGTATTGCCAGAAATAAAATCGGGAATAAAAAGCCAATGGTTTTAATTTTCATCCTTCAAAAAAACAAAAAAAGCAGGATGAATCCTGCTTTTGTATAATCCCTTCGCCCATTATTTCAGGTAAAGCGCTTCAAATTCCGCCAAAACTTCATTGTCTTTTCTTAATTCAAGACGTCCCCCTTTGATCAGGTAATTATTTGTGGCGCTAATGACCTTTGCTACCAGGTTTTCTACCTTCATATTTGGTTCAGGGCACATCATTCTTGTCATGGCAGCCGGACCAATGGTAAGCCTGTTTCCATCCATTGAATACCTGCCGGTCATATTGTTACAACCGGCATGACCCCTGAATGAGCTGTCTGATGTATTAAACTGGATGAATACATCTTTCTGGAGTCGCGGGAAGTGAATCAATGCCGGGAAGCTTTACCAGTTTCCACCGGGTATTGTCAAATGTTTCTGTTGCAGTCATTGCTGAAGCTTGTTGGTTATGAATTTTTTTGTGGCATGAAGCACTTAACAGCGAAATGGCCAGTAAAAACAATGCAGGTCTTTTCATTTTTATTTCTTTTCTCTATGGATGACAATTTTACTGCATTTACATATTAGCCGGCTGATTTGGATGTTGCAAAATCCAAAACGGTTATTTTCGATGAATTGGAGGGTAAAATCAGCCGTTAGGTTTTTTTTATTTATATTTCCTGCATACTAACTGCCATGTACCATAAGGTTAAAAAGCATGTCCATATTTTGCTGCATCCCACCGAAGGGGATACCCGATGGGATAAACTCCTGAATGGCTTTCTGATCATTCTGATCCTGCTGAATCTCATCGCTGTAATGCTGGAAACAGAACCTGCCATTTATAAAAATTATAAACCATTTTTTGATGCCTTTGACTATTTTTCTGTTGCCATCTTTTCCATAGAGTATATCCTTCGGGTTTGGAGCTGCACCCATGAACAGAAATACCAGCATTGGTTCTGGGGAAGGCTCAAATATATGTTTAGCTGGGAAGCACTGATTGACCTGGCAGCTATCCTGCCTTTTTATCTCAGCAGTGTATGGAAGTTTGACCTGCGGGAACTTAGGTTATTGCGCCTGCTTCGTTTACTCAGGATATTCCGGCTAACCAGCTACATGAAAGCGACCCAGGTGATCGGAAATATTTTCCGGAGCAGGTTCCAGGAATTGATGATTGCACTGGTGCTGACAAGCGGATTGATCATCATTTCAGCCTGCCTCATGTTTTTTGCTGAACATAATGCCCAGCCGGAAAAATTCACAAGCATTCCTACCACGCTCTACTGGTCGGTTGTAACGCTTACCACCACCGGATATGGTGATATCTATCCCATTACTGCCATCGGCAGACTGCTTACTGGTATCATTTTGATGACGGGGGTGGCTCTTTTTGCCCTGCCCGCAGGTATTATTACAGCCGGATTCCTGGAAGAGGTGCGGAAAGGGAAGAAAGGGCATCATATCATATGTCCTCATTGTGGGGAAAAGATTGATACAGAATCTCACACCGAACACTAACATGTTATAACATTGATGAATACACGAAATTTACTCTTCCTGCTTATTGTCTTTACCGTTTTTTCATGCCGGCAGAAAGAAGAAGCGAAAAAGTTTACCGGTTCAAAGTATGAGGATCTTGTCGGACTGTTTAATGAATGGAGGGCCTTCCAGGCACCAATTATGAATAGCGGCATTCCGGATTATTCACCCGAAGCGATGAAAAAACAGTATGCCGGTTTATCTGACTGGCAGGCTAAACTGGCGGCTATTGATACCAGCGGATGGCCGGTTAAACACCAGGTGGACTGGTACCTGGTATGGGCCGAAATGAATGGCCTTGATTTTGACCACAGGGTGGTGCAGCCATGGGTCCGGGATCCGGCATTTTACGTATGGTTTTATCCTTCACCTTCTGATGTTCCTGAAAGGGAAGGGCCCGGTATTTATGGGGCCATTGAACTTCCCCAATATAGAAAACCCCTTTCTTTGAATGATGCTGCAGAAATTGCTGCAAGGCTCAGAAAGGTGCCGGCAGTTTTTGAATCAGCGAAAGTCAATCTCACTGGCAATGCCAGGGATCTTTGGATAAGGGGGATAGAAAGCATCAAACAGCAAAGCCATGACCTTGAAGCATTTTCAAAGTCCATAGGATTAGCCTTTCCTGACCTTGGACATGCTTCGCTTGAGGCTAAAAAAGCATCTGACCAGTTTGCTGCATGGTTAACGGAACAATCCGGAAAGAAAAACGGCATATCCGGGGTAGGGAAGGAAAATTATAACTGGAACCTGCGGAATGTTCATCTTATGCCATACGGTTACGATGACTATAAGATATTGCTGGAAAGGGAACTTGCGAGATCACATGCTGCCTTAAGGCTAACGGAACACCGTAACCGAAAATTGCCGCGGCTTGAAAGGATCGGCAACGCAACCGACTACGATACCATCATGCACAGGGGTGTCAGGGAGTTTATGGGATTTTTAGCGGGTAATGAGATATTAACCGTCAAGGACTATATGGAACCTGCAATGATGGAACAGGTAGGGAAATTCCAGCCTTCTGACGGATTGCGTGGTTTCTTTGCGGAGATAGACTACCGTAACCCCATGCCCATGCGCAGTCACCAGTTTCACTGGATCGATAAGGCGATGAATTCACTTGAGCCTGTGGAAAGTCCCATCAGGCAAAAACCATTGCTCTATAATATTTTTGACAGCAGGGCCGAGGGCCTGGCCACCGCTATGGAAGAACTGATGTGGCAGGCCGGCCTATATGCGGATAAGCCAAGGGCAGAGGAACTGGTATGGATCATGCTTGCGGAGCGCGCTGCAAGGGGGTTGGGTGGGTTGTACCAGCACGGCCAGGAAATGAATTTTGATGAAGCAACTAAATACGCCTCAAAATGGGTACCCTGGGGGTTATTGCCTTCAGATGGAGAAACCATACAGTGGGAAGAGCATTTTTACCTTCAGCAACCCGGTTATGAAGCCAGTTATGTAACCGGAAAATTAGAAATTGACAGGCTGATTGCCGAGTATTCCCGCCAACGGGAGGGGAGTTTTGTGATGAAGTCTTTTATGGATGAATTTCTTCGTAAAGGTATCATTCCGATGTCTCTCATTTATTGGGAAATGACAGGTGATAAATCGATCCTCAACCGGGCCATTCAAACAGGTAATTAACTACATGGTATTTTTCCTTCTATGTCTTGCCTGAATTTCGGTTCTTTGCAAAGCATGACGACAACCATCGGCACAGATATTGAATATGCAGCCACCCTGCTTCGCAACGCAGAACTGGTGGCTATACCCACGGAAACGGTATATGGATTGGCCGGGAATGCACTGAACAGTGAAGCTGTACTTAAAATTTATGAAGCCAAGCAAAGACCCAGGTTTAATCCACTGATCCTGCACCTGCCTGATATACACCACGCCGGTAGTTATGTTTCAGAAATGCCTGATGATGCATTATTGCTGGCTGAACATTTTTCTCCTGGTCCGGTCAGTTTTTTACTCCCAAAATCCTCCCTCGTAAGTGACCTGGTTACTGCCGGAAGCGATAAAGTGGTGATCAGGATACCTGCTCACCCCATGACATTGGCACTTCTGCACCTGCTTGATTTTCCATTGGCGGCGCCCAGCGCAAACCCTTTTGGATATGTTAGCCCTGTTACGGCTTTACATGTAATGGAAGGGCTCGGTGGCAGGATTCCATATATCCTGGATGGAGGCCCCTGTTCAGTTGGACTTGAATCAACCATTGTGGGTTTCACTGAGGGTGAAATTATAATTTACAGGCTGGGAGGTATAACGGTAGAGGATATCCGAAAAGTATCCGGCAAGGAACCCCGTCTTTCATTATTGCATAAACAGCCGGAAACCCCAGGCCAGTTGAAAAGTCACTATGCACCTTCAACGCCTTTAATGGTGGGGAATGTTCAGGAAATAATAAAAGCACATCATGGTAAAAAGATCGCTGTGATTTCTTTGAACCGTGCATATGAAGATGTTACCTACAATTTTGTTCTTTCTTCATCCGGCAACCTTCGTGAGGCGGCCAGTAACCTCTTCTCTGCCTTACGTGAGCTGGATAAACTGGAGACGGATATTATCCTGGCGGAAAAATTCCCTGATGAAGGAATCGGAAGAGCTATCAATGATCGCCTTGGCAGGGCGAGTATATAGGATACTGTTGATTTAAGATAACATCCTGAAAAAATAAGCTTGTCATTTTTGGAATGCTTCCAGGACAGGCAATGCTTTATTGCTGAAATTAAACAGGGCCTGGTTCTCCCAGGGCGAACCTGACGACGAAGTATTGCCTTTATAGGCAACCCATTCACCTCCCCAATAGCAAAAACCGGCTCCACCTGGGCTATTTTTAATTCGAAATATCAGTGCCTGCATAAATGAAAGTTGGCCTGCAGGTGTGGCCGGATATTCGGTCATAATCTGCGAAGGAAGCCCGAGTATATTATTGGTATAATCATTCCATTCCAGTGTAAAAGGATATGCAGTTTCAGCGATTATTATTGGTTTTTGGGTAAGAGCATTCAGTTCCGTCATTGTGGTTTGGAGGAGGCTAAGGTTTTTGCCATGCCAGATAGGGTAGTAGGATAATCCAACAATGTCGTAGTCAACAGTATTTATTTTCAGTAATGAATAGAAATCTTTTGCTCCGATTGTACCAGCATAATGTAAAATTATCCTGGTATTAATGTTGTTTTCCCTTACGGCCCTGATCCCGGATTTCAGTAAAGTGATAAAAGATGCTGTATTTGTCAGCCTCCCGGTTTCCCAAACAAAGCCGCTATTGATTTCATTTCCAATTTGTATATAGTCTGGCTTAATTAAATTGACTACCCTTTTTGTGTAATTGTATATGCTGTCAGAAAGGCTGGCAGTTGTAAGTCCGGCCCAGGTTTTTGGTGGCGCCTGTTGCCCGGGATCGGCCCAGGTGTCTGAATAATGAATCGATAATAAGATTTTCAGGTTTTGCTGTTTTATTTTTTGTGCAAAAGCTGATACTTCCTGTAAGGAGCTCTGTTCGGTATCAGGGTTGTACCAAAGCCTTAACCTGATGGTATTACAGCCGTTTTCTTTTAAAATGGATAAACAGTCTTTTGGTGTGTTATTCAGATCATAGTAAACTGCAGGAGTTTTTTCTATTTCTGGAAGGTAGGAGAGGTCAGCGCCCCGTATGAAATTATCATCGGGTGTGACAGGTGCAGCACTATCTTTTTCTTTTTTGCATGAATATGTAAAAATACACAGGAAAAACACAATGGTATATTTATGCATAACCGAAAATAAAATAAAAATTGTTAATCACCTTTTAAGGTTCAATTTCTGTTGATCTTCCTGGTGCTTCCATAGTTCCTGGAATTGCGGGCTGTTTTGTTTCAGGTGATCCAGGTTCCCTTCTGCAACGATCCTGCCGTTTTCTAGAACATACACGTGATCAAAAAAACTAAGCAGGTGCAACCTGTGCAGGGCGGAGATAATGACCTTGTCAGTAAACTCATTAAACAGGTGTTGATAAATCAGCAGTTCTGTTTTAGGGTCTACACTGCTGGTTGGTTCATCCATAAGTATAATATCGCTGTTTTGCGCGGCTAGTATTCCCCGTGCAAGGGCAAGCCTTTGTTTTTGTCCGCCGGAAAGATTTACTCCTTTTTCCTTGATATGTGATTCCAGCCCATTAGGCAACTGAAGGATTACTTCCGAAAAATGTGCGGCCTTGCAAATGCGGTTAATATCCTCTTCATCGAAGGGCAATCCCAGCGTTATATTATACCTGATGGTATTTTCAAAAATTTCTGGTTCCTGGGGAAATAAAGTGACCGTATCGGAAAGAATGGAAAGGTTATCGAAATTTTTTTCATCAATATTTATTGATATTCCTTTTTCGGGTTCATAAAGGCCTCTTATTATTGCCAGCAGGGTTGATTTCCCGCTTCCGCTTTCACCCACAAGGGCAATTCGTTTCCCTTTTTGCAGGAACAGATGTATATCATGCAGGCTATGTGCTTTGATCTCTGCAGCATAGGCCTGGTTATGTGAATAGTTCAATTGGTTAATATTTATAACCTTCCATTCAGGCGGTAGTCCCGTGCCGGCATCCGGTCTGTGTTGATGTGCAAATGCATCTTTGATCGGACGTGCAGCTTCCACATCACTGTTATATTGAATGATCTGGTTGTATTGCCAGGCGATGTCATGGAAGACGCTGGTGAATTGTTGCACATAAGCCAGGAGGGTAACCAGGCCGCCCACCAAAAAAACTTTGTCCGGGCTCCAGTTTTGCATTACATAGCCAACCGTTACCACGCTATACACCAGGGCTACCAGCATATCTGCCACAAACCATTTCCACTCATTGATCTCCACATTTTTGCGGAATGGAGGGAATACATCTTTTATTTTTTGTAAAAGGCTTTTCTCCATTTGTTTTTCAAGCCTGAGGGTGATTACGGTGTTTATATTCGAAAGGCTGTCGAACAATGTTGAGGAAACCACATGCTCTTTCTCATTGGTGGCATTCAGGTTTTTGATCAGTGGCTTGTCAAATTTAAAAATCAGCCAGATTGTCAAAACACCGAGAATGGCGCTGATGAGACCGAATAAGGGTGAGAAATAAATAATGGCTGCAAAGGAAAAAACGAATTTGGCGAAAGAATGGAAAAACATGAATCCATCCTGGAAAAAGTGTTTCAGGGCTTCATAGGCTTTTCTGACCCGGTTAATAATAGCGCCGCTATGATTATCCTGGTGCCATTTGACAGGCAGGTGAAGGGTCTGGTGATAGGTTTCCATCAGGT
Organism: uncultured Sphingobacteriales bacterium; assembly: GCA_963823365.1. Lineage (GTDB taxonomy): Bacteria > Bacteroidota > Bacteroidia > Chitinophagales > Chitinophagaceae > Pollutibacter. Next base: position 207,907 of record CAWGLH010000007.1, read on the forward strand.
AGTTGCGGCTCAGGTTAAATGCCAGCGATCTCTCTGCCACCCGGGCCGGTCCATGGATAAGCCACTCCAGCAGGTTCAGGCCAAGGTAGGCCCCGGCATATATCCATGCATTGTGCAGGATTTTCAGTCCGTCTTTTTGCAGGGCATTGATGAACCATCCGTACAGCCATGGCCTGGTGGCATTGATCAGGTTAGTGAGAACAAAAGCACTGTATACAAGGATATACCGTCGTTTTTCCTGCCTTGCATAACGCCAGGACGTTGAGAGAAGGTTTATATATGGATTGGGTGTGGAAATAATACTGATGGCTAATAACCGGAAATTAGGATTTATTCGGTGTTTTGCACATCAAATTCTTCCTTGATCCTGCCGGTTTATTCCCTGGATGCCATGTTGATGCTTTCCGGTGATTTTAATCATAGTTATGGAGCTTTTTATCTGGTAAATTTATTGTGGTATAATTTTTAAAACCTAAATTAAACATCATGAGAAATCTTCTATACATCGTCGCTGTAATTCTCGTTATTGGTTGGGCAATCGGGTTCCTTGGATTTCATGCAGGTGGTATCATCCACGCATTGCTGGTTATCGCAGTGATTGTATTATTGTTACAGATTATTGGCGGAAAGAAAATTGGCTGATCAGGGCTGTGAATGGCCAGGTATTATGGTTTTTCACATCATCCAAAATGCCCATTTACATAATTGCGTGTAAGTTCTTTAACGGGATTAATAAAAATGTCATTGATTGTTCCGTACTCTATAAGTTCACCCATATACATGAAAGCTACTTTATCTGAAATTCTCTGTGCCTGTTGCATATTATGTGTAACAATAATGATGGTGTAATCTTTCTTCAGGCTTAGTATAAGATCTTCTATTTTCCTGGTGCTGATAGGATCAAGTGCAGAACAGGGTTCGTCCATCAGGATTACATCAGGCCGGAGCACTACTGTACGGGCAATGCATAGCCGCTGCTGCTGGCCGCCTGATAATTTTGCAGCCGGTTTTTTTAATTCATCCTTTACTTCTTCCCATAAATAGCTTTCTTTTATAGCTTTTTCTATCAGGCCTGGTATGTCTTTTTTGGGAAATTTATGGATATTCAGGGCATAAGAAAGGTTTTCATATATACTCTTTGGCAAAGGGTTGGGTTTCTGGAAAACCATTCCTATTTTTTTCCGGAGTTCTGTAACTGAAGTTTTTTTATCATAAATATCCAGATCGTCAATTTTTAATAAGCCAGTTATTCTTGCTTCGGGGGTTAAATCATGCATCCTGTTGAAAGAACGTAACAATGTTGATTTACCACAACCCGAGGGTCCGATCAGGGAAGTAACCTTATTTTTCTGGAAATCGATATGTATATTTTTCAGGATTTGTTTATTCCCGAAGTACAGGTTCATATCATGAGCCGATAATTTTGTATCATTCATATTATTCCTGTGTTCTGTTTTTATACCTAATATAAAAAGCTAGGAGATTTAGTATCAGCACAATCATGATCAGCACTACTGCAGTTCCATAGGCTAGTGGTCTTACCTGCTCTATGGATTGATGTTGTGTGGAAAGCATATATAAATGGTAAGGCAGTGCCATAAATTCCTGGTTTATGGACGTAGTTATATCATTGATGTAAAATGCTACACCAGTGAAAAGGATGGGAGCTGTTTCTCCCGCGGCCCGTGATAATGTCAGAATCACACCGGTCAGGATTCCTGGCAGCGCTTTGGGGAGAACCACGTCTTTTATTGTTTCAAACTGGGTTGCCCCTAATGCCAGGGTTGCTTCCCTCATACTGTTGGGGATTCTTTTCAATGCTTCTTCCGTGGTGGTAATAATATAGGGAAGGGATAACAATCCCAGGGTTAATCCGGCCGACAGCACTGAAGTTCCGAATTTCAAAGATTGGACAAATAAAGCAAGTCCGAATAATCCGTATATAATGGATGGTATGCCAGCAAGGTTTCTTATGGATGCCCTGATAATATTGGTCATTAATGAAGGACGGGCATATTCATTAAGATAAATGGCACAGGAAATACCAAATGGTACAGCAAATAGTGTTGTGATAAAAGTAACCAGGACGGTACCGATGATGGCAGGAAGAATTCCACCACCCGTCATTCCATTTCGTGGAAAACTTGAAATAAAATTCCATGATACTGAACCCAGCCCTTTTGAGAATATATCAACAATGATGATACCGAGGAACATGCAAACGATACATGTTGAACCTGCCAGCAATATATAATTGAGCGAGTTCAGAAATATTTTTTTCATGTATGGAATTTTCTCAACCGGTTGGCAAAATATTCACCCAGCAGGTTGATCAACAGGGTGATCAGGAATAACACTGCGGCAATAGCAAAAAGTGCAAAGTAATGGGTTGTCTGGTATGGTACTTCTCCCATTTCTATGGCAATGGTTGCTGTAATTGTTCTTACGGAATCAAGGAAACCTCCTGGCATTAAAGCTGCATTACCTGTGGCCATAAGAACGGTCATTGTTTCTCCGAGTGCCCTTCCCAGGCCCAGCATTACTGCGGCAATTAACCCCGGCAAAGCGGCTGGGATGGTAACCCTGTAAAGCGTTTCCCATTTGTTGGCCCCAAGGGCAAAAGATGCTTCCCGGTGACTTTTGGGTACCGCATTTATAGCATCTTCACTGATTGTAATAATGGTTGGCAATGCCATTACCGCCAGCAGGATTGATCCATTCAATGCATTTAACCCGTTCGATATGCCAAAAATTTTTGCAATGCCCGGGCCAACCAGCACAATTCCCAGGAATCCTATGGCAACAGAGGGTATGGCGGCCAGCATTTCAATAAGGGGTTTTAAGAATGCCTGGATTTTGGGTGGTACAAGTTCGGATAAGAATGCTGCACTAAGTATGCCCAGGGGAACGGCAATCAGCATAGAGCCCAGGGCCACAAGGCCAGTACTTACCAATAATGGAATAATACTATACTTGCTTTGTATATTTCCGGGATCCCATTGTGAACCCGTAAAAAAGTCAATTGGATGTACATCAAGAAGAAAACTGAAACTATTGTAAAAAAGCATGAAGAATATTCCTCCCAATAAACCAATAACAGCAATACCTGTGGATTTGAAAACAATTTTAAACAATGCATCCAGGCGTTCTCTTTTTCTTATGCTCATTGAATGGATTTAACCGGATAGTATCCCGCTGATTTTATGATCTCCTGTCCAATATCCGAATTCTCAAACCTGAGAAAGGAACTTATTTTATTGTATGAACCGATTTTGAAGTATTGGAACAATGGCCTTTGGAAATAATATTTACCGGCTGCAATCATTTCTTTATCGAGTGGTGAAATAGCTTTTTCACTCTTTTCATGATATATAGATAAGTACCTTTATTCCGTTACTTCCTCCTTGACTTACATAACCTGAACCCACATACCCGATTCCCGAGCTATCAGCCCTGATGGCTTCAAGAATTTGTGCATTCCCGTTCATTTGCTTTGCAAAAGGAGTGAATTCTATATTGAGTTTTGACTTTATGAATTCGTGTGTTCCTGAATTACTTTGTCGGCCATATATGTTGACTGGCAAACCTTGTCCTGTTATGGCCGACCAGTTTTTATAAGTTCCGTCAAGTATCCTGGAGAGATGAGTTGTGCTGATAGAATCAACTGGTAAATCTTTTGATACAATAAAGGCTATGGCATCCTGCGCAAATACAAATGAATCAAGTTGTAAATTCCTAATTTGGAAAAGACCAATTTCTTCTGTATTAATATTCCTTGACGAATTGGCAATATCTCCTGTGCCGTTCAGCAGTGATGCTATACCAAGTCCCGAACCACCACCTGAAATGGATATAAAAATGGAAGGATTGGTTTTGTGAAATGTTTCAGCTAACTGTACAGCTAGATTCACTTCTGTATCAGATCCTTTAATTTTTATAGATTGATTATTTCTGGTGCAGGAAATAAACAGTAAAAATATGAATGGAAAGACTTTCATAATTGAACGCAGTGTTCAAGACAAAAGAAAGTCAAAATTCACCAATCTGGCAAGGGTATGATATTTCCTTTTTATTAATAAATCATGAAAAAATTGTTACCAGGAAATGTTTGAAGGATTACAGGAGGGAATTAAGTTAATCTCGATATATTACATTTCCTTCTCTGCATATTTTTTAAAATTATCCATGATGGCCTGCCAGCCCTGTTGCTGAAGTTCTACTGGGTTTTCTGTTTCCGCTTCAAATGTTTCAAGGATATGCGTCTGGTTGCCATGGCTGGTGAATTCAATAATTACCCTCCGGCCATCAGACATGGTATATTCAATTTTTTTATTGGGTATCACAAGATCATATGTGCCTTCAAAATCAAAGCCCATGCTTCCATCCCTGGCTTCCATCCGGCTGGAAAATTTTCCGCCTTCACGAAGGTCATTGGTAGCAGTGGGGGTGTGCCAGTCTTCACTGGCACTATTCCACCGGGTAATATGATGAGGAGTTGTCCAGATTTCCCAGACTTTTTCCACAGGTGCATCCACTGTGGTTTGAACGCTGATGATATTTCCCATACAATGTGTTGATGTTTATGAAATGTAAAATGCAATTGATTTCTGGCTGAATGTTCAGATGGTTTCCAATTGTTCGCGGGTCAGGTCATTTTTCTGATCCCCGGTATTCAGGGTGGAGGCAGGTTCAAACAACATTACCTGTACCTCTTCTTTTGATGTTGGCCTGTGTTCTGTCCCTTTAGGTATAATAATAAATTCGCCTTCGTTGATTTGAATGTTACCATCCCGCAATTCCATGATGAAATTTCCTTTAATCACCAGGAACATTTCATCTTCATGGTCATGTTTATGCCAGGTAAAATCTCCTTTAAATTTTACCAGTTTAACATGCTGGCCATTTAGTTCTCCTGCGATCCTGGGATTCCAGTAATCATCAAACAGGGAAAGTTTTTCTGATATATTGATTTTTTTTAGCGGCATATGAATGTAGTAATTGACTATTTTATTTATGGGGAGTTCTTTCTGTATTTCTGGACCCTGTTCCCTGCAATATCACAGACATAAATACTTCCTTCATTATCCACCGACAATATCATGATATTTGGTGACAGGCGCATCAACGGTTGTTGACCGGCCAAAACGGGTCAGCAAATGTCCGGATGAATCATACTCCATAATATTTGATCCCTTGGTGAAGTATTTCATCACTACCAGGAAATCAGTCGCAAAAAGGTGCTGGGTTGATTTATCAATTGTTACGGAGAATAAATCCTCTAATTTTTTGTCTGCAAATTCTTTCAGGAATTTACCGTTGCCGTCAAACACCTGTATACGGTCATTTTGCCTGTCGGCAACATAAACATTTCCATTGTTATCAAGGTCTATAGCGTGAGGTAAGTTAAATTGTCCAGGTTTGTTACCCTTTGATCCCCATTCAAAAAGATATTTTCCTTCTGCCGAGAATTTCACTATCCTCGAATTCCCATAACCATCACTCACATAAAAGGAACCGTCTTTGGCCACAGCCACATCCGTTGGCTGGTTAAACCTCAGGGAATCACTACCAGTTTCCCTGGTGATCCCGATTTTCATCAGCAGTTTACCATCATGGCTGAATTTGAAAACTTCCTGCAGGGACACATCAGTGACCCATACATTATTCTGGTGGTCAACCGTTAACCCATGGGGCATAATAAAAAGTTCGGAGCCCCAGCTGTTCAGGATTTTACCGGTTTGCCTGTCGAGCATTAAAATGGTATGTTTCGAAATCAGCGTATCAGGAAAGGGGTCAGACCATTTCCGGCCTGTCCTGTCAAATATGAAAATATTCTGACTGGTATCAATGCCAATACCTGAGGGTTCGCTTAAGCGATAACCAAATGATAATTGTGGCCAGGCCTGTTCAAGAAAATACCCGGGCATTTGGAGTACCCCGTTATTGCCGGGTCCTGGTTTTTCCTTTCCATGAAAGGAAAACAGGCTGATCAGTCCAAGAAATACCAGGCCGCGAATCATCATGTGCATGTGTCTTGATTTCAGGAAAATTACCGCTTAAAAATCTTACATTGGCAGGAGTTTACATAAAATTATTTGCCATGAAACAATCCCTGAGTATACTTGCCCTGCTGTTCATCGTTAATTCTTTATCAGCACAGACAAAGATCCCTTCTCCTGATATACAGATAAAACTGGCCTTGCAGGCTGCGCCTGAGGAAAAACGGGAAGGTGCAAAAGTATACGGGTACGATAGCAATGGAAAGTTTACCGTTCTTCGGGAAGGCACCAATGAAATGATATGCCTGGCAGATGATCCTGCCCAGAAGGGATTTAGTGTAGCATGTTATCATAAGGACCTCGAGCCATTTATGAAGCGTGGCCGGGAACTTAAAAGCAGAAGGAAAGGATTTTAAGGCGATTACGGAAACCAGGGATGCAGAGGCAAAATCGGGTAAGCTGAAAATGAATACAGCACCCTCCACTTTATATGTGTACACCGCCAAGGAAGAGGATTGTGATTTGGTCAATGGTACCGTTAAGAATGCTTACCTGAGGTATGTTATTTATATCCCTTATGCCACTTCGGCTACTACAGGATTACCGTTAAAACCAGGTGCTCCGGGAATGCCCTGGATTATGGATCCGGGAACTCCGCGCGCGCATATCATGATCAATCCGCCGGCAGCCAAGCAATAAAAAGGATTTTTTTAATGTCACCAGGAAGCAGGGTTACCTATACTGGTTTTCTATAAGGCCGATGGCATTTAATACGCCATTTTCTTCCTTAAGCTGCGCCATCATTTGTTCACTATTCCGATAAAGATGGTCAGCATTGAGCAGGGATTCCACCGACTTCAGGAGTATATCTTCGGTTACTTTTTTTAGCGGGATTGGTTTTAATCCCACACCTTTTTTATAGGCAATGGTACCCCAGAAATGCTGGTCCCCAAAGGGATAAATGACCGGGCAGGAAAGAAATGGCTTGCCTGCTTGCAGGCAATATGAAATGGTTCCGATTCCTCCATGGATAATGGCCGCTTTTATGTGGGGCATTAACTTGTAGTATGGGACAGAACTGATTAGTTTTATGAACCTGTTGTCTTCAAATGCTTTATCATCATACATCCCCCAGCCCTTAACTACAATGATTCTGATATTAAAGGCCCTGGTAATTTTATTAAGCGACTGAACAAGGTCCATCCTGGTTTCAAATGGCATACTGCCCATAGTGAATAAGTAATGGAGGCTCACCATTATTAAGAAAGGTAACCAGGTCAGCATTTAATTCATCCTGTGACTCATCCATCCAGAATCCTGTATAGTGGGTATTCTTTGGATAATCGGCGGGCATTTTAAGAAAATGATTGCTGATGCCATATATGGAGGGCATCGGAATCCTGGTAGACTTCCTGGGCAGGGAGTTGTGTTCCCTGAATGCATTAATGGGCTTATTCATCATCTTCAGGCCCAGGTTTGTGAGGTCATAACTCAGCCGGTTGAGAAAACCAGGCATGGAAATACTACTGAATATCGGGTTGCTGAATTCCTTTGTCGGCTCAAATGCAGGGACAACATTTGCTTTCATCATTTTTTCAGGAAACTGGTCGGCAAAATAATCGGCTAAAGTCTTAACGTGAAAAAGGACCTTGTCATTTTCCCGGGATACCTGGTAGAAACTATTCATGCAATTATACACCATGGGGTGTATCAGTGTCTTTAAATACTGCTGCGACCGGAAAGGGTTTTTCATCATCTTCTTTCCTTCTTCTGAATCAATCAGGGCCTGGAAATCCGCGTCCACGGGAACAAAGTCAAGTCCGTATGAAGCGGCAAGTGATTCAAAATTTTTCGCGGAGGAAAGCGTGACATCGTGTCCCCTTTTTTTAAGGGCTTTTCCCAAAACTGCAAAGGGTTGTACATCACCCCTTGTTCCCAGGGTTAATAAGGCTATTTTCATTGACAGCAGTTAAGTAATATTAAGGTAAGCCAAATTCACCTTAATCTTGCGATCGGCCTGGTTAGGCAGGTTGGGCCGCCACCGCCTTTAACACTGATCTCATTTCCCTGGTAAACCAATACTTTGCAACCTGCATTTTCGAGCGCTGCCCTGGTTATTGGATTATTATCTGCCATCAGGCAGGTACGGGGTGCCAGGGCAAGCACATTGCACCCCATGGATTCGAATTCTTCTTCCGGTACTTCAATCAGTTCATAACCACGACCCAGCAGATAATTACGGAAAACTATGGGCATCAGTGGAGAATATACTACGGCAAGATTGTGGTCTACCGGACTTAAAATAGACATTAAATGAAATACATCATCAGGACCTTTATAATGGGGGAGAGGTACGGTAATAACGGTAACGCCTAATGGCAGTAGTAGTTCTTTTAATTGCCTTATACCTTCTTCATTGGTACGATAGGTATGTCCCACGGCAAGGGTGTTTTCATCCAGCCAGGCTACATCTCCGCCTTCCAGGGTACCCGGATTTTCTATAATTCCTAAAACCGGTATTCCATTGGCTTCGAATATCTTTCTTTGAGCGTCAGGTTCATTTTTTCTTTCTTCCTTTCCCATATTGCAGATGATCATTCCTTTGTTGGTGGAAATGGAAGCATCGCGGCAATAAATGGAGTCCATATTTACGGAATGATCCGCAGGAAAATAGTGTAACTCTACGCCCTGCTCCTTCAATATGGATTCAAAAATGGAATATTCCCCTGCGGCTTTCCGGAAATCAGGTTTATCAATAAAATTTAATTGCTTCCAGTATTGTAGCAAATGTTCTTCACTCCCGAATGCATCAACAGCTGATTTGAGAAAAATGGATGAAATTTTTCCGGTATCGGAATGGCAGGTAAGATTGTTTTCTTTTTGCCAGATCGTTGATGCAGCGGGTAATGATTCCTTAAACATGCATGATGACTTTAAATGTTTATGATTCCACCAGTTCGCTTAACTCCAGCCATCGCATTTCTTTTTCATCTGCTATCGAACTGATTTCTGCTATCCGGGCCGATAATTTTTGTAGCTCTTCAAAGGGCAGGGTTCCGGCACTCAATTTTTCAGTGAGTTCATCTTTTTCCCGGTTCAGGTCCTTAATTTCTTTATCGAGTAATTCAAATTCCCGTTTTTCTTTGAAGGAAGGTTTCTTCCTTGCATTTTCAGTTGAGGAATATGATGAGGTAGCTGCCGGTTTTTCTGTAACTGAATTGCTGCCGAGTTTGGCCATATCTTCTTCGCTGGTAAGACGGTATTCTGAATAGTTGCCGGGGAAGTCCCGTATAATGCCATCGCCCTCAAAAACCAGGAGGTGGTCCACCAGTTTGTCCATGAAATAACGGTCATGACTCACAATCAGCAGGCATCCCGGGAAATCTGCCAGGAAAGTTTCCAATACACCGAGGGTAGGCAGGTCAAGGTCATTGGTAGGTTCATCCAGGATGAGAAAATTGGGGCTGCGAAATAACACCGTCAGCAGGTGCAGGCGGCGTTTTTCTCCGCCACTGAGTTTGCTGATATAGGTATACTGCTGATCAGGGGTGAACAGGAAAAGTTCGAGGAATTGGGATGCGCTCAGGGATCCTCCCTTTGCCAGTGGAAAGCTTTCGGCTATATTCTTTACATATTCAATCACCCGCATATCGTCCTTAACCACCAGCCCCTGCTGGGAATAATTTCCAAAAACAACCGTATCACCGATATTTACCTTTCCACTATCGGCTTCTTCCAGGCCTTGCAAAATATTCAGGAAGGTGGATTTGCCGACACCATTTTTTCCTACCACCCCAACTCTTTCACCTTTCTTGAAAATGTAATCAAAACCTTTCAGCAATATTTTATCTCCATAGCTTTTATATACTTTTTTAAGCTCAACCACTTTCCCACCCAGCCGGTTCATTTTCATTTCGAGTTCCATCTTGTTATCCTCGATCTTCTTTTTGGCCCGGGCTTCCACTTCATAAAAATTATCCTGCCGGCTTTTTGATTTGGTGGTGCGGGCCCTGGGTTGCTTTCGCATCCATTCAAGTTCCTTACGGTATTGGTTACGCGCTTTATCAATACTGGCTACCTCGCTTTCCATCCTGGCCGCCTTTTTTTCAAGGTAATTTTCATAATTACCCTTGTATGTATACAACTGGCCATTATCAATTTCCCATATTTCATTGCAGACCTCATCCAGGAAATACCTGTCGTGCGTCACCAGCAGGAGGGTGACATTTTCCTTGGTCAGGTAATGTTCAAGCCATTCCACCATTTCCACATCCAGGTGGTTGGTGGGTTCGTCCATGATGAGCAGGATATGCTTATGTTCAAAACCAATATCAATCAGGGTGCGTGCCAGTGCAACACGTTTTCTCTGCCCGCCGCTCAGGGTATTCACCACCTGTTCCAGGTTATGGATATTCAGTTTGCCGAGGATCTGCTGCACTTTGGCATCAAAATCCCAGGCACCCATTTCATCCATTTTAATAATGGCATCACCCTGCCTTGCATAATCTTCACTTTCCATGGACAGTTCATACTCCCTTATGGCATTCATGACCGGATGGTCATGGAAGAATATGTTCTGCAGGATGGTCTCCTTTTCCATGAATTCCGGGTTCTGTTCAAAAAGTGCGATATCCACGTCCTTGCTGATCCAGATTTTTCCACTGTCTTCAAATTCCTTGCCGGCAAGAATACGCAGAAGGGTTGATTTTCCTGTGCCATTTCGGGCAATCAGGGCTATTTTATCTCCTTCGGAGATATGAAAACTTAAATTGGAGAAGAGGGGTTTAACGCCAAATGATTTTGTAACATTTTCGGCCGACACATAATGCATGCCGCAAAGATAACAATTAGCCTTCCCTTAAAGGCCCGGAAGGCACCCAAATAGGAATAAATTGGCAGTAAACCGTCTAATTATTGCCTGCCTGCAAAATAAATGACCAGGCAAATAACAATGGTAGCCACAACAATCATTGGTAAGTGTATATTTTTCCTTTTTATGCTTTGATGCCAGGTACTTTTTTAACTGGCGGATGTTTTCCCTGCTTTCCGGGTCATTGCCTGCGAGTGACTCAAGCCTGGTAATCAGGCCTTTCAATAATGGAAGCGGGAAAACGCGGGCTGAAGAGATGAGATGCCGGATGATGGTGCGGTTTACATCAGGTTCATTAAACCTGCGGAGGCATTCCAGGTTTTCCTGGGAAAGCAGGTCTTCCATTTTCCTGGTCATACCAAATTGGTCCATGCGGAAAGTATCGGCGGCCGACAGGTACTTTTCCATTTTCAATACTTTATCCAGTATGAGATAGGGGGTAAGCGGCGCTGTTTCACCCATATGTTTATGCATCACCTGCTGTAGCCACCTTTCCTGTAGCCATGCTTCTTTTTTTACATGGCTGGGTAAGGGTTTCATAGGCCTCTTTTATGTCATGGAACCTGGCAGTGGCATAGGCATCATCGGCATTTTTATCAGGGTGGAATTGCTGCGCCAGGCGCCGGAAATTGCGCTTGATTTCATCGCGGGTCGACATTGGCGTGCATTCCAGTATGCTGTAGTAATCCTTCATCCAAAAAGCAAATTTCGTGTACCGGGATCGATAAAAAAAATGGCTGATGCCGGTCGGGATTCCAACAACAAACACGCCGCTGTTTACGTTCTTTCCGCATATCCGATGGAATCCTTATGAACAATCATGTTAAGGTAATTTTTACCTGTGCTTTATTACTTTCTTTTGCCTGTAACCAGCAGGAAGCCTACAGAACAGCATCAGCACCACCGGAAATTGTACCAGCCAAAAGCACAGCAGCAGATATCCCGAGCAAAGCCTTCAGCAAACCGGAAAATGGCCAATGCATCATCCATCATTGCCAGGAAACAGGTGCCGATTTTGTGTTATCACCAGCTTCGCGACTGGAAATCAACGGATTCCAAAAGGGCAAGGGATTATATAGTTCCCACCAATGTTTTTAAGGAGCAGATAAAACTGCTTGCCGACAGCGGGTATACCACCATACTGCCCGACCAGCTGATGAATTACCTTAAAGTATGGTGATCCCCTTCCTGAAAAGCCGGTTATGCTCACTTTTGATGATACAGACCTTGATCAGTACACATTGGCAAAACCTGTGATGGATGAATATAATTTCAAAGGTGTATTTTTTATCATGACTGTTGCGCTCAACAAACCCAGGTATATGAGCCGTGACCAGGTGAAACAATTATCCGATGAAGGCCATGTAATCGGTTCCCACACCTGGGACCATATGAACGTTAAAAAACTGACAGCACCCGACTGGGCCATACAGATAGAAAAACCCCTGAAGCAGCTGCAGGAAATCACCGGCAAGCCTGTCAGATACTTCGCCTATCCGTTTGGGTTATGGAAACCGGAAATAATCCCGGGCATTAAGGAACGGCAGTTTGAAGGAGCATTTCAGCTATCCGCAAAAAGGGATGAAAATGATCCGCTATTTACCATCAGGAGGATTATTGTACCCGGGCAATGGAGCGCACAGACCATGCACAAAGCCATGGAGCGCAGTTTTCAATAAACGTTCTGTCAGATAAAAAAGCACCGGCAATCAGGATCACCGGTGCTTACTGCGTTATTTTTCGTTTATTCAGGATTTTAATGAAGCAAGGTCAATCACAAAACGGTATTTCACATCGGATTTCAGGACCCTTTCGTAAGCCTCATTGATCTTTTGCATGGGGATCACTTCCACATCTGAAACAATGCCGTGTTCCGCGCAGTAATCCAGCATTTCCTGGGTTTCCTTTATTCCTCCGATAAGTGAACCACCCAAAGTGCGACGTTTCATGATCAGTGAAAAGCCTGAAACCGGAACCGGTGCAGGCGGTGCGCCCACCAGGACCATTGTTCCATCAAGTTTCAGGAGGTTCAGGTATGCATTATAATCATTTACGGCAGAAACGGTATTCAGCAGGAAGTCAAAATAGCCGGCATGTTTTGCCATCTCATCCGGATTCTTGGTGATCAGGAACTTATGTGCCCCCATTTTTTTTGCATCAGCTTCCTTGGATGGCGATGTACTTAACACGGTTACCTCGGCGCCAAATGAGGCGGCAAATTTTACCCCCATATGACCGAGACCACCTAATCCGATCACACCCACTTTATGTCCTTTTCCTACTTTCCATTTTCTCAGCGGAGACCATGTAGTGATGCCTGCACAAAGCAGGGGAGCTACCCCTTCCAGGGGAAGTTTATCGGAAACTTTAAGGATATAATTCTTATCCACCACGATTTGTGTGGAATATCCTCCATATGTTGGAGTTTTTCCATCTTTTTCGTAACCGTTATAGGTGGCATTCATGCCTTTCTCACAATATTGCTCAAGTCCCTGCTGGCAGCTTGGACAGGTTCTGCAGGAATCTATAAAACAACCAACACCGGCAAGTTCACCCACACTGATATTCTTAACCCCGCTGCCGATGGCTGTTACCCTGCCAACGATCTCATGGCCGGGAACCATGGGGAAAATTGATCCGCCCCATTCATCCCTTGCCTGGTGGATATCAGAATGGCAGACTCCGCAATACAAAATATCGATCTGGACATCATCCGGACCTGGCGTGCGACGGTCTACCTGGAAGGGACTGAGGGAAGCGTTGGCGTTAGGCGCTGCATAAGCTGCAATAGTGGGCATAGAAGTACAAATTATTTGTTTCGAATATTATTATTAAATAATCGGGCCGAAAATAAGGGATGGATAAGTATAAATAACGATTTGTTTAATACTGAATGTAGATTGAAAAATTAGTTTTACATTGGGGTAGCTGCTTTCTTAGAAATTCATATCCTCCTGATCGGCTTAGCTCTGCCTGGTAGCATACTCACACTTATACTTTTTTTATGAAAAAGAAAATGCTTTTTGCCCTGATGGCATTATACGGATGTATGATTAGCCATAGTGCCGATGCACAGATCCTCAAAAAACTTAAAGACAAGGTAAACCAGGCCGCGGATAAGGCTGTTGGATCAAAGACCGGGACCGATCCGGGGACCAGTAGCGGTCCGGCAACAAACAACGGCTCTACAAATACTACCACTTCAAGGCCAACCAATAAGGGAGGTGCCGGATTGATTTCAACACCGCCTGATGTAAATGCCAATATGGCTTCATCAGAAACCTCCTTCAAGGCAAACAAATATTCAGAATCAAGGTTTGCTCTTCAGCAGGCGATCCTGGGGGTGGAACTTCAGATCGGCAAAGAAATATTGAAATCCCTGCCCGATAGTGTTTCCGGGCTTCCCAAAATAGCGGAGAAAGATAAGGTTGCCAGCAGTGGCTGGGGCTGGTCGGGTTTAACCATCAGCCGGGATTACCAGAAAGATGATAAGTTCCTGGGTGTGGGGATCCAGGATTTTTCTTACCTCGGCCCGGCATGGAGCATGTTCCTGCAGGGAGGGATGATGAACAGCCAGATGGAGAATGATCAGCAGAAAATGAAGAACATTCTCGTCAAGGGTAATAAAGGGGTCATATCTTATGATGATTCCAAAGGATATACGGTAGTGGTAATGCTTACACAGGGTTCTGCACTGGTTTGGGAAGGCGTGAATTTTGCCACCGAAGCCGATATGATGAATGCAGTGAATGCATTTGATATTGACCGTATTAAAAAATTCCTCGGTGAAAAATAATTAAACAGATTGTCATGAAAACCTTATCACTATTTTTAGTCAGCATATTTTTCTGCAATATCATTTATGCGCAGGCAGATTTCGCCAAGTACATCACTACCGCCAAAACTTCTTTTGCAAAACCTGACCTTGAGGATACGCGCTATAACCTCATGCTTGCCCTTCAGCAACTCGATATGAAAGTGGGTGAGGAGATATTGAAAATACTTCCGGAAAAAATGGATTCCATGGCAGCTCAAAAAAAGAATGACAATATCATGGCCAATTCTGCCGGATGGATTGGAACTACGATACACCGTGAGTATGGTGTGACGTATAATAATAAGGTGGAAGTTGATATCGTCAGCAATTCGCCCATGGTGGCATCCCTAAATGCCTGGCTGAATAACCCGATGTTTGCCCAGATGGGTGGACGAAAAGCCATGAAAGTGGATGGATATAAAGGCTCATATACATTTGAGATGAGTGAATCTACAGATACAGCAGGAAATGCCATTAAAACACCAAGGTCCGAAATGCAGATACCGATTTTTTCATCACTCATTACCATCAAGTGCGAGAATATGAAGGAGGATGATTTTGTAAAAATGCTGAATACATTACCTGTCAGCAAGATCGCAGAGATGTTGAAATGACGGAGAGCGGTTATACCGTTTCCCACCATTCAGGCCATGACCTTTTTTCACCAAGGGTCACAATTTCGCCTATACGTGGTGTGATGATATGCTGGCTGGCCAGCCGGGCAGCCTTTACCACACGATTTGCAGGTTCATTCCAGTCGTGCAGGGCAAGGGCGAACTTACCCCAATGTACCGGGATAAGATATTCCGCGCCAAGGTCCTTTGCTGCCATGACCACCTCTTCCGGCATCATATGGATATATGGCCAGTTCTTGTTATACTGCCCGTTTTCCAGGATGGCCAGTTCAAATGGGCCGAATTTTTCTCCGATCTTCCGGAAACTCTGGTCATATCCTGAATCACCGCCTGCAAAAATCCTGGTGCCGTGAACATCGATTACAAATGAACTCCATAATGTTTTACCACGCCTGGTTCCCCTTCCGGAAAAATGGCGGGCAGGCGTAGCCGTTAGTTTTACCTGGTCAGTAACAATGATTTCTTCCCACCAGTTAAGTTCTGTTATTTTTTGAGGATCGATATTCCAGTATTCAAGGTGTTGCCCTACCCCCAGAGATGTTACAATCCTTTTGACCTTGTGGTCAAGTTTGCATACCGTGGAATAATCGAGGTGATCGTAATGATCATGGGTAAGTAACAGCAGGTCAATTTCAGGCATATCCTCCGCAGCGTAAATATTGCTCCCTTCAAATGCTTTTGCAAAAAAGGAAAATGGGGAGGCATTGCCGCTGAAAACAGGATCCACAAGAATTGTAAATCCGTTAGAACTGACCAGGTAAGAAGAATGGCCGAACCATACCAGTTGCTGCTTTCCCGGGGTGAGTGATCCAAGTTCATTTTTGACAGAAGGCAGGGGGGAGGAGGGCACGGTGGATTTTGACCTGTTGATAAAATCCTTCATGGCTTTCACCATGGAAACACCTTTCAGCATTACTTCCGTATCCTCAATATTCAGGAATGTACCCTGGTGGTAATTGGCTAGCTGACTTGATTTTTTCAAGCCTGCTGCCGGAAGGATTTTTCCCGAATACTTTCATCGCCATAATCCTCGATAATCAACGTACAGTTTCTTCCTCTGCATATGCGCTTACAGGTTCACAGGTGCAGATCAGGTTACGGTCTCCATATGTATTATTCACCCGTGAAACACTTGGCCAGAATTTGTTCAGCCTCACGTAATCCAGTGGAAATGCCGCCGTTTCCCTGGTATATGGTTTTGTCCACTCATCCCTGGTTACTGTAAACTGGGTATGCGGAGCATTTTTCAAAACGTTATCTTTTTTATCGGCCTTTCCTTCTTCGATCTGCCTGATCTCTTCACGAATGCCAAGCAGTGCGTCACAGAAGCGGTCCAGTTCAGCCTTGTCCTCACTTTCCGTGGGTTCGATCATGATGGTTCCGGGAACCGGGAAACTCATGGTAGGTGCATGAAATCCATAATCAATCAGGCGTTTTGCGACGTCTTCGGCTTCTATATCCGCAGATTTCTTGAAAGGCCTGAGGTCAACAATAAATTCATGTGCGCAGGTACCGTTAGTGCCCAGGTAAAGGATGTCAAAATCATCCTGCAGCCTGGCCCTCATATAATTCGCATTCAGTATTGCATATTCAGTGGCCAACCTTACTCCATTATAGCCAAGCATCCGGATATATGCATAACTGATCAGTAGTATGGAAGCGCTTCCATAGGGTGCAGCGCTTACTGCCGTCTGAAGTTTATCATGGATAACTTTTCCTTTTTCAGGAGAATATACATGTCCTGGAAGGAATGGTGCGAGGTGGTTTTTCACACAGATGGGGCCCATGCCCGGACCACCGCCGCCATGCGGAATGGCGAAAGTCTTGTGAAGGTTCAGGTGACAAACATCAGCGCCGATTAACCCGGGTGCTGTTAGTCCAACCTGTGCATTCATATTGGCGCCATCCATGTAAACCTGTCCGCCATGTGAATGAATGATATCGGTAATTTCTTTCACGGTTTCTTCATATACACCATAAGTACTTGGATAAGTGATCATGATGCCGGCAAGTTCCCTGCTGTATTGTTCAGCCTTTGCGGTAAGATCCGCAATATCGATATACCCGTTTTCAAGGGCTTTAACCACTACTACTTTCATGCCGGCCATCACTGCAGATGCAGGGTTTGTACCATGTGCTGAAATCGGAATCAGCATAACATTGCGGTGATGGTCACCCCTGCTGGCATGGTAACCGCGGATGGTAAGCAGCCCTGCATATTCACCCTGGGCGCCGCTGTTTGGCTGCAGGCTGCAGGCGTCAAAGGCATGTTATCTCGCAGAGGTAATCTGAAAGTTCATCCAGGATCTGCTGGTAACCCTGTGTCTGTTCAGCCGGTGCAAAGGGATGCATCTTGCTCCAGTGGCTCCAGCTCAGCGGGATCATTTCACTGGCGGCATTCAGTTTCATCGTGCAGCTGCCCAGTGATATCATCGAAGTATTTAATGAAAGGTCTTTATTCTCCAGTGATTTGATATACCTCATCATCTGGCTTTCACTGTGGTGTGCATTGAAAACAGGATGTGTAAGGAATGCGGAAGTTCGGGTGAG
The DNA here is from genome assembly GCA_963823365.1 of uncultured Sphingobacteriales bacterium. Taxonomy (GTDB): domain Bacteria; phylum Bacteroidota; class Bacteroidia; order Chitinophagales; family Chitinophagaceae; genus Pollutibacter. The sequence continues at coordinate 225,778 of CAWGLH010000007.1, forward strand.
CGTTCCCGGTATATGGTCAAGGGTGCTTTCTTCTTCTATGAAGAAAGTCACGGCATCCACATCATTGGTGAAACAATTGATCAGGTCATACAGGTCTTTCAGGGAAGTGGTTTCATCCAGGGAAATGCCAATTTTCCGGTCATCGTAATAACGGAGGTTGATCTGCTGGCGGATGGCTTTCGCGCGTATCGGTGTAATATCGTCAGTGATCACCGTAATGGTGTCAAAGTAATGATCTGATACCAGGTCAAAACCAATTTCGCTGATGGCTTCTGCTACCGTCTGTGTCAGGAGGGCAATTCTTTTAGCGATATTGATTAATCCTTCTGCACCATGATATACGGCATATAGCGATGCCATATTGGCCAGTAATGCCTGGGCCGTGCAGATATTGGATGTTGCCTTTTCTCTTTTGATATGTTGTTCGCGTGTTTGCAATGCCATCCGTAAAGCACGGTTGCCTTCCGCATCGATACTGACGCCAATAATCCTGCCGGGAAGTGAACGCTTGAAATCATCCTTCGCGGAAAAGAATGCGGCATGCGGACCACCGAATCCCAATGGTACGCCAAAACGCTGGGCGGAACCGCAGGCTACATCGGCGCCAAGTTCACCGGGAGGAGTAAGCAGCGTAAGGGCCAGCAGGTCAGTGGCCATCACCACATACGCACCGGCTGCATGAACCCTGCTGATAAACGCGCGGTAGTCTTCCACAGAGCCTTTATCATTCGGGTACTGCACAATAGCCCCGAAATAGTGTTCATCAATGTTAGCTGGAAGCATAATCACCTGTTACGATCTCTATTCCCACCGGAACGGCCCTGGTATGCAATACATCCAGTGTCTGGGGAAATATTTCCTTATCTACAAAGAACTTCGGGCGGTCTATATGGTCATGCTTATTGAGCATGTTGAAGAACATGGTCATGGCTTCTGCTGCCGCGGTGGCCTCATCCAGCAGGGAAGCATTGGCAATGGGCAGGCCGGTAAGGTCAGACACCATGGTCTGAAAGTTCAGCAGGCTTTCCAGCCTGCCCTGGGAAATTTCGGCCTGGTAAGGCGTATACTGGGTGTACCATCCCGGGTTTTCAAAAACATTCCTGAGGATTACGCTTGGTGTAATGGTATCATAATACCCCTGCCCGATATAATTTTTGAATACCTGGTTCTGCATGCTGATCTCCTTGATATGCTGGAGATATTCAAACTCACTCATGGCCTGCGGAATTTTCAGGTCATTTTTCATCCTGATCGCAGGCGGTACGGTTTTATCGATCAGGTGGGCAATGTTTAGTTCACCTATCGTTTTCAGCATCCGGGATGTTTCCTGTTTATCAGGTCCGATATGTCTTCTCTGGAATTCCTGTTGTTCTGTATCAAAAAGATTCATAAAAACCGATTGAGAGGTTAGGTACAGTCAGATGGCAGCACCAATATATTTATATTGAAAAGCGGTGCAAATTTACGATGAGTTGGGCAGATAATCTATGAATTGTACAGCGTTTAAAGAAATTGGGGATTACCTGTTGGAAGATCAACAAATGCAGGCTTTTGTTTAATAACCTGATTGGCAGGATGTTGATAAACCTACCTTTGCCGGATGGATCTTTTGCAGAACTGGGAAAAGAAATCGGAGGACCACCAGAAAGAGTATAAGCGGTACCTGCTGCGGGCGGGTAAAAACCATGTGCTCAAACACCAGCAGGAATTTCATGAAGAAGCTTTTGAAAAGATCAATTGTCTCCACTGTGCCAATTGCTGCAAGAATTATTCTCCCCGGTTTAAGACACCTGATATTAAAAGGATCAGCAGGTTCCTGAGGATGAAGGAAGGCGATTTTATTGAGACCTACCTTAGAATTGACGAAGACGGGGATTATGTGGTCCGGACAAAACCATGTCCCTTCCTTGGATCCGACAATGCCTGCAGTATTTATGATCACCGACCCTCGGATTGCGCCCGCTTCCCCTATACCGATGAAGATGTTTTGTACAAGCGCCAGGCACTGACACTGAAGAACAGTACTTTTTGCCCGATTGTATATTATGTATTGGAGAAACTTATGAGCTGGAGATTAGAGACTAGAGACTAGAAACTGGAGACTAGAGACTGAGATGATCTGGCTAAGGCTAGAGGTTGAGACTTGATTGGAAGCTGGGATAACATAGATGGGAATTTTATTTAGCAGATATCCGCTGTTTGTAAAACCTGACCGGTTTCTGTATGATTTTCACTCTGCATCAGATGCTTAATTTCTTCAGCCCTTAATTCCTCACTGGTTTTCCGGCTGCCGTCATGGCTCCAACCCGGTGGTCCGAAAATGTATCCCCACCTGTCTTTCCAGCTGATGTCTTTTCTGACACAATCCCTGAACATGGCCTGCCATTCATGAAATAATATGTGTGGGGCGGTTTCCTTTTCCAGGGGTTTGGTAAGGCCGTATTTGATGGGTTGATATTTTTCGGCTGACAGTTCCGGCTGGAAAGTGCCGAATATTTTATCCCAGATAATGAGGAACATGCCCATGTTTTTATCCAGGTAGAGGGCATTGGATGCATGATGCACACGGTGATGTGAGGGGGTGACAAAAATGTATTCAAGCCATCCCAGCTTATGAATGTATTCCGTATGGATCAGGATACCCCAGATCTGGGTGGCCGAGTAAATAAAGATCATGTCAAGGGGTTTGAAACCAAGGACGGCCAACGGGATAAAATACAGGAAGCGGTAAAGGGGCTGGAATACTGATGACCTGAAACCAACAGAGAAATTCATCTTTTCAGAAGAATGATGGGTTACGTGAACAGCCCACAGCAACCTGATTTCATGATCAAACCGATGCATCCAGTAAAACATAAAATCTTCTGCAATCAGCAGTGCAAGCCAGTAAAGCCAGGCAGTTTCAATTTCGGTTATCCTGTGTTGCCAGAAAAAGAGCAGCACCACTACATAAAATGCCCTGAACACCAGATCAAGTCCGCCATTCAGTAACATCATCAGGAAATTGTTGAAGGTATCCCTGAAACTGTAGGTTTTACGGTGTTGGAAGTTGCTGAGAATAATCTCCAGGCCTATAATGAGAATATAGATTGGGGTAGTCCAGAATATCAGGATTTGTTCTCTCAGGAACTCGGGCATGACACAAATATAATGTGGGAATGTGAGAAGTGCGGTAATGTGAAAGTGAAAATGGGAAAATGAAAATCACGCCAACCGTCCACCGTCAACCGCCAACCGTCCACCGCCAACCGCCAACCGTCCACCGTCAACCGCCAACTGTTAACTCAATAGTCAAGCTTTTTCAGTTCCGGTGCTTTGAACCATGTAATGGCGGTCACCACCAGGGTCATGCAACCGCCAAATACAACTGCAGGTACCACACCAAAGAGGCGGGAAGTTAACCCACTTTCAAAAGCGCCGAGTTCATTGGATGACATGATGAATATGCTGTTCAGTGACGCCACCCTTCCCCTCATTTCATCCGGCGTTTTTAGCTGCAGGATCGTAGATCTTACGATAACGCTTATGCCATCCAGGACACCGCTGATAAAAAGGGCTAACATGGATAACCAGAACAATTGTGAAACCCCGAATAATATGATCATGGCGCCAAATCCTGCAACAGAATATAACATCACTTTTCCCTGTTGTTTTTTCAATGGATGGAAGGTGACCAGTAAAAGAATGAGCAGGGATCCCATTGCCGGGGCGGATCTCAGCATGCCAAGCCCTTCGGGACCCGTTTTTAGCACCACATCAGCGTAATAAGGCAACAGGGCAGTTGCGCCGCCAAAAAATACGGCGAACAGATCAAGGCTCATCGTGCCCAGCACATCCCTGGATTTCCAGACAAATCGAAAACCTTCCCGTATACTATGGTAAATGGATTCTTTACTTTGTAACCCCACCGGTGGTTTCCGGGAAATAAAAATGGTTCCCGCAAGGGAAATCACCAGTAAAAATATCATCAGGTCAAAAGTGCCGGTGACTCCTATTTTGCCATACAGCAATCCTGCTATTGCAGGACCGGATACGGCCGCAATCTGCCATGAGCCGCTATGCCAGGTAATGGCCTGCGGTAATTTCTCCCTTGGGATGAGCTGGCTGACCAGGGCAAATGATGTTGGTCCACTGAATGCACGCATGATCCCGATAAAGAAAATGACCACATAGATCATGATCAGCACGCTCGACAGCCCGAATCGCTGTATCGACCAGTCTGTAGTGGTTATGGCGAGGATAATGGTTAACGCCAGGTTGCCGGCAATACTGAAAAAAAGCAATTTCTTCTTATCGCTCCGATCTATTACATGACCTGCATAAAAAGCCATCGCAAATGCAGGAATAAATTCCACCAGGCCTATCAGGCCTATGCTGAACGGGTCTTTCGTGATATCATAAACCTTCCAGCTGATGAGGGTCGACTGCATGGTGATCACCAGTATGAAAAAGAAGCGGGAGAATATATAAGAGCGGAATTCCGGGTACTTTAATACATCAAATGCATCCCGCCTGCGATCATTGTCCATAAAAAATAAATAATTCAGTATTTGTATCCGGTCTGTTGTAACCCACAACCCTCAACCCTCAACCCTCAACCCCCTGATGAGCAGAACCGAAGGTTCAGCTCATCAGGGCAGTGCCAGGAAATGATGACCATCTGTATAATCCTTTTCCAGTGCGTCCGTAATTGTTTTCATGTGTGCGGGATTTCCCAGGAAATCAGCCTCACTAACGTCTATGTATAAGGTTTTAATATTGTGGTGGCGGATATAGTTGGTGTAAGTTTCCTGGATATTGAACAGGTAATCATCAGGAATGTTTTGTTCGTAAGGCCGCTTTCTTTTCCGGATGTTCTCCTGTAGCTTGGATACCGGGGAATGAAGGTATATCAGCAGGTCTGGCTGGATTACCTGCTGATGGATAATGTCGAACAATCGCTGGTACAGGCGGAACTCATCCTCGGGCAGGTTAACCTTCGCGAATAGGAGGCATTTGGTGAACAGGTAATCGGAAATAGTCAGGCTCTGGAACATATCCTTCTGGTGAAGGAAGTCCTTCATCTGTTTGAACCTTTCGGCCATGAAAAACAGTTCCAGCGGAAAGGCATATTGTCCGGGATTTTCATAAAATTTGGGCAGGAAAGGGATTATCGGCAAATTCTTCCAGGATGAGGCGTGCATTGTAATGTTTGGAAAGCAGGTGTGCAAGCGTCGTTTTCCCGGCGCCTATATTTCCTTCTATCGTAATGAAATGATAATTCATAAAATATCACCAAACTTACACCCGCACCTCATACCCAGGACGTTTTTTTATTCACAGCGAGCGGATCAGTGCATTCCATTAAAAGCTCATGCATGGTTTTATGCAGCAAAGGATGAACCATTCCGGGAGCGATTTCATTCATAGGTTCAAGGACAAATCGCCTGTCCTGCATCCTTGGATGAGGAATTTTCAACCTGGGTTCATTTATCACTTCATCATTGTATAACAGGATATCTATATCTATTATCCTGGGTCCGTATTTTTCACCACGGTACCTTCCCATTTCCTTTTCCACCATCAGCAAAACCCTTAGCAGGTCTTCAGGTGTTAATACAGTATCTATAAGTATAACCTGGTTCAAAAAATCAGGCTGGTCGGTTTTGCCCCATGCGGCAGTTTCATATAGAGATGATTTTTTGTTGATCTTTCCACAGGCTTTTTCTACCAGGAAGCTGCACAGTTCCATGTTTTTAACACGGTCACCCAGGTTGCCACCTGTCAGTAAAAACGCCTTATTCATAAAAGTATACCTCCAACGTGGCCAAATATCTTTATTTTTGACCGATAAAACCCTGCATACGTGAGGACTTTTTTTAAGATGTTCTTCGCTGCAATCCTGGCCCTGATCGTTTTTTGCGGCGTTATTTTTCTGGTTTTCTCATTTTTTCTCAGTGGAATAATGGCAAGTGATGTGGCCAGAGTGCCCTCCAGGTCAGTACTGTATATTGACCTTTCCCGGAATTACTCGGAGAAAAAAATGGAGAATATCCTGCTTTCCATTACAGGAAATATTGAGGATGAAATTCCAACTTTATATGAATTGACCCGGATCATCAGGAAAGCAAAATCGGATACCATGATCCGGGGTATATATCTCAAGGCCAATACTAATGTAAACGGATTTGCTGCCAGTGAAGAACTGAGGAATGCGCTTTCAGATTTCAAATCATCCGGGAAGTTTATATATGCTTATGGTGAATATATTACCCAAAGAGCATATCACGTCGCGAATATATCGAACAAGGTCTATTGTAACCCGAAAGGTATGATCGACTGGACAGGCCTTTCCGTGGAGTATATGTACTTCAAAAACCTGCTTGCCAAACTTGAAATAGAACCGCAGATCTTTTACGACGGTAAATTTAAAAGTGCAACCGAACCATTCAGGGAAGAGAAAATGACTGAGGCCAACAGGTTGCAGACATCCGTCTGGCTCGGCGATGTATACGGGCAGTTACTCCAGACCACATCCCGCGCAAGGGGTATAGATACGGCTAGCCTTCGCCGTTATGCCGATAATTATGAAGTAGAAACCCCGCAGGATGCCGAAAAACTCAAGCTTATTGACGGCGTGCGTTACGATGATGAAATCAGGGATGAAATCAAACTGAAACTGAAACTTGGTGATGATGATAAAATCAATTTTATAACTCCCGGCACTTATAAACATGCTGTTAATCTGACCGATTACGGTAAAACGGATAAGATTGCCGTGGTTATGGCCGAAGGTGAAATAGTGGATGGCAGGGGCGAAGAAGGTCAGATAGGTTCTGATGAATACCGCAACCTGATCCGCAAACTGCGTTATAATAAAGACATTAAGGCAATAGTATTGCGTATCAATTCTCCCGGGGGAAGCAGCCTTGCCAGTGAAGTCATCTGGCGTGAATTATACCTGGCAAAAAAAGATGGCAAAAAAGTTGTCGTTTCCATGGGAGATGTTGCCGCCAGCGGAGGTTATTATATGGCCTGCATGGCAGATTCCATTTTTGCACAGCCAAACACCATCACGGGTTCCATCGGTGTGTTTGCAATGATTCCCAATATGGGAAGTTTTTTTAAAAATAAACTGGGTGTAACATTTGACAGGGTGAAAACATCCACCTATGCCGGCGCCCTTACCATTACAAAGCCGTTAAGTCCGCAGGAGAAGAAAATCATACAGCGTGAGGTAGACCGTATATATACTGATTTTAAATTCCGTGTGTCTGAAGGACGGAAAAGGGATACAGCTTATATAGACAGTATTGCCCAGGGCAGGGTTTGGACAGGGGAAAGGGCCGTTGGTATCGGCCTGGTAGACAGGATAGGAGGAATAGAAGAAGCTATACGCTCGGCAGCTTCACTTGCAAAAATAAAAGAGTACAATATCAGGGAATATCCTGAACCCAAATCTCCGTTGGACTTGTTGTTCGGTTCATTCTCCAATATGAGCAGGAATTCCGTTATGGAGAAAGAACTGGGAAAGGAAAACTATGCATTATACCTCAGGATCAAACAACTGAAAGAAAATTTTGGAATCGTTCAGGCCAGGCTGCCATTTGAATGGAAATGGAACTAAGCCATTTTCCTATCTTTTTTTCCAATAGTTTTGCGCCTTCATAAGCCTTATGTCGAAACCATACAGTAATGTCCGGGCCATGCTGGCTATCACAAAGGCCAGTCTGACCGCTATCGTCAGAAGCCCGTCGGCTATTGTATTCAGTGTACTATTTCCACTGATCTTCATCCTTGTATTCGGATTTATCGGCGGCGGCGGAAGACTCACCTTTAAAGTCGGGATTTCATCCAACCTCAGACAGCACGAGCATGCTGCATAAAGTGTTGCGTGACAGTGTTGGACTGGTGATAATAAATAAACCATTGGCTGACATGGAAACTGACCTGGAAAGGGGCAGGATCACCGCTATCATCAATGTAAGAAAGAATGCTTCAGGTATACCACAGTATACTATCGATATGAAGACATCCGGTGCTGTAAATGCGCAGAATATAAATGTACTCCGGTCAATCATTTATACTGTTATCTCCAGGTTTGATGCAGTCATTTATCCAGGCCAGCCTACATATGCCACACTGAATGCTGATGAAAAAGTTCCAGGCAGGGTATACCGTACCATCGACTTTATTCTTCCGGGCCAGTTGGGATTTTCATTGCTCAGCGCGGGAGTATTTGGCGTTGCCTTTATTTTTTTTAACCTCCGCCAGACCCTGGTGCTGAAAAGATTTTTTGCCACGCCGGTCAAAAAGGGATATATCGTTTTTGGCGAAGCCTTAAGCAGGATGATATTCCAGTTGCTTACGGCTGTCATCATACTGACGCTGGGGCATTTTGCCTTTAATTTCACCCTTGTGCACGGATGGATCACTTTCGCGGAATTGCTTGTTCTGAGTATGGTCGGACTCCTTGTTTTCATGGGATTTGGATTCATTGTAAGCGGACTGGCAAAAAATGAATCCGGCATACCACCGTTTTCAAACCTCATTACCCTCCCACAATTTCTACTTGCCGGAACATTTTTCCCTGTGGAGAATTTTCCCAAATGGTTGCAGCCTATCTGCAATGCGCTTCCATTGACACATCTTAATGAAGCTATGCGGAATGTTGCTTTTGAAGGGGCACATTTGTATGATTGCGGGGAACAACTGATCATATTACTGATCTGGGGGGTTATATTATATATGATTGCCGTGCGTGTTTTTCGTTGGGAATAGAACAAACTGAAATGTACATTATGGTGCGATTACTGAAGCCCGCTTTAATAGGAATTGCCGGGTTAATGATTGTTATTCTGGCTATTTCAGCCCTGCTTCCCAACTATGTAATGACGTCCAAATGGGTAAGGGTTCATGCACCGAAAGATAGTATACTTCGCGAAGTAAGGAACCTGCAGGACTGGCATGAATGGAATGGCCTGCTGATGGATGCTTCAGATATCCGGGTACAGGACTCGGTTTTAACCTGGACCTCGGCTTCCAGGGGAACGCAGAATGTCATTACTGTAAAAGGCAGTACGGCAATGGGATTATCGACCGAAATATCATTAAATAGCGGCAGGCCATTTACTTCAGGATTCAGTATTGAGAAAAGAGATCCTGCAATGGACTCTGTTCAGGTGGTCTGGTTTATTGTGGAAGAACTCCGCTGGTATCCCTGGGAAAAATTTTATGGAATGATGGCAGCAGATGTTAAAGGACCGCTCATGCAGGAAAGCCTTGAAAGGCTTAAGATGAAACTGGAAAAGGAATGATTGCGGATTACGGATTACGGATTGCGGATTCATCATTTAGCATCAAAATTAAACTGAATCCTAATTACTAACGTATAAGGGTAAACGAACCTTTCTCTACGATACTGCCTTTATCATCTGCTCCCCTGATCATATATGTGTACACGCCATTGGGGCTTTTCGAACCTTTTAATGAACCATTCCAGCCCTGGGTAATATCTTTTGTGGTGAACACTTTGTTCCCCCATCGGTCAAAAATGGAAAATTCATTAAGGGTGATGCTTACTGAGGGAGGTATCCGGTAAACATCATTCACATTATCACCATTTGGGGTGAATGCGTTGGGCATGAATAATTTTCTATAGATACGGATGGATGAATTTGCTTTGGAAATACAACCATCCGTTCCGGTTACATCCAGCGTAAAATCAGCATTGCTGTTAAGGGAAACAGTAACCGGGGTAAGGGTGGCCGGTGACGAAAGGAGGTTGGATGGAGACCAGTTAAATCCTGCATATTGTCCTGATATCACTGGCATTCAGGCTTACCTGGGAACCGGGTGAAACGAGTGTATCTATCGGGAAAAAGTGTAATTACCGGAGATGGTTTCACATGCATAATTATTTTGGAAGAACTCACTGCTGCAGTGGGGCAGGCACTACCGGATACCGTTAAACGGCATACTATGACATCATTATCATTAATGTTACTGGTTGAAAAGGAAGGGCTGTTAGTGCCGGTATTTGTGCCATTAATCGTCCACTGGTAAACAGGATTGGTCCCGATATTATTTGTTGTTGCTGTAAACGTAACAGGTATTCCTTTACAAATATTATTTTCAGATGCAGTTATATTTATGGCAGGAAAAAGTCCCGCGGAAACACTTACCACCACCGGGTTTGACGTTGCAATATAATATTCTGCACAGGTGTCTGTGCTATTTGCCCTTGCCACGCAAAGGATCGTATCCTTATCATTAAGCGATGTGGAAGTGAAACTGCTGCTGTTGGTTCCTGCATTTATGCCATTTATTTTCCATTGATAGGTCAGGTTGATACCGGCATTAATTGTTGTAGCAGAAAAGGTAATGCCCTGTCCGGGACACAAAACAGTATCCGTTGCCTTAATTGTTACCGATAGTGGCTTGGCGGGCTTGACCTTCATCCTGATAAAGTCACTGTTGATCTGAAGATTTTGTCCGCAAACAATGGCGAGCAATGTGAAATTAACGAGGTCCCCATCTTTCAGGATGCTTGTGGTAAATGTGGGCTGGATAACATTCACCGGATTTCCATTTACTTTCCATTGGTAGATTGCGTTAAAGCCGGGATTTACGGCTGAGGCTGTGAAAGTAACCGGGCTGCCTTCACAGCTTATCTCTGTGGTTGAAGTGATATCGACACTGGTGCGTAAGACCGCTGGAGGATTAGCGTCCGGACCAACTCTGCGGATTCGATTATTGAAAAAGTCGGAGATATAAAGATTTTCACCGTCATGTACAATTTGCCTTGGATTATTCATCGTCCCAAGCAATGCAGGCCCCCCATCCCCGCCAAATCCAGTTGCACCGCTACCCGCGATAGTTGTAATGATCCCTGTGGAAGCACTGATCATCCTGATCCTGGAATCATCATTCTGGGCAATGTACAGGTTGCCGGCAGGATCAAAGCTCAGTCCAACGGGATTAAACAGTTCTGCATTGATGGCAGGTCCGCCATCACCGCTATGCAAATAATTATTATTTCCACAGATGGTGGTAATAATACCGGTTGTTGCATTTATCCTTCTTATCCTCGACGTGACCATGGGCGACACTTCTGCCAGGTAAATATTACCGGAGGCATCAGCCGCAACACTGGTGGGCAAAGTAACACTGGCAAGCGCAGCCGGTCCCGCCGTCCCCGGAAAATCCCTGGCTTCCATTACCGGCATATGTTGTTATGATACCGGTAACGGCATCTATTTTCCTGATCCTGTTATTGACAACATCGGCTATATACAGGTTATCAAACGGATCAGTGCAGATACCCCGCGGTTTGTTTAGGAGGGCCAGGCTGGCAGGACCACCATCCCCGCTAAAGCCTGCAATGCCTGTTCCGGCAACCGTGGTGATGATGCCGGTAGACAGATTGATTTTCCTGATCCTGTTGCTTTCAAATTCGGCTACGTACAGGTTGTTTTTTTTGTCAAGACATAATGCCCTGGGAGTTGTCAGCAATGCATCTATCGCCGGTCCGCCATCCCCGGCATATCCATATGTATCCGATCCTGCAACACGGTAAATGGTATTGTTGGCCAGGTCAATTTTACGGATGGTATTGGACGTGGCCAGGTATAGAAAACCCTTGCCGTCGAGGCAGATACCCAGGGGTAAAGGGACGCCTGCACAGGTTGCCGGACCATTATCTCCGACATTACCCATATATCCGTCGCCGGCAATGGTGGTAATGTACTGGGCACTGACCCCGGGGCGCAGGCAAAAAAAGACGATCAGAATACATAAAATGTGCCTGGGTACCATGCTGATTTTTTCCGGCTCCCTGTAAAATAGCAAGAACCTGCTGAAAATCCTTGCATTGTTTGGTTCGTTGATGCGTTAATGGAACAAAGAGTTGGCAAAGGCAGTGCCCGATATGATTAAAATCACATTTATACTTGCCGTACAGGTATAATTTTATGGCCGATTATCCAACCATCAAAATTATGTATATGCGAATTCTAAGGATCCTGCCCGCCATGTTCTTTGCAATAATGATCATCTCCTGCAATTCAGGCAGTTCTGACCAGCAAACGGCAACTTCTGCCCCGGCAGAATCGGCACCCGCCGGCGGCGGACAGTCGGCCGTCCAGGATGACGTTTCCCAGAAAGACGTTGTAAAAATTGCGGCAGGCAGTGCAGACCATACAACCCTGGTGACCGCCCTGAAAGCAGCCGAATACATTGATGTATTATCCAATGCAGGACCATTTACGGTGTTTGCACCAACTAATGCCGCTTTTGACAAACTTCCTGCCGGAACAGTGGAAGGTCTGCTTAAACCCGAATCTAAAGATGCACTCCGGAATATCCTGGAATACCATGTATATGTTGGCGTACTTAAGGCTGAAATGCTTTCAGACGGACAGACTTTTGGCCAGGTCAACGGAGACAATATCACCATTGGAAACAAAGATGGAAAACTGACGGTTAATGGTGCCAATGTGGTTGCCAGTATTCCTGCAAGCAATGGAATCATTCATGTAATCGATGCCGTTTTATTGCCACCGGCGAAAAAATAATTCCGGCATATAATAAGGAATTGCCGGATATTCTTACATTAATGTAAGGGTTTCTTTATGCCACCCGTTACACAGATTTTTTAAGGTGGGCGATGTTCCGTTGTATGCCCTTGAACTTTGATCTCTTCAATGGAGAATGTCTGAAGATCGTATTGAAACTTTCTTCAGACATCTTTTCCCAGTCCCAGGTGGTGAAATTAAGAATGCCCGGCAGGGGTTCAAATGCCGGGGTATGATGAGGAGTGGAAAAACGGTTCCATGGACAAACTTCCTGGCATATATCACAACCGAACATCCAGTTTTCAAATTTTCCCTGGTATTCAGCAGGGATCATTTCATCTTTCAGCTCGATGGTAAAATAGGATATGCACCTGCTTCCATCCACTGTTTTTCCGGGGAGGATGGCTTCCGTAGGGCAGGCATCAATGCACCTTGTACAGGTACCGCAATAATCCATGGCATAGGGATCATCATATTCCAGTTCAAGGTCTGTGATCAGGGTGGCGATAAAAAAATATGATCCTGCGCCTTTATTGATAATGTTGCCATTTTTCCCGATCCACCCCAATCCGCTTCGCATTGCCCAGGATCTCTCCAGCACAGGTGCTGAGTCAACAAAGCCACGGGCATTGACCTTGCCTGTTTTCTCTTCAATTCGATCAATAAATGCATTTAATTTTTCCCTGATCACTTCATGGTAATCCTTTCCGTAAGCATAACGTGCAAGCTTAGGCGCACCAGGCTGCTGAACCGCTTGAGGAAAATAGTTAAGCAATAATGTGATTACAGATTTCGCTCCCGGTAATAGTTTCGCCGGGTCGATTCGCAGTTCAAAATGTTTTTCCATATAATGCATCGAGCCCTGCATCCCTTTGGAAAGCCATGCTTCAAGACGGCGTGCATCATCATCAAGTTTCATTGCTTTGGCGATTCCGCAATGATCAAAACCGAGTGATGCGGAAATGGATTTTATCAATATGGCATTTTCTTTCACAGCCATACTATCGTCCCGAAAGGATTTTTTTCAGTTCCCTGCTCAGGTTACCTTTTTTATCTCCCTCACCGTCTTTCAGAAAGATTACAGCGCAGGTATTATTCTTAAAATCCATCCATGCAATGGTGCCTGACAGTCCCTGTGAAATCACCATTGCTTTTCCTGAAGCATCTTTCTCTTCTATCCAGGTGATCAGTCCGGCCTCATTGTTTTTTTCCAGTTCCGGCTTAAACCTGAGTTTTGCATTCGGGAAAGGAATTTTCCGGAGTTCTTCAACCGAGGCTTCACTCAGTATTTTTTTCCCGTTAATGGTTCCCTTATCGAGCAACATCTGCATAAAGATCATTACATCATTTGCCGTAGTTACAGCACCTTCAACCGGATCAATCCCGCCTTTTTCCTTATAGAAAGTACTGCCCTTCATGCCCATCGGGCGAAACAGTTTTTCTGAAGCCAGCCTGTCGAAGGATTTCTTTGTTGCAGCTTCCAGGGCCTTTGCGGCTATGGAGATGCCCATGCGTCCGAATAAAAATGCTTCGCCCGGGTTATCCAGTATGTCGCGTTTTTCAATATACGTGTTCACTTCCTCGTCAAGGCTTGAAAATTTATTTCGGGCCACCAGTTTACCAATTCCTTCCGTTGAAGCATCAAGGCCCGTGGTATGCGAGAGGCAATGCCTGAAGGTGATATATCCCTTCATGTATTTTTCAAAATTGGGCAGGTATTTGGCGATGGGATCATCCAGTGAAATTTTACCTTCATCAACCATTACCATCACCAGTGCAGCGGTGAACCACTGGCTGATATCCAGGGCCTCTGCAGGTACCTTTGCGGTAAAGTCCTTACCAAGCTCTTTTTTATATAAGGGCTTACCGTCTTTATTCATCCAGACTACCAGTTCATTACCGAAGCCCTTTTGGTTCTTCTGTAAATAACTGTCTGCAGAACTTATATCCACCTGGGCTGACAAGACCTGAAAAAATAACAGGAAAATCAATACCAGACTGCCTTTGAGACAGGTTTTCCAGCTATATCGTGCCATATTTGCGAATTCCGGTGTTTGGTGATTAGTTTGATACATAACTGAAGTAAATAAAATCAATTTATGAATTTAGGCAACTTTACCATAAAGGCGGCGGAGCTTGTACAACAGGCCCAGCAATTGGCATTTAATTCACAGAATCCGAATATTGAAACGGAGCATATCCTGAAAGCCATGCTTGACCAGGATGATTCCCCCGTGGAATATCTGCTGAAGAAAAATAATGTTACCGTAAACCTGCTGGAAAGCAAACTGGATGAACTGCATCGCCAAACTTCCCAAAACTTCAGGGAGAACCGGCACAATCGATAAGCCGTGATGCGAACAGTGTTGTTTTGCGTGCAGGTGCGGTATTGAAATCATTTCGGTGATGAATTTGTAACACCTGAACATTTGTTGCTGGCCATTGTGCAGGGTAATGACAGCGCAGCAAAATTATTAAAGGATGCCGGGCTTAACTGAAAAAGGATTGATCACTGCAATTAAAGAACTGCGCAAAGGCGATACGGTGAAATCACAAACCCAGGAAACACAGTTCAATGCATTGAATAAATATGCAAAGAACCTGAATGAAATGGCCAGGCAGGGTAAACTTGATCCGGTGATTGGACGTGATGAAGAAATCAGAAGGACATTGCATATCTTATCCCGCCGTTCAAAGAACAATCCAATCCTGGTGGGTGAACCCGGTGTAGGTAAAACGGCCATTGCAGAAGGACTTGGCCATGCGTATTGTCAATGGTGATGTGCCGGAAAACCTAAAATCAAAAATCATTTATGCCCTTGATATGGGGCAGCTGATTGCCGGTGCAAAATATAAAGGTGAGTTTGAAGAAAGATTGAAAGGTGTGGTAAAAGAAGTAAGCACCAAGTGATGGTGAAATCATTTTATTTATTGATGAGATACATACACTGGTAGGTGCCGGTGGAGGAGAAGGCGCAATGGATGCGGCCAATATTCTGAAGCCTGCATTGGCGCGTGGTGAACTACGTGCCATTGGTGCAACAACCCTGAATGAATACCAGAAATTTTTTGAAAAAGATAAGGCACTGGAACGCCGTTTCCAGAAAGTGATGATCGATGAACCTATCCGTTGAAGATGCTATTTCCATTCTGCGCGGATTAAAAGACCGTTATGAAACGCACCACCATGTGCGGATTAAAGATGAAGCGATCATTGCCGCAGTGGAATTATCGCACCGGTATATCACCGATCGTTTTCTGCCCGATAAGGCCATTGACCTGATTGATGAAAGCGCAGCAAAACTCAGGCTGGAAATGAATTCCATGCCCGAAGAACTGGATAAACTGGAACGGCAGATCCGCCAGCTGGAAATTGAACGCGAAGCCATCAAAAGGGAAAATGATGACAGTAAACTGAAAGAACTGAATACGGATATTGCTAATCTTTCTGTGGAACGCGATACGCTGAAAGCAAAATGGAAGGAAGAAAAAGAACTGGTGGAAAAAGTACAGAATGCCAAAGCCGAAATTGAACAACTTGAAGATGCAGGCTGAAAGGGCAGAACGTGAAGGCGATTATGGAAAGGTTGCAGAGATCCGTTATGGAAAAGTGAAAGAACAGGAGGAAATGATTGCCGAGCTTTCAAAACAGTTACTTGACATCACGGTGAAAAAAGATTGCTGAAGGAAGAAGTGGATGCGGAAGATATTGCTGAGAATGTAGCCAAGGCAACCGGTATTCCCGTAACCAAAATGCTGCAAAGTGAACGCGAAAAATTATTGCATCTTGAAGAGCAACTGCATGAACGGGTGGTTGGACAGGAAGAAGCCATTGACAGCCGTTGCAGATGCAATCCGGAGAAGCCGCGCCGGGTTGCAGGATCCGCAGAAAACCAATCGGTTCTTTTATTTTCCTGGGAACAACCGGTGTTGGTAAAACAGAACTGGCAAAAGCACTGGCAGAATACCTGTTTGATGATGAAAGCATGATGACCCGGATTGATATGAGTGAATACCAGGAAAAACATACTGTTTCCAGGCTTGTTGGTGCACCTCCGGGTTATGTGGGATATGATGAAGGCGGGCAGCTGACCGAAGCGGTTAGGCGTAAACCATATAGTGTGGTTTTGCTGGATGAAATTGAAAAAGCACATCCGGATGTATGGAATGTTTTGTTGCAGGTACTTGGATGACGGAAGGCTTACCGATAATAAAGGACGGGTGGTGAATTTCAAGAATACCATCATCATCATGACCAGCAATATCGGAAGTCATTTGATCCAGGATGCATTTGAAGATGTAAATGAAAGAAATGTGGATGAGGTAACCGATAAGGCAAAAGTGGAAGTGATGAACCTGCTGAGACAGACCATCCGTCCGGAATTCCTGAACAGGGTGGATGAGATCATCATGTTCCAGCCGCTGATGAAAAAGGAGATCAGGGGTATTATCACCATCCAGCTTGAACCAGCTGAAAGCAACTGGTTGCGCAAAGCGGTATCGACCTTGTAGTTCAGCGATTATACCATTGATTACCTGGCAGAAAATGGATTTGATCCGCAGTTTGGTGCAAGGCCATTGAAGCGGCTGATCCAGAAGGAAATTGTTAACCATTTGTCAAAACGTATTCTGTCGGGTGATATTGACAAAGATAAACCAGTGATAGTGGATGTTTTCGACGGGGTAGTGGTATTCCGGAATGAGAGCCAGGTAGGCAACCCGGCGTAATATAAAAGCGTCTTAGACATGTAACAGGATTCAATACACGAATCCTGTTTCTTTTTAAATAACAAATATGCAAAAATCAAAAATTGACATTATTCCGCCAAAGGATTTCTGGATCGGGAGTGCAGATGCGCCGGTGTCACTGGTCATGTTTGGCGATTATGAAAGCGAAGCATGTGCAGCGGCTCATGAGGTGGTAAAAAAATTGCTTGTTGATTATGAAGGCAGGCTGAAATTCAATTACCGTCATTTCCCCCTGACACAAATCCATCAGAAAGCCCATAAGGCTGCAGAAGCTGCCATTGCTGTGGCACAGCAGGGAAAATTCTGGGAAATGCATGACCTCATTTTCCATAACCGCAGAAACCTGGGTAGTATCAGCCTGCGTGATTATGCGATTGAAGCAGGCATGAAAGACAAGAATTTTATTCCGAAACTTACTGATTCTGTTTTCGGGTGGACGGTGAGAAATGATTTAATGGAAGGCCTGAACAAAGGTGTTCGCGATGTACCTGCATTTTTTATCAACAATGAACGATTTGGTGAAGTACCTGATTACAAACACCTTGCCCGTGCCATTGATGAGCGACTTAAGAAATTACCCGGGAAACTCCGTGCATAACGGCCATAATGTTAATGTTGAGTAACCGTGCTGAATAAGATCGTATGCATAAATCTGCCGGCCTGTAAAGATCGCTGCGCATAAATCATTACTTTCGGTTTCGTTTAAAAAAACCGAAATATGAGAAAGCGTTTTTTATCCCTCTTTTTACTTGTTTCATCTTTCACTGTTTTTGCACAGAATAAACCAACTGCTTCCAATGCCGCCGAACCCCAGGTAGCGGGCGTCCATACGGTGACCAGCCGGAGTTCTGTAACTGTTGGAGGTAAGAAAATAGACTATACTGCATACACCGGTTACCTTGACCTTAAAAACGATACCGGGAAGCTTATTGCGAAGGTCTTTTTTGTGTATTACAAAAAGGACGGTGAAGACGCTGCCAAAAGGCCCATCACTTTTACATTTAACGGCGGGCCGGGTTCATCCTCCGTGTGGTTACATATGGGTGCTATCGGACCAAAGAGGGTATTATTGAAAGATGATGGAACCGCTCCGAATCCTCCTTACCAGGTGATCAATAACGAGTATACCTGGCTCGATCGTTCCGACCTTGTATTCATTGATCCCGTTAGTACGGGATTCAGCCGGCCGGCGCCGGGAGAAAGCGCCAAACAGTTTCACGGTTATAATGAAGACATACAGTCTGTGGGCAGTTTTATCCGGCATTTCCTTTCGCGTTACGAAAGGTGGGGTTCGGCAAAATTCCTTAGTGGAGAAAGTTATGGCACTACCCGTGCAGCAGGTTTGTCAAAGTACCTGCAGGACAATCATCGCATCTATATCAATGGCATTTTCCTGATTTCGGCCATACTGAATTTCGGGAACAATGATTATTATCCTGGAAATGATATGCCCAGGGCGCTATACCTCCCCTCATATACTGCAGCAGCCTGGTACCACAAAAAACTGAATCCCGCATTGCAGTCGGACCTCAAAAAAGCATTGAAAGAAAGTGAAACTTTTGCATTGGGAGAATATGCTTCTGCATTAATTAAAGGAGGCTGGCTGAGTGATGCCGATAAGGACAAGATCGCTGAGAAAATGAGTTATTACACCGGGCTTACAAAAGAATATTGCCTGAGTGCAAACCTCAGGGTGGAAGAAAATCGTTTCTGGAAAGAATTGAGGCGGAAGGACGGCCTGACAATCGGCAGGCTTGATGCAAGGTTTACCGGGCGCGACCTGGATGATGCCGGCGAGAATATCAGTTTCGATCCTTCATTTGCCAATATCGATGGTCCGTTTACGTCTGCATTAAATGATTATTTCCAGCGTGAATTGAATTTCAAGGAAGAAAAGGGGTATAATATTTTTGGCGATGTAAGGCCATGGAATTACAACAATGTGCAGAACCAGTTTCTGAATGTAGCTGAAAGCCTTCGCGACGCGATGGCTAAAAATCCTGCTTTAAAAGTGTATGTGGGATGTGGGTATTATGATTTTGCCACCCCTTATTTTACGGCTATGTATGACATCGAACACATGATGCTAAGGCCTGAACAGCGGAAGAATGTGAAGATTTACACCTATGAAGCAGGGCATATGTATTATATCCACAAACCTTCCATGGTGCAGTTTAAGAAAGATGTGGACGAATTCTATGACTTCAGTTTGAAATAAGCGCCTGTTCTTCCTTTCGGATTTGTTTGTCGAGGAAAAATGTTCCGAAAGGAATAATGGAAAGGATAAATGCCATGGCTACTTTTTCGTAGGGCCATTTCCGGGTGCGCCATACGGCCACCAGGGCAATACAGAAATGCCACAAAAAGGAAGCCGTGGACAGAACCGGCTATCCTGACCGCCTGCGGCATATTGCCCATATATTTCATGGGCATGGCAATGCCCAGTAAAACGAGATAAGAAATGCCTTCAATATTCCCGATAATGCGTAAACGTTCCAGTGATTTCATATGTACTGATAAGGGCGCAAAAATAGTAATGAATTATTGATACAGAGCGGAGAATTTTTTCCCTGCGGATTTCGTATATTTATGTCCCTCCAAATCCTTCTGATTGCCATTTCCCGCCCGATTTTTCGTCACAATAAAAAATAGCCATATGTCAGAAAACACTACAAACAACGTTAATCCTGCTGCCGGAGATGCGAAGGCAGGAGCTGAAAAAATTGCCGATTCTGCAGGAAGTACCTGGGATGCTGCAAAGGAAAAAATTGAAAAAGCAGCCGGAGACCTGGGAGAAGAAGCCGGAAAAGTCTGGGATAAAGTGGAAGATAAAGCTGAAGTGCTTTGGGATAAGGCTAAATCCGGTGAACTTACCGAAGAAGCCAAGGCAAAACTGAAGGATATTGGAGAAGGCGCCGAAAAAGTATGGGATAAAGTGGAAGATAAGGCGGAAGAACTCTTTGATAAAGCCAAGTCAGGCGAACTTGCAGATGAAGCCAAGGCCAAACTGGGCGACCTTGCAGAAGGCGCCAAGGGACTTTGGAATAAGCTGGTGGATAAGCTGGATGGAGATGAACCTGCCAGCCGGAGAACCGGAGAAAAAAGCTTAATTTCGTGTCAACCGATTGACCGGCTACCAAAATAGCCGGTTTTTTTTATAAAATGTTGTCTGCCAAATCATAATAAAAATTGGCACTGGCACGTTTTTAGTATTCAGTGCATGTAATTATTCTTATGTTATTTAGATCCAACTCAATGAAAAATTCATATCCGGGTTTTTTTGCCCTGTTTATTGCAGGCATTGCCCTTTATTCCTGTGGCAATGTCAGTTCCAAGGAAAAAGTCAGTGATTCCATTGTACAGGCTATTGTAGACACTCCCGAAATAATTGAAAATACTTTGCCAGTCTACCAGCTGTCGGTGCCACGCTGGATACAGCATTATACGACCAGAAAATACAATACATGCTGAATGGTGATTCTTCCGGCAAATGGCCGGTAGAAGCGCCATATCCGCGTTGCCGGGTGCCATCCTGCCTTTTAAAAGGGTGATTGCTTATTATGGAAATTTATACTCCACCAGGATGGGTATCCTGGGCGAATTACCCAAGCCACAGATGTTCGCCAAACTGAAAGAGGAGGTGGCCCGGTGGGAAAAGGCCGATCCGCAAACGCCAGTACAACCGGCACTGCATTATATTGCCGTTACCGCACAGGGTGAACCGGGTAAGGCCGGAAAATATCGTTTACGCATGCCGTTTAACCAGATTGATAAAGTCATGGCCATGGCAGAGGAGATCAATGCCATTGTTTTCCTGGATATACAGGTTGGACTGGGAACGCTCCAGGAGGAAGTTCCTGAACTGGTTGAATACCTGAAGAAGCCTAATGTACACCTTGGCATTGATCCTGAATTTAGTATGAAAACCGGGCAAAAGCCGGGTTCAGTGTTATTGGTTCTTTTAATGCTGCTGATATTAACTATACCACGGATTTTTTGGCAAAACTGGTGAAGGAAAACAACCTTCCTCCAAAGATCCTTGTGGTACATCGTTTTACACAGCCCATGGTAAAGGATTATAAGTCAATTAAGAAGACATCCGGAAGTCCAGATTGTGATGCATATGGACGGATGGGGCGAACCTGCCAAGAAGATCGGTACTTATAAGCACTTCATTTATACAGAACCGGTACAATTCACCGGATTCAAACTCTTCTATAAAAACGACCTGAAGATGGCACCTCACCGGTTGCTTACCCCTGAAGATCTCATGAAAGTCAAGCCTATGCCTTTGTATATACAGTACCAGTAGGCGAGACCTTCGTTGGTTTTATGTAATTATCTCATTTTGTCATCCCATTACCGTAAGGTAATGGGATGATTTTTTATGGATATACCTCAAGACGCAAATTCAAAGAGGTGTTGATTCTTAAAAAATATTAAGCATTTTGGTAGTGCAGTGATTTTTTCATTAATGGAATGATTCGTAAATTAACCATAACCCGGGATGGCCCTACTGCATTTCACATTTACATTGTAAACTAGAGGAATTAATACCGAAGATATGCGGTTATCCTTGATTTTATAACCATTTTGCAGTTATTGCACCTGATCATTAAATGTACAGAACTCGGTCAGATGCCTATTGGGCATAGGAATCGATGTTACTTAGCCTACTTTAGTCCGGATGGGAAAAGAATTGTAACGGCATCATTGGATTATACTTTATAATCTGGGATGCATAAGGGAAGTTACTTATCGATTTAAAAGGTCATCGTTTTAACTCGATTATGCCGAATACAGTCCGGATGGGAAAAATATAGTACCGCCTCTATGGACAATACCGCTAAGGTTTGGGATGCAGCCAGCGGTAAACTTTTAGTGGATTTAATAGGACATACAACGCTTCGCTCTGCAACATTCAGTCCGGATGGGAAGAAAATTGTCCACTTCTTCGGAAGACCAACTGTCAAAATTTGGGAATAGTGGTAAACTATTGGCTGATTTAGGGGGGCATAC
This sequence comes from uncultured Sphingobacteriales bacterium, assembly GCA_963823365.1. GTDB lineage: Bacteria > Bacteroidota > Bacteroidia > Chitinophagales > Chitinophagaceae > Pollutibacter. The sequence continues at coordinate 248,100 of CAWGLH010000007.1, forward strand.
TTCACATGTACACTTCAATCTTAATGGTAGTAAGGTCATTAGTACTTCGATTGATGCTGTAAAAATCTGGGACACTTATTCGGGGGAAATGATAAGAAGTTTTGATATGGAAAATGATGACAGGCAATCGTTTTTTGACAGCAAATTCAGTCCTGATGGAAGGAAAATCGTTACTGCCGTTCAGGATAATATGGCAAGAATCTGGGATGCAGAAAGCGGAACATATTGTTTAATTTGACAGGACATAGTGCCGATGTTAAATTGTAAACTTCAGTCCGAATGGCGAAAAAGCTGCATCCGGCTCCTATGACAAAACAATAATAATATGGAATACGGAAAATGGCAGCATGTTTTCTGTATTAAAGGGCCACAGTGATTTGATAGTAGCGGCTAACTTCAGTCCTGATGGCAAATCACTTATTAGCGTCTTCAGATAAAACTTCTAAAGTATGGGAGACTGCAACAGGAAAATTGTTGCTTAATTTAAAAAAACATACTGACAGAGTAAGCATGCGAAACTTTAGCCCGGATGGAAAAAAAATTATTTCATCTTCCGCGGATGAGACGTTTTAATTTGGGATGTTGCAAACGGATTGCTTTTAACAGAACTAAAAGAAACCGCAGGTGGCGCTAATTCTTTGCAATTTAGCCCGGACGGAAAGAAAATTGTTACTGTTAACGGTTCACATATTAAAATTTGGGAGGCGGCTACAGGAAACTTTATTATTGATTTAGTGTGGAATACAACGGTTATTACGTCGGCCCAATTCAGCCCGGATAGTAAAAAAATTGTTTCTGCAGCTTTTGATAATAGTGGAAAGATATGGGAAATTGCTTCGGGAAATCTTTTGTTTGACTTAAAGGGAAATACCAGTAAAGTTATATCCTTGCAATTCAGCGGCGATGGAAAAAAAGTCGTGATCGCTTCTGAAGATAATAATGTGCAAATTTGGGACTTTACTTTAGGGATTTTAATTGCCAACGTAAAGGGAAACTACTCAGGAGGAGAGTACTCTGTTCAAATCAGCCCGGATGGAAAAAAAATTGTTACAGCATCCTGGGGTAATAGTGCAAGAATTTGGGATGCCAATGCCGGGAAATTTTTGGCTGAATTAAAAGGACACACAAACGCTGTAGACTTCGTCCAAATAAGCCCGGATGGCAGGAAAATATTTACTTCCTCATGGGATCATACTGCCAAGATATGGGACCTTAATAAAGTTTCTTTTTTGTGTGATTGAAATATAATGGCAGAGTAAAATCAGCACTTTCAGCCAGATGGAAGAAGATCGTTACGGGTACTGATAGTTCTGCTTTAATATGGAATGCTGATAACGGCCGACTTATGTTTAGCCTTAAAGAGCCCATGTCTCCCATTTATTTTGCTGAATTTAGCCCTGACTGCAAAAAGATTTTAACTATATCTTTTGACTCCATTGCCAAAATCTGGGATACCAAAAGGGGGCACTGCTTTTTAATTTAATTGGACATTCGAAATGGATTCAATCTGCCCATTTCAGTCCTGATGGTCGAAAGATCGTGACTTCTTCATTGGATAAGACTGCAAAAATTTGGGATGTTCAACGAGGTGTTCTTTTGCTTAATCTGACAGGGCATTCCAGTGGTATTAACAGCAATTTAGTCAGGACGGGAAAAGAATTGTTACTGGTTCTTGGTGATATTGTTAAAATTTGGAATACCGAGACAGGCAACTATTTTTGATGAAAATTGACATTCACTTCAGTTACAGAAGTCAATCTTGCAAATTTTGATTTGAACAACGAAAAAATCTAACTGCTTTGTTTAGATAGTATAGCCAAAATTTGGGATGCAAGAACAGGGGTTCATTTATTTGACTTAAAAGGACACAGTAATAATTGTTCAACTTTGCCCAATTTAGCCCCGACGGGCAAAAAATAGTTACTGCCTCCTCAGATTATACAGCTAAAATCTGGCATTCTTCAAAGTGGTTTACTATTGTCTGATTTAAAAGGGCATACAAGTGTAGTTTAACTTAGCTAAATTTAGTCCTGATGGAAGAAAAATTGTCACAACATCTTAGATCTTTTTGGGATCCAGCAAAAATTGTGAGAGTGCTGGTAGTGGAAAGCTTTTAGCTGATTTAAAAGGGCATACTGATATCATTAATTTCGTGCAATTTAGCCCTGATTGTAAAACAATTGTTACGGCTTCAAGTGATAATACTTGTAAAGTTTGGAATACTGAAACAGGGGTAATAATTAGTACTTTCTTTGCCTTAAGTAATGGCGATTACTTTACACAGATACCCAAAGGGTATTACCAATCTTCCCCAAATGCTGTCAAACAACTACACTATGTTACCTCCGAGATCGAAAGTCATCAACTTTGAACAACTAGATGTTAAATACAATCGCCCCGACAAAGTACTAGAGGCCATTGGTTGTCAAGATACAGCCCTAATCAGGTCATATAGAAAAGCGTATGAAAAAAGAATTAAAAAGCTGGGAATTGATACCGCAGCATTTAGAGATGGATATAGCGTGCCTGTAGCTGATTTTGTAAACAGGGATGCTATTGAATACGATCAAAGAAAAGGAACCTTGATACTACATTTAAAAGGGATGGACAGCATTTACAAACTGGATCGATTTAATGTATGGGTAAATGAAACCCCGATATATGGTCAAAGTGGAATTATTATTCGAAGTAGGAACAAAAACAATTTTGATACAACGGTTTCCATCAAACTATCCCATAGTAACAACCGCATTGAAATGTCAATGATGAATGTAAATGGAACTGAAAGTTATAGAAGTCCGCTTTTTGTCAGATATACACCTGCAGTTAAAAAGGCAGATCGGGTTTATTTTATCGGAATTGGCATTAATGAATTTGCCAACCCATCCTATAACCTCACCTGGAGCGTTAAGGACATCAGGGACCTGGCGTATCAAACTCAGGGAGCACTATGGTGATTCACTGACGATCGACACTTTGTTCAATGAGCGCGTGACCAGGGAAAATGTCATTGCCTTAAAGCGACATTTGAAGGCATTAACCGAAGATGATAAGGTGATCGTTTCATATTCCGGACATGGTGTTTTGAGTACAGAGTATGATTATTTCCTGTCAACATATCCCATCAGCTTCGAAAAGCCTGAGGAAAGAGGATTGCCTTACGATGATCTGGAGTCTTTACTTGATGGGATAAGGCCACGTAAAAAACTGATGCTGATCGATGCTTGTCATAGCGGGGAACTGGATAAAGAAGAGATTGCCAAAATTGAATTATCCAAACTTAAACTCGACAGTTCGGGGGTCACCCATAAAAGCGAAATAACCATTGTTCCAAAGAAATCTGTAGGAATGGCAAACAGTTTCGAATTGATGCAGAGCCTGTTCGTCAATGTTGGGAAAGGCACCGGTGCGACGATCATTTCTGCCGCAGGCGGTATGCAGTATGCGCAGGAGCGTGGTGATCTTGAAGAACGGAGTGTTTACTTACAGTATTCTGGAGGCCTTCAATAATAACAAAACATTGAAAGTTTCGGAGCTTAGAAAGATTGTAAGCGAAAGAGTTTCAGCATTAACAAATGGATTGCAGAAACCGACCTCAAGAAATGAAACCATAAATGCTGATTGGACAGTATGGTAGTTCATTTTACAATTTAGAATTTCTGGCACGGTATGAAGCTTTGTTTCATTACCATATTATTCATATGCATTTCTAACCATTCATTTTCACAAAAATGGAAGGCGTTAAATGACAGTCTTTTGAATTACTACGTTATCGGTGATTACGAAAAAGGGATCATAGTTGGGGAAAAAGCCATTGCAGCAGCAAAACGGGAATTCGGAGAAAACCATCCAAACTATGCCGAGAGCCTGAATAACCTGGCGGTCTTATATAATGCAGCGGGCTCACCTGATAAAGCCGAACCGCTCCTTATCGAGGTAATCAATATTCAGAAAAAGGTGTTAGGTGAAAGCCACCCGAACTATGCCAAAGGTTTGTATAATCTCGCAGTCCTTTATGAAGACATGGGTCAATTGGAAAAAGCCATCCCACTATATATCCAACTAAAAGATATTTATAGAAAGGTATTGGGTGAAGACGATCCCGATTATGCCGAGATGCTTAATAACCTGGCCATTTTATATGATGACATGGGACTGTATGAAAACGCCGAACCATTATATATTCAGGCAATCCGGATCAATAAAAAAGCATTGGGAGAAAACCACCCCAACTATGCCAAAAGCCTGAATAACCTGGCTGCATTATATAAAGCGAAAGGACAGTATGAAAAAGCCGAGCCGCTATATATCCGGGCATTGGAGATCAAAAAGAACTCTTTGGGCGAAACCCACCCAGATTATGCCACGGGTCTTGTCAACCTGGCCCAGTTGTACCAGGAAATAGGCCAGTATGAAAAGGCTGAGCCAGGTTTACTCCGGGCATTGGAAATCAGGAAACAGGCAGTGGGGGAAAATCATCCCGACTATGCCAATAGCCTCAATAACCTTGGCGCATTTTATCAAATCACTGGCCAATATAGTAAGGCTGAACCTCTCTTTCTACAGGCATTGGAGATCAGGAGGAATATATTAGGGGAAGCTCACCCCGACTATGCAACGAGCCTGAATAACCTCGCCATATTATATCAGAACAATGGTCAGTTGGAAAAGGCAGAGCCGCTCTTACTGCATTCATCGGAAATCAGCAGGAAGGTTTATGGAGAGTTGCACAGGGATTATGCCGAGAGCCTGAATAACCTGGCAGTATTGTACCAGGAGATGGGAAAATACAATAAAGCCGAACCTCTATATGTACAGGCAATAGGAATTGCAAAGAAGTCATTGGGGGAAAGCCACCCTGATTATGCCCTTAGCCTGGATAACCTTGCACTGTTATACCAGGCGATGGGTGAGTATGGAAAAGCCGAGCCTCTATCATTGGAAAACAATAAGATTGTCCTGGAAAATTTAAAAAAAACCTTTACAGTTCTATCAGAAAAGGAAAAAGCAAATTACCTCGATAATAATACTGTGATCATTGAAAGCGACAACAGTTTTTTATACTATCACAGAAATGCATCTCCTGCCTTTGTCACCAATAATTTTAATCTACAACTTTTTTTTAAGTCGCTGTTACTCGCTGATTCAAGGATAATGCTGGAAACGGTGAGCCATAACCGAGACAGCAGTATAAGCCATTTGTTCAGGGATTGGCAGGTGAGTAAAACATTACTGGCAAAGCAATATTCCCTGCCAATAATAGACAGGAGAAAAGACCTGGAAAATATTGAGAACAAAACTGAAACCCAGGAAAAAGAACTTTCACGCAGGTCAACTGAATTCCGCAACCAGAATGTTTCCCTTCAGATCACGATGAAGGACGTACAAAAAAAACTCCAACAGGATGAAGCAGCCATTGAATTTGTTCGCTTTCGTTTATTCAATAAAAAATGGACCGACAGTATAATTTATGCTGCCTATATTCTGCGTAAGGATGATGTGGTTCCTTCATTTATACCGCTATGTGAGGAGAAGCAACTGCAAAAAATATTTGACAGTGCAGGTAATAATGCTACCAGTATGTCGGGCAGTTTATACAGGGGTATCAAAATTACAGGGAAAAGTTCGGAAGCCTTACTGGGCAAGGAATTATACCAGTTAATCTGGCAGCCGCTTGAACCATTTCTGAAAGGCATCAGTAAAATCGCTTATTCCCCGGCAGGAAAAATATATAGTATTGCTTTACAGGCATTGCCGGTAGATAGTACACATGTCCTGATGGACAAATACCGATTGCATCAATATATCAGTACCCGCCAGGTGGCATTGCGTAATACGGAAAGTCAAACTTCAAAACCCGGCGGCATCATACTATTTGGTGATGCGAGTTTTACCATGGATAGTATGCAGTTAGTTAACCAAAAAATCAGCAATTCCGGAAACGAACTTACACCGGGTTCCATCTATATACCCCAAAACAGAGGTGGTAGCAATAATGTATGGAATAATCTACCGGGTACGGCAGACGAAGTGAAAAAAATAAAACAACTTTTTGACCATAATAAAATCAATTCCAGTTCATTTGTCCAAACATTTGCAAAAGAAGAAAACCTGAAAAACCTGAATGGCCATTCTCCACAAATACTGCATATCGCCACGCATGGATTCTTTTTGCCGGTACCCGATCATAAAAAGGTGAATACCGGATTTGAAAAAGGGAACAGTTACTCCCTCGCCAGCGATCCTTTACTGAGAAGCGGATTGATGTTTGCAGGATGTAATTATGCTTGGAGCGGTAAAACCCCGGTGGATGGGGTAGAAGATGGCATTGCTACCGCCTATGAAATTTCCCAGTTGAACTTAAGCAATACCGAACTGGTAGTGCTCAGTGCTTGCGAAACCGCACTCGGAGATGTAAAAGGCAGTGAAGGTGTATTTGGTTTGCAACGCGGATTTAAAATGGCCGGGGTAAAAAAAATGATTGTAAGCCTATGGCAGGTGCCGGATAAAGAAACGGCTGAACTCATGACAACATTCTACGCCAAATGGTTAAATGGGAAATCCATAACTGAATCGTTTTATGATGCACAGGCTGAGATGCGCAAAAAATATCCTCCTTACTATTGGGCTGCATTTGTGCTGGTTGAATAGCCGAATGAATGCCGGCAGCTATTGAAGGTATTTATGTTTACTATTTCCTGATGGTAAATCCTACAGTTGCTATTCCAATTTCATTCAATTTCATGGCACCCATGTCTGACCGGGTAGGATGCTGGCTGTATTCATCCTTGAACATATCATTCATTACTTCTTCGATGGATTGCATATTGCCATTTCCCCTGGTTTTTGTCCGGTTGAATATATTCCTTAACTCAATGGGTTGTTTGGAAAAAAATATTTTCAGCATTTCTTTTCCTTCCGCACTGCTTTCCTCTACCTGTATTTTCGGAATGACCAGGGGTTCGCCCTTTGATTTGATCATAAATTCTATTGGTTGGGAAGCTTTATCCGGAATGATCACCTGCACGTCATTACCTGGAAGCAGATCGAGGATGGTATAGTAAAGATCATTTGGACTGTTATTCACAACTTTTAGCGTAAAATAATCCAGGGGATGGAAAATGGTTTCATTTTTATTTGGCTGGCTGTTCTCCGGAATGATTTCAACAGTAACACCTTCCGCAAGGCTGCCACCATCAGGAATATTACGGATATATTTCACCCTCATCGCAAGCTTGATTTCCTTTAACAAATCCTGCCAGGCTTCGGCACTTAACGTATCCCCGTTTTTAATTTCTGCATGCCAAAGGACACTGTCTCCCTTTTCTATCAGGCTTATCGATTGTGATCCTTTTTGTAATGGTTGAATATCGAGCATGAAATCTGCATTGCTGCTGAGCGACAGGTATTGATAGGGTTTTATCAGCCTTTGTACCTGGTTTTTCAATTCAACAGCAGGCCTGGATTTACTATCCGGTATTTTAATAAACAGGGAAGCCTGGAAGGACCCACTATTCACTTCATCAACCACAATTTTATAGGCTTCTTTTTTGTCCAGCTTTTTATTGATATGGCAGATACTCCGGAAACTTCCCGCCTCTTTGATAATGCCTTCAGCCATTTTTTGATTTCCTGAAAGGGCATAGATTTTAAATGATGTTCCTGTATTTAATCCATGCAATTCGCCCTGGTTAATGCTGAAAGTACTGTCGCTCAGCCATTCGTTAATAGTGATCAGTTCAGTTTGTGGTACATATTTACCTTCAAAAATTTCCTGGCTGGTATTACCCTCGATCATGGGAATCTGCATGGGAAAGTCCCCCTGAATTTTCGATTTTATTTTTTCAAATAAATGGCGGTAATCACTTCCTTTTTCCAATTCACCCATTGCCTTTGCAAAGGCGATGGATAGAGATCCCACTCCATGGCCTTCAGGGTCTTTTGTTTCATAGTTTACCTGGTTCGGACTGGCAGCGCTTATTACAACCATATTTGAAGCGGAGTCCTGCAGAAAACCTTCTTCATCTTGTGCACGATCAGCCAGGTCAATGATGTTTTTAGGTTTATATGTGGGACTCTGAAAGGGGGTTGGTGTACCCCTGCAAATAGCAAATTCATTTCCCCTTGTAGCTGTGCCTGAGTGGCAGGCATCCAGCATTACCAGGAGACTGCCCGATGGTCCAATTTTTTTCCTGATTTTTTCAAGCTTTTGTCCAAGTTCATCATCCCTCAGGTGATTTTTACCATCATAATTAACCGGATCATATTTCCCACGGGCATTATAAGGAACCAACGCTTCATCATAACCGTCTGCTTCATCACCATTATCATCTTCAATTTGCTGGCCATGCCCGGAAAAATGAAAATACACGATATCTCCCTTATTTGATTTATCAGCAAGATCAACAAGTGCTTCCAGGATAGCCTTATGGGTAGCTGCTTCTTCCTTTAATGTATGGATATTTTCAGCTATAAATCCCTGTTGTAATAAAGCGTCGTTAAGGTATTTCAAATCATTCGGTGAACTCAGGCTTTTCCAACTTCTTGTATCTTCATAACTGCCAATGCCTACCAGGAGTGCAATTTTCTGTTGGGACCAGGCATTTATCGATTGGCATAGAAGTGCTGCCATAAAGGCCATTACAAGGGTTGACCGTTTCATTATTTCCAGGGGTTAATACCTTAATGTAAGAAATATATATAAGGATAAGAAAAGTGGAAGAAATCCATAAATAAAAAGTCCCGCAGCGCGGGACTCTCCTGGGTCAATCAAACCAGTTAATATTTGCTCAATAAGAAGCAACGTTTCCAGCAGTAAAATAAAAAATAATTATCCATTCAACAAAATCTTCTTTTAACTTTCAATATGGCCCTTAACGCAACCCAGTTAATTGACCATTTTGGGATGATCCCTCATCCCGAAGGAGGTTATTACAAAGAGACTTACCGTTCATCTGAAGAAATCCATGAAGAATGCCTTCCACTTAGGTTTGATGGGGAAAGGCCTTTTTCAACAGGCATCTTTTACCTGCTGCAAGGTTTGGATTTTTCAGCATTTCACCGGATTAAAAGCGATGAAATCTGGCATTTTTATGAAGGAATGGCCCTGAATATTTATGTTATTGATCCACAGGGAAATTTTGAACTAATTACGCTAGGGAAAAATATCACTTATGGAGAAACCTACCAGGCTGTAGTAAAGGCAGGAAACTGGTTTGCCGCAGCACCTGCAGATCCGGAAGGTTTTTGTTTTGTAGGATGCACTGTAGCACCCGGATTTGATTTTCATGACCTGGAAATGGCGGAAAGGGAATCCATGATTTTTGAGTTCCCCCGGCATTCAGCCATTATCCAGAAACTTACCCGGCAGAAACATTGAAAAAACCTCAACCTTCAACCCACAACTCTCAACTCTCAACCCTCAACCCTCAACCTCTCAACCCTCAACTACTATGGTACATGCGGTAAATAACGTAACCAATGACAATCAGAAAAAGTACAGTTATGGTGGTGACCACCGCCAGGGTCAGTTGATCCGGGATAATAAGTTTATTCTTTTTGGATTTCTGCCTGACTTTCGACTTTAACTGACCATTCAGTTCATGAAGTATGATCGCGATTTTCTGCTTATCCTTCATCTCCGATAAGCCTTCCACGGCATCATCAATGAAGCCGGAATCCACCATCAGTTTTTCAACTTCATGGGATTCCTCGGGGGATAATCGCCCTTCAAGGTAATCCATCAGTTTCTGTTCACTGATCTGGCCCGTTTTCTGTAATATGTCTTGCCATTTATCGTTCATGTGCTAATCTGCGTTGCAAAATAATCTTTAAATTTCTTTTCCCGTTTTGAATGTAGCTTTTCACCTGCATCAGGCTAAAACCGGTAGTTATTACTATGTCCTGGTAGCTTTTCTTCTGCAGGTAGAACAGTTTAATGCATGTTTTCTGTTCTTCCGCAAGTTCCTCCACCGCTTCGGTCATGGATGTCAGTAATTTTTCCTTTTCATGATGCCATGATTTTCCTTCCTCTTCATCACCCACCAGCGCCATGCGGTCATCAATTTCCACTTTTGCAAACCCTTTATCACGCAATTTCATGAGACAATGGTTTTTTGCAATCATGTACAGCCAGCTTTTGAAATATTCCACCTTGTATTTTGGAAGTTCGGTCAATACTTTGAGGAATACCTGTTGTACAGCATCCTTCGCCTCTTCTTCATTTTTAAGGTATTTCATGCCAACACCAAATAACAGCAGGGTATACCGTTTCAGAAGTACGCCAAGGAGATCACTATTGCCTTCCCTGTAATATCGCTGAAGCAGTTCCTGGTCGGTCATCTGATCAAGGTAAGACGGCATGTTTGCGAATCTCCTGATTTATTTTTTAACAGGATGCAAAAAGGATGGATTATCCATACAAGGTAAGCAGGTTTAACGTTGATTTGTGTGATGCAACCTATTTGCATTTATGCTATTTTCGACTGATGTGAATGTTAAATCAACCTATATGCCTTATGCCATATGTATTGTTCCAGTGAGCCCTATGCGCTTTGAGCCCTTTCATGTTTCTGAAATGACCAGCCAGGTGCTATTCGGTGAACCTTGTGAAGTTATTGGTGAAAGTTCCGGGGGATTTATCCGGTTGCGTACACTTCATGATGGTTATGAAGGATTCTGTTCAGAGAACCAGTTTATTGCTATCGGGATGAAACCCGGGCCGGGAATTTTAACAGGTGAATGGGTAAATGAAATTTCTTTCCGGGGCAGTTCTATGAAAATTCCTTTCGGTTCACTTATTCCTGATATGGACGACCTTTCATTCTCAGGTGAAACCTGGAACCCTGGGGCCATTGAAATAAATGAAAATACCATCAGGAAGATAGCTTTTACATTTATCAACACACCTTATTTGTGGGGCGGGAGATCGGTATTCGGGGCTGATTGCAGTGGGTTTGTGCAAACATGCTTTCACTACCTGGGGGTATCATTGCCCAGGGATGCCGAACACCAGGCATTGGAAGGGGAACCGATAGGATTATTGCAGGAAGTAAAATGCGGGGACCTTGCATTCTTCGACGATCCTGAAGGGAATATCATTCATGTAGGGATTTTGCTGAATGAATCATCGATCATCCATGCATATGGTAGGGTAAGGGTTGATGATATGGATAATGAAGGCATAGTTAACACGGAAACGGGAAACAGAACCCATCGGCTGAGACTGATCAGGAGGTTTTTCCGAACCACCTGAATTGACTGTTTGCAGTTTTTGGAAACGATAGAGATCCCGCTGCATGGTTATGCCATTTTTTTATCCAGGAATAGCATTTTGAGTGAAACGAGAAGCAGGAAAACGGCAAAGACTTTTTTAATGGTTTCCTGCGGTAAACTCAGTGAAAACTTACTGCCTAAATAACTTCCCACCACGAAACCGATGGCAATAAAACCTACTGCCCTTACATCAACATATCCCTTCCTGTAATAATTGATTACTCCGAGTAATGCCACCGGCAATACGATCAGCCCGAGTGAAGTGCCCTGTGCCTCATGTTGTGAAAACGCCAGGAAGTAGACCAGTGCAGGAACGATAATGATTCCTCCGCCAACACCTACCATGCCCCCCATGATTCCTGCAGCAAGTCCGATAATGACAAGAATGATGATCGTTTGCATATCAGTAGCTGTTTTTTGTAAGGGGGGCATGATTACTTATGGGTAAAGGTTTCTTTATAAAGGTCAAGTGCATCGGAAACAATTTTCAGCGCAGATGCTTTATCCTGGAATTCTTCCACCTTGACTATCTTGTTTTCAAGCTTTTTGTATTCCTCAAAGAAATTCCTGAGTTCCAGGAAAAAATGCTTGGGCAGCTCTTCAATATTATTCAAATAATTCACACTGGGATCATTTGTGGCAACGGCAATGATCTTGTCGTCTGCATCCCCATTGTCGATCATCTGCATAACACCGATTACTTTGGCCTCCACAAGGCAAAGTGCCTGCACACTCAAACTGGTCAGTACAAGGATGTCGAGGGGGTCTTTATCATCCCCATAAGACTGTGGAATAAAACCATAATTGATCGGGTAATGGAAGGATGAATAAATTACCCTGTCCAGTTTTAGCAGACCGCTGGCTTTATCGATCTCGTATTTTGCCCTGGATCCTTTGGGTATTTCAATTACTGCATTAACGATCCTTGGTGCAGATTCGCCGGGTGAAACGCCGTGCCATGGGTGGAGAACTGTAAGCATTTTATTCATTTGTACAAACCTAAGGAAAATCAGGATACATTAAGGATTACTTCACCGCCCAGTAATCGATCACCAGCACTTTATCCAGGAGTGATCCCAATAGCTCGCCGAATGCTTTATGGTCAGGATGAGGTAGGTAAATTGCCCTGTCTTTTTCACTGGCGAAACTCAGGAAAAAACAATGTGTGAATCCCTGGTCCAGGTGCTCCGGGCTGTTATTCGTTCCCCATTCAAAATCCTTTATTTCTTTTATTTTCGAAGGAAGCGCACGAAATGCATTTTCTACATTCCTGATGGCGGAGGCAGAGGCGGTATCCTTGAATTTAAACAGTACCACATGGCGTAGTACCTTAGTTTCCTGTGAATATGCGGCGGACATAAGGGTCGTTGTTGTTAAGGTGATGATTACCAGTGAGCAAATGATTTTTTTAAACATGTTTCGATATTTATTTGAGTTATTATTTTTTCATATCAGTGCCAATATACCTTTCAAAAAATTCCCAGGTTCTCAGCATCTGGTCAATCCTTTGCCGGTTATTACCGCTACGGGTGATTTCATGTGTGGCTCCGGGATGCCGTACATATTCAACGGGCTTGCCCTGGATTTTCAGGCTTTTATAAAATTGTTCACCTGATACAATGCCGGTGCGAAGGTCATTTTCCCCATGGAAGATGATGAGCGGTGTGGTAACGTTCTGAACATAGCTGATGGGAGACTCCCTTTCCAGGATATCATAAGTCTCTTTCTGCCATGGGTAACCGCCGAAATAATTGGGCACGAGCCGCCATGCATTTGCTTCGCCCATGAAGGTCCTCAGGTCGTAAACTCCGCGCTGGGCGCAGGCTGCCTTAAAACGGTTATCATGCCCTACAATCCAGGCGGTAAGGTAACCGGCATATGAACCACCGGTCACCACTAAGCGCGATGTGTCGGCCCAGCCTTCCGCCACCGCCTTGTCCAGCGCGGTGAGTACATCGCTTGTGGGGCCCGCTCCCCAGTCCTTTATATTGGCCCTGAGATATGCTTCGGAATATCCGCCGCTGCCCCTGGGGTTGCAATACACAACACCGTATCCTTTGCTGCAGAAGTACTGGTATTCATGCCACATGCTGCTCTCTCCCGGACCCCACATGGCAGACGGACCACCATGAATTTCCAGTACCAGCGGATATTTTTTCCCGGCCTGGAAATTGGCGGGTTTCATCACCCAGTATTCAACCTCCTGTCCGGCATTATTGGTAAAACTGTGTTTTTCGGGTATGCTTAAACGTTTGTTTTTGATCCAGTTGCTGTTAAGGGTGGTAACCGCGCGTGCATTTTTCCCTGAAGCATCGGAGAGGAATAATTCAAAAGGTGATTCTATGGTGGTTTTACTAAAGACCAGCTTATCTTCTTTTGTATCAAAACTTCCCACGCCTTCCTGCACTGTGGATAAGGCGGTTACCTGCCTGGTGGCCATGTCCAGCCTGTTTAACAGTACTCCGCCATTGGAAGGGGAGGTGAAATACAGGTATTTTTCATTTTTCGACCAGGTCAGTGACTGCTTGTTACGGTCATAAGGGATCCGTATGGGGGCCGACTTAGGCTGGAGCATCATGATTTCCAGCACTGGAATATTGGCAAATTCCGTTTTGCCATTAGTATAAGCAATCCATTTGCCCGAAGGCGAAACTGCTGAATTGCCAAATGACCTGTCTTTTTCCCCGGCAATTTTTTGTAATCCGCTTCCATCTGTATTAACCTGCCATATTTCTGATTCAAGTACCCTGTCGGGCATCCTGGTGGAATCAATTACGGATTCCATAATGAGGAGTGAATTTGAAGCGAATTGCGGATTGCGAAATGAATAGAAACCGGAGGTTACCTGTACTGGTTTGCTTTCAGGTGTGATCCCCGTGATAAAAATATGACTGATATTATATTCGCCTGAGGTTACGGCTTCCTCCTGGAATTGCAGTTTTGTGATCACCTTCGCTTTTTTGTCGGCCTCATTCTTTGCCAGGTAGGCCCTTACTTCTTCAACCGACCCATTGGCATCAGGCCTGGCTTTGCCGGATAAGATGAAATTATTATCCCTTCCCGGTTTTTCAAGGGGAAATGCCGGAACCTTACGGTTAGGGTTAAGCGAAGAATCATTGGCATATTCCTTCATGGATAAACCTGATGTAAAAGCGATTTTTGTTCCGTCCGGGCTCCATGCCGGGTTAGTTGCACCATACTTTCCTTTCGTCAGTTGCCTTGGTTCACCACCAGCCATGTTCAGCAGGAAAACCTGTGGTTTGCCATCCGTATTGCGGACAAAGGCCAGGGTATTGCCATCCGGGCTCCAGGAAGGCTGGGATGCGCCTTCCCTGGCAAAAGTTAACTGGGCAGGAGATGTGCTGCCGTCCGTTGATAATAACCATATCTGCGACTGGTAAACAAAATCATCCGGTACTTTTTCATCCGGAATTACAGATAATACCGTATAAGCCGCACGCTTTCCATCATTGGACATCTTTACAGCAGTAATTGATTTTACCTGCAGGAGATCCGTAACCAGCATTGGTTCATTTCCTTTCTGTGCGAAAGAAATGCCATACTGTAATAACATGATAATAGTTAAAAAGAAAATCCTGGAAAACAACCCAGTTGATTGTACAATGAACATGCTTTACTGTTTAACAGGAAAGATAAGTTTTAACCGCTTTACTACAGCTGATAAATTTCCACAGAAAAGAAAATCGAAGCTGATTCTTTTGTATTATTTTAATGAGACATTCTTGCTCAGAAGGGAACAATCAGTTTGGCGCAAATATTCCTGCCCATTCCATAAATGCCCAGGTGGCCGGTGGGGGAGCTGTTATAATATTCAAAATATTTCAGCCTGCTGAGGTTCGACTGGTAGGCTTTGTCAAAAATATTGTTGGCCTGCAACTGGAATTCAAGGGCATGATCCTTCCGGTAATTCATCTTTAACTGAAAGGATATATTCACCAGCATGTATCCCGGGGTATAGGTCTCGGTTCCGTTAAGCGCGAGATAGCGATGTTGCGGGGCATTGGCATCGAGCTCGGCTTTCAGGCTGATAAGCGGAATCACATTCGAGGATAATGAAAAAGACTGTTGTACACTTCCCAACCATTTAACCGGTGGAATCAGTGGCAGGTACTCACCTTCAAGGCCTTTGTTTTTCACATTGTCCTGCCGGTTAAATCCATAAATCATGGATAAGGCATTGCTGAATGATAAACCTTTTATGAAAGACGGCTGAATACTGAATATTGCTTCCAATCCGTAGAGCTGCGCGGAGGACTGCAGGTACTGGTATGTTTTATTTCCCTGGGCATCAATAATGGGAACGCCGTTATTATCTGTAAGGGCAGACAAATAAATATAATCCTGGATATTATTATTGAACAGGCTGAGAGAAGCCTGGATGGTTTTATCATGGTACTCTGCCCCAAGGTCAGCCTGCACGTTAAATTCAGGCCTGAAATTCCTGTTCCCGAGGTAAATGATATGAGCACCGGGGTCAAGTCCGTTTGAAGCATATTCCGTTATGCTCGGTGCCCTGTATCCCCTGGCCAGGTTTGCCTTGATATTTATTTTATCAGACACCTTTAAGGTAGTGCCAATGCTTAATGATAATCCTTTGAATGCATCACGGAATGAAGGGAACTGCAAATATGCTCCGGCAGTATCCGGCAGGAAAGCCTGGCGGCTGAATCCGGTAGCAGGATCAGTGCGTGTATAAAAATCATTTCCGTTAAGCCAGCGGATATCATAACGGATACCACCACTGACTGTCCAGTGATTATTTTTCCATTTGGCAAAAATAAAACTCCCTGCATCCAATAACCCGTAGTCCGGAATCGGGAAATCCGTGGCATCTTTATTTTTATTGTTTTGATACATTCCGTTTATGCCAATAGTCAGTTCAGTTTGCCGGAAGGCGGGCATATTATAGCGGATGGAATAATTCATGGTATTCAGGTCCACAAACATGCCTGGCTGGCTGGGCATGGTGGGATGATTGTACTCAATGCGTCTATTCTGCTGAAAAGCAAGCATCAGGTCAAGGTCACCCGGACCAAGGGCATAATGATTATTGCTGAATATCCTGTAGTGGCGTATATGCTGATGAAGCGGGCTTAACTGGTAGGAATTAAGTTCATTGTCCGAAACAATTGGCCGTTTAAAATATCATCCAAGGATTCCTTCTGCCACCTGTTTGGTGAATTTCCTGTTTATTGAATCACGGCTCCCATCGGGTATTCCCTGCAGGTTATTGTACAGGCTGATATTCAGGTCTGAAAATCCTGTTCCCTTTTTATACCTGATACTGGCCGAAGCATTCGTTTCCCTGAATCCTGAATTGTACACCCTGCTATCCACAGGGTTGGTATAATTCCTGGCAATGCGATATGATCCCCGAAGGGCATATTCCCAGTGGCTGCCTGCACGCGTCAGCAGTATGCCGTTGCCCAGTAAACCATTATTAGCCTGGTATTCTGATAAGAACCTTCCGTGAAACCTGTTATCCGTATCATGCGGCATGGTACTCATAATACTGACAACACCGGCGGTAGCGTCTGATCCAAACA
The DNA here is from genome assembly GCA_963823365.1 of uncultured Sphingobacteriales bacterium. Classification (GTDB taxonomy): domain Bacteria; phylum Bacteroidota; class Bacteroidia; order Chitinophagales; family Chitinophagaceae; genus Pollutibacter. The sequence continues at coordinate 264,941 of CAWGLH010000007.1, forward strand.
TGAGGCTGGCCGGTCCCTTGATCACTTCGCCCTTTTCTATATTATATGCATCGGCTTCCAGTCCGTGCTCATCACCCCATTGTTGTCCTTCCTGGCGTACGCCGTCATATAATGTGAGGACGCGATTATACCCCAGCCCCCTGATGAATGGCTTCGAAACATTGGGCCCGGTATTAACCGCGTTGAGTCCCGGAACATTTTTAACCATCGCGTCTATGATATTGCTTTCAATGGTTTGGTCCAAAGATTTCCGGGAGACAGTTGCGACTGCAACAGGGTTTTCCCTGGCCAGTGTTGCTTTTGAAACGCCTGTTACAATGACCTCATTCAGAAATTCCTTTTCAGGTACCAGGCTGATATCATATATTTTTTCATCTGCAGAAAGGCGGACCGTATCCGGTGTATACCCGATGGCGGATATGATCATCATATCAGGCATCATAGTGCCTTTTGGCATTACCCTGAAATTTCCCTGGGCATCTGAAATAGCGAAACCACCTGATGGTATCAGCCTGATGCTGCCCGCAACCACCGGTTGCATGCTGGTGGCATCAATAATTCTGCCCTTAACCACGGTTGCTGGCCAAAAACCGGAGCTGTAAGCATGGTGGCAATAATGGAAAAAAGGATGATATGGAAAAGGGGAATTGCGCATTAAGAATTAAAAGTTCACGCAAGCAAAGATAAAAAGTTAGATTAATCTAACAAATAAATTGAGGTAAAAATTATACATTGCATGTTCAGGTATACAATTTTGTTTATTTTCAGATGGTATTTCCTGAATCACTGACTATCAATTACCCTGCGTGCAGAATTCATTTACGGAAGAAAATTACCTGAAGACGCTATATATACTGGCCTCCGGAAGGGGCGAAGTGAACGTCAACGAGTTGTCGAAGGAACTGGGCATTAAAATGCCCACAGTCACCAGTATGATGAAGAAACTGGCAGAAAAGAAATTCGTCCACTATGAAAGTTATAAGCCCCTCAGGCTAACCGAGAAAGGAAAGAAAGAGGCCGGGCTCATTATCAGGAAGCACAGGCTTACAGAAATGTTCCTGGTGGAAAAGATGAATTTCGGGTGGGAGCAGGTGCATGATATCGCCGAGCAGATAGAACATATTCAATCTCCTGTATTTTTTGAAAAGATGGATGAACTGCTGGGTTATCCCAAGATGGACCCTCATGGTTCACCCATTCCGGACCGGAATGGCAAAATGACCTGGAAGGCATATGATAAACTGAGTGATTGTAAGGCCGGGGAAACGGTGAAATTGTCGGCCGTCATCAATACCTCATCCGAATTTTTAAAATTCCTGAACAGCAGGGAAATGCAGCTTGGCCTGAAAATGAAAATCAAATCTATCGAACCCTTCGACAAATCCATGGTACTCAGTTATGGCAAAAGAACCAATGAATCTGTGAGCCATGTGGTCAGTGAAAGACTGCTGGTGGAAAGGGAGGGATGATTTGTTTATTTACCTGCCCAGAAACCAATCAGCGCTGCGCCAATACCCAATATAATGCTGAACAGGATATACAAAACGGATAATGGCGCATGGCCATTCCTGATCAGCATGATATTTTCATAAGAGAAAGCGGAGAATGTGGTAAAGCCCCCGCAAATTCCCGTGACCAGGAAAAGCAGTGCAGAACTGGTCAGCCATACATGTTTTATCGAGTGCGAGTAGAGATAACCGATCAGGAAACTGCCGGCAATATTAACGATGAAAGTCGCTAACGGAAATGGGTAATTGAAAAAAATGGCAACTCCCCGGTTGACAAGAAACCTGGCGATCCCTCCCAATGCACTGCCGGCCCCTACCAGTAATATATCCCTGATCATTCGCTGATGGGTAGGTTACCTGAGAAAGTATATTTGAAATCCACCCACCATTCACCGTCTTTTTTGACCACTTTAATTTCCATCGGCTTATTGCTGTATGAATTTGCATAGTTGATGATCTGTACGGTATCGCTGATGGTTTCAATCTTATTCACGATGATGTTGGCAGATTTAAGGGAAGCAAGCTCATCCGCAGGCCTTTTCTTCATATAGTCCGTATATCTTTTATAAATGCGGATATCTTCTTCATCCGGCAAAACATATAATTCACCTTTTTTATAATCTCCGTCCAGAACAGCGCGTATGAATTCCCTTCCGGCATCCAGCCCGTCTTCCGGTTTTTTAAAACCAACAGGATTATTACAGGCAAAAATTACGGAGGCGAGGACGGTAAGCAGGGGGATAATCTTTCTTTTCATATGGAGCCGGAAGTTAACCAATTTTCCCGATGCATAACAATGGAGCCCTTTACCGGAGGATATAAAAAAGCGAAGCCGGTTCTCACCAGCTTCGCCGAACTTTCATGGGTCAGTATTCACAAACTTACATACGATCGTTATTCTGTTCCCTTTCACGGTCATAAGCCTTGATGATGGCTTTTACCAGGCGGTGACGCACAACATCTTCCTCGTCCAGTTCAATATGTGCAATACCGTCGATATTCTTTAAAATACGGATGGCCTTATCGAGCCCGCTTCGCTGATTTTTAGGAAGGTCCACCTGGGTAAGGTCGCCCGTAATAATCGCTTTGGCATTGGCGCCGATACGGGTAAGGAACATTTTGATCTGGAGTTCCGTGGCATTCTGTGCTTCATCAAGGATGATATAGGCATGATCAAGGGTTCGGCCACGCATATATGCCAGCGGTGCAATCTCGATTACCCTGGTGCTCATATAATATCCCAGTTTATCGGCAGGGATCATATCATCCAGCGCATCGTACAAAGGCCTCAGGTATGGATCGATCTTTTCTTTCAGGTCACCGGGTAGGAATCCAAGGCTTTCACCGGCTTCTACCGCCGGACGGGTAAGGATGATCTTTTTTACCATCTTGTTTTTTAAAGCCCTTACCGCAAGCGCTACGGCAGTATAGGTTTTACCCGTACCAGCCGGACCAATCGCAAAGATGATATCATTTTTGTCGGACGCGGAAACCATTCTTTTCTGGTTTGCCGTCCGGGCCCTGACAGATTTTCCATTGGGGCCAAAAACGAGTACGTCATTTGGATTGCGTTCGATGAAATTGTCAACTGTTTCCGCATCGTCTCCTCCAAGGATCTGCTCAAAATAGTTTTCACTGACATGACCATTTCGTTCCAGGTACTGCACCAGCATTTCTATTTTTTCTTTTGCACTTTCGATCTGTTCGGGTGCTCCGCTCAGTTTTATCTGGGTGCCGCGGCTCAGGATCTTTAACAGGGGGAACTTTTTCTTAAGGAGGTCCAGTTTTCCATTGTTAACACCAAAAAATTCAATAGGGTTAACGGTTTCGAGGTTAATAATTGTTTCTGTCAATGCGCTTCTGGTTTAATGTTCGTTAATCGGGTACCTTAATGAACTTACGCTTCCATCTTTTCAAATATAAAAAAATGATATCCAATTCCCACCATCTTATTTATTAACAGACTGTTAGTAATTCAAATTAATAACTATACAGTTCAGGATTTATTGTGGCAGTTCATTATGAGTGAAGACAGGTTCCGTCAGGATTTGGTTGTATTTACATGCAAGATCTCCAGTAGCATCAGAAGCGGACCAGTAGTTTAATATTTACAAGCCTTGGCGTAAGCCTGTTGGGTAATGCAAATATGGTATTGGAGTAATCCTTTATCAGCATGGTAGGAAATCGTATTACGCCGGTCGAGTAAATTAAAGACTTCAAAGCTTAACCAGATATTTTCAAGGTCCCGGAATGGACTGTGGCTTCTCCTGTTTCCCTTATCCACATCCAGCAATAATACACTGAAACCAATATCAGCCCTGATATATGGATCAATGATCAGGGCATTCCTGTACTTAACACTGTTCGGAATATTATAAGGCATATTGGATCCGAAAAGTAAATTGAGGTGCACCTTAAAATTCTTGTTGGTGCTGAGGTAATCCTGGAAAAACATGCCAAAGGTGATCCTTCTGTCAGTAGGCCTTCTTAACCAGCCAACATCCACCCTGGCACTGTCTGCAATAGTCTGGTCTTCCGTTTCTGAAGTGATGATTTCACCATCATTATTCAGGTAATTGTAATAATAATCGTTCTCCAGGTTCTCTTTGGTTTGCATAATGCCAAGGCTGATCCAGCTTTCAGCATCTTTTACCCATTCCCCGATCAGTCTCATTTCCAATCCGGCGGCGTATGCTTTTGCCATGTTTTCACCAAAATACCTGATTCGTACATTATCTATATCGTATGGTACAACATTGCTCATGCCTTTATAATATGCTTCTGTACTGAAGCGGAAGGGCCTTCCCCAGGCCTGGAACTGGTAGTCCGTTCCCAGCACTACCTGCCAGCTGTTCTGTGCTTTAAGATCTTTATTAATGGTGCCGTCATACCTTCTCAATTCACGGTAAAATGGCGGTTGTGAATACATTCCTGCTGCAACTTTGAAAATGATATCCTTGTTGCTTTTGGGTTTCCATGCCAACTGGGCACGGGGCGATAACAATAACTGGCGGTTCAGGGAATTGTAATTAAACCTGAGACCGTAAGTCAGGGTTATACCCTGTGTTTCATTGAAAACAAAATTATCCTGCAGGTAACCTGAAAGTTTATTGATATCCAGGTCGGCACTTGATTTCAGAACATAGGACAGGGTAAGCTGGCCTGGGTCGAAGGGTAAAGTGTATACCTGCTGAATCCTGCCGTTCCCATTCATTGAGTTTATCTTTTATCAGTGTCTTCTCCACGGTAAGCCCCCATTGAAATAAATGTTTTCCCTGGCTTAACTGTCCTTTGTGGGATATTGCCCAGTCCTAGTGATATTCAGCTGGTTTCTGGCGAAAGTTTTGATCCACTCCCGCACCAAGAGGATTGGTGATCTGTCCGAATGTGGGCTGGCTCTTGTCGAAACTCCTTTCACCAAAAAGGTAAGCGCCGATGATATCATACTTTTCGGTTTCGTCATTTTCAAAACGGCTCACCATCCATTTTAAGCGAAGCTTGCTGCTGACCTGCTGGGTAGCCGCAATGCCCACCATATTTGTTGAGTAGCGGTCTTCTTCCCGTCCTTCAAAATACGTGTCAATACCTATATTGGCGCTGTATATAGGAGAGAACACGGAAGACGTTAGCTGGGCAAATTCAGGTACCAGGGTGAAGGTTGTACGGGAGATATTGACCAGGTCCTTCCACCTGCCATTTTCGGTTGACCTGGTACGTTAGTAATGACTGCAGGTCGGTTGAGGTGGGGATATAACTTCCCTCTGGTTTCCTGCGAGCTTAACAGGCTTTTATTTGATCGGTTTCGCACGCCCAGCAGGTAGGTGAATTTATTGTTCATTGCTGCTGCCTTCCACATGAAATCCCTGTTCAAGCAGGCTTAGATAAGCCGAACCGCCAAAGCTTTTTGGTTTCTTATATTGGATGTCGAGGGCACTGCTCATTTTATCGCCGTACTTCGACTGAAATCCACCATTATAAAAATTTACCCTGCCGGTCAGTTCCGGATTTATAAAACTGAGCCCTTCCTGCTGGCCACTCCTGACAAGGTATGGTCTGAAAACCTCAAAATCATTTACATAGATCAGGTTTTCATCATAATTACCGCCCCGAACGGAATATTGCGAAGTAAGCTCATTGTTGGATCCGACAAATATTTTGATCAGGCTTTCAACTCCTCCGATGGTGGAAGGGATGATCAGCGCATTTTTCGGATTAATCCGGATCAGTCCAACTTCTTTTCTTTCCGGCTGAGAAGTTACCACAACCTCCTCCAGTGTTTTTTCTCCCTTTTCCATCCTTATTACAATTCGTTCCTGTTCCCCGGTATTCAGGAAAAAATTCCTTTGTTCAGTCATATACCCTGAAAAACTGAAAACTAGCGCTATCAGCCCGTTCTGCAGGAACAGTAAGGGAAAAAGTACCGGAATCTGAGGTGGTGATGCCCGATTGCCTGCCCAGGATCATCACGGAAACTTTACTTAAGGGGGCATCATTTTCATCCACTACTTTGCCGGAAATGCGACCGGATTTTTTCTGGGCGATGGCATCAATGCCGGTCAGCAGGATTATGGATATAAATAAAGAGGTAAGAAATCTCATCCGTTATCAAACGGTTAGTTAAACCGCAATATTACAGGAGTTTAGAAAAGAATCCGAGGTTTTTTGGGATTATCTGCCAATCACAGCAGTTTGATACACGCCCTGCTCAGAACGCTGCTTCATTCCATAGTATTTCTTCTTACATTTCAGTATATAAACCAGGCCATGAAAGATATTATTACAGCCATTGCATGTATGCTTGTTGGTTCATCCTGCAATTCAGGAGGGGCCGATGCTTCAATATCAAAAGATACCATGGAAAAATCGCAGGCGCCGAATCTGTCTTATAAAGCAACGGGATCAATAGAAATTCTTGATCCATCCGTGTTATCAATCCTGGATTCCAGCGCCAAACCTGAGATACTTGCGGAAGGATTTGCCTGGTCGGAGGGACCCCTCTGGATCGAAAAAGGCGGATACCTGCTATTCTCCGATATCCCTCCCAACAAGATCATGCGCTGGGATGAGAAAAACGGGTTGAGCACCTACCTGCATCCGTCCGGTTATACCGGAACAGTGCCAAGGGGAGGGGAGCCTGGTTCAAATGGCCTGATACTCGATAATGAAGGAAGGCTGGTGATGTGCCAGCATGGTGACCGCAGAATGGCTCGTATGGATGCTCCTTTAGACCAGCCGGCACCAAAATTCATTACCCTGGCAGATAAATTTGATGGAAATCGTTTTAATAGTCCGAATGATGCCGTGTACCATAGCAATGGTGACCTGTATTTTACTGACCCTCCATATGGATTGGTAAAAAATATGGATGATTCTTCGAAAGAACTCAATTTCCAGGGTGTATACAGGTTAAAAAAGGATGGGAAAGTGGAACTGCTGACCAAGGAAATAAGCCGGCCTAATGGCATTGCCCTTTCTCAGGACGAAAAAAAACTCTATATCGCCAATTCGGATAGAAACAGGATATGGATGGTCTATGACCTGAAACCTGATGGTGGTATCAGTAATGGAAAGATACTTTATGATGCCACTGACGATAAGGACAGAGGCTCCCCTGATGGCATGAAAGTTCATTCGTCAGGAAACATTTTCAGTTCCGGTCCGGGAGGCGTTATTGTTTTATCACCTGAAGGCAAACTCCTGGCCAAGATCCGGGTTGGTGACGTTTGTTCAAATTGTGCATTTGACAAGGATGAAAAATATTTATACATCACGGCGAATCACTGGCTGGTGAGGCTTAAGCTAAAATGAAACCAGTACATCATCAACGGATTATTTTTTAGGCGTAAACTTCGTTTTTCCTGTACTTACTTTTTCAATGCTTGTCCTGTCCATCAGTTCGGGACGCTTTCCGCCTTCAGCATACAGCCTGGCCTGGTCTTCATAGTGGCTGCTCATGAAATACCCGGATTGCCCTGTGGGATTTACACTATATCCAAGGTCAGGATTTCCAAAATCGATTATCCTGCGTAAAGCAGGTCCGTAAACGACAGGATATCTTCCTGAAGAATCCATATTGAAATTAAGGTTGTTGATCGTTTCCCTTCCTCCATTTACAGGTATCGGGCCTACATTAAAAAACCTCCCAACAAGCGGCAATATGCCCATAGGATGTTTATGCGTTATGCTGTGTACGTTTTTCCATGACCAGCCGGATTTATTTTCACCCAGGTCTTTATGAATCTGTAGCCATGGCTTCATTCAATGACCTTGTCAGTATATCAGAGCGTGATTCATTCCCGGCCGTATGCAAATCATTCCACCACTTTGAACTGTCATTCTGTAAAAAAGCCTGAGCTGTTTCTTTTTAATGAAATGGTTGATTCCAAAGCCTTAAATGATTCATTCCCCAGTTCATCCTCGAAGGCATTCTCATAAATATTATACAGGAAGCGGTAATAAATTGTGGGTTCAATATTATCCAGTTCATGCAACCCATTCCAGTTCATTAATATATTCAGTGCATCTTCGGCTTCAGTACTAAGTTTGCTTTTATCAATGACGGGTAGTATGTTTTTCAACAGCCTGGCATAGGAAGTGGTGGAGACATCATTGATGATTTTCCTTGATTCTTCTTCTGTCCAGTCGCTCTTTTCAGTAAATAATAATTCTTCAATCCGGTCTGCCCGGTTAGAGGGTACATAGTATCCCGCCACCAGGCCCTTACCCATATCATCAGGCTGATTGTTCGCGGTATATAATACACCCCGGGATGGATTTATGATCTGCGGGTTGTCCCTGAAATCAAGCCATCCTGTGGGATCATCATTTCCTGAAGATCCGTCAAGGATCACCTGCGGGTTCACATGCAGTGGCCTTGCGGGAATTTTTCCCGCTGCCCACCAGCCGATATTCCCGGCAGTATCAGCCCACATGAAATTCAGTCCGGGTGCAGTTAGCGGCTCAACAGCCTGTGCCGCTTCATGAACATCGCCGGCATGACTTAAATTATAAAATACCTGCATATGCCTTGAAGGGAACTGATAATACACCCACCACAATGCAATGGGATCTGAATAATCTTTTACATCATTCATGATTCCATTCATGATATAGCCATGCCTTGATTTTTTTACTTCCAGGATATGATCAGGTTTTCCTTTTACCTTAATGGTTTCCTTACGCGTCTGAAGGTCTTCCCAATGGTCTTTATACCAAACCTGGCCGGCATTCTGCGGATTGGGTTTTTCATGATAAAAATCCGCATCATCATTTTCGAACATGGTGATCCCCCAGCCCCCTTTATCTGAATGTCCCAGAGCCGGTAACGGTGTACCCGCTAAAAAATTTCCATAGATATTAAAACCCGGACATTCAAGGTGGGCTTCATACCAGACGGAAGGCTGGGCAAAAGCAATATGGGTGTCATTGGCGAGGATTGGCTTGCCTGATTTGGTTTTACTGCCTGATATCACCCATCCGTTTGAACCGTAAAACGGAGGATAGGGCAGCTGGTCATTGATGTTGCTGATTCGGTTAGCCATGGCTGTTAATTGTTCAGCCGGACTGATCAACCCCTTATTTTCATTTTTCTGCACAGGTATCCTTAATCCGCTGTCGGGCCAGTTGCTCATAACGTCTTTCAGGTAATCATTGCCAAGTTTCCCGGCGATCGATGTGGCGATGGCTTCTGTCTTGAAAGCACCCACAAAAGTATATCCCATGTATCCGGCAATAATCTCAATGTCTTCCAGTGTAAAAGGTGTTTTCGGGATACTGGCAATGGTGAATTCTACCGGTGTTTTTCCGTGTTCAATATATTCGTTTATGCCTTTCAGGTAAGCTTTTGCGGCAATGACAAAGGGTGCATTGGGGTCTTTGTATGTTTCTGCAATGGTGCGCTTTGCATGTTCCCGGAAACTCAGCAACCGGAAGAAACGGTCCGATTCCAAGGCTGGTTCACCGAACAGTTCAGATAAGCCTGCCGTCTGCAAGCCTTCTTAATATTTCCATCTGGAATAGCCGGTCTTGCGCGTGTACATAACCGAAAGCATAAAAAAGGTCCTTTTCGTTTTTGGCATATATATGCGGAATGCCGTAGTTGTCATAAATAACTTCAACTTCCGATGAGAGCCCGGGCATAGATACATTGGCATCAAGGTCAGGTTTCAGCGATTGAAGGTAGAGGTAAGATCCAAGGGATGTAATCACTATCAAAACAACAAGGCCAAGCAGTAAACGTTTTAGCAATTTCATATGCGTCGGAAAATTGAGTTATAATTGAGACGGCTTAAAAGTATACAATATCATTAATATCTGTTGTAACAGGGATGTAAATCATTTATTATATTCGTTTCAATACTTTACTGCATGGACACTATTGCTTCGGTACTTGTAGGCATCATTGCTGCTGAACATATTTATATACTGTGGCTGGAAATGTTTGCCTGGGAAACAAGGGGTAAAAAAGTGTTCCGTGGATCTATGCCTGCTGAACTTTTCAGTCCCACTAAAACACTGGCAGCCAACCAGGGATTGTATAACGGGTTCCTGGCCGCCGGTCTCATATGGACATTCTTCATTGACGATGTAACATGGAAAACAAATATTTCCATCTTCTTCTTATGCTGCGTAATATCAGCAGGCATTTACGGGGCATTAACTGCAAGCAAAAAAATATTCTTCATCCAGGCCCTTCCGGCCATTATTGCACTGGTAATCATACTGATAAAGACAAAGGCAATATAAATTGGCGTTCCTGCGTTTGCGATAGATTAAACATTGGCTAATAAGGCATTATTAATGTTTAAACCTATTGAAAGTCAACAGGTCTAATTTCCTAAACCAATCCATGAAATATTATTTTCTGCCAGCATTGTTATTGATAATCCTTTTAGATTCCTGTGATAAAGAGGATTCTCCTGCAACAGTGCCGCCACCGGCAACAGTTTCTTATTTTCCGCCCCTTACCGGAAGTACCTGGGAAACTATTGCACCTTCATCCCTTGGATGGAATGAAACCGAACTGGCTAACCTGTATACCTACCTGCAACAAAAGGATACGCGCGCATTCATCATCCTGAAGAATGGAAAAATTGTTGTGGAAAAGTATTTTGGAAGTTTTACAGCCGACAGCAACTGGTACTGGGCATCGGCCGGTAAAACCATGACGGCAATGCTGGTGGGTATTGCACAACAGGAAGGATTGCTTAACATAAATGACCGGAGTTCCAAATACCTTGGAACGGGCTGGACATCGCTTCCTCTTGCCAAAGAAAACCTGATCACGGTAAGGCACCAGCTCACCATGACTACCGGTCTTGACGATAATGTTCAGCCCGACAATGACTGCACTTCACCTTCCTGTCTTGTCTACAAATCAGATGCCGGCACAAGGTGGGCATATCATAATGCACCATATACATTGCTCGATAAAGTCATTGAATCAGCTTCATCTGCAACCTATAACAGCTATTTTCAGCAGAAGATCAGGGATAAAACAGGTATGAACGGATTGTGGATACGGACCGGATTTAATAATGTGTTCTTCAGCAATGCAAGAAGCATGGCGAGGTTCGGATTGCTAATGCTTAATAAAGGTAAATGGGACCAGGCAGTAATACTTGGTGATACATCCTACCTGAACAGCCAGACAAATACTTCCCAGGCTTATAATCCCAGTTATGGATACCTGACCTGGCTCAATGGCAAGACAGGTTATATGTTGCCAACGCTTCAGAATGTATTCAGCGGACCGATGATTCCCACTGCTCCGTCAGATATGTATGCAGCGCTGGGTAAAAATGACCAAAAAGTTTATGTGGTTCCTTCACAGCAACTGGTGGTCATCAGGATGGGTGAATCTGCAGGTAATATTCAGCTTGCAGTATCCAGTTTTGATACAGAACTCTGGGGTAAACTGAAAACGATCATCGGATACTGAAGTATCAGTGCAAATTCATTTGTAGTAATTCGGATAATGCATTGTTCTTCTCCTTATTAATTCTGCCGGTCAGCAAAGATGCTTTGGCGGAAAAACCTGACCTCATGGTGCGTATTTGTTCCGATAGCCGGAGGCTTAATTTGTTGTGGCGTTTAAAAAAATCCAGGTGCCGGATAATTACAATGTAATCATGCCATTTGCCGATAAGGTCCTGTAGCAGGTTAATTTTTTTAAAGGAAATTTTTGCATCAGGTATGATGATTTCAATATTATAAAAGAATTCTTTTAATAACATCCTGAGTTCGTGGATGGAAGATGTGCCAAGTTTTTCAACATCCATTTTTTCAATACACCCGGACCTGAGCTTATTAAAATATTCAGTGCAGTTTATTTTATTTATGTCTTCCACATACGGCAGAATTTTCAAATCCCTTTTTTCCAGGCCGGCTTTTACCTGGTTTTTGGTTTGCAGGAAAATCTTTTTTTTCTCCATTCGCTGTATTCTTAAAACGGAAAGATATTTCCGGGAGAACTGGTCATGCTTTAATCTCCTTAACGCAGCTTCTTCCAGCTGTATTTCCCGTACTTCGCCCGCCGATGATCCCAGCAATTTATAAGGGCGCCAGACCCTTTTTCTAGGAAATTCATCAGAACAGGCTTTTACCAGCTTAAGGGCTGCATTCATTTTTTTTATTTCCACCCGGAGATGATGGAAGTATGCAGGGGTATATATACCCGACACTTCATTAACTAATTCGAATATTCTTTGTGCCCGCTTTTTAATATGTTGGCCATATGCCGATGCGATATCCACTTTGTAAAATTACATAGAGTTAAGGCCATTAGGGTAAATATCCGTTTTTTGGTACAGAGTTTAGAAATATGCAGGAATCTGCAGGTCAGGAAATCTTTTTAAGGGCAGAAATGGTTGCCGAAGGATCAGATGAACTGAAGACAGTATTGCCTGCCACAAGCACATGGGCGCCAGCCCGAACAATTTCCGGTGCATTTTCCAGTGTAACGCCTCCGTCAATTTCTATAAGGACCGGAAGACCTGCTTCTTCAATCATATGGCGCAGCTGCCTGATCTTATCAAGTGTCCTGGGGATGAATTTTTGTCCTCCAAAACCGGGATTTACACTCATCATGCATACTACATCAATGTCGTGTAAAACATCGATAAGCTGGTCAACGGAAGTGTGCGGGTTGATAGCAACGCCGGCTTTCATGCCGAGTGCCTTGATATGCTGGATGTTCCGATGAAGGTGTGTACATGCTTCAATATGGACGGATAATATATCGGCACCTGATTTCCTGAAGTCTTCTGCATATTTACCTGGATCTTCAATCATGAGATGTACATCACATATTTTGGAAGTAGCTTTCCTGATGGCAGAAATCACGGGCAGGCCAAAACTGATGTTGGGAACAAATTTCCCGTCCATCACATCCAGGTGAAACCAGTCGGCTTCACTGTCATTCAACATTTTGCATTCATCTCCAAGTCGGAGAAAATCGGCTGATAAAAGTGAAGGTGCGATAATTGGCATAGGGCGCAAATATAGTAAATTAATAGGCTGTTCACCGGAACCGGAAGCACTGGTCACTTTAATGCATCATACTTCTTTTGCCAGTCGGCGGCTTCTGCTTTATTACCCAATCCTTCATAACATTTGCCGATCCAATAATACAGTTCAGGATTATTATTAACGATTTTAAAGGCCTGCTGAAAAGTTTTCAGGGCTTCCTCATATTTTTTTCTTTCGTAGAGAATAATGCCTTTTTCTATATATGCATCTATAAAGGTATAGTTGTACACAATTGTGCTGTCGAATTCCCTGAGTGCCTTATCATCTTCCTGGATATTGGAGAAGTACAATCCGCGTATGTATTTTGCCCTTGTACGGATCATATCGTCTTTCACCAGGGCAAGGCTGTCGGTGATGATCAAAACGCCCGGATCTTTCCTGTTGGCCAGTAGCCATGCCATTTCAATCCATCCATCACCATCTTCCGGAGCCAGGTAATTATACCTGCGCAGCGACAGCAATGCCTTCAGGGTATCTTTGCGATCGAGGAACAATTGATATTGTTTTTTCCACAGGTCGGGATTCAGGCTGTCAGTATTGATCAAATCCATGACCAACTGAAGGGAATCTGGCTGGGCAGGGATTATTGCAGCATCACCTTCTTTCTTATCCTGATCCTTGCAGGATATGAATAATGACAGGGCGAAAAGGAGTAGGGTGAGATGGGATATCCGGAATTTCATCCTGCAAAAGTACGAAAGACGGCAATCTGACAATTTCCTGACAAACCTATACGCAGGAATAAACTAAATTGCGGCCTCTATTAATTATCCAAGCATGAAGTTTTCCATCGTAATAATTGCCATTATATTTTCTTATTTCGTATACCCGGTCAGGACAGAAAGCATTGCAGGTACTGTAAACAAAGGCTCTTCAGATACCCTGGCTTACCCGGAAGAGCATCACCTGAAGAATATTCAGCAACTTACCTTTGGCGGTGACAATGCGGAAGCTTACTTCAGTTTCGACGGAAAATTCCTTGTCTTCCAGAAAACCAATCCAAAAGAAGGGATTAAATGTGACCAGATCTATATGGCCAGGATTCCTTCCAAACCCGGGGAAACCTTTACGCCAAAGCTGATCAGTACCGGTAAAGGAAGGACTACCTGTGCGGCCTTCCTGAAAGACGGGAAACACATCCTGTATGCTTCTACCCATTTGGGCGGGGATAGTTGTCCGCCTGTTCCTGACCGCACAAAATATGGCAACAAGTATATCTGGCCGCTGTATTCTTCCATGGATATTTTTATCGCTGACACCAGCGGAAAGATCGTGAAGAGGCTGACGGATACGCCTGGTTATGATGCTGAAGCAACCTTATCACCAGACGGGAAGAAGATTGTTTTTACGAGTGTTCGTGACGGTGATATTGATTTGTATGTAATGGAACTGAAATCGGGTAAAACCAAACGAATTACCAGTGCGCTGGGATATGATGGCGGTGCATGGTTCAGCCCGGACGGGAAAAAAATCATCTGGAGGGCATCACGTCCATCCACACCCGAAGAGATCAAGGAGTATAAGGACCTTTTGGCTGAAAACCTTGTAGCCCCTACACGGATGGAAGTTTTTACCGCTGATGCTGATGGCAAAAATGTTAAGCAGGAAACCTCTTTGGGCCAGGCCAACTGGGCGCCTAATTACATGCCTGACGGCAAGCGAATAATTTTTGCTTCCAATCATGAATATAAAAGGGGATTTCCTTTTAACATGTATGTGCTGAATACTGATGGCAAACTCGAAAAGGTCAGCCGTGACCAGGGTTTCGATGCTTTTCCCATGTTTTCTCCAAATGGTAAAAAAATAGTATTCTGCAGCAACCGGAATAACGGAGGCACCAGGGATACCAATATTTTCATCGCCGACTGGGTGGAGGGCACCAAGTAATGAGAATGCATTGCATTCTCATTACTTGGTGATTGCGGATTACGGATTACGGATTGGCGGATTCGCAAATTTCACTGGTACTCACCGGAGAGGCTGACCAGGCCTTAACTTCTTCTTTTTTCCAAGGACTTACCATAACAGTCAATCTTCTTTTTCATCGGATGGTTTCAGCACCACCATATTGGATATTTCATTCTTAACTTCATTGGAAATGTCATGGTATGATGAAATCATTCATCGGAATTTTAGGCTTGTTCATCCTGATAGGGAACGCAGGAATTACGGGGCCAGGAAATAGTGATCTCAAAACAGCAGTTACAGGACAAAATAAAAGGCGGCTGGGCCGGACAAACCATTGGTGTGACCTTTGGCGGTCCATATGAATTCAGGTACCAGGGAACCTTTATCGGCGATTACCAGTCGCTTTTATGGTATGACGGTTATTTGAAAAAGACCATGCTGGATAATCCTGGTTTATATGATGACCTGTATATGGACCTCACTTTTGTGGATGTTTTTGAAAAATACGGATTGAATGCACCGGTGGACTCATTCGCCAATGCTTTTGCACGGGCCGGATATATGCTCTGGCATGCCAACCAGGCTGGCCGTTATAATATCCTCAACGGAATACCTGCACCATTATCGGGACAGTGGAAAAATAACCCGCATGCGGATTGTATCGATTACCAGATAGAAGCGGATTTCGCAGGACTGATGAGTCCGGGGATGCCCAACACCTCAGCTGCCATTGGAGATAAAATCGGTCATATCATGAATTACGGGGATGGATGGTATGGTGGTATATATGTGGGCGCCATGTATTCACTGGCATTCAGTTATAAGGATATCAGGTCAATTGTGAAGGATGCGCTGAAAACCATCCCGCCGCAATCGGAATTTTATCAATGTATCAGTGATGTAATGGCATGGCATAAGCAATATCCTTCCGACTGGAAACAGACCTGGCTTGAAGTACAAAAGAAATGGGCCAATGATGTAGGATGTCCCGATGGGGTTTTTTTACCATTTAATATTGATGCGAAAGTAAATGCGGCATATGTTGTCATTGGTTTATTATATGGTAATGGTGATTTTACAAAGACCCTGGAAATTTCCACTCGTTGCGGACAGGATGCAGATTGCAATCCATCTTCTGCGGCAGGAATCCTTGGTGCATTAATCGGGTATGAAAGGATACCTGCTTACTGGAAGCAGGGCCTGGCAGAAGCAGAGAGCATCAATTTCAAATACACCAGCATGTCGCTCAATAATGTATATGATATCAGCATGAAACATGCGCTGGAAAATATCATACAGAAAGGCGGGCAGGTAAAGGATGACAGAGTAATCATTCGTTTGGAAAAGCCTGTACCTGTAAAATTTGAGAAGAGTTTTGAAGGTGTATTTCCATCAACAACCCTTCCCGTAAAATGGAATGCATCCAGGGATGAAGCCACATTTGAATTTGAAGGAACAGGTTTTGTCATCAGGGGTGATGCTTCTGAATGGGATAGTAAATCAGATTATGTCTTCCAGTCCGAAATATTTATCGATGATAAGAAAGAGTCATCCGTTTCATTACCTGTTAATTTCACCACACGCCGTTATGATCTTGCCTGGAAATATGATCTTCCACCGGGTAAGCACAAAGTGAGCATGAAGATACTGAACCCGTCTGCCAGCCATAGGTTCAGGATTGATAATGCACTGATCTATGCTTCGAAACCCAATTATGGTGTTAAGACAAATGAAATGGCGGAAAAGGCATTTCAAGAAAGTATAAAAAATAAATAAAGCATTTACTTTGAATCATTCCATACTGACCATAACACATGAGCCCGACGATTGACAAGAACTTTACTGTTGACCATCTTGTTCCTGACCATAAACTGCGTTGTCATAATCCGCAGGTGGATGCGGGTGGGGGCGGGATCAATGTATCCAAGGGAATAAAAAGGCTGGGGGGAGTTTCTATGGCACTTACACTGACGGGTGGCCGAAATGGAGATCATTTCAGGGACCTTGCCAGGAAAGAAGGCATTGAACTGCTTGAAGTGCCTATAGAAGGTGAAACCCGTGAAAGCATTGTGATATCGGAAAAGGCATCCAAAAAACAATACAGGCTGGTTCTTGACGGGCCTGAATTAAAGCCTGAAGTTGCAGAAGCCGTTTTGGATAAAATACGCCATTTGAATCCTTCTATAATTGTTGCGAGCGGAAGTCTGCCCATTGGGATAAACGAAGATTTCTATGCCAGGATCGGAAAACTGGCCAGGGAAAAAAGTGCCAGGTATATTGTTGATACATCCGGAAAACCATTGTTACTTGCCGTGGAAGAAGGGGTTTACCTGGTTAAGCCTAACCTGAGGGAGTTAAGCATTCTTGCCGGTGTGGAATCACTGGCGCTGGATGACGTGGATGAAGCAGCCATGATCCTGATTCAAAAGGGAAGATGTGAGGTAGTGATTGTGTCCATGGGTCCTGCAGGGGCGATGCTGGTTACGGCTAAAGGCTACAGGCATATCCCTGCGCCCACCGTTGAAAGAAAGAGTACAGTAGGCGCCGGCGACAGTATGGTAGCAGGAATGGTTTGGGCTATCCAGGAGGGTAAATCCCTCGATGAAATGGCCATGATGGGCGTTGCCTGCGGAACAGCAGCGACCATGAACGAGGGAACAAGGTTGTTCAGGAAAGAGGATGCGGAAAAATTATACCGATGGATTTCAAAATAAGCGTGTATACCTACAATTGGTGGGGTTATGAATTTCTTCATTATACATTTGCCACACTAAAAATATTATTTATGGATACAGGCCTGGTGCATTTTCATAACCTATTACGTTGGATAATCCTGATACTGCTGGTATTATCAATAGTGAAAAGTTATAGCGGATGGAAGAATAAAAAAGTTTTTTTGGCGGGTGACAGGAAAACCTGGTTATTCACCATGATAGCGGCGCATATTACCCTTGTACTGGGCTTGTACCAATGGATTGCGGGCAGGATAGGAATGGTAACCACCAAATTACCTGAGGGAACAAGTTTTATGAAAGATAAAGTGTATCGTTTTTTCTGGATGGAACATCCTTTACTGATGATCACTTCCATTATCCTGATCACACTGGGTTATGGCATGGCTAAAAAGCCGGTCAGTGATGAATTGAAATACAAAAAGGCATTTCAGTATTTTATCATAGCCCTTATATTAATACTGATTGGAATTCCCTGGCCTTTCCGCGAAGCCATTGGCAGGTCATGGTTTCCCGGTATGTGATCAATTTCCCATTTGACTATGTCAAATGGGAAATTGATCACATACCGGGATTCGCGGATTACGAATTACGAATTGCGGATATTATTATTGTATTCAATCCGTAATCCGTAATCCGTAATCCGTAATTTAATTTGCAATTTTGAGCTGCATTACTGTCGCAATGGACATCGCCCGCTGCTTGGCGAGTTCGGCTTTATCTCCTTTAAAGTTTTCATCAATGGTGGAAAGGAAAAGTTTCAGCCACCGGTTGAAGTGTTCAGGTGTAAGGCTTACTACATGATTAAGTTTTCTGTGGGCGATCATTGGATTTCCGGTATATCCACCGGTAAAAAAAATAACGCCTTCCCAGAAATCATACATTACCGGTAGATGCTTGCTCCAGTCTACCTTTACAATATCATTGAAAATATACCCGATGAGGTCATCCTGTTTTACTTTTTCGTAGAACAGATTAACCATCGTTTCAATATCCTTACGATCAAGTATATCTTTTTTTTCCATGGTTACAAATCTTTGGAATTGAACTTTCTGATGGAAATGCCTAGCGGAATAATAATCCAGAGCATCATGGCGCTAAAGGCAAGTGCCATTCCCCATTGCTGCCCGAAAAAACTATTGAATACCGCACTGGTAACCCCCATAAGTGCAGATATATCCAGTTTCAAAAGGATCAGGATCCTGGACAGGTCCACGGGATTAAACATGCTCATGGCTACCAACCCTTTTTCAACAGGGTAGTCCATGAACTGGAACAGGAGGAATAACACCAGGCCATCATAGAGCAGGCAAAAGAAAAGCCAGAGCAGTATGGCAATACCGATTCCCTTTGCCTTATCACGGGCAAATACGGCAGCCAGCAAGGCCAGGGCCACAAATATGACGGATAGGAAAACTCCCATGAGGATAATCATGATGCCGGCATCGCTGCCATCAAATAACATGATGGGCAATCCGCAACCAAGGAGAAACGACAGGGTAAGGGCCAGGGATAAGCCGGCAAACTGGCTGAACCAGATATTCCTTCTTTTTAGAGGCTGGGACACCAGCAGTTCAATAAATTCTGTGGCATTATAAATATAAATGGTGGAGAAAATGATGCTTACCAGCGGGACGATGATCAGGATTACATTCAGTAAGCTGAGTATCCCCTTGGAAGCATTAGTCTCAATATTGAATACGCTGAATGACAGGGCCATCAACAATAATGTATAAGCGATAATGATCCTGTTTCTGAGGATATCAAGTATTACGTATTTGACAATTTTTTTCATCAGTTTATTTTATGGACATCACATTGGCGATGGCGCGTGATAATCTTTCTTCACCGGTCTCTTTTTTCAGTAATTCAATGGGTTTATGGAACATCACTTTTCCATCCTGCATATAGATCAATTCAGAAACTATGTCATCAAGGTCGCTCAATATGTGCGAGGTAATGAGTATGAGTTTGCCGGCTGCTTTTTCCTTCCTGATTTTTTCTTTCAATATTTCTGATGATAAGGGATCCAGTCCGGCTGTTGGTTCATCAAGGATCAGGACTTTTGGGCTGAACAGGAAGGCAAGCGAAGCGCTTACTTTCTGACGTGTGCCGCCCGATAATGTACGCATCCTTTTATTCCTGATCTTTTCCAGTTCAAATGATTGTATCAGTTCTTCATCTACGATGTGACGACTGCCTTTACGTATGTCGCGCATCATATTGAACAACTGGCCAATGGTCATATTGTCCGGATATCTTCCGATCTGTGGCATATACCCGATATGTTCACGGTATTTCCAGTCTTTGGAAATATTCTGGCGGTCAAAAGTGATAAAGCCGCTGTCCGGAACCACCATTCCCAGGATGGATTTGATCAATGTGGTTTTTCCGGAACCGTTTGGGCCGATCAATGCAATGCTCTGTCCCCTGTTGCAGGTTACACTGATATCATCAAGCGCTTTTAGTTTACCGAATTTCTTGCTCACATTGCTGGCGATGATCATAGGTAGGGTTTTAGTGGAAAAGAACGCATTGACGGATGTTCATCTTTCAATTGTTCGGGAGTGAGGCTGGGAATGACTTTTTCTGCTTTATCCATCAATGTTGACATGAAGCTCCTGAACAGGATCAGGCTGGCAGGGTTTCTTTCAACGATCATGGAATACATGCTGATGGGACGGTAGGGGATATCACCTGTACCGTTCCTGTCAAGGTCATATCCTTCATATTTATCCCAGTAATTGCCTGTAAAATCATTCAGCTGTAAACTGCCATTGGTGGAAATATCAAATGTGTTGCCGAGAAAATTATTTCCTTTGATGATATTGTCGGTACAACTGGCCTGAATCTGGATGGCCCATCCGTTTTGATTAAAAATATTTCCGGTAATATTTATCCTGTTGCTTCCTTCCATATGAATGCTGGAAGTGTTGCGGCGAAATTGATTTCCTTCCACCTTGCTGTCGGTGATATCTTTCATTAATATTCCGTAGGCTGCAGCGCCCCAGTTATCAGCGAAAAGATTTTGAGTCATGGTTACACCCTGGCTGTACATTACGGCAACACCTGCGCCATTATCCCTGAATTCATTATGCCGGAATGCATTGTCATGCGAGAACATAAAGTGTAATCCATACCGTGCATTATTATGGCTTTTATTTCCCTTAATCGTTGATCCTGTAACAAATTCAAAATAGATTCCATCGCGATGACCGCTGATTTCATTGTTTATGATCAGCATGTTTTCACTCTTCCAGCAGTGAATTCCGTTTGCTGATGTGATTTCATCAATGGCATTTGATTGAAACCTGTTATTATAAATTGTGCTTGAATAAGCATGCTGGCAGTAAATACCAAAAAATGTATGGTTGAATGTATTATTGCGTACCAGGATATGTCCGCTTTGCATAATTCTTAATGCAGCAATATCTTCATAACTGGAACTCCCGGAATTCCTGAATTGAAACCCGTCAATGATGACAAAATCTGAGGTGATTGTCATGATCTCATATTTCAGTTCACCATCGAGTACGGGCATATCATGTCCGATCAGGAACAGGGGCTTATCCACAACGATGGTTCCTTCCTTGTATACTCCCCCTGAAACCAGGATGGAATCGCCTGCTGATGCACGATGAATGGCTTCAGTTAATGGGCTTATTCCTGCCGGAAGTCACATGTATGGTTTTTGCCATAGCCTGTGCATTAAGGCAGACAATAAAGCAGGAACAGTATGGCCGGGATTTTGGTCATTTATTGTATTGTTCCCAGGTAATGGTTTCACCGGGATATTGGGATTTGAATTTTTCAAGGCTTTCATTGGAACTGAATGCAGCCAGGTTTCCTCCCATGGGAGATCTCAGGGCATCGCTTTTAAGCAGGATACTATTTTTAGCAGGTATCAGTTTTCCGGGATTGGCAAAATCAACAAACCAAATGCTGTTGATTTCTGAAGCCGGGAGACTTCCGGCTTTATAAAAGGAACGGATACAATGAAGGTCATCGAACTTGTATATTTTCCCTTTCAATGTTATCAGTTCTCCGCCGAATTTGGAATCGCTGATGGTCATTTTGCAAAAATCGCATCCATCTGTACCTATACGGATAGGTTCCGGGTTTGTTCCGCAACTCATCATCACCAATAACAGCATGGGAACAGCTGATTTGGCTTTTATTTCCAGTTTACGGGTGATCGTTACCGTATTTCTCAGTTCAAGGAATACACCAATGATTAAAGCCAGGGCAACGCCCAGGAAAATCCAGCCGCCGGCGTCGGGAATGGAATATGCGCCGAAATTCAGCAACTGCTTATACCCGATCAGGGGAGGCTGGTAACTCATGCCCGGAACACGGATAGCGGCAGACGGATCCAGGTTATGTCCGTAATTATATTCCCAGCGATAAAAATCAAACATGGCAATAATGCCGAACAGGGTGAAAAACGCAGTCCATGCAATGATAAAACCATTTTCGGTTAATAATGAACGTTAGTACACCGAAAAAAGCGATCAATCCTATGAGCCAGGGAAGGATGGTGAATTCAAAAAAGTCTTCCGTATGCAGTGTACGCATACCGATATAGTGGTTCAGTCCGTTTATCACGTCAACGTCACCGCTCAGTTTGTCTGGAAAGATTTTCAATGCAAGCCCTTCCGGGTATTGGGGGGCAGCAAGTTCAATCCTCCAGAGAGGCAGGAAAATGGAGATAAATAACGCGATGGAGGAAATAGCGGTTATGATACGCGTTGGCGTAAGTAATTTTCTGTTCATGATCAACGGTATAAAACAAGGGCAAGGCATCGGATGCCTTACCCTTGGTATTGATTATTTCTTTTCAGCGGCTTTTTCAGTAGTTGCCGGTGTAGCAGCCTGTGCTGCTTCAGGTTTGGCACCCAGGCTGAAGCTGATAGGTATATTGGAGCCTGCGGGAGAAACCCTTACATAACCCTGCATTTCCTGGTGCAAAGCACTACAGAAATCGGTACAATAAATGGGATACAATACCTACGCTGTCCGGAACCCATTTCAGTGTTTGTGTTTCACCCGGCATGATCAGGAGTTCAGCAGTATTTGCACCTTTCACTGCAAATCCATGCGGTACATCCCAATCCTGTTCAAGGTTGGTTACATGGAAATATACTTCATCACCCATTTTAACGCCTTCAATATTATCAGGGGCAAAATGCGAACGGATGGAAGTCATATACACATGCACTTTATTTCCTTCCCTTACCACTTTGGCTTCTTTTTCACCTTTGGCTACATATGGGTTGTCATTTTCTTCAATCTTATAAATCTTGGTGGAATTTTTCATGATCAGTTCAGCCGGGACAGCCTGTGCATAGTGTGGTTCACCAATAGTGGGAAATCAAGGATCAGTTGCATTTTATCACCACTGATATCATAAATCTGTGCGCTTTGTGTAAGTTCAGGACCGGTTGGAAGATAACGGTCTTTGGTAATTTTGTTATAAGCGATCACATATTTGGCAGAAGGTTTTTTGGTGTCACCACCAGGAATACATAAGTGACCGATAGAATAATAAGTTGGTACCCTGTCAAGTACTTTCAGGTCCTTGATATTCCATTTTACGATTTCTGATGAAACAAAGAATGAAGTATATGCATTTCCTTTTCCATCAAACTCAGTATGCAATGGTCCAAGACCTGGTTTTGCAACTTCACCATACAATGCTGCTTCATATTTGATCACAGGAATACCTGCCATATTCTCCATCAAAGGTCTTTGCTCGGCAATGGCTTTCTGCATTTTAGTGAAATGAAAAAACAGGAATCAATGCTGCCAGTTTTCCGACTGCCTACAATGTATTCTCCTGTTGGATCCACATCACAACCGTGTGGTGATTTGGGACAGGGAATAAAATAACAGATATCTTTTAGCACTGTGGGATCAAGCACAGTGACTTCTGTCCTGATTTCTGATTTAGCGGTATGTGTTTTTTCATCCCAGGTATTATGGGCATATTTCACACTTCTTTTTTCGCCTTTTCCTGCTTTGAGGTATTCTTCTGCTTTTTTCCAGTTCACCGCCATGATAAAATCCTTATCGCTCTGGGAAGCATTTACTTCAAGCAAGAGTATTGGCCTGTTCTGAATTATAGCAACTGAAGAAGAACCATCCATGGCTTGGTCCTTTACCGGCATGACTCAGGTCAAAGTTTACACCGGGCAGCAGGAGCTGGAAAGCAATATCCATGGCTCCTTCCTTGGCATACGCTGATAAAACTGATGGTTCCTTTGAAATTTTGTTTATAGGTATTGATGGGTACATCCAGGTTATCGCCGATCGGTACACTGAACCGGGTACCTGCTACTACATATTCTGTATTTTCTGTAATGAAAGGAGAGGAGTGGTTACCTGCACTGTTGGGTAATTCAATGATTTCTGCTGTGCGGAAGGTTTTCAGATCAATCCGTGCAACACGCGGGGTATTGTTTCCATTACCAAATACCCAACGGCCATCAATTTCACCATTTGTTTGTGAAAGTTCAGTATGGTGAAGATCATCCCAGGGAACAAATCCATGAGAAGTATTCAGCATTGGTTTTGTTTCTTCACTGTATCCATATCCTTTTTCAGGGTCAACGGAAAAAACGGGAATAACGCGGAACAACCTGCCGGAAGGTAATCCGTAAACAGACAATCTGTCCGCTGAAACCACCGGAAACGAAATTGTAAAATTCATCATACTTGCCGGGGGCAACATATGCTTTCGCTGCAGCATCACCGCTAACAGCAGTTGCGGCATTTTTCGGTTTCAGCATGAAATCCAGGTTAATCCCATCGCAAAAATGCGAGATTCCCAGGATGCATTTTTTTGTACATATACATTATGGTTTAGTTGGAATTAATCTAGGATTTATTTAACGCCGTCATTTTTTCTCATGAATTCATAAACACTGCGTGCATCCTCATCGGTCAGGCTTTGGTTCGGCATACGTACCAGGCATATTTCAAGCTGTGCCTGGGCCTTCGGATCTTTATCCAGCATTTCATCCACATTGGTGACAAAATTCATGATCCATTCAGGTTTATGACGTGAAGTGACGCCTTTCCATCCCGGTCCCACGAGCCTTTCATCAGTGAGCTTATGACAGGCTCCGCATTTTACATCAAAGACGGTCTGGCCTTTTTCAGCCA
This sequence comes from uncultured Sphingobacteriales bacterium, assembly GCA_963823365.1. GTDB lineage: Bacteria > Bacteroidota > Bacteroidia > Chitinophagales > Chitinophagaceae > Pollutibacter. Next base: position 289,782 of record CAWGLH010000007.1, read on the forward strand.
TAGCCGCGTCCAGTTTTGGATCTATCTGAACATCCTGGAATTTGCCAATCCCCTTATCGGATGCAGTATTTTCCGGGGCAGCGGATTTTTCGGTTGTTTCAGATGTTTCTTCACCTTCTTTAGCTTCAGAGCCACTGTTGGAGCAGGCGTACAGGAGAATCATTGCTCCGCCCAGAATGAGGATTTTTTTCATATTTTATTTGTTGAGATGATTAATCGGATGTAAATTTTGGCTTAATGGCATTGGTTTTTTATGCGTTCAATCATATCAGGGGCTGTAGGGGCATAAATCATATAGAAACCTGATTTTAATCATGTTTTTCAGGCTAAAAAATCATCCCCGGCCCGCCAACAGCATTTTATTTTTGTTTTAAATCCCGGTTAATGAATACTGCAATGATCGACCTCGACACTTTACTTTGCTGGGGTGCAACGTACAGGCACGTCAGGAAAGGAGAGGTCATTTTTCATGAAGGGACCCAGGGAAGGTATTATCATCAACTGGTGGAAGGCAGGGTGAGGTGGGTGAATGTGGACGATAACGGAAAGGAATTTATCCAGGAGTTTATTGGGGAAGGGGAGAGTTTTGGTGAACTTCCGATGCTTGATGACGGCCCATATGTGGCTACCTCCATAGCCGATGAGGATTCCCTGGTGATCAGGCTGCCGAAAGAAATATTTCTGCAATTGCTGAGGGAGAACCCGGCTATCCATTTCGGATTTACAAGATTAATGACGGAGCGGCTAAGGCATAAATTCATTGTCCTCAAAGAGCTCGCCTCCCAGGATCCGGAAAGAAAGGTTTCTACGATAATCCATTTATACAAGCTGGCTCACTGTGAATCCAATGGACATAAATTAAAAATCGGCCTCACCAGGCAGGAGATTGCTGATATGACGGGACTGAGGGTGGAGACTGTTATCAGAACTATACGTCACCTCCATGATAAAGGAACACTGGTGATTGAGAAGGGGAAAGTATATTTCTAAATCATGATCCTGCGCATAATTCCAGGTAATTAAAAAGAAGATTATTGCTTTTTCCCCCGAAATAATGCACCGTAGTTTTTCTCCGACATATCAAACCTGGGCCAGGTGGTGTTTGCTGAACCTGTTATTGGTAGCTGCGGCCGGTGTTATCATCAGGTCCAAAATAATCTTCCCGCTTGGATTTATCCATCAGAAAAATTTTTTACACGGGCATTCCCATTTTGCCTTCAGCGGCTGGGTAAGTGCAGCCCTCATGTTAGCCATGATCGCTATTGTAAATCCAACAGGTCCGGGTAGGCGAATGGCACAATTATTCCGGATGCAGATGATCGCCTCATACGGCATGCTGATAACCTTTCCGTTGATGGGATATACACTTCCATCCATTTTCTTTTCTACTGCGACCATTGTATTATCCTTTCTTTTTTGTTTTCTTATATGGAAACCATTATCCATCCTTCCCCGTGAAGTGTCTGTATGGTTCAGGACTGCACTGCTCTGTAACCTGCTGTCTTCGCTGGGTACTTTTGTCCTGGCCTACCTGATGGTCATGGGATCTCATTCCCAGGAAATGACAATTGGTTCACTGTATTTCTTTCTGCATTTTCAATATAATGGATGGTTCTTTTTCGGTTGTGCAGGGTTGTTCTTTTACCTGCTATATGATGCCGATGTATTCATGGTCCCGGAAGTCGGTCATGACCATCTGGAGATTACTGGCCATCTCTGTTATCCCTGCATATTTTCTTTCGGCGTTGTGGATGAAGTTGCCGGGCTGGATGTATGGGCTCGCCATTTTTGCGGCCATAATGCAGCTTCCAGCAATTTTTGTATTTGTAAAAGAACTTGTATAGAAGGTAAAATTTTACCGGGTCTGAAGCCAATGGCGCGATATTGCCTGTTATTGAGCCTTATTGCGGTTTCCATCAAGTTCATCCTCCAGGCATTATCATGTATTCCTGCGCTTAGCATTTATGCTTTCGGATACAGGTCTCTCGTGATTGCATTTCTTCACCTGGTATTGTTGGGATTTGTGAGCCTGTTTATGCTTGGTTATTTTGTGCAATCTGAATTATTACCTGGAAGCAGGGGAATGAAGAAGGGGGTGATCGTATTCACCACAGGCATCATCCTGAATGAAGCAGTGCTGATGATACAGGGGCTCAGCGCCATCGGTTATATAGCTATTCCCCATACCAATGAGATATTATGGGGAATAGCGCTTATCATGTTTTCAGGAATACTTATCCTTATGCGCAAATCTGCCTGAGCGATGCACAAAAAGCTTTCATTTCATCTGTTGTACCCATACTCACCCGGCACCACTTGCCTCCGAAATGCTGCCTGTATTGGACCATGATATTTTTTTTCTGCATGGCTTCGGAGATATCGCATTTCAGCGGATCAATGTTGAACAGGACAAAGCTGGTGGATGAAGGTATATAGTCCAGCTTCAGTTCTTTGCAGCAATCATAGACCATTTGCCTGGATTCAGCGGTTTTCTGCCGGCAATATTTAACGAATTCCTGGTCGTCCAGCGCGGCTGATGCAGCAGCTGCTGTGACCTGGCTCACGGCAACATCAGGCCAAGGCTGCAGGGCAGCTAATTTTTTGATGGTGTCAGGATGTGATATGGCATAACCTGCACGCGCACCTGCAAGTCCGTATATTTTTGAGAATGTTTTCGCCACCAGGATATTTGGATTAGCAGAAGCTTCCGGAGCCAGGCTTTTCAGTTCGGCAAATTCGGTGTACGCTTCATCTACCAGTACAAAACATTTTTTACTGCATTCTGCAACAAATGACTGTAGCCTGGCATGATCTAAATAAGTTCCTGTAGGATTATTGGGGTTACAGATATAGACCATCCGTGTTTCGGCATTCACTGCAGCCAGCATTTTATCCAGGTCCAGTTTTTTATCATCGTTTAATGGAACATGTACAAAGCTTAATCCGTATTGTTCGGCCTGTTTTTCCCATACGCTGTAAGATGGTTTTGCGGTTACCACATGACCCTTTTGCCTTCCCAGGTAAAGTGAAACAAGGCCCAGTATTTCTGAAGAACCCGCACCCATCAGTATATTCTCTGAACCTGTATGCCAGTAGGAAGCCAGCTTCTTTTTAAATGCCGGTACTTCTTCATCCGGATACCTGTTGGATGCGGATAAGGCCTTTGTCATTGCTTTCTGGGCATTGGTTGAAGGACCATATGCATTTTCGTTACTGTTCAGCAGGATGATATTTCCTACCGGCCTGCCTGATGCAGGAAATCCTGTAATTTCCTGGTCGTTCGGTTGTTGCCAGTAACAGCAGGACCGATACCTAAAGCGGCCAACGTTAAAGATGCCTGCCTGATCCATATTCTGCGGGAGGATGCCATGTTGGAATGTTTTGGATTAAGGTACGGAAAATCATTGTAATCAGGCTATTTCAATAACTTCCAGGTCCCTGAAATGGGTACCCTCAACAGTAAACCTGACCAGTGTTTTTACTTTATGCCAGCCCTGTTTACCCGCAGCTCCGGGATTAATGTGAAGGCAGTTCCATTGTTCATCATACATCACCTTCAGGATATGGGAATGTCCGCATATGAATAATTGGAAGGGCTTTTCCCGGTAGGCCTCTTTTACCTTTTTTTCGTATCGTCCCGGATAGCCGCCGATATGTGTCATAAAAACTTCTGCTTCTTCACAGGTGAACCTTAATGATTCGGGATAAATGCTGCTAACATCATACCCGTCAATATTGCCATGTACCGCTTTAAAGGGCTTGAATGCACTTAATTTGTCGGCAATACCGATGTTGCCAATATCCCCGGCATGCCATATTTCATCACATTTTTCAAAATGCCGGAAAACAGCATCGTCCAGATAATTATGGGTATCAGATAATAGTCCGACCTTTATCATCATTCAAATGTAAGCACTGATCAACCGTAAATACGTATGAAGAAAAAAAGGTAATTTGTACGGCGGTTAAATATTACCCGGTTGTCAATTGATACTATGACCTTTTTCAGAAATTTCATGTACTGGATCGACAAGCGAAAGTGGAAATATATCTTTCTGCTGAACTCCCTGGAGTTAACCAGAAGATAGCAAATACGGAAATGTGAATGTTCACATTTCTACATTTGTATTTTCACATTCCCACATTACCCACATTCCCACATTATGTATTACTATTGCCTGGGGCAGGTTCCCCACAAACGTCACACCCAGTTCCGCAAACCCGACGGAGGGTTGTATGCCGAAGAACTTTTTTCGACTGAAGGATTTTCCAATGATTATACGCTGATGTATCATTGCCATCCCCCTACTCAGATCATCCGGACTGAAGCGCATTATCAGTGTGGCTCCGGAAGTTGCGGAGGAGAAGATGCTGAAGCACCGGTGCTTTGAAGGTTTCCAGGTTACTCCCGTCAATGACTACCTGCTCAGCAGGATTCCAGTGCTGGTAAACAATGACTGTCATATCGTGCTTGCCGCCCCGGGGGAAAGCATGACAGAATATTTTTACAAAAATGCTGATGCCGATGAAATGATATTTGTCCATGAGGGAAGCGGGGTTTTAAAAACCATGTACGGGGAAATTCCTTTCGGATACGGGGATTACCTGGTTATTCCCAGGGGCACCATCTACCAGGTTGAATTTTCGGGTACTCATAACCGTTTGTTTATCGTGGAATCATTCAGCCCGATCCATTTTCCAAAGAGATACCAGAGTAAATACGGACAGTTGCTGGAACATTCCCCATTCTGTGAGCGCGATCTTCGTCCGCCGGGCAACCTGGTGACCTTTGATGAAAAGGGCGATTTCCTGATCCGGGTGAAGAAGAAGGGCGTCATGTATGGCTTGCATTATAGCCATCATCCATTTGACCTTGTGGGATGGGATGGTTGTTGTTACCCCTATGCTTTCAGCATACACGATTTTGAGCCCATTACCGGGCGGGTACACCAGCCGCCCCCGGTGCACCAGACTTTCGAAGCCCATAATTTCGTGGTTTGTTCCTTTGTGCCCAGGCTGTATGATTATCATCCGGAAGCCATACCGGCGCCATATAACCACAGTAATATCGACAGTGATGAAGTGCTGTATTATGTAGACGGGGATTTTATGAGCCGGAAGAATGTCACCAGGGGAATGATCACCCTGCATCCGGCAGGAATACCCCATGGCCCGCATCCCGGCGCTGTTGAAAAAAGTATCGGGAAAAAGGAGACCGGTGAACTCGCTGTTATGGTGGATACTTTTCATCCGCTCATGCTCACCCGCCAGGCATTACAGATCGAAAACAAGGATTATGTGATGAGTTGGGCGGAATGACCCATTTTCCCTGCATCGCAGGGAAAATGGGATTACGGATTACGGATTGCGGATTGCGGATTGAGAAATTTCCGTTATTACATTTCAATCTGGAATTACCAGAAATTAGCCGGAAAGCCAATGATTAATATCATAAAGTTTTTAATCCGCAATCCGCAATCCGTAATCCGTAATTTGACTATATTAGGATACCAAAAATCAAACGTATATGCTTACACTTAAAGAACTCAAAGAAGGCGATATCGTAATGGTGGATTTCGAAGGTCAGATGAGGGTAGGGGATGTTATGGAATTGAGCAGGGGAGACAAGAAAGCTAAAGTAGCCCATGGAGAAAATGAATTCTGGTATGAACTTGACCATATTTATGCCGTTCCGGCCGATGAAGCCCATCTGCAGGAACTGGGTTTTATTAAAGTGCAGAACGATCATTCAGACGGGGACCTTTATGAAAGAGGGCCGTTTTCCATCCAGATGATCCGCAAAGGTGACGACACCCATTATTTATTACACTACAGGGATGAAACCAGGCATATCCTTGACCTGAAATATCTCCACCAGCTCCAGCACCATTATAAGGGAATGACTAATTTTGAACTCACCTGGCAGTAGGGTAATGTGGTAATGCGGTAATGCGATAAAGCGATAATGGGGGACCAGAACATTGTGGATGATAGTATTTTATTGATAATCAATCAGTTACGTAAATCCAGTTGAATACTGGATTTTTTTGTCCCGGGAATTGTACAGGCAAAATGACAGGAGAATGCATATTTTCCTTACTATCAGATTAATATATTCTCCCTTTTTTTTTTCATCCAAAACATTTCCTTATCTTTGCGCACCCAAAAAGTATGGCGAAACAAGCATTGATTAAACAGGATGGAGTAATCATAGAAGCGTTGAGTAATGCGATGTTTAAAGTGAAGCTTGAAAACGGCCATGAGATTCTGGCAACCATTTCGGGTAAAATGAGAATGCACTATATCCGGATCCTTCCAGGAGATAAGGTGGGTGTGGAGATGAGTCTCTACGATTTAACCAGGGGAAGAATCATTTTCAGGTATAAATAATAAAACGTGCGGTACGGCGAAAAACTGACAATCATGAAAGTAAGAGCAGCCATCAAGAAGCGTAGCGTTGATTGCAAGATCGTGAGGAGGAAGGGCAGGTTATATGTAATTAACAAAAAGAATCCCCGCTTTAAGCAGCGCCAGGGATAATCCTTTGTCAGCGAAAGTGACGGGATAAATGGGAAGAACCCTTTTCCATTAATCAATCAGAACAAGAAAACAGTATAATAAACTATGGCTCGTATTGCCGGTATCGACTTACCCAAAAACAAAAGAGGGGAAATTGGGCTGACCTATATCTATGGTATTGGTCCCTCAACTGCTCAATACATTCTTCAGAAGGCTGATATTGATGTGAATAAGAAAGTTAATGAATGGAATGACGAAGAGCTTACCGCTATTCGTAACATCATCACTAATGAGTATCAAAGTGGAAGGACAGCTTCGTTCTGAAGTTCAGATGAGCATCAAGCGTTTGCTGGATATCGCCTGTTACCGCGGTCTCCGTCACCGTAAAGGACTTCCCGTTCGTGGTCAGCGTACCCGTACCAACAGCCGTACACGCAAAGGAAAGCGTAAGACAGTTGCCGGTAAGAAGAAAGTAGCGAAGAAATAATAATGGGTCAGTGATCATGGTAACATGGTCACTGATGCCTCTACTATATAGCACTGAACTTATATCACTTTCATCGCCGGATCCCAGAGTGCTGGGGGAGGGTTGAACAGGGCTCCTGGAAGGGAGGATATCATTTACAGAAAGATTACCTATTACAGAACAACATGGCAAAAGCACAGGCACAAAGCGCTGAAAGCAGCAGCAAAGAAAAGAGTAGTAAAAGTTGACAGTTTCGGTGATGCACACATTACCGCGAGTTTCAACAACTCATTATCAGCCTTACCAACAAGCAGGGCCAGGTGATTTCCTGGAGCAGTGCAGGTAAAATGGGCTTTAAAGGTTCTAAAAAGAACACTCCTTATGCAGCCCAGATGGCTGCATCATGATGCGGCTAAAGTAGCTTTTGAAGCCGGTATTGAAGAGGGTTGACGTATACGTAAAAGGACCTGGTGCAGGACGGGAAAGTGCGATCCGCGCTTTATCCAATTCAGGTATTGAAGTAGTGATGATTAAAGACGTTACCCCGCTTCCACACAATGGTTGCCGTCCTCCAAAGAAACGCGCGTATAACATTATGCACATTTGCACATCTGCATAATTTGCACATTATATAAAAGGGCTTCCGATTCAGTTTTATGATTTTTTCATAATCGGATAGTCATTACATAAAAAATCAGCAAATAAACATTATGGCACGTTACACAGGCCCCAAAACAAGAATCTGCAGGATATTCGGCGAGCCGATCCTCGGAAATGGAAATAGCTCACAAAGAACAGTAACCCTCCGGGTCAGCATGGTCCATACACGCAAGCGTAAAAGCTCTTGGTGAATATGCCATCCAGCTGAAGGAAAAACAAAAAGCCAAATACACTTATGGTTTGCTGGAGCGCCAGTTCCGCAACACATTTGATGAAGCTGCCCGTATGAAAGGTGTTACAGGTGAAAACCTGATCAAATTGCTGGAAGCACGTCTGGATAATACTGTATATCGCCTGGGTATCGCTCCAAGCCGCCCCGCTGCCCGCCAGCTCGTGGCCCACAAACACATTACTGTAAATGGAGATGTATTGAACGTCCCTTCTTACAGCATGAAACCAGGTGATGTGATCGGCCTTAAAGAAAAAAGCGCCGGCAATACAGCCATCACGGCAAGAGTGAAAGGAAAGAATCCAAAGTTCAACTGGATCGAGTGGAACGAAACAGAAATGACAGGTACATTCATTGCATTACCCTGAAAGGGAAAGTGTTCCGGAGAATATCAAGGAACAACTGATCGTGGAATTGTACTCTAAATAATCTATCTGCTGAAGCAGCTGACAGCGCTTTTAATCAACCATTTCCTGGTCTGCAACGGACCGGGCTCAACAATTAAAACTGAAATTTAAATATGGCCATTTTAAATTTCCAAAAACCTGACAAGATCATTCTTCAGAAAGCAAATGAATTCGAAGCACAATTTGAATTTCGTCCGCTGGAACCAGGTTATGGCGTAACTATCGGAAATGCACTTCGCAGGGTTCTTCTGAGCTCACTGGAAGGGTTATGCTATCTCCGGCATCTTCATTGAAGGTGCAGACCATGAGTTTGCCACCATCAAAGGAGTTGTGGAAGACGTAACAGAAATGATCCTCAACCTGAAGCAGGTTCGCTTCAAGAAAATGGTTGATCATGATGTTAACAGACTGAAAAAATCACCCTGACCATCAAAGGCAGAAGCTGAATTTACTGCCGGCATGATCGGTGAAGCTACCAGCTCTTTCCAGATCATGAATCCTGAACCTGCTGATCTGCACCATGGATTCTACAGCAAAACTGAACATCGAACTAACAGTTACCAAAGGCCGTGGATATGTTCCTGCTGATGAAAACAAAGTGAAAGATGCACCATTCGGTTTCATCCCATCGATTCTATTTACACTCCGATCAAAGAATGTAAAATACGCGATTGAAAATACCCGTGTTGAACAGCGTACTGACTATGAAAAACTGATCATGGACGTGAACAACAGATGGTACCATCCATCCTGAAGAAGCGGTTAAACAGGCTTCACGCATTCTGATCCAGCACCTGATGATCATCACGGATGAAAACATCACTTTCGACAATAAAGAAGAAAAGAAAGAAGACCTGGTTGACGAGCAAACACTTCAGCTTCGCAAGATCCTGAAGACACCACTCGAAGACCTGGATCTTTCTGTTCGCGCCTTCAATTGCCTGAAAGCAGCCAAGATCAACAGCCTTGAGCGAACTGGTTCAGTACGAACAGGAAGACCTGATGAAGTTCCGCAACTTCGGTCAGAAATCCCTGGCAGAAATTGAGCAGGTACTTCATGAAAGAGGACTTCAGTTTGGAATGGACCTGAGCAAACTGGGATTGGATAAAGATGAGTTCTAGAATAATGTGCAAATATGAAGATGTGCAAGATATGCAAATGATATTTCACAATCGCATTTTCACAACTTGCACATTCCTATTCATTATCATATTATTCTACGGCTGTAATTCCTGACACGGTACAGCTTTAAAAACATCAGTCATGCGTCACGGAGACAAAATCAACAATTTAAGCCGCACGAAATCACATCGTAAGGCGCTGTTGAGCAATATGGCTTCAGCCAGCTGATCACTCACAAGCGAATCGTTACCACTCTTGCCAAAGCAAAAGCGTTACGTACTTATATTGAGCCGCTGATCACAAAAACCAAGAAGAACGATACCAAAGAAGAGATCATGCACCAGCACCGTGTGGTGTTCAGTTACCTGAACGATAAAGATGCCGTAAAAGAATTGTTTACGGTAGTTGCTCCAAAAGTTGCTTCACGCCCGGGTGGATATACCCGTATCATCAAACTCGGCGCCCGTATAGGTGATAATGCTGAAAGAGCAATGATTGAACTGGTTGATTTCAACGAGATCTACGGTAAAGGAATTGGAGAAGCTGCAGCTACCAGCCAAGAAAACACGCCGTAGCGGTGGTAAGAAAAAAGCTGACTGCAGCAACAGAAGCAACAGCTGAAGCAGCTCCTGCACTGAACCCACTGAAGAAAAAGCAGCTGAATAAAACATGTTGATAAATAATTTGAAAAAAGGCAGGACTTTATGGTCCTGCCTTTTTTATTTTGCAAAAATTTTAAATAGATATCATCCATGCCAGAACAGACCAGTACAACAACCCGGAGCCGTTCTCATCCTTGCAAGACGGAACATGTATTCCATGGTAAAGCATTTGGAAAAATTGGAACCACATCCGGAGAAATCTGTTTCAATACCGGCATGACCGGATACCAGGAAGTATTTACCGATCCCAGTTATTATCGGGCAGGTGCTGATCATGAATAATGTGCATACTGGAAATTATGGTGTGAAGCCGGATGATGTGGAAAGTGCATCAGTTAAAGATCAGGGGATTAATTGGCCGTAACCTGGAAGAAAGATACAGCCGTATAATGGCGACGGCATCACTGCAGGAATTACCTGGAAGCAACAGGGTATCGTGGCCATTGAAGATATGGATACCAGTGCACTTGTAACCTCTGTGAGAACCAAGGGAGCTATGAATTGTATCATTTCTTCTGAAACCAACGGATGTTGAATTTCTAAAGGCAGAACTGGCCAAAGTTCCTTCCATGGACGGACTGGAACTGGCTTCGCATGTATCCACAAAGGAAGTTTATCACCTGGGTGATCCTACTGCCCCGATCCGGGTTGCCGTATTGGATTATGGTGTGAAGAGAAATATTTTACAATGCCTGGCCGACAGGGGAGCATATGTACGGGTACATCCTGCTAAAACAACTGTTGAAGAACTGGAGCAATTTAAACCTCATGGATACTTTATTTCCAATGGCCCCGGCGATCCTGCCGCAATGGATTATGCAATAGAAACACGTGAAAGAAATTCTCGAAACCAATAAGCCTGTTATTTGGAATTTGCCTTGGCCATCAGTTGCTGGCGCTGGCCAATGATATACCTACCTTTAAAATGCATCACGGACACAGGGGCCTGAATCATCCGGTTCAAAATGTGATCACCGGGATATGTGAGATCACCACACAGAATCATGGTTTTGGCGTAGATCCCGAATGCCGTAAGAAAATCTTCCAATACCGAAATAACGCACGTCAACCTGAATGATGATTCCATAGAAGGAATCAGGCTGAAAGATAAACCTGCATTTTCTGTGCAGTATCACCCGGAATCAACACCAGGACCTTTTGACAGCCGATACCTGTTTGATGATTTTGTGTCCATGATGAAGAAATAGACATAAGACGCGGAGCTGGAATAAGACGCGGAGTGGTAAATACGACAAGTCAGGTTATCTCTCTGGCGTCTCTGCCTTCCACGTGTTTTCTCTAGTCTCTCGGTCTAGTCTCTCGTCTTATTTCCTTTCCGGCATTTGTATTGCAGTCAATTTGGTAGGTGCACTTTTAACAATCTTTGCAGCTGACTGCACATCTGTTGCCTTAAGCTGGTTTACATACTTTTCCCAGTTGATGAACCTTTCTGCAGTGGTTTCTTTCAAATCGAGTTGCCCCAGTTTAGTGAGCCAGAATTCATTTGTTTTCATGTCTGTCCGGTATCCTTCCAGCCATTGTTTTTTTACTTTTTCCAGGTAACCCTGACCTGGCCCTTTTGCCGCTATTGATGTTAATTCCTTATGGTATTCCTTTAGCAGTGTATCTACTTTTTCAGGGCCGCAGGGAAGCTGAAGTACAAACTGGTATGCAGGATAGGGGACTTTATCCACTGAACTGAATGTACCCCCGCCATAAATACCCTGTATCTTTTCGCGCATTTCTTCAATGATCTTGATATTCATAACCTCACTCAGCGCAGACAGTTTCATGGATAACTCCGGAGAATAGATTGTTTCACCGCTATAGACAACGAGGATATTGCTTTTTTCTTCCTTACCCTTGCGAAAAGTAAATTCATTCAGCCCTTTGAACGGCCTCAGTTTGTTATCTGTAAAACTGATCTTTTTTAGAACTCGCTGGCAGGCTGGCAATATATTTTTCGATCAGTGGAATGATTTCTTCCTCTTTAAAACTACCCACAATATTAATATCCATGCCGCTCAGGTCACCAAGCCTTTCTTTATAAATTTGCAGGCTCCTGTCCAGCGAAATCTTATCATAATTTTCCGCTTTCGGCACAGCAGTGGGAGCAAGTGGATTGTTTTGGTAAAGTACTTTATACACTGTATCAATAAAGGCCACCTGCGGGTTGGCACCCATCATCTGGAACTGCGCTTTATTGCGCTGTATGAAAGACCTGAACAGTGATGTGTCCTTCCTTGGTTCAGTAACATAAAGGTTCAGCAACTGAAACATGTGTTTCAATATCCTTGTTGCTGCTATTTCCCCTGAATCCATCAATATTCTGGTTAATGACTGGTGACAGGGAAACTGTTTTTCCGGCCAGTGCCTTACGAAGATCAGTAGGCGAAAATTCGCCCACACCCATGGTGGAAATGATGGCGCCTGCATTTTCTGCAGAATATTTGTCTTCCACCGGGTATGCACCAATTCCACCATACCTGCCGGCGCTCAGCAGGATCTGGTCTGACTTATAGTCAGTGGATTTTAAAGTGACCCTTATGCCATTTCCAAGCAGGAGTTCTGTTGTTCTTAAAACGGAATTTTTCGTCTTTGAAACCACTTTTCCCTTTACAGGTTCTTTCTTCATCAGTGCAGTGGCTATGGCCTTTTCTTCATAGGGCTTGATGTCTGCCTTGCTTTTTGCATCCAGGGCAGCCAGGATATCTGCATTGCCAGGTAAAGTAATTCCCGGCGAGGTTTCAGGCCCCATGATATAAGCAAACCTGTTTTGCTGATTTTTATACTTATCGGTTACTTTATTAATCTCTTCCAGGGATATTCCGGGAATCAATTGTTTATGTATTCATATTCTTTATCAATACCGGGACAGGGCTCCTGATCAGTAAAGTTCCTGATGTATTCATCTGCATAGTTCTGTGATTCATTTTTGTCGCGGTTATTCCACATTCTTTCATAGGAAGATGTCATATTTTTTTTCGCCCTCTCCAGTTCCGATTCTGTAAAACCAAACCGTTTCAGTCTTTCAATTTCTTCCGTTACTGCATCTATCCCTTTACGTATGTCATTGGTGCCGGTGGATACAGTTGTGTTAAATGATTCATAGCCTTTGGCATAACTGTCGAATCCGGCATATGCATAAACGAAAGGGTGCATTTTCTTTCTGGCTGATTTCCCTGAAACGGCTGTTTAACATCGACGTATACAGGCTTTTAACAATGTCCTTTCGGTAATCGTCGATGTTCACCGACGGATTAATTGGATAAGCCGGATAGTTCAGCGAAAAGCTGTACCCTGTTGCTTCTTTATCCGTTACGACCATGGCTTCACTGGAACTGTATGGAGGCACATTGGCATATTCCCTTTTCCTGGGATTTGCAGGATTTTTGAGCCCCCCGAAATGTTTATTGATCAATGCGTTGCCTGTGATGTGCTGATATCACCTACAACAATCACCGCCATCAGATCGGGCCTGTACCATTCACGGTAAAATCTCCTGATGGCATCAGGCTTGAAATTTTTAATGATACTGTCTACTCCTATTGGTAAGACGGTTGTGCATATTTCGATCCTTTAAATAGTTCCGGGTAAACTTTTTTAAACATTCTTTCTTCACCGCTTTTTCCCAGACGGCTCTCTTCGAGAATGATGGCTCTTTCATTGTTGATGTCTTCATCCAGGTAGGTCACCTGGTGGGCCCAGTCTTCCAGCACCTGGAAACCTTTTGCGAGGTTGCCGGGTTTATCGGTAGGAATGGGAAGAATATAAACCGTTTCATCAAATCCGGTATAGGCATTCAGGTCTGATCCAAATCCCACACCAATATCCTGGAGGAAGGAAACGATTTCATTCTTTTTGAAATTTTTTGTTCCATTGAATGCCATATGTTCAGCCATATGCGCAAGTCCCTGCTGGTCATCGTCTTCAGCAATGGAACCCACTTTCACGACCAGTCTTAATTCAACTTTCTTTTCCGGTTTGTTATTTTCCCGTATATAATAGGTTAGTCCATTGGCCAGACCCCTTTTGTGAGTTTTGGATCCTGCGGGAGGAGGTCCTTCACGTCGGGCTGGGAAAAAAGGGATCCGGCAAGCAGCCAGGAACAGGAAAGAAAATACAAAGTGTAGATGTTAATTTCATATGTATAATATTACGGCGACTAAAGTAATTCATTTGATGAAAAGAGGTAGTTGTCAGAATATTTTGAGAGGGTAATTTCAATGAAAGGGTTTATTTTGAAGTATGAAAATTGCCATCATCAACGGACCTAATCTCAACCTGCTCGGCAAACGTGAACCAGGAATTTATGGTGATAAGGATTTTGACAGTTTCCTGGATGATTTAAAGGCCAGGTTTCCGGAAATTGAATTCAGTTATTTCCAGAGTAATATTGAAGGAGAGCTGATCAATGAATTACAACGGGAAGGATTTGATGCACGATGGCATTATGCTGAACCCGGGAGGATATACCCATACTTCCGTTGCTATTGGAGATGCCATTGCGGCTATAAAATCCCCCGTTGTGGAAGTGCATATTTCGAATATGCATGCCCGTGAGGAATTCAGGAAAATCTCACATGTTTCTGCTAAAGCCGCGGGCACTATCAGCGGACTGGGACTAAAAGGCTATGCACTGGCGGTGGAATATCTTGTGGCATTCCTCCGGTTTCCTGAGCTGATTTTTTATCAAACTTAGCTTTACTTCGAAACTTTGGTTTACGGAGGGTAAATACCCTGGCAATGTTGAATCCAAAATGTATGGCACCCTTGCTCCAACTGTCCGTGGTCTTGGTGATATACTGATTTTCTGCAATACCCGTAGAGTTGGTAAAAATGAGCTGGAAAACGTGTCCGCCGGTTTCAATGTCGAATCCGGCACTTAGAGCATTTTCAGTGCCTTCGAGTTTGTATCCGGGTATCTGGTAATAATATTCGATATTGATGCTTATCCGCTTGGTGAGTTTCTGCCTTGCACCGATTCCTACGGACAGCATATCATTTTTATCGGTCGTTGCAGGTACCAGGTTGTAATGCACCAGGGTAGGGGATAGTTGCAGGGAAAATCCTTCGCTGAATTTTCTGGCTTCAATAACTGAAATATATAGTTGAATCTGGAGGTATAGTAATTTTCACTGGTTGGATCAGCCCATTTCAGCGTATTATAATATATGCCTGCAAATCCGCTAAGACTAATGGGCATATTCTTTTCGCCTTTCGACTGCCTGAGCAGCCTGAGTTTTCAGAAATCCATCATATTGTTTTTCAAAACTGCTTCTGTCCAAGTCCAATCATCAGCCAGTCCGTGATGCCATAGTCCGCACCAATTCTGATGGATGCATTATCCAGGCCGAATAATTCGTAAAAGCCGCCATTGAGGGTTCGCCAAACCGATGTGAAATTTTAACATCCATTACACCACCTGCAACATGTTCAATGGAATGCGCATTGATGAGCCTTGTGGTTTTGAAAGTTGCCGTGGCATAAACTGTTGACGGTTTTGCAGCCTCTTCTTTTTCCAGCATATCGAGCAGGTTGGGTTTATCCTGGGCCAGGCTGGTAATGGGGAAAGCGAATAAAATAAGTAAAAATCGGGCGTAACTTTTCATGGCAGATTTTTAAATGGCGGTGCCAGGATATATATGAGGTCAGTTCTTTTTCTCGTAATTACATTTCACCTCAACCGTTGCTTCCTTGGAAATCTTATCGGCGACAACACCGGGGATAGCAACATTGTAATCTGACATCAATACCGTGAATGTTGATGCTGCACTTATTTTGCCACCTGCGATCTTAATGGTTGCGGGTATATTAATTTTTTTAGTAACGCCATGCATCGAGAGATCGCCATCTACAGTAACAGGGTATGTTCCGTCTTTGGAAAAATTCACTTTCCCCGGATCAGTAATCTTTCCTGAAAAAGTTGACTTAGGAAATTTGGTACTCTCCAAATAGTTTTCATTGAAATGCTCTTCCATTAGAGACCTGGTGAAGTGAAAACTTTTAACTAAAACCGTAAATGCAATATCCCCGGTTTTAACGTTGATCAAACTGGCCACATCATTATTTGTCCCGTCAATATCTTCGACGGATGTTCCGGCGTGAAAACTGATGTTCCCTGTGCGGGTAAACCAGATATCCTGGGCATTGACCTGGCTGAATGTGATACACAGGAAAGTCAGCAATAAAAATCGTTTATACATGATAGGTAGTTTTAATTGTTCAATGCACCACTGTTTACCCAGTTGGTGACTTTCTCTATTTCACATGCAGACAGTTTGGTTGAGCTTTTTGGCATCGCTGAAAAACCCGATGCATGATTAATGGAACCCAGTAGTTTTCCGTTTGTGGCATATGGCTTAACCGAATTATAATTGTCTAAAATAATCCCTCCGCCGCTGGCTGCAGCAGCAGAGGTACTGTGGCATGAATTGCAGCGTGCGCTGAGGATCGGACTGACTGTTGCTGAATACGTTGATCCCGCGGCATTACAAGTCCCGGAGGGATAGAGGTATTCAGCATTATCATAGTAACATCCTGAGATTAATGCAAGGGCCACAGTTAAACTGAACAGGATAACTTTCCTGGACTTCATACTTTAATTATTAGGTGTTCCGGCAGCGATCCATTTCTGTACCACTGAAATCTGGCAGTCAGACAATTTTGCACTGCCCTGTGGCATGGCAACATAACCGGGTGAATGGGCAATGGAACCATATAAAGTACCTGCCACTGCAGAGGCTTTAACACCGGCATATGTCGACAGGTCGATTCCTTTTGAAGCCGTTGCACCGGTATGGCAACCTGTACAATAGGTGGTCATGATGGGTTTAATATTGGCTGTATAGGCAAATGCATTCACATCACAGGCAGTACCGCAGTTGGTTGTATTTTTAGCGCCCTGGTTAATCCATACGCCAATGATATTTTTTTGAGCATCTGTCAGCGGTGCATTTCCATCTGGCGGCATTTTCTTTTCACCAGTGGCATATAATATTTTGTACAGTTCACTATTGGTTGCATTACCCGGCACTATGCCTTTTCTGACAATGTTGTCATAGCTGTTCAGGATAAACCCTTCTTCATGTTTAACAGGATCATGGCATCCTGCTTTGGCACAATTGGATTGAAATATGGGAAGTACATCCGCTTCGAAGCAAACATATGTACTGCCCGGTGTACCGGGAGTACCTGGAGTTCCTGGTGTCTGGTTTCCCGGGTCAGGAAGCACTTCATGTCGGCAGCCCCAGGTCATGACAATGGCCAGGAGACATGGCCTAATAGTTTTCTATTCATTGGTTTTCATTTATACAGTCACGTAATACCACATCCGTGGTGTATCCGGTACAGAATCCTTTTATGTTAACTTCTTGTCCAGCTAAAGCATCTATCGGTTTTGACATGGTACAAACAACACCAAATATGGGATCATTGGTTTCCAATACGATCACCTGCTGCCCCTGCTGGTTGGTTTTGATTTCTGAAATTTTACCTGACACGGACAGGGCCTTATCCAGGTAAAGCGCATTTGCCTTTTTTTCATCATCAACATATGCCTGGTAAATAACTGAAGCAGCGATGCTTATCGTCTTCTCCCGCTGAATATTACGGCCCGGTTTCAGGAAAACATACCAGGCAGAAATGGCTACCAAAGCCAATAATATACCCACAAAGATGATCCACTTTTTTCCGGTCCCCATGATTAGGATGTTAGATTTATGACAAATTCATGACAATTATCCTGTCATAAAAAAATAGATGACAAATACATGACAAATCTCCTGCCAAAAAAGAAATTAAATAATGATTTGCGTCATTTCTGATAAGATTAACTTATTCAATTACGGGTTGGCTTCATGTAGTCAAACTGCAAAATGCTGGGGGTCAGGCTGCTTATACGTTAAGTTCAAAATAAACGTTATAATTAGGAAATGCGCTGAAATCCGCAGTCTCATTGATTAACTTGCTTAAAATTCGCAGATCATGAAAAGGCCTGTGCTTACCCTTTTTCTATCCTTGTTTGTGCTCTACTTCCTTCTCGCAGCGATGGGAGAGTTTCCAGATATCCGTAAAAGGAGATACCATTAATTGTGTTGACCTTAAGCAGCAAAAGCAGGGTAAATGGGTGGTAAGGGTAGAACCATTGACGGGGGGAACCCGGTTATGAAGAAGAGGGTATTTTTGAAGACAATAATAAGGAAGGCCTCTGGCGCAGGTATAACCTGACGGGCGACCTCCTTGCCGTGGAGAATTACCGATGGGGTTTCAGGGATGGAAAGCAAACATATTTTACCCCGCTTGGTGACCTGTTACGGGAGGAAAGCTGGAGGGCTGTTAATCCTGAGAATGAATACGACACCATTGAGGTTCCTGACCTGAATAACCCGATGGTCATGCAGGAGAAAATTGTCAAGCATGAATCCTCTGAGCTCCGCCACGGGCCCTGGAAGTATTATGATCCCAATACAGGTATGATTGCCAAAACAGAAAACTTTAATTACGGGCAAAAAATGGATGCCCTGGGCAGGCCCATAGCAGATAGCGGCGCTTCAAAAAATACTACTACCACTTCTGCAAAACCGGCGGCAAAACCCGCTGCTGTGGAAGAATGGGAAAAAAAGAATTCGGGCAAAAAGAAGATTACGGTCAGGGACGGGAGAACCGGAGGTAGGGATAATGTGATAATTTGCGAAGTGTGGTAAATGTGAAAGTGAAAATGGGAAAATGAAAACATTGTTTTAGTTATTGTTTCACCGGTTTGCCTGGTGCAAAATTCCCAGAAGGTTCGGTATACCATGGACTGGATTTCATACGATAACCTTCCGGCTTTTATCGCAGGATCGCCTTTCAGTAATTGCTCTACTTCTTCCTTTGTTTCACAGTCGAAAATAAAAATTCCCCGCCATGGCCCGTCATCACCAAAGGGGCCGGCTACCTTAAGCTTGCCATCGTAATACATTTTTTGCATATTGGACATATGCCCTTCCTGCAGTTTTGCAGCCGTCACTGAATCCTGGCTTCGGTCGGGACCCCTCATCAACATTACAAACCAATATTTCCTGATCTTTTGTTCAGGTTTTTTATCCTGTGCGTCTGCACTGAAAAAACAGCTCAAGAGGAATATGGCCAGGCCGGCTGCATATTTCATAATAAACATTTCAGCCAAGGTAAAATAAAAAAGGCATGTTATTGAAGGATATCAATGAACATGCCTTTTGGGTATATGAATGGTGTTATACCTTAACCTTATTCTTGCCCTTGCTGGTCATGTCTACCTGCAGGTTATGGCCCAGGATCACTTCCCCGAAATCTGATTTAACGCGGAGTTTATTGGCCCCACCTCCTGCCGTTCCGGAAAACTCCTTGTCGAATTTCGGACCGTATTTCTCATCCTCATCATCCCCTTCTTTTTTGATGTTGAAGGATGTTTTGTTGGAAAATTCACCGAAACTTGTTTTGATACTTATGCTGGAAGACAGGTTTGAAGCGGCATCCAGGTAGAGTGTGGAGTAGGATGACTTTATATCCAGATCCTTTGTATTATTATCCAGTCCGATTTTCAGTTTGTCGCAGAATTCAAAACGTGCCACCACATTTCCATTTACATTTTTTATATCTCCTTTTGAAAATTTAACCGTCAGTTTCCCCCCATTAACGGATTCAATCCGCGCTTCGCCAAACTCTACATTCACTTCTTTTACATTACTTAATTTTCCGGCGGTGAGGCTTCCGAATTTACTGACCAGCGTTACCTGCCCGCGGTAGTCAGGAATGCTCATGGGTCCAAACTGGTTGGTGGCCGAGAGATGAATTTCCTGAAGGAAGGTTTACCGTGTAATCGATCTTCATTCCCTGTTCCTTGTACTCTTTCTTTTTGTCATTGTTCCAGTTCATGTTTTTATTCTTCATTTTAGTCATGAAGGAAACACTGGAACCGCTTTTACTATCTTCTATGTAAATATTGTCCAGGATCCTTTGGGCTATTTCTTCCGTACCCCCCTTTGCTTCTATGCGTACGTCAACCCTGATTTCATTTTTATCCCAGGTATTGATCTTCATTTCTCCGAACTGGTTATCCAGGGTTATTTTATCTGATCCGCTGATGGAATAGCTCTTGGTATAGGTCTTTGTTTTCTCTACCAGCGGGTCGCCCGTATGAGCAAAGGCAGGAGAAATGGCAAGGGTGAAGAAACTAAGCAGGGTAACTATATGTGCGTTTCATATTTTTTCTGATTTAGGCTGTTTGACTTTTTGAATGATGGTTAATTGCTGGTTAAGCAAGTCGATCTGCAACTGCAGATTGCTGATCATGGCTTGCAGTAACTGTTCGGTGTTAGGGCTGGCATTAAGCGTATTACGTAATGTGTGATAAGCGCTGTCAAGTTTTTGTATGTCGCCGGAGAATTTTTTATACAACTCAGGATCATCCTTTTCCAGTTTTCGTAATTCCAGCTGTTTGGTTTCTATCACATTGGTGAATTGCGATACGAGCTGGCCATACTGCGGATCTATCTGGTTCACCAGTGAATCACCGGCGGGTTGCTGTATTACCGTCTTTTTATCTGAGAGGGTAACTGAAGGCTGTTCTGCCGACCGGTTAAATATCTGGTAAGAAAGGATACCCGCGAAAGCCAGGAAGAGGGTAGCTGCAACTGCCCATCCTGCCCGGCTCATGCTGATTACGCGGGTAGTTTTTTGGGGTTGCCCGATGGCAGTGCCAATCTTGTTCCAGAGTTCATCCGAAGGTTCCTGGTGATCAAAAGATTCCCGGTTATCCCGGATAAACCTTTCCAGGCTATTTTTCTTGTTGTTTTCGTTTTTGTTCATGACATGCCTCCATTTTTCAGGTTCATCAGTAATTTTTGCTTAGCCCTGATGTACTGGGTACGGGCTGTGGATTCTTTTACATTGAGGATCTGGGAGATTTCTTCGTGGTCATATCCTTCAAGCAGGTAAAGCGTAAGTACGGCCCGGTATCCGTCGGGTAATTCCTGTATGGCCCTCCTTACTTCCTGCACCTTGAACTGGATTTCATTTTCATCAATCGTATTATCATCGGGCATTTCTCCCAGTGATGTCTTTTCAATGTCCACGATATCCATCTTTCGTTTCCGGATTACATTGATCGATTTATTTACCACGATTTGTTTCAGCCAGGATCCGAAACTGGAACGGTTTTCAAAGTGATGTATATTTTTGAACGCGTCGATAAAGGATTCCTGCAGTACATCCTCTGCTTCGGCGCGATCGTTCAATATCCTGAAACTTGTATTGAACATCGCCTTGTTGTATAGTTCATACAGTTTCTTGAAACACCGGGCATCGCCCTGTTTACATCGTTCTACCAGTTCCGTATGTGGTAAGGTTGCAGCCAGTTCCACAAGCATTTGTTTGATATAAGGACAAGGTTATGAAAAGGATGTTGCATCATAAGTAAAAATTCAAAAGGAAAAGTCAAGAAATGAAGGATGAGATGGAAGGTTTATCGTATCAGCGTCACGGTACCCTTAATTTCCAGGACTTCCTGGTCCTGGCGGACCATGATCTGGTAAGCATAACTTCCGTTAGGTGCTATTTTGCCTTTGACAGTGCCATCCCAGCCCCTGGAGGAATCGGAAGTCTGCCAGACCAGCTCCCCAAAACGGTTAAATACACGGAAACTGATCAATTCTGCGTCAATATCAGGCGGCACCCTGAACAGGTCGTTTCTTCCATCCCCATTCGGGGTAAAGCTGTTGGGAATAAAGATGGGTCTGATGACTTTGATTTTGGCCGTTACCATTTGGGTACATCCCAAATCATCCGAAACAGAAACAGTGTATGTTCCGGTACGAGTAGGTTGAACAGTTTGGCTGGAAGCCCCTCCAGTGATATTCAATCCTGCTCCTGTCCACCGGAATTGTTGAATGCCAGGTTCCGTGGTGGCTACGAGGGTAACACTGCCACCTGGCGCAATGCTGGTGTCTGCAGGAGAGATACTCAATACCGGGGCTGGTAAAACATTCACCGCCATTTTCCTGGAAAAAACTATAGTACCCTTTAAGCAACCGTTAGGTATCAACAACACCCCTGTATTGTATCACACTACCATCGGCCAGATATTGGGGTTTGAAATTAGAACCAAGACCAACAGGCTGGTTATTGACGGTCCAGGTAATGTCTTTTAAATTGTAGTTTGACTTGGCTGTAAACTGCGCATCCTGTTGAGCACATATGATGGAATCACCCAGAATATCTGCAGTAACGGGGTTTACATCCGACAGCCGGATGGGCGGGCTGGAAACGGTTATGGTGCTTGTACTGCATGTGTTGTTGGTGCCAGTGATAACACAACTAATGATATCTCCATTTTGAATGCCGGGAAGGCTTACATTTTTGCCAAAATAACCAGCCGGACTGCCATTGATCTGCCATTGCATTTGTGGTTCACCGGCAAATCCTCCTATACGTCTTATGCTTAGCTCAAGCGGTGTACCCGGACAAATTTCTGCAGGTATAGGGGAAAGTGTTGCAGTAGGGTTGACCGGCGTTACAGCAAGAGGATCCAGTTTTCTGATTCTTAGGCCAACCCATTCTCCCATATACACTAAACCACCGGGACTCCAACAAACTGAAACGGGTACATTAATCCTGCTGCAGCGAAAAAAAACATTCGGCCCGTCATATCCTTCTTCACCCGTTCCGGCAATGGTACTTATGAGTCCGGTAGAGGCATGTATCTTCCTTATCACATGATTGTTGCCATCAGCGATATAGACGTTTCCTGTGTCGTCAACCGCAAGATCCAGCGGTTGGTTGATTGAAGCGAGATTGGCTGGTTCACCATCTCCAGTATAACCTCCTACACCGTGTACCGGCGATGGTTTGGATGATTCCGGTGGAAAGGGAGACTTTTCTCACAACATTGTCGGCAAGATCACTGATGAGGATACTTTGGTCAGGATGGAAACGAACCACGTGTGGAAATGGAATCCCTGCGTTTGTGGCCGGACCACCATCACCCGAAAAAATGGCGTTTCCGGAACCTGCAAATTTTTTAATCCGCCCCGTTGCTTTCTCTACTTTCAACACCATGCGGAGTGTTACACTCGAGATATAAATATTACCGGCATTCATCTGTGGTAACACTACCGGCGTCTGGAAGACCGGTAGTTATGGCCAACTCACCATCTGTAAAGTTGATTGTGCCATTACCTGCTACAGTGGTGATGATTCCGCTAGTGCCATCGATTTTCCTCACCCTCTTGTTTAGGTAATCTGTCAAAAATATATTCCCCTGTTTGTCAACCCAGAGATCTTTAGGCTGATTAAAGGATGCATTTACTGCAGGTCCGCCGTCACCACTGAAACCAGGTGTTCCGGTGCCCGCAAAAGTTTGGATGATGCCTGTTGATACATCGATGATACGAATACGATGATTGTCGATATCTGCTACCAGCAGCATTCCATTTTTGTCCAGTTGAATGGAGCTGGGGCCATTCATAGAGGCATTAACTGCGGGTCCTCCATCACCGGAAAAAGACGCGATGCCATTACCGGCCACGTCGATCAGTTGCTGTGCATGCAATGGCACATACATGAAGGAAAGGAGCAGAAGTAAAATCGTCGGCAGGTAGAGATGCTTCATTACATAGGCTGTGATGAAGATAATACCTGGAAATTCAAAATCCTAAATGGGAAAGTTAAAAAAGGGAGAAATTGAATTCCTCCCTTTTTGACTTTTATTTAATTTTAAATTACTAGGCAAACTGCCTGCGGATCACATTCAGCGCACCGCCTGCAATGAACCATTCGATCTGGGGTTCATTGTAGGTATGGTTAACCGTTATCTTATCCGTGCTGCCATCTTTATGATTAAGGGCAATGGTCAGCGGCACCCCTGGTGCAAAACTTTTCAATCCAAGGATATCAATGGAATCATCTTCCTGGATTTTGTCATAATCTGCCTTGTCGGCAAAAGTGAGGGCGAGCATACCCTGCTTTTTCAGGTTCGTTTCATGGATGCGTGCAAAGCTCCTCACCAGGATAGCCCTAACGCCCAGGTGCCTGGGCTCCATGGCAGCATGTTCACGGCTGGATCCTTCTCCATAGTTCTCATCACCAACTACAATGGAACCGATTCCGGCGGCTTTATATGCCCGTTGTGTGGCAGGAACCGGACCGTATTCACCTGTCAGCTGGTTTTTAACCGTATCGGATTTGTCGTTAAAGTAGTTAATGGCGCCAATCAGCATATTATTGGAAATATTATCCAGGTGACCCCTGAATTTCAGCCATGGACCCGCCATGGATATATGATCCGTGGTACATTTTCCTTTTGCCTTGATCAGTAGTTTCAATCCTTTCAGGTCGGAGCCTTCCCAGGCCGGGAATGGTGCCAGGAGCTGCAATCTTGTGGAATCTTCTTTTACAACAACCTGAACTGAACTGCCATCTTTTGCAGGTTCCTGGTATCCGGGATCATCCACTTCAAATCCTTTAGGAGGAAGTTCAAAACCTGTCGGTTCAGCCAGTTTAACCTGTTGTCCTTTATCATTGGTAATAGTATCCGTTAAAGGATTAAAGGCAATGGTTCCGGCAATAGCCATTGCCGTGACAATCTCCGGTGATGCTACAAATGCATGGGTGCTCGAAAGCCCATCATTCCTTTTGGCAAAGTTCCTGTTGAAAGAAGTGATAATGGTATTCTTGCGGTTGGGGTCATCAATATGCCTGGCCCACTGTCCGATGCAGGGCCCGCAGGCATTTGCCAAAACAACCCCTCCAACCCCTTCAAATTCCCTGATGAAACCATCTCGTTCAATAGTATAACGCACTAATTCTGAGCCTGGTGTGATGGTAAATTCAGAATTTGCTTTAAGTCCTTTGCTCACCGCATCTTTCACAATGGAAGCACTCCTGCTGATATCTTCATAAGAGGAATTGGTGCAGGATCCGATCAGTGCAACTTCCAGTTTGGCCGGCCATCCGTTAGCTTGCACGGCTTCTTTCATTTTCGAAACCGGTGTGGCCAGGTCCGGGGTGAACGGACCATTAACATAAGGCTCAAGCTCGCTGAGGTTTAGTTCCAGGAGTTCATCATAATATTTTGCAGGATCTGCATATACTTCAGCATCGGGTCTTAAATGATCTTTTACACTGTCTGCCAGTTGTGCAACTTCAGCCCTGGAGGTTCCTTTAAGGTAAGCGCTCATTTTTTCATCGTAGGCAAACAGGGAACAGGTTGCGCCGATTTCTGCCCCCATGTTACAAATGGTGGCTTTACCTGTAGCACTCAGGCTGTCGGCACCATCTCCAAAATATTCTACAATGGCACCGGTTCCGCCTTTCACGGTTAGTTTTCCGGCAACCCAGAGGATTACATCTTTAGCAGATGTCCAGCCACTCATTCTGCCGGTGAGTTTAACACCAATCAGTTTGGGCATTTTCAATTCCCATGGCAGTCCGGCCATAACATCCACTGCATCAGCACCCCCAACACCAATGGCCACCATCCCAAGTCCGCCTGCATTGGGTGTATGCGAATCTGTTCCGATCATCATTCCGCCGGGGAAGGCATAATTTTCCAGCACCACCTGGTGAATGATCCCGGCACCTGCCTTCCAGAAGCCGATCCCGTATTTATTGGAAATGGAAGCCAGGAAATCATATACTTCCTTATTGGTATCCATCGCTGTTTTGAGGTCGGCCACAGCACCGGTTTTAGCCTGGATCAGGTGATCGCAGTGAACGGTGGATGGAACGGCAACTTTATCGCGCCCGCAGGTCATGAACTGAAGCAGGGCCATTTGGGCTGTGGCATCCTGCATGGCCACCCGGTCGGGAGCAAATTCCACATAATCCTTGCCCCTGGCATAGGCCTGCGTTGGCGGGTTATACAGGTGGGCATAGAGGATTTTCTCGGCCAGTGTAAGCGGATGGCCGACCAGGCTGCGGGCAGCTTTTACCTTTTCGGGCAAAGAGGCATAAAGTTTTTTAATTAAGTCGAGATCGAAAACCATGGTATGATATTTTACGTTATATACTGGGATTATTAAGGCAATGGGGTCTCGCGAAATTAATGAAAAGAGATACTGCTGCCAACAGGTAGATAAATATAAAAGGAATGATTAAATTTGCATTATGAATGATTTCCGCCATTTCGTTGAAAGCCGCGTTTTCGGAGTTTGTACCTGGATGGGCGAAAAAATGGGCATTCCCAGCACCACAATACGGAAGTACTTTATATATATATCCTGTTTAACCATGGGATCCCCTGTGATCATTTATCTTTTTATGGCATTCTGGCTTAACCTGAAAGCCTACATTCTTGATGCAAAAAGAAACCCGCTTCGTTATCTCTGAATTTTTTTGATTATTTTAATGTCATGATCGCATTTGATTTTGATCATGCAGATTTCCATTCCGCACTTAAGGATTTCGCAAAGGAACTGGGAACCACGCTAGACCATGATACACTGACACTGCCCCAGCATTACGGGGAAGGGTACCTGCGCGCGATCAGGTTGCCCAATGGATTAAGCGTTTGCATTATTGATTGCAGTACGGAAACGGACTTCGAAACCCGCCGTAATAAATCTGAGCCTTACAATTATGTCCTGGGCTTTGATGAGGTGTATATCAAAAGAAATTATGCACACCTGATCGGTGATGAAAAAGCTGTTCATTTTCCACCCTTATTCTCAGGGGCATACCTGAATTCCACCATGCTGGACAATATGGTCATCCTGTCTAAAGGATGTAAAATATTTGCCGTTAAAGTCATTTTTGATACAAGATGGATGGCAAAATACCTGGGCATTGAAAAAGATGATAAAGTCATCAGGCGATATCTTGCCCTGAAGACCAGAAAGCTGGTGATGGAGCCGCTGGATGGTGAATATAAAAAGTTGATCAATGAGCTGATTACTGCAGATTTCCATAACCCGGTCTATTATGCCATTGTTGAAAACCGGGTCATGCTGATGATTGAAAAATTTTTTACCAGTATCTACAATCGCTCGGGTAAACTTCCGGCCTACAGGATAGAAAAAGCCGATATCTATAAAATGATGGAAGTGGAAGCCCACCTGACCAGGGATTTTTCCCAACAGGCACCCACCATTGAAGCGCTTTCAGAAAAGTATGGTATTGGCATTTCTAAACTCAAGCGCCAGTTCAGGCTGGTATTCGGTTATCCGATCTATGAATATTTTCAGAAGTACAGGATGGAGAGGGCAAAAAAACTTTTATTATCAGGCGAGTATTCCATAAAGGAAATTGGATACAAACTGGGTTATCAGAACCTGAGTAACTTTGCAAGGGCATTTAAAAAGTCATACCATTACCTGCCCAGCGAAGTGCTGAATTTCCGCAGGAATAAGGAAATGGAAGAGGCGGTGGATTGAATGATAAGCATTTAAGACTATTGACTAAACCTATAACAACATCATTTTCAATATTATACCTTGTTTGAATTCAAATTTTCTATAAGGCAATTTGACCTTGTTTTAAAGGAACTGGCGCAGCAGTTACATACCACGGTTCAGGATGATTCTTTGAAATTAACCGGCTATCCGGGAAGAGGATATATCAATCATTTGGTATTGCCGAATAAACTGGATGCCTTAATCCTCAATTTTGACCTGACTGATGATATATGGATCTCCAGGCTTAAATCAGACCAGGAGTATTATGTTTTCATTTGCGAAGAAATAACCGGTAATGGCACTTTTGCAAAAGTGGATGATGTCAAATCGGAAAAGAAGACCGGTTTGGCTGCAAATGTATACCTGGTAAGTTTCCTGTCCGACCTTCGACAATATGCCAGGGCCGGTTCGAGGATTTCAGGGATCAGGGTGATCCTTAGTCCTGAGTGGATCGCCAGTTATTTACGGGTAAGCCAGATGGATGAAGTTCTTCAGCGTTACCTGATGCTTAAGGCTAAAAGCATCCATGTCAGGGAAATGGATTTCCAGACACATACCCTTCTTCATGAAATACTGAATGCTCCGGAGGAAATGCCTCTCAGGGTGACTTACCTGGAAAACAGGATCATGATGATACTGGAGATCTTTTTTACCTGGCTATATCAACAGATGTCGGTACTGAAGCTTGAGGTTAATATTTCCAGGGATGATATTGAAAAGGTTATGGATGTGGAAAAGACCCTCCTCAGCAATTTTTCCGAGGCGCCTACTATTTCAGAACTGTCCAGGAAAATCGGGGTTAGTCCGTCTAAACTAAAAAAGCAATTCAGGGATATGTATGGTCTTCCGCCATACGAATACTTTCAACAGCACAGGATGCAAAAGGCCAAGGAAATGCTTACCGGGAATAACCTTACCGTAAAAGAAGTGGGACAATCGCTGGGTTATTCCAATCTCAGCAACTTTACCATGGCTTTCCGGAAAGTTTTCAACATTAACCCCGGGGAATTGAGGAAAACTCAGGTAAAATGAACAATACAGGCCTAAATATGTTTCAATTATAACTAAATCAGTCGTTTGACAAAATTTAGCACAATTCTTGCACCCTCAATGAAGTCCAGCTAAAACGTCCGGAACAGTCTACATAAGTTACAGGTGTTTGGCAGGATTTGATTCTATCCTTTGAAATCGTTTTCCCCCCCTTTTTGAGATAGCTTGTTTTTATCCAATGTCTTTGTTTGCCGTGGGCGCACCGGCATCACCCGTTTTTATGTTCGTTGTTCTATGAATGCCAGGGGTTAAGGTTATCACCCTTATGTACTTGTAAAAAAATAAATAGGTCCGTTCGCGGACCTTTTTTTATTGACACTACTTTTCAACTCTGACCGAATTCAATCACCGTCGCATTATCACTGTCCACGGCGGAGGATATCGCAACAAATGGTGGTTATCTTACCTGGTTCCTAGTATTCAAACCACGGCCTGACGGATCCTCACCAGGTCAGTGAGTAAAGTTTCCAGGAGGTCAAGTCTCAGCATATTGGCACCGTCGCTCAATGCTTTAGAAGGCTCAGGATGGGTTTCAATGAACAACCCGTCAGCGCCCGTTGCAATGGCAGCTTTGGCGATGGTTCCAATAAGTTGGGGATTTCCCCCTGTAACACCTGAACTCTGATTGGGCTGTTGAAGTGAGTGCGTGCAGTCCATGACCACCGGTACGCCATGTGCTTTCATCCATGGGATATTCCGGTAATCCACTACAAGGTCCTGGTACCCGAAAGTGGTTCCCCTTTCTGTCAGGATTACTTTATTATTTCCGGCTTTATTGATTTTTTCCACTGCAAATTTCATTGCTTCACCGCTGACAAACTGGCCCTTTTTGACATTTACAATCTTACCGGTTTTAGCTGCTGCAACAAGAAGGTCGGTCTGCCTGCATAGAAATGCAGGGATCTGCAAAATATCAAGGTATTTTGCAGCCATTTCCGTTTCATCATGTGCGTGCACATCGCTGGTAACGGGAAGGCCTAAACGATCTCCTGCCATTTTAAGTATTTGTAGCGCTTTTTCATCACCCAGCCCGGCAAATGATGATCCGCTTGTGCGGTTGGCTTTCCGGTAAGAAGCTTTCAATACATAAGGGATACCCAGCCGCCGGCAGATGCCCGCAACTTTTTCTCCTATCTCCATTACAATTTCTTCATTCTCCACAACGCAGGGTCCGGCAATGAGGAAAAAATTTTTGTCATTATACTGCTGATTCCGGAAAAGGTCTATTAGGAATTGGTCCATATGGTGTCATAAATCTGGCGCAAATATCTGCTTTAAAAATGGTTTTAATGTATTTTCGGCCCTTTTAGGGTTTACCAACACTTAACTTGTCATCTATGATTAAAGACAGGATTCTTGTAATTGGGGCATGCGGACAGATTGGTGTGGAACTGACACTGGCCTTACGGAAAATTTATGGCGGGGCCAATGTGGTGGCATCTGACCTCCGCGAAGAAAATGACCTGCTTAAGGGTACAGGTCCGTATGTAAGCCTGGATGTAATGAATAAGGAAATGCTTCATGTGCAGGTGATCAGGCAGAATATCACCCAGATTTACCTGCTTGCTGCAATATTATCGGCCACTGGTGAAAAGAATCCCCCGCTGGCCTGGAGCCTGAATATGACCAGCCTGCTCAATGTGCTGGATATTGCCAGGGAAGAAAAACTGCACCGGGTTTACTGGCCCAGCAGTATTGCTGTTTTTGGCCCCACATCCCCCAAACTTCTGTGCCCGCAAAAAACCATTATTGAACCCACCACGGTCTATGGCATCAGTAAATTTGCCGGTGAATTCTGGTGCAATTATTTTCACCAGCGCTATGGTGTTGACGTACGGAGCCTCCGGTATCCCGGGCTTATCAGTTATAAATCGGCTCCCGGCGGCGGAACCACAGATTATGCCGTGGAGATATTTCATG
This sequence comes from uncultured Sphingobacteriales bacterium, assembly GCA_963823365.1. GTDB lineage: Bacteria > Bacteroidota > Bacteroidia > Chitinophagales > Chitinophagaceae > Pollutibacter. The sequence goes on from CAWGLH010000007.1 coordinate 320,229, forward strand.
AGGCGCTGGAAGAAAAAAAATATACCTGTTTCCTGAAAGAGGATACTTACCTGCCGATGATGTACATGCCAGATGCCATCAGGGCAACCATTGAACTGATGGAAGCCCCGGCCGCCAACATCCGGGTCAGGACATCTTACAATATCAGCGGCATGAGTTTTTCCCCGAGAGAGATCGCTGAATGCATTCAACAGCATATACCCGGATTTACCATAGATTACAAACCGGATTACCGCCAGGCCATTGCCGACAGCTGGCCCCAAAGCATTGATGACAGCGTTGCACAGGAAGACTGGCAGTGGAAACCCGAATATGACCTGCAAAAAATGACGGCCGATATGTTTGCCAACCTTTAATCAACATTCGTGTTATCATGTAATCACAGGGTATGATAAAAAATAGTCTGACATTAATTTTCTTCCTGTTTCATTCTTACATGGCATTTACCCAGAACAGCATCCCATACCGGGTGTCGATGCTAAGGGAAGATGGCAATGAAATCGTCTTTACAATGACCACCACTTCCATCAATGGTCAGTATAAATGGGTGATCAGGAATGCAGATGAACGGATTACCGTAGATTCCATTATTAAAAAAGACGACTCTTTATTTGTGGAAATGCCATTGTTTGATTCACGTATGCGCCTGCACGTTAGTGCAGGTGGGACTATGACCGGAACCTGGACCAGGGCAATAACCGCCGGGTATGCTGTAATGCCTGTTACTGCTACCCCCGGTATCAGTTACCGGTTTCAGCCATTAAAGGGAAAGGCATCAAAAAACATCAGCGGGCGATACGCCGTGGAATTTGTCCGGCAGGGAGGGGGCAAAAGAAAAGCTGTAGCAGAATTCCACCAGAAAGATAATATTGTAACCGGAACCTTTCTCAATCCTACCGGCGATTACCGGTATCTCGAGGGAATAGTTACCGGAGATTCACTGATGCTTTCCTGTTTCGACGGAGCGCATGCTTACTACTTCGGGGCCAGCATAAACAAGGATGGCAGCCTGGGTCGTGGCGTCTTTTATTCATTGGTGAAATCTTCCGAAGAATGGACCGCAAGGAAAGACCCCTCCGCAAAAATTGATGAGTCCGGCGCAATGGTATACCTCCGGGATGGGGAAGAGCGGCTTGACTTTTCATTTCCTGACCTGGATTCAAATATGGTTTCCATAAATGATCCCAGGTTTAAAAATAAGGTTGTAATAGTGCAGCTTATGGGATCCTGGTGTCCGAATTGCATGGATGAAACTGCCTTTTTAAGCGAGTATTATAAAAAGAATCGCGAAAGGGGAATTGAAGTGGTGGGCCTGGCTTATGAGTACAGCACAGATTTTCGTAAGTCCGAAAAGTCTTTACGAAAATTTCAGCAAAGATATGCAGTGGACTATCCGATGCTGATCACAGGGGTCACCACCATCGACACCTTAAAAACTGAAAAAACCCTTCCTCAACTGACACCGATAAAAGGGTTTCCCACAACCATTTTTATTGGCAAAGATGGCAGGGTAAAAAAAACAGAACCTGGTTTTATGGGTCCTGGAACGGGAAAGAATCATGAAATTTTTAAAAAAGAATTTGACGCCACTATTGAAGCGTTACTGAAAGAAAAAACATTATAATAATCACTACCTGTTAGTGCTGTCAGCCGGTTTTTTCTTTTTAAATGCGTTCTTAAATAAATCGCTCCCTGCTTTCTCAACCCGCTTTTTACTGTCGTTGGCAATAAATCCCTTTTTCCCTGAACTATCTTTTGTTCCGCTAAGCTGACTGATCAGCGCATCCCTGGTATCCGATACGATTTTATCCCTGATCACCAAGGCTGAATCTTTGGCCGCTTTTTTAGTGCTGTCTGCACGTGTCTGAACAAAATCCGCAGCCTGCTTTTTCATGTCATCTGCAAGGGCCTGGGTTGATTGTCGCAGGTCTGTTGTCATTACCGGCTTAAGGATGCTGCCGCCCATTTTAACGGTAAGGTTAACCACATCATTAAGTTTCACCGGCACTCCTGTACTGCTTGCCTGTAGGGCCAGTTTATCAAGATATTCATTTCCCTTATTGCCCATCAGTGCGCGCGGTACTTTCATGTTAACCTGGTAGTCTATCGATTGATCAATACCGTGAAGTCCGCCTATTTCCATATCAATCCCCTTCACTTTCATATGAAATGGTTTCACCAATACTTTTCCATTGGCAAAGGCAAAATAATTTTTTACATCCTTCAGGGAAATACCCTGAAGCTCACTGATATTAAGGGAAGATGCCATTTTATCCAGTGGTGCAAATTTATTCAGGAAGCCTTCCAGGAGCAGGAGGTTTCCATTTCCCGTGAGGCTGGAAAGATCAGGCATCATATCTGCTCCCAGCAAGCCTTTCATGGTGAGTTGAGAATTTAGTTTACCTGAAATGAATTGCGCTGCAGGCATAAGTTTCTGCACCGTATTGAAAGCCAGGAAAGTTTTCTGGACGTCAAGGTTTTTAACATCATAATTGAAACTGATCTCGGGATGAAGTTTATCCAGTTTGGTAGAGTAAAAACCATCCATGGCAATGCTTCCGCCAAGGGCATTCATTGTCATATTACTAAGCTGTATTTTTTCATCCCTTACCAATAGTTTTCCGGTTACGTTTGAATAATCGACCTTATCATAATGAACCTGGGATGCCTTTGCATTCACCGTAAGATCCACATTTCCCGGAACAGGAAATGGCTTACCTGCTGATGAGGAGGAACTTGTTGCGGTATCTGTGCCCATCCATTTGTTGAGGTCTATTTTATCGGCCTGTATATTCAGTGTCCCTTTTAATGGTTCATCTTTCATGGTGTATCCCAGCAGATTGTCAAATGTGCCGGTGGTGGAGAAATTTGTTTTTTCAAACTCCCCGTCCAGCTCATCTACCTGCACATACCTGGGCGTAAAACGCAAACCTGCGTTGCTGATGGCCAATCCATCCGGATAATCATTCGTGGTATATCGTATGTCCTTACCTGTTACCAATCCTGATAATTCAACGGACTGGTATTCTTCCTTATCGATTTGTGATTTACTGCCATTAAATGAAAGGTCAGCGGAAATGATTCCCTTTACACTGGTGCCGGGATCAAATGTGTAGAACTGTTTAATATTTTCAAGATTCATTGTTCCCTTTGCTTTTCCTGAAACCCGGGGATCAGTGGCAGGGTTTTTAATCAATAATGAAAGATCAGCGATATCTTTCCCGACTTCAACGTGTGCAGCAGGAATATTGATGACCGTATTATCGGCCACACCATCAGGATTCTCTATAATGATGCGTGCACTGGTATGCTGAATAGGTTGTGGAAAGGATGCGGAAGCATAAAAAAGTTCACTGATGTCTATATATCCTCGCGCACTGAAATCGCCGGGAACCTGTTGCTGGATGACAGCGAGATTTCCTTTTCCTTCAATATCTGCATCCAGTGTGCCCGAAAGTTTTGTTCCCGGGTCCAGTTTAACGTACCGTGCTACCTGGGAAAGATCCAGCCGCCCTTTTACCGCACCGTCAATATAGCGGTCAGTCATTGGTTTTTTGAGCAGGATCCTGAAATCAAATGGCATTTTATCCATTTCAATGTGCCCGTTTCGGATATCGATCACCGTATGGTCCATGATTCCGTCGGGGTTTTCCGCATGAAAGGAAAGGCTGATATTCTTTACAGGTTTTGGCAGGTCGGGATATTGGAAAAACCCATCTTTTATATCGAGGTTAATTTTATATGCCGGTATTTCTGTATTGCTGTACCGGCCTTTTACTATACCATTGAATACGGCTTTACCACTGGTTTTAATAGTGGCAAAATCATTTTTGTAGATAGCAGGTATGAGCGATAATATTGATTTGAAATCCACCGTTGGCGCATCAAACCTGATATCCATCCCGTATGTGGAATCATTGATCAACTGGAAGTAACCATCACTGTTCAATAAAAGGTCGTTTACCCTGGCACTGGCTTTTGTAAACTCGTATCGTTGCTGTTTTGCATCAATTTCCAGGTCAGCATCAATGTTTGCCACTGCATTCACCAGGTATGGGATACCTTCATATTGAAAAGTGGTGGAAGCCGTGCTTGTTTTTGTAGATAGCGTATATTTTTCTGATCCAAGGTTTCCGGTCCCTTCATGATTAATATCCTTCAGTTCTGCATACATATTCCCTTCTTCATCACGATATTCAAGGTAACCGTTATGGACAGCATATTTTTTAAGTTCCATCTGGAAATGACCACCGCTATCTGCGGCATCCTGTTCTTCCTGGTTGTCTTTTACGATATCCCAGTTGGCTCTTCCATCTTTTAATACGATGGCATGGATGCGTGGCTCATCCAATGTGATGGAATACACCTGTATATCACTGGTATTGAAGATGCTGTAGAGGTTTACGGCGACATCGATCCTTTTTGCAGACAGGAGGGTATCCTTTGAAAAATTGTCAATACCTGTAATCTGAAGCCCTTCCAGGGCCACCGATAATCTTGGGAAAGACCTGAAAAGGGATATATCCACATCACTGAATTCAGCCCTGGCATTCAGGGTTTTATTGAGTTCGTTTTTTGCGAGGGAAATGAATTTTCCCTTAAACAAAAATGGGGCGGCAAATGCAGTGACCAGCAATATCGACATGATAATGAGGGAAATGCGAACGGTTTTCTGGAGCATAGAAATTTGGATTCAGGATCAACTTAAAAAGTATCCCTATATAAACGCAAAAATGAATCCAGATTGCAGGATTTAGTGGTGTTGAATGAAAAAAAAATGAAACCAAATTTCAGGAATCAGTGATGCTAAAGAAAAAAATAGCGGATATGCTTAACTGTTAAGGAATTAGCTGTACAATTTCTTCCAGGTATTGCTGGTCGGTTTTATCGTAATGGGAGAGGTGCTCACTGTCGGCATCAAGCACTCCCCATACTATGCCGTCTTTAACCAGGGGTACTACAATTTCTGAGCGGGACAGGCTGCTGCAGGCAATATGCCCGGGAAATTTTTCCACGTCCGGTACAATCAGGGTTTCCGCTTTTGCCCATGAGGTTCCGCAAACACCCCGGCCTTTGCGGATCCGGGTGCAGGCAACCGGACCCTGGAAAGGGCCTAAAACAAGTTCATCCCCCTTTACAAGGTAAAATCCTATCCACCACCAGTTAAATTGTTCTTTTAATGCCCCGGCGATATTGGCAAGGTTTGCAATAAGGTCATCTTCTCCTTCTATTAATCCTTTGATCTGTGGAATAAGGGATTCATATTGGGCTGACTTATTGCCCCGGACAATTGCAAGATCTTCCGCCATGCGGTAAAAATAAGAAATATCATACACAGGCCCGATAAACGAATAACCAACTACATATTCTTATGCCCGAAGAAAGCACTGGCAATTAAAAAAAGGATTAATTTCCTTCACTAAACCAACTACTGCTATGTCATTTCCAAAACCCCAGCTTTCATTCTGGCAGATCATCAATATGAATGTCGGTTTCTTCGGCATTCAATATAGTTTTGGATTGCAGCAGACAGCCATTAATCCCCTCTATACTTTTCTTCATGCCAAACCCGAAGAATTGCCTTTGTTAAACCTTGCAGGCCCTATGACAGGGCTGTTAATACAACCCATCATTGGGGCATTGAGCGACAAAACATGGCATCCCAGGTGGGGTAGGCGAAAACCTTATTTCCTTATCGGGGCCATTCTTTGCAGCCTGGCATTGTTCTTATTTCCGTTCAGCAGGGCCTTATGGATGGCCGTTGGGTTATTGTGGATACTTGACGCCGGAAATAATACGGCCATGGAACCTTACCGGGCTTTTATTGCAGATAAATTACCGGTTCAGCAAAGGGCACTGGGATTCTTAACGCAGAGCTTTTTTACCGGGCTTGGCATTACCCTCGCGAACCTTTCCCTTTTCTTTTTTCAGAAAGTAATCACCGGCGAAACAATGACGGATGACGGCCGGTCAGGTATCCCTTACTGGGTATTCGGATCTTTTTTTGTGGGCGCAATTTGTTCCATCGGTTCCGTATTATGGTCCACTTCCAAAACACCGGAAATACCGCCAACACCTGAAGAACTTGCCGCTTTGAGGGCCCATCCGGGTGGCGTACTTGAGCCATTCAGGGAAATATTTTCCGCCATCCGAGACATGCCCGCCATGCTCTGGCAACTTGCCCTTGTGTACTTTTTCCAATGGTATGCGATGTTCTGTTACTGGCAGTTTATTTCACACAGTATCGCCAAATCAGTCTGGAAAACAAGTTCTGAAGCCAATCCGCAATTATACCAGGAAGCTGTAGGGTGGACCGGGCTTGTAAATGGGTTTTATAATATTGTTACTTTCCTTTCCGCATTTGCATTGGTTGGACTGGCAAGGAAGTTCAGTGCAAAATATGTTCATGTAACCTGCCTGATCATGGCGGCGATTTCATTATTCATTATACCCACCATAGAAAACAAGTATTTCCTTTTTGCACCCATGATCGGTTTTGGAATAGCCTGGGCAAGCATGATGGGTGTACCATACATCATGGTGGTGAACAGCATTCCAAAGGAACGATACGGAGTATATATGGGTATCGTGAACATGATGATTGTAATTCCCATGATCCTGCAAACCATAAGCTTTGGATATGTATATGAAACATTTCTTGGGAAGAATCCCAACAATGCCATGACCTTTGCAGGGATATTGCTTTTCCTCGCAGCGCTGGCGACGCTGCGCATCAAACAGACAAGTATAGCCGAAGATATAGTCCTCCCGGCAGGCGGAGGTCATTAAAACTGGTCAAATTATTATTATGAAAATTCTATGCATAGGAGAAGCGCTGATCGATATGATCTGTACCGATAAGGGAAAGTCGCTTTCAGACGGAGATAATTTTTTAAAGAAACCAGGCGGGGCACCCACAAATGTTGCGGCAGCCATTGCTGCTCTTGGGGGATGTATCACTGGTAACTAAAGTGGGTGCAGATCCGTTTGGCAAACACCTTGTGGAGGTGATGCAATCATTTGGTGTTACTACCGAATATATGCTGACGGACCCTGGTCATTTTACCACTTTTGCCTTTGTTTCCCTGATGGAAAACGGCGAACGGGATTTTTATTTCAACCGGGGTGCAGACGGTCAGCTAAGTGTAAGATGATATTGAATCGGTTAACCTGGATGATTATTCCATTGTTCATTTCGGATCCGCTACTGCATTTTTACCGGGCCCGTTGCAGGCGGCCTACAGGGTATTATTAAAAAGGGCAGTGGAGAAAAATATTTTTATCAGCTTTGATCCCAATTACCGTCAGCTCCTGTTCCGGGATATCAAGCCATCATTCATTGATCAGTCCTGGAATTTTCTTAGATCATGCCACTTCATGAAACTAAGTGATGAGGAAGCGATGCTGATAACCGGCAGGCCAACATCTGGAAGATGCGGCAAAAATTTTATTGACAAAAAACAAAGGCTGTATTTGCCATCACCCTGGGTAAGGAAGGAACCATGCTTGGATGCCGGCAGCAGACCTATATTGTACCCAGCATTCAAGTGTCGCCGGTTGATACCACCGGTGCCGGGGATGCTTTGTTGGCGCGGTGCTTTACCAGTTGCGAGACATGACACTTGATACAATTATGAATATGTCACCTGATCGAATGGCAGCATATTGTTTTAAATGCCAATAAAGCCGGTGCCAGGACCTGTGAATACATGGGTGCAATGGAAGCATTTAAACATCTTAATAACCAGATATTTAATTAAAAGATATTTCCGTGTATAATTACCAGCTTCACCAGCAGATAAAGAATGGCTTGCAGTCAAATGGTATTGACCTTGCTGAAAAGGACAGTTTATTTTATACCCGTTTTATTGCAAATGCTGCCGCCATTCATGATTTGTTCAATGAGTTGTATGGGCATCGACCGGACCGTGAGGCCATGTTCGACAGGGTCATATCCACTATTGCGAAGGCTCATATTGATCGGTCTGCGGATATGAAAGAAAAGGATGCTGAAAAGGAAGAACAGGGCCATTGGTTTCTGAGCAATGAAATTACCGGCATGAGTTTATATGTTGACAGGTTTTGCGGTAACCTTGAAAACCTTGGAGGCAAACTGGCTTATTTTAAAAAACTCGGGGTGAATTTTTTGCACCTGATGCCCATTTTTGAAAGTCCGGAAGGAGAAAGTGATGGCGGTTATGCCGTATCTGATTTCCGTAAAGTGGATAAGCGGTTTGGTACGATTGAAGACATTGAAAAAGGTCCAGGACAAAATGAGCAGGGAAGGAATGTTCCTGATGCTGGATATTGTACTTAACCATACTTCGCATCACCATGAATGGGCCAAAAAGGCAAAGGCAGGGGATCCGGTATACCAGGATTATTTTTATATGTACGATGACCGGAGCATTCCTGATCAGTTTGATGCAGACATGCCGGATATATTTCCTGAAAGTTCACCCGGAAATTTTACCTATAGCAGGGAATGCAATAAATGGGTGATGACGGTCTTTCACAGTTACCAGTGGGATCTGAACTATACCAATCCGTCAGTGTTCATAGAAATGCTGGATACCATTTTCTTTTATGCCAACCTGGGCGTTGATATTCTGCGCATTGATGCACCGGCCTTCATCTGGAAGAGAAAGGGACCACCTGCCAGAATCTTCCACAGGCACATACCATATTAAGACTGATCAAACAGTGCGTGCAGGTGGCAACACCGGGAATGGCATTATTGGGCGAAGCCATTGTGGCGCCAAAAGCGATCATGAAATATTTTGGTACAGGGGTATTTACCGCCAGGGAATGTGATTTTGCCTACAATGCCACACATATGGCCCTGCAGTGGGATACGCTTGCCACCGGCAATACAAAAGTTATGCTGGCTGCCCAGCATGAATTATTGCAGAAACCATATGGTACTTCCTGGATTACGTATACCAGATGCCATGATGATATTGGACTGGGCTATGATGATTATATGATTGAGCAGGCTGGGTTTAATCCCTATGAGCACCGCAGATTTTTGAAAGATTATTATTCAGGCAACCATGAGCATTCTCCAGCAAGGGGCGCCTTGTTTTCTGTAAATCCGAAAACGCAGGATGCGCGGATCAGCGGATCACTGGCTTCATTATGCGGACTGGAAAAAGCCCTGGAAGAAAAGAGCGAGTATGATATTGACATGTCGGTAAGAAAGATCATTCTGATGCAGGCGCATAGTTTTTTCCTGGGTGGCGTACCCATGATCTTTTATGGCGATGAAGCAGGATATACCAATGATTACACCTACCTGAATGATCCAGGTAAAAGTTATGATAACCGGTGGATGCACCGCCCTGTTATTGACTGGGAGAAGACTGCAAAAATTGATGTGGAGGGAACCATTGAACACCGGATTTTTTCTTCGACAAAAAAACTCATCAGTATCCGGAAAAAGTTGCCGGCCATAGCAGACTACAAAAACCTTGTGTGGCTGACACCACATAATATACATGTTGCCGGTTATCTCCGGACCTATGAAGACCAGAAAGTATTCTGCGTATTTAATTTCAGTGGTAGTCCGGCTTTCCTTACCTGGTATGCGTTCAAGCCCTACGGGAATGTGCCTGAAGTATTATTTGATCACTGGTCAGGAAAGAAGTTAAAGGTTGGGCCGGATCATGAGTACCTGGTTATTGAACCATATTCATTCCATATCCTGGAGCAGAAATAATATGGGATACCAGTGCCGGGATCAGTTTGCAAAATAAAAGCATTCCTTTGCAGGGTCCTATTTGATAATAAGGTCTGCCACGGTTCTCTTTTCGAGGATCTTCAGGTTGGCATCCCTTACATCGATCATGATATCGTGTAGTCCGCAATGTTTTTCATCACAGTTTTTACATCTTTCATAAAAATACAATGAAACACAGGGGAGCATGGCGATAGGGCCATGTATTAGCCTTATTATGCGGGCCAGCGGAATTTTATTGGGCGATTTACTGAGAAAATAACCTCCGCCTTTCCCTTTTTTACTTTCCAGGATGCCATCTTTTTTCAGTTCCAGGAGAATATTCTCGAGGAATTTAAGCGGTATCTTTTTCTTGGCAGATATTTCAGATATGAGGACAGGCCCTTCATCCTTATGTTCTGCGAGGTACATCAGCGCCTTGAGCGCATATTGGGTTTTTTTATTGAGCATAGCATTTCGTCGAAATCAAACCTAAACAAATTATATCAATCTTCTTTGTGACTTTAGTTCCATATAATAAAAACTAAATGAAATCTAATTCAATCCGCAATCCGCAATCCGTAATCCGCAATCCGTAATCCCTTTCCTTTTGATCAACTTCGTTGATCAAAAGGAAAGCACATCCTTCATCGAATAAATACCTTTTCTTTCTTTTAAAAATTCAGCAGCCATTACTGCTCCAAGTGCAAAGCCATTCCGGTTGTGCGCGGTATGGATGATCTCGATATCATCCACCTGTGAAGTATACTGCACTTTATGTGTGCCGGGTGCGGGATCAGTCCGTTCACTGATAATGGCCAGTTCATCCGGATGCCTTGTTTCATGGTTTACCCAGGAATTTTTTCGCTTCAGTGATTCAAGGATTTGTTCTGCCAGTGTTATGGCTGTTCCGCTGGGCGCATCCTTTTTCTGCGTATGGTGTACTTCCGTGAGTTTTACATCATATTCTTCCTGCTTACCCATAAGCTTCGCCAGCAACCTGTTCATTTCAAAAAAAATATTGACACCAACACTGAAATTACTTGCATACAGGAAACTTCCGTTTTTCTTATCGCAGTATTCCCTGGCTTTATCAAACTGTTCAAGCCATCCTGTTGAACCGCATACTACGGGAACACCGGCTTCAAGGCATTTCATTACATTATCATAAGCGCTGTGGGGGCCGGTGAATTCAATCACTACATCAGACTTCTTCAGGTTTTCCATGGTGAAGTCATTGATATTGTAAAGGTCGATTTTTAGGTTAATCATATGGCCACGGGAAATCGCTATTTCCTCAATGATCTTTCCCATTTTCCCATAACCGATGAGTGCAATATTCATAGCTAGAAAATTATATAGTGAGCAATGAAATTAATACGACGGAACTGACATCCTGTGCCTGTTATCCCTCATCATAAACACCATGGTTACCCCGTTTGATTTACCCGGTGATATGTATGGTTTGACCTTAAGGCTAAGATCGTCATTAATATTAAAAGTTTTCAGGTGGCCGTCTACTGCTGCATCAGCTACCTGCAATCCCCATACCGCCAGGAAATGCCAGGATGGAAAAATCCATACCCTGCCTGAATGAATTCCTGTATTGCTGGACAGAACCGGTGGATAACGGCTGTAGCTGCGGATCTATATCATCCGTAGGAATATCCACTGCGGCAGTATCATTATAGTATTTAACCTGGTATGCATACCTTGTTTTTTCATACCAGTTTTTATTATATATATAGGTTGCCACCGGGATTGCCAGTGCACCGTACACGATGGGTATTTTCCAGTATTTTTTATTGTAAGCCTGTCCCCATCCCGGTATGATCGCAGATTTTAATGCGGCTTTACCGGCTTCACCCCTTTTCTTTTTTACTTTGGCAGTATCAGCAGCACCGGATTGTTTTTTTGACTTTGTACTATCAGTTGCTTAGCCGTTTTTTTACCGGCGATAATGTATCTGCAGGTTTTTTATCAGTGGTAAATACTGGTACAGTAGTATCCTTTGCTTCCGGGAAAACCGGGCGGTCCTGCCCAACAGCATTGAGGGATACCCCGATCAGTAAAAGAAATATTAACCTTATGCCGAAGCAGGATTTCAGTAGCATCAGTTAACCGTAATATTCATCTTATCCAGCAGGGAATTTAGTTCCTCAATGGAGTAATATTCAAAGGTAATCTGGCCGTGTCCCTTTTTACTATGCTGCATTTTCACCCTGGTATTGAAATGAGATGCTAAATTATCTTCAATTTTCCTGAAGGCGGAAGGAAGGTCTGTTTTTACGGCTTTTTTAACAGGGACATCACGCTTGTATAGTGTTCTGACAAGATTTTCGGTTTGCCTGACGGAAAGCCCGTCATCAATGATTTTATGGAAGACATATAATTGCTTGTCAACCGAATCCACATTGATCAGCGCCCTGGCATGGCCCATGGAAAGGCTGTCCGTTCCGTACAGCCACCACGATGCCCGGGGGGAGTTTCAGCAGGCGCATATAATTCGTAACTGTTGATCTTTCCTTGCCCATTCTTTCAGCCACCTGCTCCTGGGTGAGGTCACATTCTTCCATCAGTCTCCTGTAGCTCAGCCCGATTTCAATGGCATTGAGGTCTTGTCTTTGCAGGTTTTCCAGCAATGCAAGTTCAAGCAGTTCCTGGTCGTTTACTTCACGGATATAGACGGGCAGTTCCGCCAGTCCTGCAATTTTAGCCGCACGAAGCCTTCGCTCCCCGGCAATCAAACGGTAACGGCCAGGCGTAATTTTGGCTACGGTAAGCGGCTGGATGATGCCATGTGTTTTGATGGAAGCCGCGAGTTCCTGCAATGCGGATTCATCAAAATCCTGCCGCGGTTGTTTGGGGTTAACCTCTATTTGTTCAATGGGAATCGGAGTTGGAAGACGTGGTTTTTTCCACGACATCCTGTTTTAGCGAGCCTGTATTGGTTTTCAGGTCGGCATCAATGCTCTGGAGCAGGGAACGAATGCCCTTGCCCAAAGCTTCTTTTTTATTCGGATTGCTCATTGTCTATGGTTAACATTCTGTCTTCCTGTGTGATCCTTGTTTTATTATTCTTCTGCAGGATCTCCTTGGCCAGGTTCAGGTAATTAATGGCGCCCTTGCTTTCTGCATCATACAGAATAGCCGGTTTGCCCACGCTTGGTGCTTCGCTTAGCCGGGTATTCCGGTGTATGATGGTATCAAAAACGATTTCCTCAAAGTGTCGCCTCACTTCACTCACCACCTGGTTGCAGAGGCGAAGCCTGCCATCATACATAGTCATCAGTATACCTTCAATGACCAGGTCGGGGTTAAGCCGGCTTTGTACAATTTTTATGGTATTGAGCAATTTACCCAAACCTTCAAGGGCGAAAAATTCGGCCTGAACGGGAACCGCCACACTATCGGCCGCCACAAGCGCATTTACGGTGATGAGGCCAAGGGATGGCGAGCAGTCGATCACTACAAAATCATAATCATCCTTCACCGCCGCCAGGATTTGTTTAAGAACGGTTTCGCGACGCGGGTAATTGATCATTTCAATTTCGGCGCCAACCAGGTCAATATGGGAAGGCAGCAGAAAAAGATAAGGAAGATCTGTTTTCAGGATCACATCTTTTGCAGGCATTTCATTCACCATGCAATCATACAGGCTTTGCTGCACATTATGCAGGTCAAATCCCACCCCGGTGGTGCTGTTGGCCTGCGGGTCAGCGTCTACCAGCAGGGTTTTGTATTCCAGGACAGCAAAACTGGCTGCGAGGTTAATCGCAGTCGTTGTTTTCCCCACGCCTCCTTTCTGATTGGCTATTCCTATAATACGACCCATGCAATTTGTTGTTTTTGTCAGAATGGCAAATTTAATCGTTCGGCACCATTTTGGGGAACAATATATCAACAATGCTGTTATTGAATCAGATAGAATAAATATGTATACCATCATATCCGGAACCAACCGGCCCGGCAGTAATTCCCTGAAAGTTGCCGCACAATATAAACAGATCCTTGAATCCCGTGGGATTGAAGCCCGGGTGGTAAGCCTTGAAGGGATGGACCTGAATAAAAAAACTGCCATGCTGTCGAGCCTGGAGCATGAAGTGCTGATTCCCAGTTCAAAATTCATTTTTATCCTGCCGGAATATAATGGAAGCTTTCCCGGTTCACTAAAAGTGATGATTGACCTGTCTGACTATAAAAAGGTCTGGTGGGGAAAGAAAGCCCTGCTGACAGGTATTTCTACCGGTCGGGCCGGCAACCTGCGCGGAATGGATCACCTGGCGGGATCACTGAATTTCCTCAATGTGGTCGTCCATCCCAATAAATTACCTATTTCGGGGGTCGACAAGCTCCTGAACGGATCCGGAGTCATCAGCGACCAGCCCACCATATCCGCTATAGAAAAACAAGTGGATGCGTTCATTCATTTCTGAAAGGTTATAATTTTACGGCTTATATCTTATCATTATGGGGAGATTGTTAGGCTCAGGAATATTTATCCTGGTTATGTTACTGATCGACTGGTATGTGTTCCAGGCCATAAAGCTGGTGTCTCAACAAACATCCACCAAGGTCAAGATCATCATTTACGGACTGTACTGGGCTATCACCCTGGCGGCAATTCTTGTCTTCCTCTTTGGTTCAACAATGAATATTGACAACTGGCCCAAAACTTTGAGAACTTATTTATTTGCTACCCTTATCGGATTATTTATCGGAAAATTTATCGCTTCAACGGTGTTCCTTGTGGATGACCTGAGGCGCGTTCTCCACTGGAGTGGTGGAAAATTATATTACCAGTTTGTCCAGAATGAAAATTTCACCTCCAGCACCATTACCAGGTCAACTTTTATGAGCTGGCTGGGACTGGGCCTGGGATCAACATTGTTTGGGACGCTATTATGGGGATTTGGCAACAAGTACAGGTACCAGCTGCAAAAAGTACCCATGACTTTTGATGGCCTCCCGGAGGCTTTCAGGGGACTAAAGATCCTGCATATTTCAGATATACATTCAGGCAGTTTGAATGATAAGAAACTGGTGGAAAGGGGGATTGAAAAAATCCTGGAAACCAAACCGGATCTTATCCTGTTTACGGGGGACCTGGTGAACGACAGGGCGGATGAAATGCTGGATTACCAGGAAATGTTCTCTAAACTCAGGGCCCCGCTGGGCGTTTACAGTACGCTGGGCAACCATGATTATGGCGATTATTACCGGTGGCCGAGCCCAGAAGCCAAAAAGGCAAACCTGGAAAGGTTAAAACAGGTGCATGGTGAAATGGGATGGCGTTTACTCATGAATGAGCACGTGGTTATTGAAAGAAACGGCCAGGAACTGGCACTCATCGGAATTGAGAACTGGAGCGCCAAGGCCAATTTCCCCCGTTATGGTAAACTCCAGGAGGCCTATAAGGGCACCGAAAAATACCCTTTTAAAATTCTCATGAGCCATGACCCCAGTCACTGGGATGCGGAAGTCAAGAAGGATTATAAGGATATACATCTCATGCTGAGCGGGCATACCCATGGCATGCAATTCGGCCTGGAAATACCGGGCTTCAAGTGGAGCCCCGTGCAATATGTGTATAAACAATGGGCCGGACTGTATGAAGAAGGAATCCAGAAATTATATGTCAACCGTGGTTTTGGCTTTCTCGGATACCCGGGTAGGGTAGGCATCCTGCCAGAGATTACACTGATTGAACTCACCTGATAATCAACTCAATATTAAATACTCTTTTTCGTTTTAAACCCGGGATTGTTAACACAGTCTAAAAGTTACCGCGTTTAAAATGATTTTTTTGAGAAAGATACTGTTCATCCTGTTAGCAATGTCCTGGTCCGGACTCCGGGCCCAGGTTCCGGATTCTGCAGAAATAGTCATGCATGACAGCATCCCCTTGCCTGGGGATACGCTGACGCAGGAAGCGAAAGATTCATTAATGAAGGAAGTGAGATTTATCCTGGATGCATTAAATGAACCCAGGAGTTTTTTCACTGTTGAAACATCAATTGGTAACAGGAATTTTTCGTCTGCATAACAACAGCTTCAATGCGCAGCAGTTAACCACCAATAAATTTACGCTCGTCCCCAGTGCCTCCTATATCCATAAATCCGGCTTTGGCGCAAGCGCTGCGGCTTATATGACCTGGGAACAACAGCCGCAGTTCTTTCAATATGCTTTGTCCCCGTCATATGATCATTTTGGAAAGAAATTCGGTTACGGCATTTCATATACCTATTATATCACCAAGGATGACCTTGAATTTTATACCACGCCGATCAATCATGAAATTTATGGATATTTCAACGGTAAGAAAGGCTGGCTGAGGCCGAGGCTTGCCGCAGGATGGGCAACAGGAAATTATCGTGAAATCACCCGTTTCGACACCACCATATTCGGCATTAAAAGAACGATCATTGATACCAGCACGGTAGACCTGAGCGGATTCACATTAATGGCATCTGTGATGCATGAATTCAGCTGGTATAAAATATTCGGCAAGTATGATAATATCTCCCTGATGCCACAGGTTTCAGTTATTGCCGGTACGGAAAACTATGAGACCAACAGCCAGGGAAAACTGATTACCTATTACGTGACAGAAGATTTGTGCGCCGGTATAATTTAAATGAAGATGAGAAATCCGGATTCCGGTTTGATTCCTTTGCCTTTTCCCTTTACCTGACTTATTACAACGGCCCGGTGTATATAAGCCCGCAATATTTTGTAAGCTATTTCCTGGGCGATACTGATAAGAAGTTTTCCAACATCATTTCTCTCTCCGTTGGTGTCTTGTTTTAATTTATTCCCGAATGGCCTTTTGTTTTTTAATGTGCGTAGTTTTGGCATGAGGTTTTAGTATACTTAAGTGACAAGCTTTGTATGACGCCGCATTAACATGGCATTATGAAACAGGGAGTATTAACAATTAATTGTAGCACAAAGACTGGCAGAAGAATTTACTTATGTTTTCTTTTGTAGTCATATCCTCTAAAATACTCAACTATGAAAAGTAAGATTCTGACTTTGTTTACTGTATCGATGATGACAGTAGCATTTGCATCTGCGCAAAGTATTAAGCTTGGAGTGAAAGTGGGTGCCACAACTTATAAACTTGACGGGGTATCGTTCAGTGACCAGTTTAAATGGGGTTATCATGTGGGTGGTACTGCCGAGCTGATGTTCAGTCCAACATTCGGCATACAGCCCGAAGTATTATTTAACCAGTCGAACACCCAGACCGGGTACAGTTTTGATACATTGTATAAGTCACTCAATCCCGGTATGGCCAAAGAGGTACAGTTAAATTATCTCTCCATTCCGGTATTGCTTAACTGGAGACCTTCACCTTTTATTACTTTCCAGGCCGGACCCCAGTTCAGTGTTTTAATGTCGAAAGACAGGACCCTGCTCCAGGATGGTACGGAAGCATTTAAGAATGGTAATGTTTCATTACTGGGTGGTGTGCAGTTGAATATTCTTGCTTTCAGGATCTATGGCCGTTATGGTGTTGGGTTAACGAACCTGAATAATATTGAGAACAACAGCGACAAGTGGAAGAGCCGTGCAATCCAGTTTGGTGCGGCAGTAATGTTCTGATCGCGGTAAAATGGCATCTTTCTTGACCCATTAGGGTGAACTCCTAATTTTAACCCTGGATAGCCCTGATGGTGTCAGGATGTCTGTCCGCGATAATTGATGATGAAAAGAGAATTTTGGTCTACTCCGGATGAAGAAATGGACTTTATGCCCATTATTCCCCTTAATGAATCTGAAGGTGATAAGCTAGACGAGACAAGCATTCCAGCGGAAATTCCTATCCTCCCCTTAAGAAATACAGTACTGTTCCCCGGTGTGGTTATTCCCATTACCGTAGGCCGGGATAAGTCGATCCAGGCGGTAAATGAAGCCTACAAGACTGACAAATTGGTAGGTGTGCTTGCACAAAAAGACAGTTCGGTAGAAGATCCCCAGGTTACCGACCTGGTGAATGTAGGTACCGTGGCAAGGATCGTAAAACTGATCAAAATGCCGGATGGCGGAACTACCGTGATCATCCAGGGAAGAAAACGTTTCCGACTTTCAAGCATAACTTCTGAAGATCCCTATTTCAAGGGAAGGATAGAGCTACTGGATGAACAAACCATTATCGATGACCAGCATTTTGATGCAACGGTAAGTTCCTTAAAGGACCTTGCTGGTCAGATCATCCAGCTATCCCCCAATATCCCCTCAGAAGCGGCAATCATCCTGCGTAATATAGAGAATGCTTCCTTCCTGATTCATTTTATTTCAAGTAACCTGAACAGTGAGGTCAACGAAAAGCAGCATTTGCTGGAAACAGATGACCTGAAAGCCAGGTCAGAAAAACTGATGCATCTTCTGCAAAGGGAACTGCAGTTTGCTGAACTGAAAAATATGGTCACCACTAAAACGAAGACTGAACTTGATAAACAGCAGCGTGATTATTTTCTGCAGCAGCAGTTGAAAAGTATTAAGGAAGAACTTGGCGGAGATACGAATGACAGGGAACTGCTAGATATGAAACAGAAAGGCGAGGCAAAAAAATGGCCTGCTGCCGCAAAGGAACTCTTCCAGAAAGAAATCGAAAAACTGGAGCGAATGCATCCCAGTACCCCGGATTATTCCATCGTGTATAACCATATTGATTTATTGCTGGATCTTCCCTGGGGAGAATATACCGTAGATAATTATGATCTTGAAAAGAGCCAAGAAAGTGCTCGATGAAGATCATTACGGGATGAATAAAATCAAGGAAAGAATCCTGGAATACCTGGCCGTCCTGAAACTGAAAGGAGATATGAAAAGCCCCATCCTGTGTTTTGTGGGACCTCCCGGTATAGGTAAAACATCATTGGGAAGGAGCATTGCGAATGCCATTGGGAGAAAATATGTGCGGTTGAGTTTGGGCGGACTGCATGATGAATCAGAAATACGCGGGCACCGGAAAACCTATATCGGCGCCATGCCCGGTCGTATTGTTCAGTCGCTCAGAAAAATAAAGTCTTCGAACCCTGTGATGATCCTTGATGAAGTGGATAAGGTTGGCAAGGATATGCGCGGCGATCCTTCATCCGCATTGCTGGAAGTGCTTGGATCCGGAACAGAATAACAGCTTTTATGATAATTACCTTGAACTGGAATTTGACCTGAGCAAGGTATTGTTCATTGCTACAGCCAATGACCTCCAGGGAATACAACCGGCATTACGTGACAGGATGGAGATCATTGACCTGAGCGGTTATGCCACCAAGGAAAAACTCGAAATCGCGAAAAGGCACCTCATCCCGAAGCAGAAGGAAGCGCATGGATTGAAGGACATTAACTTTCGGTTATCCGATCCAGTTATCGAGGATATTATTGAAAATTATACCCGTGAAAGCGGGGTCAGGGAACTCGACAGGCAACTGGCATCCGTAATGAGGTCAATGGCCAAGGAATTTGCCATGAAGGGAAAGGTTAAGTCGTCCCTTCGCATTGCTGACCTTCATAAGATACTGGGGAAAACAAGGTATTCAAACGAGATATACAAAACAGCAACTATTCCGGGTGTGGCGGTTGGACTGGCATGGACCTATACCGGCGGTGATATTTTGTTTATAGAAACACTTCTGAGCGAGGGAAAGGGTGAATTAAAACTTACCGGTAACCTCGGGAATGTGATGAAAGAAAGTGCCACAACGGCACTGACCTTTCTCCAGGCCAATGCCAGGAAATTTGATATTGACCCTGAATTATTTGCCAGGAAAAATATCCATATCCATGTGCCTGAGGGAGCCGTTCCAAAAGACGGTCCGAGTGCTGGTATCACCATGCTGAGTTCACTGGCTTCTGCCATCGGCGGAAGAAAAGTAAAACCTTACCTGGGGATGACCGGGGAGATTACATTAAGGGGACTGGTGCTTGCCGGTGGGGGGTATCAAGGAAAAAGTGCTGGCTGCGAAAAGGGCCGGGTTAAAGGAACTGATCCTATGCTGGCAGAATGAAAAGGACGTGGAAGAGATCAATCCTGAATTTATCAAAGGCATCAAGTTCCATTATGTAAAGACCATGCAGCAGGTGCTGGAACTGGCCCTGGTATAACCAGAAGTTATAAATTTATATAAAGTATTCATTAACAACAACCAACCATATCCAAATAAATACTGTTATTTACTAGGTTATTAATTTCATGTTGGTTGTTTTAAGGGTTAAAAGATAATCCTCCATTTCCATGGGGGATTTTTCTTTTATTGTACTTTCGGATGAATGAAGAAGGGCTTTTCATTGCTGATGTGTATATTGTTTCTTTACCCTTTCGTATCCCGGAGCCAGACTTTGGGAGGAAATGCAGCATATAATTTCTTAAAGTTTTCTTCTTCACCGCAGTTGTCGGCCCTGGGTGGCGTGAATATTTCCAATATCAATAAGGATATCAGCCTTTCCTTTAATAATCCCGGTTTGCTACGCCAGGAAATGCACGCACAGGTTTCTGGTAATTTTACTTCATTTTATGCAGGGATTAAGAATGTTCATGCCCTGGTCGGCTACCGCAAAGAAAACTGGGCAACAAATTTCAGTGCCGGCGTCAATTATTTTCACTACGGCAGTACCACACAGACCGATGCTTCTGGAAATGTACTGGGCAGCTTTAGTCCGAATGATTATGTAGTCCAGGTTTCGGCTTCCAGGAAATACCTGGCACGCTGGTATTACGGAACATCCTTGAAGTTTATTCATTCTTCTTACGGGCAATACCGTTCCAGCGCCATTGCGGTGGATTTCGGGTTGAATTATTATGATAGTGCGGCGCTGTTGCAGATTGGATTTGTGGCAAGGAATATGGGTTCGCAGATACAAACCTACGCGGGTACGCCAGAGGATATGCCATTTGATCTTCAACTGGGAATTACCAAGAGGCTGAAAGGATCACCTTTCCAGTTTTCCATCACGGCGCAGCGACTGCAGACCTTTGATATACTGTATAATGATACACTCTATAATGCAGACAATTCGGCACCGGATGCGAACAACGGATTCTTTAATAAACTTATGCAACATTTTATTTTCGGTACACAGGTATTTGTTGGCGATAAACTGGAATTTTCACTGGGTTACAATGTACTTCGCAGGGCTGAACTAAGTATTGCGAATAACAGCAGCGGGCTTACTGGTGTTTCATTTGGTGCGGGAGTAACCCTGAAGAAATTTCAGTTCCGCTACGGAAGGGCGCAGTACCAAAGTAACACCGGGGTGAACCAAATTGGTATCAATGTATTACTACGCTGAGCAATATGCAAATGCGAAGATATGCAAATGTGCAAATGAAGATCATTTGTACTGCAAGAAGAAGTGTTTGTTTGTTTCAAAAGGAATCTGCTGGTTAAAATAAGTATTCATTACAGCCCTGAAGAGGTTTACATTACTCAATGTATCCGGGACCTGTCGATAGTCTTTGTTTGAGAAATATACCGCGAAGAAATTAGGGAACTCGTCTTTTTTTCGGCGGTCGTCATAAAACCTGTAGCCATGATCTCCCTGGATAATAATTACCAGTGGTCTTTTAATGTTTCGTATCAGTGTGTCGGAGATTGTGCTGATTCTTTTGTTTATAAACCTGATTTCATTCGTATAGCCTTCCATTTCCTGCTCAACAGATATCTTCGTGTTGACCGGGATTCTTTTTCCTGTTGAATCGTGGCTGTTAGGTATATGCGGCATGAAAAAATGTGCGTAAATGAATCTTGGCGAAGTTTGGCTAAACGTTGCGCTGTTTAATAGAAGTGAATAATACGGAATCATCATATGCATCACGCTGATCAATCGCAAGCTGAATCTTTTCTGCATCATTCAGGGAATGCAGTTTGAAATTCCAGAAAAGGTCTTTGTATATTTTTAATCCTGCATTATGTTGCAGGAAAATGTCTTCAATATCCCATATATCATGGGTCGGAATGGATGAAGGTTGGCCGTCAAAATCAAAAAAAGAATAATTTTTGAATGCATAGCCAGTACTTTCCAGCCATGGCACAAGACCATTATATTTTACAATATTGGCTGCTGGAAGAAATTCATCCAGGAAGTATTTTTTCCCTGTATTGGCTTCATCCAGGTATTTCATATTCAATGTGCTGCCAATGGAAAAGGGGGTAAGGTTATAATTACTGGTACCATTATCAACAATATTATAACCTGAAGCAACCAGTTTTTCTTCGATCATTTGGTTGTCAAATCCCATTCCCCTGAGAATAGGGTTGGCAGAATAGGAATCAAAAACAATATAATATATGTCGGGGCGTAATGAATCTGCAATGTCAGTGGAAGGCAGGTCCAGGGCATATTTTTTTTGAATTGTAGGTCGCCCTGTATCCTGTAGTACTATGGATATGCCATCCATAACTATGAATATGATCCAGAGGAGATTTAGAAACAGGAACAACCTGTGAAATGGACCTGTATATTTTTTAATAATTATGGCTGTCAGTATAAAAGAAATTAAGACGAAGGGAAGGATAAAGGTGTAACTGCTGAAGAAAGCATCCGCGTAATTTTCCTGTAAATAATTTTTCAGTATACCCAGGTAAAACCAGCACAGCATGAGAAAAAGAGCAAAGATCCAGGCCTTCTTTTTTTCCCTGAAGATTAACCAGCTAAAGGCAATAAAAATTCCGGTTGCAACACACATGATCAGCAACTGCGGCAGTGCAAACCGGTAAACAATCAGGTGGTGGAATACTTTTTCCAGGTGAATTAATACATATAGAAGGTGCCAACAACAGGAAAATGGGTGCGGTTTCCAGGATTTTTTTCAACCTTGCTGCAAACATCTTATTTCGTTATGTTTCTGTTTCCGTGAGTATCAAAGATCAGGTATTGTGAATGGATATGATCAACCGGTTCATAATCTTTTAACCATTGGTAGGTGCTGTCAATACTGTTTTCCTGGATACCGAGAAAATCATTTACTTCCACCACCACTAATCCCGAAACAGGTCCCTTAGGCCTGTAAACAGCATTTTTATGTGTTGCCAGATATTCATTGAGGTATCGTCTCCCTTCCCTGTAGCAAAGATTGGTGTCGGCAATTTTTTTATAAGCATTTTTTTTCTGAAGTATGAATTCATTTGTATACGGCAGGAAGTGCGGAAAATATGAACCAACTGAAATTAATTCCCATACCATCATCACCGGGATGATCCACCTGTATGCACTGGCGATTATCCTTTGAAATAAATACCCGGCAAAAACAAACAGGAATGGGAAGATGATCAGGATATGCCGGATACCTATCTGGGTGGAATAAAAACAACTCATATACACCAGGTAATAGACAACCGGAACTGCCAGAAATACTTCACGCTGAATAAATTGCCCGGACTTAAATTCCTTACAATACAGGATAAGGCCGGCGATAAGGATAATTATAAATGGGATGGGGACTTTAAAAAGAAAACTGACCAGGTAATAATACCAGAAACCATGAGCATTATACTGGCCAAGAATATAAGGCTTGCCATTTAGTGATCCCGGCAGTCCACCCCCAAGATTATCGAAATACATGACTATATCTATACTCCGGAAATAAGAAGAGGGTAGTGGAATGTATATATACCCTGCTAGCCGGCCCAGCATTTCAGTCAGCTGGCTGAAAGCCCCGCTGCGGTATGAATATTTATCCAGCGGGAAAAACATATCATAAAACAGGTGGCTGGCTGAAATAACAAACCAGTTAATGAAAACAAAAGTTAAAATAAGTAGTTATATGACGTTTACTGAATAGCCATACTTTTTCCCGGGCGGTAAAATATTTTATTGCCACAATGATTCCCATTATGGGCAACATATGCAGCAGGGAAAATTTTGAAATTTGTCCCAAAGCAAAGCACAACGAAAAAACAATAAAATCCTGTGTTTTTCCTGTTGTCGCTGAATCTTGAAAAAAAATAAATGGTTAATGCGATAAAAAGGCAGGCATAAATATCTGATGAGAGGAAAATGCCATGGGCAAGAAAATTCGGGCAAAGCAGGTAGAAAACCAGGGAACTTAATCCTGCTGCATAACCATACCATTGGCAGCTCCAGTAATAAATGAGTATTCCCAGGACCAGGCTTACGAGAAGACTTAAGAACCTTCCTGCAATAACATCTTCTTCAGGGTTGTCTTTTTTTAGTGTTGGATTGCTTATTTGTTCTATCGCCCTGGGAATGGCATTGATGGTTGTGATGGGAAGTTTGCTTTCATACTGGTTGATATCTTTATTAGCCTGGCCTTTTAACAGGGTAATGCCATACATGAGGAAGGATTCTTCATCATAGTTTATCGTCAGTCTCGTAATGGCATATGATTGAATGACGGTATAAATAATTAAAAGGAGGGCCACCAGGAGGTGTACGGTGTAGTCTTTCCGGTTAAAACCCGCTAAAATGGGAGTAGTGCCCTGGTGGTATTAATTCCCCCTTTCTGCATCCGCCATTGATTTGTTCCTGATACTTAGAACGCCAAGGAAAAAACTGGATATCATCACCTGGGCGCCAAGTAAAATGAGCGTGACTGAAGGGATCACCCAGCGTAATACAATCATGGGATCAAGGTTGCCAAAGGCCATGTTTTTCCAGTACAAGATGGCTCGAACATTTAAGGATAAACCAGCAATGAGTAATAAGAAACCGGCAATGATACCTTTTTCCATGCTGAACCATCGGTTAAAACCTGACATGAATTGCTGTTGGAAGGGATGTAATCCATGAATGGCAGCATAGAGTTTTGTAAAAACATAAACATTCACCAACTGGAAACCGAGGATAATACTTGCCGAGGTATAGGCCAGGGTATGTATGTCGAACCTTGTATTTCCCAGTTTTATTGAACCAGTATAAAGTATACTGGAAATGACGAATCCTGCCAGCATTAGCAGTAATCCCGGATAAAGGAACAGCCAGGCCGGACTGTACAAAAGAAAGAAACGCAGATTTCTCCATCCATCCCTGAAAGTATGTAAATGCGATGGCCTGTCACGTTTGTCGCGGTACAATTTCACCGGTTTTTCTGTAATCTTTTTTTTCCGCAATGCGGCTTTCACGATCATTTCAGAAATAAATTCCATTCCTGTAGTGTGCATATCAAGCTCTTCATAACACTGTTTGGTTACCCCCCTCAACCCGCAATTGAAATCTCCCAGGCTGATCCCGAACATGATGTTGCCGATGGCCGACTGTACCGGTGTGCCAATATACCTGTGCAGCCAGGGCATGGCCCCTTTTTCGATGCCACCCTGGAACCGGTTTCCCACCACCAGGTCACTGCCTTGCCGGAGGTCATTCAAGGATCGGCATGATTTCATCAAAATGGTAACTGTCGTCAGCATCTGCGAAAATGATAAATTTCCCTTTGGCATTTTTTATGCCCGTCATGATGGCTGCTCCGTATCCTTTAACTACCGCATCAACCAGGATGACATGATTTGACCTGGCAATTTCTTTTGAGCTGTCGGTACTTCCGTTGTCAGCTACAATGACCTCTCCTGAAATATTGTTATTACGGATAAAATCCTTTGCTCTTTGAAGACAGAAAGCCAGAGATTTTTCCTCATTCAGGCAGGGGATCACTATGGATAATTCTTTTTCTTCCATCACCTGAAGCCTCAGTCAATTTTCTTTTTCATTAAAAAAAGGGTTCTGCCGCTATTGCCGATCCTGTTCATTTCCATGAGATCAAAATATTGTTCAAAAGCAATCCGAAAATGTTCCTGGTCATACTCCTGAAAAATATCTTCACGATGACTCAGCAGTTGTTTTACTTTTTCATCCTCCCTTGGAACGAATTCAATGATCAGGTATTTGCCCATAGAACTGAAAGTTTCCGCCAGTTTGTCAAAAGGCAGATTCCTTCCTATACAAAGATGGTGAACAAGGGCAAGTGCCATAATCAGATCTGCGTGCAGGCGTTGCAGCAATGAAGCCCTTTCCTTATTGTCCCAGCCGAGAGAAGGCGCAGGATTTACCAGGTCAGCCACCAGTGAAGTGATATGCAGTTGTTTTCCTGCTGTATGCTGGTAGAGTCTTTCCACACATAACGGATCAATGTCCAGGGCAATGACATTTTTCCCATTTTTTTCCAGCATCAGCGCAAACTGACCGGTATTGGACCCAAGGTCAATGGCCGAAGTGAAAGGGATCATATGTATGAGCCTGGATACCTGTTCTTCCTTTTCTTTCAGGTAATTATCCTGTAAAATGGTATCAGTGTAGTAATCACTCCAGGTCGACAAATTTTTATTGAGTTTTAATGACCCTATGCCATTGACAAGGTGTGTTAATATGCGGTTTAATTTATCGGCGCTAAAGCCTGATTCTTTTACCGGGCTTTTGGTTACCGAACCTTTAATTCCAGCCTGCAAATGTATATGCAGGGAGGCCAGGCTTTTGAACCTGGAAGAAAAGGGCAGGAGCGACGCACATATCTCCAATGGTATTCCATCAGGATAGGTAAGCATCATCCTGGTAAGGTCAGGGTGATGGTATGCAGCCAGGAGCAATGGCGCAAGGAATGATTCGCAAAACTGCCGGTATGCCACCCAGGGTTTTGACGCATCATACTTTTCAAAGGACAGGG
Organism: uncultured Sphingobacteriales bacterium; assembly: GCA_963823365.1. GTDB lineage: Bacteria > Bacteroidota > Bacteroidia > Chitinophagales > Chitinophagaceae > Pollutibacter. The sequence continues at coordinate 346,566 of CAWGLH010000007.1, forward strand.
TATCGATAAACACCGGCCGGCTGCCTTCAAACACTATATTAAACGGTGTCGCATCTTTCAGGCTCATTCCATATGTCATGGATAACTGCTGTATCCTCAATGTAAGCAAGGCCGCTTCCTTATACTGAGAAAAACACCATTCATAAGGGTAGTTGATAAAATCAATTTGTCTTGGCTTAAGGATCTTATGAATTCCGGGACCCGGATCCGGAATTTCTTCATGTTCAATCAGCCATTTTTTTTCAGTGAGTTCACGGTGAAGTCCGCTGGAGAGTAAAACCTCAAAATCTTCTGCATAAATGGTATTGACCTGGCGGTAATAGATCCCATCCCGGATAAAAATAAATCCCGAAGGATCACGGTAGGATGCAGGATGGGTGGAGTAAGTGGACATAGGAATTAGTCCTCATGCTTGTTTTTCCTGAAAAACGATTTAATATAATTCCACCCGGTTTTAAAGTAAAAACCGATACCCAGTACCGCTGCAATGATCAATTGTACGATATAGCTGCCACTTCCGGGATCAACATAGAGGAGCATGCAAAATGTTTGCATCAAAGTTAATTCATTTTGCCAGATGCATGCTATCACTGATTAATGGAATTTTTTGACCGCAGGCATTATTCAACACCAACCTCATCAGGTTTACCAGTGATAAACTGTCACTAAACCCTGTATAATTACTCCCGGGAAGGTAAACTGCGCACTGGTTATTAAAAATATTGTCCTGCCGGCCGGTGTAAGACCTGAAACCATGGTCGCTGGTGATAACAATGGAGGCGGAAGAATCCTTTTTTTGTATTTCCGTCACCATTTTCTCCATTATCCTGTTTGCATACTTCATATAGGAAGCATATGAGGATTTTAATGAAGCCGCCTGCGTATTGTTCTCATACATTGCGGCGCTGATATTTTTCAGGTTTCCTGCTGAATCCGTCAGCATGGGAGGATGGGGGATTAACAGGTGCGCATACACGAATTTAGGTGTGGCCTGATGTTCATGGATGGTCTGGTCCATCCCGCTGATGACCTCATTATTATATCGGTAAACCTGGTAGAAATAAGTATGCAGGAATTTCTGTATGGTATTGCTGGGAATAAAGTGAAGCAGGTCTTCCTGTGCCCATCCTGGCAGTGTCCTGGAATAAATAGCCGTAAACCCGTCATGTGGCACCACCAGTAAGCTATGCGGAGAAGGTATGCCATCCAGCCTGAAAAAACTATGATTGATGATCGAATAACCTTGTTGTCGAAGGTAACCGGTAAAAGTACCCTTGTCACTCATTGAAGAAACGGATTTAATGACCCTCCTTAGATCATAATTCAGCTTACCGTCACTGAAGGAGAGGTACGACATATTCATCATGGACGGCACCGAATAAAACGTAAAATTATAATTGCTTCGGGGGTGTGCAGGGATTCTGAATCCTTTTTGGGCCAGCATTTTTCCAGGCCCGCTATCTGATGTTCCAAAAAGATCTGTCAGGCCGTCATTGCCCTGGTATTCATCAAAAAGAAGCAGGTATATATCGGGTTTCGGTCCATCCATAGGCTGGTTGAATACAGGCTGGTCCGGCAACCGGAGGCCGAATTGGTTTGCTGGCGTAAAGTATTTATACAGGAGGTTTCCAGCAGTGAACATGATCAGGGTAAGGAAAAGAATATTGAGGTAACGATTGAATTTTTTAAGGCCCGGTGGTGAAGATTTATATACCAGGAATACCAGCAGGAATAGAAAAATTCCCAGCACAATAAAAAAATGGGTATTGGAAATCCTGGTATTGTCGCCCCATGGTTTGGAATAATAATGATAAATGGTCCGGCAGTATAATATCACATAGGTAAACAGCAGCGATACAACAGCAGCAGCCTGTTTATCCCGGAAGAAAAATTTGCAAATAAAAAAAACAGATGCTGCCAGTAGAAAAAATATTCCGAAGAGGGCTAATGAAGATGAGAATGGAACATCACCATAAAATTCATTATTCCCCTCCAGTACAAAAAAAATAATGATGAGCAGGTGATGCGGAGGAAAGCCGGAGATCATTCGCTTCAGTCTGCTCATCATTGTTCGGGATTAACTGAAATAACTGAGGTTAGTCTTTGGGGTGATTGTCAGCAATGTTTCATACATCAGCCGGATGGTATTTTCGATATCATCCTTATGCAGCATTTCCACCGTTGTGTGCATGTAACGCAATGGAATGGAAATGAGAACGGAAGGGCATCCGTCATTTGCGTAAGCAAATGAGTCTGTATCCGTTCCTGTACTCCTGCTTACCGTTCTTAATTGCACGGGGATATCCTGTTTTTTAGCAACAGCCTGCACAATGTCAAGCAGTTTGTTATGCACTGCCGGACCAAAGGCCAGGGATGGCCCCTTGCCACATGCACAATCTCCTTCAATGACTTTATTAATCATCGGGGTAGTAGTATCATGGGTTACATCAGTAATAATGGCAATGTCGGGCTTTATCCGGCGTGCCATCATTTCAGCACCACGCAGGCCAATTTCTTCCTGTACGGCATTCACTATATATAATCCGAAGGGAAGCTTCTTATTATTTGCTTTCAGCATCCTGGCCACTTCAGCAATCATAAATCCGCCGATCCTGTTATCAAAGGCGCGGCCGATCAGGTAACCATAGGCGAGTTCATCGAATCCTTCTTCATAGGTAGCTACGGATCCAACAGTGATGCCCAGTTCTTCCACTTCTTTTTTATTTCTGCCACCAGAGTCCAGGCAGAGGTTTTCTACCTTGGGCTGGTTTTCTTTTTCGGTCCCGATCCTTGTATGGATAGCCGGCCATCCGAATACGGCTTTTACAGGGCCTTTCTTTCCGTGAATGATCACTCTTTTACCGGGGGCGATCTGGTGATCCACACCACCATTTCTTTTCACATAAATCAATCCTTCCGGTGATACATAGTTGACAAACCAGCTGATCTCATCAGCATGGGCTTCAATTACTACTTTAAACGGTGCATCCGGGTTGATAACTGCCACAGCAGATCCATAGGGATCGGTAAAATAGCTGTCGGTAAAGGGTTTGATGTATTCAAGCCAGAGCTTCTGGCCGGGGTACTCAAAGCCCGTAGGGGATGGATTGTTGATATATGCTTTCAGGAAAGCATATGCCTCATCATTAATAACCTTCTTGACTTTCTTTGCTTTTGTTGTTTTTTTTACCATATCTCTTTGGATTATCTTGATGCGAATGTAAATGAAAATACATAGATGAGCAGTAAGAGTGCAGACAGCATCATCATTCCGTCAAGGATAATATAATAGAACAGATCATCTTGCCGGTTTATCGCCTCGTTGTAAATGAATAGGCATAATAACATCGGAACAAGCATAAAAATAAACACGTAGAGATCGATTCCTGAACTGTACATCATTATAGAAGAGGTCAGTGAAAAACTGAGGCTCAGGAAGTAGATAAAACGAATTGATTTTTCAGAGAGTACGGTCGGAAGAGCCCTGATGCCTTTTTTGCTGTCTTCCGCCCGGTCTTTTAAGTCAAACAGAATACAGATGGCATAAACCAGGAACAGCCGGCTGCCAAGAAAAAAGTAATGGCCCGCTGATAATCCTGTCCTGCCCATGAGAATGGGCAGCACTCCTGTCACATATGTCCAAACCCCGGCCAGGAAAATGGTCTTGCCAAAGGCAATCCGCCTCAGGAAAATAAAGGGTTTCAAGGGGATATTCGGGGCAGAGTACAAAAAAGTGGCCACGGCCCCGATGCCAATGTATAGAATGTCGTTTCTTAACTTCCACGTATACACGAAAACCAATAAGGCAGACAATATGAATGTGGTGATGAGTACAGGCTTGTTTTTTATATTCCATTCGTGCCGGGCTGTGGCAGCAGGATATATGGTATTCAGCAGCGAATGAAAACTATAGCTGCAAAGGGTCGAAAAGAAAATGAAGAACAGGATAATGCTGTCCGGATGGCTAAAAACCTGCTGTGTTTCCCATGCCATCATCAGGGCACAGAAAGCAATGAAGAGATCGCTATAGACTAGATTGCGGAAAAAATTCCTGGTCGTCAATGATTATCGTAAGATGATAATTTGTGGTGTTTTTACGGTATCGCTCTGGTTACCTTTGTCGTCTTTCATCCAGAAGCTGAAAACAGCGGTATCGGGCCTGGTGCAACGGGGCTGCAGTTCGATGGCATAAGTAAAGGAAATTCTTACTTCCGCATCGAAATTGGTGGTTTTAGGAACGTCACCCGGTATACTGTAAAGGATTGAATCGGAAAAATTGGATGGAGGGCAACGGGTGGTAACTTTCTTCACCCAGATGGTATCCTTAAAATCCCCTTCCTTGTCGGTAAGCCTCATGATAATCTGCAGGTCGCTGCCCACCGGAACGGTGGTTGAACTCACAGATTCTAAAAATAGCTGCGGTTTACTTTGAAAAGTATCTTTGTCGCAGGCCGTAATCATCAAAGTCGCTATAACAACCAGGAGGAATTGCTTCATGGGTTCACAATTAACTGTTCAAATGTATAAGTTCCCGCTTGAATAACCTATTTGACCATACGAAATTCAGGGAAAGCCTGTTTGATTTTAACATTTCTTCTTTCACCGAAAAGGCGTTACAACTCTTTCATTATCAACACCGGGAGAGCAGGGTATACAGGCAATATTGTGATACCCTGGGCATTGACCCGGGAAACGTCACCCGGCTGTCTTCCATACCATTTCTGCCCGTGGCATTTTTTAAAACGCACCCCGTCATGACGGGTACTTATGAACCGGAAGTTTTTTTTGAAAGCAGTGGTACCACCGGATCTGCCAGCAGCCGTCATTTGTTGAAGGAAACCAGCCTTTACCGCGAGAGTTTTTTACACGGGTTCCGGAAATTTTATGGAGAGCCTTCCTCATGGTGTATTATCGGCCTTTTACCATCTTATCTTGAGCGCCGTCATTCTTCCCTGGTGATGATGGTAGATGAACTGGTCAGGTTATCGGGCCACACCAAAAGCGGGTTTTATCTCTATGACCATGAACTTTTGCACGATAACCTTTTACAGCTTGAATTATCCGGCCAGAAAACCTTATTGATCGGCGTGACATATGCCTTGCTGGACTTTGCAGAAAAATATCCCATGACCCTGAAACATACTATTGTGATGGAAACGGGTGGCATGAAGGGCAGGCGGGAGGAAATGACCCGGTCAGAAGTACATGGAATATTGCAGCAACAATGGGGACTTGCCGGTATACATTCAGAATATGGGATGACAGAACTATTATCACAGGGATATTCTGCCGGACAGGGAATATTCCATCCATCAGACACGATGAAAATAATGATCAGGGAAGAGGACGATCCTTTCGGGATTCATGGACCCTCTGCTGAGGAACAAAGAGGTATAATCAATGTCATTGACCTGGCCAACATATGGTCATGTGCATTTATCGCCACAGAAGATGCGGGCCGTCTACTGCCAGACGGTAGTTTCGAAGTCACCGGCAGGGTTGACTACAGCGATATCCGTGGCTGCAGCCTAATGGTGGTATGAGTTTTTTGATTAGTTTGTGACCCCTAAACATTTTCTTTATACATGTCGCTATCAACAAAGGTCCGGGAATTATATCAACAGGAGTTTGGACTTTTGCCCCGTGTATTCATGTCGCCCGGAAGGGTGAACATTATCGGGGAACATACCGATTACAATAATGGGTTTGTACTTCCTGCGGCCATTGATAAGGCGGCCTATATTGCCATAGGAGAAGCAGACGGGAATACGGGAAAATGGATCTCAGCCGATTTCAATGAAACTGCCGAGATAAATTTTGACCAGATCATCCCCCATGAAAAAAAATGGGCCAATTACCTGCTGGGGATCATTGACCAGTTGCACCGCGACGGCAAAAAGCCAAAGGCTTTCAATTTGGTCCTGGCTGCAGATGTGCCGATTGGAGCAGGATTATCTTCTTCCGCTGCTGTAGAAAGCGTTACTGCCTTTGCTTTGAATACCATCCATGGTTATGGATACAGCCTGCTTGATCTGGCAAAGCTTGCCCAGCGTGCCGAACATGAGTTTATTGGATTAAGGGTGGGGATAATGGATATGTTTGCCAGCCTCCACGGTAAAAAAGGCCAGGTCATGAAACTGGATTGCCGATCCCTGGAAGTGGAATATTTCCCGCTTGAACTGGGAAAGTATAAAATACTATTGCTGGATACCGGGGTGAAACATTCGCTGGCTTCCACGGAATATAACAAACGAAGGTTGCAGTGCGAAGAAGGAGTGGCCGTCATCAAAAAACATTATCCTGGTGTGGAATCACTGCGGGATATCAATACCGGGATGCTCAACAAGCATGCAGATCAGCTGACTCCGGAGGTGCACAGGCGTTGTTATTTTGTGATCGAAGAAAATAAACGGGTGGAACGGGTTTGTGATGCGCTTAAGGCCGGCTCACTTGATAAAGTTGGGGAGTATATGTATGCATCACACCAGGGGCTCCAATACGACTATGAAGTAAGTTGCAAAGAACTTGACCTGCTGGTAAAACTGGTAAAAGTAGAAACCCTGGTACTGGGCGCGAGGATGATGGGCGGGGGGTTTGGGGGTTGTACCATCAACCTGGTACATGGTGATTTCATCAATACCCTGCTGGAACGGATTACCCCTGACTACAGGAAAAATACAGGGCTAAGCCTGCACCATTATGAATTGGTAACCGGTGATGGCGCGTCAGAAATAATAGCATAAAAGACTTTAACCATGCACATAAGACAATCCCTCCTGATCCTCCTCCTGCTTCAGTTCACAGCTTGTAAATTAATGAACAAAAACGAACACAATATGGAAAATGGTGAAAATGCCGGCTTCCTGGATTCACTCAATGGTAATGCCATTGGAATATATACATTAACCAATGCCAATAACATGCGGGTGGACATCACCAATTATGGCGCCACCATTGTTCGGCTATTCGTGCCCGACAGGAATGGCAGGGTAGAGGATATAGTGCTGGGATACGACAGCCTGGCCGGATATTATAACGGTAAATCATATTTTGGATGTGTAGTGGGGAGATTTGCCAATCGCATCGCCGGGGCAAAATTTTCCCTCGACGGAAAGGAATATTCGCTTGCGGCAAATAACGGCCCCAATACGCTGCATGGCGGAGTAAATGGATTTGATAAAGCGGTATGGGATGCTCAGCAGGACAATGACGGACTAACGTTTACGTATACCAGTAAAGACGGGGAGGAAGGGTATCCGGGAAACCTTATGGTTTCCGTAAGATATGAACTGAATAATGCCAATGAGTTAAGTATACGGTACAGGGCCGAGACGGACAAAGCCACGGTGCTGAACCTGAGTAATCATAGTTATTTTAACCTTGACGGACAGGGGAAGGGTGATATCCTGGGCCATGAACTGATGATCAATGCAGAAAGTTTTACGCCTGTTGATTCAACGCTGATACCAACAGGGGAAATTGTTAAGGTAGCAGGAACTCCATTTGATTTTACCATGCCACATACCATTGGGGAAAGGGTGAACGATACCGGGAATGAACAGATCCGGTTTGGAGGCGGTTATGACCATAACTTTGTACTAAAGGGCGAAACGGGAAAAATGAAACTGGCTGCGAAGGTGGTTTCACCTGCTTCGGGCAGAACCCTGGAAGTGAATACCACCGAGCCGGGTGTTCAGTTTTACTGCGGAAATTTTCTCAATGGATCGGAGAAGGGCAAGGGTTCGGTGTATAACCAGCGGTATGGATTCTGCCTGGAAACACAGCATTTCCCTGATAGTCCCAACCAAACTTCCTTTCCCACCACTATATTAAAACCAGGAGAAAAATTCCGTTCTGAGACCATATTCAGGTTTGGTGTGCAATAACCGGTTTTTAATGCAGGAAGGGGCGTGAATTACCAATATTCTTTTTTATCTTTTGACCCTTTTGAATGCTGATATTGCCATATGCCAAAATTAACTGCATACGACCTAACCGTTTTCTTTTTCTATTTCATAGTTGTAAGCCTGTATGGATATTGGATCTATCACCGCAAAAAGAAGGCGGAATCAGGCCCAAAGGATTTCTTCCTTGCGGAGGGATCACTTACCTGGTGGGCCATTGGCGCTTCGCTGATCGCTTCTAATATTTCCGCGGAGCAATTTATAGGGATGAGCGGGTCAGGTTTTAAAATGGGCATGGCTATCGCTACTTATGAATTGATGGCCGCTGCTTCCCTGCTGATCGTTGGCGTATTCTTCCTGCCCATCTACCTGAAGAATCATATTTATACCATGCCGCAATTCCTGACACGCAGGTACAATGAAACGGTAAGCATGGTCATGGCCATTTTCTGGCTGCTCCTGTATGTTGTCGTAAATCTCACATCCATCCTATATCTCGGTGCACTGGCAGTGAGTACCATTTCCGGGTATAATTTCACCCTTTGCATGATCTTTCTTGCGGTATTTGCCATCGTGATCACACTAGGGGGGATGAAGGTTATCGGTTATACCGACGTGATCCAGGTTTTTTTCCTGGTATTAGGAGGCCTCGCAACAACATACCTGGCCATTAATATGGTATCAGATCATTTTAATACCCCTGGCATCGTCAATGGATTTGGGCGCATGATGAAAGAAGCCTCCGATCACTTTGACATGGTATTTGAAAAGGGCAATCCCAATTATATGGACCTCCCCGGATTTACAGTCCTGGTGGGCGGTATGTGGATCGTTAACCTGAACTATTGGGGCTGTAATCAATATATAGTGCAGCGTGCCCTGGGCGCTGATCTTAGAACAGCAAGGAGCGGAATATTATTCGCTGCTTTCCTGAAATTACTGATGCCCGTGATTGTGGTGTTGCCTGGTATAGCAGCCTATGTGCTCCACCAACAGGGAATGTTCCAGACTGAAATGATGGCGGGAAATGAACTGAACCCCGACAGGGCGTATCCGGTATTGCTCAACCTTTTGCCCAGCGGTTTAAAAGGCCTGGCCTTTGCAGCGCTGACTGCTGCGATTGTGGCATCACTGGCAGGAAAGGCCAATAGCATTGCAACCATATATACACTGGACATCCATAAGAAATATGTTGACCGTGATGCCAGTGACCATAAACTGGTGCGTATTGGAAGGATTTCCGTATTGATCTCCATGGTTCTTGCCATCATCATATCACCCTTTCTTGGCATTGACAAGAAGGGCGGTTTCCAGTATATCCAGGATTATACGGGATTTGTTTCACCTGGTGTATTCGCCATTTTTCTCCTTGGATTTTTCTGGAAAAGGGCAACTGCCAATGCAGCGTTAGCGGCCATCGTACTGGGCTTTGCTTTTTCTGTAATATTTAAATTTGCCTTAACGGAGATGCCTTTCCTCGACAGGATGGGATGGGTTTTTGTGATATGTGTCGGGTTAATGGTGGTCATCAGCCTTCTTGATCCAAAAAGTAAGAATAATCCTGATACACTGGATGTGCATCCTTCCATGTTTAAAACACATCGGGGCTTTGCCATCGGGGCGCTGATCATTACAGGAATACTGGCTGCATTGTATCTGGTGCTGGAACAGGCCGGATAGGCATCCGCCTTAACATGGGCCAGGTAATATTCGCAGTAAATGTCCCCTTCTGTTGAAAGATCTGGCTTCATCAAGTGGAATAAAAATGAGTAAATATTTATTAGGACTCGACATTGGTTCGTCCTCCGTAAAATCTTCCCTCCTTGATATCGGGAGCGGAAAGGTTGCTGCATCTTCATTTTCACCTTCCAGTGAAATGAATATTTCTTCACCCCATCCCGGTTTTGCGGAACAGGATCCTGAAGTCTGGTGGCATGAATTGTATAATGCCTTAGGGTTACTCAGGAAACAGGTGGATGTTAAACCGGATGAAATTGCTGGCATTGGTATTTCCTACCAGATGCACGGACTGGTTTGCGTGGATAAGGATATGAAGCCTTTACGGCCTTCGATCATCTGGTGCGACAGCCGGGCAGTGGAAACGGGTAAAAAAGCACTTGAGGCATTGGGAGAAGAATTTTGCCTGGAACATTATCTCAATGCACCCGGAAATTTTACGGCGTCCAAACTGAAATGGGTGAAGGATAATGAACCGGAACTGTATGAAAGAATATACAAGGTGATGCTGCCCGGAGATTATATCGCTGCAAGGCTTACGGGAGAAATCGCTACCACAGTGTCAGGTTTGTCGGAAGGCATTTTCTGGGACTATACTTCCGGTTCCCTGGCTACGGATCTCCTGCGGTTTTACGGAATAGATCCCTCATTACTGCCGAACGTAGTACCCACCTTTGGCCAACAGGGCCGGGTAACCGAAGAAGCAGGCAGGCTGCTGGGTATAAAAGCAGGTACGCCTGTATGTTACAGGGCTGGTGACCAGCCAAATAACGCCTTTTCCCTTAATGTGCTGAACCCCGGGGAAGTGGCGGCAACAGCCGGAACATCGGGAGTGGTCTATGGCGTTACTGATAAACTGAATTACGATCCATTATCGCGCGTTAACGGCTTTGTGCATGTGAATCATACTGAAGAGGCAAGGCGACTGGGAATTTTATTATGCGTTAACGGAACGGGCATCCTGAACAGCTGGATGAGAAAGAATCTTTTTCCGGGTCTCAGTTATGCAGAAATGAATGAACTGGCTGCCACCATCCCGCCGGGTTCTGAAGGGGTGAGCTTTTTCCCCTTTGGTAACGGGGCCGAAAGGATACTGGTGAATAAAGATCCGGGCGCCAGGCTCAGCGGACTTTCCTTCAACAGGCATGGCGCTGCTCATGTGGTGAGGGCTGCACAGGAAGGAATAGTTTTCGCTTTGCAATATGGCATGGAGATCATGCAATCCATGGGGATGGAACTCCGGACGATCAGGGCGGGGCATGCGAATATGTTTTTGAGCGATGTTTTTGCAGGGGCCTTCACCAATGTGTCTGGCTGCACACTTGAATTATATAATACCGACGGTTCCGTAGGCGCGGCCCGCGGGGCCGGGGTAGGGGCGGGAATATATGCTTCCTTTCCGGAAAGCTTTAAGGGTATGCAAAAAGTTAAAGGAATACCATCCGGATGCAGGCCTCCGCCAGGCTTACGGGGAAGCCTATGCGAAATGGAAAATGCAGCTTGGAGAAATGACAGGTTAGTGAAAGCAGTGAAAATGAACACAGGATTGTTAACCTGTGTGGCCTGAAAAAAGTAAAACATAAGATAAAACAGCATGGCAGAAATGGATAGTGCATATGAAGGGAAATGGGAAAAACGCTGGCACCCGCTGCGCCGGGAATGGATCGTATATGCCGCCCACCGCAATAACCGGCCATGGGATTTTGATGTAAAGGAAATAGTGCATAATGCCCTGGAATTTGACCCGAAATGTTATTTATGTCCTGGCAATACCCGGGTAAGCGGAAAGCAAAACCCGCATTATCCTGATGTGTTCATTTTTGAAAATGATCACCCGGTGGTAGGATTGCAATCCCCATTGATTAGTGAACAGGAACGTTTTTCCCATGATCAGTTATACAGGCGGGAGAGGGCGGAAGGCATCGCGAAAGTAGTCTGTTATGATCCGCGGCACAATGTAACGCTTACCGACCTGGATACGAATTCCATCGCCAGGGTTTTTATGGCACTTCGTGATGAAATGATTTTTTTCCGTTCGCATCCATCCATCCGGTCAGTATTAATCTTCGAAAATAAGGGTGAGATCGTAGGTGTTTCAAACCCACATCCGCATTGCCAGATTTATGCCACGGATTTTGTTTTTAACGTAGTGCAAAAGGAACTTTCGGCCATGCACATTCATTACCAGGAAACAGGCCGGAATATTTTTGCTGATATCATTGCAGCGGAACAGAAGGATGAGATACGCATCATCGCCGAGAATGAATCAGCCATCGCCTTCATTCCTTTTTTCGCGAGGTTCGCTTATGAAACATATATTTTCCCGAAGCAGCAGCATGAGACCCTGATCACGATGAGTGATGAGGAACTAACCGGGCTTGCTGATGTGTACAGGACTGTGACAAGAAAATTTGATGCTAATTTCAGTTCGGTATTTCCTTATATACTGGCCTTTGACCAGGCGCCGGTGGATGGGGGAGATTATACCGGTTATCATATGCATTTGAATTTTTGTCCGCCGTTACGCCAACCCGGTCTGCCAAAATTCCTGGCCGGCCCTGAAACCGGCGCTGATACTTTTATGGCGGATACGATGCCGGAAGAGAAGGCAGCGGAGCTGCGAAGAATTGACGTTAAATAATTACGGATTGCGGATTACGGATTACGGATTGTAATTTAATATTAAGATCATGAAAATATATACTGAAATAATTCAATTCGTACTAATCCGTAATTCGCAATCCGCAATCCGTAATCCTTTATGAATCCGCAATCCGCAATCCGCAATCCGCAATATGTCTTCTCGGCGGTGTGCCCCGGTCGGCTCGATGTCATGGGCGGTATCGCGGATTATAGCGGATCATTGTTACTGCAGATGCCCATCAGTGAAACGACCAGGGTGCAGTTAACAAAAGGGGAAGGAAATATATTCTCAGTACAAACAGATGCTGAAGAAACAGATCAGTTTTTCAGTATCAATATTGAAGCACTTAAGGGATTGGATTATGCCTCGGCTGGAAAACTGATCCGCGCCAGGCCGGGAGGCAACTGGGCCATTTATGTATTAGGATGTTACCTTGTGCTGTCAAAAGAAAAGGGATTAATATTTCAGGGCGATGAATTAACAGTATCCAGCGATATACCTGCGGGTAAAGGAGTATCTTCCTCAGCAGCCATTGAAGTAGCCACCATGCATGCCATTCAGAAAGCTTATGGATTACCAATGGATCCTCTTGAACTGGCGCTGCTGGCGCAGAAAGTGGAGAACCTGGTGGTTGGAGCAGCATGTGGACTGATGGATCAATTATCCGTAAACCTGGGTAAGAAGGATCACCTCCTTCCTATTATTTGCCAACCCCACAATGTTATGCTTCCCACCAAAATACCAGCAGGCATAAGGTTTTTTGGAATTGATAGCGGGGTGCGTCACGCTGTTTGCGGAGCTTCTTATGGAGATGTAAGGACAGCAGCATTCATGGCATATACCATTTTGCTTCGGAACATGGGAGTCGAAAAGGAACAGATTGAAAAAGCGCGTGATTCCGGCCATTGGCATGAGCTGCCTTATAATGGATTCCTCGGAAATATTGCACTGGATCTGTTTGAAAAGAAATATGTGAACACTATCCCGGAATCAATGACCGGGGAAATATTTTCCAGGGAATTTGGCGTATCCATCGATACAGTTACACAGATTGAACCCAAAACAAATTATGCATTGCGACGCGCTGCGTTTCATCCTATAAGGGAAAATGAACGGATCAATACTTTTATGAAACTGATGTCGGGCCTGGATGGATCAATTCCAAAGCAAAACCTTTTAGGGCAAATGGGGGAACTGATGTATGGGTCCCATGAAGGATATTCATCCGTGGGATTGGGAGAACCCGTTACCCAGGCGATAGTGGATAAAGTGAAACAGGAAGGTGTTATAAAAGGAGTCTATGGTGCCAGGATCAGCGGTGGAGGAAGTGGCGGAACGGTAGTCATACTGGCGGATGAAGAAAAAGGCATAGAAACGGTGAAAGAGATTCATCAATATATGCAGGAAGAAACCGGTAAGGAACTATATTTATTTTCCGGTTCTTCAGACGGCGCCCATTATCGAAATACATTACATTCGACAACAGAAAAACAACAGATATGAGTATCACATTAGGTAATAAAGAATATTTCCCGGGAATCGGGCAAGTGAAATTCGAAGGAAAGGAATCAGATAACCCGCTTGCTTTTAAGTGGTATGATGAGAACCGTATGGTAGCCGGAAAAACAATGAAGGACCATCTCCGGTATGCAGTTTGTTACTGGCATACCTTCTGCAATACGGGTGCCGATCCGTTTGGGCCCGGAACCAAACATTTTCCATGGGATGCCTCTGCTGATGCCATGCAAAGGGGATATGATAAAATGGATGCAGCCTTTGAATTCTTCACCAAACTTGGTGTTCCTTATTATTGTTTCCATGATATTGACCTGGTAGATGAAGGGCATACCCTGGCAGAATATGAAGGTCGCATGCAAAAGATCGTGGACTATGCAAAACAAAAGCAAAAAGCCAGCGGCGTAAAACTTCTCTGGGGAACTGCCAATGTATTTTCCAATCCACGGTATATGAATGGCGCTTCCACCAATCCCGATTTTGACTCACTGGCTTATGCCGGAACACAGGTGAAAAATGCCCTTGATGCCACCATTGCACTCAATGGAGAAAACTATGTTTTCTGGGGTGGAAGGGAAGGATATATGACCCTGCTGAATACGGATATGAAACGGGAACAAGACCACCTGGCCCGTTTCCTTCACACGGCAAAGGACTATGCCAGGAAGAATGGTTTCAAAGGAGTATTCTTCATTGAACCTAAACCATGTGAACCTACCAAACACCAGTATGATTATGACTGTGAAACCGTGATCGGTTTTCTTCGTCATTATGGTCTGGATAAGGATTTCAAAATAAACGTAGAAGTGAACCATGCAACGCTGGCCGGTCATACTTTCCAGCATGAACTCCAGGTTGCTGCAGATGCGGGCATGCTCGGAAGCATTGATGCGAACCGCGGTGATTACCAGAATGGCTGGGATACCGACCAGTTTGCGATGAACCTTAATGAACTGGTGGAAAGCCTCATGATCATTCTTGAAGCCGGGGGCTTTGGCGGAGGTGGTGTGAACTTCGATGCAAAAACAAGGAGAAATTCCACAGACCTGGAAGATATTTTCCATGCCCATATCGGAAGTATGGATGCTTTTGCACGGGCACTTGTGATTGCAGATAATGTATTACAGAAATCACCGTACAAAAAGTATAAACAACAGCGCTATGCATCGTATGATTCAGGTGCCGGAAGAGATTTTGAGCTGGGGAAACTGAGCCTTGAAGACCTCCGTGATCATGCCATCAAAAATGGCGAACCAAAACAAACCAGCGGTAAACAGGAATGGCTGGAAAATATCATCAATCAATATATTTAATATGCGTTTTCTCCGTGTCTCTTTGTTGCAATTGCGTCAGCAAGTCTCCTCCTCATCTTTGCGTCTACTATACGTCTTTGTAATTTCACTGAGTCTTTGTGTTGTTAATGCCCAGCCGGCCTCCCTGGTGATCCATAATGCCAAAGTGTATACCGTTAACAAAAATCAGCCCGCTGCGGAAGCCGTTGCCATGAAGGGGGAAAATATTATGTTTGTGGGGTCCAATGAAGAGGTGAAAAAATACATCGGCGAGGGGACAAAAATTATTGACGCCAAAGGAAAATTCCTGATGCCCGGACTGATTGAAGGCCATGGTCATATCCATGGCATGGGGGCATCACTCATCAATTTAAACCTGATGAAGGTGAAGAACTGGGAAGAAATCGTAGCCCTGGTTGCCGAAGCTGCAAAAAAAGCCAAGCCCGGTGACTGGATCATCGGAAGGGGATGGCACCAGGAAAAATGGGATCATACCCCGGCAAAGAATTACCTGGGTTATCCCTATCATGAAGATCTTGATGCAGTTTCCCCCAATAACCCTGTAGTACTGACGCATGCAAGCGGTCACAGCATGTATGTAAATGCCATGACATTACAACAGGCAGGTATAAACGAAAAAACACCCAATCCTTCGGGAGGGGATATTGTTAAGGACAAGAGCGGTAAAATTGTTGGTGTACTGGAAGAACGTGCCCAGGGCCTTGTATATCCGCAGTATAATGCCTGGCTGAAAAAACGGTCCCTGGAAGACAGGAAGTCTGACTGGCAGAAGAGTATCAAACTGGCGGAGGCGGAATGCCTGAAGAATGGCGTTACAAGTTTTGTAGATGCCGGATCATCTTTTGAAGAAGTAACCTGGATGAGGGAAATGGCAAAGCAGGGTAAGATGGATGTAAGGCATTGGGTAATGGTGCGGGCAGGTATCGCTGCACTTAATGCAAATGCAGGTGTTTTCCCGGTGATCAACGAAGGCAATGGCCATCTCACGGTAAAATCAGTAAAGGTTTCCCTCGACGGGGCACTGGGTTCATATGGAGCCTGGTTGCTGGAACCATATACTGACCGTAAGGATATGTCGGGTCAGAATACCTTTTCCATGGATGAACTCAGGCAGGTGGCTAAATTCTGCTGGGACAAAAACTTACAGTTATGCGTACACGCCATTGGCGACCGCGCGAATCGTGAAACGGTCAATATATTTTCAGAACAGATTGCCAATAATAAATCCAGGGACCATCGCTGGAGGGTAGAGCATGCACAGCATGTTCATCCGTCAGAAATTCCAAGGTTTAAGGAATGGAATATTATTGCATCCATGCAGGGTATACATTGTACATCCGATGCGCCATTTGTTCCAAAGAGACTGGGCGACCAGCGCGCTGAATCAGGCGCTTATATGTGGCGTTCTTTTATGAATGCCGGTGTATTGGTAAATAATGGAACTGATGTGCCTGTGGAGGATATAGATCCCTTTGCCAATATTTATGCGAGCGTAACCAGGAAACTTAAAGATGGTTCCAGTTTTTACCCGGCCCAGAAAATGACCAGGGAAGAAGCCCTGTATTCATATACACTGGCCAATGCTATCGCAGTATTCGAGGAAAAACAGAAGGGTTCCATTGAACCCGGGAAATATGGCGACCTGGTATTGGTATCCAATAACCTGGTAACCTGCCCGGAAGAAAAAATAAAGGAAACTAAAGTGCTGCTGACCGTTGTTGGCGGCAAGGTCTTGTATACCACACTTTAATCATTTCCCGTAAAATACCTTAGACGGCCCGGAATCCCGGCTGATTTCAAATGAAAATGCAATATGGTTCCTGCTTACTGGTAATTGTATTCATATGGATCAACATGTTGGAAGCATCTGCGCAACCAGGAACAGACAGCATGTTGTTAAGCATCCTGTCGGCCAATGATAATCCCGTGTTACAGCATGTTATCAACAACAGGGATTCATTCCGGGTGCAGATCATTTATACACTGATTGACAGGGATAAACGTAATCGTCCGGCCTTCCGGGATTATTATTTTAATGTTGATTCCAATCTTTACTTTAATCCCGCTTCAACAGTTAAACTTCCTCTTGCACTGCTTGCACTTGAAAAGCTGAACAGGATGAAAAAAAAGGGCGTTAACAAATACACCACCATGATGATTGACAGCAATTATGCCTGGCAGTCTCCGGCTTACTATGACAATACATCTGAGAATGGCTTGCCTTCCATCGCCCATTATATTAAAAAGGCCTTTTTGGTGAGCGACAATGATGCTTATAACCGTTTATACCAGTTTATCGGTCAGCAAACTATCAACAGCAGCCTGCATGCTAAAGGATATACCAGTACACGTATCACAAGGCAGTTCCTTGGGCTGACCCTGGAACAGAACCGACATACCAATGCCATACGGTTTGTCGATAAGGAAGGGGTATTATTATACCGGCAGCCTCCCGCATATAATCCTGATTCTTTTTATTTTGGAAAGATTGCAAAGATTGGCAGGGGATATATGAATAGCAGGGACAGCCTGGTTAATGAACCCATTGACTTTACGAGGGTGAATAACCTGCCGCTGGAAGAACTTCATGGGATGATGCAATCCGTTATGTTCCCGGAATCCTTTCCCCGTAAGAATCAATTCCGGTTAAGCAGGGATGATTACCGGTTTGTGCACCAGTACCTTTCCCAGTTCCCATCTGAGACGAATTATCCCAAGTATGACAGCAGCCAGTATTATGACAGTTATGTGAAATTCTTTTTCAGGAATGAATCCCATAAAATGCCGGATGAGGTCAGGGTATTTAATAAAGTTGGCTGGGCCTATGGATTTTTAATTGATGTATCTTATGTAGTGGATTTTAAAAATAGCATTGAATATATGCTTAGTGCCGTAGTATATGTAAACAGGGATGGCATATTGAATGATAATAAGTATGAATATGAAGAGGTCGGATGGCCGTTTATGTACCAGTTGGGACAGACCATTTACCAATATGAACTGAAAAGATCCAGGAAGTTTAAACCGGATCTTCAGAAGTTCAGGATTGGCTATGAGAAAAGAAATTTTGAAGACAAGCGGCCTGTGGTAAAAGACGTTGATAATTGATTTAAACAAGTTATATGTTAAATAAATTTTGCTTTCTATTTTTATTTGTTGCTGCATTCAACAATCTTATTGCGCAACACCACAACCAAAGCCCTGGTGGATATGCAGATAGTGTGAATGCCGGTATCATCAAAACAGATACCATGCGGGGAAGTCCGCACAGGGTGGCCATGGCAAATATAGGAGATGCTCATATCCATATTGAGTATGGTTCTCCCGGGGTTAAAGGAAGGATGATCTGGGGCGGACTGGTAGCCTTTGACAGGGTTTGGGTAGCCGGTGCACATAATGCCACCATTATTAATTTCTCCAGGAATATTACCTGGGGCGGTAAAAATATTCCTGCAGGTGCCTATGGTTTCTTTACCATTCCAGGGAAGGATAAATGGATTATCATACTGAATAAGAATTCTAAAATGCACCTGGCTGATGATTATGATGAGAAGGAAGACGTGGTAAGGATACAGGTAAAACCTGAAACCCTGGATAAGTCAATTCAGCGCCTTACGTATATCGTTAAGGATGAAGGGAACAAAAAAGGAGCGGTGATAATGCAGTGGGATAAACTGCAGGTAAGTATTCCAGTTGAGATACATTAGATATTGTAGTACAAATATATTAGCGAAAACTTATGAAACACCTTTTATTCATTACTGCGATATTATTATCCGGCACCTTAACCATGGCTCAACTTCCCAAGGTCTCTTCAGGAAAAATTATCCGCTGGGAGAATATGTCGTCAGGAGATATTATGGGCCGGAATGTGGACATATGGCTACCTGCCGACTACAATGAAAAAACAAAATATAACGTCCTATATATGCATGACGGACAGATGCTGTTCGACGCCTCTATTACCTGGAATAAACAGGAGTGGAAAGTGGATGAATGGATAACAGCATTAGTTCAACTGGGTAAGATCAGGAATACTATCGTTGTAGGAATATGGAATAACGGCAAGTACAGACATGCAGAATATTTTCCGGAGAAACCAATACAATACCTGGATAAGGATCTTGCGGATAACCTTGTTACTGCTGATTTAGAGGGAAGGGCATTAGCAGATGAATACCTGGCTTTCCTGGTGAAAGTGGTTAAGCCAAAGGTGGACAGCAGTTTTTCCACCTTAACCGGAAAGGAAAATACTTTCATCATGGGATCCAGCATGGGCGGACTGATTTCCATGTATGCCATGTGTGAGTACAGGGAGGTATTTGGCGGAGCAGCCTGTTTAAGTACACACTGGGTTGGCTCACTTACCGTAGCTGATCCGTCTATTCCCAAATCCTTTGCGACCTACCTGGGATCCGGAACAAATCTGCCCTCTTACAAGGATCATAAAATTTATTTTGACCATGGAACAGTTGGACTGGACAGCCTGTATGGCCAATGGCAAATAATGATTGATGAATTGATGTCATTTAAAGGGTATAAACCTGGTAATTATGTTTCCAGGGTTTATAGTGGAGCGGACCATAGCGAACAATCATGGGCACTGCGACTAGACCGGCCACTTTTATTTTTGTTGGGGAAAAAATAGCCACCTTATCGTGAATAAATCTTTGCTTAAAGAAAATTGTATTGCCATTATCCAGGAGAGATTAAATGGCCTGCAAAAGGTGATGAAGGAATCCCAGGAGGCAGCCAATGAGGAAACCAAGAGCAGTTCTGGAGATAAATATGAAACCACCAGGGCGATGAACCAGCTGGATAAGGATATGTATGCCAGGCAACTGGCTGAAAACAGGAAAGAACTGGCTGCCATCATGGATACGGATTGTGAAAAAAAATCATCAGCAGTTGGGGCAGGAAGTTTTGTGCAATGTGATAAGGCCTGTTTTTTTATACTCGCTGGTTTAGGTAAAATTGAATTCGAAAACAAAAGCATATTTGTCATATCCCCCAATGCTCCATTGGCAAAAGCCATGATAGGTAAAGTAACTGGAGAGTCCATTATTTTTAATAAGCAAGAGATGGTTATCGAAGAAGTGAATTGATAAATATTTCCAAACCGGGTATATATGAATCTTTATAATAATCCGCTGACTTCCACCCGACATTGCTTTTCACTGCTTTCAAATGCCAGTTCTATAATGCGAATTACATTGTAACCATTTTCAGGGCTTTCCATTACAGGTGCATTTTCCCTGATCGACTTTGACAGGTTCTTATAATAGGTTCCGAATCCACCCTGAACCGAAGGATATATTTCGCGAATAATTTTTCCATCGATCTCGGTGTGAATCAGTCCGAATTGTGATTCAGGTTCCTTACCCCAGTCGGGACCCACCGGAAGATCACCTGCTTTCAGCATTTCTTCCTGGGGATCTTCCCCGTACTTGATGAAGGAGCCTTTGGTTCCATGCATCATATACCGTGGGCCCATTTCACGGACAAGCATACCCGATTTCAATAATACTTTCAGGAATCCATAATCAAGCCTCACATCGAAATAATCATCCACCACAGAATAGGGTTTTTGTTTGCGGATATCTGCATTGATGTATTTTGGCTTTCCAAATAACTGCAGGGCCTGGTCAACCAGGTGGGAGCCAAGGTCATAAAAAACACCACTACCCGGTGTCGGCTTTTCGCGCCATAGGCCATAAGTACGCGGATCTGGCCGGTAGCGGTCGTAGTGGGCTTCAAATTCATGAAGGTCTCCCAGTAATTTTTTCTGCAGGATATCTTTCATGGTCAGGTAATCAGCAACATACCTGCGGTTATGGTAAACCGAACAAACCTTTCCTGATAAATTCGCAAGCTCCACCAATTCCATTGCTTCAGTGGATGTATTGGTGAATGGTTTTTCAACCACTACATTCTTTCCGGCTTCGAGCACCATTTTGGCATAAGGAAAATGCGTTTCATTGGGAGAAGTGATTACCACCAGTTCAATGCGTTCGTCTTTCAATAATTCCTCAATACTCCTGTATATGGTTATCCATGGGTATTTTTCTTTTGATTGTTCACTGTTCCTCTCTACTACAGCGAGTAATTCGAACTCCGGCATGGTTGTCAGGAAGGGTGCATGAAAAGTCTTTGATGATATGCCGAAACTTACCAGGGCTGCTCGAATAGGAACCATATTTAGTTGAGGGTTGTGGGTTGAGAGTTGAGGGTTTGGAAGTAAAATTATGGGTTTAGTAAGGGAAGAAAATCTTTTTTCTCATTTGTTTCAAGATCATGCACTTCAAATCGCTGGCAATCTGAAAATGAGCCCATGTTCAGTTCCCCATTGATCAGGATGGCACCCATCAGGATCAGGTACCGGCAGGGATATTGTGTTTTTTGGGCCAGCAGGCAGATCCTTTCATCAATAGCTTCATACATCACCTGTGTAGCTTCACGAAGGGGATCAACAGCTTGCTGGATTCTTTCCTGTTGTGTAAGGAAAATCTGTTCTATCCGGTGTTGTTGGTAATCCAGTTCATCCACTTCACCTTTTGTGATATTTCCGGCCATAAGTTTATTGAGGGCAGCCCTTGCTGCTCCGCAGCAGGCGGAAGGCTTTGATTGTCCAATGCGGTTTACTTCACCTGTGGTTCCATCTTTGGTAATACCTATATGCGGTGCATAGTATATAAACACTGCACCATCTTCAGGAACATGGTGCGCAAATGCATTCATGCCTGTAAGGCCTGTAAATGGAAATCCGTTTAGTCCGCCCATTTTGAACGGCCCCAGCATTTCATAAGCCACCCTAGGGTATTCCATGGCGTTGATATCATCACTGCAAATGCTGTCGGCCAGCATGATCTGCGAAGGCT
Organism: uncultured Sphingobacteriales bacterium; assembly: GCA_963823365.1. Lineage (GTDB taxonomy): Bacteria > Bacteroidota > Bacteroidia > Chitinophagales > Chitinophagaceae > Pollutibacter. The sequence continues at coordinate 368,557 of CAWGLH010000007.1, forward strand.
CCAGGTCAAGCAGGTCTTCTGCCAGCACAAGCAGACGGTTCACAGCATCAATGGTTGTCATGGCCTTTGGGTAGAACTGTCGCACTATCTGAAGTTTTTCTCTTTTTTTCATACATTAATTACATCAGGATTTTATTTACCGGTTGAAGTGCAGGAGGTATATCCGTTTCATTGAGCATTTCCCTTAAATCGATCTCAATGGTTCTGCTAAGTGCAGAAATGGGTACATCGTTAGGTCCACCCATGAAAGGGTTTTCAGTAGCTTCACCAACCTTCTCCATGGAACTGAATACCCATGTTACCAATAGACTTGCGGGTATGGAAAGCCAGGCCATGTGTTCGCCCAGTTTCGAGAATTCATTCAGCATGCCAAAGGGAACAAGTATTACGAATAATCTTATGAAAAACAAATTAATACTGGCAAACTGCCTGGGATAGGGGAAGTTCTTTATCCTTTCACTCTTTCCCTGCTCGTCAAAGAATGACTGGAGCAGTTTCTGCATATCCACAAATGTGTAATTGTCGAGCCACCCTTCTTTCAACAATTCCTTAATATGTTCTGATTGCATGTTCACCAGGTGAACCGCGCGGTTGGTTTTGCCAATTACATATTTATAGTCACTGTCGGACAGGTATATTTTTAATTCATCTTCAAGTGGATTTAGTTTTTCCGGGGTCTGATATAGCTGACTGTACTTCTGGTTTTCAGAAAGATTCATCGTTTCCCATTCCCTGGGAGTGCGCAGCTGGTAGCGTAATGCGGTAAGCCACGCGATATGCCGGTAGATAAGTTGCCGGTGGACTTCCATTATCGTTTGCCCGTTACTGATAGTATGTTCCATCGGCAGGTAATTTCTTACCATCATTCCCCAGGACCGGCTGTTGTTGACTATAGCGCCCCAGATCTGCCTGGCTTCCCAGGTGCGGCTGTATGTGGCATTATTCCTGAATCCCACGATAAAAGCAGCGGCAGTTCCTACTAGTGCGATAGGCACCCAGGGGATGGCGATCCATGTCCATCCCCAAACTTCATATAAAGTAGCGGGGGCAGAACTCACTATAGCCAGCCAGAAAATATCCCGACGTGTCCAGGTGAGGAATTCTGTCAGACTATATTGACGGCCTGCATGCATGGAGGGATGTTATATATGGGAAAATACGAATAAGAAAGATTTAAAAGTTATTGCGTTTATCATGATTTATTACCGGATATCTCCATTTAACCCTCCTGTCTATGGATTCTTGCCGATATTGAATCACTTCAAAAAATCTATATTATGCGCCAGATTATTTTCTTGTCAGGGATTTTCCTGGTGTTCAGTTGCGGAGGGCAATCCCAGGATAAAAAGCAGGACCGCCCGGTTGGGGGGAATTGTGAAGGATGTGAAGTGATGCTGACCGGCATGCCATCATCGGTGGACTGGAAGGGCAGGATTGCCCCTCCGGGGGAACCGGGCCAGCCATTGGTAATTGAAGGAGTGATATTCAAAAAAGACGGAAAAACGCCGGCAGAAGGAGTGATCCTGTATGTTTATCACACGAATGAAAAGGGTGTTTATGCCCCGGCGCCAGGCCAGACAGGAATGGTGGCGCGGCATGGTAAATTAAGGGGATGGGTGAAGACCGGTAAAGACGGGCGGTACCAGTTTACGACCATCAGGCCGGCCACTTACCCGAATACCACCTTTGCGGCCCATATACATCCCATGATCAAGGAACAGGGACTCCAGGCATATTATATCGATGAGTATGTTTTTGAGGATGATCCATTTGTAAAGGCGGATTATGATAAGGCCCAGGAGCTGAGGGGTGGATCAGGGGTCATAAAGCTTCAGAAAGACGCAAACGGGGTTTGGAGGGGGAAGAGGGATATTATCCTGGGGAAGAATATTCCCGGATATTAGTTTTTCCTTCCATGGAAGGAAAAACTAATATCCGGGATTGCGGATTACGGATTACGGATTGCGGATTCTTCTGTGCAAGGCTGGCTGATGATAAATGAATTTTTGAAGAATTTTAATCCGCAATCCGCAATCCGTAATCCGTAATTCTTATATTTGCACCCCCTGAATACGGGGTTAACAGGCAACTGTCAACCCCCAACCGACAACAAAACTCCTGCCCAGGTGGCGAAATTGGTAGACGCACTGTGTTCAGGTCGCAGCGTTCGCAAGGATGTGCTGGTTCGAATCCAGTCCTGGGCACAAACCCTTCCCGAATTTTCGGGAAGGGTTTTTTACATGCAGATGCAGGAGCGTTTATTTCCCCTCAAAAACCCGCATAATATTGCCTGAATAAAACTAAATTAGGCTACCCTGACATTTTACTTATGACTCATTATATCGTATGAATAAGAAATCATATGCACATGGTGCCAGTGAACTGTCATTGTTAGGTGAAACGATTGGCAGAAATCTTTCTAAAACCTGCAATACATTTCCGCAGCGTGAAGCCCTTATTTGCGTTCATCAGGACTACAAAGCAAGCTATGCAGAGCTATGGCAGCAGGTGGAAGAAGTGGCAAAAGCTTTTCTTGCCATCAATGTTAAAAAGGGAGATCGTGTGGCCCTCTGGGCACCCAACTGTTATGAATGGGTACTGGTGCAATATGCGACGGCAAGAATTGGTGCCATTCTCGTTAACATCAATCCTGCCTATCGCAGCTCCGAGTTGGCTTATGTTTTAGGACAATCTGAAACCAGCGTCATTGTATCTGCGGTGGCATTCCGGGGCAACAGCTATAAAACAATGATAGAGGAAGCGAAATGGTCTTGTGAACACCTGCGGGAAATCATTTACCTTGATGAAGGTTGGAAAAGCTTCCTGGGACAGGCAAAAAAAATCAGTGACGAACAGTTACGGGAAGTGGAAGAAAGTATTCAGTTTGATGAGCCTGTAAACATTCAGTATACTTCCGGCACTACTGGTTTTCCTAAAGGTGTAACACTTTCCCATCATAATATCCTGAATAATGGGTACTTCATTGGCAAAAGACTTAACTATACAGAACAGGATAAGGTTTGCATTCCGGTGCCATTTTACCATTGCTTCGGAATGGTGATAGGCAATCTGTGTTGCACCTCTCACGGCGCCTGTATGGTGATCCCTTCTGAAAGTTTTGACCCGCTCAAAGTGCTTCAGGCTGTTCAAAATGAAAAGTGTACATCATTGTATGGTGTGCCCACCATGTTTATTGCAGAATTGCAGCATCCGGAATTCGCTCAGTTTGATCTTTCTTCCCTCAGAACAGGTGTCATGGCCGGATCACCCTGCCCCGTTGAAGTCATGAAGAAGGTGCAGTCGGATATGCATATGAGGGAGGTGGAGATCTGTTATGGCATGACCGAAACATCACCGGTGTCTACACAAACCTGTATCGGTACTCCGCTGGAAAAACAGGTGAGTACGGTGGGAACAGTACTGGATCATATTGAAATTAAAATCATCAATCCTGACACAGGAGAGTTGCTGGAAAGGAATTTGCCCGGTGAGTTTTGCACCAGGGGTTACTCAGTGATGCTTGCTTACTGGAATAATCCCATTGCCACCAATGAAGCGATTGACCAGGCAGGTTGGATGCATACTGGTGACCTGGCGGTAATGGATAATGAAGGCTATATTAATATTGTAGGAAGAATAAAGGACATGATACTTCGTGGTGGTGAAAATATTTACCCTCGCGAAATTGAAGAATTCCTTTACTCACACCCGTTTATCGAAGACGTTCAGGTGATTGGCGTGCCAAATGAAAAATATGGAGAGGAAGTCATGGCCTGGGTGAAAGTGAAAAGCGGCCATAACCTTACATCAGAACAGCTTGAAGAATTTTGCCAGCAAAGGATTGCGCATTACAAGGTCCCCAGGTTTTGGAAGTTTATCGATTCTTTTCCCATGACCGTTACCGGAAAAATCAGGAAAGTGGAGATGCGGGAAATGGCGATCGAAGAACTGGGATTACAGGAGATAGCAAAGATCAGGACTTCATAAATGTTTGGTCATTTTTCCCTTCATCGGTACCATCTATATAAAAAATTCATTGACAGATGCAGCATTTTATAGATTTATGTGTTTTTCATTTATATGCCTGACACAATAAATCGATCCTAATGCTTAAAAATTATTTCAAAATAGCGTGGCGGAATATCATGCGGCACCGGGCCTATGCCGGGATCAATATTTCCGGTTTGGCCATTGGTATTGCTGCCTGCCTGTTGATTCTTCAATACGTGACCTTTGAATTGAGCTATGAAAAATTCCATGTAAATAAGGATCGGATATATCGGGTTCAACAGGACCGGTACGACAATGGCAAACTGAGCACGCAGTGGGCCGCTGGCGCTTACGCGGTGGGTAACGCATTTAAGGCAGAGATACCGGAAATCGAGGATTATGTGAAAGTGTTGAAGAGAAATGCCGCTGTTACCGAAATCGATGGCCAGCCGCTGAAAATCGAAAAAGTTTTCTATGCAAGCGGGTCTTTTTTCAAGATTTTCTCCTATCCCCTGATTGAAGGCAATAAAAACAACGCACTAACAGAACCATTTACGGCTGCGCTCTCGGCAACTACGGCACGTAAGATATTTGGCCATACAAGTGTGGTGGGAAAAAGCCTGGAACTGAATAAAAACACACTGTACACCATAACCGCGGTCTACCAGGATGCACCAGTCAACACCCAGTTGAGACCTGACATCATTCTGTCCTACGCTACCTTCGTAAGTGTCCAGACGAAAAGAAATAATAACCCCGAAGTTGCGTGGACCTGGGATGGTTGCCTGACCTATTTGTTGTTGCGCCCGGGGGCAGAACCTGCCACTGTGGAGAAAAAATTCGTTCCTATTGTAGACAAAGCGGTGGCAGCCGAGATGAAAAAATTCAATGCGGCAGTGATATATAAGCTGCAACCGCTGACGGATATTCATTTGTATTCCCATTATATGGAGGAGCCGGCTACTAACGGTGACGGCAAAACGGTGTACCTGCTGCTGGGAATTGCATTTTTTATTGTCATCATCGCCTGGGTTAATTATATCAACCTGGCTACCGCACGCGCGATCACCAGGGCACGGGAAGTTGGTGTTCGCAAAGCCATCGGATCGCAACGAAGGCAAATTGTTGTCCAGTTCCTTTCGGAATCTGCATTGTTGAATGGTATGGCACTTATCTTTGCTTTGTTGATAGTGCTAATCGCCATTCCCGGGTTTAACCGGCTCTCAGGACAGGCCCTAAACTTTTCATTATTTGTTCAAAGTAATTTCTGGATTTCACTGTTCGCTTTGTTTGTTACCGGGGTATTCTTTTCCGGATTATACCCGGCTTTTGTTCTATCAGGTTTTAAACCCGTTGAAGTCCTCAAGGGAAAAATGAGCGGAACAAGGCAAAGCACCTGGTTAAGGAAATCCCTGGTAGTCTTTCAATTTGCAGCTTCCCTGTTTTTATTGTCCTGCACTTTTATCGTGTATCAGCAAATACAATTCATGCGCCAGCAGGCATTGGGGATAAATATTGAACAGACTTTGGTTGTATCACGACCAACCGTTGGCATCGACTCCACTTTCATTGTGAAAATCGGTGCACTGAAAAAGGAGCTGACCCACGAGTCATTGGTAAAGAATATTACCTTATCGACGAGTATCCCCGGTGAAGAAGTGGACTGGAATGCCGGCGGCATCAAACTGGTCGGAGAGGGTGAAGAGAAGCAGAAGCAATATCGGGTGATAGGGGTGGATTATGATTACCTCAATACGTTTGGTTTAAAACTAATTGCCGGCAGGGATTTTTCTAAAGAATATGGAACGGATGATCACGCTGTTATTTTCAACCGGAAAGGAATAGAACAGTTGGGGTTTAATAAACCTGAAGATGCGTTGGGAAAGATGATCGATTTCTGGGGTCAGCAGTATAAGGTCGTTGGTGTCACTGAAAATTTCCACCAGCAATCCCTGCGTGAATCTTTTGAACCATTGATCCTGCGCTGCATACCGGATGTGAGTGGCTTCATGTCAGTCAAAGTGAACACAGCCCAGGTCAGCCAGACGATCAACCGTGTCAAATCAGCATGGAATAAATTTTTTCCCGGTAATACTTTTGATTACTTCTTTTTGGATGATCATTTTGATGACCAGTATAAAGCTGACCAACGCTTCGGACAGGTATTTGCATTATTTACCGGCTTGGCTATTTTAGTGGCCTGCCTGGGTTTATTTGGGCTGGCTTCTTTCATCACAGTACAACGAACAAAAGAAATAGGGATACGTAAAGTGTTAGGCGCTTCTGTTACCAGCATCGTACAATTGTTGTATCGTGAGTTTGTCTTTTTATTGGTAATGGCTTTTTTCATAGCAACGCCCATTGCATGGTTAACCATATCAAAATGGTTACAGGGATATGCATTCCGGACAAATATCTACTGGATATATTTTGTACTTCCATTTATGGTGATCGTGGCGATTGCGCTGATCACGGTAAGTTTTCAGTCCATCAGGGCTGCTATTGCTAACCCTGTCAGAAGTTTAAGAACAGAATAGAAAATCCCTGGGCTACACAGGGTGGTTCGGCATTCTTCCATACGAAGATGCTGAAACGGAAAGTATCAAAAAAGCCTCCTGATCATTTCGGGAGCTTTAATATTTATTTTACAAGTTTCATTTTAACAGGATCCCAGTTAATGATCTTTTTCTGGAAATAACTTTCGTTACAGGATAAAGCAGGCGCCGCAGCCCTGAAACCAAAAGTGGCGTCTTCAACAACCGTTTTACCTGTTCTTATGGCATCAAAAAAATTGGTAAAGTGATCCAGGTGATCGCTGTAACCCTGTGGTGCTTTATACACTACATCTTCTTTGGTGGGTCTTTTCTTTTGTTCATCAGTCCACTTTGCATTGTATTCTTTCTGCATTTCCTCCTGCATGCTTTTGGAGAATGTGAACAATGAATCGTAACCGCCAAAGCCCGGCGCCTCCGGCATAAGGCTATGGCGTATGTTGATATTATTGCCTTTTACCTCCATTACACCTTCTGAACCTACGAACCGTATCACTTCCTGCCCGCCGGTACCGCTGATAAAATTAACCTGCAGCGTTAATTGAAAAGCAGGGTGCTCCGGCGTATCGCCATACTGCATAACACCAGCCATTACATCAGGCATATTACGGCCATCTTTCCAATAGCTGAATTGCCCGGTACCGTAAATGGATTTTGGCCCCAATGAGTTGGTAATAAAATGTGTGCCGCTCAACAAATGAATAAACAGATCACCCGCAACACCTGTGCCTACTTCTTTAAATGCGCGCCACCAGAAAAACTTTTTAGAGTCGTACGCCATCTTCTCTGTTACTTCTATAAACCTGTCCCAGTCTGTTGTTTCTGCACTTGCATCCTTGGGTATGGTATATTCCCAGGCGCCAATAGAACTTTGCCTGTCGTACACTGCATTTACCATATTAAGTTTTCCTATTTCACCTGCAGCCAATAACTCTTTTGCCTTGGCCAAACCAATACTGCTTACCCGCTGGCTGCCTACCTGTAAAACCTTGCCTGATTTCTTTTGGGCTTCTATTATACCGGGGCCTTCACTTATTTTATATATCATAGGTTTTTCGCAATACACTGCCTTGCCTTTTGCCAAAGCATCTTTGGTAATGCGTGCATGCCAGCAATCCGTGGTTGCAAGAATAATTGCATCTATATCGGTTTTGTCCAGGATGTCCTTGTAGTTTCTTGTGGTAAACAGGTCTTTGCCATATTGTTCCTTTGCATTTTCCAACCTTCCCGTATAGAGATCACAAATGCCGGCCAGTTCCACACCTGGCACTTTCAGTGCTGTTTGCAGGTCGAAATGCCCCTGAACGCCATAACCAATTACGGCAATGCGTATCTTATCGCCTTCAGATATTTTCTTTTCATAAAATAATGTCCTTTCTTCTGCTTTTTCCTTTGCTGCAAGGCTGCCTAATGGTGATACTGCGGCCAACAAACCTGTGGCGCCGATCTGCTGTAAAAATCTTCTGCGGGATGACTGATTTTCTTTTGACATATGGTGCATTTTATTTTGTTGTATATATAATATTGAATAATCCGGGTGGTCACCAGGACTGCCTGTAGAAGTCAGTTATTCCTCTTCGCCAGGAACAACATCAGCCGTATAAATATCGTTATTTTTATTTCTATAAGTTGCCGGAATGTTATGAAACAGGAATTAAAGTGTATTGTCAGCAGCCAGGTAGTTGGAAAATGCAATAAGATTGGTTATTACAACCTGAACGGAAATCCAAAATTAAAATAGGAACGGAGTCCACCTGATTTGTTGGTCATCATCAGGGTTAACTCAATAGGGCCGATGGGCAGATCGTAGGCAAGGGTTAAGCCCGTACCCATGATCCATTTGGGGGAAGCCTGCAGGGTATCCTTGGCAATGAAGTCGTAGGCCATCACATTGCCCAGTAAGGTGGCATATACTTTCCCGAAAGGGTTGTATCGTACCCCGGTTTGGGCGGCGGCCATGCTTTCAGAAATCACTTCCCCTTCTTTTAAACCGGCGAATAAGACCTGGTTATGCATGGTGGGATTCATCCCGCCTGCAATGAAAATATTCAGCAGGCTCTGGTTCCTGCTGAAATTGATCCCTCCCTGTATGCGGTTCACCCATGCCCATCGGGTACTCATGGGCGTTATATTGGAAAAATTTACGGTTGTACGTGCATAACTGCCATATGGGATGATATCTTTCGTGATGCCTCCCACCAGGATTCCATCTTCGTATACCTGGAAATCCGGGCTTACACTGAACACATATCCTGCTTTCAATTCCACCTGTGTTCCCTTCTTCGGGTATTGGGGTTTTGACAGGTTATTGAACTGCCAGAAAGCATAGGCATGGAAGTAATTATTTTTTCCTCTCAGGTAAGTGCCCGATTCCACCTGTGGCTCGGCATTGATGTTTTCATATTGTATGCCGACTCCTCCGGCTGACCTGCGCTTAGCTGAAAGCTGGAAACGGTTGTCAATGGTTACATACTTCAGTTTATATAAACCGGTACTTCGGAAATCAGTATACGTGGGCAATTCCTGGAATTCAATATATGCCTGCAGGCGATAACTCAGCGGGCGGCTGTAACCAAACATCTGCTGATGTTCCGCCAATGCACGGAAATTCTGGCCAAGGCTGGTGGATACAAGGGACCGCGAAAAAGGTGTCAGTAAATTGCGGGCGGTTAAATTAGCATGAACACCAAATCCGGTAAAAGTGTTTTGGGAGAGCCCGGCTTTAAGGATCACGGATGATTCAGGCTTTACCCTGTATAATAATTGATATTCACCTTTTTCATCCCTGTTCACTTCACTGACAATGGATTTGTACATACGGTAGGCAAATGCTTCCCTGCTTTCTTTTTCCAGTTTCCTGGCAGTAAAAGATGTGCCGGTATCAATGCTGATTTGTTCAAGGAAAGCTTCCTTCGCTTTGTTATTCAATCCCTCCACTTCAATCTTGCTGAATTTATATTCCGTTTTAACCGGGAGCCTGTTTTTCGTAAATCGGTAATCGGGGTAGATTGCCTTTAACGAATCTGCCAGTTGCTTGAATAATGGATAATATTTCCTGCCTTCAACAATGCCCAGTTCAATGATGGCATCCGCGGCATCAAAGCTTGAAGATGTATAATCTCCCATCGGCATTTTGATAAGCAGGTCGGTCACGGCAGATTCTTCGATACGGTCCCTGTTTTCATTCAGAAAAATCACCTGGGTTATCACGGTAACAGGATCATCCAGTTCCTGCACATTTTTTAAAGGCGTACTTACGGATACGCCAATAGCGTATTTCGCGCCCATGGCTTTCAGGTCTTTTACAGGGAAATTCCTGGTTACCCCGCCGTCGACCAGCCGGCGCCCATCTATATCAACCGGCGAGAAGGCTCCCGGTATGGCCATACTGGCCCGGATAGCACCTACCAGGCTACCTTTGCCAAGGACTACCGCATCCCCTGTAGCAAGATCGGTGCCAATACAGCGGTAAGGAATGGACAGGCTATCAAACTGATGAACGGAGGCTACAGGATAAAAAAATTTTTCCAGGATGAGCCATAATTCCTGGCTTTCCAGGAATCCTGAAGGGAGGGATATTTTTTTATTTTTTACCGGGAGTTCAACGGCATATTTGCCATATTCTCCTTTCTCTTCCATGATATAATTTGTCATGGGAATGGAATTACTCAGGATAACATTCCAGTCGATCTTCCTGGCTATCGCTTCAATGGAATCACCCGAATAACCTGCGGCATATAATCCACCTACAATACTGCCCATACTGGTGCCGGTGAGGTAGTTGATGTTAAGTTCAGCAGAGTCTATCGCTTTTAGTATGCCGATATGCGCAAGTCCTTTAGCACCGCCACCACTGAGGGTGAGTCCTATGCCGGGATTGGGTTTCTGAGCAAATAGCAGGGATGGGAATATGAAGAAAGCCAGGATTAAGCTGGCTGGTTTTTGTAAAGCATTCACACCATAAAAATATACAGAAATGGGTAAACGGCAGTATTGTGTTTGTCAGGCTATTGATTCATTGCTTTTTCCTTCCGTAATTCCTCCTCCACCAGTTTTCCTTCCCTCAGAATTATTTCGGGCAATGCTTTTATATCACCAAGTCTTGTACGGAAATTCACGATGCAAACCCGCAGCACAAAATTTCCGTTAATGACGGCATTACTTGGGAAGACAATCCCGCCAGACTGCAGCTTATTCAATAAGGCCTGGTTTAAAGTATTCAGGTATTCCTGGCTGGTTCCGGAATCAATATCCGCGGGTTTATATCGAAACGTGGTAATGCTTAAATGATGAGAGAAAGTTTCTATGTTTTCATATTCTTTCAATGTATCGTACAGCATCCTGGCCAGGGCAATGTCTTCCCGGATCAGGTTTATATGTCCGGTAGTGCCGATCTGTCTTAGTCCCAGCCAGACTTTCAGTGCCCGGAACCCCCGGGAATTCTGGAGCCCGCGTTCATAAAAATTAGTCTGCGGTTCCTCATCCCCGTCGAAATTATAATACACGGGGTGAAAACTAAAGGCATCAGTCAGCGCATTAGGATCTTTCACTAAAGTGCAACCTGCTTCCATCGGACTGTACAGCCATTTGTGCGGATCAATGGCCACTGAATCGGCCGATTCAATACCCTGGAACATATCCTTCAGTTCAGGCAAGGCAGCAGCAAATCCGCCGTAGGCGCCATCCACATGGAACCAGCAATCATATTTTTTGCATAGGTCTGCGATTTCGTTCAAAGGGTCAACGGTTCCAGTGCTGACGGAACCTGCAGTACCCACTATCATCAATGGAATATATCCTGCATTTTTATCTTCGTTGATGAATTCTTCCAGTTTTGAGATATTCATTTTTTGTTCATCGTCAACCGGGACCCACCGGATGGATTCAAGTCCCAGTCCGAAAAGATCGGCAGCCTTATTGATCCAGGTATGCGTTTCAGCGGACGTATATACCCGCCATTTTCCTTTGGATGGCTGAAGTCCGAGTTGCCGGATATCCCAGTCGGCCTTTGATTTTCTGCCCGCCAGGAATCCCACGAAATTGGCCATATTTCCACCACTGACCATGATCCCGCTGCCCGCAGGATATCCAATCAGTTGCCCCAGCCATTGAATGGTTTGTTTTTCTATTTCCGTGGCCATGGGTGATAACACGAATGCGCCGCAATTACTGTTTATGGCGGAAGCCATTAAATCGCCCAGCATACCGATAGGTGTTGGGGATGAAGTGATATAACCCCAGAACCGGGGATGGCCGTTAAATAAGCTGTTGTTCACCATCAGGTCCCAGGTTTCCCTGACCAGGTCAGACGGATCCATTCCGTTCAATGGAATTTCTCCCGGAAGTTTTTCCTGCAATGCATGAGGCAGGGGGGAAGTGGTGACTGGTTTCTCCGGCAATGGATGAAAGAAGGTCTGCGATATCATCAATCAGCCTGTGCCCGATTTCACGAAATGTATTGGCATCCATATCAATGGCCGGACTGTTTTGACGCAAGTGTTCATCTGTCAACGGAAGATTCATATTAGTATACTTTTATAGGTTCTGTAAAAAATCGGTTACTCACGGCATTCATAGCCATCCTGATTTCCTGAAGAAGTAAAACAGCGTTAAACAAATGGAAACAGTCATGCCAATGACAAAAAAGTATCCATAATGCCATTCCAGTTCAGGCATGAATTTGAAATTCATTCCATAAAAACCTGCAATCATTGTTGGCACCGCAATAATTGCAGCCCAGCCGGCAAATTTTTTGGAAACATCACTTTGTGATATGGAGATAAGGGAAAAATTGGCTTCCATAGCGCTGTTCAGGAGCTCACGGGTATTATCGACATTTTCATTGATCCTTACCACGTGGTCATATATATCCCTGAAATAAGGCCTGGTTTCCTCAGAAATACATTTGATCTCAAACCGCATCAGTTTATTACATACTTCTACAAGGGGAGATACTGCCCTTTTGACTTCCAGTAATTCCCTTTTCAAATCATAGATCTGTTCCGTGGTTTCCCTGCTGGGCCTTTCCTTGAATATTTTTGCTTCTATGGATTCCAGTTCCTGTTCCATTTCGTGTACAACCGGGAAATAATGGTCAACTATAAAATCCATGACTGCATACAAAACAAATCCCTGGCCCTTTTTTAATTGTTCCGGAGTTGCTTCGCAGCGTGCCCTGACTTCCGTGTATGGAATGCTTGAACCATGACGCACCACCACCACAAAATTATCGCCGACAAAAAAATGCGTTTCACCGAATTCCGTGTGTTCCTTTTTCCTGATGATAGTGCGCAATACCACAAAAATGGAATCCCCGTATATTTCCACCTTTGGCCGCTGATGTGCATTATGGGCATCTTCTACGGCCAGTTCATGAAGGTTAAATTCATTCTTAACACTTTGCAGTATATCTTCTGACGGCTCGTGCAATCCAATCCAGACAAACTGATTATTTTCCTTCAGGACCGTATGTACATCATTCAGGCTTACATCAGCAACCCTGTGGCCATCGGCATATGCAGCGCAGTTAACAATTTCACTCATTTGGTATGAAAGCGAATAGCCGCTTATCCGATATAAATTAGTGAAATTATCTTAAATTATTACCCGGGTCCCGGTTCAATCTTTCATGATGAAGTTTTTCTCCTTAATTCTTATGGGAAAGGGTGCTATTATTCCAACTGGAAATCAAAATTCTGTTTGCCGTATCGGCCATTCTTTCTACCCTCGATACTGGCATATAACTGGTTCTTTATTCGCCGGTAAGCGATTCGTTGAGGGAAATCATGTTGGGGATTTTCACTGATGAATTCAGTTCCTTTTAACAGGATAACTTTAAAACTTACGGGCCGGGCATTATTTTGGGATATAACGGTGGGAATATAATGCCATTCCCCGTTTCGGAAGGCCAGTTCGATGGTTTCCTGCGGAATGGAATCCGAAATGTTTTTGATAAATATGCTCCTGCCTTTTAGCGTGCTGTCATCCGAAATATGCCATTGTTCCAGCATCATTCCATTGCCTGTATTTATTTTCCAGGTACCGGCCATCCATTTCATTTGTGCTGATGGCTGGGCAGTCACAGATTGGCAGCAGAAAATTATGGTCAGGATGAATGAAAAATTTCTTATCATATGCTAAGGTTGTATGGATTGACCAGTGCATCCCTGCAGAAATTTACAAAATACCATCTAAGTTCCGGAAAATAGAAATGATGAATGGCATCCCGGGATGATGAAGAAGCAATATAATTTGATTAAATAGTTTAATTATACAATCAGAAATAAATACAACATTCATGAGTTGCACAATTATACGCAGGAATGCTGCCTGGACATTCCTGTTTTTTTCAGTATTGTTTTCGTCAGATATTTTTTCACAGGCATTGAGATTGCCTGATGGCGGCGTAAACCTTAAGAGTGTTGCCGGCAGAAGGGTAGGGGTAACAGACATTGAAATTCACTGGAACGCACCCGGCGTAAAAGGACGGGAAGGAAAAATCTGGGGCACGCCGGTAGCCTGGTATGGGTATGAAGTGCTGGGTTTTGGATCATCTATGGCCTCTCCATGGAGAGCAGGTGCCAATGAAAGCACTACTATTTCCTTTTCCACAGATGTTACCATTAATGGACAAAAACTTGCTGCAGGCACTTATGGGTTTTTTATCGCCTTGTATCCGGATTCCTGTACCCTGATATTTAACCGGAATACTGATGGATGGGGGAGTTATTTTTACCGGAGCGACCTTGATGTATTAAAAGTTGGCACCAGGCAGCAGAAAGAACAAAAGGAAAGTAAGGAGCGGCTGGACTATACCTTTTCAAAACAGACGGATAAATCCGTTGAAGTGGCCCTTGAATGGGAGAAGTGGCGGATACCCTTTACCGTGGAAACTGACCTGGTGAACACCACACTGGCTTTACATCCGTTCACAATTAACGGGGGCACTTGGGCTTCGATCCTCCCAGCCTGGAAGCCGCTGCGAACTGGTGTTTACAGAATAATGTGAATTATGAAGAAGGTCTTGTCCTGGATCAACAGGGCAACAGATCCCAACCTCGGGGCCGTTAAATCATTCAGGGCATTATCAACGAAGGCCGGCCTGCTGACCAAACTCAATAGGACCGCTGAGGCGGATACCATCATGAAGGCTGCATTGGAAACCGCCACCGCAGTTGAAATGCATCAATATGGCAGGCAACTCCAGGCACAAAAAAAGAATACGGAAGCTTTTGCGATTTTCGAAAAGAACTATAAGAAACATAAGGGCGCCTGGCCCACCAATGCCGGAATGATGCGCGGCTATTCAGCCCTGGGAAATTATAAAAAAGCACTGGAGCATGCAAAGCTGGCGCTGGCACAGGCTCCTGATGAGGTAAATAAAAATTTCCTTGAACAGGCTGTTAAAACATTAAGTGAAGGAAAGCCTTTATAAATATTTTTGCTTTAGCCCGCAAATAACAGTAGTACAATATTGGGAATAATCAACCTATCAGATCAAATTCCCAGGCAGTTTTATATTGACCATTTTTTTCAATATAAGCAATGAACTCATTGTAAAAGGGATCATTGCCAATGGTGGAACTGTCGCCTATGACAAAAAGCTGTTCTTTGGCACGGGTAATGGCAACATTCATTCTCCGGTAATCTTTTAGAAATCCTATTTCACCTGAGTCATTGCTTCTTACCAGTGAAACAATGATAGTTTCCATTTCCTGTCCCTGGAAACTGTCAATCGTGCTTACCCTCATGCCGTTGGGAAGTTTTTCTTTAGCAGCAGCAGCCTGCCCCGCATACGGTGAAATAAATGCGGTTTTCAGGGAATCCAGTGATGATGTTTCAATGATTTTCAATGCCAGTGATAATTCACCTTCATTCTGCAAACTGGTTCCATCCGGCCCCCGGACTTCCTGGAATCCTGATCCGGCCGTGTCAATAAAGGTCAGGTGCACACCGGTATTTTGTAGATGTTTCGCTGTTAAGAGCAGGCTGTCATAAAAATAGGTACTGCTGAATCCGGCTATCGATTCCCGCATCCGGTATTGGGTATTGAGGAGGTATACTTCCGGTACTGAGGGGATGGCGACTTCCAGTATCGACTGGTTAAGACCGAGCCTGGCTGCCTGGTTGCTCAGCACGGTGGGTGGTAATTGCCAGTGGTCTCCTGCCAGTACAATCTTTTCTGCCATGGGAAATATACACCAGGCCAGGGGTTCTATACATTGCCCTGCTTCATCAATCACCAGGGTTTGGAAATTCAGGCGTTGTAACCCTGCGTCATATAAACCGATCGGCGTACCCGCAATGACGCTGGCTTCCGTAAAAAGTTTTTCTTCGTTATAGACCTGGAGTTTTTTGATTTCAGCACGTATGTTTTTGACTTCTTTAAATAAGAGGTTTCGCTGTTCTCTTTCTGCCTTGCCAAAACTGCGTTTATATTTTAACGCCATCCTCCTGAATTCCTCAGCCCTTTTTTTTAATTGCTTTATTTCTTTTAATTCCCTGCTGTTTGTTAACCTTCCTTCGGGAGTATGTGAAAAGATGGCTTCGTCCACCTTACTGGTATTCCCTACCCTTAATAATTTTACACCCTGCCTTATCAATCCTTTTGCAATATTATCCACTGCTGTATTACTTGGGGCTGACACCAGTACTTTTTCTCCGCGCAGGATAAGTTGAATTACAGCTTCCACCAGGGTGGTGGTCTTACCCGTGCCAGGCGGACCATGAACGATGGTAACGGATGCATTATGTATTATGGCAGATACTGCTTCCTGCTGGCTTTTATTCAGGTCCTTATTACGAAATGTAAGAGTATCCTGAACATTTTTTTTGGATGGCAGGGTAAGAGATGACCTGTTGTGTAACTTTTCAAATAATGGAAATAATGACTTGTTCTTTTCCAGGTCTTCCAGTACATTTTTCATGATACTGCTGGTTCTTGTATCCGGTGCCAGTTTGATGCCAACACCATCATCTTCTATCCAATCGGGGTAATCAGGCGCAAACAGCCTGAATTCGCCCGTTTTTCCTTCCATTCCAATCAGTATGCCCTTGATGGGTTCCTCACCGGTAATAAAACATTCAATAGCGGCGCCATCTTTAAAGAGATTGGTCTCAGCAGGAAATGGCAATCGGAAACTGATTTCGGGATAATCTGCATAGCCAAAACTTTTCCGTGTAACAGTGATGGGATGGAGGGCCAGCCCCTCCGATTTCAATGCCCTAAGGCTGTGCTGCTGATCCAGCCGGAACCTTTGCACCTGCTCGGCTTCTTCAAGGTCAATACACTGCAGTAGTTTATGAATATGCGGATGCATGCGGTGAAAATATGAAGGAAGGAGTGAATAAAAAAAGATAACCGTTCAGTGCTTTATTTTTTGAAGGCTGATTTTTCTCCGGAACATCCGTTCATTGAGGATCAGTAAAAACGGGATCATCAGAAAACATAAACCAGGTAACCATTGAATGCCGGTGAATGACATCAGGATGGCCGCTAATCCAATATATGCATTCCATAAAGCACCCCTTTTTTCCTTGCCGGTATAAGCTAATTCATAATCGGTCAATCCAAGCTCATCCGACATTTTCTGTGCCCTGTAGTGCATCAGGTAAAGCATTAACCAGATCACAAAATATCCTGCACTGAAAGTGATTACGAGATAAGGAAAATCAGCCTGTTCAAGGACAGCTTCGCCATGCTCAGTGGCTTTTGGAAATAGATTAACCCCGGTCCATGAAGAAATTAATAATGAAAATAGAAACTTCAGTGGATAAATATAAAACAGGATGACGGCCAGGTAGATAAGGTTGAGTAAAATGGTTTTCAGGTCATTCATGGCATAATGCCGGAAGAAAATGTATTGTTGATACCAGAAAAGAAAAATCAGGGATACTGTAGCAAAAAAAGGAATGGCGCCCTGCAGGATGATTTTTAATTCAGCAAATGTTTGTGGCACTTCAAGCGATGCCACCAGCAGGGAAACAGAGAAGGCAAATACCGCATCACTTAGTGCTTCAATTCGAAGCATTTCATTACCCCGGTGCCTGAAAATGTAATGCTGCTTGTTACCTGCAAATGCCTTTGGGTTCATTAATCCGGAAATTGCCAGCAATTTAGCAGGGTAAGCATTAAAAATGCATGATTTTCATTACAATGAAAGGTGATAAAGCGCAGGTACAGGGTATAACCAATCAATACCCTATCGGATTTTCGGCAGTCGCATTGTATTCCCTCTTTGTTTTAATTCCAGGGCTTCAACTTTCCCATCCGGGCCCCTGAGTATTCTGAAATCAGCACTGGGTATTTCCTTCACGGAAAAATTATTATAGTCAGAGAACATAAGTTTATAAATGTTAACCTTGTCGTCATTCTGCTGGAGACAAAGGTCCTTTTCGCAATAAATGATTTTCAATGTATCTTTTTCGATCAGAAATTCGCCAACATACTGGTGTAAAGAATCTGCAGGCATCTTCAGGATTTTTTTGAATGTTGGTTCATAAAATCCTTTCCAGTCATATACCCTGGCAACACTGTTCAGTAATTCAGTGATCACCGCGAAATTTTCCCCATTAATCATAATTACCACACCATCCCCGTTATTCATGCTGCCAAAAGAAGTACAGAGAAATGCTTCGTTTCCTCCATTGTGATTGAAGTATTTGTTACCGGATTTGTTGATAATGTTTACGCCAAGTCCGGCAGAGCTGTCAACAATGGTCGACATTCTTTTTTGCATCATGGACCGGGATAGGACTTTCTGCGACTTTCCCGCCAAAGCGAGCTGGCATTCTATAATGTATTTTGCCAGGTCGGTTGGGGTTGTCCAAAGACCGGCAGCAGCCTGTTCAGGATATACATGATATTTTCCATTAACTGGTGTCCCGTCGGCATAATATCCGGTTGCCAGGTCAGTGGTATCTGCCGGAGGTTGGCGAAATGAGCTATTGGTCATGCCCAAAGGCTTTAATACTTCTTCCTGCATATAATCCGCATAGGTTTTTCCGGTGATATTGGTGACCATTAATTGTGAAATGGTGGTGCCTCCACCTGAATATTGCACGCGTATTCCGGGTTCAAACATGGAACGGACTGCCTTGGTATTGGCCGGTTTTTTCCCATCGAGTATCTGGGGAACAGTGGGCAGGGTATCCCGGCGCTCATAACCCGGGAAGCCATGAATGCTTAAACCAGCGGTATGGCTTAGCAGGTTAATCGTGGATATCTTTTTATTATTGGAAAGACTATCATAAGGGAATTTCCAGGTGGTCAGATAATTATTGATATCCGCATCCAGGTCAAGTTTACCATGCTCAGCTAATTTTAATATACCCATGCTGTTCAGGCTTTTACTGATGGAAGCTGCCTGGAACCGGGTTGTTGGAGTTACCTTTCTATTTTCTTTTTCATCGGCCCATCCATAGCCCTTGGCCCATTCAATTTTATAATTCCGGATAACCGCAATACTCAAACCTTTTATGTGTGTTTCCCTCATCCTGGATTCAAGATTCAGCCCCGGAATGGAATCGCCATAAATGACGGAAGGGGCAAGTGAGTTTTCCACTTTCTTTATTTTATCATCTATCTCTTTCCTGCCTGTTTGAGAGAAGACGGAAATGGGCAGCAGGAGAACCAGGAATAATTTAATCATGAAATTGAAATTGAGGGAGGAATGGATATCCTAATATATACCTTTTTCACTTTGCCCGAAACAGTTCCAGGGCATCCCGCAAAGGAATTATATTTGGAGAAATTCAGGATATGTATAGAAAAGCAGTTATCGTGCTGGGCTTGATTTTGATATCTGTTTGCCAGGTTATGGCCCAGCAGGGCAATAATCGGCCACGGCCTCTGCGGGTTGGTGTGGTCGGACTTGTGCATACGCATGTGCACTGGATTTTGGGAAGGGAGAACAGGGGAGATATCGAGATTGTGGGCATTTCAGAACCCAACCAGGATCTGGCCCGGCGTTATTCCAAACAGCACGGGTATAGCATGGATATTGTTTATGGCAGTATGGAAGAAATGATTTAGAAAACCAAACCGGATGCCGTTCTTGCTTTTAATACCATTTATGACCATCTGAAAGTAGTGGAGTATTGTGCGCCCAAAGGCATTCATGTGATGGTGGAGAAACCGCTGGCAGTGAATATGGAACATGCATCGAAAATGCTGGCCCTTGCCAAAAAGCACGGCATTCACCTGCTGACTAACTATGAAACCACCTGGTATGGTTCAAATGCCATGGCCTACCGGTTATCAATAAACGAAAAAAAGATTGGTGATATCCGAAAAATTGTCTTTCATACAGGGCATCCTGGTCCGGTTGAAATTGGGTGTAATCCTGAATTCCTTGAATGGCTCACTGACCCGGTCCTTAACGGGGGAGGGGCGCTCACTGATTTTGGCTGTTATGGTGCTGATCTGGCCACATGGTTCATGCAGGGCGAAAAACCTGTTTCGGTGACCGCCATTACCCAGCAGATTAAACCGGATTTATATCCAAAGGTTGAAGATGAGGCCACCATCCTTGTTACTTACAAAAAAGCACAGGTGATCATCCAGGCATCCTGGAACTGGCCTTACAGCCGAAAGGATATGGAGCTATATGGCAAATCAGGATATATTTTTTGCAAAGACGGCACCAGTATGGTGATGAGGGAGAATGAGAATGTCGATGCTGTTGAGCTTAAGGCTCCTGCATTGCCCGCAGACAGGAATGATCCTTTTGTGTATTTTGCCAATGTGATCAATGGCAGTATTAAAATGTCTGCATATGACCTCTCTTCCCCGGAAAATAATGAAATGGTAATGAAGATACTTGATGCCGCAAGGACTTCAGCCAAAACAGGGAAAACGGTTATGATGGGAAATTAACGTCAGTCCGCTTATATGGGCTGATAAATATCGGTTTGTATTTCAGCCTGGCTGCTGACCATGGAAGGATCATTTACATAAACCTCAAAAGGATATCCCCTGGCGTTGCGGTTGTTTTCTTTCAGCCAGGTTTGGATTTTTTCGTATGCTTTTGAAACCTGGTCATAAGGCCCATGCATATGTGCAATGATCACCTCTCCGCCAGTTACAATCCTTGACTGGATCCTGCCGCTTAAATGAGCGTTTAAACTTTCCGTCTCAATAGCCACTTCAATTTCCCAGGGCTGTTTTTTGAATAATACCATGCCATAAATTTCCTTGACTTCAATCGATGGACCTTGACATACCTCATGAGTTCATCATATCCTTTTGCCAAAATATCTTTGATTGCTTCCTTTGTTGGCGCCGTCTCTTTAATATACAAAACCCTCATATCCCGAAAATTAGTTTTTTCCAATTCTATCTTGACTGGTATTTTGGTTTTTTGTTTCATGACAATTATGGGGTCAGGAATTTATTACTCTTAAGGATTTTTTTTGGAAGGTTGGATTTTTCTTAAAGTTAATTTAGACATGGTGATGAATTGATGACAGGGGTTATGCGAAAAAATGACCACCATCATAATCAAAAGAATTGAGCATAATTCTGTAATTTCTGGAGTCAATTCAATTATGAATGAAAAGAAAAACTTAAACCTAGTAGTATGGAATTAAAAATTAATCAGTATCCAGCATGTTGGGTATTCCTGTTACAGACTTACCGTCATCATTTTCCTTTTACCAGCGGCTGGGCTTTGAAAATGTGATGGAATCAGGGTTTGATTATAATGGTGCCCGTGGATCGGTGATCATGATGAAAAGGGGATCTATGATCATGGAAATTTACCAGATGCCGGAAAATGAACTGGCTGAAATCAGGACGAGGGGCAATGGCCATATCGATCACATTGCATTTGATGTGGATAATATTGACAATGCTTTCCGGGTATTAAAGGAATCCGGATTCCAGATCATTGAGGATGCGCCTGTATTCCTGCCTTTCTGGAAAAACGGTTGTAAGTATTTTAATGTCCTCGGCCCCGACGGAGAAAGACTGGAGTTTAATGAGATCATGTAAGCCTGGCCGGTTTTTCGACAGAAAACCGGTAAAAAAGGTTCTATTAAGATCATTTAAAAAATAAACCCCGGAAGGGTCCGGGGTTTATTGAAACAAAATTACTGCTGTGAGCTCAGGTCTTTCCTGTGTTTCATAATGTAACTATCGGTCTTGTCAACAGCCTTGTCTATTACTTTTACCCTGTTATCCCAGGCAGCATTTCCATATTTTTTGGAATACACATCCCTGAAATTGGGTGAACCAGGAGGGGTTGCTCCAAAATAATTCATTTCAAGGGATTTTAAAGCCATCCTTAAGATTGCGAATGGATACTATTACCTGGTCGGACCCGTCCCATAGCTGTTCAAAGGTTGCATAGCTGAGATTTTCCCAAAATCCTGTCTTTAATTCTTTCTGGACAGCAACTGTCCTTACCCATTCCTTTCTGTAATCATCAAGGTTTAATGATTGATTCATATGCCTTACGTTAACAACATATTTATCAGCTACAACTTCGGGTCGGAGGCTCATGCTGTCGATAATTCGAAAAGTGGCATTCACAGTTTCTTCCAGGTAAGGAAAGAATGTCTTGTCAAGGTCCTGGCTGTGTGCGGTTGCGTCTGCCCTTTCTTTATCAAAATCTGCATAAGACCTGCCACCATTTACGAGGTGATACGTACCTGCATTGGGGCCGCTCATAATTTCGTACACATTAATGTTCTCACTGGCTTTGTGAAACTTTGCGATGTGCACCTTATAAGCAGCTTCAAATGCCATCTTTTGCCCTTTCTTGGGTTTTACGGTGTTGACTGTGGACAAATCGGTCTTTTGGGCATTCACTGCCAGGGAGGAGAACATAAGCAATAGAAGAAGGATCCTTTTCATGTGTGATGGTTTTGGTTAAAAAAGATTTATCCATTCACCAGGTGGATGGTTGCTATACAATAAAAATTAAGGAGGAAATACTAGTCTACATATCCGGGGAAGCAAAATTCCAGGTAGTCATTTCCAGGGAAGGTTGAAACGGGTAGGGTTGACGGTAAGGTAACTAATTATTGGAAATAATGAAAAGAAATATGAAAGGGTTGTCCAGAGAATGTTTAAGCAGATATTAATTCCTGTGAAATATTGGTCATTTTTTAGTGTATCGATCGCCGGGAGTATCATTTGGCAGCAGGGGCAGGGAGGCTGGTATTGCCAATGTCCCGGAATAGCTTCCATTCGCCATTTTTATTTTTCCAGACCACTACATATTTTCCCCTGTCTATAAGTGACTGGTCTTCGGCCTTCATTTCATAAGTACCTGTTTCTACCAGGAGATTGCCGCCAAGTGTGATATCTGTGGTCTGAAAGGTAAAATGTTTCACCCCCATCCTGATCATGCTGCCCCAGACAGGTAGTACATCTGTTCCTTTCACGGGTCGCTGTTCGACAGGAGTATTTCTGCATCCGGCCAGTAATGCGAAGCCAGGGCTACTGAATCACCATTACGCACCTCTTCAGTAAATTTCAGGTTAATACTGTCGATCAATGCCTTCGCCTGCGACAGGTCAATGCTGTTTTCAGTAACAGGTTTTTCAGCAGGAAGTTCCTTGTTCTCCGCATTACAAGACGCCATCATAAGGTATAAAAAATATATACCTAATGGAAACATTATTCTTTTCATTATTGGTAGTTTTATCAGGATAAAAAAGCAGTTTAACTAAGTAAAAGGTAAAATAAAATATTGGCAATGGGCATCAAAAAGAATCGGTATCTTCTGGGACAGAGTATACATTTGATAAAATCTATTTAATTCATTTCCATTATTCCATATAACCCCAACTTGTAAAAAATATATATGTCGAAACCCATCAACAGTTTTGCTGTAAAAGTCAATGATTTCTTATTTCAATTCAATGAAGCTGATTTGGCATCGTCTGACTTTGTATATACATCTGCAGAAACAGTAAACCTGATTAAGGATTTCCGTTCCGTAAATGCCAAACTAACCGATATGGATATTGCGGGTAAGAAAATGACCATCGAAATAGATGGTGAGTCTTTTCATATTGAAATTAAAGATGAGCTGGACCAGATGCTGGAGAAAATGGGTTTTGGTGCTGTGGCTGGGAAGCAGATAAAAGAGATTAAGGCTCCGATGCCCGGACTTGTTTTGCAGATCTCTGTTGAAGACGGACAGCAGGTCTGTGAAGGCGACAAGATACTGATACTGGAAGCAATGAAAATGGAAAACAGCATCCTGATTCATGCGGATGCCGTGATTAAGAAAATTATTGTATCAGCCGGACAGGCAGTAGAGAAGGGCCAGGTTCTGGTGGAGCTCGAGTAAGAAAGAGAACGCGGAGAAAGCAAAGACACAGTGAATACAAAGACGCAGTGAATTCAAAGATGTTAAGAGTACACTAACAAATTGAACAACGGAAAGGAATGAAAAAAATACTGGTAGCTAACAGGGGTGAAATTGCACTAAGGATTATGAGAACCATCAAAAGGATGGGCATACAATCGGTAGCTGTGTATTCTGAGGCAGATCGCCATTCCCCGCATGTAATGTTTGCAGATGAGGCGGTGTGCCTTGGGGCTCCTCCTTCGAGTCAGTCGTACCTGGATGGCGATAAGATAATTCAATTTGCAAAGCAGCTGCATGTTGATGGCATACATCCGGGGTATGGGTTTCTTAGTGAAAATGCCGGCTTTCGCGCAAAAGGTGCAGGATGCAGGAATTACTTTTATTGGCCCTGGCCCTGATGCCATGAGGATCATGGGTTCCAAACTGGCTGCAAAGGAATGTGTAAAAAAGTATAATATCCCGATGGTGCCGGGAATTGATGAAGCCATCGATGATGTAAATATTGCAAAGGAAATTGCCGCCAAAGTGGGCTATCCCGTGCTGATAAAAGCTTCTGCAGGGGGCGGTGGGAAAGGAATGAGGATTGTAGAACAGGAGGCTGACCTGGAAGAACAAATGCAAAGGGCCATTAGTGAAGCGAAATCTTCATTTGGCGATGGCTCTGTATTTATCGAAAAGTATGTTAGTTCACCCCGTCATATCGAGATACAGGTGCTGGCCGATAACTTTGGCAATACCGTTCACCTTTTTGAACGTGAGTGCAGTATCCAGCGCCGTCACCAAAAAGTGGTGGAGGAGTCCCCATCATCGATATTAACTCCTGAATTAAGAAATCGAATGGGTGAAGCCGCGGTCATGGTGGCAAAATCCTGCCAGTATACCAGTACTGGTACGGTTGAATTCCTGATGGATGACCAGCTGAATTTTTATTTCCTGGAAATGAATACCAGGTTACAGGTAGAGCATCCTGTAACGGAAATGATTACCGGTATTGATCTCGTGGAAGAACAAATCAAAATAGCCAGGGGAGAAAAATTAAGTTTTACTCAAAATGATATCAGTATTCATGGTCATGCACTAGAACTCAGGGTATATGCCGAAGATCCGTTGAATAATTTCCTGCCCTCTATCGGTATACTGACAACATATAAAAAACCCCATGGGGAAGGCGTTAGGGTGGATGATGGATATGAGGAAGGGATGTCGATCCCCATTTATTATGACCCCATGATTGCCAAACTTGTTACGCATGGTAAGGACCGGGCAGAAGCCATACAGAAAATGCTGGCCGCCATCAGGTCATTTAAAGTGGAGGGCTTGTCCACCACATTGCCTTTCGGGACATTTGTTTTTGAACACGATGCATTCATAACGGGAAATTTTGATACCCACTTTGTAAAGAATTATTATTCACCGGAAAAAATCAGGGAGAAACAAAAAGCCAATGCTGAACTGGCGGCAATGATTGCATTAAAATACTATCTGGAAAAACAAAAACAGTTAAGGCCGGTGGAGAACAAATCAACCAGCTGGAAAAGAAGACTGAGTAGTTGACGGTTGAGAGTTGACGGTTGACAGGTTCACGGTGAGATAAATGAAAATATTTTAAGTCAAAATATGGATACCGGTATTTGTTATAAAATAAATTGAAAGATGAAATCTAAACTGGAGATACTCAGGGAGAAACTGGAAGAAGGGAAACTTGGTGGGGGAAAAGACAGAAATGAAAAGCAGCACAAGAAGGGAAAACTTACTGCAAGGGAGCGGATCAGCCTGCTGATGGATCCGGGTTCATTTGAAGAGATCGGTGCATTGGTATTGCACCGCACCAAAGACTTTGGAATGGAAGACCAGCAGTATTATGGTGATGGTGTGATCACAGGATATGGTACCGTGAGCGGAAGACTTGTCTATGTATTTGCCCAGGATTTCACCGTATTTGGAGGGGCATTATCAGAAACTCATGCGGAAAAAATTTGCAGGATCATGGACCT
This sequence comes from uncultured Sphingobacteriales bacterium, assembly GCA_963823365.1. GTDB lineage: Bacteria > Bacteroidota > Bacteroidia > Chitinophagales > Chitinophagaceae > Pollutibacter. The sequence continues at coordinate 394,417 of CAWGLH010000007.1, forward strand.
GGCCATGAAGACAGGCGCTCCCATGATCGGGTTAAATGATTCAGGCGGGGCCAGGATACAGGAAGGTGTAAGGTCCCTCGGCGGATATGCCGACATCTTTTACCGCAATGTTCAATCATCAGGGGTTATCCCCCAGATTTCAGCGATAATGGGTCCCTGTGCAGGCGGTGCAGTGTATTCACCTGCCATGACAGATTTCACCATTATGGTGGAAAACACTTCCTATATGTTCGTTACTGGTCCCAACGTGGTAAAAACAGTTACCAATGAAGAAGTAAGTTCAGAAGAATTGGGTGGGGCATCTACTCATTCTACTAAATCAGGCGTAACGCATCTAACCGCTGCCCATGATATGGATTGCATCCTGCAGATTAAAAAACTCTTAAGCTACATGCCCCAGAATTGCGAGGATGTGGGCCCCAAATTGCCATATGTGCCCGGGGATGAAACCAGGGAGGTATTGGATAATATCATCCCGGAAAAAACCACCCAGCCATATGATATCAGGGAGGTGGTGGAAGGAATATGTGATGATCAGTCGTTCTTTGAAGTCCATAAGGATTATGCCACGAATATTGTTGTTGGCTTTGCAAGGCTGGCCGGGAGAAGCATCGGTATTGTGGCAAATCAGCCCATGAGCCTTGCCGGTGTCCTGGATATCGATAGTTCAAAGAAGGGTGCAAGATTTACGAGGTTTTGCGATTGCTTTAATATCCCTTTGCTGGTATTGGTGGATGTACCCGGATTTCTTCCGGGTACGAACCAGGAATGGAATGGAATCATCACCAACGGCGCTAAACTCCTTTATGCATTGAGTGAAGCAACTGTCCCCAGGGTGACCGTGATTACCCGAAAAGCATATGGCGGCGCCTATGATGTAATGAATTCAAAACATATCGGTGCAGATATGAACTTTGCCTGGCCCACAGCAGAAATTGCGGTAATGGGCGCAAGAGGGGCAAGTGAAATAATCTTTAAAAAGGAAATTTCCGAAGCGGATGATCCTCTAAAAAAGTTACAGGAAAAGGAAGCTGAGTATGCAGAAAAATTTGCAACTCCCTACCTGGCTGCTGAAAGGGGCTTCATAGATGAAGTGATAGAGCCAAGGGAAACCCGGAAAAAACTCATCAAGGCATTTGCCATGCTGGAAAACAAAGTGGCTAAACGTCCGCGTAAGAAGCACGGAAACATTCCCCTGTAAAAGAAGGTTCAGATTGCATATACTTAACCCCCAATATTACCCTAACCGCAAATTTTTTAGGCAGTCTGCGATGCGGATAATTGCTTATATTTTTCTATTCGCAGTCCTTTTATTTAATTGTTCACTCCTTTATAGCCAGGATCTGAAGGATGATAGCCTGAAAGCAGAAAATATGATTACCAGGGCAAGAAATTTACAATATTTTCACCCTGATTCTGCATTATCATTTTTAAGCCAGGCGAAAAGTATTTGTCGGCAGTATAGTCTGGAAACACAACTCATTGAATGTTTTAACAGTACTTCAGCAGTATATATTTCCCAGGGTAATCTGTCTTTAGCAGTAAGAGAGTATCAAGTCGCCATTGAATTATGCAAAGAAAAAATGCTACACAGGCAGCTGGGCCTGACACAATTATACCTTGGAAATTTGTATCAGTATATGGGCAACTTCAGTAAAGCTGCTGAGAATTATCTGCCTTCAGCTGCTTTATTGCAGTCAAATGTAGAAAAGAAAAGAATCATTGGAATTTATCGGAATATTCTGTCTGTTATCACCAATTTGAAGCAACAGAACCTGTCGTTGCAGAATGTTTTGCCATTAATTAGCAGCGAAATAACGAATGAAACGGAATTGGTCCAATTATTAGCGCAAAAGAATACCGGAAGTTTGGTGTTCGACTTTCCCGACCAGACTATTGTTCAGGAGGTTGATAAGGGTATGGCTTATGTAATATTAGGTGGCGCCAAATTTCCTATCAGCAGTTTGTCAGAGCTGCAAAAATTTACTACCATTTACCGTATAGTTCAGAAAATACCGGCGGGTTCACTTTCCAGTATACCTGATATCCCTCAGGAGGGTACTTTAATAAAAGGAGAAGGAGGAGCTGTCTACCTTATAAAAAATAGGAAAAGGCATTGGATTCAGTCTTTTGAAGTACTTGATTATTTTGGCGGATTTGATGCGGTTTGTGTAAGCCCTTCAGGTACGATTTCTCAGGTGCCGGATGCTGGGGATACTGTTACCCTGTCCAACATTCAAGAAAAATTCAATTTTAAAAGTGATTACCAGTTTTTAACGGATTCATTAAAATCAGTTCTTCAAGAAAACAGGGAACTTACATTACAGGTTGGCAATCGGTTGAAAGAGAAGAATTTATACCTGCAAAAGCAAAAGGCCTGGTTATGGGGCACAGTGATTGGACTGGCAGGCCTGGTAAGCGGCTTGTTTTTATTGTTTATAAATTACCGACAAAAGCAAGAGCATCACAAACAATCATTGCTGGCATTAAAGGCAGAGGAAAAATTAAGCCGGCACCTCGCTATTGAGAAAGAACGTACAAGAATTGCCACAGATATGCATGATGACCTTGGTGCAGGACTTTCAAGCCTTCGATTCCTTTCAGAAAAGGTAAAACGCAATAGCTTCAGTGATACAACGAAAGATGACATTTCTAAAATGCAGCTCACTTCCGCTGAATTGATGGATAAAATGAATGAAATTATATGGGCGATGAACGAAAAAAATGATGCGCTGGAGGATCTTCTTTTTTACAGCCGTAACTATGCAATGAGTTATTGTGAAGAAAATGGCCTGGAATGCAAATTTGAACTTCCGGAACATGTCAAAAACATCATGGTTAGCGGAGAATTAAGGAGAAATGTTTTCTTAATATTAAAGGAATGCCTTCATAATATTGTAAAACATGCCTGCGCAAAAAATGTTTCGATTATAGTTTCTGCTGGAAAGGATTTGGAAGTAGTAATTAAAGATGATGGTAAAGGCATTCCGGAAAAAAGTAAAAATGCCTTTGGTAACGGATTGCTCAATATACAAAGGCGTATTGAGTCGATGAAAAGCCACTTAAGGTATTACAATGATAATGGGTTGACTATAGAATTCTCAGTACCCCTGGAATGAAACTTTCGTACTATAGGCAAAAATATTATAATGTATCAATTTTGCGATATGGCTCCAATTAAAGTCTGCATTGTTGAAGATGTAAAGGAAGTCAGAGATGGGATTGTAAGCCTGCTATCCATGGATGACAGATTTGAAATGCTGGCTGCCTACTCGAATGCTGAAGCTGCATTGGAAGGAATTCCTGCGTGGGAGCCGGATGTAACCATCATGGATATACATTTACCTGGGATGAATGGGGTGGAATGCATTAAAATCGTGAAGAAAAGCTGTCCCAAATGCCAGTTTATGATGTTCACCATTTATGAAGATGATGAGAAAGTATTTGAAGCGCTGAGTGCCGGGGCCACAGGGTATTTGCTTAAGAAAACGTCTCTTTCGAAAATAGCTGACTCACTGGCGGAACTGCATGAAGGCGGAAGTCCCATGAGCACGCAAATCGCTCGTAAAGTCATTAACCAATTCAAAAAGAACGAAGAACCTGAAGTTATTGATATTTTGTCTCCCCGCGAAAATGAAAGTTTGCATCTTCTGGCCAAAGGCCTTCTCTATAAGGAAATTGCCGAAAAGCTCGGTATAAGTGTTGCAACCGTCCGCCAGCATATTCACAGGATATATGAAAAGCTGCATGTTCAAAACCGCACGGAAGCGATTAATAAGGCTTTTGGTAAAACCTGAAATATGTTCCTCCATGGTTAACCATCATTTCTCCGGGACTTTCATTTCCAGATAACTTTTGTTCTATTGCCCGGCAATTGATCTTGAAATATATTGGAAATATAAAGTGTTGTCATGGGTTAAGTCCAGTGGCAAGGGATTTTATAACTGTAATTATCAGTCAATGAAAAAATCCATTTTGGTATTTCTATATTTTCTGCTTTCAATCGGCATGATGGCACAAATTCCCCGAAGTTATGGGGATATAGCGTTCCTGCTTCCTTCCGCTTATTCAATGCAGGCATATCCTGACGCTGCCGTTATGCAATACCTCGATGAAAATAATAAAAGTTATCTGATGTTTATTTACCCTGCTTTTCTTTCATCTGGTAATCCACAAAAGGATTATTCTGATTCATGGAATAAGATGTATGGTGTTTTCTCCAAAACTGAATCTGGAAATATACCATCAGCAATAAAAAAGTCTCATTCAAAAGGCTGGAACTATTATGAGGGTGGTACTAATTGTGTGCATAATAATGGAAGGATATTTTATGGCTGGCTGTCCATACACGTGATCGGTACTAATGTGGTTGCTTTTGGAAGTGCTGCTCCAACAGAGGCTCAGTTTGGATATAACCTGGTTTTTACTAAAACTGTATTGAACAGTATTAGTTTGGCCGGGTATAATTCGCCCAATCTCCTGGCGCGAAAATCAGGTTTTGACAATGGGATTTCAGGTGTTTGGCAGAGTGTTAAAACTGCGGCAATGCTGAATGGTTCTACAGGAAGAGCGATAAAACGGATTGTTTTTTATGATGATAGTGTGTTTTGTTACGAAATGCCCAGTGCCGGATTAGATAGCATGGACCGGGCGGGAAATGAGGCATGGAGAAAGGGATACTGGGGCACTTACTTATTTAATGGCATTACCGGATCTGTAAATTTCAGCACATACAAGGATGAGCCATTGGGACTGGCGGGCAGTAATCTTACCTTTTTTAAAATGCAATTTGAGAAATTACGATCTATCGACAGGCTTGTGTTTGAAGGAACATATACCAGTAAACCAGATAAGAAAGACTGGTGGAGGGGGTATGAGCCGGTGATTAGGTTCAAAAAGGACGGAACCTTTATCGACAATAGCGCTTTGTTTGATGTAGATGAAGATGTTGCTGCCACCTGTCCTACCCAAAAGCCCGGGAAGGGGAAATACATATGCCAGAATTATTCATTGGTATTATTATATGATGATGGACGTAAGGGACAAATCGCTTTATATGCCATCGACTGGAAAAACCCATCAGCACCGGAATTTATTTCATTGGGAAAAGGATTGTTGAAGAAAAAAAAATAATATCAACCCATTACTCATAAAGAAATGAAGAATAGTTTTAAGATAGTATGGGCATTTATCATTATACCTGAAATCATATATGCTTCCGGGGATTCGTTTTCGAATGAGATAATTGATACACCTCGTATGTATCGAAAAATTTCTTTTAGCCGTGGGAGGAATGCATTGATCCCTTCCGCCCACTATGGAGTGATTTATCAAAGTTTTGAAAGGTTGATGGATACCATTGAAAGAATATATCCAAGGCCTTTCAATGCTATGGTGCATTCATATGGAGGCATTGATGAAACCCATACTTATCCACTGGTGGGTACAGAATTCAGAAATAGTCCCTATCAAATGGATCTGCATATAACATTCCATGATGTTTTAGGATGGAATGATGATGATCCTGTTTGCGAAGTGGAATCCGCTTATGGAATCATTTTACAATTCAATTCCATTTGGTATATCCTGCAAAGTAAACCGCTTCAGTATGGAAATAATATGGTATTCAGGACCCCTGTCAAAGGTGCAGACTTAGATCAATATCCTAGGTATAATGGACTGATCGTCATGAGCCTGCCTGGGAAGAAGTTACCATGGAGACCAGCTACCCGACAGGAGTACCTTGAAAATGCCATTGCAAAATTGAATTTTAACAAGCATTTGCAGGAAAAGAGTCTTGAATATAAGTATTCCAATAGAGCAAAAAAATTGTTGAGAGAAATGACTGAAGCGGAACGTATCGTTCCTGCATACCTGGAAAGGAAAGACAAAAGAGTAATTGAATATTTTATGACTGATTGGAAAGGATTCAGGAAAGCCGGGGATGCCAATGCAGAAGCTTTAGTGATAGCCGATGAAAAGTTTTTTGATGAAAAAATGCCTAAGACTAGTATTCAGTTGATATCCATTGGTGGATCATTAGATAGTGCAGGTGAAAGGAGAAAAGAGCAAATAAGTGGAATAAATGGAATGTTACTGGCGCCGGGTGTTCTTGGATCTATATATGCCATGCTATACCAATAGCAGAAAATAAGTTTCATGTTAGGGAGTCAAAATTCATTTCAACACTAAATAAATATATCATGAAAAAATGCACAGCTACAACGTTCTTTTTGTTCTTTCTTGTAAGTATCAGTTTTGCACAAATTAAAACAAGAACAACTGTAAAGCAGCCGGCATCCGAATTAAAATCCATCCTGGCAGGTACAGGATTGCCATATTCGATTATCAGCGATAGTCTTTCGTATATACCTTTTGAAGGAGAGAATATTGCCAAATACGCTGTAATTGTTCAAAAAGTCGGAGAACTATATATTGTATTTACAACATTGACAGAAATATTACCTGGAAAAATTGATGATACCAGGTACAAATACCTGCTGGAGCAAAGCAACAATTTTGATATTGTTAAGTTATGCCTGGATAGCGAAGTTAATTCTGCATATGTAAGAGCTGATATTTACAGAGCAGGTTTAACTTCCACTTTGTTAACCAGAATAATTAAGCAGGTAGCAAATGTTACAAATATAATGGCGGGTGATTTGAAATAGTATTATAAGCAATGGCTGGCTCTTCAATTCCAGGATGAAACATCTATTTGGTATATATATTTTCCTCGTGTCATACTTCAATTGCCTGGCCCAATTGGATGATCATGTTCAAAGTATTAAAGCCCTCACGATTGATATTGCGGGTAATATTTATTTGGGCGCCTATGCTGGCGGTTATTGGCCAGGTAGTATTTATATGATTGATACAAGGGGCCACCTTCAGATTTTGGCAAGCGGTGACCACAGAAATGGTCATCGGGAGCTGGATTTGGCACATGCTGATATTATTTCACCTCAGAGTATGGTTGTCGACAGTAAAGGGAATTTGTTTATAAGCGATGAGTCAAGGAATGTCATTAAAAAAATTACTACCGGGGGAGCCATATCTATTTTTGCGGGTAGCGGGAGAGGGAATTTTAAAGACGGGTACGGCAATTTGGCTGAGTTTTACAGGATGGGGGGTATGACTATTGATGCAACTGATAATATTTATATCGTAGACCAGGACGGAAAAGTAGTCCGGAAAATAAGATCTGATGGAATGGTATCAACCCTTATCCCCGGAAGTTCTTCTATCATTGCCATGAGGGATATAGAAATTGACACGCGGGGTAACTTATTTGTCACGGATATTGGAGGGGGAACCATTAAGAAAATTAGCCCGGAAGGCATAATTTCTGTTTTTGCCGGTAGCAAAGTGAATGGACATGCAGACGGTCAGGGGAAAGCCGCAAAGTTTACATTTCCGCAAAGGATGTGTATCGACAGTAAAGACAATTTGTATGTGGAGGATGATCACTTCATCCGAAAAATTACACCAGGGGCAGTGGTAACTACTGTAGCCGGAAAAGCATTTACGGATATTGAAATAAGTAATATTGAATCTGATGAGAAATCCATGGGAAAATCATATGACAGAGATGGTGATGCAAAGAAAATTTACCTGCCATATATTGAGGATATCATTTGTGATAAAAATGATATTATATATTTTTCAACAAAGCATGAAAGGTTTCTGCGGATGCTCAGAAATGGACAGGTATATACAATGGGCCGCAGATCAGAGTCTTTTATTACAAGAAGTATCCCACAAACAAATGAAAAAATTGAGCCTGAATTGCCTGTGGCAAAGAAGGTGCCGGATATTAAAGAGATTGAGCGAATGGCTGATTCTATTACCATGCAGAATATTGCTTCTTTTTCCCAAATGGGTGCATCTGGTTTTTCCGTTCCACAAAAACCTGATACCAATGATAACCGGAATCTTCCCCTTCGTAATCAACGGAAATTAGATCTGGCGTCAAGGAAATTGAATACGACTGCAGAAGTTAAAGCATATATCAATGAACTGGAAAGAGACTTGTCGGTCGGTTTGAAAGGAACTAAGGTTACGACGTATGATAATGCAGATAAAAATGCAAGTGCAGCTTTCGGCTATTGGATGGGAGGAAAACCCCGTGAGTCTTTATTATGTGCCATACAATCCGCAAAACAAGAGTCGGAATTAGATTATATCCTGAATAACACGGCGACATTATTAGGTCTTTGCGGTATGGAATATATGGGCGTGCCCCTTTTGATTGTATGTTTAAAAAATGAACCGGAAAACAGCACAATTAATAATAATCTTGGCCAGGCCTATTTAACGATGGGGGATCAAAATACGGCTGAGAATTATTTTAAAAAATGTATACGTGTCAGTCCATATCATCCCCATGCCAACAGTTCCCTGGGTTTTATGGCGGAAAAGAATGGAAACCGGGCAGCCGCAGCTGAATTCTATAAAAATTCCATAAAGGGATCATTTACTATTAGTGCCGTAAACGGATTCCTGAGAATAAATCCTTTGGAAGAGTTGAAATTGATCGAATTTATTCGTCACCGATATAAAACTCCAAATTATATAAATTTTGATTCATTCCCGATACCCCATCAAGCCCTAAATACGTTGGATCTGACGCAACGTAAAGTGGAGTATGATAATTACCAGGAACAACTGCGCCGGCAAACGGCTAAATTTATAAGCCTTATTCAACTACAAAAACCTCTTGCAAAGGAAGCGCAGGAAAGTTTATTGAAAAGGGTAAAGGATAGGAAAAGTATTATGCAGCCATTTCAACCACTTGCTTACTATGTACTAGCATCGCTTAATAATGAATATTCCCAAAAGTTGATTAAGTATGGATATCAAATGAGATCACTTAATCGTGAATATTTTAAACTGGAATCAGAATACTACCGTGAATTGGAAGGAGTTGATATAGAATTTAAAGAACGAAGTGAAGCGGTTGGTGAAGGAAATCCTGATCCGGAGCTTGATGGCGAAATATGTGAGAAAAAGAATTCAATAACTAATCGGTATCTTCCAAAATTTGGTACTATTAATGAAATCTTATTCTCTGGACGGATAGACATTGACAGGCAATACTTAAATGACATCTTATTTTGGAAACGGTTTGTATATTTCTCGGATGAGGAATACGAACTGGATTTTTTGGAAACAATGAAAAATTACATTTGGGATATGAGTCAGCTTCAACTAAATTATTTTCCTGCTGATGATTGCCAGGCAATTCATAAGACATATTTTGCAAATAAGGTCTATGGTTTTAGATCGAACATTCCGCCCTGCCCTTTATTGTTTGATATTGAAATTCCTTTTCTTGTTGGGAAGGTTAATGTAGGATGTGGCGGTTGGGGACTTGAAATGGGTGAAGGCATTATTTTGAATATTGACCACGTAGCTGGCGGAGAAACAACATTTGCTTTGGGATTAGGCCTTTCATATGATTTTCTTGGAAAGGAAAAAGCAAAATATCCAACCCCGGAAATTGAAATAAAATCCTTCATTCCATTTCCAGGGATAGATGCAGGTGCAAAGCAACAATTCTTCCTTACAGTAAATAATGGTGATGTTATAGATGGAGGTATTTTATATGAAGCAGAAATGGATTTTAAGGGAATTGGCAAGCCTTATGAAGCGAAGCAAACATATGTTTTTGCAGTTAATAAGGGATTTACTGATGAAGGCCTTCTTTCAGATTTAGGGAATAAAATATTTAAAATCCCTGAATTACCCCAGGTTAATAAGAAAGTTAAAAAATTTTTTCCTAAACCAACTCGATAAGTGGTTCCAGCCAATGATTTCTATATTTCTAATTTTGGCTCTAATCCGGGCGAATTGTAAATGGCCTCTTAATCCCGTTATTCCTGCCAGGTTGAAACTTCGGCCGTATTCTCATACGGTCCCTTGAATGAATTTATATTGATAGGGAAATGCCTGGTATAAATATTGGTTGTCTCAAACTGGTTTTTTAGTCGGATCGCTGATTGTTCAAAAGCCTTACCATCCTTTGCATCAAAATCATTAAGTACCAGTCCGTTTGCTTCCTTCATCATATTACCGGGGTCATCAAGGTAATAATACAGAACGGAAAGGTTGAAATAGCTGGCATACCTGATCTTACGGTCATGCTTACTTGTAGATGGATATTTCTTTTTGATTCCTTCAAAATATGCGATCACCGGCTTCATTTGCTCCCTTACAGTTTCAATATTTGTATCAGCATTCATGCTGAAAAGGATGCTGTTCATTTGCTGGAAGGCTTTCCTGTGGGCATTGTATTCAGGATGCTTCCGGCTGTCAATGATCCACATATAATCCCTTACCGTTACCGCATTATATCCGAAATTATTCGTTAACTGGTTGCTCAGGTTTTGAATGGCCCGGTTAACCTGCATCCTGTACAGATCACTCGTCACTTTCAAAGAATTCAAAGCGAAATACCCTTCGGCAATCTGCTTTTGCGGAAACTCCGGACTGCGGTAGGTCTGCTTGCTGGCCCTGTCCGATAATACCGGCTCCATATAATGAATGCCCTTGTAATCGGAAACTATGGCTTTGGCTGCAAAGGTATACACCACTTCCTGTGAATAAAAGGTTCGTGTACCGGTAATTACGCCGTTTTTATCCTTGATATTTTCAATCCTTTCTTTGGTGGAAAATGATTCAGGCAAAAGGTCGTCAAAAATCACTTTAACCTGGAGATGACCATCATTGTTCAGTTTGCGCCAGCCTTCCAGCACCACAGATCGCTCAGGATTTAAACCGCTCATGAAAGACGACATGAGTTTAGTTGACTCAACCTCAACATTATAGGTTCGGTAGGTGCTGTCAATCTTCATGCTTGGCAGGGTCCTGAACTGAACCGAAAAACTGAATTTGTCGAGATCAACATTTTTCTGGGCTACCATACCCATAGGTAATAATAGCAATAGGAGCAGGCTGGTTTTAAGCATATGCAGGATATTCTTAATATAATAACGGTGTATTGCGGTAAATATTTCCTCTTGCATACCAGGTGTAACCCTTTGGCCATAGCCAGTTACCTGAAAAATATCCCAGGGCACTGTAACCTTTAGAATATATCTGTTGTCAGATGTAAAAAATCGTATGCTGAAGTCTTTTTGCCTTGCCGGTTGCCTGTTTTTCCTCGCCTTATCCATTGATGCCCAGGAACATAAAACCAAGGTTTTATTGTTGGGCACTTTTCATTTTGATAACCCCGGACTGGATGTTGCGAAGTTTGATAATGCCAATATTTTATCAGAAAAAAGGCAGGCGGAAGTTAAGACGGTGGTGCAAAAACTGCTGGATTTCAGGCCCGATAAAATTTTTGTGGAAGTCCCAACCTCCGGACAGGCCAGGCTGGATAGCAATTTCAGCAAATACAAAGCCGGGGATATGACACTAAAGGCCGGAGAACTGCATCAGTTAGGATTTCGGCTGGCTAAGGAACTTAATCTTCCCGGGTTACTGGCAGTGGACTATACAGAGGCTGAATTTCCCTTTGACAGCCTGGTAAAATCAGCAACGGAAGCCAAACAGTTTTACCTGCTGGGATATATAAAAAATTCCATCGACAGTATCCAGCGCATATTTAATGAGTCATTGAAAGTAAAAACAGTGAGGGAGCTATTGCTGGATCAGAATACAAGGGAAGTAACTGCCTTCCAGGTGGGCATGTATTACGAATTCCTGGTAACAGGGAAGGAAGGAAATCATGTGGGGTCTTACCTTACTGCTGAATGGTGGAGGAGGAACATGATCATTTATGAAAACATTTTAAAACGTCTCAATGGCAGGGAAGAAAGAATCCTGGTCATCTTTGGTTCAGGGCATACAGCTTTATTGCAGGAGATGATGAAGTATAATAAGAAAATCGAAATTGTTCAGGCTGATAAAGTATTATAGTATTACCCTGAGTATATTTCTTCGAGCATTTTATTTTTAAAATCAAGTATAAAGGCCGCTTCTTTTTCCGCCATTCGTCTTCCTGCAGATGTCTTCATGGTAAGGGGAAGCTTCAGGAGTTTGGCTTCAATATGATCAAGGGCAAAGGAAGTATCATCGAGTGTTCGATGCGAGGCTGAAGGATCTGTTGAATGATAAAGGGATGATTTCATCATTCCCGCTGTATAAAATAACCTGGCGATGCCCATGGCGCCTAATGCTTCCATCCTGTCAGCATCCTGTAAAATTTCAGCTTCCAGGCTGATAGTGGGAATATTTGCAGAAAAACTGTGTGCATGTATGGCATGATGGATACCAGCGAGTTTTTCGTGGGGAAAATCCGGGAATTCATTTTCCAGCAACTGCACAGTATTTTCTGCGCTCAACCAGGAGGCTTTTTGTCTTTCGGGGTGTGATTTGGGTAAGGTAATAAGGTCATGAAAATAGGATGCGGCAAGCAGTACAAGAGGATCTGCTGCGGTCCCTTCTTCCGACATCATTTTTTTACAGTTTCGCCATACCCTGTGAAGATGATGTATATCGTGGGCCTTATCATCATGAATCCAATGTTCTTCCAGCCAGTGTATGAATTGATTTCGCCAGAATTCGATCTGATTATTATTCATTAGTCTTCATTTCAAAGATTAAATATTCTTAAACTAATCTCCAGTCTAAAGACTCCAGCCTGTTTTTCACTCTCAACCCTCAACCCTCAACCCTCAACCCTCAACCCTTAACTCTCAACCCCCAACCCTCAACCCAAACAGGTCTCCCTTATTCCATGTTGGTTTTTCTTTGGATTCAGCAATGGAATAACTGATCAGGAAATTCAATTGCACATATGTTTTGGCCGCAGTGAAATTGAATATCCCATCCAGGCCATCGGCCGGTTTATGATAATATTTTTCCCTCCAGTTTTTGATATAGGCTCCCAGGTCAAAGCCCGGTATATCCGTTTTATTACCGTATTTAATATGCAGTGCTGGTATGCCATTTACCACAAAACTATATTGGTCGCTCCTGACAAACCTGTTTTCTGAAGGTTCAGGATCTTCTTCAATGTCCAGTTTCAGTGTTGTAGCTGCGAATTCTACATTTTTGATCAGGCTGGAATGTTCAGCGCCAAGAGGTACAATGGAAAGGAGCGGGGCGATGACGGTAGGCATATCCGTATTGATGTTGGCGACAATGGATGATTTGGGAACTGTTGGATTTGCGGCAAAGTATGCAGATCCAAGTAAACCCATTTCTTCACCCGTTACCATAACAATAAGGATAGAACGCCGTGTATTTACACCGGGGCTTTTGTAAAGCCGTCCGATCTCCAGTAATGATGCCACCCCTGATGCATTATCATGGGCGCCATTATATATGGAATCACCATTGACCGGTTTTCCTACCCCCGTATGGTCAAGATGGGCAGTATGAACTACATATTCATTTTTTAGCACCGGATCAGTGCCTTCGATCCTGCCTGCCACATTGTAACTGGTAAAATCTTCATGGATACTTGAATAACTGGCCGACAAACTATCGGGAAACTGAAATGAGCGGGGATGTCCATTTTTAAGTTCAGTGAGGGTCTCATCCAGTTTTTTATCAGCAGCCGTAAACAGGAAGTTCAGGGTATTGACTGATAGCATTTGCGGCAAGGTCCAGCAACCCCGTTGAACTCCTTCCGTATGCCATGGTTTTCTCAGGGTTCAAAGCCACGGTCAGGGATGGAACTGTATTTGATAAAGGGGAAGTTGAGGTAACTGATGTTGATGCTATGATGATGCCTTTTGCGCCTTTTTTAAATGCCAGTAGCATTTTATTTCCTGCACTATTAAAATGCGCTGCCAGTGTGGAGGGCAGTCCGGGTGGCGTACCGCGGAGTACCAGAACGATTTTACCCCTGACGTCTATCCCTGCATAATCTGAATACTGACCGGGGATGTCTACTCCATATCCTGCAAAAACAATTGGTGCGGTAAGGGATACGGATTTCTTAAAGGGGTGGGGAATTACCTGGAAATCATTTTTTGAAAAGGACTGGGTATTCCCGTTTTTATCTTTCCAGGCGGCGGCGAAGGAAGGCATATCCAAGAATGCTTTTCTGAGGTTAACCTCCTGAAGATAACTGTTACGGTCACCTGCCGGTACAAGCCCTGTTTTTTTAAACTGATTTACCACATAATCCATTGCCATGCGGTAACCTTCCGTTCCTGGTAAACGTCCTCTCAGTTTATCGTCTGCGAGGTAGGCAATATGGGTTCGAATGTTATTCGTATCCACCAGATCCAGCGCCTTCGAGATTGAAGAAGGAAGTTTCTGGCCATGTGAAACAAACCGTAATGGAAAGGTAAACAGTAAAAGAAAAAAGAAATATTTCATAATGGCAAAATAAGCCCTTAATCAATTATACCCAAAGTTTGATTAAGGGCATGTTGCCGGAGATGTGGAAAACAATATCAATATACCACTACCTGCAAACTGATCTTATCCACCTGTTTGCGGGTTTTAGGAATGTGCATATGCAGTAAACCTGCGCGATATTCAGCGCAAATCTGTTCCGTATCTGCATTTGAGGGAAGGATGATTTCCCTTTTGAAGCATTCATAGTTGAATTCATGCAACTGGAATTTTACCGATTGGTTATTGGGTTTATCTTTATGCAGGACCGTGATGCTTACAGTATGGTCTTCTGCGGTAATCAGAAAATCTTCGCGGTTAAGCCCCGGAATACATACTTCTACTGTATAACAGTCATTAAACTCGCGGATATTCACTAATGGCTGAATCACGATACCTTCCCTCGTTAATTTTAATTCTTCAGTAAGATCCTCCTTGTGCAGGACGGGTGTATACTCTCCCGGATACACAGCGACCTGGCTGGCGTGTTTAAAAGTATTGTTTTCCATATCAGACATTTAAAGGTTATTACTACAAAAACCAGTCCTCATCTGCACAAATGCTAAATATTACATGGACGGCCATAAAATTTACCGGAAACCGGTCAATAACGTGTTATCAGGGCAATCCTGTCATATTCCTTCAACTGGTCATTTTCAGTAAAGCATACACCACCATTCTTATCCAGTACCATCCGGATAAGTTCATCCACAGCGTCCGGTAGTACCTTATCATTTTCACCGGCCGGTGATCCATGTAATTCATATTCCTGTTCGTCGGTATATCCCGTAAACATGAAATCTTTTTCAACCAGGAGTTTAAGGGCTTTGCCTTCCCTGGCTGATTTCCATACCTCGTCCAGTCCGAATACGGCATGCTTCTGGCCTATCTTTTCCCGGAACAGGTCAAATTCCTGCCTGCTTATTTTATCAAGGTAAAGTTTCATTTCCTTCCAGCAGGTATTGGCAATTTCTGTAAGGCTGTCATGCTGAAAATTGCCATGAATGCTTGCGATGACCTTTTCAAAATGACTGGTAACACTTTGGAACCAGGCCAATTCTTTTTTGGGTGCCATAACAATCAGTTCCATATTTTTGACCAGGTATGGAGCCAGCTTTTTATCGGTTTTTTGCAGGAAGTTTTTAAAGTGGATGGCCTGCTGGACAGACTTGTCACCTTCAAATTGTTCTACCACAGAACTACCTGCAAAGAAGCTTGATTTTCCTGGTGGGTTATATTCGTATTCTTCTGCATACTCAGCAGGGAAATACTCATCCTTAATCTCCTGCAGATGATCCATCTGACCCTGGTAGAGTTTCGCCCCCTGCTCATTAAAATGAAGCATGAGGTAAGGGGTATTGTATTTTTCAGCGATCAGCAGGTCCCGGATTTCGAAACGGTTTCCGATGATTATTTTTTCAACAACCGGGAAAGGGAATTTGATCATCAACCGCTGTGATTCAGAAACGAATAAACCCAATCCTTCATCATTATGATCAAAATCAATTTCGCTGAAAAGCTCATTTAGTGTTTGGGTAATCTTTTCGAAATTATATACGCCAAATTTTTCTTTCAGTAATATACCGGCTTTTTCAATGGCTTTTGAAACGCTGACCCTGTCTACCTGCCGTTCATGGGATAATTTATGCGTGGGTAAAATGATGGATACGCAAATTTTACCTGTTTCATTATAAATCCTGGTAAAATCCGGGTTAGAACGAAATGTTGTTTTCATATACATTAAGTTAAAAGATGCTGTACACTGGATATGATCATCCAATCATTTCCAAGGTAGGATTTAGCGTATTCCTAATCAATGATCCTACTCATCTTTTGCCTTAATCTTTCATCAAAATAAATGACAATCGGGTTTATCAGACAGATACATTAAAATCCCTCAGGGCGTCATTAAGGCTTGTTTTGAGGTCTGTGCTTGGCTTTCGCTGTCCAATGATAAGCGCACAGCTAACACCGTATTCGCCCGCAGGGAATTTTTTCTGGTAAGTGCCAGGGATCACCACGCTTCTTGCCGGTACGCGGCCTTTATATTCAACCGGTACGTTTCCGCTTACGTCGATGATTTTAGTAGATTGGGTCAGGACTACATTGGCGCCTAAAACAGCTTCTTTTTCCACCTTTACACCTTCCACCACGATACAGCGGCTTCCAATAAAGCATCCGTCCTCTATAATCACGGGACTTGCCTGCAACGGTTCAAGTACGCCACCAATACCCACACCTCCGCTCAGGTGAACGCCTTTGCCGATTTGTGCGCAGGAGCCTACAGTAGCCCAGGTATCCACCATTGTTCCTTCATCAACATATGCGCCAATATTTACATATGAAGGCATCAGCACCACATTTTTGGCGAGATAAGCGCCATACCGGGCTATGGCATGGGGAACCGCCCTTACGCCCAGGGCCTGGTAATGTTTTTTCAGTAACATTTTGTCGTAAAATTCAAACGGCGGGAGGGTCCATGTTTGCATCGGCTGAACACCGAAATACAGCAGTATGGCTTGTTTCACCCACTCATTGACCACCCAGCCATTGTCGGTTGGTGAAGCTACCCTTAACCTTCCCTTGTCCAGTTCCTCAATCACTGCTTTCACCGCCAGGGTATAGTTCTCGTCTTTCAATAATTCCCTGTCCTGCCAAACCTGTTCAATGAGTTCCCTTTGCGCCATGGTGTGTTTTTTTTACAAACATAAAGTGTATTTCAGAAACACGCGAACCTATGGGTATTTGTCAATAATTTCGCCCATCGCAAAATGTGAAAGGTTGAAAAAAATCCTGATCATACAGACCGCATTTATCGGCGACGTGGTATTGTCTACTGCGGTGGCCGAAAAACTGCATCAATGCTTCCCGGGGGCAGCCATTGACTTCATGCTTCGAAAGGGAAATGAACCGCTGCTTGAAGAGCACCCGTTTATCAGGAATATCCTGGTATGGGATAAGAAGGGCCAGAAATACAGCGGTTTATTTCGTTTACTGCACACCGTTAGAAAAGAGCGTTATGACCTGGTGGTGAATATGCAGCGCTTCGGGGCAACTGGTTTCCTGACTGCATTTTCAGGGGCGAAAAAGACCTCTGGGTTTGACAAGAACCCGTTCAGTTTTTTATTTTCAAGGCGTGTTCCGCATATTTTCAGCACCCCTGACCGCCCTTTGCATGAAGTGGACCGGAACCAGATGCTGATCGCCCATATTACGGATCAGGAAGCGGCAAAGCCAAGACTTTATCCTACCGGCAAGGCTATTGAATATGTGGCTCCCTTTAAAGATCATCCATATATCTGCATTGCACCAGCCTCGGTTTGGTTTACCAAACAATACCCTAAGGAAAAATGGATCAGTTTTTTAAACGCAATACCCCGTTCTTTAAGGGTCTATATTATTGGCGCACCCGCTGATGCCTCCCTTGCAGAAGAAATCCTGAAAGGCACTGGCAACAGTAATAATATCATCAGTCTTTGCGGAAAGTTGTCATTATTGCAATCGGTCTCACTGCAACAGGATGCCAGGATGAATTTTGTGAATGATTCGGGTCCGATGCATTTCGCTTCAGCGGTAAATGCACCCGTAACGGTTATCTATTGTTCAACAGTTCCGTCATTTGGTTTCGGGCCATTATCTGACCAGCGATTTATTGTGGAAACACCGGTTGACCTGGGATGCCGGCCCTGCGGGCTTCACGGGTGGACTGCCTGTCCGGAAGGACATTTTAAATGTGCGAATCTGATTAAGGATGAGCAGCTGCTTCGCAGCATTGCGGATTACGGATTACGGATTACGGATTCTTAAGAGCAATTTTCACTATATGCAATACATTACCAAATTCTAATCCGCAATCCGCAATCCGTAAATTCGATCAATCCTTTTCAGCGGTATGACCTAACTTTGCAGCATATGCAAATCCCCTGCACGGAAAGAGAATTATCCATTTTTCAAAAAATCGCCATGGCGGCAGCAGATACGAATGTATCCTGCTACGTGATAGGCGGCTTTGTGCGGGATAAACTGCTGGGGCGTGAAACCAACGATGCTGATATTGTTTGCACCGGGGATGGCATACAACTGGCCCATGCAGTTGCCCGGATGTTCCATCCCCATCCACCAGTGGCTTTTTATAAAAATTTTGGGACTGCCCATATCCGCGCAGGTGACCTGGATATTGAATTCGTAGGGGCAAGGAAGGAAAGTTACCGGGCAGGATCAAGGAACCCGGATGTTGAACCGGGGACTATTGAAGATGATCAGCTGCGCAGGGATTTTACCATCAATGCCATGGCAATAAGCTTGCAAAAAGAAGATTACGGGACACTTATTGATCCTTTTGAAGGAGTACTTGACCTGGAACGACAAATGATCAGGACACCCCTGGAACCTGGGAGAACCTTCAGTGATGACCCCCTTCGGATGCTCAGGGCCATCAGGTTTGCCACCCAGCTGCATTTTAACATCGAGGAAAATACCCTTCAGGGTATTCGTGACCATGTGCACCGCATCAGTATTATATCACAGGAACGTGTAACCGATGAATTAAACAAAATCATACTTTCAGACAAGCCTTCTGCAGGTTTTCACCTGCTGTACATAACCGGGCTGCTCGATATTATTTTTCCACAGATGACGGCACTTGCCGGTGCTGAGTATATCGATGGAAAAGGCCACAAGGACAATTTTTATCACACCCTGCAGGTATTGGATAATATTTCCGCCAATACCGATGATCTTTGGTTAAGGTGGGCCGCAATACTTCATGATATCGGCAAGCCGGCCACCAAAAGATTTGAAGAAGGCCATGGCTGGACTTTTCACGGGCATGAGGTAGTGGGAGGGAGGATGGTCCCGAAAATATTTTCACGGTTCAAACTGCCGATGAACGACAGGATGAAGTTTGTCAGGAAACTCGTTGAACTGCACCTTCGACCGATTAGCCTGACGAAGGAAAATATAACTGACTCGGCTATACGAAGACTGCTTTTTGATGCGGACCAGGACCTTGAAAGTCTCATGACACTTTGCGAGGCGGATATCACCTCCAAAAACCGGCAGAAGGTAAAACGTTACCTGGAGAATTTCGAGGAGGTCAGGACCAGGCTGAAGGAGGTGGAAGAAAAGGACAGGATCAGGAACTGGCAGCCTCCGGTTTCAGGAGAAGAGATCATGGAAGTCTTTGGCATTGGTCCCTGCAAGGCAGTAGGGGATATTAAAAACGCCATTAAGGATGCTATCCTGGACGGTGAAATTCCCAATACATATGAAGCCGCTTATGGCTATATGGTGCAACAGGCTAAACTGCTGGGACTGAATCCTGTGAAGTCACTTAAAAGTAATTAACTTAGACCCCTAATTATAATTGCATGGCCATTCTGAAGTTCAGGATATATTTTGAAGAAGATGACAGCATTTATCGCGATATCGCCATAAAGCATACACAGAATTTTTTTGACCTTCACCAGTCGATCCTTAAAAGTTTTGAGTTCGACAACAAGCACCAGGCTACCTTTTTCCGCAGTAATGATAACTGGCAGCGCGGAAGGGAAATAACGCTTGAAAAGTATGACCGTCCTTATGCGGTGGAACCCCTGATGATGACAGAAACGCCTATCGGCACTGAAATCAGGGAGCCCAACCAGAAGTTTGTATACACTTATGATTTTACCCGGAACTGGCCATTCCTGGTTGAATTGATCAATGTGTCGAAGGAAGAAAATCCCAAAATCACCTATCCTCATATGGTCAGGGCTGAAGGCATAGCGCCGAGCCAGTATGGCACAAAAAGCCTGTTGGGTGACCGGTTTGTAGATGTTGAAGAAAAATATGACCTCACTGCCGGTGAAGAAGGTTTCGGTACTGAAGGGGAGGAAGCAGGGGCAGAAAATGATGAGGATATTACCGCAGGTCCTGAAGGGGAAGAAGAATTTTAATGTTATTTGAGTCATCCCATTTGCCAGTTGCCTTCATTATCGTTGGGCCTACTGCTTCCGGTAAAACGTATTTATCCCTGCAGGCTGCAAAACATTTTGGAACATCCATCATCTCCGCAGATTCCAGGCAGTGTTACCGTGAAATGAACATCGGGGTAGCCAAGCCTTCCCAACAGGAACTATCACAATGCCCTCATTATTTCATCAACAGCCATTCCATCCAGGATAAAGTGGATGCCGTGGTTTTTGAGCAGGAAGCCCTGCATGCTGCTGAAGAGATTTTCAGCCGCCACCAGGTGGCCATAGTAGCTGGCGGTACCGGCCTGTATGTGAAAGTATTCTGTGAAGGTATTGATGACATACCCGGAACTGATCCGGCCATAAAAAAACAGGTGGAGCGGGAATTCAGGCAAGGGGGCATGGACAGGTTACGCCAATGGATAAACGAAGTTGATCCGGATTTCATGATCCGCACCACGGAACCCGGAAATCCTGCAAGGATTATGCGTGCCATTGAAGTGAAACTCTCATCGGGAAAATCAATACTTGCATTCCATGAAGGGAAAATAAAGACAAGACCCTTCCATTTAAAGAAGATTGGTATCAGCTGGCCGCGGGAAATATTGTACCAAAGGATCAACGCCAGGGTGGAGGAAATGATGCGAATGGGACTTCTGGATGAAGCTGCTTCCCTGTATCCCCACCGTCACCTGAAAGCCCTGCAGACTGTAGGTTACCAGGAACTATTTGATCATTTCGACAATAAGTATTCACTTGATGAAGCCGTGGAAAAAATAAAACAGCATACCCGGAATTTTGCCAAACGGCAACTGACCTGGTTTTTAAAAGACAAGGAGATCATTTGGGCATCCTACGAAGCCCTGGAGAATGAACTCAGAATTTCAATCCCACCGTCAGGATAATATTTCCCACTCCTCCGTTAACATTCACCGGGAAAAATGCATTGTCTTCCAGCCGGTAAGGATAATAAACATCCTTTGCGATCTGGTGTACATAAGTGAGGTCGATGAACTTGCCTTTATTTCGGTAACCCAGTCCACCGGAAATATTCATCTTGCTGGCCTTAACTGATTTGTCTTTATAAGGATTACTGAAATATCCGAACCCGCCCCTTACCATCCATGTATTGAATTTCAACTCACCGCCCAGCTTGAAATTAATTGCACTAGTGAACTGGTTATCAATAGTATTATTGAGGTCATTGAAATATCCGGTTGAGGCCTGGTCGGTTTCATCGAAAGAAGAAGAAGCATAATTCACATATTCCACATCCGCACTTATAAATGCCTTCTGCCTGGTCACATCATTCACTTCGCGGAATACATATGATACACCGCCCATTACCCTCCATGGATTAAGGAAACTATACTGGTAGATGCCCGCCTGTCCAACAAGGTCTGTAGAACTCTGGGTAAGCGTACCGGGACCGGCATAACCTTCCAGGTCGGTTGTAATGGTGGTAGTATATTGATCGTCCAGTTCATAAAAGGTGGGAGTGTGAAAAGCAATCCCCAGACGCAGGTATTCAACCGGTTTATAAATAAAGCCAAGTTTCAGGTTTATACCTGTTCCTTTTGTTTCAAGTGTTTCTGTGGCAGTGAAATTATTAAAGTTGTTGGAAGTATTGCCGGTAGCATCGGTTTCTGTATAGGTTGAGGTCCTTTCATAATTCAGTACATCAATTCCCATGGAAGCACCCATATAAAGTTTATCACCCAGGTTGGCAGAACCTGCAAAGCCAATCGTGGTTATCCCGCCCTTCGTATCAATAAGCTGTTCCTGGTTAACGCCCGTCTGGGGTGTGGCCAGGCTGCGGTACCCGCTGATATTCCCGTTATCATTGACCGTGTCCACGAGATATGTATTAAAGGCCAGGCTTGATCCATAAGGGTAATTATTGGCAGCATCATTAGGATCAGTGACATTATCATTGATCAGTTCTTCCAGGTATTTCTCGGAATAGGAAGAAGTGTTATTAAGCCCTTTATAATAATAACGGTTGTTGAAATTGGCCGTTCTGTTTACGGCAATGGAATAACTGAAGTTCCTCCAGTTGCTTTTCCCTGAACCAGGTGTCGGCAAAAATGAAACCTGATGTTCCAATATTGAAATTATTCTTATTATCCTTCTCCGAAGAACCAAGGTAGCTTGATTTATTGTTGTTCAGGTTATACAGCGGAGTGAATACCAGTTCACCGGTTTTAAATAATGCGATGCCGGCAGGGTTGACAAAGGTGGAGGTAATATCGCCTCCCAGTGAAGTTAATGCGCCTCCTGTGGCTATCGACCTTGCTGTACCGGTAGGGGTAAGCCAGGAATACCGTAAGGCATCGGAAGGTTCCTGGGCAAAACTTTTCATCACCAGTAAAATAGTTCCGGAGAGTAGAAATCTTTTCATCATGGGTTAATATGAAAGTAAAAACTGCCTTTGGGTTATAAAAATGCCAGTGTGATTATGTACGATGCTATGGGCATCAAAAGTTAACATAAACACACCGGCATAATATTATTATATTATCCACCACCACGTGGGAAAGACCTTACCGGTGCACTTCCGCCACTGCTTCCACTGCTTCCTGAGGAACTGCGGGTGCCGCTGCTATTACTGTTGTTGCCGGAATTGGTGCTTCGGTCAAATGACCGGGTAGGTGATGTAGACCCGCCCTGGTACCTGGGCTTGCTGGAGGAATTATTATCATAATACCCCCTGGAACTGCTTCCCGCATTGGATCCACCGCTTCTGAACGTGCGCACGGGAGCGGATGTCGGGGAAGAAATATTATATGTCCTGGCACCTGTTTTAGGATCTATAAAACTGTTTGTTTTTGGGTTGGTCCTGTAAGTGTTCAGGTTAGTTGTCCTTGGTGTATATGCCTTGGGGTTTACCACTACGATGGGAGCTCCGTAGTAGCCCGGACAGAACGGGCTGTAATATCCATAATAAGGATACCCGTAATAAGGATACCCGTAATTGACGGAGAATCCTATAGACCATCCGGAATACCAGCCGGTGTTATAACCTACGCCCCAACTGGTATAGGGATAGGGACTGAAGCTGTTAAAATACATCTGGTTGTTCCAGCGCCAGTCGTTCCAGTACATATAATCATTATCAAAGGTAGACCAGCGGTTGCGGTCATATGTTTTCATCCTGAGGTAGGCATCACTGAGATCTTCATTCTGTCTTGCATTCTCTTCAGGATTAGTTTTCGTCTCTACATAAGCCGGTACCTCACGACCAGGTGAATAATATACATCATCAGGGGTCTGACCGGATTTATACATCGTAGTACAACTGCCAAAAACAGCTGCTGCAACAACCAGGAGTAAAATTCTATGTCTCATCTGAAAAGGGGTTTGATTATATGACAATGAAGTTACTACATTTGCGGCGTTAATATTGTTAAAAACGGCATCGTAGAAGCTTTGTTTTAGTTAATCAAATGTAAATTAATGAGCAAGGAAATTACATCGCGAGAAACGGATTATTCCCAATGGTATAATGATCTGGTCCTGAAGGGAGAACTGGCAGATTATTCAGCAGTAAGGGGATGTATGGTGATAAAACCATATGGCTTTGCCCTATGGGAAAATATGCGTGATCAGCTGGACAAAATGTTCAAGGATACCGGTCATGTCAATGCCTATTTCCCTTTGTTTGTTCCCCGAAGTTTCCTGGAAAAGGAAGAAGACCATGCGGAAGGCTTTGCCAAGGAATGTGCGGTGGTGACCCATTACCGGCTTAAAAATAATCCGGATAAAAAAGGGACACTGATGGTTGATCCGGATTCCAAACTGGAAGAAGAACTGATTATTCGTCCAACCAGTGAAACCATTATCTGGAATGCTTACCGCGACTGGATTAAATCTTACCGCGACCTGCCCTTGCTGATCAACCAATGGGCCAATGTGGTTCGCTGGGAAATGCGTACCAGGTTGTTCCTGCGCACTACGGAATTCTTATGGCAGGAAGGACATACCGCTCATGCCACAGCTGAAGAAGCCGTTGAGGAAACCGAAAAGATGCTGGATGTATATGCTGATTTTGTAGAAAATTATATGGCTGTTCCGGTGATCAAAGGTGTAAAAACAGCCAATGAAAGATTTGCCGGTGCCGTGGATACCTATTGTATTGAAGCCCTGATGCAGGATGGCAAAGCACTGCAGGCCGGGACTTCACATTTCCTCGGACAGAATTTTGCTAAAGCATTTGATGTAAAATTCCTGAGTAAAGAAAATAAACTGGAATATGTCTGGGCCACTTCATGGGGCACATCCACCAGGCTGATCGGTGCGCTGGTCATGGCCCATAGTGACGATGAGGGATTGATCCTGCCGCCAAAAATCGCACCGGTGCAGGTGGTCATCGTTCCAATTTACAAGGGCGATGAACAAAAGAAGGAAATCGATGTGAAGATCCACGAGTTGATCGCCGAGCTTAAACAATCAGGCATTCGTGTTAAATATGATGATAATGATAATACCCGTCCGGGATGGAAATTTGCAGAATATGAACTGAAAGGAGTACCTGTTCGGCTGGCCATTGGTGCCCGTGATCTCCAGAATAATGTGGTGGAAGTAGCCCGTCGGGATACCAAGGAAAAAATGTGTGTCAGCATGGATGGATTATCCGGTTATATAGCAGGTCTGCTGGAAGAGATTCAGCAGAATATGTTCAACAAGGCCAAAGCATACCGCGATGCACATATAACACCGGCAGATAGCTGGGATGAGTTTAAAAAATTGCTGGAAGAAAAAGGTGGATTTATTTCTGCACATTGGGATGGAACAGGTGAAACGGAAGAAAAGATAAAGGAAGAAACAAAAGCTACCATCCGGTGTATTCCGCTCGATAATGTACAGGAAGAAGGCAAATGCATTTACAGCGGGAAACCAAGTAAACAGCGGGTACTTTTTGCGCTGGCATATTAAGTGATTTTTATATCAGCCTGCCATAAATTCCTTTCCGTGAAAGCCCGTATTAATCTTCCTTACTGGTCAGGTAATTATAGTCGCGGATAATATCCTCAAGGAAAGTATGTGGGTCATCTTCTGAATGAATGTTCAGCATATTCTTAACCTTATTTGCGGCTTTCAGGGTAAGGTTTATGGATTCATAATCGGGTTTTGCCTGCCGGTTCAATACTTCTTTAAGCAGACTGATATCCTGGTCAGTGAGATCGATAGATTCCGGATATTTGACCACATAATCTTCCCCTGTTTCCATGAAGAGGGTATCATCAATCATTGTTTTCCTGTTGGTCCTCACTACTGTTGTGCCGGCCAGCATATCGCCAAGGCGCTGGCCTTTTGCAGACAATGCAATGGTCAGGATGGCAACAAGCCCGGTAGTCATCATACTATCCACAATTCGAAATAGCCAGCGGATAAGGTATTGCCCGATATGCGGCTGATTGCCGTCAAGACTGATTACCCGGATATTCTTTATTTTTTTCCCGATACTTTGCCCGTTCATGAATACCTCGCAAAGTAGCTGGTATAGCAGGATCGGCAAGAAAGCTGCCAGCTGGTAATAATACCCCCCCGAGCGACCGGTATTTTGCATGATCAGGAAAACGATAATGTAATAAGCTACATAAATGAGGAAATCAATCAGGTAGGCTATTATCCTGTCGCCCACACCGGCCAGGTCATATTCAATTTCAATATTCTGTGATGTCTGTACCGTAATGGTTTGCATAAAGGAGGAAATAGCGTTGGCAATAATAAGTCATTATGCTTCATTTTATGCCCGGCCGGCATTCAAAAATTCGGGCAACAACACTTATATTCGTCTAATGCGAGAAGCACTCTTTCTCAAACAGAATAAAGAGCGTTGGAAATCCTATGAGCTGCACCATGCTGATGATCCTGATGCCCTGGCGGAAAGGTTCATAGCCCTTACAGACGACCTTGCCTATGCACGAACTTTTTATCCGGGAAGCAAGACGGTAAAATATCTCAACGGACTTGCCGCGGCGCTGCACCTTGCCATCTACCAGAATAAAAGGGAAAAGAGGAACAGGGTGGTGGATTTCTGGAAATTTGACCTTCCCTTCATCATGGGAAAACATCGCAAACAGCTTTTATATGCCTTTCTTTTTTTCACAGTATTCATACTTATGGGTATTGTCTCTGCACGTTATGACGAAGATTTTGTGAGGCTCATACTGGGGGATGGGTATGTAAATATGACCAATGAGAATATTGAAAAAGGAGACCCGTTCGGCGTATATAAACAGGAAGATCCTTTGTTGATGTTTCTTGCCATAGGTTTTAACAATATTTATGTATCATTCCGGGTATTCGTACAGGGTATTTTATTGGGTGTTGGAACCGTGTATGGATTATTTTATAATGGCATCATGCTTGGGTCCTTTGAATACTATTTCTTTTCGAAAGGCCTTGGCTGGCAATCCATCCTTGTGGTTTTCATTCACGGAACCCTTGAAATATCCGCGATTATCATTGCGGGTGCTGCCGGACTGATCCTTGGAAACAGCATCTTGTTTCCCAAAACATATTCAAGAAAACTTTCCGTAATGAATGGCGCTTCTGACGGCATGAAGGTGATCATCGGGTTATTGCCCATTTTTGTGGTTGCTGCTTTTTTTGAAGGATTTATTACCCGGCATACGGAAATGCCCGCCTGGTTGAGTACATCGATCCTTGTTTCATCCCTGTTCTTTATTATTTACTATTTTGTCATTTATCCCTACCGGCTTGAGAGGGGCAGGAGAGTTCCCGGAAAAGCCGCTGATAATGGAATTAATACGCAAATATGATTAACCAGCCACTGTCGCTCAGGAAGGTCCGCGATTTCGGAGAAAGGATCGGTGATACTATTCAGTTCATTAAATTCAACTGGGTTAAGTTGCTGGGCCTCTATGCTGTATTTGTCATCCCTTTCCTGCTGGCAGGAATCATTCTCGGGGCAAACAGCATCGTTGATTTCATGACAACATTCTCCGGCGGGCTCAGTAATATGACCGGTGCAACCGGACTGAAAATGCTATTCGCAGCGCTTATGTTCATGTTTTCCGGCGCTTCTTACACTTCAGTGATTTACCTGTATATGGATCATTATGAAAAGAACAACGGGGCGGCACCTTCAATACCGGAAATTTTTAAAAGATATCCGAAAGCCTTCCTTTCTAATATCGGGTATTCATTACTGGTAGTTGCTATGCTGGTACCGGTGGTGATTGTCCTCGGCCTCGGCATGTTTGGAATGAATAACCAGTCTTCCCTGCTTCTCTTATTGATACCTTTATTCATTTCGCTCGGCCTTTTTTTCTTTGTCTTTATGCTGATGGTATACCCGGTCAATATAATAAGCAACGGTGGATTTGGTTCGGCTATCCCGGCAACATTTAATTTACTGAAGGGCAGGTGGTGGTTTAGTATCGGTTATTTCATGATCCTGTTCATTATTTATTATTTCTTTTCTATGGCCATCAGCACCATGCTGAATATTTTATTCGGACTATCTGCCATAAATATGATGGATCCTGAAAAAGTTTCAGGCATGGGCAAAAGCTATGCCTATATTTTCGGACTCACTACTTTAATACAGCAGGTATTTTACCTGGTCATTTTTGTCGGCAGCGGAATCCATTATTATTCCATCCATGAAGAAAAAAATGGCTCTGGACTGGAAAAGAAAATTGACAATATCGGGGAGGCCGGGAAACGTGAAACAGGGGCAGAGGAATACTGAGGTAATGTGCGAATGTGATAGTGTGATAATGTGATAATCAAAATTTGAAAATTATTAGAGTAAGAATATACATATTGATTCTGCTTTCCTTTATGTTTTGCCGGGATGCTGGTGCACAACAAATTGTGCAATATGACAGTTCAAACATAGAAGTCAGGCATCTGGAAGTCAGTAAGATCAAATCATATAGCGAGCAAAAGGAATTTGATTACCGCGACCAGAATGCAAGGACCATGAGCATTTGGGACAGGTTCTGGTCATGGTTTTGGGAACAGTTCTACCGGATGTCGCAAAATAAATCCGTGCAAAAGGGCTTTGAAATTTTTATATGGATATTCAGTGTCAGTCTTATTCTATTCGCCATTTACCGGCTGACCGGTATGGAACGTAAATTTTTTTTCCAGGGGAACAGGCAGGGGAAACCCCTTAATTACAGCGAGGAGCAGGAAGATATTCACGCCATTGATTTTACCCAGGCTATCCAGGATGCCATTGAAAGGCAGCAATACCGTGTTGCCATCAGGCTGATGTACCTTAAAAACATGAAGATACTGTCTGACCGCAACCTGATTCAATTCAGGCCCAATAAAACGAATACTGAATATACCCGTGAATTGCAATCAACATCCTATGCCAGGGGATTTGAAGAAATTACCCTGGTATATGAGTATGCATGGTATGGGGAGTTTCCGGTAGAAAGGGAAACTTTTGAGCGGCTGCGGAATATATTTTTCGAGTATGAAAAATCTATTCGTTTATGAGGTGGATGAAATGGTATACCGTTTTGATCATTTTGCTGCTGGGGGCATATGTGTATGCGGTGTATAAAAAACCTGTGGCCATTAACTGGGAGAGAACACTGAGCAACAGGGACAAGATCCCTTATGGCACTTACATTATTTATAAGGAATTAAGGGCGATCATGGGGATAATGCCTGTGGAAACAAGGGTTCCTGTATATGAAATGGTTAACGAAAGTGCAGACAGCGGGGTTGTATATATTCTTGTGAATAATGAAATGCGCACCACGAATACAGATGAAATTGAACTGCTTAATTATATAGGACATGGGAATACGGTCTTTATTTCAACGGAAGAATTGAGTAAATCATTTTCCGACAGCCTCGGTCTGTCGCTTGAAAATTTTTATTTCGCGGAATTAAGCGGCGATTCCACTTCGATCAATTTCGCCAGCCCGGCCCTCAGGAATAAACAGGACTTCCTGATGCCAAAACATACCATCGATGGATATTTTAAAAAATTCGATACCGCAAATGCCGTAGTGCTTGGTGTAAATAATCATGGTAAAGTAAATTTTATCCGGATGGATATTGGCAATGGACACCTTTACCTGCATGCGGTTCCCGTGGTGTTTACCAATTTTTTCCTCCTGCAGGGAAATAACAGGGAGTATCTTGAGAAAATGTTATCCTATCTGCCGGGTGATGCGGATTTTATCTATTGGGATGAGTATTATAAAATCGGAAGGGGAGGGCCCTCAACACCTTTACGGGTAATCCTTACCAAACCTGCATTGAAATGGGCATATCTGACAGGATTCTTCACTATTATTCTATTCATGGTTTTTCAGTCGAAACGAAGGCAGCGCATCATACCTGTTATTTCACCCGCGGTTAACAATACCGTAGATTTTGTTGAAACAGTGAGCTATGTGTATTTAAACGACCGGAACCATAGGAACATCGCACTGAAAAAACTAACTTACCTTTTTGAACATATCCGTTCAAAGTATTACCTGAATACCCTGATCATTGATGATGAGTTTGCAGAAAAACTTGCCCATAAATCAGGTATGCCGTTAGCGGATACAAAAGGATTGATTTCACTGATTCAATATGTAAGAATGGAGGAGAGAATTAGTGATCAGCACCTGATCAGGTTAAATGATCTTATTGAGGAATTCCATAAATATTCACCCAGATGAACCCTGAGCCATTATTTACCAGCCGTACCGATCTTACTGAACTGAACAAAGCCGTTCAGGCTATACGCGATGAAGTGGGCAAAGTGATCGTAGGCCAATCCCGGATGATCGATCTTTTACTGGCAGGTTTGCTAAGCAACGGTCACGTGCTGATTGAAGGAGTGCCCGGGGTGGCCAAAACACTGACTGCAAAACTGCTGGCAAAATGTATTGATGCGCCTTTTTCACGTATACAGTTTACGCCCGACCTGATGCCGAGTGATGTGCTGGGTACATCTGTTTATAATCCACGTGATTCCGGTTTTGAATTCCGCCCGGGCCCGATATTCAGCAGCATCATACTGATTGATGAAATCAACAGGGCGCCTGCGAAAACACAATCCTCCCTGTTTGAAGTAATGGAAGAACGACAGGTTACCGTAGATGGCAGAACCCACATCATGAATAAGCCGTTCATGGTACTTGCCACGCAGAATCCTGTAGAACATGAAGGTACATACAGGCTGCCTGAGGCCCAGCTGGATCGTTTTCTTTTCAAGATTAATGTGCCTTACCCCGGGCTGGATGAAGAAGTCAGAATCCTGCAGAACCATCATACCATGCAGGGCGATTTGCCGCTGGATAAAGTTTCACCAATCCTAAATGCAGCGCAGATAGCTTCCCTTCAGCAAATCATCAGGAATATTCATGTAGAGGAAAAACTATTGGTGTACATAGCTACCCTTGTGCAGGAGACAAGGAGCCATAAATCCATTTTCCTGGGTGCGTCACCAAGGGCATCTGTTGCGGTGCTGAATGCCGCCAAGGCAATAGCAGGTATGCATGGCCGTGATTTTGTAAACCCGGATGATATTGTTTATGTACTTCACCCTGTTTTGCGCCACCGGATCGTGCTGACGCCGGAAAAGGAAATGGAAGGTGTTAGTCCGGATGAAGTGATCAGGCAATTGATCCAGCAAATTGAAATCCCCAGGTAGTGAGGAAATTGTGGGACATATATATCAGGCCCCTATATCTTACATCAAGGTTATTTACCCTGCTTGCAATTGTGGCTGTCGGGTTTGTATTTTCTTTCTTCTTTCCCTTTCTTTCTATTATTCCCAGGTTATTGCTGGTCACATCAATCATACTTTTGGTTACCGACTATATTATGCTCTTCAGCCGGAATGCTATGTTTGCCAGGAGGGTCACTGCAGAGCGATTGAGTAACGGTGATGAAAATGCCATCAGGATTTACCTTCAGAATAAATATCCGTTTCCTGTTCATACAGGTATCATCGATGAAGTGCCCCACCAGTTCCAGGTCAGGGATATATGGTTCAGATCTGCCCTTTCTTCAGGTGAAGAAAAACAAATAGTGTACCACCTGCGTCCTGTAAAAAGGGGTGAATACGATTTCGGTGATATCAATGTGTACGCGCGGTCTGCCCTGGGAATGATCATGCGCAGGTATATATTCCAGGAACGCAGGATGATACCTGTTTACCCTTCTTACCTGCAAATGAGGCGCTACCAGCTTTTGGCCATAAGTAACCGTCTCAGTGAAATTGGGGTAAAAAAGGTTCGTCGTATTGGCCATAGTATGGAATTCGAGCAGATAAAGGATTATGTGCAGGGGGATGATATCAGGACGATCAACTGGAAGGCCACGGCAAGGAAAAACCAGTTGATGGTAAATGGTTACACGGATGAAAAAAGCCAGCAGATTTATTGCCTCATTGATAAAAGCAGGGTAATGAAAATGCCTTTTAACGGGTTAAGCCTTCTTGATTATGCCATCAATGCGTCCCTGGTACTGACCAATGTGGCATTGGTAAAACAGGATAAAGCCGGACTGATTACTTTTTCTGAAGAGCCTGGAAGTTTTCTACAGGCAAGCAGGAAGGCAACACAGATGAATACCATCCTGGAAATATTATACAGGCAGAAAACAAGGTACCTGGAAAGTGACTATGATAAATTATATACGCTCATCAGGAGCCGGATTACGCAAAGAAGCCTGTTGGTATTGTTCACGAATTTTGAATCATTGACCGGGCTTAAAAGGCAGATCAAATATTTACGTAAAATTGCCCAGCAGCATCTCCTGATGGTGGTCTTTTTTGAGAACACGGAATTGTTTTCCATGGTCCGCAAGCCTTCTTCCGGGATTGAGGAAATTTATACAAGCACTATTGCCGAGAAATTTGTTTTTGAAAAGAAAATGATCATTAAGGAACTGCAGAAATATGGCATCATCGCTATCCTGACCCCTCCGGAACAGGTAACGGTGAACAGTGTGAATAAATACCTGGAGTTGAAATCCCGTCAAATGATATGAATGTAACCTGATGAGTTTCACTATTCAGGTTACATTCATTAATTCCTGATCAGGTAATATGCACATGTGGTGAAAAAATTCCGGACAAAAGGAATGGCATTTATAATGCCAAACTGTTCCCTGGGTTTCAATCCGAATTTATACTGGTAAATTGGATTAATAAGATAGAATGTCTTTAATGGAATGGAGTAACCTGATGACCTGACAAGCCTTTCAAATCTTTCTATCGAAATTCCGGTATCCTTGATTTCCAGCAATTCATTGATCACCGGATCAGTTTCGCCGAAAATTTTCAACACACCTTTGTACAATGGTTTCGGAAGAAGATGAAACCATGGCAGTACAGTAAGCAGCTTATTATTGCAGACCTGCTGGTGTCCGCCGTGAGGCATATACCAGGGAGGAAAACCAAAATATACATAACCCCCGGGTTTCAGGAATTTTTTGAGATATGGTATAAATTTATCCTGGCCCGGAATATGTTCTATAACATCTTTCAGCAGGATTATATCAAACTGCCCGGCATATTTTTGCAATGCCTTTTCTTCATAAATGTCCTGGTTGATTATCTCTGCTTTTCCACTTTCAATATAGGCCGACAGGAAATTCCTGGCGAAACCAGACTTCATTTCATCCAGCTCAATACCGGTGCACTGGCATCCTTTCTCCAGGAAAGGAATCAGTACACCGCCATCCCCGCAACCGATATCCATGACTTTTAATCCTGGAATGATGCTGAGTTCCTTTTCAATAAATGGTACTACATAATTCCGGGCATTATCAGCCTGTTGCTGAAACCGCACTTTTTCATCACTATGCTGGATCAGTGTCATGGAAAATATTAAGCCGCGAATTTAAAAACTAATCATTGAACTGAACCCATTAGTTTTTAATTTTACCGGTTTAATCAATGGAATTGACAACACAAAGCTGGAAAGACGAATATGCCCTTGGTAAAGTTATCCTGATGGATAAGCCATTGCGGTGGACATCTTTCGATGTCGTGAAAAAAATACGCATCCTTACCGGCATCAGCAAGGTAGGGCATGCCGGCACGCTCGATCCCCTTGCCACCGGGCTGCTGATCGTTTGTACCGGGAAATTCACCAAGAAGATCAATGAATACATGGCCCGGGAAAAGGAATATACCGGCACGATTACCATTGGGGCAGTAACCCCAACATTTGACCTTGAATCATCTCCGGAGCATGCTAGAAGGACTACCATCATGTAACGGAGCAAATGATTTCAGCGGCAACCAGGAAGTTTACGGGCATCATTCAACAGGTTCCTCCGGCACATTCGGCCATTAAAAAAGACGGAATGCCTGCATATAAACTGGCAAGGAGGGGCGAGGAGGTTAAAATGAATCCCCGGCAGGTGACCATTTACAGTTTTGATATTACCGGGGTGGAATTGCCCGTCATTCATTTCAAAGTGGTATGTTCAACGGGGACGTATATACGAAGCCTTGCCAATGACCTTGGCGCTGAACTGGGTTGTGGTGGTTACCTTTCTTCACTCTGCCGCACCAGGATCGGGGAATTCCTGCTGCAGGATGCCAAATCTGTGGAGGAATTTGAACAGGAAATAAAGGCGCTGAAAGAAACTGCACTATAGGGCTAAAGGTTAGGTGTCAGATGTTGAAGACTTAAAATGGATATCCGATGGCAAATTGCAATGTCGGATCATTCCAGTGATCCTTTACAAACCAGCCGTTCTTTTGCGTGGAATAAAATCCTGTTATTGGGTCTTTGTCGGGCCCGTACCTTGGGTCTTTTAAAGGATATCCCAGGTCAAAGCGAAGTATAAAATAGGTAAAATCCATCCTTACACCGAAGCCTGAGGCAATGGCGATATCTTTATATAGTTTATTGAAGGAAAATACTGCGTCAGGTGCGTTGTTAACCTGGTTTTGGCGAAACCAGATATTACCAATATCAGTGAACAAAGCGCCGCGAAGCCAGAATCCAAAAATCCGGAACAGGTTAAAACGATATTCCATATTTGCTTCCAGCCGGATATCCGCATATTTATCGTTAAAAGCTCCCGGAGTGCCTTTCGAAAGGCCCAACGTATCAAAGAATATATTTGACCCGATTCCCAGTTTCCTGATCTGCCAGCCACGCATGCTATTTGGTCCGCCTGCAAAATAACTTTTAAAGAAAGGCAGGGTTACTTCGTCTGGTGAACTTTCTGTCCGGAATGCATATCCGTAACCGGCGAATGCCCTGAAGGCAAGCAATGATTTTTTGTATTTAATATAATGCCTGAAATCAATATCAAGCCTTACAAAACGGTAAAGGTCCTGCAGGGCAGAACCTTCCTTGGTCAGGTCTTTTAGTATTAATCCCGTCAGCAGGCCAGATTCTTCTGCGTAAATCCTTATACTATTGATATGTTTCGCTGTTGGAGGATTAAATGTGCGGTTATAGGATCCGTTAGTTCCGATAATCAGACCGTCATTATATGAATATAACAGCAGCGGATAATCCTGTATGGCATCCTTAAACAGACTGTCGGGGTTGAAATTGGTGTATTCAATATTGATAGGTTTGAACTGCCAGGTTATTTCGGGGCTGGTCTTCCATTCATAACCAAAGAATGTATTGAAAGTGCGAAGCACATAGTATTGAAACCGGTCGATATAGGAGAAATCGGCAGCAGACAATTGTTTTTGCACTTTTAAAACGTTTTTCAAACTTCGGGCTGAAGGGGGTCATCAGCCATGGTATGGTAATCCGGTTGGAGAGAGTGATTTCACCAGATAAGTATTTTGGTGAAATCATTGAATTCAATACCTGTCCTGAGGGTGTTTTCCAGTTGGATTGCCCTTTTGCCAATATTCCTGTTTTTCAGCCGGAAGTTAACGGCCAGTCCAATCTTTCCGGTTCCTACCATTACCAGCTGGTCGGTATTTAATACACTGCTTCCCTCCAGGTCTACACTGAAAAATTGTTTTTTAGCTGGCGTCAGCCTTAGCAGGTAATCGATGGTTTGAGCACTGTCATTGACCCTGGAAATGATATTGATATTGGACCATACGCCGAGACGGTTGAAATTATTGAGGGTCTGGCTGTAATCTTCCAGTTTATATAGCTCACCAGGTTTGAGCTCAATATATTTTATTATAAATGTTGGCCGGAAGGTATTGTTGAATGAAATAATCCTGTATCCGTTTATATCTGTTTGCGTGGTATCGCGACTGGCAAGTGAAAAATCTGAAGGTGCATCACTGTATACAATAACATTGCCCACCCTGTAAGGTACTACCCTGGTGGTATCTTTTAATGAACGTTGACGGATATAGACATCCACCTGCGGATTGTTCTTGTATTTTTGTTCGATTTCAGCAAGCCTTCTCAGGTATTCAAACTGGTCGATCGAAGGATCTATTAGTTCCTTATAGCTTGAGTCGGCTTCCACGAATATCTCTTCCCTGGATAATCTTGTAATAACCGTTATTCTGGTAAATATTAATAAGCCTGTTGATTTCATCATTAACCTTGCTGTAATCCATCGGATCACCGGGTTTTAGTAACGAGCTTTTGCTGTTTTCCAGGGCAATCCGCTGAAGATTGGAATCGGATAAAGAAAAAACAATTTTGTTCAGTCGGTATACATTGCCGGTATTTACTATATAATTGACCTTAACCCTTTGCTGGTCCTTTACGATTTTAATTGAACTGTCAAAGGTAACGGCGTTACTCCGGTATCCTTTGTTGCGCAGCAGGTAGTGCATGTTGTAGGTCGACTGTATCACATGCACTGTGTCAAATGGTTTTGGCCGGTTGATGACAGGTCCGGGTATTACGAAGGGAAACTTGGGCCAGGGTAGTTCCGTATTAGACCTTACCATTGCACTGTCTTCTATCTGTCCCATCAGTGCATCTTTGAGTTCCCCTTTCTTGTCCTTATCAACCTTACCGTTAATATTTACAGTATTTTCGTATATAAAGGGGGTATTTTTCGGGTAATGTTTTACAATGGTGCAGGAAGGAATTACACTAATGCATACCCCTAATGCCACGATTAATGCAGAAAAACGATTTTTTAAATGGATTAAGGGCATAATGATGATCACCAATGCTGAGTAAAACGCATGTCAAATATATCCAATCTTTAGTCCATAAAAAATTCAGGGAACAATACGGCCAGTATATCATTGAGGGGCCGAAATTGCTGTCTGAAGCAATGAATGGAGATATATCTTCCATCAGCAGGATTTATGCCAGTCCAGAATGGCTCGATAAGCCAGGTTTTCCGGTCCTCCCCAAAGGCATAGAGATCATCACTGTCAGCGAAGCGGATATGAAAAGGATTTCAGCACTGTCCACCCCCGGACCTGTACTGGCCATCCTGCATATGCCACAGAAAACAACAGTTACTGCATTCCCGGGGATCACCTTATTATTGGATGCAATTCAGGACCCCGGTAATCTTGGCACTATTATCCGCACTGCAGATTGGTTTGGTATACGGAATATCATTTGCGGAGAGGGTTGTGTTGATTGTTATAATCCTAAAGTCATTCAGTCTACCATGGGGAGTATTTTCCGCATGAATATCATGTACAGGGAACTGGTTTCATTTATTGATCAATGGCCTCATATCCCGGTCATGGCCAGCTCACTGGAAGGGTCAGTGCTGCAAAATATAAAAAAAGAAAAAGAGGCCTTCCTGGTCATTGGAAATGAATCAAAAGGGATCAGCCGGGAAATCCTTGAAAAGGCAACGGTAAAAGTCAGGATACCGGGCGGGGGAGAAACGGAATCACTTAATGCTGCTGTGGCGACGGGAATACTTCTGTATTGGTTGACGGTTGAGGTTGACAGTTGAGGGTTAGTGAATGGTTAATAGTTGTTTGTTATTGTATTTACCCTCAACCGTCAACTCGTCAACCGTCAACCGTCAACTAAACTGTATGGCCTTAGCCGGACTGATCTTCCTGCTGATGAGAGATGGAATGAGCAGGATAAGGAAACAGACGATAAATGTGCCTGCAGCTACTGCAATAACCTGCCACCAGATGATATCAACAGGGGCCACCGACATATAATATGCCTCTTCATTTAGTTTGATAAAACCTGTTTTTAACTGCAGGATACTTAACCCAATGCCAATCACCAGGCCCCAGATCACCCCAAGGATGGTTATATATGCGCCTTGTACCATGAATATCCGCTGTATATTCCAGTCGGAACTACCCAGTGCTTTCAATACACCGATCATCCTTGTTCTTTCAAGCACCAGGATAATAAGGCATGTGATGAGGTTGATCACGGCAACGGCTGTCATTACCGACAGAAGAATGAATTTATTGGTATTCTGAAGGTTTAGCCAGTCGAATATTTCAGGATAAATCTCCTTCATCGTTTTACTATCCCAACCGGTAGGCAGCTGCTCATAAGTGCTTGCGCTTACTTCATCCATCTGGTTATAATCATCCAGGACCACTTCATAACCTCCGATCATGCTGCTGTCCCAGTCATTTAACCGCCTGATCAGCCTGATATCGCCCAGTACAAAATTCCTGTCGTATATCTCAATGCCTGTCTTATAGATACCAGAAACCCTGAGTTTCCGGGTACGCGGCCTTTCCTGTCCGGGTTGAATGAAATAAATCAGCAAACTACTGCCTGTATCCATGTTAAGCTGGTCAGCAAGGTATTGGGAGATCATCATTTCACTGGAGTAGCTGCTGTCACTCAATGCCGGCCACCTTCCCTTTACACGAAAGGATTCTATCCCTTCAAAATGGTAATCCTTGTCCACTCCTTTAAAAAGCACGCCCTCAATGGTTTCCGCAGATTTAAGAATGGCAGATTTTGTGGCATAAACCTGTAAATATTTTACCCTGGAATCGGCTTTCACCACCAGTTCTGCAGTATCATTTTTTTGAATGGGATATTCTTCTGCAATGGATACCTTGAATGGTTCAAAATGCTGCACCCTCACATGCCCCCAGAAACTGAACACCTTTTCACTGACCACCTTCTGGAAACCATTTACAAACGACAGGGAGAGTACCATTGCTGCTACACTCAGCGCCGTTGCAGCTACTGATAAACGTATGATGAAACGTGAAAAGGAAGGCTGACTGTTGAATGCAATCCTTTTGGCAATGAAAAACGGGAAGTTCAGATACTGGTGATTTAGTAATTTGTGAAGATAAATCATTTTCCATGCGTTCAGGGTTTGCCGCAGTATTGTTTTTCTTAATTATCAAGGCCGGATTCGGTCAGCGATTTCCGGAGGAGGTTTATATGAAGAATATCCGGACAGTGAAATTCAATATGTTCGGAGATCCGGTATCCTATCCCATAATTGCCATGAACGGCGCAGATAAACTGGAACTGAACTTTGATGACATGGACGGTGATGTAAAGTATTATTATTATACCCTGGAACTCAGGAATGCAGACTGGTCGCAGGCCCAGCTGGGATATTATGATTATGTAAAGGGATTTACACAACAAAGGATCAATACATACCGGCTTTCTTCTGCTCAGATCAGCCGCTATACCCATTACCAGGCTACCTTGCCCGACAGGAACCTGATGCCCTTCAAAAGCGGAAACTATGTACTTAAGGTTTTTCTGAACGGGGATACTTCCCAACTGGCATTCACACGGAGGTTATTGGTGGTGGACAATCGCCTCGGCGTTTCCGCACAGGTTCAACAGCCCTTTGCACAGCAGTACTTCCGCACCCATCATCGGTTACTCGTGCAAGTTAGTACAAAGGGGATTGATGTAAGATACCCGCAGCAGCAGGTAAAAATCAATATACTTCAGAATTTCCGGTGGGATAATTCCATCACAACCATTTCACCAACCTATATCAGGCCGGATATGCTTGAATTTGTGAATGAACAGGAAATGCTTTTTCCGGCCATGCGTGAATGGAGATGGCTAAACCTGAGAAGTTTCAGGCTGCTGGGTGACAGGATCACCAGCCAGGAAAACACCGACAGCAGTTTCCTGCTTAATGTAAAGGAAGAGAATCCCAGGGTTAGTTTACCATATTACTACTTCGATGATCTTAATGGAATGTTTATCAATGAGACTACAGAACGAATCAATCCGTTCTGGGAAGCGGAATATGCCACTGTTCATTTCAGTTTTGTTCCCCCCGGCGGCATTCCTTTCCGGAATGGGGATCTTTATGTATTCGGTGAGATTACCGGAAACGGAAAAAATGAAGGTTCCAGGCTCACCTTTAACAGGGAAACCGGGAAATATGAAACAGACATATTCCTGAAGCAGGGATATTACGATTATGTATATGCGCTTCACAACGGCAGGGAAACCGCATTTTATACTGATCAGACAGAAGGTAATGTATGGGAAACAGAAAACAGTTACCTCGTGCTCGTTTATTACCGGGAACTCGGAGGAAGGTATGACCAGTTGCTCGGCATCAGGAGATTGAATTCTTTATTGAACAGGCCGAAATAAGATTTACGGATTAGCGAATTGGCGTATTTGCGGATTCACAATTTCCCGAATTGATTAAAAAATCCGCCAATCCGTAAATCCGCTAATCCGTAAATTCCTTATCTTCGCGCCGGCAGGTCTTGCACGACCAGCTCCTGCTGAACTCCCCCAGGGTCGGAAGGCAGCAAGGGTAGGTGGTTGAGCGGTGTGATGTAAGTAACCTGCCATTTTTTATTTCCCTTAATTATCTGCGGATAAATTCAAAAACAGCACAATGAAATTCTTTATTGACACTGCCAATCTTGCCCAGATTAAGGAAGCTAATGATCTTGGTGTACTGGATGGTGTAACCACCAACCCGTCCCTAATGGCTAAAGAGGGGATTAAAGGCAAATCTGATGTATTCAAACACTACGAGGCCATCTGTGACCTGGTGGATGGAGACGTCAGCGCTGAAGTGATCAGTACAGATTTTGATGGTATTGTGGCTGAAGGAAAGGAACTGGCTGCCATTCATCCCAATATCGTTGTGAAGGTTCCCATGATCAAGGAGGGTGTAAAAGCGCTGAAATGGTTTACCGATAATGGCATCCGTACCAATTGCACACTGGTGTTTTCAGCAGGGCAAGCCATCCTCGCCGCAAAAGCTGGCGCTACATACGTTTCACCCTTTATTGGAAGGATTGATGACAGTAGTTGGGATGGAATGGAACTGATCGGCCAGATGGCACATATCTACAGCCTTCAGAAATATAAAACCGAAATTCTTGCGGCTTCCATAAGGAGCCCATTGCATATTGTAAAAGCTGCAGAACTTGGCGCTGATGTTTGCACCTGTCCGCTTGATTCAATCCTTGGCCTGCTTAAACACCCGCTGACCGACATCGGCCTTGCAAAGTTCCTGGAAGATGCGAAAAAAATGAGCTAATCCATTATTCAGAATAAAGGATATTGAAGAGGTTCTGGTTTGAGTATTCCTGTAATCAATGCCTCCAGTTCAGGGATAACGGCAAGTTCCACATCTCCCGAAGCCACCGATGATTTTTTGATCAGTTCTTTTTTTGCATTCAGCCAATCTTCCCCGGTAGTGCCGCTCTTTGCTCAGGTCCATCGCTTCTAGTGCGGCGGCTGATAATGCAGAAAGATTTTTTGCATGAAGCAGAAACATCAGCCATTGCAGTTTTTTGTCTTAAGTGCCCCAAGGTTTGTTTCTGCGATTATCCATGACTGTAATTGTTGCTTTACTGCCTGCTCTGCCTGTGTCATCTTTCTGCTGAAGATAAACGGATACATTCTTGTCGGAATTGCCTTTTACTCCTGCTGTCAACAAATACAATATCCGCAACCTGGTTTAATGGGGCTGTGGTATAATTTGCCTGCACTGGCTTTGACATCCTTCCAAATAATCTTTTATATCCCCGTACCGGTGTTAAAACATCCGTTATTTGCTTTAGCTGTGCAATGTCCTGTGTTCCTGATAAGCGTCTTAATGCCTTTTCCTGGTTGCCGAAATGCTGAAGCCCTGATTCGTCGAGGTGAAGGTTAAGTACATTCAGCCTTTCATACATATCATCGATATTAATAACACTGGCAGGTGACCATAACCGTTCTGCAATGGCTGCTGTTCCTGGCCAGATCCTGCCTTCAATATTCTCCCAGTCTGCGATCTCTGTCCATTGTGCAGCTTCTCCGCCCAGCATTTTACGCTTTTATTACAGGATCTGTAATCTCAGCCTTTGGAAAAACAGGATTCATATAATAGGCATGAGCAGGCATATGATGATCAAGGTATATGCCGGAGGAAATGATAACAGGATTACCCTGCGCGATAATGGTTTCGGCTTTCAGGGGTGCCCCCATCATAGCCACCTCAGGCTTCCATTTTTGTACGATAACATCTTTTGGTAGATCCTTATTGAAAAGCTCTTCCCATCCCACCATGTGTACGTTTATGTTTTTTGATGATGGTATACATGCGCATGACGAAATAATGTTCCAGCGCTTTTGCATCAGGGATGTTATTCTTTTTCATGAAGGCCACGATGGCGGGATTGTTTTTCCAGGCAACACCGTTATTTTCATCGGCACCGATATGAAAATACGCAGCAGGGAAAATGGCTGACATTTCACCGATCAGTTTATCCAGGAACTGGTAGGTAAATTCTTTTGTAGGATCAATGGTGGGTGTTGGTGCTGTGTTCAACAGAGTCATGATTTCCGGGAGTGATTCGGTTCCCTTCATTTCAAAGCGATGTCCGGGTTCATAAACCCCGGGTGTGCTGGCGAGCTCGGGATATCCTGCAAACCAGCTGCGGGCATGGCCGGGAAGGTCAAATTCAGGAACAACCATAATACCCCTCAGCCTGGCATATTCAACAAGCCCTTTCATTTCCGCCTGCGTATAATAATTGCCATTAGATCCCAGCAGGTGGAGTTTTGGATAAACTTTCGATTCCATGCGGAATCCTTCATCATCGGTAAGGTGAAGGTGCAATACATTCAGTTTCACTGCAGCCATGGCATCAATATTCCGTTTCAGTACGTCCAGGAGGAATAAAATGCCTTGAAACATCAATCATCAATCCTCTCCACCCGAATCTTGGTTTGTCAGAGATCCCGACCACAGGGAAATAATATCCCTGTTCATCCGTATTCAACAACTGGATAAGGGTTTCCATCCCCCTGAGTGCGCCAATGGACGTCGGTGCATCCAGCTGTATTCGTGTATTGGTTACCGTTAATTTGTATGATTCATCCATTCCCGGTTGAAAATTGCCGGGTTTACCCGATTTTATTAAGCAGGTGGCACCGGCATCATTTTTTCCGGGAACGATATATTCCTGGGGGAAGAAAAGCGATGTCTTTCGGTTTAAGGAATGTAGCATGCGGTTGGCCGCGTTCAGCAATAAGCTGTCTTTTGGCTGGCTGATGGAGATGGTAAATGATTTATTTAACCTGAATTTTCCTTCCCCGCTGATGGCCGAGGATGGATAGGGCATTACATTGATTTGTGCTGATGAAAAGGAATAAAACTGCAGGCATACAGTAATAAGAATGAAAATATTTTTCATGTGGATAAAATTAATATTTCAGGGGCAATGACCATTCTGCCAGGTCATCCGGTGAAGCGCCGTTGGTTCGGGCACCTTCCGTACTGGTTATATCTTTCCATTTCAGCCTTCCGTTTTGTGAATAGGGAATGAACAGTACGCGGTTATTGGATTTCTGCACACGGATCTCCATAAAACTCTGGAAGAAGGGTGATACGTTATAATCGAATGCCGCAGACAGCCACTCAGCGCTGAACGGCCATCCGTCAAATTTCCGTGTATACCACCATGCGGGATATTTGTACCAGGCGGTATTGTTTTCTATTTTTTTTACCAGGGGCGCATAACTGGGATAAAATGCATAATCTTTAGTAGGCATGTTTTCCGCTTTTGCCATAGCGGTTCCGATGCTTAAATATGCCCCGCCGCCACCGTTTACAAAATGATGCATGATATGATTCATCATTTTGCTGCGGGAGTTCTTTATAATATTCGAAATCATGGGTGTCACCGGCCATTACCACGGGTACTTTATATGACCTGAGTAATGCATGCAGTTTTTCAAATTCGGGATTAAGGCTTCCCTGGTATTCACCAATGGCATAAAATGGATG
The DNA here is from genome assembly GCA_963823365.1 of uncultured Sphingobacteriales bacterium. Taxonomy (GTDB): domain Bacteria; phylum Bacteroidota; class Bacteroidia; order Chitinophagales; family Chitinophagaceae; genus Pollutibacter. The sequence goes on from CAWGLH010000007.1 coordinate 437,820, forward strand.
CCCGAGCAAAGCCATAACAAATTTACCTTTGCTATTCTCCAGTACTGTTTTCAACCAGGTCATTTCGAGGGAATCCAGTTGCCGTTTAACGCCTGTATCAAGACAAATCAGTACGAAATTTCCATTGCTAACCTGGAAATACGGAGCCTGTTGAAAACCGGTTGGCACTCCATATTCTTTCCTGAGTATGTCAGCAGTACTGATGAGGTTATCAATTTTATTTTCAGTTGTGGAGGAAATATTAAAGTCCATATTCACCCGTGCCTTCATGGATACCCTGGCCATTTCAGGTTCATAAAAATTAGCGACAAATCCTTCCAATGCATCATACCAGTCATGGTTACCTGGAATGGCATACACCGGTTTGGTTACACCCTTCATGGGCAGATAAAATTTTTTTTCATAGTCATTCATGGACCCTGTGGGGTAAATGACATCAGAAGAGATGACCACAAATTTCACCCCTGGTTCACCAGTAACTTTTGTTATCATGTCTTTAAGGATCAGCTGCGAAGCATCTCCTTCTCCCGGATCCCCGATCACTACAAATGAAAAGTCTCCATTATCATTCACTCCTTCCGGTTTCATCCGGAAAGAATTTGCAGTTATGGGAATGCCCGTAGACGATGCCATATTATACCTCCATGTATCAGCTCTTTTGGCGGCCCAGGTGTCCCAAACACCGGATGCCCAGTTTTCTGTATCAAAGTACCAGCTCATTCCCAGCACAGGCATAATGGCAGCCAGCAAAGCAGACCAGGGCAGGCCTATTTTAAGTCCTGACCTAAGTGCTGTCCGGGAAGAATATCCTGCCTTGCGTAAACGGATACGTGTAATCAACCTTCTTTCCAGGAAAAACTGTACCAGGCTTCTAAAACTGATGGTTTTTCTTGCTGAAGGAGGAATTGCCTGAACCCATTTCCAGAACTGATTTTCAACAGGCAAACTGAGTTGCCTGAAACTTAACACAATGGGGGCTATGATTCCATAGGTAATAATGAGTGCAATGGCCATATCGCCTATCACAGCAAGCAGAGGGGAGAGAATACCCAGATAACTCCGGTCAAAACCCATCCTGCCCAGGTGAATAAAAAATAATATCAGGATGAATGTGATGATCCAGCTTTTATCGATCGGGGCCCTTACTGCTTCTTCTTTTTCCATCTTCTCCGCCAGCGAAACGATCTCCTCATTGTCAGTCATGTGCATGCTTTTCATGATATCCTCGCTTACATGATCCAATTTTCCTGTTTTGGCGGATAAAATATTCAATGCGGTACCAATAAAACGTAACCCTATGCCTATGGACAATGCCATATGAAGACTCTTCTTTTGGAACAACAGTATGAACAGAAAAACGCCAATATTTCCCGATGCAGCAAGCCAGTCTTTCTTTCTTTTTTGAGGGTCCGTTTCCCGGATGGCATGACGTATATAGATAATGGCGTCAACCAGGAAACTGATGGCTATAAAAATAGCCATTGCACCGGTGATCAGCAGGGGGGCATTGATCAGCAGGATGCCGATGAAAAGACTTACGGCCGCACTTTTCCAGGCCATTTGCCGTTGGTCAGCAGATGATCTCCTGAATCCGTGAACAAACTCGATAATTGCAACCCATATGATCAGGCCCCCTAATTCCGGTCCGACTTCCTTATCCTTTCCGAAGGCAGCAAGGAAAGCGAGAAAACTCAGAAAAAATACCACGCCGGCGAATAACCGGCTTTGTTGCAGGGGAGTTATTTTGCTTACCATAATGATGAACTAAAATTGAAAGGAAATGAAGTATAACGTGCCGGCAATATAAATTAGTTTGACTGGTCAGGCAGTAAAATATTGATTTAATTTAATCCGTCAACCGCCAACTATTTCTGGTAGACTCTCACATAATCCACTTCCATCTTCACCGGCCAGATATTTTCATCAACACCTTTGGCTCCTCCCCAGTTGCCCCCCACTGCTATATTCAGCAGCAGGTGCATTTTATTGTCAAAGGGCCATGCATCATAACCGCTATGCTCATTCGCAAACCTGAAATAGGGCTTACCGTCTATTCCAACAATCACAGAGTCTTTTGTATATTCTACTTCATATACATGAAATTCATCCGCAAAATCAGGAACCGTGGTTTTGCCTGTTTTCTGGGTGCCGATTACATGATAATATTTTTTACAATGTACCGAACCATGCACCTGGCCCGGATCATATCCCACATGTTCCATAATATCAATCTCGCCGTCATCAGGCCATTTTAAAGGTGTTGTTGAACCCAGCATCCAGATCGCCGGCCATGTGCCAAGACCTTTAGGCAATTTCGCCCTGACTTCTATTTTGGCATATTGCCAGTCGCCCTTGCCTTTGGTTACCAGCCGTGATGAGGTATACTCCCTGTTCTCCCATTTTTCCCTGCGTGCTTCAATAATGAGCAGGCCATTTTCCACGCGGGCATTTTCCTTGCGCGACTGCGTGTAATACTGTAATTCATTGTTACCCCAGCCATTACCGCCGGTATCATAATTCCATTTCGAAGGATCGGGAAGTCCCGCCCTGTCGAATTCATCCGACCACACTAATTTGTATTCCAGGTTTAACCGAATAAGACATGATGATCGTCAATGCAACAATAATGGCAACCGGGAGAAACAGTAATTTTTTCATGGTATAAATGTAATGATGATCAGGTTTGAATGCTTTTTTTCTTAGGTTTTTTCAACAGAAAAATAATGAATGCAATAAGGATGATCCAGGGTGCAAAGAACATCATGAAATATAATACGGCAGCCAGCGGATTTTTTGGATTAGTGCTGAAATTATACCTGTCAATCACTGTAAATAAAGGATTATTAAATTCAGCTTCAGGAAATTTATCGATTTCACTGAAAAGTAGATCTGCATCAGGCAGAATATTTTTAGTGAATTTGAAGTCAGGTGGAGCCCCTTCATACCAGATAACAAGGGGTGCATAGGCAGAACCTGAAGCTTCATACAGAAGGTGACGTAAATCTCCCCTGGCTTTCTTTCCGGGGGATACACCAAGTACATTGGTCAGGGTGAGCGGATCTATTAACCTGACCATTACCGTGAGTGTAGTGGTATCCTGTTTTTGTAATGGACTGCAGGAAAAGGCGATGGCATTTCCTGTCCTTGACTCGCCTTCACGGAATAACCGGGCCTGGTTATTTTGGGTGATCTGGTAAATGTTTAGATGGATGGTTTTTTTTGCGGGGATGTCGAATTCGTAATGCAATCCGGGTGCGCTTGCAGATTTCATGCTCCTTACCAGGGAATCATCCACCAAAAGCCGGATCACTGGTGTGGGTCGGACCCGAACAGTAACTGCGGCGGGATCTGCCAAATTCCCGGAATCAGGTACGACTATAATGACTTTACAGGGAAGGGTATCTGTATTAAACAGGTCATATGAGGATTTAACTGCAGCAAAGCCAGGGTAGAGGTTGACCATGATCACTGGTTTTTGCCATTGGATCTTCTGATCTGGGGTATAAGCTGATATCTTGGGGGAAAATATACCCCCCGCCTCGTACAAACCGTCGGGAACAGCCTGTGCACGCGGATTTTGAAAGATGGAAACAGACAACAGGAAAACAAGGAATAGCCTCATATTGATCTTATAAACTTAAAAGTAAAGCTGATTTTTTGTTTAAGGGCGTTTTCATTTTCTATTTTTCCCTATTTTCGCATAATGAATATGTACATGCAGAAACATCATCATCATCACTTGCCAAGCTGGTAAGCCGGTGTTGTTTTATGCATACCTGATAAAACATGAAGGGCTTACATTATGTAGGCCTTTTTTTATGTCCGTTTGTTGAAAGATTAAATGAAATAATGAAACTAAAGATTGCAATACAGAAATCCGGCAGGTTATATGAAGATTCCATCAGTATGCTGAAGGAGTGCGGGATCGACCTGCGTAATGTCAAGGACCGGCTGAAAACAGAATCTGATAACTTTCCACTGGAAGTATTTTTCCTCCGGGATGATGATATCCCCCAGTACGTGGAAGATGCAGTGGCAGATGTTGGCATAGTGGGTGAAAATGTATTACTTGAAAAAGGCAGATCCGTGGAAGTTATAGAACAACTGGGATTCGGCAAATGTCGGTTATCCCTGGCCGTACCACGGAATATGGAATTTGACAATGCTTTATCCCTACAGGGAAAAAAAATTGCCACCAGCTACCCACGGCTGTTGAGTCAGTATCTTGATCAAAAGGGTGTAAGCGCGGAGATACATGAAATCAGCGGATCAGTGGAGATAGCCCCGGGGATCGGACTCGCAGATGCGGTTGCCGACCTGGTAAGCAGCGGTGGAACTTTGTTTATGAACGGACTGAAGGAAGTGGAAACCATACTATCATCGCAAGCTGTGTTGGTGAGGAATGGAAAATTGTCATCCGGGAAATTGCTAATCCTGGAAAAATTATTGTTCCGCATCAGGGCCGTGAAAAAGTCAAAACGGAACAAATACATCCTTCTCAATGCTCCCAATGATAATTTACCAAAGATCCTTGCCCTGCTTCCCGGGATGAAAAGCCCGACCATCCTCCCGCTCGCAGAATCCGGATGGAGCAGCGTGCACAGTGTGCTCAGTGAAGATACTTTCTGGGATATCATTGAGCAGTTAAAAGATGCCGGCGCCCAGGGTATATTGGTAGTGCCTATTGAAAAAATGATCATATAATCTTAAAGCATGCAGGTTTTTATTAATCCGGAGCAAAAAGACTGGGGAGTATTGCTGGAAAGGCCCGCAGCCGATGCAACATCAATGGAAAAATCGGTCCGCAAAATATTGCTGCAGGTAAAGATGAAGGGGGATAGGGCCGTGAGAAAATATACAGCGATGTTTGATGGGGTAAAGCAAAGAAAAACAGAAGTAAGCGCCAGGGAAATCAGGGCAGCATCTTCACAACTTTCGCCGGAACTGAAAGAAGCCATCACTACGGCTGCAAAAAATATCCGGTTATTTCATGAGCAGCAGGTACAGCCTGAATCCACCATAGAGACCATGCCGGGCATTATCTGCAGGAGAAAATCCATAGGTATCGATAAAGTTGGACTATATATTCCGGGAGGCACTGCGCCATTATTTTCCACCATTCTCATGCTTGGAATACCTGCTTCCATTGCAGGATGTGGTGAAATAATATTATGCTCGCCGCCGGGTAAAAACGGGGACCTCGATCCGGCAATTTTATTTACCGCAGACCTTGTGGGTATTCACCGGATTTTTAAAGTGGGTGGTGTTCAGGCCATCGGGGCGATGGCTTATGGAACAGCTACAATTCCAAAAGTATATAAGATTTTCGGGCCTGGTAACCAGTACGTAACTGCTGCCAAACAACTGGTACAGCAGGATGGTTTGGCGATTGACATGCCTGCCGGTCCGAGTGAAGTATGTGTACTCGCCGACCAGACGGCGAACGCTTCTTTTATTGCAGCAGATCTTTTATCACAGGCAGAACACGGAATTGATTCACAGGTATTGCTGGTCACTACATCGTCAGCACTTGTGCAGGAAGTATTATCAAAAATACAATCGCAACTGGAGCTTTTGCCAAGAAAGGATATCGCCGCGAAAGCGCTGGAAAACAGCAGGGCCATTGTATTTACATCGATGGAAGAAGCGATGCGGCTGGTAAATGCCTATGCTGCCGAACACCTGATCATTGCCAGCGATGAAGCTGAGAAATGGGGGAGGGAAGTGACCAATGCAGGATCAGTTTTCCTGGGTCATTATACTCCCGAAAGCGTTGGTGATTATGCCAGCGGCACCAATCATACACTGCCCACCAACGGATATGCCAGGGCATACAGCGGGGTTAGCGTGGATAGTTTCGTAAAAAAAATCACCTTCCAGCAACTCAGTCGTTCAGGATTGAAATCCATTATGCCTGCAGTAACTGCCATGGCAGAGCATGAAGGCCTGAAGGCTCATGCAGAAGCCGTAAGGATAAGGTTTGTTTGATGAAGTATGCATCTTACAGCCAGAATTATTTTATTTTTCACTGAGCAGAAAAATTGACCATAATGCCATTTGATTTACAAGCCATCACCAGGCCAAATATCCGGAACCTGGTGCCTTATTCCTCGGCCAGGGATGAGTTTAAGGGGAAGGCCGACATCTATCTTGATGCCAATGAGAACAGTCTTGGATCTCCACTAACGAAGTGGTATAACCGATATCCTGATCCCCTGCAACTGGCCGTCAAGGAAAAAATTTCAGCCATCAAGGGCGTTCCCGTGCAAAGTATTTTTTTGGGAAACGGAAGTGATGAGGCTATTGATATTTTATATCGTGCATTCTGTGAACCGGGAATAGATAGTGTAATTGTTTGTCCGCCTACTTACGGCATGTACGAAGTCTCCGCCCGCATTAATAATATCCATCTGAAGAAAGTAAGCCTGACGCCTGAATTCCAGCTTAATATTGACGCCATTGAGGATGCCATCGATATACATACAAAGATCATCTGGCTCTGTTCCCCCAATAACCCTACAGGGAATTCCCTTGACCGGAATGATGTGGAGATCATCCTGAATAATTTTGATGGTATTGTGGTGATCGATGAGGCATATATCAATTTTTCCCGCCAGCGATCCTTTATACCGGATTTGCCGGAATATCCCAACCTGGTGATCCTGCAAACCCTGAGCAAGGCCTGGGGACTGGCAGCATTACGTATCGGTATGGCTTTTGCCAGCGAAGCCATCATTAATATCATGAATCGTATCAAACCACCTTATAATATCAGCCAATCGGCACAGGAACTGGCCCTGCAGGCACTGGACCATGTGGAAGATGTCAATGATATGATCCGGATACTGGTGGAGGAACGGGGAAAGCTGGCAAAAGCACTGGAACAGTTACCGGTTGTTGAAAAAGTATTCCCTTCGGATGCCAATTTTCTCCTTGTGAAAACAAGAGAGGCACTTGGTTTGTATAATTACCTTGCCGGCAGGGGAACCGTCGTCAGGAACAGGAGCAATGTGTCGCTTTGTGAAAACTGCCTCAGGATAACGGTTGGCACCCCATCGGAGAACCTTCAGTTGCTGAAACAGCTGGAAGAGTATATTATGACTTAATTTTAATGCACAAAAATTTTATGAAAATGAAGTTGAATTTTTCCATTCTTATGTTCATGATGATCATTGGATCTGCCTGCATAGCTGGCGATGCCAGTATACATGAGCGTGATGATGTAAAGAATGATAATGAATCTTTTGTTATTTCAGGTGATTCTACAGAGACAGGAACTGATACAACAGCTAAAAAGCAACTTGTATTGCCTGCGGGTTTCAATGCTTCGGTATTTTATGAAAACCTCGGGCGCGCCCGTCACCTGGCAGTTGCTCCCAACGGTGACGTGTATGTGAAACTGGAAAAGTTAAAGGATGGCAATGGAATTTACCAGCTTACAGACGCAAACAAGGATGGTGTGGCTGACAAGGCAACTGGTTTTGGGAATTATATCGGGACCGGTATCGCCATTAAAAATGGCTATTTATATGCATCTTCCGATGATGCTGTATATCGCTATAAAATGGAAGGCGGTGTAGCTGTTCCCGCAAATGCTGAAACTATTGTAAAGGACCTGGTAAATCGCCGTCAGCATGCATCCAAATCCATAACCCTGGATGATGCAGGAAATATTTATGTCAATATCGGAGCGCCATCCAATGCATGCCAGGAGGAGGACAGGAAAAAGGGATCACCCGGACAAACACCATGTCCCATCCTTGAAACAGCCGGCGGTATCTGGCAATTCAGGGCCGACCAGCAAAATCAGTCATACCCCCAGGGAGTGCGTTATGCCACCGGGTTGAGAAATGTGGTGGGGCTCGACTGGAATGCCGAAGCGAAAGACTTATATGCCATGCAGCATGGACGGGATATGTTATTCCAGTTTTACCCTGAATTATTTAACCAGCAGGAAGGTGCCGTTAATCCCGCAGAAGAGATGTTCCGGTTACCCAAAGGATCAGATGCAGGATGGCCTTATTGTTATTTCGATAATGGAAAGCAGAAGAAACTATTGAATCCCGAATTTGGCGGGGATCGGAACAAGCCCGGTGTTTGTCCGGATAAAACCCAGTCCATTGTTCAATTCCCCGGACACCTTGCACCCAACGCATTATTATTTTACACAGGCGATATGTTCCCTTCAAAATACAAGAATGGCGCTTTCATTGCCTTTCACGGATCATGGAACCGTTCCCCTGAACCACAGGAAGGGTACTATGTTGTTTTTGTTCCTTTCAGGAATGGAATGCCTGATGGTAAATGGGAAGTTTTTGCAGATGGATTTGCCGGTCCGGGTAAAGCACAGGGAAAGGCTGATTACCGTCCGACAGGATTGGCACAGGGACCCGACGGTGCATTGTATGTTTCAGATGATCAGAAAGGTACTATTTGGAAAATAACGTATAGCGGAAAATGATGATTAAGTTTATAGCATGCACTGTAGCGGGCATAATCGCATTGACAGGAATAATGGAATTTTTTGATGCATCTTCCGGTGCCTCAACCAAAACTGTTCAATTTTCCCAACCTTCGCCATGCGGCTTCAATTGCAAGGGGAAAAAAAGTATATGAAACCTATTGTCTTGCCTGTCACCAGGCAGATGGTACAGGTGTTCCACGCCTGAATCCGCCATTGGTCAAAACAAGTTTCGTACTTGGTGACAAGAAAATGCTGATCGGGATTGTGCTGAACGGGCTTGACGAGGAAATTGAAATCGATGGTGAAGTATATAATAACGTGATGGCATCGCATGATTTTCTTAAAGACCAGGAAATAGCCGATGTATTGACCTTTGTGAGAAATAGTTTTGGTAACAAGGCATCGGCCATTTCACCGGCAGAAGTAGCAGCCGTCAGGGCGGCAAAGAAAAAGTAAAAGCATTTATCAGGGTCAGGGTTTTCCGGGATGTATTGTACACATGATCCATTCAAGCCCTGGGTTACAACAATAATATGAAAAGAGTTTTATTCATTGACCGCGATGGCACCATTATAAGGGAGGCACCTCCTACATACCAGATCGATAGTTTCGATAAGCTGGAATTTTACCCGGAAGTGTTTCGCTACCTGGGACGGATAGCCGCAGAGCTCGACTATGAACTGGTGATGGTTACCAACCAGGATGGATTGGGAACTGACATGTATGCTGAGAAGGATTTCAATACCATTCATAAGTTTGTCATGAGCAGCTTTGCAGGCGAGGGTATAGTCTTTTCTGCCGAGCATATTGACCGAAGTTTTCCGCATGATCATTTGCCCACCAGGAAGCCCGGGACAGCTATGCTTTCCGGTTACCTCAATAACCCAGGATATGATATCGCACATTCATACGTGATTGGCGACAGGATCACGGATGTACAGCTTGCCAAAAACCTTGGCTGTAAGGCTATCTGGCTGAATACTGATCCGGAACTTGGTGCGGGGGAGATAAAGGACAGGATCGATGAACTGCGTTCTGTGATAGGGCTGGAGACAAGCGAATGGAGCGAAATTTACAGTTATTTAAAGCTGGGCCTTCGGACGGTTAGCCATGTACGTAAGACTAATGAAACCCAGATAACCGTAGAATTGAATTTTGACGGGAAGGGAATTTCAGATATCCACACCGGGCTTGGCTTTTTTGACCATATGCTTGACCAGGTGGCTCGTCATGGTAAGATAGACCTGGCCATTAAGGCTAAGGGTGATCTCCATATTGATGAGCATCATACTATTGAAGATACCGGTATCGCTTTGGGAGAAGCCTTTGCCATCGGGCCTTGCAGATAAGCGGGGTATGGAACGATATGGTTTTGCCTTACCGATGGATGAAGCGGAAGCCAAAGTGCTCATAGATTTTGGCGGCAGGAACTGGATCGTTTGGGATGCAGAATTCAGGCGTGAGAAAATAGGGGAGATGCCTACCGAAATGTTTTTTCATTTTTTCAAATCATTCAGTGATGCTGCAAAATGCAACCTGAACATCGAATGCCGTGGCGAAAATGAACACCATAAAATTGAAGCCATCTTCAAAGCCTTCGCCAAAGCAATACGTATGGCGGTGAGGCGCGACCCTATGAGCAATTATCTGCCGAGCACAAAAGGAGTTTTGTAAATTATCATTCTCCAACTGGTAGTTCTTCCAAAGGCTCGCCCCATATGTAGTGATTGAACCATTGCCAGTTATGCCAGACGGCTGCCAGTCTTTCCTTTGGTTTGTTGATGCCGTGACCAAATCCTTTATAAACAATTAATTTGGAAGCTATGCCCCTGTCCTGCAGTCCTCGGTATAGTTCATAGGCATTGGGTATGGGCACCCTTTTGTCGAACTCTCCATGCTGGATAAGCGTAGGCGTTGAGGCTTTTGAAATATTGGTCATGGGAGATGTTTTGAGATAAATATCCATATTATCCCAGGGCGTTGATTTAAGGTATTGGCGGGTAAATGGAGTGATGTCTGTATTTACATAATAAGTAACCCAGTTGGAAATACCTGCCCCAACGCTGATGGCTTTAAAACGATTCGTATTGGTCGTGAGGAATGCAGAAATATATCCGCCCTGGCTCCATCCCATACATCCCATTTTTGTAGTATCGATAATATTCTTTTTTGCAAGGAAATCGACCCCGCTCATTACATCCCACATATCACCTACCCCTAAATTTTCCACATTCAATGACCTGAATTTTTCCCCGTAACCAGCGCTACCCCTGTAATTCACACGGAGCACAACAGCACCTTTTTCACACCATTGAATAATGGGATAAACATAAGTTGGTGTAGGTTCGGGCCTGTCAGTTCCTGTTGGACCTCCATGTATAACTACCAATAAAGGATATTTCTTTCTTGGGTTATAATCAACAGGCTTAATCAATACCCCTTCAATCTCAGCACCATCCTTACTTTTCCAGCGAATGATGTCAGATGTGGGAATTTTCCATCCTTTTAATTGGTCATTCACGGATGTTAATGCAGTCATTTTTCCAGGTAAATTGCCATGCCAAACCTCATTCAGACCGTCAAAATTCCTTCCTGTAATGGCCATCCTGCTGCCGTCTTTGGAAAATGATGCGAAACCCGGGACATCAAGTCCGGTTTGAATTGCGGATAGACTGTCCTGTTGAAGGATCATATCGAAACAGCCCGGTTTTCATTTTATTCATAACGCCATAAAAGATACCCTGGGTATTCCAGTCCATGGCATTTTTATTTTCATCTATATCAGCAAGAATTTCCCTTGATTTTTTTGAAACCATATCATAAATGAAAAGCCGGTTATTACGGAAATACTGTGAAATACTATCGGTAAGGGAACTTGAATACAAAATTGATTTACCATCCGGGCTCCATGTGCCAAAAAAATCTGCTGCAGGGTTACTGATGACAGTATTTACTTTTTTATCGGAAATATTTACTATCGCAATATCCGCATGCACACCCGAATTTATCAAGGGATCAGGTTGCCTGGTAAAAGCAATTTGTTTGCTATCGGGGCTCCATTCAAAACCCGAAACAGTAAAACTTCCCTCTGTCAGCCTGGTAGCTTTAGGCAAAGTATAACAGGAAGGATTCACCTTATTACTGTCAGCCGGTTTTGTGTAACAGGGAAGCAGTCCGGCATTCATAATAGAATCAATAGAAAAGTTCAACACCCATAAATGATTCACTTTAAATTCTTCCCCTTCCACGCCAAAGCCGCCATATCTTTCTTTTTTGCCTTTGTCTTTTTTTGAATCTGTTTCAGGTTTGGTATAGGCGATTTTTGTTCCATCCTTGCTCCAACGGTAATTTCCAACACCATCATCATCTTTAGTGATTGGGAAAGCTTCACCTCCGTTTATGGAAATGAGGTAGATCTGGGTTTTATTGCCGCGGTCAGCAGTAAAACTGATCCATTGTGAATTGGGCGTAAACACTCCATTACTGCTACTGCCGCCTGTGGTATTCGTTAACCTGAATGGTATTTCCCCATTCCTGCTCAGCCACAATTCCGAATCATAATTATTTGCAGTCCAGTCTGTGCTGGTAACGGAATAGAGAATGTTTTTACCGTCTGGCGACATCTCTGCTCCTCCCACCTGTTTCAAGCTAATCCATTGTTCAAAACTGGTAGTAGATTTTAGTTGTGCAACGCAAACAGCATTTATACAAAGTAGTAATATAACCAGCGATATCTTTTTCATAGGAAGATAATTATCAGGTATTATAAAAAAATATCAGTCAAGTGGCTTCATCCCCATCGCTTCCCATTCTTCTTTGGCAGGACCGTATAATCCGGGGATTTTGAGCCCGGCCTGCCGCATCAGTACGGTCATTTGTCCGCGGTGATGTATCTGGTGCCCAACCAGTACCCATAATGAAAAGGCATTTTTCCATTCCTGCCCATACATATTGTTTTTTTCCAGGAGGCTGGCATCTGTCCATTTTGATTTGATAACATTCACGAGATTGATCAGATGCCTGTTTATAACTTTGGATAAGTTCAGCTGCCGTATGAAAGTCGGGATGCTCTTCTTCAATACCCAGCTGAAGTTTTGAGGGAAGTTCAGAAAGTGATTCGATGATATGATTGGCCAACCGTGCCATTGTTCTTCCTTCAGCGTATATTTTATGGTCAAGGCTTTCGTCTGTAAGTTTTTCAAAAAGCGAAATGGTGGAAGCTGATTCGTGCTTCCAGGTATTATAAAATTCCTGAAGTGTGTGGAACATAATTTGGATGTTTATGATTTGAGAACTAACAATCGATTAAAGTTAAACAATCAAACCATTCAGTCTTTTTAAATCCGCAATCCGCAATCCACAATCCGCAATCCGTAATCCGCAATCCGCAATCCGCCAATTCTATCTAACGGCTTTGCCTTTTCCATACATCCGTGCGGCCAATTAATGTGATGCCCACGTATCCCCTGACTTCAATGGTTTCCGGATCTTTAACAGTGATCACACATTTATATTCCTTGCCGTTTTTAGGATCATATACACGTCCGTTTTCCCATTTATCCCTGCCATTAAAACTGAAGCCCCAGAGGTTCACCAATCCGAGTATTGGCCGGTTCCTTACGGATTTATCGGGGTGATTAATGTCTGATTTGGGTTTACCGGTTTTTTCGTCAAGGGGTTCTTTCAGCCATACAATCTTTCCCTGGAACTTTTCGCCATTCCTGTAGATCTCCACCATTCCGTTTCCTTCGCCGGTAAGCCAGGTGCCTACGATGGCATCCGGATTCTTTTTATCCTGCGAATGGCCTGTCAGGGTTAAGAAAACTATAAGTAACAGGAATGCTGCCCTCATCGGTAATTGTTTTATTCCCTGAAGAAACGTATTTTTTTTAAAATGATTCCATGGAGCGTATATATTAACATGGCAGGTAATATTTTTTTTGGCGGTATTCAGAATAACCCACATATTTGCACAGTCATGAAAAATTTAGTCAATAAACATTGGTGGTGGCATACAACTTCTTAGGGGTCTGTACTGTCGCAACTATGTCTTAACATAATTAGGCCCCGATAGTATCGGGGCCTTTTACATTTTATACGTGAACGCGTGAAGAAGAAAATCATCATAGAAACCGTATTTAAAAAATTCCTGGCTGATGTGCACACACCTGTGGGCATTTACCTCAGGCTGCGCGACCGGTTCAGGGATACCATATTGCTGGAAAGCGCCGACTTCCATGCCCATGAAAACAGCTTCTCATTCATCGGTATCAATGCCATTGCCGGCATTGAAATCCGTGATAAAGCATTGGTTGAGTATAAATTACCGGGGTTACCTCCGGAAAAAATTGAGTTAAAGGGAATGAAGGAAGTGCCGGAGATATTGCTGGACTTTCTTCATCGTTTCGATGTAAATCCCGTACCTGAAAAACCGGTAAAAGTATGCCAGGGCCTTTTCGGCTATATATCCTATGATGCCGTTCAGTTTTTCGAAACCATCCGGCTAAAAGATAAACAGGTGAATGGAAACCGCATTCCGCTGATGCGGTACCGCCTATACCAGTATGTGATTGCCATTGATCATTTTAAGGAAGAGTTATACCTGATTGAAAATAAAATAGGCGGACTTCCTTCCGAAATATCCGTGGTAGAGTCGCTTATACGGAGTCGTGATGTACCGGTATTTCCATTCCGTGCGCTGGCATCTGAAAGAAGCAATATGACCGATGAGGATTACCGGTCCATGGTTAAAAATGGCATCGCCAGCTGTTTCAGGGGAGATGTTTTCCAGATTGTGCTGAGCAGGCGGTTTGAGCAGTCATTTAACGGAGATGAATTCAATGTGTACAGGGCGCTGAGGAGCATTAATCCATCACCCTATCTTTTTTACTTCGACTACGGGGAATACAAACTGTTCGGTTCTTCGCCGGAAAGCCAGCTGATTGTTCAAAATGGTAAAGCGGTGATCCATCCCATAGCAGGCACGTATAAACGAACCGGCGATGATGAAACGGATATTAAACTGGCGGAAAAGCTGATGCTGGATAAAAAGGAAAATGCCGAGCATGTTATGCTGGTTGACCTGGCCAGGAATGATTTATCGCGCCATTGCGGCAATGTGAACGTGAGCCAGTTTAAAAAAGTCAATTACTATTCACATGTGATCCATATGGTGAGTGAAGTAACAGGAGAAGTATTCCCGGGCACCAATCCTTTTGAATTGCTGGCCACGAGTTTCCCTGCAGGAACTTTAAGCGGTGCGCCGAAATTCCGGGCCATGGAAATCATAGATGCCCTGGAGCCTACTTCGCGCGGGTATTATGGCGGAGCGATCGGCATCATGGGATTCGACGGAAACTGCAACCATGCCATTATGATCCGTACATTCCTAAGCCGGAATAATACCCTTTATTACCAGGCTGGTGCAGGCATTGTAGCGGCCAGCGATCCGGAAAGTGAATTGCAGGAAGTGAACAACAAGCTCGGTGCATTGAAAAAAGCCATTGTATTTGCTGAAACCATTACATCATGAAGATCCTCGTATTCGATAATTACGATTCATTCACCTATAACCTGGTGCACCTGGTGGAAAAAATCACTTCCATAAAAGTGGATGTGTTCAGGAATGATAAACTACCGCTGGAAGACGTAAAGCGGTATGATAAGATCATCTTATCTCCCGGTCCGGGTATTCCTTCAGAAGCAGGGTTATTATTGCCACTGATCAGGGAATATTCGTCCAGCAAATCCATACTTGGGGTTTGCCTGGGACACCAGGCCATCGGCGAAGCCTTCGGCGGAACACTGGTTAACCTGAGTACGGTGTATCATGGGGTAGCCACTTTTATTGAGACTATAGTCGATAGACTAGAGACTAGAGGCAACCCTCAACCGTCAACCGTCAACCCACAACCTCCTACTTCAATTTTTGAAGGACTTGCCTTCAAAAATTGAAGTAGGACGCTACCACAGCTGGGTCATCAGTGATAAAAACTTTCCCGATGAACTGGAAATAACAGCCAGGGATGAGCATAACTATATCATGGCGTTGAGGCATAAAACCTATGATGTGACAGGGGTGCAGTTTCACCCGGAAAGCGTGCTTACACCAGATGGAGAGAAAATGATGCGGAACTGGTTAAAAAGATAGACATGAAGAAAATCCTTCAATATTTATTCGAACATAAGACGCTGGATCGCGCTGTTGCGCACGAAGTGCTGCTGAATATCGGCAAGGGCGGATATAATGAACATGAAATAACAGCGTTCATGACGGTGTACCTTATGCGCAGCATTTCCATCGAAGAACTCCAGGGCTTTCGTGATGCACTTTTGGAACTTTGTGTGCAACTGGACCTGGAAAATGGAAAACTTATTGATATTGTAGGCACGGGGGGAGACGGAAAGAATACGTTCAATATTTCCACCCTTTCATGTTTTATAGTTGCAGGGGCCGGACATAAAGTAGCAAAGCATGGCAACTATGGCGCTACGTCGATCAGTGGCGCATCCAATGTAATGGAACAGCTGGGATATACGCTGAAGAACAACCCGGACCAGCTAAAGAGAGAAATAGATCAGGCCAATTTTTGTTTCATGCATGCGCCGCTTTTCCACCCGGCGCTGAAAACGGTTGGACCCATCAGGAAAAACCTGGGAGTGCGTACCTTCTTCAATATGCTTGGCCCCATGGTAAACCCCGCCAGGCCTGATTTCCAACTCATTGGTGTGTATAACCTTGAAATGGCCAGGATCTATAATTATTTACTGCAGCAGACCGGGCAAAGATTTACCATCCTCCATTCATTGGATGGATATGACGAAATTTCCCTTACTGGTGACACCAAAGTGATCACCAATGAAGGAGAAAGGATACTTACCCCCGAACAATTGGGTAAACGGATGGTTGTTGCGGAAGACATCTATGGAGGCAATTCCGTAGAAGAAGCAGCGAAAATATTTATGAAAATTTTGAAAGGTGAAGGCACCTGGGCACAGAACGCTGTTGTATTGGCCAATGCAGCTATGGCGCTCTTTAATACTTTGCAATACCCTACGTATGAAGAAGCTTTCCAGGAAGCAGTTGCCAGCCTGGAAAGCAAAAAAGCATTGCAGTCATTTGAAAAATTAATATCCCTTCAGTAATGACCATACTGGATACCATCATATCGGCTAAAAGAAAGGAGGTTGCTGCCAGAAAGCAAGAGGTAAGCTTTGGTGATCTTGAAGGTTCTGTTCTTTTTCAAAGACCATCATTATCAATGAAACAGTTTATCCTTGATCCTGAACGCACAGGCATCATTGCGGAATTTAAACGCAGATCTCCATCCAAAGGAATTATCAATGATCTTTCAGCGGTGGAGGATGTTACCAGGGATTATACAGAGGCCGGCGCCAGTGGTTTATCAGTATTGACCGATTCCGGATTCTTTGGCGGTTCAACAACTGACCTGCATAAGGCCCGGGCAAATAATATCCCCATTCTGAGAAAGGACTTTATTATTGATGAATACCAGGTCCTGGAAGCAAAAGCCATGGGAGCTGATGTGATCTTACTGATTGCTGCCTGCCTTACCCCGGTTGAAGTAAAAAAACTGGCTGCCTTTGCAAAGGGGGCCGGACTTGAAATTTTACTTGAACTTCATGATGATAATGAACTGGAACACATCAATCAATATACTGAGATTGTTGGTATCAATAATCGTAACCTGAAAACATTTGAAGTGGATATGGAGAAAAGTATCCGGATGGCGGAGCGTATTGGAAGTGAACGGATAAGGGTAGCCGAAAGTGGCATTTCAAAACCGGAAGATATTGTCGCACTCAGGAACTACGGGTTTGATGGCTTCCTCATTGGTGAGCGTTTTATGAAAGAGAAAGATCCTGGCCTGGCTTTCAGGTCTTTTGTGGCTTCCTTAAAATCGCTGGCATGAGGATTAAAGTTTGCGGCATGACACGGCTCGACCAGATCTGGCAACTGGATGAATGGGGTGTTGAATTTGCGGGACTGATCTTTTATCCCAAATCGCCAAGGTTCATCAAGAAATTTCACCTTAGCGCCATTGACCTGAAAAGGGAAAAGATGAAGATCAACAGGGTGGGAGTTTTCGTTAATGCCAGCCTGGATGAAATATTAAAAACGGTGGATCTCTGGAGACTTCATATGGTGCAGCTCCATGGCGATGAATCTCCCAAGTTCTGCGAACAGGTGAGTAACCATATCACCACCATTAAAGCGTTTCGGATAGGGCCTGATGAGAATGTGGAATGGAAGGTTTATCCGTATAATGAGTTTACGGATATGTATATGTTTGATAATGGCTGGACGGGCAACCTGCCACAGGATAAGGCTGTGGCTTATGGAGGAACAGGTCACCAGTTTGACTGGAATATCCTTGATGGAGTGAACATCAATAAGCCTTTTTTCCTCAGCGGTGGGTATTAATCCTGAAGATGGCGAAAGGGTAAGAATGTTTGGAGAAAGCCAGAAAGACTTTTTCGCTGCAGATATCAATAGTCGGTTTGAGATTTCCCCGGGTGTAAAAGACATGGAAAAAGTAAAACAGTTTATAACGGATGTGCGAAAATAATAAGCGATAAAAACATTGGAAATCCAAAGCAGTTAAACAGGATTTGCGTAAATAATATATTATGATCATGACGAAGGAAAGAAACTTTCAACCCGATGAGTGGGGATATTATGGAGATTTCGGCGGAGCCTATATTCCTGAGATGCTTCACCGCAATGTGGAAGAGTTAAGATCTGCCTACCTGGAAATCATGCATGATGAATCTTTTCAAAAGGAATATAATGCCCTGCTCAAAGATTATGTGGGAAGGCCAACACCATTATATTTTGCAGAAAGGCTGAGCAGTAAATACCGGAGTAACATCTACCTGAAGCGGGAAGACCTTTGCCATACCGGAGCGCATAAGATTAACAACACTATCGGACAGATATTATTGGCCATCCGGTTAGGCAAGACAAGGATCATCGCGGAAACCGGGGCCGGCCAGCATGGTGTTGCCACAGCCACTGTCTGCGCCCTGAAGGGATTACCCTGTATCGTTTATATGGGAGAAAAGGATATTGAACGACAGGCACCCAATGTGGCCAGGATGAAAATGCTGGGCGCGGAAGTAAGGCCAGCCAGCAGCGGCAGTAAAACACTGAAAGATGCCACCAATGAAGCCATACGCGACTGGATCAATCATCCCGATGATACACATTACATCATTGGAAGCGTAGTTGGACCGCATCCATACCCTGATATGGTTGCCCGATTCCAGAGTGTGATCAGTAAGGAAATCAGGTGGCAGTTAAAGGAAAAAACCGGCAGTGAATTACCTACACATGTACTGGCCTGTGTGGGAGGGGGAAGCAATGCTGCAGGGGCATTCTATCATTTCCTGGAAGATGGAGAAGTAAAACTGGTTGCTGTGGAAGCTGCCGGTGAAGGCGTTAATTCGGGGTTAAGTGCAGCCACTACGGCATTGGGCAGACCGGGTATTTTACATGGCAGTAAAAGCCTGGTGATGCAGACGGAAGATGGCCAGGTGGTAGAACCGCATAGTATTTCAGCGGGGCTCGATTATCCGGGTATCGGACCCTTGCATGCACACCTGTTTAAAAGCGGAAGGGGAATTTTCCTGAATGCTACCGACCGTGAAGCGCTTGATGCAGCCGTTGAACTGGCGCGTACAGAAGGAATCATTCCGGCACTGGAAACGGCGCATGCCCTTTCCGTTCTGGGAGACCTTGGATTGAAAAAAGATGACCAGGTGGTGATCTGCCTGAGTGGCAGGGGAGATAAAGACCTGGCCGCTTATATGAAAGAATTCAAATTGAAACCCTGACAGGATATGTCGCGCATCAAAACACTATTTGAACGAAAACCGCATAAGGTACTCAATGTTTACTGTACCGCAGGATATCCCGAACTTGACAGTACCGTTAAAGTGATGGAATCACTGCAGCAAAATGGTGCAGACCTGATTGAACTGGGCATGCCTTACAGTGATCCGCTGGCCGATGGCGAAGTGATCCAGTTAAGCAGCGCCAGGGCCCTTGCCAATGGCATGACTATTCCAGTCCTGTTCCGGCAATTAAAAGGATTCCGGGATAGGGTAAGCGTACCCGTTATACTGATGGGATATATGAACCCGGTTCTGCAATATGGTTTTGAGAAGTTCTGTAAAGATGCTGCCGACCTGGGAATCGACGCACTCATCCTGCCCGATCTTCCGGAATATGAATTTGAAAAAGAATACGGATCCGATACTGAAAAAATACGGCCTTGATTTTATTTTCCTGGTGACGCCGGAAACATCAGAAGCCAGGGTGAAAAAACTTGACAACCTGAGTTCCGGATTCCTGTATGCTGTTTCTTCTTCTTCCACAACAGGATCGGATAAGGAAATGGTCAGCGTTACCGCTTATCTCAAAAGGCTGGCGTCATACGGACTGAAAAACCCGGTATTGGTGGGTTTTGGCATTAAGGATAAAAAGAGTTTTGAAGAAGCCTGCAGAAATGCCAATGGCGCCATCATTGGAAGTGCATATATCAAGGCCCTGTCTTCTGATGATGATGTGGAAACGGCGACAAAGAAATTTCTAAAAGGGGTGTTGGCTTAACTATATACATGGATACCGTTATCATAAAATATAATGCAGGAAATATTCAGTCTGTGCTGTATGCATTGGAACGCATTGGAAAAACGGCTATTGTGTCGGATGATCATGAAACTATCCGTAAAGCGGATAAAGTGATCTTTCCCGGGGTGGGGGAAGCCAGTTCTGCAATGAGATACCTGAAAGAGAGAAAACTTGATACACTGGTTGCCGGCCTGAAACAGCCTGTACTGGGCATATGCCTTGGAATGCAGCTGATGTGCCGCCATTCGGAAGAAAATGATACGGAATGCCTGGGCATTTTTGATGAACCTGTAAAAAAATTTGAGACAGTCGAGGAGAGGTATTAAAATCCCGCAGATAGGATGGAATAAGGTTACCGATACTTCTTCCATACTTTTTAAGGATATTCCGGAAGGAAGTTTTTTTTATTTCGTGCACAGTTATTATGCCGCACTCGGTCCGCATACTGTTGGCCAGGCTGATTACATCCTGTCCTATAGTGCCGCATTACACCGGGATAATTTTTATGGTGTTCAGTTTCACCCGGAGAAAAGCGCAACAGCAGGGGAACAGCTGCTGGTCAATTTTATTTCACTATAAACCGGTTGTCCTTTATTTTCAAAAGCCGGGTGATTAAATAAAACAATGGAGATTATACCTGCAATTGATTGTATAGATGGGAAATGCGTCAGGTTGACGCAGGGTGATTATGCGCAGAAAACAGTGTACCATGATGACCCCCTGGAAGTTGCCAGGCAGTTTGAAGGTGCCGGTATAAAAAGGCTACACCTGGTAGACCTCGACGGGGCGAAAGCCGGTAAGGTGATCAACTGGAAAGTGTTGGAAAGGATTGCGTCTCAAACAACACTGGATATTGATTTTGGTGGTGGCATAAAAACAGAGGAAGACCTTAAGAAGGTAATGGATAGTGGTGCAAAATGGGCGGTGATCGGCAGCCTTGCGGTTAAGGAACCTGAAGTTTTTTCGCAATGGATAAAAAAATACGGGAGCGCTTCATTCTTCCTGGGTGCTGATGTGCGAAACGAAAAAATTTCCGTGAGCGGCTGGCAGGAAAACACGGAAACAGGTATACTTGATTTTATGGATCAATATTTTTCACAGGGTATTGATTATATTTTTTGCACGGATATCAGTAAGGACGGAAAACTGGAAGGCCCGGCTACAGCATTGTATGAAAAAATATTATCGCATAATAACATGATCAGGCTGGTGGCCAGCGGTGGCGTTAGCCGGCTGGAAGATCTTTATTCCTTGAAAGATGCAGGTTGCTCAGGGGTGATCATCGGGAAAGCGATATATGAGAACAGGATTACGCTGGCAGACTTAAAAACATTTTTAGCATGATCACCAAACGCATCATACCCTGCCTGGATATCAAGGACGGAAGAACTGTGAAAGGCACCAATTTCATTAACCTCCGTGATGCCGGCGACCCTGTTGAACTGGGTGCCATGTATGCAAGGGAAGGTGCCGATGAACTGGTTTTCCTCGACATTACGGCCACCAATGAAAAAAGAAAAACGCTGAGTGAACTGGTGAACCGGATTTCGCACCATATCAATATTCCTTTCACGGTTGGCGGAGGCATCAGCAGTGTGGAAGATGTGTATACCTTGTTGCAGAACGGCGCAGATAAGATATCGGTGAATACTTCAGCCTTCAGGAATCCCGGACTCATCAATGTATTGTCAGCCGAATTCGGATCCCAGTGTGTGGTGCTGGCCATCGATACAAAAAAGGAAGATGACGATGAATGGTATGTGTATTTAAATGGCGGAAGGGAAAAGACTACCATGAAATGTATTGACTGGGCATTACAGGGAGTTGACAGGGGGGCCGGTGAAATTTTACTTACTTCGATGAACCATGATGGCACCAAGGAGGGATTTTCACTGGACATTACCGGCCTTCTTTCAAAGCGGTTGCCCGTTCCCGTTATAGCGTCAGGCGGCGCAGGCATACCGCAGCATTTTGTGGATGTTTTTAAGAAGGCATCTGCCGATGCCGCCCTTGCAGCAAGTATTTTTCATTTCAGGGAGGTGGGAATCAGGGAGCTTAAAATATACCTTGATGAGCATGGAATACCTGTAAGGTTATAAAGGATTTATTTTAATTATTGAAGATATTTGCATGATGAAAATAGATTTTTCAAAAACTCCCGATGGGTTGATACCCGCGGTGATCCAGGACTTTAAGACCCATAAAGTACTGATGCTGGGGTTTATGAACCAGGAAGCCATTGACAAAACACTGGCTTCGGGCAGGGTGACCTTTTTCAGCCGGACAAAAAACAGGCTGTGGACGAAAGGGGAGGAGAGTGGCAATTACCTGGAACTCAAAACGATAGCCTCCGACTGTGATAATGATACCCTGCTGATCAAAGCCATACCGGCCGGACCTGTCTGCCATACGGGCGCAGATACCTGCTGGAGTGAACGCAACCATTCAGATGATTTTCTGTTCTACCTGGAAGAGATCATTAACCTGCGTAAAAACAGCAGTGATGAGAAATCATATGTGAGGTCGCTGTTTGCAAAGGGGATTAATAAGATTGCCCAGAAAGTGGGTGAAGAGGCTGTGGAACTTGTGATTGAAGCTAAGGATAATGATCAGGAGAAATTCCTGGATGAGGGTGCCGACCTGTTATTTCATTATTTAGTTTTGCTTAACAGTAAAGGAAATACCTTACAGGACGTAATAAACGTTTTACAAAAAAGACATTCTGCATGAAGCTTTGCCTTATTTTAATCACCTTATCGGTTTCTTTCCTGGGCCAGGCCCAGAAGTCCTTCACTATCAATGGCAGTATTAAAGGATTGCCTGATAATACCACAGTAGAACTGAGAAATGATGATTTATCGGCTACTCCTTTAGCCACGGGTATCAGTAAAGCAGGAAATTTTGAATTAAAAGGCACTGTTGAGGATCCCAATATTTACCTGTTGTCGATTCCCGGTAACCAGCAAAGGCTTGCCATTTTCATGGACAATTCTGTGATCACGGTAAAGGGAAGCGCAGATTCACTTGCCAGGGCAAAAGTTACCGGATCTCCATCACATGATCAGTTCACTAAATTCAACAATGAATTCAATCCTTTATTCGAAAAGCTGAGCAAGATTGTTAAACATATTAATGAAGGGAAACCTGATCCGGGCGGAAGCATGCGCAGGGATTATGACAAGACGATACTTGCCCTTCAGCAGAAAACTGACCAGTTTGTTAAAGACTTTCCTGCTTCACCGGTTACGCCTTTTGTGGTTCTGGTAATGACCCAGCTGAATACTGAAGTCGGGGTTACGGAAAGACGATATAATGCCCTTGCCCCAGAGATTAAGGAGGGTTATTATGGAAAGATGCTGGATAAGACAATTGTAGAAGGGAAAATTGGTTCCATTGGTTCAGATGCGATAGATTTTGTGCAGAATGATACTACGGGTAAACCGGTGTCCCTTTCTTCTTTCAGGGGGAAATATGTACTGTTGGATTTCTGGGCCAGCTGGTGCAAGCCTTGCAGGGTGGAAAATCCTAACCTGGTGGAAGCGTTTAACAGGTTTAAGGATAAAAATTTTACCGTTCTGGGCATATCCCTTGACAGGGCAAAAGAACCCTGGCTCAAAGCCATACAGGATGATGGACTGAAGTGGACCCAGGTAAGTGACCTGAAATTCTGGAACAATGAAGTAGCCGTTATGTATAAAGTGGGGAGCATTCCGCAAAATTTCCTGCTGGATCCCAATGGAAAAATTATTGCCAAGAATCTCCGTGGAGAAGAACTTTTGCGAACGTTGAAGACCCTCTTGAATTAGATTGACGGATTGCGGATTGACGGATTGACGGATTAATACATTCGAATCATTTAGAATAAAGTAAACACAAAAAAATGCGGATCAACTTAATAATATGAATAGTAGTCCGCATTTTTATTGATAAGGTTATTCGCCAATTCGCCAATCCGTAATCCGCAATCCGTAATCCGTAATCGTTTACTGTGAAACAGTAAAACTTGCAGCAGTATTCTCCCATGCGATAGTTACTTTTCCACCATCGACGCTGATTTTCATCATCTCCACCAAGGTTCCGCTTTTGGATGGTTTAACCTGCACCCTCAACACATCATCTTCCTGTACATAACGGAAAGAGCCCCACTGGTTCCATGTTTTGTTAAAAATAATGGTCCATTCGTTTTCACCGGGAATGCTAAAAAGTCCGTATTTGCCTTTGGGAAGTGTTTTCCCTTCCACTTTAATATCGCTGTCTGTTTCAAATACGGTGGCTTCATTGGCACCTGTACGCCACACTTTTCCATATGGAACAAGGTCTCCGAAAACCTTCCTGCCCTTTACAGAGGGCTGGCTGTAATCGATAGTTATGGTCGCTGAACCAGCTTTGCCGGTTGCTTTGGCAGCAGGGCTGGGACGAGATTCCTTATCCTGCGCGCAGGCTGCAATTCCAATGAATCCTGTCACAAACAAAAATGTCAATATCCTTTTCATATATAATTTTTTTTAGTTTACTACTGTCAAATGTAATCATTATCTCCTGTCCCCAATTGTCGTTTATATAACTGGATGGTGTTTTCCAGCCCGAAATAAAGCGCATCGCAAATTAGCGCATGGCCAATACTTACTTCGTCAAGCCATGGTATATGCTTGTGTAAATATGCCAGGTTATGTAAATCCAGGTCATGCCCCGCATTTAGCCCCAATTCAAGTGTTTTTGCCAGCCTGGCTGCCACAATAAAAGGAGCGATAGCCGCTTCTTTATTTTCCCTGTAATGCTTTGCATATGATTCCGTGTACAGTTCAATCCTGTCGGTACCCGTTTCAGCAGCGCCTGCAACGCATTTTTCTACAGGGTCAACGAATATTGACACCCTGATTCCGTTTTCCCTGAACAAAGCCACCGTTTCTTTCAGGTATTCTTTATGCATAATAGTATCCCATCCATGGTCTGAGGTAAGTTGTCCTGAAGTATCCGGCACCAGGGTAACCTGGTCTGGTTTAACCTCCAATACGAGATCGACGAATTTTTGCTCCTTTGGGTTGCCTTCGATATTAAATTCCGTGGTTATCACCTTGCTGATATTCCTGACATCTTCATACCTGATATGCCTTTCATCGGGCCTTGGGTGGACGGTAATGCCGTTTGCGCCAAATCGCTGTATATCTATCGCCACATCAACCACATCGGGATTGTTGCCCCCCCTGCTGTTCCTCAGGGTGGCAATTTTATTGATGTTTACGGAAAGCCTGGTCATAGTGCAAAGTTAATGCATCATCCTAACCCTGTCGGGGAAATTGTATGTAAAATGAAGTATCAAGATGTAGCTTTGGGAAAGAAAACCATTCCAACATGAAACGATTGATTGCCCTTGTGTTGTCTGCCTTTATTTGCCTTAGCCTTTACTGCCGCCCCGGTGAAAGATTACTAC
Source organism: uncultured Sphingobacteriales bacterium (assembly GCA_963823365.1). GTDB lineage: Bacteria > Bacteroidota > Bacteroidia > Chitinophagales > Chitinophagaceae > Pollutibacter. The sequence goes on from CAWGLH010000007.1 coordinate 463,371, forward strand.
CAGGTCCTGGTGTATCATTTCAAGAATATTGAGCAGGAAAAAATGATCGACAATTACCTGGAATCCGCCTTCCTGCCATTCATGCACAAAGCCGGGTTCAAAAATATTGGAGTGTTTTCTCCCATTACCAATGATACTGCTGCAGATAAGAAAATATATGTTTTCCTGACCTTGAAAAACCCCGGACAGGTGGCAGAATGGAATGAAAATATAAAGAAAGCGAAACCCGGTGAAACCAGCACCTCAGCATTTTGGAATAGTCCGCATACCGCCCCTCCATATACCCGGATGGAAAGCATCCTTATACGTGCCTGGGAGATGGCCCCCAGGATGATGCTTCCGGCTTTAAAAGGACCTAAAGACCAGCATATTTATGAACTCCGCAGCTATGAAAGCGCTACAGAAAAATTGTACTGGAACAAAGTCCATATGTTTAATGAAGGCGGTGAGGTGAAACTTTTCTGCCAGGCTTAATTTCAATGCCGTTTTTTATGGTGATGTGCTGGCCGGCGACCGCATGCCTAACCTGATGTACATGACCTGTTTTGAAAATATGGAAGATCGTGATACGCACTGGAAGGAGTTCGTATCCTCCCCCGAATGGAAAAAACTTATTTCCATGGAAGAATACAAGAACAATGTTTCGAAGTCTGATATCATCCTGATGAAAGCAAAATCCTACAGCGATTTTTAATGATTTCAGTGTGGAAAAGTTTGATGCCATATTATCCCGATTTGACGAGCAGGGTGAGAAGACAGGCTGGACCTATATCTCCATAAACGGAGACCTTGCGAATCGTCTCAACCCGGGAAATAAAAAAACCTTCAGGGTAAAAGGGCGGCTTGATCAATATATACTGGAAGGCGTTGCGTTATTGCCGATGGGTGATGGCAGTTTTATCATGCCGGTGAATGCCACGATGAGAAAAGCCATCAGGAAAAGAAAAGGCGCGATGGTACATGTTGAAATTACCAAAGATGATAAGCCCCTGGCATTATCAAAAGACCTTCTTGATTGCCTGGAGGATGATCCTGAAGCCAAATCATTTTTTTTCAGCTTGCCGCCTTCACACAGGAATTATTACAGCAAGTGGGTGGAAAGTATCAAATCGCCGGAAGGGAAAATATCCAGGATCGCGGATGTGGTAAATGCCATGAACCGCAAATGGAGTTTTTCAGCACTGATGAAGTATAAAAAATCACTAAAGGAGAAATAAATCCATAATAATGAAAATTAAAAGGGTATGTGTTTATTGTGCTTCCAGCGATAAGGTTGATCCGGTTTATTTTGATGCGGTAGCCGTGCTGGCAAAGAAACTGGTGCAAAATGATATACAGGTAGTATATGGCGGAGGCGCTACCGGGCTAATGGGTAAACTGGCTGATGAAGTGATCCGGCATGGCGGCCATGTGATTGGTATTATGCCGAATTTCATGAATGATGTGGAGTGGGCCCACAAGCATGTCCCGGAGTTCCATTTCGTGGGAGATATGGCGGAAAGAAAAAAGAAATTCCTGGAAATGTCAGATGCCCTGATAGCTTTACCCGGCGGATGCGGAACCCTGGAAGAATTATTTGAAGCCATTACCCTTAAGCGCCTTGGCCTTTTTACAAAACCTATCCTGATCCTGAATATTAATGGATACTATGATCACCTGGTGGCAATGCTGGATAAGTGCATAAAAGACCGGTTCATGGCTGAAAAGCACCGGGAAATGTGGACTGTACTGGAAGATCCTTCAGAGATCATGACAGCCCTTGAAAATGCACCGGAATGGTCAGCAGATGCCATAAAATTTGCTAAAGTCTGACTTCAACAGATGATTCAGGCCAGTTCCCGGAGTTCGGTTTCTATAATATCACTGAGGGCCTGTTCATTTTCCACGATCCAGTTTGGAAGGAAAGGAGGATTGTACAATCTCCAGCCCTGTCCATGCTGCTGCATGGTGAACATGATCCTGTTTCCCCTGTCATCACTTACGTCAACCGTGATCAGGCCTTCATTGAGCCCGGTCAGTTTCCTGAAATTGAATTCACGCAAACGGCCGTCCGTTTTGAGTAATTTGGTGAATTGTATGTTGCGGATGAAATTAATATGCATACCTCAAACCTTTCATTGTGAACACTATTGTACCTGCAATCGAAGAATTCAAATGTAAAAACTTATCATCATATAGCATTTACCTTTCCCAATTATTTAACAACTTGGTGGATAAAATTATCGTCATCCCTTTGTGAAAGAAGACCAGCGGCAAAGGGTTTTGGAGAGCCAAATTCTTTTGGAATTAAACATTATTAAGTACATTGAGCAAAGGCCTTTCCGCCCTAAAACCATTCAACGATGAAAAAATTAAGGTTTGCCATCCTACCCTTATTATTAACCCCATTTTTCTTTACTCCTGCTGTGGAAGAAGCATTACCCTTTCCTGAAAAACCAGCACCGGCATACAATGACGGGCCCTATGTCTATTCAGATTCGACAGGTAAAAAACTTTACATCACCTATATAACCGAGGAAAATGGCCAGAAAGCGGTAAAAACCGACAGTACCTCGATATCCGATAAGGCCGGTAAGATCCTTGAAGTAAATACGGATGAACCAGGTAAAACCTTTAAGGTTGAACTAAAAAAGACTATCAGTGAGGAAAAGGTAGAATATAAAATGCCTGCCAGACTGATGATCATTTCAGATATCGAAGGCAATTTTGGCGGTTTACGAAAACTGCTCCAGGCCAATAAGGTCATTGATGCCAACCTCGACTGGATTTTTGGAGATGGGCACCTGGTTTTTGCGGGTGATTTCGTTGACCGTGGTTCGCAGGTAACCGAGGTTTTATGGCTGATCTATTCCCTTGAAGAAAAAGCTAAGAAGGCGGGTGGACAGGTCCACTATGTCCTGGGTAACCACGAGATCATGAACCTTTCCGGAGATTTACGGTACCTGCACGCCAAATATGTGGAGAATGCGAAACTGATGAACCGGAATTTTGTGGCCCTTTATGGCCGCGATACGGAACTTGGAAAGTGGTTCCGGTCAAAGAATATAATGGAAAAAATCGGCGATATCGTGGTTGTGCATGGCGGGGTCTCGGCAGAGGTTAACAGGATGGATATTGATGTGAAACGCATTAACAGCATGTCTAAGAACTTTTACGACGACAGCCTGTATGTGTATCCTGATCCCAGGGTAGATACACTTTTTGGCGATAAAGGTCCTTTCTGGTACAGGGGATATTATGTGAAACCTGACAGCAACATGGATACACAGGTGAAGGAGACACTGGGGAAATTCAGGGTTAAACATGTTGTGACCGGGCATACCATTGTTGCAGATACCATTTCCATGTGGTATGGAGGAAAATTATTCAATACTGATGTCCATCACGCAAAAGGGCATTCTGAAGCATTACTTATCGAAGGAAAATCATTTTACCGTTGTAATGCAGAAGGTGTAAGAAAATTGATCAGGCAGGAATGAGATTGATGTATTTACAAGGCAAATAAAGTAGGACATAAAATAAAAAACCCCGCAGACCTTGCGGGGTTTTCTGTTGTATAAAAAGATGAAGTAAAAAAGCTTAGTACCTGTAATGTTCCGGTTTGAAAGGCCCATTATTGGTGATGCCTAAATACTCGGCCTGTTCTTTGGTAAGTTCTTCAAGAACCACACCAATTTTGCCAAGGTGAAGACGGGCTACTTTTTCATCGAGGTGTTTCGGCAGCACGTAAACCTTGTTTTCGTATTTATCGTGGTTGGTCCACAATTCAATTTGTGCCAGTGTCTGGTTGGTGAATGAATTGCTCATTACAAAACTTGGGTGGCCTGTTGCACAACCAAGGTTTACCAGCCGGCCTTCTGCGAGAAGGATAATGTCTTTCCCGTCAACATTGTATATATCTACCTGTGGCTTGATGGTATCTTTTGTATGTCCGAAATTATTATTCAGCCAGGCGACATCAATTTCAATATCGAAGTGCCCGATATTACAAACAATTACTTTGTCCTTCATCAGCCTGAAATGCTTTTCAGTGATCAGGTCACGGCAACCAGAAGCAGTAACAACAATGTCTGCTTCTTTTACAGCATCCACCATTTTCTTTACTTCAAATCCATCCATGGCTGCCTGCAATGCGCAAATAGGATCGATTTCAGTAACAATAACACGGCATCCTGCACCAGCCAGGGAAGCAGCGGAACCTTTACCCACATCACCATAGCCGCCAACTACAGCTACTTTACCGGCCATCATTACATCAGTAGCGCGGCGGATGGCATCCACCAGGCTCTCTTTACATCCGTATTTATTATCAAATTTTGATTTTGTAACAGAATCATTCACATTAATGGCAGGCATGGGTAAAGTACCTTTTGCCATACGCTCATAAAGCCTGTGAACACCAGTTGTGGTTTCTTCACTTAGCCCCCTGATATGCTGAACCAGTTCAGGATATTTATCCAGGACCATATTGGTAAGGTCACCACCATCATCAAGGATCATGTTCAGGGGCTTTTCAGCACTTCCGAAGAACAGGGTTTGCTCAATACACCAGTCCGCTTCCTCGATAGTTTGTCCTTTCCAGGCATAAACCCCGATTCCTGCAGCTGCAATGGCCGCAGCAGCATGGTCCTGCGTAGAAAATATATTACAGGAACTCCATTTTACCTCTGCACCCAGTGCTACCAGCGTTTCAATTAACACTGCGGTCTGAATGGTCATGTGAAGACATCCGGCTACTCGCGCACCTTTCAGGGGCTGGCTTGGTCCATATTCCTCACGAATGGCCATAAGTCCGGGCATTTCAGCTTCGGCCAGGCGGATTTCCTTGCGACCCCATTCTGCGAGGGTGATATCTTTAACCTTATACGGTAATGAAAAATCGATTGATTTACTGAGTGTTGACATAAGCGAAAATTTCGGCAAAACTACAATATTCTGCCTTGATTTCACAATGTGTTTTATGCCTTACTGAAGGGAATGATCAATGAAGGTTAAACATTATTTTGTTCATCTTCCCGGTGCATTCGCTTTGACAAAGTGATATGTTCATTTATTGCATTGTTCGACAGGCGAATGGCAAGGAAAAATGAGATCAGGGCTCCCAGGAACAGTAACCCCCCGGAAATGAATTCCCTTACCAGTTTGTTATCCTGGAGGAAAAGAAAAAAGTCATAACTCCCATGCCAGAATACGGCCCAGAATAATCCTTTCGCGATATAGGCCAGCCTTTTTGAACCTGCAAATTTTGCCTTGCCCATATTATAGCCCATGATTATGGCAAAGCTTGCGTGGGCGGGCACCGAGAGAAACATTCGGAGAAAAGCCGTGGTGTACCCATGTTCCATCACATATCCGATATTTTCAATGGTGGCAAACCCCATGCTTACCATCACTGCGTAAACAATTCCATCGAATGGTTCATCAAATTCTGGTTGTGGAAAAGCATAACTGCGAACCATAATATACTTGCACCATTCTTCCACCAAAGCAACCATCAGGAAGGCCTGGATGGCAGTGGTTAATATGGAAGCAGGCAATACATTCCTGGAAATGCCCATAAGGAATGTTTCGGCAACAAGGGCAATACCCGCGCTAAGGATGCCGAGGAAAAAACTGATGATCAGGTGCCGCCTTGGTTCGCGGTTATACTGGTCCTTAAAAAAAATATACAGTGAGATGGCAAGTCCCGGTGCTATTGCCAGTGCCAGTAAAATCATATCGGTTATTCTTTACCGTAAAGACCGATACAGGCGCCGGCCGGATCCTGAATGATCACAAAAACGTCTTCATTTTGTTTTCTTGGTCCGTCAATTAATTTTACCTCCGTTTTCCAGGCAGGCTTTCATGCTTTCCCCGACACTGTTTACGATGACATAATTAATCCACACCGGCGGAAGATTTTCATTCACTCCCCGCTGATGGCAAATGCCTGCAACAAGTTCACCTGCAGGCGTCTTAATATTATAATCCTGGTAGTCGCTCACCGCAACTGGTTCCCAGGTCCATCCCACAACGGCACTGTAAAAATCCCGTATCTTCTCCGCTTCAGGAACAGTTAGGTCAATCCATAAGAATTTACCCGTATTTTCCTCCATGATGATAGTATTAGTTTGATGAAAATACGATTAAATTTATCTACTCAATTCCCTCTGATGTATAAACTGACCCTGGTAACTGTATTTTTTTTTGGTCTTGTATTTTCACTCAATGCACAGGAATTTGGCGGAACACCCCCTTCGGTAAAATGGAAACAAATCAACAATGAGCAGGTGAAAGTGATCTTTCCTTCAGGGCTCGACCAGCAGGCAAAACGAATTGCAGATATCTCTCATTACCTTAATGCAAATACCCGGAAAACAATCGGCCAGGGTGACCGGAAAATAAGTATCGTACTGCAGAACCAAACCACCTTTTCCAATGGCTATGTGCAACTTGCACCCTGGAGAAGTGAATTTTTCATGACTCCTTTGCAGAACAGCCTTCAACTGGGCAGCCTTCGATGGGATGAACAACTGGCGCTCCATGAGTACCGCCATGTTCAGCAATATATGAACTACAGGAAGGGCTTGTCTAAACTTGCCTATTTCATAGCCGGAGAGGAAGGGCAGGCAGTGGCTAACAGTGCTGCTGTTCCCGACTGGTTTTTTGAAGGCGATGCGGTATTCCAGGAAACCATTATGAGTGAGCAGGGCAGGGGAAGATTACCTGAATTTTTTAATGGATACCGGTCATTGTGGGAAGCAGGAAAGAATTATTCCTATATGAAACTGAGGAATGGTTCATTCAGGCACTACGTTCCAGATCATTACCAGCTGGGTTACCTGCTGGTGGCTTATGGAAGAAAACAATACGGAAATGAAATATGGCAGAAAGTAACGGGGGATGCAGTAAGGTACAAGCCCCTTGTATATCCTTTCCAGGGTGCCTTTAAAAGGCATACCGGGGTAAAGTATAAAGAATTTGCGGTAAAGGCACTGGAGTTTTATAAAGAAGCCGCTGAATATAATAAGCAGGATGATTTTCAGGCCCTGACCTCCCAGCACTCAGGCTATGTGAAGGACTATCATTATCCTTATATGATAGGCAGGGATTCTTTACTGGTATTGCGCAGGACGGGAAGGGATATCCAGGGCTGGTACCTGCTCAGCGGAGGAAAGGAGAAAAAATTATGGATTAAAGATCTCAGTAATGATGACCACTACAGTTACCGTAACGGTCAGATCGTGTATACGGCCTATTCTCCTGATGCAAGATGGTCATGGAGGGATTACAGTAATATCAGGATGCTTGATATCCAGACAGGGGAACGAAGGACGATCGGGGTAAAGGGTAAATATTTTGCGCCCGACCTGTCTAATGAAAGTACAGCCATTGCTGCGGTGGAAGTCAGTCCGGCCGGTTCATCAGCCATTCATGTCATAGATCCCCAGTCAGGGAAAATATTACATGAAATCAGGGACAGCAGCCTGTTCTTCACATACCCGAGATTCAGCAGGGACGACAAATTCATTTTTTCGGCTGCCCGTAACCGTGATGGGAAGATGACCCTTGTTAAAATCAATATTTCCTCGGGTGTCATCACGCCTTTATTACCCTTCAGTTACCAGGCCATTGCCTTTCCCTATGTATCAGGAGATTCTGTTTATTTCACGGCTTCCCGAAACGGGCAGGACAGGCTTATGCTGTGGGATGATGCAGGCGCACAACTTTTTCTTGCCGGAAACCGGTATACAGGAATTTACCAGGCTGTACCTGCAGGGGATGGCCGGATTATTTTTTCCGGTTTCTCTGCCTATGGTAACCGCATTTATGGCTATACGCCGGAATTGAATGCCATGGAAATATCTGACTGGCAGGCAGAGAGCAATGATCTCTATGTTCCGGAAATACTGGAACAGGGAAATGAAGCCGGCCTCTCGGCTGTGCCTTCGGGAGTGTATGAGGTGGAGAAATACAGGAAATCAGGCGGGCTTTTTAACTTTCATAGCTGGAGGCCTTATTATGATCAGCCCGACTGGAGTTTCAGCATTTATAGTGATAATGTACTCAATACTTTTTCCTCCGAGTTATACTACCAGTACAATGAGAATGAGCAATATTCCAAGTTTGGTTATACAGGAACCTACAGCGCCATGTTTCCATGGATCACCGGCGGTATTTCATATACCATTGACAGGAAGGCGCAGGTAGATACGGACCTGGTTACATGGAATGAGCTGAATGCAAATTTGGGCGTCCGGATTCCGCTTGATTTCAGCGGGGGGAGGACGTATAAGTTCCTTTCCTTTTCATCCTCCTTCAATACACAGCAGCTCTATTTCACGAATTCAGCCGCGCAGAAATACCAGGATGCCACCATAAACTTCATGGACAATATCCTCTCCTGGAATATCCAGGGCCAGAAGGCATTGCAGCAGATTTATCCAAGATTTGCCCACACGCTGTTTGCAAGGTACCGGGGAAGTGTAACCGAAGATGAATCAAGACAGCTATTGATCAATACATCAGTTTTTCTTCCGGGAATTTTAAAAAATCACAGTTTTGTAGTCAATGCCGCTTACCAGTCGAGGGATACGGCAAATAATTATTTTTACAGTAATAATTTTCCCTTGTCAAGGGGTTATCCAGGCCTGAACTTTCCGCGAATGTGGAAATGGGGATTGAACTACCATCTTCCGCTTTTTTACCCAGACTGGGGATTTGGCCAGCTGGTATATTTTTTAAGGGTCAGGGCCAACCTGTTTTATGATAATTCCACCATGAAAAGCCTGCGGACCGGCACCGAAACCATATTGAGGTCTGTTGGTACGGAGATTTATTTTGAAACTCGCTGGTGGAACCAGCAGAATGTCAGCTTCGGGTTCAGGTACAGCAGGCTTCTCGATGCGGATAAATATACCAACCCTCCCAGTGTAAACCAATGGGAGTTTGTGCTGCCGGTGAATCTTATCCCAAGATAAGATAGACTAGAGACTAGAGACTGGAGACTAGAGATTTGAGCCGAGAAATCATTATCTTATTTTCATTTTCACATCTGCAAATTTGCAAATTTGCACATTTCTACTGTATCGCCGCTTTCCAGTCGGGTGAAAGAGTTTTCTTACCGTTTTTTTGTTTAATGATAATATTATTGATGAGAATGGAATCACCTTTTTTGGCATTGTCCCGGATGCTGGCCCGCCATACTTCAGAGAGGGTGGGGGTATCATAAAAATCAAAAACGCGGAGGTCCCGGATACTCTGCACCATTTGTGATTCACTGTCCTTGTACGTGCTTAGGAAGCTATAGTTGATCCGGAAACGGGTAATGGCATATTTATTTCCTTTCTCGTCTTTCACCACAAGCGGACTGTCGACCAGCTTTTTAAACTGTTCTGCGTTTATGTTTCCGCCGGCATATCCACCCCATGAAACACGGTATTGTGGTGCTTTTGATGTTTGCGCAGTCTTTGTAGCCGACTGGCCAGAGGCAGAGCTTAAAAAGCCCGTGAAGGCCAGCAGAAATACCAGGTTTTTCATAACGATAAAATAACGCCCAAAATTGATGCTTATTTTAATGCAGGTTTGTTAAACTTTCCTCGATCATCCTGATCTTGGATTCAGCATCGGCTTTTTTCTTTCGTTCAATTTCCACTACTTCAGCTTTTGCATTCTGCACAAATTTTTCATTAGACAACTTTTTTTCTACCGATACCAGGAAGCCTTTCAGGTATTCCAGTTCTTTCTGCAATTCTTCCTTCTGGCTGCCGGTATCCATTGGCAAAGCAGTCAGGATATAAAATTTCTCCTTCCCTGCAACCGCAGGTATGGATTTCGGAATGGATTCATTGGTAATGTTTAAGGCAGATGCATTTACCTGCCTCATCAGGATATTCCCTATATACTCATATGCTTCGGGCGTTTCTGTCTGAACAAACAGGTCTGCCGTTTCACGGGGCTTTAACTGGGCCTTATTCCTGGCATCGCGAATTCCCGTAATCGACTCCTGCAACAGTTTGCCATATGCCAGGAAGGGAGTATTGCTGTTTGCCAAACTATCTGTCCGGTCTTCATATTGTGCAATGCATATATCATCGCCCTCATCGCGTGGGGAAAGTTCATGGTAGATTTCTTCTGTAATGAACGGCATAAAAGGATGGAGCATTTTCATCAGCTCTTCAAAAAATTCTATTGTACGCGAGATGACCATATTGTCAATATGATCGGCGCCATAAGGCGGCTTTACCCACTCCAGGTACCAGCTGCAGAAATCATCCCAGATAAGGGTATAGAGCGTTTTCAGTGCTTCGCTTAGCCGGAACTGTGAGTAAAGCTGGTCCAGTTCCGCATTCACCTGCGCAAGCCTGGCTTCAAACCAGTGAATGGCAAAATAGGATTTCCGGTATGCATCTTCAGTATGATCAATCATGAGGATGCCTTTTTCTTCCCACATTTTCACCAGCTTCAGTGCATTCCATATTTTATTGGAAAAATTCCTGCCCTGTTCATTGGTGGATTCATCCCACAGCAAATCATTTCCTGCAGGTGAGGCAATCATGATGCCAAAGCGAACGGCATCTGCGCCATATCTGTCAATCAGTTCAAGCAGGTCTGGTGAGTTTCCCAGGCTCTTGCTCATTTTCCTTCCCTGTTTATCCCTTACTATACCGGTAAAGTATACCTGCTCAAATGGTTTCCGGTGCATGTATTCCTATCCGGCCATGATCATCCTGGCCACCCAGAAGAAAATAATTTCCGGCGCGGTTACCAGTGTCTTGGTGGGGTAGTAGTATTTTACTTCTTTATTGCCCGGCTTGGAAAGTCCGTGAAAAACTTCAAATGGCCATAGCCAGGAGGAGAACCAGGTATCCAGGACATCATCATCCTGCCTGAGATCAGCGATGGTTCCAGAGGGATTATTTATCCTGTATTGTGCCAGGGCTTTTTCTTCATCTGCGGCAACATAAATATTCCCCTGGGCATCATACCATGCCGGAATCCTGTGTCCCCACCATAACTGCCGGCTGATACACCAGTCGCGAATATTCTCCATCCAGTGCCGGTACAGGTTTTTGAATTTGGCCGGATAGAATTTAATCTCGTCGGTCAATCACGGCAGACAATGCCGGACCGGATATCTTTTTCATATCCACCCACCATTGCAGCGACAGTCTTGGTTCCACTACGGCATCTGTTCGTTCGGAAAATCCCACCTGGTTGGTATAGTCTTCAGCTTTAACCAGAAAACCTTTTTCTTCCAGTTCCCTGGCGATTTTTTTTCTTGCTTCAAACCTGTCTTCACCGATATATAATTGTGCTGCTTCACTCATCGTGCCATCTTCATTCAACATATCAACCACTTCCAGGTTATGTTTTTGCCCAAGCTGGTAATCGTTCATATCGTGTGCCGGGGTGATCTTTAATGCACCGGTTCCAAATTCCATGCTCACGTATTCATCAGTGATGATTGGAATTCTGCGGTTGATCAGCGGAACAAATGCGAATTTTCCATGCAGGTGCTTGTACCGTTCATCATCAGGGTGTACACAGATGGCTGTATCACCCATGATGGTTTCAGGACGGACTGTTGCAATGGTTATCCACTGTTTTCCTTCTGTACCGTGTGATTTCATAACGGATAAAATACAGTTTTGACTGCATTTCCTTAAAAATCACTTCTTCATCACTCAGTGCTGTTTTTGCCCTGACGTCCCAGTTGATCATTCTTTTGCCGCGATAGATATATCCTTTGTTATAGAGATCAATAAATACATTTATGACCGAATCGTAATAATCCTGGTCCATGGTAAAAGTGGTGCGATCCCAATCGAGGCTGCAACCCAGTTTTTTCAGCTGCTCCAGGATGATGCCGCCATATTTTTCTTTCCATTCCCAGGCATATTCCAGAAATTCTTCCCGGCCGAGGGATGATTTTGAAATTCCCCTTTCCCTGAGCATCTGCACCACTTTTGCTTCTGTGGCAATGGAAGCATGATCGGTACCCGGCACCCAGCAGGCATTTTTTCCCTGCATCCGGGCCCGCCTGACCAGGATATCCTGTATCGTATTGTTAAGGCAATGGCCCATATGCAGTACACCTGTGACATTGGGTGGAGGTATCACCACCGTATAAGGCTCCCGGTCATCAGGAGTGCTGGAAAAATATTTTTTATCCAGCCAGTGCTGGTACCATTTCAATTCCGCAGACTGGTGCTCAAAATTCTTGCTCAGGGCCATTTTCCTTGTTATTTGGTCGGCAAAGGTAAATAAATGACGGCTATGGAGGTGATAATTGCCGGGAAGTGCATTTCCACTAAATTAGCGGTCTATATTTATGAATCCGAAACTACATGTATATTTATTCCTGCATTGTTTCTGGTCCTGGAAACCTATGGTCAGAAGAAAAAAAAAGCCGGGAAACATGCAAGGATACACTGGTAGTTCCCTGTTCCGGCTTTACTTGCACCGGACAGTCTGGATGCTAAAGGCAAGACAGATTCTGTGAGAAAACTTGTACGGTCAGCGGATACCGGTACCACAAGCCTTTTAGCGCAGGATTGAAGAATATGCAGGAAAACTGAACAAAGCTAATTTGGTCCTGAAACGAGGATTTGACACCCTCCAGATTACTGATAAATTACCTGAATTTGAAAATAACCTGAAACTTATTGAAGAATTTGTCAATTCAATGGCCGGCGATATCCAATCAACGCACCCTCAGCCTGAGCAATATACTACTCACCCAGATGGAACGGCAATTGAAACAATGGCAGGAAACATTATTGCGGTACAGTAATCAGTTGATGGAGAACAATGTCTTGTTCAATACGATAGGTTCAGACAGTATTTTAAGAATTTTACCCAGCGACAGTAAACTTCGCGTACAGTATATTTCACAGATAGAATTACTTTCCAATAAATGGGTAGAGGCAGATACGGTAAATAAGGCAAACCTTTACAGGATCGCGTACTTGCAGAACAGGGTATCCATGAATTTTCTCAAAGTGAGTGGGCTACTGGACATTATAAAATCCAGGATGCATAATTATTCACAAAAAATATTTGAGCCGGAATTTGAATATCTTTTTAGTAACAACGTAAAGGGAAAGTATGATGTAAGTCTATTTGAGTCTTTACGAAAGTCAGTAAGGAGTAACTACAGGGTATTTATTTATTTTTCCCTCGCCAATCTGTATCGGCCACTGATTTATTATATTAGCTGGTTTGGTTTTTTTCTGGTGGACGAAAAGAGTTACCCGTAAAATCCTTAACAGCACCGATGGTGAGATGAAAATTGTCCAGTCCAGGTTCCTTGGTAAAATGCCATTGACATGTGTGATTATCATCACATTTACACTCGCCCCCTTAGTATATTCCAATCCGCCCACATTATATACGGAATTGCTGATGCTGGTTGCCCTGTTGGGGATCAGCTGGTTTGCTTTTAAAAACTGGAACAGAAAAGCAAACCAGTTATGGGCTATTGCTATTATGTTGTTTTTGTTCTTTGGTACAATAAACCTGATGGTGACAACTACCAAAGCGGAAAGGATAATATTCCTTGCTGCATCACTGTTATCAATCTGGTATGGTAATGAAGTAAGAAAATATTTTCAACAAAGCAACAGCAAGTTTAAGAAAATCGGTGAGATAATAACTGTACTGTTTATCATCTTGCAGGTTTTTTCAGTGATTGCCAATTGCCTGGGCAGGTACAGCCTTGCAAAGATATTCAGTGTTACCGCCACATTCGGATTAACCCAGGCATTTGTCATCTTTTATTTTATTGAAATCCTGCTGGAAGCGATTTACCTGGACCTGGAGTCGCATCGAAACCAAACAGGAATTTTATCATATTTTGATTTCACGGATCTGGATAGTAAGATGAGGTCCTGGATGATCTTTTTTGGCCTTACCCTCTGGATAATTAATACGCTCAGGAACCTTAACTGTTTTTGAATATATATATACTATCGGCGAAGCATTCCTGCAGAAAAGCAGGACATTGGGAAATACTCAATATACTTTCTGGAGTATTGTTGTATTTGTAATTGTGCTGATAGTTGTCTACTTTCCTGTCGAGGCTGGTCGGGTATATTTTTAGCAACCCGCAGGGAACCATCCAGGGTATTTCCAAAGGTAAACTGGGATCAAATGTTTTGCTGGTCAGGCTGGGGATATACACCGTTGGCATTATCCTGGCCTTTGTGGCTTCGGGGATTCCGATGGACAAACTCACCATTATTATTGGAGCTTTGGGTGTGGGTATTGGTTTTGGATTGCAGAACGTCGTTAATAATCTTGTTTCCGGGGTGATCCTTGCGTTTGAAAAACCCATCCAGATTGGCGATGTGGTGGAAATCGGGACAAGGATTGGTGTGGTTAACGAAATTGGCATCAGGAGCAGCAAGATTTCCATCTATGACGGCTCAACGGTTATCATTCCCAATGGTGACCTTATCGCGCAGCATATTGTGAACTGGACCCATGGTAATAGGAATCGAAGGATAGAAATTTTGATGGGGGTTGCCTATGGCAGTGACGTTAATCTCTGCCAGGATATTATCGAAGAGGTGATAAATAGTAATAAGTTTATTATGAAGGAACCCAAACCTATGATCCTGCTGACAGATTTCGGGGCCAGTTCAGTGGATTTCAGGGTGTTATTCTGGACCAATGATATTAGCAGATGGCTGGTAACCAGGAGCGAGGTTATGAGGTATATCTACCAGAAATTTGATGAAAAGGGGATATCTATTCCATTCCCTCAACAGGACCTGCACATCCGTTCCATCGACCCGGAAGTGGCCAAATCCCTTCAGGGGGAAAAATAAGCCGTTCATCCATAAAGGGTTATAAAATCTGTAAAAGGATACTTGGAGAAATGCAAAAAGCGTATTACCTTAGAGGTAACTTCGAACAAGTTCACATTCCGCCCAACCCTTTTCGGGAAACCAACCTCTCCGTTACCTGTGAAGTAGCCTAGCCCAGGACCACATTTATTAACTTTTTAAATCGTTGGCTATGCGACTTTTAAATTCTTTTCATTTGAACGAGAACATTAAGATGACGTTGATTGTAATTGCCCTTTATGGTGCAATTATTACCATCACGTATCTTGCCTGGTAATATTTTCCTGAAAAGGGAAAATGATCCCAGTTACCCAGTTTAACGGGTTTATTAAACCTGTTGGTGAAACTTTTATCTCATTTAAAGCGGACTATGTCCGCTTTTTTTATTCCCGCATGTTGATCCCGTGATATGAATCCGTAATTTTAAAATGTGTATGCCATTGTAGATATTGAGACCACAGGCGGCCATGCTTCTTCGGGTGCCATAACGGAAATTGCCATTATCCTCCATAACGGTATTGAAGTTGAAGGTTCATACCACACCCTTGTTAACCCCGGATGTGAAATCCCCCGTTATATCACGGCGCTTACAGGCATTAATGCAGAAATGCTGAAAGATGCCCCGGCATTCAGTGAAGTGGCGCCGGTTATTTATCAGTTACTTTCCAGCAGGGTATTTGTTGCACATAATGTAAACTTCGATTATTCTTTTATCCGCCATAATTTAATACAATGCGGGATAGATTGGGAATCCGCTAAACTCTGTACGGTAAGATTAAGCCGGAAAATATTTCCTGGTCACCCAAGTTATTCATTGGGCAATATCTGCAGGAAACTTGGGATCACTATTAATGACCGGCACCGGGCGAAAGGAGATGCAACGGCAACCGCACAGTTATTCGGCATGTTGCTGGAAGAAGATAAGCAGGATATTATTGCAAAGATGCTGAAGAAGGGCAGCAGGGAAGCATATCTTCCCATGCACCTTCCGGTGGCAGATATTGATCAGTTACCACATTCCCCCGGCGTATATTATTTCCATGACCAGAAACAGAAAGTAATCTATGTAGGTAAGGCAAAGAATCTCCGGAAAAGGGTAACCAGCCATTTTTCAAACAATTCATCCTCCCGGAAAAAGCAGGAACTGATCAGGAATGTCCACCGAATATCTTTTACACTCTGCGGTACAGAATTCATGGCTTCAGTAATGGAAAGCCTGGAAATAAAAAAACTTTGGCCACAATATAATTACAGCCAGAAAAACCGGGAATTTTCATTTGGACTGTTCAGGTATGAAGACCAGCAGGGGAGGCAGAGACTTGGCATCGGCCCAATGAAAAAAAATCTAACTCCCGTATTTCAGTTCCATATTTTATCAGATGGCCACCGTCTCCTATGGCGATTGGTAAGGGATTTTAAACTCTGTCCAAAATTATGCTTCCTTCAAAAGGAAGGAGAATGTATTGGTATTGCCGAACATTATTGCAGCGGTGCCTGTGAAGGACAAGAAAGCATACCCGCGTATAATGAACGGGTGGAGAAAGCAGTTTCCGGCTTGCGTAAGGAATTGCCGAGTTTTGCTATTGTTGAACAGGGCCGTGATCCGGAAGAAAAAGCATATATGCTGATGGAGGAAGGAAAATTTTATGGTTTGGGATTTATTCCATCAAAAGAAAAAATTGCCGACAGGGAACAATTGAAAAAAATGATCACTCCTTACCCTGAGAATGAGTATGTACGATCCCTGATTCTCCGGCATGCAGAGACCTATCCCTATAAGAAAATGTCCTGGTAAAGTGTATAAATTATTCCCCCACAATTTTTTTCTTAAGATTCATCCCTTTAGATTCGCAGCCCTTTAAACAAATATGTGATGGATTTTGTACCCCAGATAGCTGCTTCCCTTTCCATTCGCCCGGCACAGGTGGAAGCCGTATTAAGTCTCTTTAGTGAAGGCGCTACCATACCTTTTATAGCCCGTTACCGCAAAGATAAAACCGGAGCGCTGGATGAAGTGATGATCGGGAAGATCCAGGATGAAGCCAAATTCAGGAAGGAATTTTCAGAAAGAAAATCCAGCATTGAAAAGAGCATTACCGAGCAGGGAAAAATGACCGATGAATTGCAGTCGCGCCTGGATAAGGCTTCTACACTTGCTGCATTGGAAGATATTTATCTGCCATATAAACAAAAAAGAAAAACAAAAGCATCGGTGGCCAGGGAGAACGGGCTTGGTCCGCTTGCAGATGCATTATTGGCACAAAACAATGAATCTGTACCTGAAAGACTTGCCGAAGGGTATATAACGGAACAGGTAAAATCCATTGATGAAGCTTTACAGGGTGCTAGGGATATCATTGCTGAAAACATAAATGAAAATGCTGATGTCAGGAATGGGTTAAGAAAATTATTTGAAGAAAAGGCAACACTTCAAAGTAAAATCATCAGTGACAAGGAAGCGGAGGCAGCTAAATACAAAGACTATTTTAATTTCAGTGAACCTATAAAACAAGTTCCTTCACATCGCATACTGGCAGTGTTGCGTGGCTTCGTGGAGGGGTTATTGAGGGTTGCCATTTCGCCGGAAGAAGAAGATGCGGTGGAAAGAATGGAAAGGCTTGTCTTGAAAGGAAAGAATGCTTCAGCCGACCATGTAAGGAAAGCTTTAAAAGATTCATGGAAACGATTATTACAGCCATCGCTTGAAAGTGAATTCAGGACATCATTGAAACAGAAGGCTGATGAAGATGCCATACAGGTATTTGCAGAAAACCTGCGCCAGCTCCTCCTGGGCAGTCCATTGGGCAGTAAGCGCATACTTGCCATAGATCCGGGTTACCGGACCGGCTGCAAGGTGGTGTGTCTTGATGAAAAGGGTGAACTGAAAGAAACTTCGCTGATATATGTGCATGAAAGCGGCAGGGTTGCACAATCGGTCAGCATAATCAGGGAACTTGTAAAGAAACACCAGATTGAAGCCTTTGCCATTGGCGATGGAACGGCGGGCAGGGAGACAGAGCAGTTCATTAAAAAAATGGACCTGACTCTACCGGTTTTCCTTGTTAATGAAGACGGGGCTTCTGTGTACAGTGCCAGTGAAACAGCAAGGGAAGAATTTCCCGACCAGGATGTTACAGTACGCGGCGCCGTTAGTATTGGGCGGCGACTGATGGATCCGCTTGCTGAACTGGTTAAAATTGATCCTAAAAGTATCGGGGTGGGACAATACCAGCACGATGTAAACCAGTTCCGTTTAAAGGAAAAACTTGATCATACTGTGGTGAGTTGTGTAAATCTCGTTGGCGTGAACCTCAATACTGCAAGCAGGCACCTGCTGGGTTATGTCAGCGGAATCAATTCCGGGATTGCAGAAAATATTGTGAAATACAGAAATGAGACAGGCAGGTTTACCAGCCGAAAGCAGTTGCTGAAGGTTCCCCGTCTGGGTGAAAAAGCGTTTGAACAATCCGCCGGCTTCCTGCGCATCAAGGAAGCTGATCATCCGCTGGATGCAACAGGCGTGCATCCGGAATCCTATGATATTGTGGAAAAAATGGCTGCAGATGCAGGATGCACAGTAAGGGAACTAATCGGGCAGGTGGAGATGATCAATAAGATTGACGTAAAAAAATACATATCGACTGCTGCAGGTGAACATACGGTAAAGGATATACTGAATGAATTAAAAAAGCCGGGAATTGACCCCCGGAGTGAAGTTCAGCAATTTGAATTTGCGCAGATTTTTTCCATTGAGGAAGTCAGAACAGGGGCAATCGTTCCGGGAATGGTGACCAACCTCACCAGGTTTGGAGCATTTGTAGATATCGGTGTAAAGCAGGATGGCCTTGTTCATGTTTCTGAAATCAGCCATGATTATATCAGTGATCCTTCCGAAAAACTTAAACTTAACCAGAAAGTAATGGTTAAGGTACTTGAAGTTGACCTGGCAAGAAAACGGATTTCATTATCCATAAAACAGGCTGATGAAGGTGGAAGAACAGAGAGAAAGCCATTGAATAAAACCATCAACAGGGACAGGCAGTCTGACAGACCATTGACCAGGGAAAAGAAAGAGGATATTTCCTCCCTGGATATGAATGATGCGCTTGCCCTGCTGAAAAAGAAGTTTGGCAGATAATTGTCATTATTAAATAGTGCAACAGGGTTTAGCGGAGATAGGACAAATATTCCTTTCGGGGGATCATCCTTGCACCAAGAGAGGCAAGGTGCTGTGTATATACCTGGCAGTCGATGAGTTGGATACCCTGTGATACCAGTATTGGTGCATATTTGATAAATGCATATTTGCTGGCATTGCTTTCCCGGCTGAACATGCTTTCCCCGCAAAATACACGGCCTGAAATAATGCCATACAAGCCGCCCACGAGTTTCCCATCATGCCATGCTTCGGCACTTTGCGCATGACCCATCGCATGCATCCTGACATATGCCTCCTTCATTTTTTCAGTTATCCATGTACCGCCCTGTCCTTCCCTTTTAATATTGCTGCATTGTGTAATCACTTCTTCAAATGCCTGATTGGTGGTGAATTGAAATGTATTGGAGCGGATGACCTGTTTCATGCTGCTGCTGATCTTAAGTTCTTCCGGATAAAGAACAAACCGGGGATCCGGACTATACCAGAGTGGAAGTTCACCTTCGAACCATGGGAAAATGCCGTGTTGGTAGGCCAGGAGAAGACGTTCCGGGGACAGGTCACCCCCAATGGCCAGTAATCCATCCTCTTCAGCATATTCTACTGCCGGGAAAATGAGGTCATTGGTGAGTTGAAAAATCAAGTTTTATAATGTGGAAATGTGCAAATGCGAAAATGTGCAAATGAAAATGTGGAAATTATGTAATGTAAATCGTAATCCGCAATCCGTAATCCGCAATCCGCTAATTCGTCAATCCGCCAATACTTCAATGGTGGCCCCGATACCCCGGTCTGTAATGGCATCACACATTGGCTTCAGCTCATCATAGCTCCCCTGCTTTACAGCATATTTACCCTGTGTATGTATGATCATGGCACACTGCTCTGCCTGTTCTTCCGAATGCTGGCAAACTTCCACAAGTGTGGCAATCACCCATTCAAAAGTATTCACCTCATCATTCCAGACAATAAGGCTGCAGGAAGTATCATAAGTGTCAAGCACTTCTGTTTCATTTTCCGTCGATTCCTTGTATTGTTCCTGGTTTCTTCCCATCCGGGGTATTTTATGCAAATTTAAAAACTTCTTAATCGTTTAATACTATTGCTGCAACAAAATTCATTATTTGATTGTCTGCAAACATGTGGTATTGTTTTTGAATTGTTTTCCTCCATAGTACTATGATGTTTAGTAAACTCAATCGCAAAAAGGCCAAAACCCCTGATCCTAAAACACCCGGTGCCGTGGTGTTATCGATCAATAATAACAGTCGTGGCCTGGAGTTTCTGATAGAACTGGTCCGGAAAATCAGGCCCGACAGGCCGGGCAATATCACCCAGGCCGAATTGAAATTCAGGGCATTACTATATTCCTTACAGCAGGACAGATCATTATTATTTTCATTAAGACGATCATTACTGACCCAGTTTCTGAATACAGATATCGTTACTGCCCTTATTGAAAGCGGTATTACAAGTTCCAGGGGATTCGTCCAGGAATTACTCGGCAAGCTCAAACACAAGGTATTACCTCCCTTACAGAAGAAAAACGATTTCCTTTTTGTCATCAACCGTGTTTTTTACCAGAAAACCGATTACCGGTGGGTGGAGGGGATTAATCCTGAGTTATGGAAGGATTTTTTTGAATTGCTGGGTATCCAGGTAAATCTGACAGAAACTGCCCTTATCAGGCAGTTACATCAATCACTGCAGATATTATCTTATCGCCTTGCCAATACAGGCCTGGAAAAAGAGATCAGCCTGCGTTTCGAAGACGCTCAGTCTGCCAATTATCCCTTTATGGAACAGAACCGGCTGATCAACCTTTACCTTGAACGCCGGCACCATCACCATAATGAAGAGGAAAAAAAGGTACTGATCAATAATATTAATGAAGCGTTGTATAATTGCCGTCAGAGCCTGACCTGGATAAAAGAAAAAAGGGCAGTGGAAGGAACCAGCCTTTCCCAGACTTTTCTGCTGTTGCGTATGGAGCAACATATTGAAAGGCTTTTTATCATCATTGACGTTATTGACGGTGACCAGGAATTTAATACAGAACGGTTTATTCAGTATTTCTGTAAAGTGATCAGGTTTGAAAACAGGAAGAATAGTGTGGGGGAGTTTTTATCTGATAACCTGGCTTTATTGGCATACCAGATAGCAGAGCACAAGGGTAGGAAGGGAGAGGCATATATTGCTGTTTCCAAAAGGGATTTTGTGCACCTGTTTAGAACTGCAATGACAGGAGGATTTATCATATCCTTCATTGCAATATTTAAAAACCTGCTGGGCAAATTGCCACTCGCTCCATTCTGGCAGGGATTTGTATATGGATCGAATTATGCGTTCGGTTTTGTACTGATGGACCAGGTAGGAGGAACGCTGGCCACAAAACAACCGGCATATACCGCATCGGCTGTGGCTGGGTCGCTTGATAGTAAAAAAACAGCCGGTAAGCCGGATCTTAAAAACCTTGCATTAACCGTGTCCAGGGTTTCAAGGAGCCAGATTGCATCTTTTGCAGGAAACCTGGTGGTTGTTTTCCCGCTTACCTACCTGCTGGCATGGCTCTGGCACCTGATTACAGGGTATAAAATTGCTGAAGGAGAAGGAGCAATGTCATTATTGCAATCCCAGCATCCCTGGGAAAGCCTCGCTTTGTTATATGCCTGTTTTACCGGTTTTTTCCTCTTCCTGAGCGGAATTATCGCCGGTTATGTGGAGAACCATGTCATTTATGGTAAAGTGCCTGAAAGACTGAGTACTCACCCGGTGCTTAGTTATACCATGTCTAAAAAACGACTGAATAAAATGGTGAACCTGATCAGAAGAAGTTCAGGTGCGCTGGCAGGAAGTATCTCCCTTGGTTTTTTCCTCGGTATTGCAGGCCCATTGGGCAAGGTCATGGGATTACCCTTTGATATTCGTCACATCACAATATCCGCAGGCAATGCGGCTATTGGATTCTATGGGCTTGACCACAAAGTGCCACTAACGTATTTTGCCATAATCATCCTTGGCGTGCTATTGATCGGTTTCCTTAATTTCCTGGTGAGTTTTTCCCTTGCTTTCCTGGTAGCGGTAAAATCAAGGGGCATCAGGCTTAAGGACTACCCAGAGTTCCTGGGGATTCTATGGAGATTCATCCGGCGATATCCGTTCGATTTTTTATTTCCCCCGCTTCACCAGCGGACTCCGGAAAGCCTGTAATCTGTCTTAAATAGTCATTCAGAAAAATATTTTGCTAAAAAGAGCAAGTCCTTATCTTTGCACTCCGCAAAAATGGGAGTTTAGCTCAGTTGGTTCAGAGCATCTCGTTTACACCGAGAGGGTCGGCGGTTCGAGCCCGTCAACTCCCACAAAAAAAGCCTCAGTTAACTGAGGCTTTTTGCATTATGTACAACCCGTGTTCCGGGTTACTTTTTAATCCTTTACGCAACGAACAGAAAATCCGTGATTTTTATCATCTCCGCTTTCTCCTAAGATCGCAGTGTTGTAGTCCAGGAATCGTAAAACGGCATGTGTTGAAGATTGTTCCGTAGCACCCCACCAGTAACCTTTGTACCCCAAGAATTCAAAATTCCCTGCGCTGTTGCGGAATCCGCCGGGTAATCCGGTAAATCCGCTGATATTTGTAGCACCGGCATTCGGAGCTATCCAGTATGTTGGCCCGGCTTCTTTCATTTTTCCTCCTGCTATCGGTGCACCACCTAAACAGTCTGACAGTATTTTCCATTCAGCATCAGTGGGAATGTGCCAGCCAGTGGGGGCTAATTCCTTGTCTTTGTCTCCATCTCCGTCAATATCCCCGTTTACTGCATACCAGTTGTATAGTTTGCCATAAATTGTTCCGTTAGCGGTGGTGTTGGAATAATAGCACCAGGCGGCGGAAGTGGTGTTTGTCCATTGTGTGGCATCTGTTACCTGGGGTATCGGTGTACCATCCCTGAAAGTGGATACATCAAGATTACTGGCCATCCAGGTCTGATTACAAATTTTAACCGATTTTAGGCATTCTTCATCTATTTTCCCATTACAGTTTTCGTCAATGCCGTTATCGCATTTTTCTTTAGCGCCCGGATTGATGCTGGCATCATCATCATTGCAGTCTTTCTGGGTACCTATCCCACAGGGGTTAACTTTTGTATATCCATCACCGTCAGCATCGGGTACTATATCACCATGAGCTTTATGTGCAGGTAAGGCACTTGAACTGATTTTGATGGTATGATAACTGCCGTTTCCCTCTTTATGGCATACCTCAATTTTCTTATCCTTATCCTTACCGTTTATTTTATCCAGTATTGATCCGGTGGGATCTTTTGTACAGGATAAGAATGAAATAATAATCAATAAGGGCAACAGTAATTTATTCATAAACTAAAATTTGCATTTTATTAATCGGCAATTAGAATAAAGGATATAAATAGTAGATAGAGTAAAATTCGGCGGGTCTTCTAAAGGATCTCGGATGAAAACAAAGATATCAATTGAAAATTACTATTCAAATAGGATGAACTTTTATTAATCATCTAAACGGGCATGATGTATTTATATGATTAACTATTATAATTCTCTGACTATCATTCATTTAAATTCAGTCAGGTGAAATTCAGCCATGTTGAACCTGGCAAAATTGCTTCCATATTCAGAAATTATTTGAATTAAAAAGCAAAGTTGTCACTCAAACCCTGAGTTATTTTTAGCATCGAATGTTGCCTGGAACTGAAATTTTAAAATATCAGTTATTCTATCATCCGGCATTTATTTTGTCGTCTTATGTAAATTAGGCACTACATTTATTTTTATGAACAGCAATATTTCCCGGCAGCGGTTTTTACAAATGTCTGCATCTGCAGGTGCGGCATTTCTGTTTTCTTCATTGGAAGGATTAGCCCTGGAACAACCTGAAAAAAAACTCAGGGTTGCGGTCATCGGTTGCGGCAGTGTTAGTAACCGGTATATACCGCATTTGCAGACGTCTTCTTTAATCGAGATAGTGAGTTTATGCGATATAAAATATGAAAGGGCCCTGGAGCAAAACAAACAATATAAGGTCAATGCCGCTACCTACCGGAATATTGATGAATTATTGAAGGGTGTTCCATTTGATATGATGATTACGCTCACTGATATGCAGGCGCACGGAGATCTGAATAAACAAGCCCTGCTGGCCGGAAAACATGTGT
Organism: uncultured Sphingobacteriales bacterium; assembly: GCA_963823365.1. Classification (GTDB taxonomy): domain Bacteria; phylum Bacteroidota; class Bacteroidia; order Chitinophagales; family Chitinophagaceae; genus Pollutibacter. The sequence continues at coordinate 487,547 of CAWGLH010000007.1, forward strand.
GGAGTGAAAAGCCGATGGCCAACACCTATGCAGAAGGAAAGGCCCTGCTTGACCTGGCTAATAGCCGGAAATTAAGGTTATGGGGTGCACCTGCCGTAGTGAACAGCCCGCAATTTGCATTTATGAGCAAGTGCCTCAGGGAAGGGTAAATTGGGCAGGGTCGCCAGCGCTCATGGTCAGTACGGGCATACAGGCCCAACATGGTCTGCTTTTTTCTATGAAAAAGGCGGAGGCAGTATGCCTGATCTCGGGGTGTATAATATCGCCACACTTACCGGCCTGATCGGGCCTGCCAGGTCCGTGATGGCCATGACGAGCATTGTCAATCCTGAACGAACAGTTGATGATAAAGGCAGGGTAAAAGTGGAAGCAGAAGATAACGCACATATCCTGCTTGAACATGATAAGGGAGTGATCAGCCATATTATGTGCGGCTTTAATTATTTTGATCCGCACGGACATGAAGCAAAAGGGCAGCAGTTGCATTCCATCCAGGTTTATGGAGATAAGGGAAATATGCGGCTGATAGGGTATGATTGGGAAACCTATGGTGTATACCTGGACGATTCATGGGATAAGCCGGCGACATTGTATGAACCTGGGACAGGTGGATATGTGTGGCAGGAAGGCGCCACAAAAGTGGGGGAGTCCATCATTAATAATATTGAACCGCGGATTAATGTGGAACACGCATTGCATGTTCTGGAAATTATCGAGGCTTCAAGAAAATCATCTGCATCAGGTATGAAAATAAGATTGAATTCAGTATTCAAATGGCCGATGTTTTAATAAACGGGAAATTATTGTAAAGAACCTTTTCAATAAGGGATTTTTCCCTATGGCTTATCACGGAGGTGCAATATTAATGATCCTTTACTGTATCCTCTTCATCATATAGATCTCCCTGTGATGACAGGATTTCGCGGTATTTGTTGAATACTTTTGTTTTGGATATGAATCCTATAAAGTTCCTTTCCTTATTCAATACGGGCAGGTACCAACTTTGCGTAATATCAAATTTCTCCATCACTGAATGCATGTCCTGGGTGTTCATGAGTATGGCCGGAGGCTTCTTCATGATCGATCTGATGGATATTGTATCAAATTTTTCCGGTTGAAATAACTTTTGTTTGATATCATTTAGTTCTATGATACCGGCAAATTTTTCATTCCTGTCTGTGACTGCATAAATATTTTTATCTGACTTTTTTATGATCTCAACGAGGTCTTTAAGATTTTTATCAATGTCAATAGTTTCATATTTATCCTGTATCATATTTTCAAGGCTGATTGAAGTCAGTATGTTTTTTTCCTTCTTATGAGTGAATATCTGCCCCTCAATGGCCAGTTTCTTCGTTTCCATTGAGAAAGGCTCATATGACTTTACTATGAAAAAAGATATGGATGAAACAATCATCAGCGGTATAAACAATTCATAGCCGTTAGTTATCTCTGCAATCAGGAATATGGCGGTAAGCGGACAATACATCACACCGCTTAATACCCCCGCCATTCCAACAAGGCTGAAATTTCCTACCGGAATTTTAAACCATGGCATTGTATTAATAAGTTTGGAAAAGAAAAAGCCCAGGAAGGATCCGGTGAACAGGGAAGGTGCAAAATTACCTCCGTTACCTCCACTGCCAATGGTAATTCCGGCAGCTATAGGCTTAAGTAATACCACAAATGCTGTAAAGGCAATAATACTCCAGTTTTCACCAAGCCTTGAAAATAAAGTTGTGTTATCGGAAAAAGTTTCAAATGTTCCGTTGGCGACAGTTTTTACACTATCGTAACCTTCGCCGAATAGAGGGGGAAGTACAAAATAAATGCATAATAAGAATACACCTCCTATAATTGCTTTCAGGTAGGAATTAATATTCCAGCCTTCAATTTTTCGTTCTGTTCTTTTAAAGGATCTTGCATAATATAGGGAAACGAAACCTGATAAGAGACCAAGGAAGATATAAAAAGGAACATTCTGGTAATCAAAGGTTTGTTTTAATACAAAATTGAATAATGAAGCTTCCTGGAGAATTATCTTGGAGCATAAAGCCCCAACAACGGAGGATATGATCAGGGGAATAAAATAGCTTACTATCGTTTCTACCAGCAAAACTTCCACCGCGAAAATCACCCCGGCTATCGGGGCATTAAATACGGCAGATATGCCGGCCGCAGCTCCACAGGCAATGAGCAATGTTCTTTCCTGGTAATTCAGCTCACTGATACGCGAAACATTTGACCCTATTGCTGATCCGGTGGCAACAATGGGTGCCTCAAGCCCAACTGATCCGCCCAGCCCGACAGTAATAGAACTGGTGATCATATGAAGATATGTCTGGCTGGTAGGTATAAATGAAGATTTGCGGGCAATTGATTTAAGTACCATGGCGATACCCCGTTCTATATGTCCACCAAAAAATTGGCGAATGATCCATACTGTTATCAATAGTCCAAGCATGGGAAATAACAAAAAGGCAAACCTGCTGATGGAGATATTAGTAATCCAGTTCTGCAGGTAATGGACCATTGTCTTCAGGAGGACTGCTGAAAGTCCGGAAGCCAGTCCAACCATAATGGCAATTACCATTATGAATTGTATCCTGCTCAATTTTGTTCTGAGGAACTGAATGATATATTGTGAAAATATTTTCAGGATATTCTTATTAATATTTCATTCATGAGGTAAAGGTAAGTTTTTGAAACCGGGTAATATATCAGTCTAATATCGGTATCAAAAGGGAGAAGTCTGGTTCCTTAATAACATAATCTGCTACCGAATCAACAAAATGATTGGTTGAACAAAAAGAAACCCCGATACCTGCTTTTCGGATGCAGCAAATATCATTCTCCCCATCACCGATCACCATAGTGTTCTTTAAGTCAACATTATATTTATCACAGATATTGATTAGCGCGTTTAACTTACAATAATCATGCTGGCATTGGCTTTTCTCATTAAGTAAGAATAGGGATGGGATTTTAACTTCTCCGGTGGCTATGCTTTTAGAAAATTCAAGTTCATTGGAAATGGTGAAATCAAATCCAAACTTGTTTTTAATATGGTTGGTTATACAATCATAACTGTCACTGATAATGCCGGTAATGTATCCCTGTTTTTTCAGGGCATTTATCAGTTCCTGTAAATTATCTGTTACACCGATTTTGTCAGTTAATGACAGTAAGTCTCCAAAAGATTTTCCTTTTAATAAACGCGCAATATTTTTTGTGCGGATGAATGGGTTATTATTGGAACTGACGATATCCATCAGTTCTTTCCTGAATCCAAATTCTCCTGCTGCAGTATTGATAAAACTTGCCCTTAGGATTGTGTTGTCCATGTCGAACATGGCAATTTTTTTTAATGAGGTCAGGTTTTCTTTTATTGCATATTCCATTTGTTCCCTGATCACCTGGATATTTTCATAGGTTTCCAGGTTTTGTGCATCTACCTGGTTGGATTTTTTCATTATTGTTTTGGCCACTTCCCTGCTCATCCTGCCCAATTGCTCAAGTGCCTGCATCTTATTCTCTATTAGCCCGATACTGACTTCCTGTATCCTGGCTCCCTGGTGGTGCATATCCATCAGAATTCCAATATCTACCCCATATCCATCTTCAAATTCGCATTGAAGCAATAAGCTTTTCCTGCCTGCGATCATTCCGCTTAAAGGTTGCCGGAATTTGGGAAAGGAAGGATATAATATCGAAAGCAGGGGTTTTGCGACAAGTTCTGTGACCCTTCCGGCCTGCCTGGAAAAATAAGATTTTACAAAATCTGCTTCATCTTTTATAATCGGATCGGTTAGTAATGCAATTACATTTTCGGGGTATGTGGTGATGTCTGCATCAAGAAAGGCAACCACTTCATTCCGTGCAACCAGCATCCCGTCTTTCATGGATGTGCCTTTTCCGAGCTTTGGTACTGGTGATAATGACAGCACCTTCTTTTTTTGCTTCTTCAATGGTATTATCCATTGATTTGTCGTCTACTACGATGACCTCAGAAACGTTCGGGGAATTTTTCGCTAAACGAACTACCCATCCTACGGTTGTCTCTTCATTTAATGCCGGTATGATGACTGTTATCATGGATATATTAGGATTATTGTTGAAGGATTATAAATTAACGGTTGGTAATTCAAAAGAAAATTTCAGATCAGGATTTGGCAAGGGCAAATATAGAAAATATAATTTCATGAAGGCCTGCACTTTTACTCAAAAGTATTCAGTGCCAGATGTCAATAATGTTTTCATAAAAACGGATATTTTGGAGCCTAATGAATTATTTTTAAAAGACAGGTAAATTAGCTCAACATTTTGCCATATGATTTATTACACAGGATTTATTTTTTGTGCAGCGGTAATCTTTTATGCCGGTACTAAGCTATCTTATTATGGTGACCAGATTGCCATTAAAACCAAACTGAGCAAGGGTTGGATCGGCCTTATATTAATGGCTTCAGTTACTTCCATGCCTGAATTAATGGTAGGTATAAGTTCTTCCGCAATTGTAAAATCTGCTGATCTTGCGGTAGGTGATATATTGGGCAGCTGTGCATTTAATCTTTGTATTCTGGCTTTGCTGGATGTTTTTGTACCAAATAGGAAACCGCTTTTTGGTATGGCCTCTTCCACACACATGCTCAATGCAGGCCTGGGAATCATTCTGATCACGATGGTAGGTTTTGCATTACTGCTTGAAGTGGATGTGCCATTGGTGCCATGGATTGAGTTGTCCAGCTTATTGTTTATAGTAGTTTACCTGGTTTCCTTAAATGTGATATACAGAAATGAAAAGAATAACATACTTGATTTGCCGGATAATCATAGCGTAAACGAGATCAATGGAATGTCACTCAAAAATATAATCGTGCGCTTTTCAATGTTTTCCCTGTTGATCATTGCAGCAGCCCTGGCATTACCATTTTTTGCTGATCACATTGCCGAACAATCCGGGCTTAGTAAAACATTTGTCGGAACCCTGTTTCTTGCCATCTCGACTTCACTTCCGGAAATAGCTGTTTCGATATCAGCCGTAAGGATGGGCTCTATTGATCTGTCCATTGGAAACCTGCTGGGCAGTAATTTATTTAATGTTTTTATACTTGGTATTGATGATATGTTTTATACCAAGGGATTTATATTGAAGGATGCATCCAATATTCATTATATATCTGTGTTAAGCACAATTATTATGTTTGCCATCGTTATTATCGGATTAAGTTTGAAAGTGAAGGGGAAAAAATATTTTATGGCATGGGATGCTGCATTGATTTTCTGTGTATATGTCGTGAACCTGATTTTACTGTATCATTTTAGTGTATAGAAAGCAGTGATTTCTCCTTTATTGTTTTGCAGACAGGGATGTAAACATACCTTTCTTTTTAATAAAGTATAATTCAATATACCTGTAGGATAAATGGGCAAGAATGAAAGTTGAAGCAATAACTGTAAGGTTTATGAGGAGAACAGATACAAAATTGTTATTTATCTTATCGGCCATTTGAAATCGGGAAAACAGGAATAATATGGCAGTAATGGATATCATATGATACATGTACAATCCGTAAGATATTTCCCCCAGGTAATTCAATGATTTACTTTTTAATACCCCGACAGGATAGTCCGCTATTGAACAAATGAATAATGCAGCAATGGCTGATGTTACCAGGTAGTAAACAATGTCATTCCGGATCACCGGAAAATTTGCAAAAAATAATACCAGGAAAAGCAGTAATCAAAATAACCTTTATCTCAATGCGGCCCATAAACCGCAACTTTCCCTTAATGCTGAGAATGGAAACAATTCCTCCGGCAAGAAAATAATAATAATTAAAATAATGTCCTGCTATGGCAGGAAACAATGCACTGGAAATGATGTGCAGTAAAACAAGTACCAGGAGTGATCTTATGATATGCTTAGGGAAAGCCATTATCACCAGTGGTATAAACAGGTAAAACTGCAACTCAATACCGATTGACCATAATATAAATAATATTCCGCCTACATCCTGAGGATGTACTGATATATATACATTGGGCAGGAATAGCAAAAAATATTTCAATAACTCACCCAGGTCATTTTTAAAACCTGTTTGAATTCCCATCATGGGCAGTAGCACAAAATATATGCTGACCCCCGCAAATAAAATAATGTAGTACAGGGGCAGGATACGAAGCATTCTGCGCTTGTAAAAATTCATCAGGTGAAGTTTTCCTTTCAGGCTTTCCAGGTAAAGAAGACGGATAATGAGGAATCCTGATAAAGTGAAGAAAAAGAAAACAGCAAGATTGGTTTTTAATCGTATGGGTCCGTCTGGTAAATAAGGCAGTCCCAGGTTTTTTGAAGTGGCCCCGATATGCCCCAGCATTACGACCATCGCCAGGAAAAATCTCAGGATATTCAGGTTAGGTAGTCTGGACATAGATGGAAGTTACAATGTCCATGGCACCAGCTGGTTTACCCATTCATCCCGTTGAGGTGTAATTATCCTGATATAATTATCTGTATAACCTTCCATCATGCCATTTTTGGAATGGCCTTCAAATAGTACTTCCCTGGTTTGTCCCCTATGCTGTTCCGTAAAGTATTGCATTTTCATAAAGCTGAGATTTCGTAAAGCCTTATTACGCTCATGCCTTACCTGTACCGGTATCACTGGTTTAATACCAAGTGCATGTGTATTATCCCTTTCCGAATAGGTAAATACATGCAGGTATGAAATATCCAGCGAATGAAGGAAATCAAAAGTTTCCTGGAAATGTTTATCCGTCTCGCCCGGAAAACCGACAATAACATCAACGCCAATGGCACAATGAGGCATTAATGATTTGATGTAATTCACCCTGTCGGCGTACAACTCTCGTTTATACCTGCGACGCATCATCGATAGAATCTCATTACTTCCGCTTTGCAGGGGTATATGAAAATGGGGCATGAATTTGTCACTGTTGGAGACCATGCTGATGATCTCATTCGTCAGCAGGTTAGGCTCGATGGAAGATATCCTGTATCGGTCAATTCCCTCTAACTGGTCTAATGACCTGCATAAGTTATAGAAGGTTTCTTCTTGTTTTTTTGAACCATCCGCACCCTTTCCAAAATCACCAAGGTTTACGCCGGTCAGGACGATTTCCCTTACACCACCCGCAGCCAGTTCCGTTGCGTGCCGCACCACATTTTCTATGGTATCGCTCCTGCTTTTCCCCCTGGCCATCGGGATGGTACAAAAACTGCAATTATAATCACATCCGTCCTGTACTTTCAGAAAGGTGCGCGTACGGTCATTGACCGACCAGGAAGCGTTGAATCCGCTGACTTCTTCAATGTCACAACTGGAAATCCGGGCAGAATCTCCCTTGGTCAGTTCACGGATATGTACCGGAAGGTTAAATTTCTCCGCAGCGCCCAATACCAGGTCTACCCCCGGAATGGAAGCTATTTCCTTTGGCTTCAACTGGGCATAGCAGCCCGTAATGACCACCAGAGAGGCAGGAGAACGACGCTGGATCCTGCGAACAAGCTGCCGGCATTCCTTATCTGCATTATCCGTTACGGAGCATGTGTTGATCACGTATACATCGGCATTTTCCTCAAAACCCTTCTTTTCAAATCCTTCATTCTCCATTAAACGGGAGATAGTGGAGGTTTCTGAAAAATTGAGTTTACAGCCCAATGTGTGAAAAGCCACTGTCCTTGCTTCAGCCATAGCCGGCAAAGATACGCCGGATCAGGGATTTTGGCTAACTTGGCGGCCATGAAAAAAGGAAGATGGGTTTGGGCCTTAGTGATGTTGATCGCCATGTCCCTGCTTTTCATGGGAAGGCTTCCTTATTTTGTCCGTAAGACCGGCAGAACAGAGCAGGTGACAAGGGACCGAAGTCCAGATGCGGGATTTGAGCGTGAGAATGGAGGCAAAAGGTCTCCGGAATCCGCACGTGACCAGGGATTGAGCCGGAATGTTTCCCGGATTATTTATACCCGGCATGCAAAGTGCAGGATGGAATGCAGGAACATTGATGTTGCTGAAGTGGAAGAGATTTTACAAAATGGCGAAATTAATTACGAGAAATCAGACCTTCGCTCACATCCGGATCCCAAATATGCGCTGGAGGGAAGAACACGGGATGGCCAGGAGGTCCGGATCGTGTTTGCCAATTCTCCACGGGGACCCGTTGTGATAACGGTCATTGACCTGGGAAAGGAATGGGTTTGTAACTGTACATAAATATTCATTAAAAAAATAGTATCCTTTGGAAAGAGTAAAGAAAATTCCCCGGTACCTGTATGTAGCCTGGGCTTGCGGATGGTTCATCTTTTTCATGTTTTGCGTGGTTCCATTTGTGATCATAGCTTCATTCTGGGGCAAGATCAGGGGGGGGAATTTTGTCTATAAACTGCTGCAGCTATGGGCAGATGTGTGGTTCCCTATCGCAGGGATACGGACCAAAAATATTTATGAAGAAAAGCACGACAGGAAAAAGCAATTTGTCTTTGTTTCCAATCACATATCATTTCTTGATGCGGCATTTATTATAGATGTTATCCGTCAGCCTTTTCGTCCGCTGGGAAAAATTGAAATACAAAAAGTACCTGTATTTGGAATTATCTATAAAGTGGTAGTTGTGGTGGTTGACCGAAGCAGCCCGGAAAACCGGGCCAAAAGTATGCGGGAACTGAAAGACGTGATCAAAAAAGGTATTTCCATCCTTATATTTCCTGAAGGCACTTTTAATGAAACAAATTATCCGCTGAAGGAATGTTATGATGGAGCTTTCAGGCTGGCCATTGAAACCCAGACACCCATCAAACCCCTTATTTTCATTGATACTTACGATCGAATGCGATATGATTACCTGGGTACGATGAATCCCGGCAAGTGCCGCGCTGTATTTCTTCCCACTATTCCGGTAGAAGGGTTAACACCGAAAGACGTTCCGCAGTTAAAACAACAGGTACTCACCCTGATGGAATCCAAACTTAGGGAGTATAATGCCAGCTGGATACGGGAGGAAACACCAGCAGTAATGGACTAGCATTTGTTAATTTCATGTTCAATATGTACGCGAGCATAATACTTCCGCTGGCCCTGCCCAAAACCTATACCTATAGCATACCAGTGGCGTGGCAGGAATCTGTGCGTCCCGGAATGCGCGTGGAAGTGGTTTTCGGGAAGTCAAAAAGATATGCAGGTATTATAAAATCTTTAGGCACAGAAAAGCCGGCAGCATTTACCCCGAAGGATATTCTTAATGTACTGGATACGGAACCGGTGGTTAATGAGAAACAACTGGCTTTATGGTCGTGGCTCGCAGAATATTATATGTGTACGGAAGGGGAGGTGATGTCGGCAGCACTGCCATCAAATTTTAAACTCAGCAGCGAAACCACCCTGATTTATAATGATGAATATGGGGACGATTTCTCGATGCTGGACGACAAGGAATACCTTGTTGCCGAGGCATTACTGATCAAAAAAGAACTCAGGCTTGCAGAAGTTCAGGATATCCTGGATTCAGCCCATGTTTATCCTGTGGTAAAAAGGCTGATTGAACATAAAGTTTGCTGGGCATGGGAAACGTTGAAGGAAAAGTACAGTGAGAAAAAGGAAATATTTGTAACACTCAACCCCGGGTACCAGGACGAAAGCAAACTTTCTGACCTCCTGAATAACTGGAGCAAGGCACCAAAACAACTGGAATTGCTCATGGCGTACCTCCACCTTTCAAAAACGGAAGGTGAAGTAAAACAGTCCGAACTGCTTAAAAAATCAGGTGCATCCGCTGCACAGCTGAAAGGGCTTATCGATAAGGGCGTTTTAAAAGCGGAAAAACTATCGGTTGATCGTATACGTTACCTTCCCAGGGAAGTGAATATTGATTTTAAATTGTCTGAAGGACAGGTTTCCGCTCTTCAGCAGATAAAAGAAAAATTACAGGAAAAAAATGTATGCCTTTTGCATGGCATAACCTCCAGTGGGAAAACACAGGTTTATGTGAGCCTGATGGAAGAGTATATCAGGAATGGAAAACAGGTGCTATACCTGCTACCGGAAATTGCATTGACTTCACAGGTTATACAGAAGATTGCAGAAACATTTCGGAGGATATATTGCCATTTATCATTCCCGTTTCAATCCCAATGAAAGGGTAGAGATATGGAACAAGGTTAAAGAGGGACAGGTAAAAATTGTGTTGGGGGCCAGGTCTTCCCTTTTTCTTCCATTTATGGATCCTGGACTGATCATTGTGGATGAGGAACACGATGTTTCTTACAAACAGCAGGATCCGGCACCACGATACAATGCACGGGATACCGCCATTTATTATGCTGCCATGACTGGCGCGAAGGTATTATTGGGGAGCGCAACCCCATCACTGGAATCTTATTATAATGCAGTGACCGGAAAATACGGATTGGTGGAACTCAATGAAAGATTCGGTAATGTACAGTTACCGGTCATTGAAATGGTGGATACACGCCAGGTGATCAGGAAGGAGAAGGGCAAGCTGATGATCTCTCCGCAGTTGGAAGAAGCCATTGAGCAGACTGTGAAACAGAAAAAGCAGGTTATTCTTTTTCAAAACCGCAGGGGATACTCTCCATACCTCATCTGTGGCACATGCGGATATATTCCGCATTGCGAGCAATGCGATGTAACGCTTACCTTTCATAAACTGCATCATAAACTGCAATGCCATTATTGCGGTAACGTATACCCGAGGATTGTGACCTGCCCGGCCTGCGGGAGCGCAAACTGGATGGAAAGGAATTTCGGAACGGAGAAGATTGAAGAGCAACTGGGTGAAATGTTCCCTGATTTCAGGATCGCCAGGATGGATGTGGATTCTGTCAAGGGGAAAACAGCACATGATACCCTGATCCAGCAGTTTGAACAACATAGGATTGATATCCTGGTAGGCACACAAATGGTGGTGAAGGGGCTCGACTTCGACCATGTTCACCTGGTGGGGATACTGGATGCAGACGGGCTCCTCAGCTTTGCAGATTTCAGGGTTAATGAAAGGGCATTCCAGTTAATGGAACAGGTGAGCGGCCGTGCCGGTAGAAAAGAAACCCAGGGGCGCGTAATGATACAGACCACCAATCCCAAACATCCTGTGTTGGAATGGATCAGGGAACATGATTACAAGAAATTATTTCAGTTTGAAATTGAGAGCAGGAAGCAGTTTCATTATCCGCCATTCTCAAAACTAATACAGATCATCTTCAAGCATAAAGAAAAACATGTTGCTGAAAGCGCAGCCAGCCTGATGGCGAATGTGCTGGCAAAAGATTTCGGTGATCATATCATGGGGCCTTCTGAACCTGTAATAGGGCGTATCCGTAACATGTACCTAATGGAACTATTATTAAAGTTGCCAAAAGATTTGAAAAGTATTGACTATGCCAAACATCTGATACATCAGCAGATGGCCATACTGCAGAATGACCGCGCGTTTCGATCGGTGATTATTCAACCGGATGTTGACCCCATTTAGTTGAGGGTTGAGGGTTGAGGGTTGTGGCGTTAACCTAAATCAATCTCACGGTTACTGTATTTTATTTTTTTCTTTTGAATTTTGAGGATTACATGGATTAGAAGACCCGAATGGGACGAACATTTGGTGTAAATAGTTTTGAATGAGGTGAGATTAATAATCCAAAATTTATATCTGGGGCTATGCCGTATGCAAATACTGTTATAATATATGCTGTCTCTGATTCTAAAACAGGTCTTGCCTGCCATGAGCCTAGTCCCTGTGAGGAACACCAATATCCCTCACCACTGAAGAAATTTGGATCCGGGTTATTGATCAGACTCATTGCATGTGCAATGGCTTGCCAGTCTCCCAGGGAAGGAAGAAACCAGTCATCATATTTCTTGCCCCATCCTTCTTTCTCATTGCCACATACATCACTATTTTCACTATTAACTTTCAACTTATTCCAATTACTAACATTTCCTGAGATGCTATTTTTGTTCCATTCAGGTCTGGCAGAAGAATTCTTTTCAGTTTTATCCCTTACTACATATTCATCGCATAGACGGGCAGCAATGCCCGGTTCCATGCAGTAGGCCAGTATGGCGTTGGTATTGGACTGTCCGGTACCTGCATCCGTTGAAATTCCTGGAATACGCGTGCCATAACATCCCCATGGAGCATTTCCGATATCTTCAGTGGCAATAATCAACCCATGTTTACCGCTTTCATCAAGGGAGAGTCACCATTCCTCCTCCATAATAATCGCCAACAGCCAGGTCTTTCTTTTTTAATTTTATTATTAGTCCCCGCTTCAGGATTTGACTTTTTAAGCAGATTTGTATCAGGCTGAGGTAATTCACTTTTTTGGCAGGAGAGAAGAATGAAAAGCGCCAAACAAACTGATGGTAGAAATGTAGAAGTTTTCATACCAAAGTATTTTCAGGTAAAAGCAATCGGGAGAAACCATGGAGGGATCACGGCAAAAATCAAGGTATTGAAGATATCCTTACCGGGAAATGATTTAAATCAGTAAATATTAAAATGAGCAGAAAACTGACGTCAATTTGAGCAATTAATGTATTGTTCAATTATCGAATGAAATTTGCACATTTTCGCATTTGCACATTTTCGCATTACCGTCAACCGTCAACCCTCAACCCTCAACTAATGAGTTCCTTCATCTGGTCATACTCATAAAAGTGAATGCCTTTTTTACCGGTATTTGCTGCAGCCATCATTGCTTTGGCAACGTCACCGGCATCTATGGCTTTGTATTTGGAGGCAGATCCTCCCAGGGCCCATGAAAAGGCTGGCATAACCACCTGGGCAATTTTTTCCCCGAATCTTCTTTCTTTTCTTTCTCCCAATAAAAGGGATGGCCGCATGATATGTACCGAAGGGATCATTTCCTTGCAGACGGCCTCTTCTGTTACACCTTTCAGTTTGAGGTAAAAATTCTGGTTATTCTCCGGATTTGCACCAACTGCAGAGACCAGTACAAATCAATGGACACCATATTTGGCAGCGGCTTTGCGGCAAATACCGGAATATCATAGTCAACTTTTTTGTACAGTTCCTTATCACCCTGTACCTTGCTGTTGGTGGTTCCAACGGCACAGAAAACCGCATCAGCTCCTGCCATATGGGTTTCATATGCTTGGGCATCTTCAAAATTGATGACGAATTGTTGCAGCCTTGGATTACTGGAGTGGGATTGTTTTCCTGACCAGGGCCCTGACCGTATGAATGGTGGGATCTTTCAGTAAAAGTTCCAGCAGTTTGCCACCAATCAACCCGGTAGCGCCAATTAAGGTTACAATGCGGCTCATTTTTTAATTATTATTGTCTTATGCAATTTCTTGAAAATTTTGATCTCAGGGCTTATAACACATTTGGTATTCAAACCAGCGCCAGATATTTCGCCAAGATATCAAGTGTGGCGGAACTTACCAACCTTGGTCTGGATCAGAACCTGCCTGTAATGATCCTGGGTGGCGGCAGCAATGTACTCTTTACCCGGAAATTTAACGGATATATCCTCCGCAATGAAATAACGGGCATTGAAAAAGTATCAGAAGACGATGATCATGTTTACTTACGTGCAGGGGCAGGGGAGAACTGGCATGGATTTGTGGAATATTGTATTGCCCATAGTTACGCCGGAATCGAAAACCTGGCACTGATACCGGGTTTCACCGGAGCTTCCCCGATGCAAAATATAGGCGCTTATGGCGTGGAAATAAAGGATGTGTTTCACCGGCTGGAAGCTTTTCACCTGGACGACAAGCAGATTGTTTCAGTTTTACTGCCAGGGATTGCGAATTCGGTTACCGGGAATCTGTTTTCAAACGTAAATACAAAGGGACTTTTCGCCATTACCCATGTGGAATTCCGGCTGAATAAAAAGCCTGTATTTAATACGAGGTATGGTGCCATTGAGCAGGAACTGGAGAAAATGCAGGTGAAGGAACTGAGCATTCGTGCCATAGCGGATGCCGTTATCAGTATAAGGCGTTCCAAACTTCCTGACCCGGCCGTGATCGGTAATGCAGGAAGCTTTTTCAAAAACCCGGAAGTGTCCCATGGAGCTATTTCAGCAGCTAAAGGAGAAATTTCCTTCCATCGTGGGATACCCTGTTGATGGAAACCGCGTCAAACTGGCTGCAGGATGGCTCATTGAAAATGCAGGATGGAAAGGTTACCGGGAAGGCAATGCCGGGGTGCACAATAAACAGGCCCTTGTCCTGGTAAACTATGGTGGAGCCAGTGGAAATGATATCTATGAACTCAGCGCAAAAATAATAGACAGTATCCGTGACCGTTATAATGTTGAACTGGAACGGGAAGTCAATATTCTCTGAAAAGGTATTTATGCCCGTAAATAACACATAGCTATCAGCGTCTGGCAATGAATAACAGAATTTAGTGCTGCCTACCTGAAATTTTCCTCATCGAAATCATCATCCTCGCGGTATGATGAAGCCTGTCCGAGGTTGATCATCGATCCCATAAGGTCTTTGAATTCAATCCTTGCTTCCAGTACTTTTTTACTGATGAGCGAATGAGCAGCCAGTCCGTGCAATACAAATTCCATCATTAGCGCCACTTCTTTCTCCGTTCCATGTGGCAATGACTTTTTGACCACCGCATATAAACCGTCTACCTGGTATAACATTTTAATTTTCTCGGCATCAGTGGTATTAAGCAGCATGTCAAGACTGTTCCCTTTATCAAACCATGCGATGATACTCCTGAACGGGTTATTATCGGTACCACCTTCACGGGCTTTCTTTTTCTTGGCATTATCCGGACTTGGAAAATGCTGGCCAAACAATGTCCTGAACGACTTTTCCACCAGGTTATAGGCTACCTGGTAAGGGCCTTCCTGCTCACCTTCATACACCAGCTCTACTTTACCGGTGATGGATGGAATGATGCCAACCAGGTCACTGATCCATATCTGTGTGTGTTTTTCGTTATTGAGGATTGCCCTTCTTTCTGCGGCGCTATAGGCATTTTCATAGGCGGCAATGGTAAGCCTTGCCGATACGCCACTTTTATGATCCACGAATTCGCTTGTCCTCGCTTCAAAGGAAACCTGCTCAATCAGCCTTTTCACCAGGTCGCTGATATCGACCCGGCTTTCCTGTTCTTTATGAACGGAAGCTTCCTGTTCTGTAATGGCCAGTGAGTGTTCAATGCTTTTTGGATAGTGCGTGAGTATCTGGCTTTCTATCCTGTCTTTCAGTGGTGTAACAATTGCACCCCTGTTCGTGTAGTCTTCGGGGTTAGCAGTGAAGACGAAAAGGATGTCCAGCGGCATGCGCAGTTTAAATCCACGGATTTGTATATCTCCCTCCTGCAGGATATTGAAAAGGGCCACCTGTATTCTTGCCTGGAGATCGGGAAGTTCATTGATGACAAAAATTCCGCGGTTGCTTCTTGGAATGATGCCATAATGAATCACCCTTTCATCTGCAAAACTCAGTCTCAGGTTCGCTGCTTTCACAGGATCAATATCGCCGATCAGGTCTGCCACGCTTACGTCAGGTGTGGCGAGTTTTTCGCCATACCTTTCACTGCGGTGAACCCATGCAATGGGTGTAGCATCGCCTTTTTCTTCAATCAGTCTCTTTGCATAGGATGACAGGGGATGAAGCGGATCATCATTGACTTCACTGCCTTCCACCACTGGAATATATTCATCCATTAGGTCTACCATCTGCCGGGCCATGCGTGTTTTGGCCTGTCCGCGCAGGCCCAGGAATAAAATATTGTGCCTGGAAAGCAGTGCCCTTTCAGTATCGGGTATTACCGTTTCTTCATAACCTATGATGCCCGGAAAAGTGGCTTCATGGCCCTTTAATTTTTTGATCAGGTTCTGCCTGATCTCTTCTTTCACAGACTTAAATGTATATCCGCTTTTCTTTAATTCTCCTAATGTCTTAATCATAATAATTTTTGTATTCATTTGCACATCTTCGTATTTGCACATTTGCACATTGTCTAGTACACTGTTTTTCTTTTTCCACTTTCAAAGTCCTTAAATATAAATGCACCCAATTTATCCAGGGACGCAAAAAAGGCTTTGCCATTATTGGTCTCCGTAAATTCTGTTACAAATCTCTGCAGGTAAGGATCGCTGGCGATCATGAACGTGGTGATGGGTAATTTAAGCTTTTTGCACTGCGCAGCAAGGTTAAGGCAGCGGCTGGTAATCTTCCTGTCGAGCCCGAAACTATTCTTATAATATCTTTTTCCCACTTTCAGGCAGGTTGGTTTGCCGTCTGTGATCATAAAGATCTGCTTATTGGGATTCTTCCTCCTGCGTAGGATGTCCATGGCGAGTTCCAGTCCGGCTACAGTATTGGTATGATAAGGACCCACCTGGAGGTAGGGGATATCCTTGATCTCAACAGGCCACGCATCATTGCCGAAAACAACGATATCCAAGGGTATCCTTGGGATATTTGGTGGTGATCAGTTCACTGAGCGCCATGGCCACTTTTTTGGCCGGGGTAATCCTGTCTTCACCATACAGGATCATGGAATGGGATATATCGATCATCAGTACCGTGGAGGTCTGTGTTTTGAAATCGGTTTCACGTATAGTGAGATCGTCTTCATTCATGCTGAACGATTCTATGCCATGATTGATCTGTGCATTGCGGATGGAATCCACAAAATCAATCTGTTCCAGCATGTCCCCAAACTGGTAGGGGCGGGTTTCGGGATTGATATCATCACCCAGACCGGGTTTGAAGGTATGATGTTCGCCCTTATTCGACTTTTTCAGTTTTCCGAATATTTCCTCCAGGCTTCTTTTTCGTATGCCCTGTTCTGTTTTAGGGGTGATTTTTATTTCACCTTTTTCATTGCGGTCATCGATATAACCCTTGTCACGCAGTTCGTCAATAAAATCGCCAAGCCCATATTCTTCATTGGTCAGGCCATATTGTTTATCGAGCTGGGTCAGCCAGTTCAATGCCTCACTTACATCCCCGCTGGTGTAGGTGAGGAGTTGCATAAAAAGGTCGAGTAATTTATCGAAAGTCGTTTTGCCGTTTTCATTCGGGTCAAAATGACTGAATTGAAATCCTTTCATGGTGTCCTGAATTTACAAATGAAAAAACAAGCAATAGTTCAGGTCTGGTATTGTAGGAAGGGTTAGTGCAATTTAAGAGAATAGCGCCAAAAACCGTTATTATGTTTAGCCATCAGTTCCCTGAAAAAAGTTTGCGGATTTCCTGAAGATATATTCAGAAAATCCGCAAACTGTATTTGATTGAACTGTATTATTTATTGGAATCCGGGGTATTCCTGATAACACCCGGGTTTTCAGGAACTGGAACGTGGTGCATTTTTGTACATCCGTTCCATATTATCCAGGTACTCTTTTAATCCAAATGCCTGTCGCAATTCAAGGAATACACCTTTCTGGCGGTTGCTCAGGTTATCTGCCTTATTTTCCATGATTTCCTGGACGGCCTGTCGCATTTCCATGACAGACATGTCACCCAGGTAAGCATAATAATTCAGCTGTTCTTCAATATCTTTTCTTACCCTGGCAGATATTTTTGCAGCCAGCGTTACATCACCGGCTTTATAAGCGGCTTCCACCATTTGCATACTCACCATATCATGCTGGTTGCCCCTGCTTACAATGCCATAAGGAACACTTTGTTCCGGCATCCCGGTATCTATCTTGGCCAGCAGTTTCTTGGCATCTTCCTGCCTGCCCTGGAGGGCAAGGTTATTGGCGGCTTCAGCATATGCCTGGCGGATACCATACAGGTGTCTCCTGTTTTCTTCGTCGAAATAAATGCCTTTGGCAGCTGCATTCCCGTAGGTGAATTTGTTCATCATCACATTCATGGTCCAGTCCGTATTTACCGTGCTGTTCTGCGTCATTACAACAGGAACAAGGCGATAAGAAAGACCGTCAGCCCTCAGGTATTGGTCAAACCCGATTTGCTGCGATCCTGGTGAAGTGAAGTAGATAGGCCTGTTCCATTTATTGGCGGCGATGATATTAAGCACTGCGAGGTCGTTCTTCATCAGGATATTCCTTCCAATTTCAAATCGCATTTCACTGACCACACTGTCATTGGCATTAACGGTACCATTTTTCCTGACCAGGTCAATATCAACAGGCACGCTCACTTTTTTAACCGGGAGGAAATTGGTGGTTGTTCCATCCGACAACGGAACCTGTGTTTCCGGATCATCACTTCCTACAAAATCCTTCATCAGGCTGTACAGGTCCACATATCTGCCCTGGTCGGAGATTCCCGGTTTCTCATAAAACCTGATAAAATCCCGCTTACTGCCTTCGATCTGGGATGGTGTCCAGATAACGTCGATAGGAGCACTTTCGTTGACTTTATAACGAAGCTGGTTGATATACCAGTCAATACCCAATAAACTGTAATTAATCACCCGGACGTCCTTACGGATGCCTTCTACTTCCTGGGCATACCATAGCGGGTAGGTGTCGTTATCACCATATGAAAAGAGGATGGCATTGGGTGCACAGCTTTCCAGGTAATCACGGGCCAGGTCGCGGGCCAGTGTTTTCTGGCTGCGGTCATGGTCGTCCCATTCCTGTGATGCCATTAATACCGGTACGGCAAGAAGGCATAGGAGGGAAGCGGCATAATTGGCTACTGATCCGCTCATGAATTTCTGGAACCATTCTTTCACCTGCATCACACCCAGTCCGATCCAGATGGCAAAAGCATAGAAGGATCCCACATAGGCATAATCCCGCTCACGAGGCTGGTTTCCGGCCTGGTTTAGATAGAAAACTATGGCAAGCCCTGTAAAGAAGAACAGGAGGAAGGTGACCAGGAAATCGCGGTCATCCTTTTTATATTGGTAAAAAGCTCCGATAAGTCCTAATATCAAGGGTAGTGCGAATAGGGTATTATGCGCCTTATTGGTACGAAGGGTTTCCGGAAGTTTTTGTTGATTTCCCAGCATGGCATTATCCACTACAGAAATACCGGTAATGGTATTTCCATCCCTGACATTGCCGAAGCCCTGCAGGTCGTTTTGTTTCCCGATAAAGTTCCAGCCGAAATACCGCAGGTACATCCAGCCGATCTGGTAGGTGACGGCCCATTTGATATTATCCAGCTGGGTGGGCTTTTCGCCTTCCTCCAGGTTCAGCCATCGTTTGTAAAAATCTGCATGCCCCTGGTCATTACTGGCATCCCATACCCTGGGCAGGAACATCATGTCGCTGGCAGCATATTTCGGGATCACGTCGTAACCGGTAAAAATGTATTTGTCCTTTCCTTTGGTGTATTTTTTCTCACCGTCCTGGTATTCTTCAGGAGCAGCAGTGAAAACCTGTCCATAGATCAGCGGGAAGTCGCCGTATTGCTCACGGCCGAGATATCCTACCAGGCTCATCGGGTTGTCAACATTGAACATATCCACGGCAGGATCTGCATTGGAGCGCACCATCGTGGTCACATAGGTGGAATATCCGAAGAGCATGAATGCAAAACACCACATGGCCAGTTTCAGGAAGTAGGGATTTTTTTTGAGGGTATTATAGCCATAGCTGGCCAGGGCAAAGGCTGCAGCTCCGGCGATTACGACTTTAACCACAAAGCCGGCAGTGGATCCTTCCAGGAGCGGAAACATTACGGTGAAAATCATCAGGAAGAGCCAGATGCCGAATTTGGTAGTGGAAATTTTATCGGAATTGGCAATACGGATGCCGTACCAGATCAATGCTGCGAGAAGGGCGAAATAAAATATAAATCCACTGAAAAAGGGCATTCCGAGTGAATTGACAAAGAAAATATCAAAACTTCCCGCACCTTTTACGCTATACTGGATCACAACTTTCTGGGTAATTCCTGTAATACCACAACCTATGACAAATGCCCAGAAGGTTCCCCAGGGGGTAACTTTATAGCGTTTGAAATAGTAAATCATTACGATGGCCGGGATGGTCAGGAGGTTCAGCAGGTGAACCCCGATCGAAAGGCCCATCATGAAAAAGATGAGTATAATCCATTTATCAGCGCCCTGCTGGTCGGCGCTGTGTTCCCATTTCAGCATCATCCAGAATACGAGTGCTGTAAACAGGGAGGAGAGGGCATAAACCTCACCTTCGACGGCACTGAACCAGAATGAATCGCTGAATGTATACGCCAGGGCCCCAACTACACCCGCCGCCATCACGGTAAAGATCTGCTGGCCGGTAAGTTCCCCTGATTCTTTGTGAAATATTTTGCGGGCAAAATGGGTAATGGTCCAGAACAGAAAGAGGATGGTGAAACCGCTGGCCAGGGCACTCATGACATTTACTGCTTTGGCTGCATTCAGGGGGTTATCACCAAAAACCACGATGAATATCCTTCCCAAAAGTACGAATAAAGGAGCGCCGGGTGGGTGGGGGACCTGTACTTTAAAACAGCTGGATACAAATTCTCCGCAATCCCAGAGGCTGCCCCCGGCTTCTGCTGTCATGATATACACAGTGGAGGCAATGGCCCACACGATCCATCCGGTAATGTTATTTAACTTCTTGAAACTCATACGGCGCAACGGGTTTTTTAAAAAGACTGGCAAACCTAAGGGAAATTTTACCACTTTCAAAAGGGGAATGCGTTAAAAAGCAGCGATTACGGATTACGGGTTGGGATTACGGATTACGGATTGCGGATTGCGGATTGTGCTTTCAGCAATTGCTGGATGAACAGATAGTCGAATTATCGGATTTTGATGTGTATTACAACAAAGAATCCGCAATCCGTAATCCGCAATCCGCAATTATTCAAAAAGTATCCTGACTGTCTGATAGTATAGCCTGCTCTGCAGGAACTGGGCCTGGGAGACAGATTTTTCAGAGTAACCCTGCAGCCCGAAAAGCCCGGCGGCATTGCCTTTATTGATGGCGATTTCGAGGTAGCTGGCAGAATTGAACAGGGCCAGTTTTTCTCCTTCATTCACATCTGCATAGCTTTCACTGATTTTGTCGATCACTTCATCCCTTTTAAAAACAATTTTGAAGCTCCTCCCGCGTCTTTGTTCTTCAAATTCTTCGCGGGTAATATTGACGATCACATTTTCGAAATGATCGATGAAAATGATCTGCCCTTCAATATAATTATTACCCAGCAGGGGTTTCAGCGGGTTTTTCACCTGGATGGAAACTGTGGCATCGCCCAGTTTTTGCAGGGTTTTACCCGATAAGAGGTCAGTAAAAGCCTCTGCCATCACTTTTGCGCAGTAAAGGGTATTACGGTTCTGGGTACGGTCAAGCGGAATGGCCACAATTTCTTCAGGAATGCCTTCAGCTATCATGCTCAATAACCCGTTATCTGCGATACCCAGGTATTGTTGCCCAAACCGGGCGATCAGCAGGTATTCGGGTTTGGTATGATAGAGGTTCATCAGGATCATATGAAAACTATCTTCCGGGAAATGCCGTATGGCATTGCGGCACACGTAAGCAGCCTGGGGATAGTTAAAGGGTGTCAGGTCATGGCTGATATCTACGATCCTGAATGACTCATTTACCTGTAAAATCTGACCCTTCACGGCACCTACGAGGAAATCCTTGTGTCCGATGTCTGAAGTCAGGGTAAGAATAGGCATGGGCAGAATAATGTGGAAATATGAAAGTGTGCAAATGTGATAATGTCAAAAGTAAAGCCTTATTTCTAATGAGGGAAGTTTAGCCTGAAGCATCTTTTTAATTAAGAGGAGCGTTTTATTTTATCAGTTCCCCGTTGCGGAAGTAAAAGTTTCTTACCAGCCTGTCGGTCAGTGAAGGGAAAAAACGGTTCATGAAAACGGCTCGTTTACCCGTAAAGGTTAGGACGAGGGTGCGCTTTCTTTTTTCAATGGCTTTCAGTATATGCCTGGCCACTTCTTCCGCACTCATCATGCTTCCTTCATCCATATAAGATTCCCCTGTCGGGTTACCATCCTGGTCGAGGGCGGCATTACGGATATTGGATGCGGTATAACCCGGGCTTACCCACATCACATTTACACCAGAGTCCAGTAATTCGGTCCGGATAGCCTCGAGCCAGCCCTGCAGGGCAAATTTCGAGGCGGAATAGCCGCTCCGGCTGGGCAGTCCGCGGTATCCGGCTACAGAAGAGATGCCAATGATGGAACCCTTTCTTTCCTGTATGGACGACAATGCCAGTTTGGTGCAGTAGACCGCGCCGAAGAAATTAACCTCCATCACTTTCCTGATCACAGACACTTCAGTGTCTTCCAGCATGGAACGCATGGTTATGCCGGCATTGTTGACCAGGATATCAATGCCCCCATAGGTTTTGATGGTGCTGTTGATAAGGTTCTGGCAGTCCTCATAGTTGCTGACATCAGCCACAACGGTATGCAATGCCATGCCAGGATACTGCATTTGCAACTGGTAGAGTTTGTCCTGGTTCCTGCCGCAGGTAGCGACTTTTGCACCTTGTTGAATCAATAGGTTTACGAGGGCTTTTCCGATGCCATCTGTGCCACCGGTAACGATAACGACTTTGTTTTGGAAGAATGATGCCATAGGTGTTAATAGGCCGTAAAATTAAGGTTTATCAGTGAGCAAACATTTATACACGGCTGGTGGGGCACCTGTGGGTATTTTATTTCACAGGAAAATTTGCAGCAAAAGCTTTTTCCCTTATTTTTGCACTCCATTTAAAAAATGGAATGATTCCGTAGCTCAGTTGGTAGAGCAATACACTTTTAATGTATGGGCCCTGGGTTCGAGTCCCAGCGGGATCACGGAAAAGCTTCACAATGTTTGTGGGGCTTTTTTATTTATGCCATTGACCCACTTCTGCAATTGTAATTCCCGGGTTAATCATAAGGCTGATGCAAGTCATAATATTTCACTGTTTTAAAGGCTAAATTCCCCAACTATTTAATATTAGCCATTATGAAAAAAATTATAACGGTGTTTGTTGCCGCTTCCTTAATGACAACCGTAATTTCTTTTAATGCCAAACAGGAAGATCCTTGGAAGGTACCTGAGAATTATAATAAGATGAAAAATCCTGTTGTAGCGGATGATGCCTCAATAAAAGCCGGTAAAGAACTTTATTCAGATCATTGTGTTTCCTGCCATGGGAAAAAAGGAAAAGGTGATGGATATAAGGCAGTAAATATTGAAACAACACCTACTGATTTTACTTCTGAAACATTCCAGAAACAAACGGATGGAGCCCTGTTGTATAAATTTTCCTATGGACACCGGGATATGCCCGCATTTAAGAAAAGGATCCCTGATAATGCCGATGTGATCGAGGGTACTTTTGGGAAAACAAGAAGTCCGGGTGACCTGATCAATTATCTCCGGACTTTTGCCAAAAAATAAATACAACGAATTAATAATGTAAGATATTTTGATTGGCTTGCGAAACTGCGGACAATACTATACTTTAAAGTGGTACCATGGAAAGATACGCCAACTCAAGACCAGGGAGTCCAATAATTCATGGTCTTGGCCAGGGATCCATTACATGTTTGTTTACATTCATTTATGGATTGACTTCCAATTAAAAGGTGCGATCCAATAACCATGGACACTTCCACCTATTTGCCAGGAAATATGGAAAAAAACGACCATAAAACCATCCGGGCATGGGCCATGTACGACTGGGCCAATTCGGCCTATGCACTTGTCATTACCTCGGCCATATTTCCGGCTTATTATAATTCAGTGACCACAATCAACGGATCATCAAAGATCAATGTGCTTGGCATGCAGATTGAAAATACTGCCGCATATTCAATTAACCTTGGCATCGCTTTTGGCATGGTTAGCCTGATCTCCCCGCTGTTGTCTTCCATCTCCGATTACAGCAGCAATCACAGGTCGTACATGAAATTTTTCTGTTACCTGGGTGCCCTGGGTTGTATGCTGCTCTTCTTTTTTGTGGGATATGAAAGGGTACACCTCGCGCTGGCAGGAATGATGCTGGCTACCATTGGCTACTCCGGCAGCATTGTTTTCTATAATGCCTACCTGCCTGCCATTGCCACGGAAGAAAGGCAGGACAGGGTCAGCGCAAGAGGTTATGCATTTGGTTATATTGGTTCCACCACCTTACTGCTCATCAACCTGGTTTTTATCCTTAACCGGAAATCCCTTGGCGTTACAGATGAAACATTATTACCCCGGCTTTCATTCCTGCTGACTGGACTTTGGTGGATCGGGTTTGCACAGATCCCCTTCAATGTTTTACCTAAAGGCATATATACCGGAATATCCAGGGAAAAAAGTTTTACCAATGGGTACAGGGAATTACTAAAGATCTGGAGAAAACTGAAAGAACAAAAACTCCTCCGTACCTTTCTCTTTGCTTTTTTCTTTTATATCATGGGGGTGCAGACGGTAATGTTCATGGCAGCATCATTCGGGGAAAAGGAAATACACCTGGGACTTACGCAGCTCATCATCACCGTGTTGCTGCTTGAGTACCTGGGCATAGGAGGTGCTTTCCTGTTTGCATGGATATCGAAAAAGGCAGGTAACCTGGAGGCACTTATCATTGCAGTGGGCATTTGGATCATCATTTGTGCAGGCAGCTATTTCATTGTAACCCCGATCCATTTTTATATAGCAGCATTTTTCATCGGGATGGTGATGGGAGGAATCCAGTCATTGTCGAGGTCAACATATTCAAAAATGATCCCTAAAACGGAAAACAACGCCGGATACTTCAGTTTTTATGATGTTTGCGAAAAGACCGCCATGATGTTCGGACTTGTGCTCTGGGGTTACCTGGACAACCTGACCGGGAGTATGCGCAATTCAATCTTCGCACTGGCTATTTGGTTTACTATCGGCCTGATCCTCCTGGTATATGTCCTGCGGATGAAGCCTTCCCATCAAATTATTGAAACATGACGAACAAGAAACCATCCATACAAATACCCGGAACAGGGGAAAGCCCTGAAGTTATACTGCAGCAAATCCGGCAAATGAAGCAGCGGGATGTGGCCTGGAAAGAAGGAAAAGTATGGAGCCTGGTTTATTACGCCGGTGAAGAACATGATGCATTGCTGAAGGCTGCAAGCAACGAACTTTTCAGCACGAATTACCTGAATCCCCTGGCTTTTAAAAGCCTTTTGAAAATGGAACAGGAGGTAGTGCATATGACCGCGAATATGCTGCATGGCAATGATGAAACCGTGGGTATCATGACCAGCGGGGGTACAGAGAGCATTTTGCTTGCCATGTTCTGCTATCGTCAATGGGCCAGGGAATACAGGCCAAATATCAGTTCTCCGGAAGTTGTGGCACCTGTGACCATACATCCGGCATTCGACAAGGCGGCGGTACTATTTGGATTAACATTAAAAAAAGCACCGGTGGATACTAATGGGGCTGCAGTAACGGATGCCATGGAAAGTCTCATTAATCAGCAAACCATTTTGATAGTGGCCTCCGCACCAAGTTATCCTAACGGAGTGCTGGATCCCATTGAAGGGATATCCTCTAGTTGCGCGCAGGCACAATCTTCCCTTCCATGTGGATGCCTGCATTGGCGGATTCATGCTGCCATGGGTGGAGAAACTGGGTTATGATATCAGTCCTTGGGATTACCGGGTGCCCGGTGTCACATCGATTTCGGCGGATGTACACAAATTCGGTTTCGGTGCCAAAGGCGCATCCACACTTACTTACTGTTCGATGGATTATATGCAGCACCAGTTCCTTATCACTACTGATTTTCCGGGTGGAGTATATATTTCCCCGACATTACTGGGCACAAGGCCGGGCGGACCAATAGCAGCAGCCTGGGCGTCATTAAAGCACCTTGGCGAAAATGGGTACCTGGACATGGCTTCAAAACTGATGGATGCAGTAAAAAAAATACATGCCGGACTTTCTGCGATACCGGGAATAAGTGTGGTGGGCAAGCCCTGCATGAATCTCATATCTTATACTACCACAAACAGGAAACCTGACATCTTCGTCATTGCCGACCGGATGGAAGATAAAGGATGGATGATGGACCGGCAGCAGAAGCCGGATTGTATACATCTGACGGTGCTGCCAACCAATTTAGGTATCATCGATCAATACCTTGCTGATCTGAAAGAGTCATATCTCTATGCCGTATCGCATCCAAATGAGATAGCAAAAGGTAATGCGGCCATCTACTCCCTCATGGCCAGGATACCATTCAGGGGAATGGTGGAAAAATCGGTCAGGAAAATAATGATAGATATGTATGGCCCTGCATCTGAAAAAGAATTTGAAACCGGGGAAGTCCGCAATAAACCTTTGACAAAGATACCCGCCTGGATGGGTTGGGTGAACCGGTTTCTGTATGCATTTAAGAAGAGGGGAAAACCGGGTGCCAGATAGAAATTATTTTTGTACAACCGGTGCAGGTTCTGCCACACGATGTTCGCAGGTGAATTTGTAACCCGTAAGCATAGCCGCAGTCTGTGCCAGTTGTTCCTGGTAAATCTGCTGATCAGTTTTCATTTCACCAAGACCTTTTACTGTAGGGCCAATTACACTAAACCATATCTGAGATGCACCCTGGACGTCCCTTCCATGTGATGTCCATTCTTCTTTCTTTATGTCACCCCTGCCGTGGTCGGTGGTGATGAGCATGGTGGTTTTATCCTTGTAATCAGGATGATGCTGCAGCCAGTCCCATATTTCTCCAACCCATTTGTCGAATTGATGTGCTGCATCAAGATAGAATTTATAGTCTCCATGATGGGCAAATTCATCGGTTTCACCATAGGATATATAAAGGACTTTTGGTTTTTTAACATTGAGGTAATTGAATGCCTGGTAATGGGTGAACATATCGAGGCATTCCACATTCCCGAATGGCCGGAAGGAATTCTGAACCATGGTATTCAGCATTTTCATTTGTGGATCTGTGGATGCCACACTGTTATCATCAAACGCATTGATCACCGGAAAGCCTGCGCGCTTTTCATTTATGATCCTGTCAAAGGCATTCCATGCACCAAAGGCTGCGACCCTTCCCTTATAGTTTGGAATTTTATTATAGAATTCGAGAATATTAGAATGCGGATTAGGAGGATAGTCGTTTGAATTGATGAGGGTATCCACATTGCCGGTAAGGATCTCACTATAGCCTGGGTAGGAAAACCAGTGTGGATTGGCGTTATCTACCCTGTTTCCATATTTACGGTTGCCATAAATCTGGCCCTGGTCGGCGATAGTCCCCCAAAGAAAAGGCATGAGTTTCTTTCTCCTGGTTTCGGCTGACTGGTCCCAGTACCTGGTGAAAATATCAGCGCTGTCATTTTGGTTGAAGCGTTTATCACTTGCTATCTGTGCGTCCATGCCTTCAAATACTTCCTGCCAGCGTAGGCCGTCGGTGGTAATTATGATGAGTTTCTGGTCTTTATCCTGGGCATGAGCATGTAAAAAAGAAGATAAAATGACTGTTAGTACCAGGAAATGCTTCATGTCTGGATATGTTTATTATGTTCGAAGTTAAATAAATGGATACAATACCATCAATTATACCTTTCATTGTTAATTCCTTTTAACGAATTTTCCCTTGTAAATCATCTACATTATAAATCATGGTCATTAACCATGTAAAATTGCCTTTCATCCAAAAAGGATTTTCACCTGTTGAAGTGATTTCCGAACTTTTAATAAAGTTCAGCATTTGAGTTTGCAGGTCATCATATTTTTACTGCTTTTTGGAGGGGTTCAAACCATCCTGTTTTCCCTTTTCCTGGTCAGGAAAAAGCTTCATCATAGCGCTTATTTGTTCCTTTTGCTTTACCTGGGAGTGATAATGCTGCAAATCACGCTTAAAGTTATGAGTAAAATATGGCTGATGGGTAACTGGCCTGTGTTGTATTCTTTTTCTCACTTCCTGCCCTTATTGTATGGCCCTTTAATTTTCCTTTTTATAAAATATTTATTACAAAGGCCTGCGTTCAATGGTAAAGAACTTGCCCACTTTATTCCAGCAGCAATAGTATTTTCCATATTGATTTTGGAACATTTTATAATACTTCCGGAAGGCTTGTTGATGGTGATGTATAATCCATACATACGATTATTTTTTATTATGGTGAGCCTGTCTGTTTATCATATGTTGGCTTTCAGGATAATTGCACTGCAAAAAAAATCCGTTACCACAAATACTACTGTTACAACATCAGAGCAAATAGACTGGGCTAGGCATTTTATTATTGGTTCCGCAGTAGTTACTGTTGTGGTGTCACTGGCACTTTTCCTATTGTATATAAATTATCCTAACGGCCACCAGTTTCGTTTTGGATTTATATTGCTGAGCATTTTCATTTACTGGATGAGCTATAAAGCTTTAAGCAGGCCATCTGTGTTTTCGGTGGTTAAAGGTTATGCAAGGCGTGGAAATGCTGTTGTTTTTGCTGTTCCCCAACTGGTAGTGTACCGGCAAAATGAAAAATATGCGAATTCCCGGTTAAGTGATGAGGAGTGCCTGGCCATTTCTAATAAACTCCATACACTGATGCAGAAGGATAAAATGTTCCTGCAACCCAATTACAGCATCAACCAACTGGCTGATGCCGTACAATGCAGCCGCCATCATCTATCACAGGTGCTGAACGATAAACTACATCTCTCCTTTAATGATTATATCAATGGCCTGAGGATTGAAGAAGCCAGGCGATTATTACTTGATCCTAAATGCCAGCAATACAAAATTTCTTCCATTGCCTATGATGCGGGGTTTAATTCCCTCTCTACATTTAATGAGGTGTTTAGAAAGCACACCGGCAAAACGCCTTCCGATTACCGTAAAGAATTGTTAAAGCAGGAACAAAAACAGCGGGTGTAGTTCCGGAATTATCGGATCGTTAGGTATTCGCAATCATCTTATTGAAATTTAATGGAATAAATCCGTCATTTCTATACCGGCAACACCATTAAAATCATTCTTATGTTTCGCAACTACCTGTTGATTTCCCTGCGCAATTTCAAAAGGCAGAAGCTTTTTACCCTGCTCAATATGTTTGGCCTTGCCCTGGGACTTGCCAGCGCTATTTTCATATTCCTATACGTGAGTGATGAGTTGCGGTACGATGTGATGCACCCTAACTATGAAAGGACATACCGTATTGGCACAACCTGGAAAAATCCAGATGGACAGAGTTATAATAATGTTGAATCCCCCGGCTATTTTGTAAAGTATTTAAGGGATAACAGGAGTGAAATATCCCATTCTTCCAGGATTATGTTTTTTGGTTACCCCACTTCGCTGAATTATAAAACCCGGGAGAAAATTATTCTAACGGAAGAAATAAGATGGGCTGAACCCGATTTTGATGAAGTGCTTGCCTTTAATCTTATCAAGGGTAACCGGGAAACTTATTTTGACGACCACTACACCATGATAGTAAGTGAGAATGGCGCCCGGAAGTTGTTTGGAAATGAAGATCCGATTGGTAAAATCATTTCGTACAGGCACGTATGGGGTACCCAGGACAGGGAGATAGATGTTATGGTTTCGGGAGTTTATGCCAATTATCCATCCAATTCACATTTTAAGCCAGACTATATCATAAACGTCAATTCACTGCGTCCCATCTACAATGAAAATTTTTCCAGTTTCATGGAAGGAACCCGCTTCGGTCAGTATATAGGCTTCTTTGAAAACTATATTACCCTTAAACCAGGGGCCGATATCAGGCAAATCAATACATCATTAACTGCATTGGCTGATCAGATGGTTCGTTCTGATTCTTCTGCATCAGCTTCAGGGTGGAAGCTGGTTCCCTTTACCACCAAACTTTCCGAGTTACATTTTGATAAGGATAATCAATGGGAAGGAAATAACAAAGGGGATAAAACATACCTCACCATATTCAGTATCATCGCCATGCTCATTATGCTGATCGCCTGTATCAATTATATGAACCTGGCCACAGCGCGCTCTGTCAAAAGATCGAAAGAAGTAGGGTTGCGGAAAACCTTTGGCAGTAACAGGATGGGCATTGCCAGGCAGTTTTTTATGGAATCCTTTATGATGACTCTTGGTTCCCTGTTCATAGCGATTGTACTTGTGATCATATTCATGCAGCCATTTAACAGCCTCGCCCATAAAACATTTTCATTTTCTTCTTTATTAAATCCTTTGATGATAGGGGTTGTGCTGGGCATAGTTTTGTTCATGGGATTTATTTCAGGTATCTATCCTTCTTTTTACCTGTCTGCCTTTAAGCCAATTGAAGTGCTCAAAGGCCAGATGACCAGGGGGAAAGGGGCAGAGCTGTTCCGTAAAAGCCTGGTGACAGTGCAGTATACGGTGGCATTGGTATTAATTATCTGCACAGTTATCGTCATACAGCAAATGGAAAAACTCAAAACCACCAAACTAAATGAAGAAGGGAGCCAGTTAATGTCGATAAGGTTTGGGGGTATTGCCGACCAGTCGAAGTATGAGATATTTAAGCGTTCCGTGTTGGAAGACCATGAGATCAGCCATGTAACCATGGGCAATCATTTGCCCAGGCTGGATTATTTTGGTTGGATAGGTGCACCGGTGAAGTTTACAGAATTTGGGACAAAGGAACTGCAGTGGAATCAGTTGAATACTGATTATGATTTTCCGAAAACCTATAATCTGCAGTTAGTGGCCGGAAG
This sequence comes from uncultured Sphingobacteriales bacterium, assembly GCA_963823365.1. Taxonomy (GTDB): domain Bacteria; phylum Bacteroidota; class Bacteroidia; order Chitinophagales; family Chitinophagaceae; genus Pollutibacter. Next base: position 518,172 of record CAWGLH010000007.1, read on the forward strand.
GGATTTTACCATCGGAAATATCAACGACAGTTCATCCCTTCTCATGAATGAGGCAGCAGTAAAGGCATTGAACCAGCCCATCGATAAAATAATCGGGTCTACGGTTACCATGAGATTTGATTCAACCCGTCATTTCAAAATAATCGGGATTGTAAAAGATTTTCCTTTTCGGTCCATGCACCAGCCCATTGAGCCTTTACTGATCAATCCGAATCCGCATTTTATTGACAAGATTGTTTATATAAAACTGCCTGTTGGGAAGTTTCAGGAGAAAATTGAAGCCATTGAGAAAAAGTGGAAAGCAGTTTACCCCGGTACCGGTCTGGATTACTGGTTTGTCAGCGATGAATTTAACCGGATGTATGTTGTTGAAGGAAGGGTCTCATCATTGGCCAAATCATTTGTGATACTGGCCATTATCATTACGATCCTGGGAGTGTTTGGACTGGCTTCTTATACTGCCGAACAGAAAATCAAGGAAGTTGGCATACGAAGGGTATTGGGTGCAGATGCCAGGCAGGTGATGGCTTTATTCCTGGGAGTATTCATTAAAATATTTGCAGTGAGTTGTGTGGTGGCAATACCGCTGGCATGGCTTGCGGCCCATAAATGGCTGGAAGGATTTGTGTACCGGACAGCCATCAGTCCGTTGGTTTTTGCCGTCAGCCTGGCTGGCTTATTGCTCATCACCTTGCTTACGGTGAGTTATGAAATATGGAAATCTGTCAGGGCAAACCCGGTGAATTCATTGCGTACGGAATAAAATATTTATTCGATTACATTTACTTCCCCTGACACTGGAATATTTCCCTAGGGTGTAACCTTTGTCCTTTATGCGGCTAATGGAAGATAAAAAAGGCTGATATTGCTGTGAGGCAATATCAGCCGTATAAAGTATTACTTTGCCATAACCGGAACTATTTCCTTGCCTGTTTTCGAATTGATCCATTTCCTGGCAGGAACTTCCAGGAAACGGTAGGAAAGGTAAGAGACGAACAGCATTACAGTTATAAATGCCAGGCAGATCAACCATGCCGTTGGTGTTGGTACCGGTTGATTTGCAGCCGGGTTTTTCGGATCAGTGGGATGAAGGAATAAATAGATATTCAGGACTGTTAAGATCAGCGGCTGGTGTACCAGGTAAATGGAAAATGACCAGTCACCAAGTTTTTGCAAAGGCCTGGTACCAAAAAAGCGATCGATACTTTTGCTGCCATAAGCACCCGAAAGAAGTATAAACGGGAAAAAGGCTACGATAAGCAGGTCCGACACAAAAAAATGCATGGTCAGGAAGACACCGGCAGCCAGCATTAACATCACATATCCATTGGCCAGAAACTTCCTGCCCCAGTTTTCCAGGTAGCCATAGTATAACATCATTCCAAGGATAAATCCACAGAGGCAACGCAGGTAACCGAACTGGTAAGCTACATTAATTGATGTACGGACTATCGGTCCGTCAGTTGGCCAGCCAAAAGCTTTGGGAAATTGTATTGATGGGGTGATATAATAGGCAATGGCAAAATATCCGGCAAAACATAACAGTGCAACCAGTCCTCTGCCAGATGAACCAAGCCTGGAAAATGGTTTTACAAGGAAGGGGAAAAGCATATATGCCCACCATTCTGTACTAATTGACCATGAAGCATGGACCCAGCTAAACCACTGGTGAAGGTTCATGGAATGAATCAACAATATATTGGTCAAAAAAGAATAGCCATTATTCTCGATCTGCATGATCTGATTGGGTTCTATTTTCAATTTTGCAGAAACGAAGAATAATAAGAAAATGTACACCAGTGTCGCGAGATGCAGGGGATAAACACGCGCAAACCTGGCAATGGAAAATTTCCGGAATTCTTTGGCAGAGACGGATTCTGTAAAATATCTTCCATATACATAACACAGGATAAATCCACTGAGGATGAAGAAAAAATCAACCATCAGGTACATCCTTGAAAGTCCAAGCGAATATTGAGGAGGAACAAGGGCTCCGCCAAGAAAAAGATCAACATGGAATATGACGGTCAGAATTGCGGCTATACCCCTGAGCGGGGTCAGGTTAGACAAATAGGTAGCTGGTTTCATTACTGAAAGTGTTTGGGGATGAAGGGTTGTTAGCTGTTGAAAATATACTTTTTTTGGTTCAGTAGAAAATTAGTTCATGCAAAGGCAGATCCACTGTATAATATACTGGGGGGCGATATAAATATTAGTCACAATCCTGCCCAGTTGCAAAAATCAATCATGATAGAGATCATTTCCTTCTCAAGCCGGATGATTTACCTTTCGATATTCTCTCATAAGTGGAAAGCCAAACTCGCATCATGAAAAACAGGAATATTCAAACGGAAGTAGACGCAGGTTATTTATATGGGAAACTTGCTGAAAATGAGGCTGATGAAACCATCGCCAATGTTTTCAGGAAGATGAGTGAAATAGAAAAAGGCCATGCAGATGCTTTTGCCAAAAAAGTAAATATTAAGGTGGAAGAATTTCTTCCTTCATGGAGGGCAAAAACATTAAACAGGATCGGTAAGATATTTGGATATAGCTACGTGCTGGGCGCTTTAATGGATACAGAAAAAAGTATCTCCAATGCAATAATCGTCCAGAAAAACAAAAACAAGCAGGAAATAAAAGGTACTGAAACCACCCATGTTAAAATCCTCAGATCAATCCTGGAAAAGGAAAAGAAAGTAACCGGAACGCATATTTCAAAATTTGAAAGCCGGCATCGATCTGTAGGTGGAAACGCCATCAGGGCTGCAGTGCTGGGTGGAAATGACGGACTGATTTCCAATTTCAGCCTGGTGATGGGAATTGCAGGGGCAACAACTGGCCAGCAGGGAGTTTTATTAGCCGGCGTGGCAGGGTTGTTAGCCGGATCATTATCTATGGCACTGGGGGAATGGATTTCTGTTAAAAGCTCCCAGGAATTGTACGAAAACCAGATGCAGATAGAAATGGAAGAGCTGGAAACAAATCCTGAAGGCGAAATGAAAGAACTGGCATTGATTTATATGGCCAAGGGTATTCCTGAAGAGCAATCGCATCAAATGGCATCTGAAATTATGCTGGATAAAAGCCAGGCGCATGAAATACTGGTAAAAGAAGAATTGGGCATAGATGCAGAGGAATTGAAAGGCTCTGCCATTGAAGCAGCAGTATATTCTTTTATATTGTTTGGCATTGGTGCCGTTATTCCGGTACTCCCATTTATGTTTACCAGTGGAATGAAAGCCATCGTTATTAGTGTCTTGCTCAGCGCCTGTGGGCTTTTCCTGATTGGCTCCGCCATTACCTTATTTACAGGCAGAAATGTATGGTTTTCGGGATTCAGGCAGGTACTGTTTGGATTAGCCGCAGCGGCCATAACTTTTGGCATCGGTAAGCTGATTGGTGTTTCTGTGTCATGATTTTTTACCTCTTATAATTAAAGCCCGTTGCCGGGTAGGGTTCCCTGCTTTATTTATCCTTTTCTTGACAGAATGGAAATTCACATATTCATGCGATTGTGCATGGTATGCAGACTTATGATATTTGTGACAGCAAAGGGGAAGGATGGATCAATGATTTCGAAATCCTTATCCCGGTGGAAAGTCAGGGCGATAAGCAATTTGTAAAGAAAGGAAAAAATCTAAAAACAGGATATATGAACACAGCAACATTCAAAACCAATCGACAGGAAAAAGGATTTACATTAGCTTTATTTGCCCTTCTGGCAATGCTGATATTTTTAGCGTGTGAAAAGGCAGATAAAATTGCCCCCCAGCAGCCTGGTAATCCTACAGACACCACTGCTTACCTGCAATTGTCAGTAAGCGGGTTGCAGCTCTCCGGAAGCCGGCACTATGCATTGGTCAGCATCGACAGTAAAGCCGGGCAGCCGGTTGTGACCAACAAAAAAATCACTCTCGACGAAATCCAGGGCGTTTACAAGACCGATAAAATTGAACTGGAAAAAGGGGAATACAACATCACAAAATTTATTGTGGTGAATGCTTCTGATACTGCATTGTATGCTGCCCCCAAGGCAAATACCCCCAAGGCAGCCGCCGTGGCAAAACCATTGTCCATTACAGTGGCCATTACTTCCAAAGGCATCAATAGTGCAAATGTCGAGGCACTTAAATTGGCAGAAACCGATATGCCAGCTTCTTATGGTTATACTGCAGATGATTTCGGTTACCATGCGTATATTTCCCTTAATGTTACCCTCAAGATCAATGTAGGGCAGGTAGCATACGACAGCCTGCCAGGCAAATTGAAAATTAGTGCTACAGCAGATAATGGAAGTCAGTGGATCAGGGAACTTGATATGCAGAGAGGCATCACCTCCATCAAGGTACCGGAACAGTATTCCACCTACCAGTTTGAAGTAGGAAAATGGAATACTGTTGCAAGGAAAACCCTCAATCGGGCAGGTGTAACATCCCATATGGTGATTGACCTTGAAGCCAGCCGTCAGCCTAAGCGTTTGGTGGAAGAGAAAGTGTTTATTGAGAATTCCGCCGCTACCGTTCCTGACAGCCGAACAGAATTTTATTATTCCGGAACCAACAAGCTGGCAGAAATAAGGAACTATCAAAAACAGGTTCAGCAAAGCGGGTTGGTACTCACCAATGTATATAAGTTCCGGTATGAGGGTAATCTCCTGGACAGTATTAATCGCTTTAATCGCCTTAATAATTCCACAGGTTATACGGCTTTCTTTTACAATAACGGGAAAATTGAAAGCATCAGCAACCTGAGCTACGACCAGCATACAGGTGTTGCCTTCGAATATAATGCTGCAGGTGAGAATGAAACGATAAGCGGTGATTACATTTTTCACAACGGAAACACCATGTTCTACAGGTTTTTTACCAGGAATGGAAACAGGATATCAGAACAGGCATTAACGTCAACCGGCGGAAGTGAATCAGGCGTTTATGAATATGATGATAATATTAATCCAAAGCACCAGCTAGGATGGGATGATATATTCTTTACCAATTATTCTAAAAACAATAAGCTTAAGGAACAAAAGAACTATGGTGGATCATTTCCAACTGCAGTGCCCTATAAATTTGAATATGTATACGACAATGATGGATATCCAGCTGAAGAATACGTGAGTTATAAGGGGTATACCTCCCAGCAGCACCTGTACAGGATTAAGAAAGTATACATTTACCAGTAAGAGGTTTTGGGTTGGCTGTAATAAAAGGGCCTCCGCTTTGCGGGGGCTTTTTGTATTTTATTTTGCATTGAATTCCTTTTTTGCCGAAATGAAAAAAGCCGCTAAATTATTGTAGTATATATTTCTCCATTTAGTATATTTTACATGTATATCAAATACATTTCCTGATATGTATAACAAAGCGACCATGGCGGTGAAAACCCTTTTGCATTTTTTTTTATTATTTGCATATTGCGGCGTATTTGGACAAAAAGAAAAACCTAATATCCTCTGGATTACCTGTGAAGACATTTCGCCCTTTATCAGTGCATATGGAGATAAAGTGGTAAAGACACCCAACATAGATCAGCTTGCCAAGGAAGGTGTCCGGTATACCAAGGTATACACTACAGCCGGAGTGTGCGCTCCCAGCCGTTCTTCCATCATTACGGGCATGTACCAGACTTCCATTGGCACGCAACATATGCGAACCATGGGCATTGATCCAAAGTATATGCCACCCGGAGTGCCTTCCTATTCTGCTGTTATCCCGGACTATGTAAAATGTTTTCCTGAGTATCTCAGGAAAGCCGGTTACTATACCACCAATAATGAAAAGCAGGACTACCAGTTTGAAGCTCCTGTCACGGTATGGGATGAAAACGGACCGGCAGCCTCATACAGGAACAGGCCTCCCGGTAAACCATTTTTTTCCATCTTCAATTTTTTTATCACGCATGAATCACAAATATTTTCCCGGAAAGACAGTTTACTGGTTGATGAAAAGGCAAGTAATCATCCCTCCATATTATCCGGATACGAAAACAGTGAGGCATGATATGGCAAGACTACTGACCAATATTGAAAGGATGGATGCCCAGGTTGGTGAATTGATTCAGATGTTAAAAAAAGAAGGTATTTATGATAACACGATTATCATATTTTTTAGCGATCATGGTGGCGCCCTGCCATGGATGAAAAGGGAAGTACTGGAAAGGGGAACACATATCCCTTTTATTGTCCGCTATCCGGGTGGAAAGCAGGGGGGAACAACCAATGATGAACTGGTCAGTGCCGTCGATTTTGCACCATCCATGCTTTCTTTGGCCGGGGTGAAAATTCCGGGCCATATCCAGGGGCAGGCATTCCTGGGATCACAGAAAGCCAAAGCTCCACGGAAATATGTGTTTGCTGCAAGGGACAGAATGGATGAAAAATATGACCGCGTCAGGGCGGTGAGGGATAAGCAGTTCAGGTATATCTATAACCATATGCCCGATACCCCTTATTACCAGGACCTGGCCTACAGGTTGAACATACCGATGATGAAAGAAATATTGCAATTGCGGGATAAAGGAGCCTTAAATGCACATCAGCTAGTCCTGGTTTAAATCAAAACCATGTGGAAGAACTCTATGATGTTAATGCTGATCCTGATGAGATGCGTAACCTGGCCGGTGATCCGAAGTATAAGGCGAAACTGCAGGAATTGAGAATAGCCTATAAAAATTGGAACAGTGCAGTGGGGGATATGAGTGATATGCCGGAAGCGGAAATGGTTAGCCAATGGTGGTACGGGAAAAAGGAACCTCCAGTGACTTCCAGTCCTGATGTTAGTAAAAGTGCAGGATGGTGTTACACTTAGTTGCAAGACAGCCGGTGCTTCTATAGGATACAGGATTATTAAAAATAATGCAGATGAACAATCATTGATGCATGAGGTGCAATCATGGGATGGGGGTGTACTCTTCAGCAATTCAAAGAACGGCCAAAAGAAAGCCAGTCCGCCGGTTTGGTATGTTTATAATGGAGAAGTTTTAAACGTTCGTAGTGACGAATTACTAATCGTCAATGCCATGCGAATCGGGTATAAGGCAGCCGTGGTAAAATATTCAAATGGTAATACAACGATAACGGGTAATTGAAAACCGGCAATTTATTAAACATCGAACAGAATTTAAAGCGGAATCATTATATGATTCCTGTATTTTGATATTATTTCGGTATTTACATGAATTAGGACTATATTTTACGTCATTCAACCCAACCATCATGAAAGTAATATTTCCTGTCCTGGCTTTATGCCTTTTAATGCAAATCCTTCATTCCTGCCGTCCTAATAATAAAACCGGTGCAATGGCAGCAGGTTGGCAGTCCTGATTCCATCGAAGCCAGGCTGGAGTTGGTGACAGATGACGTTGTTATGCCGGTTGAATTTAATACTACATCCGGTCAAAGCCAGCGAATATTTATAACAGATAATAGTGGTGTGATAAGGATTCTGAAAAAGGATTCACTTTTACCTGTTCCTTTTCTTGATCTCAGGTCAAAGCGCAATGCTAACGATAGTGCATCACCGGTTGGGCAAATCAATAGTGTGGCATTTCATCCCGACTATGCCAGCAACGGTAAATTTTATGTTTGTTACAGCGGAAGCTCAAAAATCTTATCACATCCGGGCAAACTGGTTATTGCATCATTCACTGCCAGCCGTGACAATATTGATATCGCTGATCCATTATCAGAGAAACCGGTTCTGGAACTGGAAGGCAAAAATATTGTTGCCAACGGAGCAATGATAGGCTTTGGACCGGATGGCTATTTATATATTTCTATCGGCGACGATGCCATCGGAGACAGTAACTATGTGTATCATGCCCAGGACCTTAATTATCTGAATGGGAAAATCCTTCGGATTGATGTAAATCAAACACCATATGTCCATCCCTGCGGATAATCCTTTTATCGGAGTGAAGCAGGCAAGGCCTGAAGTATGGGCGTATGGGTTCGGAAAGTGTGGCGGTTTAGTTTTGATCCTGTGACAAAGAATATGTTTGGCGCCGATTGTGGTGAACTGGAGGAAGAAGAAATTAACCTGGTAGTGAAGGGAGGAAATTATGGCTGGCCGGTAATGGAAGGTAACGCCATTTCAATAAGACCGATTCAGTTAATCATCCCGGGTTTATTGCACCCATTAACAGTTATACTCACAAAGAAGGCCTGTGTATCATTGGCGGACTTTTTTATACTGGTAATGACCTGCCTTTGTTAAAGGAAAATTATGTATTTGCTGATTTTAATGGAAGCATATATTCTTTGATGAAAAATGAAAAAGGCGCATGGGCCAGGAAACCGCTTAAAATACTTAATAAACCTTCAGGTCAGTTTATGATCTGCGGCGTAAATGCGGATTATAAAAATGAAATTTATGTGATGGGCATCCTGGTTACCCAAACCGGTGGCCATGGAGTGATTTATAAGGTTGTAAAAGCGAGTGTGTAATATATTCTGATGAACCATTAGTCCGGTCATAATTTAATGATTGGATCTGCTTTGCGGTCCTGTTTATTTCTATTTTTTATGATGTATATCATATTTTCTGGAATTAATTAATCTCGATTACGGCGTATATTTATAATAATAAATGTTCATTTCCCTGTGTTATTTTTAGCATCAAATTCTGCCTTTTGAAAAACCGGTAAGTTTCTCCAGTTCGCAGACTGACAAATTATTTTTTATTTTCCCTCTCTTGATTATTTATGTCTGCTTCATTGTATTGAATAAGTATTTACATGTATAAGGAATGATGCTGGTTTATTTGTAATCCTGCAATGGACATTTAGTGCAATAACCTATTATGGGTTTATAAAATTTGCGCTTATGAAAAAGATAATTTTACCTACGACATTCTTCAAAGAATTTGTTTATGCTATTTTCAATACAGCTTCATTAAAAAGAGAAATAAATTATTTCAGTATTGTTTTTGGATTGGTACTTCTAAGCTTTTCTTCCACCGCGCAGGTAGATACCAATTCCATGTGGACCTGGATGAGCGGTGCAAATATTGCAAATCAGGACAGGTGTCTATGGCACCCAGGGTATTGCTTCGCAGGGCACCAGGCCTGGGGCAAGGCAGTATTCAGTTAGTTGGATTGATCAGGATAGCAATATGTGGTTGATGGGAGGATCGAATTTTGAAGGCGGTGTATGGGGAAGATTAAATGACTTGATGGAAATATAATCCTGTTGCCAATCAATGGACATGGATAAATGGGGATAATACAAGAAATCAACCTGGAGTATATGGTATCCAGGGTGTAGCATCGACAGATAATAAGCCAGGTGCAAGAGACGGAGCCATTTGCTGGACAGACAGTGAAGGAAAGTTTTGGCTGATGGGTGGAAATGGATATGTCTCCAACGGGGGAGGGCCTCTAAATGATTTATGGAAATACGATCCATTCGCTAATGAGTGGACCTGGATAAAAGGTGAAATGCTGGCAGATATTGCAGGAAGCTATGGCATAAAGGGTATTACCAAGGCAAATAACAATCCCGGAGGTAGGTATGGTGCTGTAAGTTGGACTGGAACAGATGGTAAACTTTGTATGATGGGAGGATATGGCTATGCTGCAACCAATCAACAACAAGGCCACCTTAATGACTTATGGAAATATGATCCGGATACCAACGAATGGACTTGGATAAGTGGTGACAATTCCCTTAATCAGACTGGTGTTTATGGCATAAAAGGCACAGCATCCACGGAAAATAAACCTGGAGCAAGATCAAACCTTCAGTTGGACAGACGCAGATGGCAAACTTTGGTTGATGGGTGGTGTTGGCTTTGCTTCTAACGGCATGGGTAATTTAAATGATCTATGGAATTATGATCCGGTTACCAATGTATGGACATGGATGAATGGAGATAACATCTATAATACCTCGGTATTTATGGCATTCAGGGTCAACAAGATGCTGGTAACAAGCCAGGCGGGAGATATGGATCAGTAAGCTGGACAGGACCTGATGGTAACTTATGGTTTATGGGTGGAGCTGGTCTTATAGCAAATGAATACGGGATGTTAAATGATCTTTGGAAATATGATCTAGTTATAAATCAGTGGACATGGATGGGTGGTGATAGTATAATCAGTCAGTCAAGTGTATTCGGTAACATGGGAGAACCGCTCCGGGTAATAAGCCAGGAGCAAGACAAGGGTCCATTGGTTGGACTGGACCTGGTGGTAAACTATGGTTGATGAGTGGAGAAGCTCATGAAGCCAACGGTTACCCTGATTTGTTAAATGACCTTTGGAAATATGATCCTGAATCAAATCAATGGACCTGGATGAAGGGTGATAATATTGTTGATCAACCAGGGGTTTATGGAACACAAGGCATTGGATCAAGTGGCAGTTACCCGGGAGCAAGATGGGGATCTGTAACTTGGACTGATAGGAGTAAGATATTATGGTTATTTGGGGTGAAGGGTTTACTCCAAACGGATTTGGCTGGCTCAATGACCTCTGGAAATACAATCCAGCTACCAATGAATGGACATGGGTAAAAGGTGATAAAGTTTACGAGTTGGGTATTTATGGTATCCAAGGCATTCCGCGTATAGAAACAAACCAGGAGGAAGACATTTTGCAGGAAGCTGGATTGATGCCGAAGGAAAACTTTGGTTGATGGGTGGATATGGTGTGGACATAAATGATGTGGGTTATTATAATGATCTGTGGAAATACAATCCTGAAACAAATCTTTGGACCTGGATGAAAGGGGACACAACTGTAAACCAACCAGGTATTTATGGTACCAAGGGAATAGCCGCAGCATTAAATAAGCCCAGGGGAAGAGAACATGTTGTTTGCTTGGACAGGCTCTGATGGTAAATTATGGCTGATGGGTGGTTATTCATTTTCCATCAGTCATTTAAATGATCTCTGGAATTATAATACTGTAACCAATGAATGGACTTGGGTAAATGGAGATAATGCTACCAACAATCCTGGAGTCTATGGGCACCATAGGAATTGCATCACCAGATAATAAGCCGGGCGGAAGATGGGGAGCAACAGGTTGGCAGGATAATGAAGGGCAGTTTTGGCTTATTGGTGGACAAGGATATGGTACGACGGGATTCGGTTATTTGAACGACCTGTGGAAATACAATCCAGTGACCAATGAATGGACCTGGGAAAAAGGCAGCAAAGAAGTTAACCAGGCAGGTAATTATGGTATTAAAGGAATACCATCAAAAGACAATGATCCTGGTGCAAGAACCGGTGCCGTGAGTTGGCAAGATCACGATGGCAAACTATGGCTGATGAGCGGATATGGATACGGATCAAGTGGATTTGGATCTTTAAACGACCTTTGGAAATATGATCCTGTGACAAATGAATGGAACTGGATAAAAGGTGATAACATAATAAATCAACCGGGAATCTATGGTACTACAGGAATAGCCACCATGGAGAATAAGCCGGGTGCAAGAGAACAGGCTGTAAACTGGTCAACAGATGATGGTAGCTTTTGGTTATTCGGTGGAGACGCTACCATTTCTCCGGGAATTGAGAACCGACTCAACGACCTCTGGAAACTCACCCCAACCGAAAACACCTATTACAAGGATGCAGATGGTGATAGTTATGGTAATGCTGATGTTACCATGAAGACCAATTATGTTCCTGCAGGCTACGTATTAAAGTCCGGTGATTGTAATGATAACAACGCCGCTGTTCACCCGGGCGCTGAAGAGATCTGTGACGGGCTCGATAATAATTGCGACGGCAGGGTTGATGAAGGTTGCCCACCGGTCAGCAAGACAAAAGTGTTTGTGAAGGATATCTTCGTTATTGAAGGCAATGAAGGATACCGGAATGCTATCTTCCCGGTTTGGTTAAATGGTAAATCAACTGTTCCTGTTACCATTAAATATCAGACAGTCGATAGTAGTGCAACTTCAACGGATGATTATAAATCCACTTCCGGAACGATCTGCTTCTCACCTAACAGCCTGTTCCAGGTCATAACGGTGAAGGTCAGGGGAGACAGGGCCATGGAACAAAATGAAAAATTCAGGCTTGTGCTGTATGCACCGGTCAATGCTGTGCTTACGGACAGTTCCGCCACCTGCACCATCATCAATGATGACAAAAAGCCATCCATCCATATTCATGATGCTACAGCCACGGAAAAAAGCGGCATGGCAATGGTTAAAGTGACCATGAAGGAAGAAAGCGGACAGGCAATAAAGGTTAAATACTATACGAAAGATAAATCTGCAAAATCTCCTGGAGATTATATCGGTATTAGAAACGGAGAGTTGATCTTCCATCCGGGAGAAAAAGAGAAATACATCAAGGTGACTATTGTAAGGGATAATATCAAAGAAAAGACGGAAGAGTTTGAACTGAGGTTAAAGGATGATGAATATGGCAGGTGGGACGATGAGGACCGTGATAATGACAAGGACTGCCTCGATGTAGCCGGAGTGAAAATCATCAACAGTCCGTCAAACGATAATAGTCACCCTGGCGCTTCTGGCAAATATTTCAACACGTCTGAGCTGCCATCTGAACTCCAGGTGAGGGTATTGCCTAATCCAAGCCAGAACTACTTCCAGGTTAACCTGGCTAGCAATGGCAAGGGTGCAATGCAACTTCGGGTAAGCGATATGCAGGGCAGGGTAGTGGAGAACAGGAAGATCGAAGGTATGATGCAGCAGATCAAACTCGGAGAACATTGGAGTAATGGCAATTATATTCTCCAGGTTATACAGGGAGATGAAATGAAGACGATTCAATTGATAAAACTGAAATAGCAGCGACTATGAACAAATCAAAGAGCCATCCCGACAGGTGGCTCTTTTTTCATAGATTTACACCAACATTACATGAACGATATTTATAACGACCAGACCTATCTCAAACACAACCCTACCTGGGGTGAAGAGGATGCGCCCATGAAGGCTGAAGCCATCACCAGGCTATTAAAGAAGAATAACATTTCATTTAAAACAGTAGCCGAAGTAGGATGTGGCAGCGGTGAGATACTCGTACAATTGCAAAAGGAATTTCCCGGTACTGAAAAATTTTATGGATTTGATGTTTCCAAAGATGCATTACAGATAGCGAACAAAAAGCAGACGGATAAGATCCGGTTTGAGTTATTGGATATCGCCGCCAGCAACCGGACTGACCTTCATTTTGATCTTCTCCTGGTAATCGATGTACTCGAGCATATACCGGATTATTTTACATTTCTGAAAGGAATCCATAATAAAAGCATATATACCATTTTTCATATTCCGCTTGATATGTCAGTCTGGTCATTATTCAGGGAAAAGATGCTGATTGAATCAAAAAAAAGGGTAGGGCATATCCATGCATTTACAGAAGAATTTATACTGGATATGCTTAAGGATTACGGGTTTGATATCATCGATAAAATATATACCCCGCCAACCTATTCACATACATCCATCAAACAAAAAATCACCCACGAGATCCGTAAGTTCCTTTTTTTCCTGGATAATAAAATAGCATCAAAAACCATCGGGGGATATTCCATTATGGTACTGACGAAAAACAGGGCCGAAGCCCTGTCAAATAAGTATAATTAGAAGAAATCAAAAATCTCGATTCGTTTATCCCAGCATCTTCTTCAAATTATTATAGCTGTTCCGGATATTGACATAGGGATCCGGCGCTCCGTCCTGCTCCAGGAAGAAGTATTTCATGCCGGAAGTTTTTGCATGTTCAAAGACCCTTTTGAAATCAACCACACCCGCACCCACTTCGGTGATTGTTTTGAAATCAGCCGAAAAATCCTTTAAATGCCATAAGGGGAAACGCCCGGGATGTTTTTTAAACAATTCAACAGGGTCCTGTTTTGCCTTGGCTACCCATCCCAGGTCAAGTTCCATTTTTACCATATTAGAATCTGTATTTGATAATATATAGGCAAATGGCTGTATACCTTCAATCGTGTCAAATTCTGTTGCATGATTATGATATGCAAATTCTATCCCGGCTTTTTTGCAGGCTTCGGCAGTTTTGTTGAAAACATCAACACCTTTCTTAATTTCATCCGCTGTTTCAATCGGGATATTCGCGCAGACAAGATATTGTACACCGCCTTCGGCTGCAGCTTCCACCAGTTCCTGGTAATTATCAGTAAGGGTTTTCATGGGTGGAATACTCAGGGGTTTCCCATCAGCACCAGTCGGGGGCGGCATTCCCTTAGGCATGCGAAATGGAGCGCCGAGCACATGGTGTGCCCTCCAGTTCATGCCGGAATCCTTTACCTGCTGCGCAAATTCCTTTGGGGTAAGGCCATAAAATCCACCTTTCCTGCTGAATGCAGATTCGATCTCTTTATAACCAACATCGGCAATTTTTTTCAGGTTACCGGTTACATCATTATCAAATGATGAAAACAGGGTAAACAACTGCAATCCGAAACCAGGCAGGTCTTTGCCCGGATAATATGGCAGCTTTCAGGGAGGGCGAAATGGCTAATGAACCAAGGGCTGCGAGGCCAGCCTGTGAAATGAATTTTCTTCTGCTTTGCATGATCAGGTAATTTATGGTGAGCAAACTACTACGTCGCACCTAATTGACGAAAAAAATGCGACAAACCCACAAAAAAACACTACCAAATATGTGGTTTCGTCTTAATTTTTCCGGACTTGATCGCAAAAAAGTACTGCCGGCTTTCTTTCTGCCACCGATGGCCTTACTTTGCACCATGCCAACAGTAGGACTATCGAAAAAATGGGTCACCATCCTGGTGCATGTCCTTTGCTGGGGAGTGCTGTTTACACTTCCATACCTGATGAGGCCCACGTTCAATATACCCGATCCCAAGTTTTTTGAAAGAAACCGGGAAGGGATTATATATATCACTTCCATCAACAGGGTGATCCTGGTTATTTTATTTTATGTAAACGCCTATTACCTGACGCCCAAATTATATTACCGCAAAAATCCATGGGCTTTCATTCTTACTATTATCCTGATATTTTCCATACTTATTTTGGTCGACTATATCAGTACTCGGACATTTCTTCCAGAGTTGAATTTCAGGATCGGTAATTTCTTTTCCTTTAATTTCTTTCCCGTGCTCTTTGCATTGACAGCCAGTACTGCGTACAGGTTGATTATGGACAGGATTAAAATGGAACGCAGGGAAAAAGATAAGGTGAATGAAAACCTCAAAACGGAACTAAGCTTCCTAAGGTCCCAGGTCAGTCCGCATTTTATGTTCAACGTGCTGAATAATATGGTGGCCCTGGCCAGGAAAAAATCTGAGCAGCTTGAGCCATCCCTGATAAAGCTATCGTCCCTGCTTCGTTATATGTTATATGAAACCGATGAAAAGGTACCCTTGCAAAAGGAAGTGGAATACCTTCAGAGTTATATTGATCTTCAACAGCAGCGGTTCGGCAATACAATCAGGATTGAATCAGTGATGTATCCGGGCGATGCTTACCTGGAAATTGAACCCATGTTGCTGATCCCGTTTGTGGAAAACGCCTTTAAACATGGCACCGGGATGATCGATCATGCGGAAATTATTGTTGAATTAAAGGTGGAAAAATGCCTGCTGACTTTTTCTGTACGTAATAAATTCAACCCTGCATCGGAAGAAATGAAGGATAAAACCTCCGGTATCGGGCTGGTGAATGTGCAGAGAAGGTTAAGTTTGCTGTACGAATCCAAACAAAGCCTGATGATCACCAAACAGGACGACTGGTTCGTGGTATCCCTTCAAATCCTTTTATGCTGAAATTAAAATGCCTGGCTATAGATGATGAACCGCTGGCACTGGAACTGCTGGAGGATAATATCAGGCAATTGCCATTCCTGGAACTGGTCGGGAAATGCAGCAATGCCATGGAAGCCATGCAGTTTATGCAGCAACAGGAAGTGGACCTGATCTTCCTGGATATCCAGATGCCCGGACTGACTGGTCTGCAGTTCATCCACAGCATGAAAGTGAGGCCACTGATTATCCTGGTTACTGCATATGAGAAATTTGCCCTTGACGGTTTTAACCTCGACGTGGTGGATTACCTGGTAAAACCTGTAGCCCTGGAAAGATTCATCAAAGCTTGCAATAAAGCATTCGATCTTTACCGGGTGAATCATCATATTCCCGTTTCAAAGGAATCCTCCCCGGGGTATTTCTTTATTAATGTGGATTATAAAATGCTCAAAATTGAGTTTGATGATATGATATGGGTGGAAGGTTTTAAGGATTATTTGAAAATCCACCTGAAAAGTTCTGCCAATCCGATAGTGGCCAGGATGAGCATGAAGAATATGGAAGAGCAATTGCCGGAAACACAGTTTATCCGCATCCATAAATCCTACATTCTCTCGAAGAAGGCAATTACTGCGGTGAAGAAGAGTAGTGTTTTTATAGACTCCCAGGAACTCCCTGTCGGCGATATGTATAAAGAGCAGGTAGCCTCATTTGTCAAGGCAGATCTTTCCTGACATGATAAATCCCAGGCCTGATTACCATGGCAGATCTTTACGGATTTTAAGATTATCCCTTTTTTGTCGCGTCATTTTACCCCTTTGTCTCATTTGCTGAATAAACAACCTGTCCTGATCTAGTTTTGAATCCGGAAACACATCATGGTTTCTTTTAAAACTGGAATATGAAAAAGATTTTATCCCTCATTATTGTATTGGTCACAGTTACCAGCCTTATTGCACAGCCTCCATCCATGCCAGGTGGTAAAGGACCAATGCAGGCACCCCCATCTATTGGATCGGTCATCGGTAAACTTACAGATGGTGAAGGAAAGCCTGTTGCCAATGCATCTGTGATCATAATGGGAGGAAAGTTTGATACGGTCACAAAAAAAATGAAAGAAGTTTTATTAAAAGGGGTCACCACCAAGTCAAATGGTGAATTCAGTTTTAGTGAACTTCCCGTTTTCGGACCATTGAAGCTTAAGATTTCCGCCAGCGGATATAAGGCTATGGAACAATCTATATCCTTTATGAAAATGCCGGAAACCGGCACAAAAAGTGCAACCGGCGCTGTCAGCGGTCCTCCATCAGGAGGTGCAATGCCTGATTTTTCAGCGGCCAACTTTGAAAAGGACCTCGGTAAAATCATCCTGACCATTGACTCCAAGCAATTGGAAGCAGTGGTGGTAACAGCCACAAAATCCGCATTGAAAATGGACATCGACAAAAAAGTGTTTAATGTGGAAAAAAACCTGGTGAGTGCAGGCGGTACAGCAGTGGACATTATGAAAAATGTTCCATCGGTGCAGGTGGATATTGATGGTAATGTTACCCTGAGAAATGCATCACCGCAGATTTATGTAGACGGAAGGCCATCCACTTTATCGCTCGACCAGATACCGGCCGATGCCATTGAAAGCGTGGAAGTGATCACCAATCCCTCTGCAAAATATGATGCTTCCGGTGGTAATGCGGGGATATTAAACATCGTATTAAAAAAGAATAAAAAATCAGGATATAATGGTAACCTGACTGCAGGTGTTGATAAACGTGGCGGCATTAATGCAGGAGGTGGTATAAATTTCCGGCAGGATAAGTTTAATGTGTCTGCCAATATTTTCATGAACCAGAACAAGAGCAGGTCAGCATCTGAAACACACCTGGAAGACCTGTTGTATAGTCCAACCCTTTTAATTGACCAGTACTCCCAGTCAAGAAATAATGGCGGTTTTCTTTTTGCCAAGGTAGGCGTTGATTATTTCGCCACCAACCGCTCCACCTTTTCAGTGTCTGCCATACGGTTGCGTGGAAATATGGAGCCAACTGATTTCCTGACATCCGACAGCCTGTACAGTGATGGCACCCTGAAAAGTTACAGCGAGCGGACAACTGAATCCAGCAGGATCTTCAATGCCACAGGATTTACTGCAGGATATAAATATCTCTTCCCAAAACAGGGTGAAGAGCTTACTGCAGATATCAATTTTTTCCGTGGAAAAAATGAAAGCAATAATCTTTATAGTACTTCCATATACGATGATAAGGGTGGCGTTATGAGGAATGAAATGATCCAGCAAATTATCGGGGGCGGCACTAACCAGTTTATCACTATCCAGACGGATTATGTAAAGCCTTTACTGAAATCATCAAAGATTGAGGCAGGTTTAAGGGCACAGTTAAGGTCTCTCACCAGCACACAGGGTAATTCATTTTATGATTATTCCAGTGGTGAATTTGTGGAAGTACCGTCAGCATCTGCCAATTACAATAATAACGACAACGTATATGCGGCATATTTATCCTATTCCGGTGCAGTGAAAAATTTCAGTTATAAGGCCGGTCTTCGCGGAGAAAGTTCCTTTTACCGCGGAGAAATGACAGATACCAAAGAGGTATTCAGCAATAACTATCCTATCAGCCTTTTCCCTTCATTGTTCCTGAGCCAGAAACTGAAAAATAAACAGGAGCTTCAGTTGAATTATTCCCGCAGGGTGAACAGGCCTTTCTTCATGCAGGTGATTCCTTTTGTGGATTCCACCAACCAGTTAATGTGGACAAAGGGAAATCCTGACCTTAAACCGGAGTTCACCAGTTCGCTTGAAGCCGCATACCTGAAAACACTGAAGGGTAACAATACCATCCTGGCATCTGTATATTATAAATACACGACAGACCTGATCACCGGTTATATGGATACGCTTACCGGCAGCAACGGCATCAAGCATCCCGTTAACACATATGTGAATGCGAATTCAAGCTATATGGCAGGGTTTGAACTTACTTCCACCAACCAGGTCACCAAGTGGTGGGATATGAACACGAATGTGAACATTTACAATTCAAAGATCAATGCTGAAAATGTTACGGGAATTTCCAATGAGGCATTATGGAGCTGGTTTGCCAAGTTTAATGCAAACTTCAAGCTGCCCGAAAATATTAATATTCAGTTTTCAGGAACCTACCAGTCTAAAACCAATACACCGGTGAACAGCGGTGGTGGTGGTCCAATGGGCGGAGGTCCGCCAATGGGTGGCAGCCGGACTTCAGCACAGGGTTATACAAAAGCCAGTTATGGATTTGATATGGCGGTGAAGAAAAACTTCCTTAAGAATAATGCGGCCTCTGCAACGCTTAGTGTAAACGATATTTTCGCAACACGTGTGTATAATCAATATACGGAGAGTGCATATTTTATCCAGAACACCATACGCAGACCGGATTCACCTATGTTCAGGTTAACCCTGGCCTACAGGTTTGGAAAAATGGATATGTCATTATTTAAAAGAAAGAATATGAAGGCTGAAGCGGAAGGTTCCTCAGGAGCAATGCAAATGCAGTAGAAGAATGTTTCACACAGTTAGAGTAAGAGTCGGGGTAGGAGTGCCCCGGCTTTTTTAATTCAAAGACATTGGTGTCGATATTTGATTCTAAGTTTAAATCAATAGTCCTCGTTGCAAACGAGGACTATTGATGGTTTAGGTGCGCGTTGGCAGATCCAGAAAAACTTTTTTTACCAGTGAACCCGTGTTCATCTGCGCTGGCGAAGTAAAAGGATTAAGTTCCCCGATACTGCCTTGTTAATGAACAAAGTGCGGAGGCGAGTCAACTTTGATCTCCCAGACCTCGCCGACGAGGCTAACCACGTAGGCTTTGTTGCCGATGATCTCCATCGAGGTGGGCTGGTTCAGGCCGTTTACGACGACGCTGAGAAGGTGCCATCCGGTTTGAGCACAAGGAGCGCGCCGGTATTCGGGTCCGCCGGTGCGCCTTCATAGGGACCATTCCAGATGCCCTGTGCGAGGGCAAAGGTGGTATTCCCAGGGCCAAATTCAACATCGACGAATAACCCAACCCCCAACCCGGCGCCTGAGGCCACTTCAGTGACGCCGGTGACTTTGGCGAGAGGGAGATGAGCTTGGATTCCTCAGGCAGGTGAGGAATGGGACCGGCCTGGGTAAGGTAGATCGTGTTGCCTCTCATGCGCCAGCCCGGTCGGCACAACATTCCCGAAAGCAACCATCTCAGTAGATGTTGCCGTCGAGCGTAACATAAAGTACGCGGTTATGGTGCCCGTCATTGACGATGAAACCGTCTTTGTAGGGTTCGAACGCGTACTGGAAGCCTGTGGGTACGAAGAAGTCCGGCACCGGGGGATGGTCAATGGACCACGCGCCTATATCTACCATGATGGTGTTGCTATTTGGGCCGTCCACCCGGTAGATGCCTACGATGTCATTTTCACCGAGATCTGACCCAACACCGGTAACCAGCGCATATGCAGTGTGGCCGAGGAAGGCGACATCGACCACTCCGGCACCCTGGAAGTACGGGTCTGGGTTGCGCTTCGGCAATCCGGTGGTGAAGGGCGTGAAGGCGCCGGTCTTCGGGTTTACGCGCCAGATGGTGCCGTCGAGCGGTGCGGTGACGTACAACGCATTGCCAGGGCCGACTGTACTACCCTGGAGTTCCTTCAGGCCCGAAACCAGCAGTTTTGGGGGTCCTGGGACACCAGGGAAGTCACCTTTTTTGCAACCCGAGACAACTACAGCAAAGCAAAAGGCCAGTAGCAGAAAAATTCGGCTGTTGATGATAAACTTCTTCATTGTTTTTTATTTTGGTTGATTAGAAAATGATACCTGAGATTCGGTAGTCACCGTTGGCGTAAATGAAATTTGGGTAATAAAAAGATTAAGTGATGACAATACAATACAAGGGTATGCAGACTTGCGTATGAAAGATTTACTGCGGACAATGGATCTTGGTAATCAATGTAGTGCTGCTATAACGGGAATTTCATCAGGGTAAAGAATTATTGTCAACCCGGAAAGTTTTTAGATTCCTTCTGTATATGCAACTTTTAATAATTGCAAATAGTTTTATTTTGTCATTACAGAAATGAAGAAGCAAAGTAAAATTGAATCTCGCACTGAATCAACTACCAAGAGTGGTAGTATACTTGTTTAAAATATTAATTCCGATTCATTATTGTCCGATAAAGCCATTTCTTAAATATAAGAAAGGGAAATCAAAAAACCATTTTTTGACTAGTTTTTATTTACCACACAAAATATTAACCGTAAGAAAAGTAGTTTTTTACCGGTCAGCCAGGGCAGCAGTGCCCGGCTTTTTTTATTTGTAAGAAAATTTATACTCAATTTCTCCCTGTAACTCCAAAAATCATTAACTGCGGGCAGGTCTCCATTACTCAACCCCAGGCCCACATAAACAATATTGTTTAACGAAACAGTTCTTATGTCAGAAACGGAGAATCCCGGGTAATCCGGAAATCGCTTCCAATTATTTAATAGGGGATCATAATGCCATACCTGCATTTTTGCTACCTGATTATACGCGGCCTTATTAAAATCTCCAATTACATTCCCTGAATTATTTAAAGAAAAACCGGTAAGGTTGGATAGCTCTTTAGGTAAACCGGCTTTTTGCTGCCAGGTGTCAGTTGAAGGTTCGTACTTCCAGCATTGACCATTCCCACCAATACAATACCCCTCGTTATTAATCACAAAACCGGTTGCAAATTCATTATCCGGAAAATTATTTTTTTGTATGTATGAATCTGCAGTTGGATCATATTCCAGGACACTGGAATCTGATACCAGGTAAACTTTATTGTTAACTGTCCAATGAATTACATTGCTGGAAAAGTTTTTTGGGGGATTATTTTTTTGTACCCATTTATCTGTAACCGGATCATACATGCCAGCACTGTCCAGATCCTATACAATAACCTTTGTCATATACACTAAAAACCGCCGGATATCTTGTCTTTAATCCCGGAAAATTCGCCTTTGGATGCCAGGTGTTTGTTATTGGTTCATGCTGCCAGAATTTTTCTGTATTACCACTGCCTGAATACATTTTGCCGTTAATTTCCAGCAAATACGGGGAACCGAGCCCTCCCCCCGTTCCATTGAAAAAAGCGTACGGTAAAAAACCAATCCTTGTCCATTGATGAAATGTGGGGTCAGCGTTAATTGTCAGAATCATGGTGTCTTTTGCTGAGAGACCATGATCATCTGTAACAGTCAATTGGAAATGGTATACCCCCTGATCAATAAGTTCGGCTTCAGTTTTAACGGCATATAGATTTACCATATACATTGCTGTGTTTTGTACCGGACCTGAAATCTTTGACCATAAATAACCAGTAATATGATTTTCAGGATCCGTTGAGCCACTTCCATCCAGGGTAAATCTAACGTTTGGCAGTGTGATTGTTTGATCTTTCCCTGCATTTGCAATGGGCGGATGATTAACCACAGGATGGTTATCGGGATAATATGGTTTTTTGCAGGAAATAAAACCAAATCCCAAACCCAATAAAGCAAAAATGATAATATTTAGTTTTACCATCAAAATCAGGCAAATTAACAGGTCGGGAAAAGCAATAATGAAATGCTACTAAAACCAGTCTATTGTTAGACGTAAAAATTAATAGGGCGGAAACATTAATTATAATATAAGATAACTTATTAAGTCTGGATTAGGGTGAAAAATTGCGAATTAATCTGGAGACTGCAGGCATGTCTGTTTACTAATGATATGTGCATTTTCCACATGCGGAGTAGTCAAATGCATCTGAATCGTCCCTGGTTACCTGGTAAAACTTTGCTTGATCTTTCCCAGCAGATCCGTAGCGATCATTTTTTCCGCCATCAGGATCATATTCATGAATGCCGGCCCTTCTGAAATACCATGACCGATGATAACGGGTTTATTCACACCAAGAACGGGAACGCCCCCGTATTGTTCAAAATGAAACTTGTCGAAGTATTCATCTTTTATATTTCTTCTCACCGTGATATCGTATATGCTTTCCGAGAGTTTAAGGATAACATTTCCGGTAAATCCTTCACATACCACAACATCAGCCTTGTCAATAAAAATATCCCTTCCTTCAATATTGCCGATAAAATTTATTTCTTCGCATGCTTTCAGCAGCGGGTATGCTGCCTGTGTAAGAATATTTCCCTTTCCTTCTTCTTCCCCGATATTTACCAATGCCACCCGCGGCTTTTCAACTCCCCATACATGCTGTACAAACAATGACCCCAGGATCCCAAACTGGAGGAGGTTCTCCGGCTTGCAGTCGGCATTAATTCCCACGTCAAGGAGCCATCCCAGTTTACCATTTTCGCGGGGCAGATATGCGCCTATGGTTGGGCGTAGAACACCTTCAATGGCTTTGATGCTGAACAGTGCGCCTACCATCATTGCCCCTGTATTGCCGGCGCTGATAAAGGCATCGATTTTGCCGCTTGCCAGCAAATGAAACCCGATGGCAATGGAAGAGTTCGTTTTTTCCTTTAAGGCCTTGGTAGGATGCTCATGCATATCGATCACCTGGCTGGCGTGAACGATGGTAAACGATGCCGGATCAAGTCCGTGATCGTTTAGCAGTGCAACGATTTGTTCCTGGTCGCCTACCAGGACGAGGTGTGTTTCCTTTTCCTTTTGTTCGTTATAGAGCTTTATGCCTTTAACGGCCTCCAGCGGGGCGAAGTCTCCGCCCATCATGTCTAAGCCTATCTTCATGCAACAAATATGGCTTAAAAAGTAAAAAGTCAAAATTAATAATTCAAAAACACAAAAAGTCAGAAACAAGGGCCCATGAAAGGGTCCTGGCTTTTGACTTTTGAAACAGTGTATTGAATGATGTTAGATAGGCGACTTCTCAGCAACCAGTTTACCCTTATAGTAAAGTTTACCTTCACTTTCATGGGCGCGGTGGCGTACATGGAGTTCTCCGGTTGTGCTGTCCTTGCTCAGGGTTACCTTTTCAGCTTTGTAATGTGTCCTTCTTTTCGCACTTCTCTGTTGTGAGTGCCTTCTTTTGGGATTTGGCATATCGAAAAATTTAAATATTCCTGAATTTATCTAGACCCTTCCAGATAGGGTTTTGTGTTTGTTCATCTTTGTCGTTCATCTTCTTCAGCATCTCCAGCACCTGCTTGTTGCACTTTGGCCCTCCGATCTCATCTTCATTGCACATCGGGTGCGTTGGTATGCTCAGCAGGATGAATTCATAAATCCATGATTCCACGTTTAGGTGGCTCTCACCCCTCCCGATATAATAAACATCAGGATCTTCCTCCTCTTCATTCATCTGTTCAGGGTTATCCACCATTTTCACCAGGACTTCAAAATCTTCCCATAGTTGCTGGTGAAGCGGGTTGCCACACCTGTTGCAGGAAAGATCCGCAGTTCCTCCCACTTCAAACTTAAGTAGCATGAAAGAGGTGTTTTTTTCCAGCATCAGTCTTACTTTCGCAATGATGTTGGAGAAATCCCTGGGTGGATAATTAACAAAGAACTTTTCATCTATTTCGTAGTTGAATTCATGAACTCCGGGCTTCAAACCAACAAACGCTATATCATATTCCCGGCGTCCAGACATGTCAACTCGATTTAAAGGCCTGCAAAGGTAGGTTTATTTGTGTAATTTACCAATTTATGCCCTTTCGTAAACGAACCTCTTATTTATGGGCCATTTTGTTGGCAGCGGCGGTCCTGATCCGTTTATCAGCCATCCGGAAAGACTGGGTGGAGGCCTATTATTCCGGTTTCCTATACCCGGCGATTGGCAGCTTGTATCGCTTCTTATTTGGATGGATTCCCTTTAGTATCGGCGATATCCTTTATATAACCGCAGGGATATGGCTATTGATCAGTATTTATAAGGGTTTTCGCCAATTAAGGCAGCAGCGGCCCATTTCAGGGATTTTAAAATCAGGCTTGTTATGGGTTTTGGCAGTATCCCTGCTGGTGTATATTTCATTTAATTTTTTATGGGGCCTGAATTATAACCGGAAAGGGATTGCCTGGCAGATGAACCTCCAGGTAAAGGATACGGCGTCTTCTTCGCTTATACATTTGACAAGTTTATTGAGGGATGGGGCAAATAGCTGGAAACCTGCGACGAAAGCAGATTCCGGATTTGTAAAAAGCCGGGAAGAAGCCATTAAGGCATACCAGTCATTACAAAAAAGCATTCCCTATTTATATTACCATCCCGGTTCAGTTAAGCCTTCGTTATTTGGAGTTTTGGGGAATTATATGGGATATTCCGGGTATTATAACCCCTTTTCCGGGGAAGCACAGCTGAATACACATATACCCAGTTTCCTGGTCCCTTTTTCTACATGTCATGAAATTGCCCACCAGCTGGGATATGCAAAGGAAAATGAAGCCAATTTTGTAGGATACCTGGCGGCCAGGGAATCAGCCGACAGTTCGATGCGATATTCCGCCTATCTGAATATGTTCCTTTACGCCAATAATGAATTGAGGTATATGGACTCTGCACTGGCCAGGGAAAATTTTGAACAATTATCTGAACCCGGTGAAAAGTGATCTTGCTGAATACAGAAGATTCCTGGTAACCTACCAGGGACCAGTCGAGAAATTTGTGGATGCTTTTTACCATCAGTTTCTTAAGCTGAATGAACAACCCGCTGGCAGGAGGTCCTATAATAAAGTAGTGCTGTGGTTGCTGGCGTATTACCAGGAACGGGGGGTTATCTGATAATCAGGAGTTTTAAAACTTGTTTTTCCACATCATGCTTTCAATGGGCTTATCAGGTTGCCCGCTGTATTTTGCATCTTTTTTCTGGTTGTATTTGATTTCAATTTCTCCGTCCACCGGAAAATAAATGAGCTGGCCGATGGGCATGCCTTTATAGATTTTCACCGGTTGTTTAACAGAAATTTCCAGTGTCCAGTTGCCGCAAAAACCAACATCGCCTTTTCCTGCAGTGGCATGGATATCGATGCCCAGGCGGCCGGTGGAGGATTTCCCTTCAAGAAAGGGCACATGTGCATGTGTTTCAGTGTACTCTTCGGTTACGCCCAGGTAAAAAACATGAGGATAAAGAACAAATCCATCTTCGGGAATTTCAAAATATTCTATGGTATTGTGTTTTTTAGCATCGAGTATATGATCACGATAGGTGGCCAGCCATTTTCCCAGGTGAACATCATAGGAATTGCTTCCCAGGCAGTTGCGTTGATAGGGTACTATCTTAATCGTTCCTGCCTCCATTTCTTCCAGAATACGCTTATCAGATAAGATCATTTGTATCGGTTGTTGTTGTTTATTTGCTTTCCGCGGGAAAGAAAGCGAAATTCGCATTTCACTCTTGTATATGCCACTGTTTTATCAACAAGATATCAACGAATCAACCAGGCTGGGCGTTTGGCAGATTAAAGAAGAAGAATCCTTTTTCTCCGGAGAAGTACCTCTTCAGCGTGAAATCACTCATCCCCATAAACGATTGCAGCACCTGGCGGGAAGATACCTGCTGAAGCATTTATTCGTATGACTTCCCTTACGAACTGATCCGGATTGCTGATACCCGAAAGCCATTCCTGCATAATGAACAATACCATTTTTCCATCAGTCATTCAGGTGATTATGCAGCTGCCATTGTAAGCCGTGATAAGAGGGTAGGCATTGACGTTGAAAACCGTACACCTGCAGTGATGAAAGTGTTGCATAAGTTTCTGAACGACCAGGAGAAAATATTTGTCGCTCCGGATGCTTCTTTTATTCCTTACCTAAGGGAAACATTATTATGGAGCGTAAAGGAAACCGTTTTTAAGTGGCATGGAGACGGGGGCATTGATTTCAGCGAGCATATACTTGTCAGACATTTCAATTGCCATGAACAGGGCATTATAGACTGTTTATTCCAGCATGAATTTTTAGCGTCTTTACCGGTGCATTACAGGATCATGGGAGACCTCTGCATCAGTTGGGTGAATACGGATCACACGGAATAATTATGGTTGGGATAATTTAACGGGTCCTGGCAGAGCAGGTCACACAACATCGAATAAAGATCGGGATAATGCATGTTGAGGCGCTCAGGTGCTTCAAAAAATATCTCTATGCTTTCTGCCCAGAATTCCTGGAAATTCTTCATCGCATAATCTGAATATAATCCGATCGTCAGTAATTTCTCACGTTCAAAAACCTTATCGCCCAATGACATGAAATGATGAAAGGAGTGCTGGAAGTTTTTATCGATATGTTCTTCCGCTTCAAAATTCTGGTAGTAAAGTGCATGTGCCATTTCGTGGAGTCCCACATTGGAATTGTCAAACCTGTTTTTATAGCCCTCCAGGAATTGTTTCCAGGCAATGTTGATGGTATTGCCGCTTACATTACCGATCAGCACGCGCATGGGTTCAAGGGCAATGAATTCCTGTGGATAGATCTGGATAATGGTAAAATGCGGCATGAGGAATTTATTCAGGCCAAAACTCAATTGGACGGCTGCCGAACTGATGAGGATAGGCATTTCCCGGTATCCTTTTACATCATGTATGACAAAAATCTTTGATTTGATGAATTTTCTCAGCCTGTAAAGGAATTTATCCTGGTCAGGCGGAATGAGTTTGCTGTAAAAGGGAAAATGCTTGAGTAATACCCTTCTGAGTACTTCTTCTGAAAAATCAAGATTTTCTCCCTGGTACACCAGCGGGGAGGTAAGGGTGCCTGCTTCTTTATTCATTTCCAGCTCACCGGTGGAATCGTCATCTCCTTTTTGTCTCAGGGGTCGCGACTGGCTGAAAATCAGCCATAACAGACCCGAGATCAGCAGGAAAATAATCAATAGTTCCATCAGGGTAGATAACGTTATCGGTCTAAACGAATTTTCAGGGGTATAAAGTATCCCTGGCTAATGCGTATAAATCATTAAAAAATGCTAAAAAACAAACGAAATGGAGGAATTCTACATAAGGCGCAGAGCCCAAGCCATTTGAAAATTATGGGCAAAATCCGGACCAGATTAGTTGACAGTTGAGGGTTGTGGGTTGTCGGTAATGTACAATTCTGAGAAGTAATAATTAGCATTTTGGGTTGATGTTAACTTACAACTCTTGAAAAATATGAGTGAGCGTTGGGAATCTCATTGTCTGAGAAACGGGAAACTACCTCCACATTATCGCATTACCTAAACGTGCCCGGGGCGGGAATCGAACCCGCACTCGCTTTTTCGGCGAACAGGATTTTAAGTCCTGCGTGTCTACCAATTCCACCACCCGGGCATTGGACAGAAAAAAAATCCATGGCGCTAAAGGCGCCATGGATCATGCTGAGCGGAAGACGAGATTCGAACCCGCGACCCTCACCTTGGCAAGGTGATGCTCTACCAGCTGAGCTACTTCCGCATTTGTATAAGAACTTAAAAAGGAGTGCAAAAATAACAAATACGAGGTACCCGCAAAAAAATTTTACTTGTATTTGGGCGTATACTGTGTGTTTTCAGGAACTTCTACCTTGGGTTTTCCTTTATAACGCATCGAATACAGCCCATAACAGCCACCAAGAAGAAATGCGGTGAATGTAAAAATCTGTACGTGAAACAAAAAACGGGATGAAGAGACCCAGTTCCTTGTAAAGTCCGTTTTCTCAGGTTTTTCCTTGATTTCTTGTGACATAGTTAGTTAATTGCGTTGCAAAAATAAGGGTTGGCGGTAAATAATCAGTTTTTGTGTTCCACAATTTCCCTGAATCCTTTTTTCCCTTTGATGAAATGGTCCCAGGCGATATTTCCCTGGTATAAGCCTGACAGGTTTTTATTTCTCCTTACCGGGAACAGGCTTTCGGACCGGCCTATGAACAGCCATTTTGCATAGGCCATATGGGCCATGGCCACAGCCCAAAAATAGGAGGGTTCACCAATAAAAATATTTTTCCAGGCACTCACCGTATCCAGCATAATCCGGTAGGGGATTTTCCATAATTTTTCGCCCATCCTCATATTCTTGCTCAACATGATCAGGTTATTCCTGAAATTAAGGAAAACTTTCCGCTGGTTTCCTTTCGGAAGGGTGCCACCACCAACATGATATATGACAGATTGCGGGCAGGAATAGACTTTATATCCGGCCAGTTGCATGCGCCAGCATAAATCAATTTCTTCCAGATGGGCAAAGAAGAAATGGATCAAACCCCTTCAATTCATGAAAAACATCTGACCTGATAAATAATGCAGCCCCGCTGGCCCAGAAAATGGGTTCGCAAAGATCATACTGACCGGTATCCGTTTCGCAGTAATCAAAAATCCTTCCCTTGCAGAATGGGTAACCGTAAGCGTCAAGCCATCCGCCGGCTGCTCCCGCATATTCAAATGAATTTCTGTTTAAAATAATCCAGCATCTTTGGCTGGCATGCACCGATGGATTTATCTTTTTCCATCAGGGAAATCATTGGTTCTATCCAGCCCGGGATGACTTCCACATCCGAATTCAGTAATGCATAGTAATCAGCATGGACATGCTGCAATGCAGCATTGTAACCTCCCGTATAGCCAAGGTTCCCGCTGTTCCTGATTACCCTGACCTGTGGGTAATGGGATGTTAAGAAATCAATGGAGTCATCCGTGGAAGCATTGTCCGCAACGTACAGGGTATGGTTATGGTAAGTTGTTCTTACCAGTGAAGGAAGGAATTGTTCGAGAAATTTTTTACCGTTCCAGTTCAGTATCACTACGGCTACAGATGGTGAATCCAATTGCTAGGTTTATATTGCCAAAAATAAGGTCAAAAAAATTACCATATAAAGATGTTGCCATTTGCCAACTGGAGAACCCTTTTAACCATCGTTGCCGTGGTCATTGTGATCGCCACAATATTTTATTCCCGGTACCTGGCCAACAAGATTTCCATGGAGGAACGGCAAAAAGTTGAAGCATGGGCTGAAGCCCAGCGGTTTATAGCCAAAGCCGGACCTGAGCAGGATATACTCTTCGCCACCGTGGTCATTTCAGGGCAGCAAACCATACCGGTTATTGAAACCAATGAAAATGACAGCATCACCAGTTACCATAACCTGGATTCTTCGGATGTGCGTTCCGGTAAGGATTACCTTGCGGAACCGGTTAAAGGAATATAAAAAAAACCAGCCGATAATCACTTACCTGTCGTCTGATTCATCCAAGTATAACAAGTATTATTACGGCGAATCATTATTGCTGAAAGAAGCCAGGTATTATCCCTTTATTCAATTGCTGATTGTCGCACTGTTTATCCTCCTTGCCCTCACAGCGCTTAATGCCAGGCACCGGTCGATCCAGAACCAGCTTTGGGCGGGAATGGCCAAGGAAACGGCGCATCAGTTGGGAACCCCTGTTTCTGCATTGCAGGGTTGGGTGGAAATGCTGAAGGAAACCTATTCAGACCCGGCAATGGTGCTGGAAATGGAAAAGGATGTGGACAGGCTTAAACTGGTCTCTGACAGGTTCAGTAAAATTGGAAGTACACCACACCTGGAACAAAGAAAAATACTGGAAGTAGTAAAACAGGTAATGGAGTATGTAAGAAAGAGGGCGCCGGATAAGATCCAGTTCAACCTGGAAGCAAACAAACTGGAGCAATTAATGGTACCCCTGGCTACACCTTTGTTCGACTGGGTGATTGAGAACCTGTTAAAAAATGCCCTTGATGCCATGGAAGGAAAGGGCAGTATCAAAGTAACTTTGCTGGATCAGCCGGGCAAGGTAATTATTGATATTACAGATTCGGGAAAGGGTATTCATCCATCCCATATACGTAAAGTGTTCAATCCCGGTTTTACCACCAAGAAAAGAGGGTGGGGGCTGGGTCTGACCCTTTCCAAGAGGATCATTGAACAATATCAGAAAGGCTCATTGTTTATCCGGCATTCTGAACCAGGGAAAGGAACCACTTTCAGGATCATTATTCCCAAATAATGTATGGCAAAAGAGAATTAACCATTCAAAATAAGCAATGGTCAATTCAAAGTGCCCATGTATCAATTCAATGCCCGGATCATCCGGGCATTTCAATAATTTAAAGTATTAATCCTGTAGGTTACCTGATAATCCTATGCTCCGATGTTGTGTTTTTTCTCCTGTAAATCAAATAATGTACTAAACATTTAATCCTCCCCGAAAGGCCCTGGTTGTTGATTCCGGACCCGCTGAATTCAGCAATTCAATATTTATTCTGATCAGCCTTTAATGTACTGTAATACAGACAAACACCAATAATATCATGTTAACTAGATTCAAAGTTTCAGTCATTCTGACTGTAATGATTTTACTGCATCTATTAATATTATCATCATGCAGAAAAAACCAGGATATATACCTTCCTGCAAATCAAGGTTTACAACCGCCTTTCTGTTTCGACTGCGAAAGGTTAACACAGCAATACCGGGACAGTGCCGACCACCCAACCATCCTGGGTGAAAAGATTGATAACCCTTACACCATTTACAATATGACACAGGCCTATCGCCTGCTGAAGGGCCGCTATCCGGATAAACCACTTAAGATAACACATCTGTATGTAAAGTTTTCACCGGTAGATTTCAAGGAGCTGGATCGCCTTGAAAATGAAGACATAGAACTGTTCGATTATCCCCTGGACCGGGAGCTAATTTCAGAAGGTGACTATTACACCGCTCCCGGTAAAAACCTGGAAGATATTCCGGATTATTATGCGGTGGTTCCTGCTGATTATCATTTCCTGCCAGGGATAGCACATTCTGTAATTGAAAAAATGTATATACCTGCTGATGACAGGGAATTGGAGGATGAAGCACTCAGGCGTACCAATAACCTGGATGAAGAACCAGCTAACATTCATGGATACCCGCAAACTGATGAAAAACAGCAGCAAAAGAACGGGATCCTGCAAGGCAATCCTGTCAATGCACAAACCAGGGATTGCAGGAATTATCCCGCCGGAAAGATACTGGTGCAAAATGAACTGACCAATGATCGTGGATTCCGCGCCGTCCAGCATGTTAAAGTGGTGGTCAGGAGGCTCTTCAAGGTGGAACGGATGTATACTGATGATAATGGGGAATTCCGGTGCAAAAAATATTTCAGGAATAAGTACACCATCCTGGTAAAATTTAAAAATGACCTTGCACGGGTGGCCAGGATGCGTCCATGGGCCATACATGAACAATTTTTTCCCATCAAGATCAATTTCGGGAAGTGGTCAAACCTTGATTGCCTGCATCCATTTCTGATTTCACACCCCTCAAGTACGGGTACCATTGCCGCCAGTCATTGGTGCGCAGCCATTACATTCAATGGCGTGCGTGAACACAGGTTAATGAGCACGGAGGAAAGTGTTGGAGTTCCACCGCCTGGTTTGAATATCATGTTAAGCAGCAAAAAAGGATCAGGTGCCGGTAATACATATATGCTGAACAAAATGCTTCATTCAAGCATTGCATCCAATGCCGGGGAAATAATGATCCCTGCAGTATTATTATTGTGGTCACCGGTTACAGCAGGCCTGAGTTTTATGGGAATGGAAGCATTTAAAGCCAGATCTCCGGATATCAAATACGGGTATGGTGGTGACGCTGCATATCTTACCACGGACAGGTATGCGGAACTGGTTTACCATGAATTATCACATGCGGGCCAGTATTCCCAGGTGGGAAATAACTGGTGGCTGAAATTGGGGATTGCCGAGTATAAAAACCCTGGTTCGGGTTTTTATGGTGATTGTTGTACTCATTATTCTTTCAGGATCGCACTTGCTGAAGGTTGGGCCTATTTCATGGGACATTATTTGGCAGATAAAAAGTGGAAACTAAAGAGCACCAGTTTTCCGGAACAGGGCAATTTCAATCTAAGTCAGCATTTCCTTTATTTTTCAAATCAAAACGGTATCAGTAGCCATCAATATTTCCTGGAATCTTATAATCCACGGCGGGCAACAGATCCTGACCGATGGATACCTAAGGGACTGTTTTATGACCTTTGTGACCCACCCCTGGAGAAATATACGGATGCCAGCGGAATCATTGATAAGGTAAATGGTTTTACGGTTGAACAGCTATATCATGCCATGCAGCCGGAAGTGGAAACTATCACTGATTTTAAATATCGTCTTTTAAAGGAGAATAGAGATTACCAGTACGTGGAAGTCCTGAAATTATTTGCCGCATACGGGTATTGACGGTATGTATAATTTCCCTAATTTTGTCGCCCTGTTGCCCAGGTGGCGAAATTGGTAGACGCACTACTTTGAGGTGGTAGCGCTGGAAACGGCGTGCTGGTTCGAATCCAGTCTTGGGCACAAAGCCTTCCCGCCGGGCGGGGAAGGCTTTGCTTATTTGGGAGCGTGGCAATTCCCTCTCTGGCATCATTTTTTTAATAATAAGGAAACTGTAGAATATGAAAAAAATGTATGCTTCACTTATATTCAGCCTGGTAAGCGTATTGCTCTATGCACAGGATAAAGGGGGACTGAAAATAGAAATTAAAAGAGAACCCGATTGGTATTCAAACCCGCTGGTATGGGTTGCCGGAGGTGCAGTTTTTATTCTCATCCTGGTAGCAATACTCCGGGGCCGCCGGTCAAATTAAAAATCTTTCGTATTCATGCAGGCATTCAAGGCTTACCAAATTGGGCCTTGAATGCTTTCAGCACTCAATAGGCAGCCCTGACTTCTTCCCTCAGTGTTTCTGCGTCCCAGCCGGCATCCTGTAATGAAGGTCCCTGGGCATCAGCCTGAACAATCAATTCCAGTTCTTCAATATACTGGCGTGCCGCGTTGATATATTCTTCCTGGTTCCGGATGGAAGCCAGTTTTTTTAGATTTAATTCATCATGCTTTAAAAAAGTTTTGGCTAAGCGTTTAGCCGTATATGTTCTGTAGCCAAGCAATGTCATTGCATCCACACCCAGCCGGATACTTGTATCTATGCTTTCCCTGTAAATATGCAGCATGCCTGCATTCATCAGGTCATATGCATCATACCTGTTGGAAGACCTTACCAGTATATGGAGATGGGGAAAATGTTTTTTTACTGTCTCCACCATTCCCAGGCGTTTCTCGGCATCATCAATGGCAATCACTATGATCTTTGCATTCTCTGCACCGGCAGAATGAAGGAGGTCATACCTGGAAGCGTCTCCATAAAAAACCTTAAAGCCCATTTTCCTGAGTACATCCACCCGGTCTGAATCAATGTCGAGATAAGTTGCATCGATCTTATTGGCCCTTAAGAACCTTCCCACCGTACTTCCAAAATGCCCGAAACCCGCGATGATCACCGGGTTCTTTTCATCTATTGTATCCGGAGCCCTTTCTTCCTTTTCTTCAGTGCCCACCCGCGGAAGAATAAGTTTCTCATTCAATAACATTACCAAAGGCGTTAGTCCCATGCTGATGGCGACAACGGCAATAAAGAAACTGACTGTTTCTCTTGGAAGGATGCCTTCGTTAAGTGCAAATGAAAGCAAAACAAAAGCAAACTCACCCACCTGGCTAACCGAAAAAGCAAATATGAAATTCTGTTCAGTGCTGATCTTGAATATTTTACCCAGGACAAAAAGAATTATGGTTT
Organism: uncultured Sphingobacteriales bacterium; assembly: GCA_963823365.1. Lineage (GTDB taxonomy): Bacteria > Bacteroidota > Bacteroidia > Chitinophagales > Chitinophagaceae > Pollutibacter. The sequence continues at coordinate 552,482 of CAWGLH010000007.1, forward strand.
TTATTGTCATGATCAGCAGCACCCAGGCTATTATCCGAAGTGGCTGGGCAGCGATAAGGTGAAAATCTATGGAGGCGCCAACCGCGATGAAGAACAGGCCCAATAGCAGGCCTTTAAAGGGCTCAATATCGCTTTCCAGTTCATGGCGGTACTCGCTGTTGGCCAGGACCACACCGGCAAGAAATGCGCCCAATGCCGGGCTTAACCCTACTTCTGTCATCAGGGCTGCAATGCCTACAACGAGTAAAAGTGCTGAAGCCGTGAATATTTCCCTTAATCCTGTTTTGGCAATGATACGCAACAGGGGACGAACAAGCAGCCTTCCTGCAACAATGATGCTCACCACTGCACCTAACATAAAGAGCGTATGCACCCATCCCGGCTGTCCGTCAACCCATTGGGAAGAATTGTCATTTTCCTGCTGAATAACTGACAATGTAGCCAGCAGTGGAAACATGGCAAGTATGGGAATTACGGCAATATCCTGGAAAAGCAAAACGGAAAATGAACTTTGTCCGGCCATTGTTTTCATCAGCCCTTTTTCACGCAATGATTGCATGACTATAGCGGTGGAGGACATGGACATGATCATTCCAAGAGCTAGAGATTGTTGCCAGTTCATATCACCAATAAATACTGTGGCCCCCACCATTAATGTGGTGAGAATAACCTGTAATCCGCCAAGGCCTATGATTGATCTTCGCATGCGCCAAAGCAGTTCAGGCTCCAGTTCAAGTCCAATTAAAAACAACATCATCACCACACCAAATTCTGCAAAATGCATAATGTCTTCACCCTCTTCACCAATAAAACCCATTACAAACGGACCGATAACGATTCCGGCAATCAGGTAGCCCAATACGGATCCTAACCCGAGTCGCCTGGCAATGGGAACAAACAATACTGCCGCTGCCAGGTAAACCATTGCCTGGAATAAAAAATTATGCTCCATTAATCATTGGTTGATGTGATGGGAAAAAGATCTGTCATTAAGGAATGTGACCTGATCTCTTCTTCAGAAAAAATATCATTGGTCAGTGCGGTCAGCATATTCTTATATTGCCTTGCATATTGCTGAATGCCTGGCTGATCCAGGCGATGCACCCCAGGTATCCAGAAAGGCGGCCAGTAATGCATACGACAAAGTTCAGCCGTTCTTTCAAAGGGCCTTAGGAATTGATGGATGGGATATTTATTATGTCCGCCCACCTTGTATGCCTCTTCACTTCCGCCCGATGAGAAAACATTAAATACTTTTTTACCATCCAGGGCATGCCCTTTTTTACCATAGGCCCATCCATGTTCCAGCACAATATCCTGCCATTGTTTTATGATGGCAGGTGCACTGTACCAATAAAACGGATGCTGCCAGATAATGATATCGTGGTTAACCAGAAGCGATTTTTCCCTTTCCACATCAATATCAAATTCAGGATAGTGCTCATAAAGGTCATTGACAGTTACATCTTTCTGGGTATTGGCAATTTTTAAAAGTTCTGCGTGAACCCTGGATTTTTCCAGCAGGGGATGTGCAAATAAGATTAATATTCTAGGCATTTTATATTTTACCTCTACAATTTACAAAGGGCTGGTCACTACTTTACAAAAAAATTCAGGTTAATATTTTCCTGTGGATTCCGGAGAATGATATGAGATCATTCAATCCGCGTTTGCTGGATATTAAATAGCTTCATGCAATAATTCCAGTGAATATTTGTCTTCCGCAAGTACATGCAGCACATCGTTGGCTAAAAGCCTGGTGGAACCATTGGGTGCAATGTATACATCACCCCGCTTTATGGCAAGGAAAGTTTACAGTTGCAGGAATATCCAGTTCAACAATTCGTTTGCCAATAGCTCTTGAACCTTCCCCTAAGGTAATCTCCTCCATTTCCGACTTTATTGTGTCGTTAAGCTCAAAGTCAAAGCCAATCCTTCTTTTGGCTTTTGCCGGTACGGCCACGTGTAAAAATTTTGCTACAGCGGACAGCGTTGTACCCTGGAGTATCACTGAAGTAACTGAAATAAAGAAAACCAGGTTGAATATCATATCGGCTTTAGGGATTCCTGCCAGTAACGGATAGGTGGCAAATACTATGGGCACACTTCCCCTTAGCCCAACCCAGGAAATGAACAGTTTACTCCTGATATTTGACTTAAAAAAGGCAAGTGAGGCAAAGACGCCGATCGGACGAGCCACAAAGATTAAAAAAGCCGACATTAAAAGTCCCATGCCTGCCAGCGGAAGGATGCGGGAAGGAAAAACCAGTAATCCCAGTGTAAGGAAGAGGATAATTTGCATTAACCAGGCCTGCCCGTCATAAAATTTAATCAGGCTTCTTTTATGGACCATATGGCTGTTGCCCATGATTACTGCGCACAGATAAATTGCCAAAAACCCGTTCCCTCCCAAAAAATGTGTAAAGGAATAAGTAAATATAGCCAGGCTAAGTGTCAGTACGGGGTATAGCCCTTCTGTTTCCAGTTTGATATGGTTAACCAGCCATACACTGCCTTTTCCCATGAAATACCCCAACGCGCCGCCTAAGATAAATTCTTTTAAAAAAGACGGCAGTAAAGTGGCAAAGTCTGCATTTCCACTTGCCACAATCCCTGTAAGCGATATGGTGAGAAAATATGCCATCGGATCATTGCTGCCGCTTTCAAGTTCAAGTACCGGGCGCAAATAACCCTTTAATCCGATTCCTTTACTTCGCAAAATGGAGAAAACTGCCGCTGCATCTGTTGCTGAGATGACCGAACCCAGCAGCAAGCCTTCCATCATTGAGAATCCAAAAAAATAGTGGACAAAGACACCAACAGAAAGTGCTGTAAGGAAAACACCAATGGTGGACAAAGCCACGCCTCTCCATAGAACGGGTTTAATGCTTTGCCAGTTGGTATCCAATCCACCGGAAAAAAGGATAAAATTTAACGCCACAATTCCTATAAACTGGGCAAGGGCTGCATTGTCAAAATGTATTCCGCCTATACCTTCCGATCCTGCAAGTATACCAACGATCAGGAAGAAAATCAGGGTTGGTACACCCAACTTATTGGTGGTTTTGCCAGCCACTACACTGATTAGCAGCAAAACAGAACCGATCAGTAATATATTCCCCGCATCAATTAACATGGTTAATGATTTTATTATTAGTATTTATTTTGCCGGGTGATAATGAAAGGAGAAAGTCAGCGGCAGGCGGCTACCAAAAATTATGCGTAGGATATAAATGAATGAGGTAATATTTGGAATGAATATTGCCAGGGTTTAAAATGGGAATTTTCTTACCAGCTGGCCAGTCTTTAAGTTCTACTCCAGGAAATGTTAAAAAGCCTGCTGAATATTGGGTGCGGTTGGTGGATCCGGCACTCTTTGTTGTTGTATAATTCTGAAATTCTGGCCCAGTATCCGGAATACCTGTTAATGCAGGGGAAATATTTTCAGCATGTTGTAAATCTTGTATTTCCTTTTCATGATATTGACGTGAATTGATTCCTGCATGTATCAATGCCAGCAAGATGCAGATAACAGAACAAATGAAAGGCAATAATTTTTCATTACTGTAAAAGTAACAAAAATGATCCAAGGGCAGAGGAGATGGATAAACTTAACTCTTTGCCTGTTACTACAACTGAAAATACGAAATTGGTAAAACCTGCCGGCGTCATATCATTCTGTTCATTTTGAATGATGGTGCACTTAAATGGTAATCCTGCATAAACAAAAGCAAAGGTGTTTTTCATTTTATAAGTGATTCCTGGTTCAAATGAAGTAATGGATAGCAGCCCTGCGGAACCCTTTGTTCCCGCCAATCAGATCATTTTCTGTAACTTTTTCATAACGAAGACCGGCTGCAGGTAAATTTTTTTTAAATGAAAATTGAAACCGCTTCTTACTGTATATTGATCCGGTACACTCATAACTGTAGTGTTGTTATTGGTCTGTACAGGGGTGGCATTTCTTCCTTTAAGATTGGAAACGCCATTTTGTTCCCTTGGATTTGCAAGATAAAAGCCATAAACGTATACGTTTATTCCCCGGTTGAAGGTATAAAATGCACTAAGCTCAGCAGTTATTCCTGTGCCACCATCTCCTAATTGAATAGCCTGGTCAACAGGTGCCAGGACTTTGGTTGAATCATTCCGTACAAAATAATCCTGGTACCTGAAATCACCAGATGGTAATTTAATTCCTAAACCTGCCTGGATATTTCCTTTTTTATTTATTCCCGGATCCAGGAACCATTTGTATACAGCCAACCGGATATCTCCAATACCAACTGCCCTGGTCGTATATCTTGGCAAAGTTCCGGGGCCCTTATGATCGGCTCCGTTATTTCGTGAATTTGCATAAAAGGGAATATTAACACCTAATGACCATCCATTACTGAACAGTCTGATTAACGAAAAATTCAGTGTGTAGATGCGATTGGTAACCAATGTATCTGTTACAAACTTATCGCCTTTGTAAGTGTCCGAAGCTTCGAAATACCTGTTGGTTACATTCAGGATGAGCTTTTTGTCTGGCTGAATATTTTCAAATAACATATCCGGACTGACGCCGGCAATATTACGGATGGCAACACATCCTTGTGATAGTACCCAATCCGACGGTGCGGCAGCTATAAGCAGAGATAAAATGATTGTTTTCATAAATTACTGAATATTTTATTTAATAACTACTTTAATGTCCTATTTGGGGCTATTCAGGTCTTTAGAATCCTTTTTAAGTTTATAATGCAGGGAAGATGTATTCAATAACTTATATACATCATGCTTGAACAGTCGGCCTATCGGCAATTCCTTTTTTGCGATCTCAATGGTGTCCGTATTGTATGAATCTATTTTATTAATGGAGATAATATAGGAACGGTGTATACGTAAGAATGCATCAGACGGAAGCATCTCCTGGAGTGAGGCCAGCAGGTGTTTAGTCACAATTGTCTTGTTGATCGTGAATATCCGGATATAATCTCTTAGGCCTTCTATATATAAAATATCATTGAATAAGACTTTGACCATTTTTCGATCTGACCGGAAATATAAAAGGGCTGTGCCTGTTCTTTTTCCTTCTCTCCGGCTGACCGGCTTCAGGTAGATTGCTTTGAAGATTTAACTGGAGAACCTTATTGACTGCTTTTAAAAATCTGTCAAAACCTATTGGTTTCAGGAGAAAGTCAACTGCATCCAGTTCAAATCCTTCAATGGCATACTTTCTAAAGGCGGTAGTAAAAATTACTTTTGGAGGATTTTTCAATGTGCGGATAAAGTTGGTGCCAAGTATATGCGGCAACTGGATATCCAGGAAAAGAAGGTCAACACTATTGGACTGTAAAAAGGAAAGTGCTTCTACAGCATTGTTGCAGGAACCGGTTAATTCGAGGGAGTCAATTCCATCGATATGTTTCTTGAGGATGTCCCTTGCAGGCTGTTCATCATCAATAATGAGGCATTTTATTTTTTTTGCTGAAGGCATTATCTGGTACTATATTTCTACTGTTTGAAGTTAATAATGGAGTTGAAAGGTTTCAATCCTGGTTTTTCATCCAGGTTCAATTTTAGAAGGGTCATGCAAATTTCATGTTCTGTATACATTTTCAGTTCATGTCCACCGGGGTACAATAGTTGCAATCTCTTTTGAACATTAAGGATTTCCTCAGGCTGTAAGTCTTCCTCATCTTTATTTAATCCAGTGCCATTCATCAGTTTCATCACCATGATATGGTCTTCAATGCTCAATTCCAGGTTTATCCAGGATTGTTCCGACGCGCTGTTGCATTGCCTGAAACTGTTTTCAATAAATGGAAGCAATACAAGCGGTGCTATAGTTTTGCCTTTTGTTTCTCCCTTTATGTCAATCACCATCTCCAGGTTATTGTCAAACCTGACCTTTTCCATATCGATGTATTCTTTCATCATGGTTATTTCCTTTTCCAGGGACACTTTGGCATCCTCGCATTCATAAAGCATATAGCTTAAAATGTCAGAAAATTTCAATAAAAGTTCATGGGAACGTGGGGATTTTATTTTTGCGTATTTGTAGATATGCTCCAGGGAACTGAAAAGAAAATCGGGTCGCACTTGTGCTTTCAGCAATTTCAGGTCTGTGATAAGCATTTCCTTCTCTACCTTTTCCTTTTCCTTTTGTTTCATATACCACCGTTTCACCAGTTTGATGGCAGTGGCAGCAGCAATTATTTTGGGGGCTGTTAATAAGACTGAATTGATGCTGGCCCACCATAGGTTATTATTGGTTGCTGACAGGTTATACTGGTATGCGTAATCTATAAAAGGAAATATCAGCGCATGAACGAAATAACCTGAAACCAGCAGAAACAAGATCAAATAAATTACACCTGCAGTAAACAACAGATATTTTGAGGTGAATAAATAACGTGGAAGAAGGAAGTATACAAAAAAATAGCAGGATAGTAAATGAACTATTATTAAAAGCATGGTTTTTAGAATGAGGATTGTGCTTAAGTTTCCAAATGAAATCCTTTGTAATCCTACCTGTACATAATAATAATATGTTGCGGCAAAATAGATCCACCATAGCAGCCAGAATACAATATGGCGCCTGATGCGATGGCCTGGGTGGCCGGAAAAAATGAATTCATGCCAATTCATAATATCCTTTTCTGTCAGCAACATTTTCTGCGGTTACCACGTTTTCCGGTATATTCAAAGAAATTTTCAAATAGACTTCAAAGCTCATTTCGCCTTCAACAACACGCAGCGTATGGACTTCGGGGTATATTAACTCCAGTCGCTTTTTCACGTTAGTGAGTCCTATACCTTTTTTGTTAGGTGATTCGATACCGGTTTCCGGCTTATTGTTTGTGAGGCTGAACTCAAGGTAATTTCTTTCGATATTAATTCTCAGGAGTACCCAGGGGTGGATTAGCATTCGGCTGGTTCCGTGTTTAAAACTGTTTTCAACAAAGGGAATAAGGAGCAACGGGCTGATCATTTTGTTATTTGCCGTACCATGGATCTGCAGGTTAAGGTTTAACCGGTCGCCATAGCGAATTTGTTCCAGGGCAATATAGTCCTGGATCATTGAAATCTCCTTTTCTAAAGGGACCCATTGCCTGTTGCAGTCATTTAGAATATAGTTAAGGAGGCCCGACAGTTTCTTTATCATGTCAGGGGCATTATCAGATCCATTGAGTATAAACGAATAAATATTATTTAGTGTATTAAAAAGGAAATGCGGGTGCACCTGCGCCTTTAACAGCAGCAATTCGGCATTAATTTTTTCCCTGATCAGTTGTTCGGTTTCCATTTGTTTGATATACCATCGTTTAAGAAATTTTATGGCCAAGGGAAAATCCGATGACTGTAGGATAATTGAATACAATCTGCCTTATCCAGATAGGTATGATATACTGCATATCCGGCATTTTGCTGAAGTAACCCATCCTGGTGCTTATTGAAAATGTCAGTAAAAAATTCAAGTAATTAATGCAGGCAACTGACAATTACATACAGACACAGCAAAGCGGTAAGGCGAATCCGTGCTCTTTTGTTGTGCGTGGTATACCTTGGTAGAAAATAGTAAAGTATTCCATACACCAGGAATCATGTGAACTACGGTCATCAATACACTATTCATTAAAATCCTGAGAATAGAAACACCGACGCCATATTTTTCTATTTGAGGCATCGGACCTTTTAAATTCCAGGCGGGTACCCAGTAGGTGGGGACGAGGAAAGTGATGGCAAAATACAGACACCAGGCCATCCAGAAGATCAGATGGCGGCGAACCCGGTATTTGAGCTGGTCAGAAAATATGAATTCATTGAAGTTCATAAGACCATCTTCGCACTGCTAAAATAGTTTAATAGGATTTACAAAGGGTGTATTTGAGGTATAAATTATGCAAATGCATCACATTTTTCTGCAAACGCTGTTTGTCGTCGGCAAGTGGTAAAGATTGCCATGTACAGTGCTTTCTGCTATACTTCAGCAAGAGTCGGCCGAAATTTAAAAAAACCGGTAATTGGCATTTATATTTTTGGTGGCAAACTGATTGTTAAACTTTAAAGAATTTATTTATGAATGCTTATCCATCTTCCTTCAACAGGATGCCCTGGTGTTCAAATATTGTGATGGCGCTTATCACATTATTTTTTTTCAACTGTAAGAAGGAGAACACAGTGACTGATAATAATGAATTGGAAACAAGCGCGCGATTTAATAATAATGGTGTGGGGATGGGAAATGTTAGCCCTGATATGGTATTACGGTGGAATGATGCTGCCACTTATGTTGTTTTGAGAACAGGACAGCTTCAACCTACACCCCGTATTCCTCCATTCCGTGAAAGTCATTACTATGCGATGGTAAACATTGCAGTTCACGATGCGTTGAATAATATTATTCCAAAGTATAAGACTTATGCATTTTCCGGAAGGGATAAAGATGCTGATCCTGATGCTGCTGTTGCAAAAGCGGCACATGATGTTATTTCTAATTTTTTCGGAAGGCTTAACCCTCCGGCGAATGTAACACCGCAGGTTGTCCAGGATTCAATCCATACCCTGCTGGCCCAATGTTTACAACTTATTCCGGATGGTGATGCAAAAACAAAAGGAATTGCATTAGGTGCCGCTGTGGCCCAGGCAATTATTCTGAACCGGACTGGTGATGGTTCAGCTAATGCAATATTTGCCATTAGCCAGGGCGTATTGCCAGGGGAATATCGTTCTACCCCGCCATTTAATGTTAGTGGATTTTATGATTCACCGGGCTGGGGTAATCTTAAAACATTCGGAATTCAAAACAGTACACAGTTTGCGGTTCCCCCGCCTTATCCTCTTAATAGTGCTGAATACACGGCTGATTACAATGAAGTAAAAAGCATGGGTTGCCTGACCTGTACTGGTCCTGGGGGACGAACACTGGACCAGGAGAACATTGCTAAATTTTGGGTGGAAAGTTCAGCTTACGGATGGAATAAAGCAGCTAAAGCGATCATTGCACAGCGAAATCTGGATGCGTGGAAAACTGCACGTTTACTTGCATTATTGCAAATGAGCGTGGCAGATGCCTATATCGCCTGTTTGAAAGCAAAGATGATCCATTTTTTCTGGCGGCCATATACCGCCATTCAACTCGGTGATAATGATGGAAACCCGAATACAATGGGAGACCCTAACTGGCAGGTATTATGGTTCCCCATTCCACCAATTACAGATCATCCCTCAGCACATGCAGCCGCGGGCGGTGCCGCCGCCGAGTTGATGGAGCAATTTTTTGAGGACGATAATCTTACCTTTTCTTATGAAAGTATCTCATTGCCGGGCAACCCAAGGAATTTCACAAGTTTATCTCAGGCTGCCAGGGAAAATTCACTTTCCAGGATCTATGTAGGCTACCATTTCCGTAAAGCCTGCCTGGATGGCGAAGCATTGGGTAAAAGCGTTGGAAACTGGATTGCCACTCATTCTTTGCAGGAAAACTAAATTTAATTTACTGACTGAATTTGGAAATTGATTCAGCTGTTATGATAAGCTAAGTATTGGCATTTACAGGGCCTGAAGTGAATGATACATGACAACATTCTCAGGCCCTGTTCCTTTATATCATTCCCGAAAAAAATTATGGTATGGAATGAAAGAATTAATAATTTCCTGAATATACCTGGTTTGAGTAATGTGGGGAATACGTATTTATTTCCTGCTTTCATATGCATATTCCACCCTTCCCACAAGTTTTTTTTGCTTGTTATAGCAGAGCTCTTTGGATTTTAACCCGGTTTCTGCGTAGGCATACTTCCATATAAAATAATCGGCACCTCCGCCCTGGGTAGTCCTCATTTCACTGATCCGGCCATCCGGGTAATAGTCAAAAGTGTAATCGGGCAGAAGTTTGCCCAGTTTATCATAATATCTAACTATATCGGTTAACCGATTATCTTCATTATAGTAATAATAAATTTTTTCCCCGGGAATGCCTTTCCGGAAACCCTGCTCTTCTATTACATTGCCTTTTTCATCGAGCTGGAATGTAATCTCACTGCTGTCTTTGTCGTCCCTGATCCTTTTCATGCTGGCAGGTTTACCCTGTTCATTGTATTGCCAAAGATGTAATTCTGTAGTTTTTGTCTTTTCCCCTATAGCCCTGCTGGTATTCAATATGGAAAGGGGGCGTCCTGCAGAATCATAGGCATATTCATATATGGAAACGGACTCACCCGTACTGTCGACGGTGCGGTAAAGATGTCCGGTTGCATTATAGTAATTCACCAGTGATGATTTACTGCCGCTTTTCAGGGAGGTTATGGTCTTCAGCTGCGTATAACTGTTATTGAAGTTTTGCTCAAAACTGAATCCTTCCGAAGGCGAGCCATCGGCCTCGGTGCTCTTTAAAAGAATTTTGGAGATCTTCTGTTGTTTATACAGTTTGAATTGTTCATGATTTGTTGTACTGGACATAATATCCTGGTAATAATACTGGGCGGAAAGGGTAGAGCAGGTGGCAGACAGAAAGGATATAACGGATATAAGGATGATTTTTCTAGGCATTGTTTCACATTCAGTGCAAAAGTAATTTATAAATTGCCGGAACATACATTAATGACTGTAATAACGCTTTCCCGGAGGATAAGTATACATGCATTTGCCTTATTTTTAACAAAATTCATCATTTGTCCCACAGACATCAGCGGAAGGAGAAAAATTGCCTGAACTGCGGCACTATTGTCGCTGGCAAATACTGCCAGTCATGCGGACAGGAAAATGCGGAACCCAAAGACACGGTATTAGGGTTAATTCAGCATTTTGTTTATGATATCACCCATTTTGACGGCATGTTTTTCAGCAGCCTGAAAATGTTATTGTTCAGGCCGGGTATGCTGACCAGGAAATATATGGAAGGGAAGAGGGCCAGTTACCTGAATCCCATAAAAATGTATGTATTCACTTCTGCCATATTCTTCCTCATTTTCTTCACCTTCCTGAACCCGGTTAAGTCACTGAAAGATGATTCGGCCTCATCGAAGATTGCAGGCTTGAAGGAGGTCAGGGAAGATCTTTTAATGGTTAGGGATAGTGCGGGTAAACCATTTAACGCTGATGCAATGGAAAAAGCTATCCTTGAAACGGACAGCACTATTTCTGCATTGAACAGAAAGGCGGAAGAAGAAAGGGAAAATGAAGAAAAATATACAAAGCTGGGGGACAGTATCCTTGTAAAAACTCCCAAAATAGGAATTTACATTGACTCGGGCAATTTACGGAGCAGGGCAACAGGAGGGAATGGATTCCTGGAAGGATTATCCTTCAGTAAGGTCCGTGCCTACCAGTTATACCAGCAGCACCTGCCAGACAGTTTAAAAGATAAAACGCTCAAAAAGGCAGTGTTATACCGGGCTATTAAAATGAAAGAGCAGGGCGAGGATGACCGGCTGGAGCCTGTCAGGGCGATGATGGACAGGTTCTTTCATACCTTTCCGCAGTTACTTTTCATATCCCTGCCCTTATTTGCGCTGATACTGAATTTCCTGTATCACAGTAGAAAACAATATTTGTATGTAGATCATGTAATTTTTACCATTCACCTTTTTTGTGCCACATTCATTTTTATATTACTGATCGCTTTAAGTACAAAACTGAAGAACCTGACCGGAGTGGGACTATTCAGCCTGCTGAATGCAGTTATTGTGTTGCTCATCTTTTTTTACCAGTATAAGGCGCTGCGGAACTTTTACAGCCAGGGGCGCGGCAAAACTATGTTGAAATTTATTTTGCTCAACATGGCCGCCGGAATGGTAATGTCCTTGTTGTTATTTGCGTTATTAATCATTTCAGCATTACAGATATGACAAAAAATTCAATTGCTTTTGAAAGGCTGGTTACCATAATGGATGAACTCAGGGAAAAATGTCCCTGGGATAGAAAACAAACCATTGATACCCTTCGTTCCATGACTATAGAGGAAACATATGAACTGGCAGATGCCATTACGGAGAAGGACTGGAACGGCATACGGGAAGAATTGGGCGACCTTTTACTACATATCGTTTTTTATGCCCGGATAGGCAATGAAGAAAACCGGTTCACACTGGAGGAGGTAATTAATGGAATATGCGAGAAACTGATTAGCAGGCATCCCCATGTATACGGTAATGTTACCGTTAAGGATGATGAGGAAGTAAAGCAGAACTGGGAAAAATTAAAACTTCGTGAAGGCAAAACCTCGGTACTTTCAGGTATTCCCGTTTCCCTGCCTTCCATGGTAAAAGCCATGCGGCTCCAGGAAAAAGCAAGGCAGGTGGGTTTTGAGTGGGATCACCGTGACCAGGTATGGGAAAAAGTTAAGGAAGAAACTGAAGAACTGAAAGTAGCGGTGAGTGACTGGCAGGATGGTGGTGAAAAAAATCATGAACTTGCTTCCAGGGTGGAAGATGAATTGGGGGATGTATTTTTTTCACTTGTCAATTATGCACGGTTTTTGCGAATAGATCCCGAACAGGCACTCGAACGTACCAATAAAAAATTCATCAGCAGGTTCAGGGCAATGGAAAGCATGGCTGATAGTAAAGGACGCAGTCTCCGGGATATGACATTAACGGAAATGGATGAACTTTGGAATGAGATCAAACGAAAAAAGAGTTGAGGATTGAATAAATTCTGGCAAGACACGATTTACCGAAATGCTTATTTCCTGATAGGTGCAGCATGGCTGTTTACCCTGTCGTTTATATTCAGCAATTACTGGTCATATACTTCATCCCCCCAGGGTGTCAGGAAAAACCTGGAAAACTACCTGCAGAAAAGGGAGAATGCCTTTTTTGAGATTACCCGTGACAGCGCTTTGCTGACCCGACTGATCTATACCCGGGAAACGGAGAATGAAATGTTGTCTCTTACGGAATAAGGAGTTCGGGATTTTCTTATATAAACTGGAGGATTATGGACCGATAAACCTTGCTTTCTGGAATACACAGGAAACCCTGCCAACGAATGAAATGCTTGTAAAGCCTGATGGGGAATATATGGTTCAGTTGCCCAATGGCCAGTACGAACTGATCCGGCGAAAGATCGTTTTACCGGGGAATGAGAGTATCCTGGCAATTGCCCTGATTCCTATCAGGTGGAAATTTTATATTGAAAATGATTACCTGAGGAATGGATTTGTTAATCATCCCAACGTTGAAAAAAATTATTCAATTGCCCGGCGCATTACAGATTTTGGAGTCAGGAATTCTTTGGGTAAAACACTTTATTACCTGGAAGAGAAAGACCGTGGCAGGGTATACAGTAATGACTGGGTTACGATTCTCCTGAGAATATTCGGATCACTGCTGATACTTTTTTACTTCCATATGCTGGCGGTAAATATTTCAAGGCGGCTGGGTGCCGGATGGGGAATTCTTTTTCTTACCCTCCTGGTAATCATGCTACGTACGGCAACTTATTATTTTAATATCCCGATAGATTTCCGACAGTTCGAACTCTTTTCTCCCTCCATTTATGGTTCAAGTATCATTCTCAAATCACTGGGTGATTTATTGTTAAATGCGTTGTTGTTTTTCTGGATTGCCTTATTTGCCAGGACCCAGATCACAAGGGTTGGCATGACCATAAAGACCGGGAAAAAGCTGAACAGGATCATTATTTCCTCTTCCCTGATTGCGGCCCTGGTAGGCATGACCATTTTATGCGGGAATATTATCAGCAGCCTGGTATCGGATTCGCAGATATCCTTTGACGTTACCAATTTTTTCAGCCTTAATATGTACAGCATATTTGGATTTATTGTCCTCTGCTGCGTGTCGATGGGCTATTTTATCAGCAGCCAGATCATACTAAGGTTTATTAATTCTTTCCCTGAATCTTCTTTCTTCTTCAAAGGGGTTTTGGTGGCCGTTACCGGGCTGGCTTATCTTACCCTTAACCTTGGCAATAAAACAGGATTGGATTTCCAGCTGGGCCTGCTGGTGTGGTTATTGGCATACCTGGCTTTATCGGAGAAATCCATGATTCGCGGAAGTTATTCCATATCAGGAAGTGCCATGGTGTACTGGCTGGTTATTTTTTCAGCCTCCATTACACTGGTGATCAGCACGCAGAACAGGAATAAGGAAAAGGAAAAGCGCATACGCGTTGCCGAGAAACTTGCATGGCAGGCCGATCCTTCCAGCGAAAAATTGCTCAACCTGGCAATCGGGAGCATAAATAATAATTTCTGGCTTAATAACCTTGAACGATTAAGGAATGAAAGTGAAGGGGCTTTTTTAAAGGATTCGATCATTAATGCAAATGTTAGCGCTTACCTCAACCGCTTTGAAACACATTTATATGCATTTGATACTGCCGGCAGGCCTTTATCAGACATGGAGGGTCTGACCTATGATACGCTGAATACCATCTTCACCATGCAGGGCAAGAAAACCGGGATAAACAACCTGCGGTATTATGAAACGGCCTTTGATAAATTTTCTTATATCTTCCAGCGGCAGGTGAAAGATACATCTGACCAGACACTCGCATATATTTATATGCTGTCTAACCCCCGCAGGTACAGGAGTGAAGCGATGATCCCGGAACTGTTCAAGCAATCCGAAGAGTTTTCATTTGAGCGGTCCCCCTTATATGCATATGGGTTGTATAATCAGTCAGAACTGGTTTCAAATGTTAATGATTATCCGTTCCCTTCAGTGCTAACACCTGACGAAACCAATTTCAACGAATATAAATTCGTGGATGTTGACGGGTACAGTGAATTGTGGTATAAGCAATCGGCTGAGCGGATGGTCCTTATTACCAGGAAAAGCAATATTCTCCTGGAGGCCATTACTTTATTTGCGTACTTATTCTGTGCTTTTCTGTTCCTTGTAGCCATATTTCAACTGGCCAGTGTAATTGTAAAATCGGGTTTCAGGTGGTCCACTTTCAGGGAGATGTGGCAACTGAGTATCAGGAACCAGATTTTTATGACGATTATTTTCATCAGTATTTTTTCTTTTGTCATCATCGGTGCCGCTACCATTATTTTCTTCATCAATCGCTATAACAGGAATAACCAGGACCGGCTTAGCCGCACAATACAGGTAATGAGCAATGAAATCAAAAGCCGTATTAATGATAACGGACCCGGAATTGACCTGGGCAACCTGCAGGATTCAGCCAATTACCAGAGGATATACAATGAACTGACGGAACTTTCAGAAATCCATAATGTTGATGTGAACCTTTACAACAGGTCGGGAGTCCTGAGTATTTCATCCCAGCCATTGGTTTACAGTAAGGGAATCCTGAGCCCGATGATGAACCCAGTTGCTTACTTCAATGTGAAGACACTTCGCAAGATCCAGCACGTTCAATACGAAAAAACGGGAAGGCTGAGTTACCTGAGTATATATGTGCCCGTTAAAAATGATAGCCGGAACCTGCAGGCTTATATTAATATTCCCTACTTCACATCAAGCAGGGACCTCAACCAGGAGATTTCCAATTTCCTCGTCACTATCATAAACCTGAATGCCTTCATTTTCCTTATTGCCGGCGTGATCGCAGTTTTTCTCACGAACAGGATTACCCATTCCTTTTCCTGGATCGGGGAGAAGATGCGGGAGATTAACCTTGGCAAGCGTAATGAAGAGATCACCTGGGCAAGGAAAGATGAGATCGGGGGGCTGGTCAAGGAGTATAATAAAATGGTTCAGAAACTGGAACAGAGTGCGGTAGACATTGCAAAGTCTGAAAGGGAAGGCGCCTGGCGGGAAATGGCAAAACAGGTTGCGCACGAAATCAAAAACCCACTGACACCCATGAAACTCAGTATACAGTACCTGCAAAAGGCCATTGATAATAATGCCCCTAATGTAAAGGAGCTATCTTCCAGTGTGGCAAGGACCCTGATTGAACAAATTGAGCACCTGTCGAGGATCGCATCTGAGTTTTCCCAGTTCGCCAATATCGGCAGCCAGACCAATGAGGTTTTTGACCTGCATGAATTATTATATTCCCTTGTTTCACTGCACAGCATACACGAAAATGCCGATGTTACCTGGGAACCTGTTCCCGGAAAGATTGATATTTATGCAGACAAAACCCAGATGAACAGGTTGTTTACAAATCTTCTCCAGAATGCCGTTGAGTCCATTCCATCCGATAAGAAAGGAAGGATTATTATCCGCGAGGATATTGATGCCGAGTATATAACGGTGATCATTGAAGATAACGGCTCAGGCATACCCGAAGAAATGAAGAATAAGATTTTCTCTCCCAACTTTACGACCAAAACTTCGGGCACCGGACTTGGTCTTGCCATGTGCAAGGGAATTGTAGAACAGGCAAAAGGGAAAATCTGGTTTGAGACCAATGCCAGTAAGGGAACAAGTTTTCATGTAGCAATTCCTTTGGCAGTATCTGGTGTGGTCAATGAACCGGAAATGCAATCCTGAGCCCCGATTATTTCTTTTTCGATGAAAGAAACTGCTCAAACTGGCTTAACGAATAACTGCTGAGATTTTTCTCCCTGGTGAGCGCGCCCTTCTGTGCTGCCAGTACTCCATAACGTACATCATTATAACCCTCAATGGAATGTGCGTCCGGATCAATGGAAATGGTTACTCCTTTCTCAATGGCTTCCGGAATGTAATGCCAGTCGAGGTCAAGCCTCCTGGGATGTGCATTGAGTTCAATCACCACATGGTGCTCTTTGCATGCATCTATGATGGTACTGGTATTAACAGGATAACCCTGCCGGGATAACAGCAATCTCCCGGTCATATGACCAAGTATAGTGGTATAAGGGTTTTCAATGGCTTTCAACAGTCGGGCCATGGCTTTTTCTTCTGTCATCTTCAGGTTAGCATGAACAGAGGCTATAACAAGGTCAAACGTACTAAGGATTTGATCAGGGTAATCCAGGCTTCCATCATTGAGTATATCGGATTCAATACTCTTGAAAATCCTGAAGGGCCTGAACCTGTTGTTCAGTTCATCGATCAGTTTGTGCTGCTCGCGAATACGTTCTTCCTGGAGGCCATTGGCATAGAAGGCGGATTTACTGTGATCACTGATCACCAGGTACTCAAATCCTTTTTCAATGCAGGCTTTAGCCATTTCTTCAATGGTATTAACACCATCACTCCAGTTGCTGTGTGAATGTATGATACCCCTGATGTCAGAGGTTTGAATTACTTCGGGTAAAGGGGAAGCAAAAGCCTTGTCAATGATTTCCGGGTTTTCCCTCAGGAAAGGGGGTATATAATTGAGATGCTGCAGGGAAAATATTTCTTCCTCTGAAGCTGAAACGGTTTCGGGATATTTATTCTGCCAGGCTTCCAGGAACTCGGGGCTGCAACTGGTAGTAAACAATTGCCGGTAAAAATTTTCGGTACTGGTAAAAGTAAACACCATGGGCACATTTTCAGGTCCGCGGTACTTGTGCTTTGAATCAGTAACACCTGTTTTTTCAATGTTATGGGTCTTCAGAAATTCACTGACAGAGGGTTCAGGTACGGCTGATATCCATTCCAGTTCATTGATGATTTCATTCTGCCTGCGGAAGGATCCGGTTAATGCAATCAACTGTCCGGGAAATGCTTTCAGGAGTTCGCCGTGAATACCCAGGGCGTATTTTTCAATTTCGGCATACAGGAAACTTCCCCTGTTCCTGAAATAAAATTCAATGGCCTCCATGACATTTTGCTGCGTCTTTGCACCAAAACCTTTATACAACAACAGCCTGTTTTCCTGGCAGGCGTACAATAATTCTCCAAGGGTTTCCACCTGCATTTCTTTCCATACAGTATTTATTTTTTTTGGGCCCAGTCCTTTGATGCTCAGCATTTCAATAATACCCTGGGGTGTTTTGCCAACAAGTTCTTCCAGTACAGCAAGTTTTCCTGTCTGTATGATTTCAAGGATTTTTTTCCCTGTGGAATCACCAATGCCCTTTAGTCCCGGAATTTTATCTGCGGGCAGTTCAGACAGTTGAACCGGAAGCTTTTCAATGTTAAATGCGGCTATGGCGTATGATTTCGATTTGAATGAATTTTCTCCATGAATATCCATTAGCCTGGAGAGTAGGGAGAACTGGTCAGCAATTTGGTAATTGTCAATCATTGATGGGGATATACCGGCAAATTAGGTGAGTCAGGGAAATAAAAAAAGTCCCCCGACATCGGGGGACTTGGTATTTTTGCCGAGCACGAAGAATTACTTCTTCTTTGCAGCTTTCTTAACAGCCTTTTTAACGGCGGCTCTCTTAACAGCTTTCTTTACGACGGCTTTCTTAACAGCTTTCTTTACGATAGCTCTTTTAATTGCCTTCTTAACGATTGCTTTCTTGATAGCCTTCTTTGCTACAGCTTTCTTAACAGCTTTCTTAGCTGCTGCTTTTTTTGCAGTTGCCATTTTTGTTTGAATTTAATGGTTAGAAATAAAAAAAAGGGTTATAAAAAAAACTTTAGGTAATTACTACCTAAAGTTTCCTTGATGTATCATTTGACAGTGGCTTTTTTAGCGGCTTTCTTAACTGTCTTTTTTACTGTCTTTTTTATTGCGGCGGTTTTCCGGGCAACCTTTTTAACGGCTTTCTTTACTTTTCTCTTAACTACCGCTTTTTTTACTGCACGTTTAACGGATGCTATTTTCTTCTTAGCAGCACTTTTAACAGCAGCTACTTTTTTCTTAGCTGTGGCCATGTTTTTAGAATTTAATGGTATAGTAAATGGGTTACTATACCATAAAAGTAAAAACACTTTTTAAATAATGCAAAAAAAGTTTTTTTTTACCTGAATTTTCCTTATCCGGCGATTTCAACTGGAGATACTGAAATGAATGTTTTGTCGTTTTTCCCTTTCCTGAATTCAACAACACCATCCGTTAATGCGAAGATGGTAAAGTCTCTTCCGACACCAACATTTTTACCTGGATGATATTCTGTACCACGCTGGCGCACAATGATGTTACCTGCTGCGGCTGGTTGTCCGCCAAATATTTTGACACCGAGACGTTTGCTTTGTGAATCGCGGCCGTTCTTAACGCTACCTTCACCTTTTTTATGTGCCATGATAATAGTATTTAGTAGTTCGCTTATGCGATCTTGTTAATCTTGATTTGGGTATATAAAGTGCGGTGTCCTTTCTTTTTGCGGAAACCTTTCCTTCTTTTCATTTTAAAGGCAATCACCTTGTCGCCTTGTTTCTCGGCAATGATTTCTGCATCCACGGTAACTTTAACATCCTGCCCAACAGAGATATTGCCATCATTATCCGCGAAGAGAACTTCAGTGAAATTTACTTTATCACCAGCGTTACCGGTAATATGGGGTACATACAGGTTCTGGCCTTCCTGGACCCTGAACTGCTGACCGGCGATCTTAACTACTGCAAACATAGTATGCCAAAATTTAGGAGTGCAAAGGTATGGGTAAAATACTAACCTGCAAAGAATTGGCCTAAAAAAAGTTATAAATAACGGGACGTTCTTTCAGCAGGCAAAATTATCTTTGCCGAACAACGTTGCCATATTCCGATGAAGATCAAATCATTCCTCGCCAAACCCTTTGCCAGTTATATCCATAAACAGATCCGTAAAGGTATGCAATCGGCTGTGGAGGACCAGAAAAAAATCCTGCGGGAATTACTGAAAACGGGGAGGAAGACGGATTTTGGCCGTGAACATCATTTTGGCGAGGTAAATACCTATGAAGAATACCGCCAGTCGGTTCCCATCCGGGATTACGAGAAATTCAAGCCCTATATTGACCAGATAAAGGAGGGACGCCATAATGTGCTCTGGAAAGGGCAACCCATCTATTTTGCCAAAACTTCCGGAACCACCAGCGGGGTCAAGTATATCCCGATCAGCAGTGAATCCATTTCCAACCATATCAATACAGCACGAAATGCGCTCCTTTGTTATATTGCCGAAAGCGGTAACCACCTGTTTACCAATGGTAAAATGATCTTTCTTTCGGGATCCCCGGAACTGGAAAGGGTGGGTGGGATGCCTACAGGTCGTTTAAGCGGGATTGTTAACCACCATGTACCCAGTTACCTGCGGAAAAACCAGCTTCCTTCCTATGAAACCAATTGTATTGAAGACTGGGAAACCAAGCTCGACAATATCGTTGAGGAAACCAAAAATGAAGACATGACCCTGATCAGCGGCATTCCGCCATGGATGCAGATGTATTTTGACCGGCTGCACCAGAAAACCGGGAAAAAGATGAAAGATATTTTCCCCAATTTCTAACGTCATGGTACATGGCGGGGTGAATTTTGAACCTTATAAGGCAAAACTGTTCGACAGCATCGGTAAAGACATTGATACCATTGAAACCTTTCCTGCTTCTGAAGGTTTTTTTGCTTTCCAGGATTCCCGTGACAGAAGAAGGGCTTCTGCTGAATACCGATTCAGGGATATTTTTTGAGTTTATTCCTGCCGGTGAAATATTTACCAGGAACATCCGACCAGGCTATCAGCCTGAAGGATGTGAAGGTGGGAGAGAACTATGCCATGATCATCAATAATAATGCAGGACTTTGGGGATATAACCTGGGCGATACGGTGAAATTTGTTTCCACCAACCCTTACCGTATTAGTGGTTACCGGGAGGATCAAACATTTTATTTCCGCTTTTGGGGAACATGTGATCGGGGAGGAAGTGGAGTATAGCCTGATGAAAGCCGCCCGGAAGCAGAAAATGTCAGGATCATTGAATTCACTGTTGCCCCGATGATTCAAGCAGGGAGAAGGAAAATCCTATCATGAATGGTTTGTTGAATTTGAACAGGCAACCGGATAACCTAACAGAATTTGTCACGACCAGGTAGACAATAACCTGAGGGATAAAAATATTTATTATGATGACCTTATCCGGGGCAATATCCTGCAACCACTGGTGATACGACCATTGCAGAAAAATGCATTTATTGACTATATGAAATCCATTGGTAAACTGGGTGGACAAAATAAAGTTCCCCGGCTTAGTAATGACAGGAAACTGGCAGAAGCATTGGAACCTTATGCAGTTCTGGACGAAAGAACTTATTTTTAAACAATGAATCCCAGCCATTCAGCAACAAACCTGTCCGGCAGCCAGGTCGGCCACGGGCACATAGAAAGCGAATAGCCATATTCGGTTCAACCGGTTCCATTGGTACCCAGGCCCTTGGATGTAATTGAAGCCAATCCCGATAAATTTTTCTGCATACCATTCTAACTGCACATTCAAATCACGAATTATTGATAGAACAGGCTCTTGAAATTCAGGCCCCAGTGTGTGGTTATTGTGGATGAAGCCAAATATCCGATGCAAAGACAAGCACTTGCACCGGACAGGGATTGAGGTGATGGCGGGAGAGAAATCCCTTGAAGATGGCAGCTGCAATGGATATATATGATATGATGCTGGCGGCCATTGTGGGATTTGCCGGACTAAGGCCTACACTTAAAAGCCATTGATACCGGTAAATCCATTGCACTTGCCAATAAAGAAACCCTTGTTGTGGCCGGGGATATCGTGATGCAGAAGGCCGTTGAAAAAAGAGTTCCTGTGATTCCGGTGGATTCTGAACATTCAGCCATTTTTCAATGCCTGGTGGGTGAAACCAGGAACCGGATCGAAAAAATTATTCTTACCGCTTCCGGCGGACCTTTCCTGGGTAAAAAACCCAATTACCTGGTCAATGTAAAAAGGGAACATGCCCTGCAGCATCCCAACTGGAGCATGGGTGCAAAGATTACCATTGACTCAGCGACACTGATGAATAAAGGCCTGGAGATGATTGAAGCCAAATGGCTGTTTAACCTTAAACCAGACCAGATCCAGGTGGTGGTTCATCCGCAAAGTATCATTCACAGTATGGTTCAGTTTGAGGATGGCAGTATTAAAGCACAGATGGGACTTGCCCGATATGAAATTACCCATTCAGTATGCCATGGCTTTCCCGGTCAGAATTCCCAATGAATTTCCCAGGCTTGATTTCACCAAATCAACCCAGCTTACTTTTGAGCCCCCTGATATCAAAACATTTCGTAACCTTGCCCTTGCCATGGAAGCCTTATATAAGGGCGGCAACTATGCCCTGCATATCTGAATGCTGCCAATGAAATTGCTGTTTATGGATTTCTTCGAAACAGGATCGGATTTCTGGATATGACGGAAGTTATTGAACGGACCATGAATCAAGATTCCATTTATCGCCAAACCCACGCTGGAAGAATATTTTGAAAGCGATGCCGAGGCGCGTAATTTTGCCGCTTCTCTCATTAAATCTGTAAGAAACGTATATGCCGTATTTTAACTTTTCATTTTATCAAAACAGCTGTATTTACGCGCTGAATATATGATGCAATGTATTTCTGTTAGATATTAACTGGTCGGCTGTAGGTCTTACAGGCCGGACACTTATTCTTTCCTTATCCATCCTGGTGGTGATGCATGAACTGGGACATTTTATCCCTGCCAAAATTTTTAAATGCAGGGTGGAAAAATTCTATCTTTTTTTCGATCCCTGGTTTTGCCTTTTCAAGAAAGAAAGTAGGTGAAACGGAATATGGTGTTGGTTGGCTTGCCGCTTGGCGGGTATGTGAAAATTTCCGGGATGGTGGATGAAAGCATGGACAAGGAACAACTGAAAAAACCACCGCAGGATTGGGAATTCAGAAGCAAACCGGCCTGGCAGCGACTTGATCATCATGATTGGCGGTGTTACGGTGAATGTGCTGCTCGCATTTTTTATTTATGCGATGATACTTTTTACCTGGGGTGAAACAAAATTGCCGGTGACAAACATGACAGATGGCATCTGGATGTGTTGATAGTGTTAGTCAATGATCTCGGCTTGCAGAACTGGTGATAAAATTATTGCGGTAAATAATAAGCCCGTTAAATATTTCGAAGACCTGAATGCAGAGTTGCTTGCTCGGTGAAACAATTACCGTTGAAAGAAATGGCCAGCAACAGGATATTATCATTCCCGTCAACTTCATTGAAAAAATTGTAGAGAAAGGCAAACGATCACTGCTTGTGTTGCCAAGGATTCCTGCATTGGTGGCAGAAGTGAGCGGATTCATCCGGATGCATTAAAGGCCGGACTTGAAAGTGAAAGACCGCATAGCGGGCATTGACGGAAAGGAGATCAGGTATTTTGATGAAATCAAACCTTTGGCTGCAAAACAGAAAAGGTGATACCATTCAGCTGAAAGTCTGCGTGAGCGGAAATCCTGTTGAATTTAAAACGCCTGTCAGTGCAAAAGCGGGCAATAGGATTTTTCCCCATGCTACCTGGAATGGATGACCTAAGACAGATGAAAGAATATGACTTTGAAAAAAAGTCATATGGCTTTTTTGCTTCTTTCCCTGCCGGTGTGAAAAAATCCATTGAAAAATTGAATTTTTATATCCAGCAGTTCAAGAAAATACTGAATCCCTCAACAGGAGCATATAAAGGTATCGGTGGATTTAAATCCATGGGATCCATATTTCCAAAATATGAATGGAACTGGGAAGCCTTCTGGAATATCACTGCATTCTTTTCCATTGTACTGGCTTTCATGAACCTCCTGCCTATTCCTGCGCTTGATGGCGGCCATGTGGTTTTTACCTTGTATGAAATGATCACCGGCACGAAAGCCCAGTGAGAAATTCCTGGAATATGCACAGATCGTAGGTATGGTCATTTTGTTTGGATTGATGATTTATGCTAACGGGAATGACTGGTTTGGATGGGGGAAAACAAAATAAAGGCCTCGCCTTTATTTTGTTAATGTGGGAATTTGAAAGTGTGTAAATGTGCAAGTGGAAATGTGGAAATATCTTCAAGCATTCTCATATTTCTATTTTCACATTTACATATTCTTTTTTGTCCAGGTTCGTACGCCTGTCACAAATGAAATCCGCAAACCTTACCTCATTTGATGCTGCAGCAGGTTGTAGCGAAGTGCTTCTGAATTAAATGATACATATCAAAACATTTTTTGTATAAAAGAAAACCCCGCAATTGC
The DNA here is from genome assembly GCA_963823365.1 of uncultured Sphingobacteriales bacterium. Lineage (GTDB taxonomy): Bacteria > Bacteroidota > Bacteroidia > Chitinophagales > Chitinophagaceae > Pollutibacter. Next base: position 576,464 of record CAWGLH010000007.1, read on the forward strand.
GGGGCTCTTTTTTATTTTCCAATTTTCACTTTCACATTTCGCACACTTTCCAACTTTCACATTGCAATCTAAGTCTACTGACTTAGTTTGAATTCCACGCGCCTGTTCTTTGCCTTGCCTGCGGCAGTTTTATTATCTTCAATCGGTCTGTCTGCACCAAATCCGCTGGTCGTTAACCTGTCGGTGCTGATGCCCTTGCTGACCAGGTATTTCTTCACTGAAGCAGCACGGTTCTCAGAAAGTTTCTGGTTGCTTTCAGCCTTGCCGGTATTATCCGTATGGCCTTCAATGGATACCTTGATGTCGGGATACTGGGTATTCATGATGGGCACCAGTTTATTCAATTCCGTTTTTGATTTGGAAGTGAGTGTGGAAGTACCTGAAGCAAACTGCACATTGGATGCATTGAATTTGATCAGCGGGCATCCTGCATTTTCAGCCACACCTGCGATGGTAGGGCACTTGTCTTCTTCATCGTTCACCCCGTCACCATCCGTATCCGGGATCGGGCAACCATCGTATCTGGCCAGGCCTGCCACTGTCGGACATTTATCCTGCTCATCATTCACCCCGTCACTATCGGTATCCGGGATCGGGCAACCCTGGTATTTTGCGAGACCAGCCACCGTCGGACATTTATCATTTTCATCATTAATGCCATCCTTATCTGTATCCGGGATCGGGCAGCCATCATATTTGGCGATACCAGGCACATCAGGGCATTTATCATTAGGATCAGAAATTCCATCATTATCCCTGTCGGCAGGTGCCGGTGGAGGTGGCGGTGGTGCCACATAAGGAACCGGCTTCTTGCCAAAACGGTAGCTTATATATGCCTGAACGCCCCGGTTTTTGATCATGAGGTTGGCACCTTCCGTAACATCAGTTAGGCCATGGATATACCTTGCTCCAATGCCCCAGTTATAGGTTGGCCAGTAATCTGCACCGGCGGTAGCTGCAAAATGGGATTTATTCAGGTCATCAGCATTATCTGTTGACACACCACCTTCGGTTGACTTTGCATACAGCAAAACATCTCCCTGAATACCAGCCATCAGGCGTATATCATCACCAAGCCAGTATTTAAGCATAATAGGCAAAGAGAGATAATTCAGTTTTTGATTTATATCACCGAAAATTTGTCCCCTGCGAATGTTACCGCCCATTTGGGAATACTGTAATTCCGGTTGTATGGAAAATCTTTTACCCAGCGGGAGATTGCCAATAAGTCCACCTGCAAACCCTGTTTTCCAACCAGCGGTATAATCGTTAGGATTGTCACCAGATAATTGAAATCCGGAATAATTGACGCCGGCTTTAAGTCCGATAAATGGATCATTGCCTTCTACCTGGGCATTTACACCCATGCCCAGCATTAATAGCAATGCTGTACTTAGCAGTAATTTTTTCATAACAGTCGTTCGGTTTAGTTTGAAGCAGATATTTCCGCCAAAGTATTAACTTTTTTTTAAATAATAATGAAAATTAGTAGAACCCCTGGAACCCTGACGGAACATAAGGCCAGTTTACTAACCCTCGTTTAAGACATAAAAGTAGCCTGAAAAGATTTTATTTTAGAATAAAGTTGGATTCAAATCAAAGAATTCAGTTAAGGCAGAAAATGATCAATGTAAATAATCGAAATCTATCGCACCTGGAAAGTTCCAGTGTATTTCAAAACTGCAAATTATTATTGAAAATACCGGATTTCACAAAACCAGCATAGCGGGAATGAAAAAACCTCCTGGTCTTATAAGCCAGGAGGTCCGGTAAATTTTCCTCTGGTGGAGCTGGTGGGATTCGAACCCACGTCCAAACATATTCCCCATAAGCTTTCTACATGCTTATTCCGTCATTGCTTGTCGGGGAAACGCAGGGACCGGACAAACCAACGTTAACCTTAGCTGGATGGTCTTAAGCGACAGTCACAGCCTTCTGTTGCAGCATCCGTTTTCTTTTTGATTAGGCGGAGAGCTTGGCAAAGGCCAGCCCGCTTCACCCGGCCATAATGGGTGCGCTAATCACTGATTAGGCAGCCATGGCATACTTGGATTCGCCATTTAAAGGTTTCGTATTCAGAGATTAAAGTGCTAATTACGCAACGCACTGCATGCTTACTTACAAAGATCTACGCTGTCAAAACCGGTCAGCCCCGGAGATCAAAATTAAACTAAAAAACCCACGATAAGACGCGGGTTTTGATAATATGGTTGTATTAACTTGAATTACCTGTAACCGACCATGCCCTGTGTTGCTTTGCAACCCCCGCGGGTACTGCTTTTTGAAGTGGTGCATGATGTCATAAGGACTGTTACAGTTGTCATAAGTACGAGAGCCATAAATAACCGTTTCATTTTGTGGTATTTTGACGTTAGGGAATACGTTGCCGATTCGGCAAATCAACAGGAGTAGGACGAAAGGGAGATTAAATAGGTATCGGAGGAAGAAATACAAAGTAACGAAACCATTTCCAGATATACAAGCGTTTTATCCTTTACTTAACGTCCTTACACTGTTTCCATGACCTAAAAATTTCGCTTTCAAAGTTTTAATGGCTTTGTTTTTTTTATGAAATGTGATCAATGGTGCAAATTGATTAAGATATAATGAAGGAATTAGGCAGATTTTTGCGAAGTTTGTGACTTATCCCCGTAAAAGGAAATGAATATCCAATTAACCAGGCCCTTCGCCGTACTAGACCTTGAAACAACTGGAGTAAATCTCGCAGTAGACAGAATTGTTGAAATAGCCATTTTAAAAGTCAGCCCAGACGGAACCCGCACCGTTAAACGTAAACTGATAAACCCGGACATGAAAATTCCGGCTGGAGCTGCAGCCATTCACGGTATTACCGACGAAATGGTGAAAGATGCACCTTTGTTTAAAACCGTTGCAAATGAATTCAAGCAGTTCATTGAGAACTGTGACCTGGCGGGGTATAATTCCAACCGCTTTGACTGGCCCCTGCTTGTGGAGGAATTCCTGAGGGCTGGCCTTGAATTTGACATTTCCACGAGAAAAATGGTAGATGTACAGAAAATATTTCATGTAATGGAACCCAGGACCCTGGGCGCTGCATATAAATTTTATTGCAATAAATCCCTGGATAATGCACACAGTGCTGAAATTGATGCAGCGGCTACCTGGGAAATATTATCTGCCCAGGTCACCAAGTATCCGCAACTGGGAAATAATGTTGATTCCATAATTCAGTTCCTGGGAGATGAACCCATTGTAGACTTTGCACGCAGGTTTATCTTTGAAAACGGAGTCGAGGTTTTTAACTTCGGCAAGCATAAAGGCAGGCCAGTGGCAGATGTTTTAAAGCAGGAACCCCAGTATTACGACTGGATGATGAAAGGGGACTTCCCCATGCATACCAAGCAAAAACTTACCGAAATATTTAACCGTACACTTTTGAAAAAGGCCTGAACCCGGAAAGGATGAAGCAGGTTTATTACCGCTGCCTTTTTGCATCAGTATAAAATTATTTTTTCTTGGAGAAACTTGTAGTTATACCCACCTATAATGAAAAGGATAATGTGGAATCTATCCTTCGCTATGTTTTTAATCTGAAAAAGGATTACCATGTACTGGTGGTTGATGACAGTTCACCGGATGGAACAGGAGAGATCGTGTCTGGCCTGCAAAAAGAATTCCAGGGACAACTGTTTCTTGAAGTCAGGCATGGAAAACTGGGATTGGGGACAGCCTATATTCATGGATTTAAATGGGGACTTTCCAAAGGGTACGCATTCATTTTTGAAATGGATGCTGATTTCTCACATAACCCGAATGACCTGGAAAATCTTTATGATGCCTGTAAGAAGGGAGGCGCTGATGTTGCCGTAGGATCCACGTTATGTAAAAGGTGGCAAGGTGGAAAACTGGCCATGCGGACCGAATCGTTTTATCAAAAGGCGGATCTCTGTATACCAGGATGATCACCTGGATGCCGGTAAAAGACCCAACCGCCGGTTTTATGTGTTATAAACGAGAAGTGCTGGAAACCATCAACCTGGATGAAGTGACATTTGTCGGTTATGCGTTCCAGATAGAAATGAAATTTGCTGCCTGGAAACTGGGCTTTAAAATAAAGGAAGTACCCATCACTTTTACCGACCGGAAATACGGTGTGTCAAAAATGAATAAAGGCATCGTAAAGGAAGGCATTTTCGGTGTTCTTTCCATCCAATGGCAAAGCATGTTCAAGAACTACCGCCACAGGGTTAAAAACCAGGCTTCCATTCCCCGCACCATTGCACCCAACCATCCGTAGAGTGGATACCAGCCATGAAAAAAGCCTTCCTGCAGTTGCATATTGCCATTTTTCTTGCAGGATTCACCGGCATACTGGGCCGGCTTATTACGCTTAACGAAGGACTGCTGGTATGGTACAGGATGCTGTTCACTATCATTGCTTTATGGCTAATTGTCTTTTTTTCCCGCAACCGGGAAGCCATCACCCCGAAAGAGTTGATTAAAATGTACCTGGTGGGAGCCATTGTAGCCCTTCACTGGGTTTTTTTTTATGGAAGCATCAAATACGCAAATGTTTCCATCGGCCTGGTCTGCTTTTCTGCCGTTGGATTTTTTACGGCACTGCTGGAACCCCTCTTCCTGAGGAGAAGGATAAACCCGGTGGAACTGATACTCGGAATCATGGTAATGGCCGGCATCTGGTTTATTTTTCATTTTGATCCCCGTTACAAAACGGGCATCGTGCTGGGTATTATTTCCTCCCTCCTGGCTACCTGCTTTACCATTTTCAACAAGGTATTGCTTAAGCAGCACAGCGCCAGGCAGGTTACCCTGCATGAACTTACCGGAGGCTGGCTTTCCCTTTCCATTATGCTACCGGTCTATCTGTATTTTTTCCCGGTTCCACAGTTCCTGCCCTCCTGGAGTGATACCGGATGGTTACTGGTCCTTAGCCTGTTCTGCACAGTGTTGGCATTTAATCTTTCCATGAATGCATTGCGCAAAATCTCGCCTTTTACCGTTAACCTCAGTTATAATCTCGAACCGCTGTATGGTATTTTACTCGCTTTCCTGATCTACCGGGAAGACAGGGAACTGGAACAGGGATTTTACTTCGGCATCAGTATTATCCTTTTTACTGTAGTGCTTCAGAGCATCAGGATCTGGAAGATGAAATCATAAAGCAGTATCCCTTAATTTTATCCATAAACCAATTTCAATATGAGGTCCGCACTATTTATAATGTTGTGTGTTATTAGCATGGTTTCCCTGGCGCAAAAAAAGCCGCTTGATCATACCGTGTATGACAGCTGGCAAAGCATTGGCGAGAAAAAAATCAGCAATAACGGAAAATGGCTCGCTTATACCATAGATGTGCAGGAAGGTGACGGACAGCTCGTATTGCAACAAACCGGAAATATCAGGAGAATTGTTATACCCAGGGGATATAATGTTTCTATTACTAACGATAACAGGTATGCGGTTTTCCTGGTTAAACCTTACTTTAGGGAAACCAGGGAAGCCAGGATAAAAAAGAAAAAAGCGGAAGATTTTCCAAAAGATTCCCTATGTATCGTGGGGCTCGAAAATGACAGCCTGATCAAGATCGCTTCTGTGAAATCATATGCACTTCCAAAGGAAGCTCCTGGACCTCTTGCATATCATCGCCATAAAGTCACTGACACCAGTAAAAAAAGCCAGGCTGCAGACCAGTCCGATGAAGGCAGTGAACTGGTGATCATGAATATTGAAGACGGAACAAAAAGATTGCTGAACAATATCAGCGAAATGAAATGGAGCAGGAACGGGAAACTGCTGGTTCTTGAAGGACGTGAGGCTAAAAATGCACCAACCAGCAGGAATTGTGTGTTGGTTTACAGGGCACTGGAAGATCATCTCGATACCATCAGCAGGAACGGAAATGAATTCATGCAATTTGCCATTGATGACAATGCCTACCAGGTTGCTTTTACCGCCGAACGCGACAGTAGTGCAAAATCACTCAGGAAATTTTATAAGCTTTGGTACTGGAAAAATGGAATGGATTCTGCTATAATTTTGAGTGATTTCCATACTGCAGGTATGAAAATTGGGTGGACGGTAAGCCAGAACGCTGCTCTTGAATTCAGCAAATCAGGTCAGCGACTTTTTTTCGGCACATCCCCTATAAGGGCTCCCAGGGATACCAGTCTCGCAGACATTGATATGGTAAAACTGGATGTCTGGCATTATAATGATGATTACCTGCAGCCACAACAGTTAAGAAACCTGGACCGGGAATTAAAACGCAGTTACCGTGCCATGTATGATTTTACATGGTCCAGGATGGTACAGCTGGCTGATGAAGACCTTCCCGAAGTAATCCTTTCCGGGGAAGGCGACGGAAATATGTTCGCAGGTATAACGGATAAGGGTAAACGGATATCTCAGCAATGGGAAGGCAGAACCAGCAAAGATATTTATGTCATTAACCCGGAGACTGGCAATCGAAGGATCATCATTAAGGATCTACAAGGTACGGCACGGGTTTCACCGGCCGGAAAATATATTTACTGGTACGACCAGAAAGCAAGGCAGTATTTTACCTGGCGCGACAGTATCACGCGTAACATTTCTTCCCGCATCACCACTAAACTGTATGATGAAGAATTTGATATGCCTGATTTACCGGACAATTACGGTATCGCAAGCTGGCTTAATAATGACTTATCCCTGCTGGTATACGACCGTTTTGATATATGGGAACTGGATCCGGAAGCAAAGAATATTCCTGTCTGCATAACAGGGGCACAGGGCCGCCGCAGCAAAACCGTTTATCGTTACCTGTCTACAGACCCCGAAGAAAAATACCTTGATCCGGGGCAGGACCTGTTACTACGGACATTCAATGAAAGCAATAAATATTCAGGCCTGGCCAGGTATAAACATTCCACAAAAATGCTTCCTGTAAATATCGTGAACGGACCCTTTCACCTGGGCAACCTGGTGAAAGCCCGAAATACTAACATTTATGGATACACGAAAGAGGACTTTAACAATTCCCCTGATATTTATGCAAGACTCGAAAACGGCAGCGAGAATAAACTCAGTTCCATCAATCCCCAGCAATCGGCATACTCTTGGGGTTCTGTTGAAATGGTAAAATGGAAAGCATATGATGGCAGGGAGGCCACAGGGATGATTTTCAAACCTGAAAATTTCAATCCGTCAGTGAGATACCCGATGATATCATACTTCTATGAAAGGCTGTCGGATTCTGTTTTTCGTTACCGCCCGCCTGCTCCGGTCAGGAGCAGGCTGGATATATCATTTTTTGTAAGCCGGGGTTACATGGTCTTCGTTCCGGATATACATTATAAAACCGGCTACCCTGGAAAGTCGGCCTATGACTATGTAGTCAGTGGTGCAAGGGCCATGGTTAAAAAAGGATGGGCCGACAGTACCAGGCTTGGCTTGCAGGGCCAGAGCTGGGGCGGGTACCAGATTGCCTATATCGTTACAAGGACTAAATTATTTGCTGCTGCCTGGGCCGGTGCCCCGGTAGCGAATATGACCAGCGCATATGGCGGAATACGTTGGGAAAGCGGCCTGAACCGCCAGTTTCAATATGAGAAAAGCCAGAGCAGGATAGGTGCAACGCTATGGGAAAAGCAACAGCTGTATATTGAAAATTCACCTTTGTTTTATGTACCGCGGATCAGCACGCCACTGGTCATTATGTCGAATGATGATGACGGTGCTGTACCCTGGTACCAGGGTATAGAAATGTTCACCGCCATGAGGAGATTCGGAAAGAAAGTATGGCTGCTGAACTATAACGGTGAAAAACATAACCTTGAGGAAAGAAAAAATAAAAAGGATCTTTCCGTCAGGGAGCAGCAGTTTTTTGACTGGTTGCTGAAAGGGGAGAAGCCAACACGCTGGATAACCGAAGGAGTACCCGCCACGGAAAAGGGAAGGGACTGGGGTCTCGACTGATCATCAAACGAAGAAATCAGATCGTTGTTAACCACAGCAGTATATACTATTAGTTAAAATCTGTCGTTCAGGAAAAGGGGGGGTGTTAATTAACAACTGTTTACGGGGAGTATTTTTTTATTTTTCATAATTACTTTTTAACTTAAGTATCATGAAAACTTTATCACATACCTGGTTTGCTGAAGGGTATATTGATTTTGAACAGAAAAAGTATACCCTGTTGGCATACCTGCAACAAATCCACCGGCATTTTGACCAGCAGAAATTGTATCCGCAACTGAGCGATGTTATCTTGCATTATAATAACCTGGTGGCGTTTAAGCAGAATAAGGAGTTCCTCCAGCAACACTTTCCTAAAAAACTTACTCAACCTGATATCCTGAAACTGGAATTACTGTATCAGTCCATAATTGATGATGACAACCTGATGAAGGAGCTTGAGGATATCATACAATACGCCATTAGCCGAATGAACAGCACCATCCAGAATGGCACGGAGATTTATGAATTTGTGGAAGACAAACTGGTTATATTTCCCGTTGGCCTGCTGCCGCTGGAAACTAAGGAAGGATATTTTTTTCTCAGGGATAGTGAAGTGAAACAAACTAAAGTCTATCAGTACAGGCTAAGTTTTTTCGAAAAACATGATGAGAAATACCGGAGTATCAAAACTGAGTTTATTGCACAATGGGAAAGGAACCTGGTAAATACTTATGAGCAGATAAAATCGGAATTGATCCGTTACAGAACCCAGTTGCCGAATCCTGCGGTATATGGCATAGAATCTGAGCTTAGTTTTCCGGTAGAAGAAACTTTACTGCCAATTGCCAAGCGTTGCCTTGTGAAATACCTGGCTTCTGACGCGGCCTGATTTCAGATATCCCTGTTTACATCGAAATTTTCCAGTTCCTTGACCACAGCGCTCAGGAAAGTTGAGCCCAATGCACCATCTATAATCCTGTGATCATAAGAAAGTGAAAGGAACATCATATGACGGATGGCGATGCTGTCTCCCTGTGCTGTTTCAATCACCACGGGTTTTTTCTTGATGGCGCCTGTTGCCAAAACTGCTACCTGTGGCTGATTGATGATGGGTGTTCCCATCAGGCTCCCAAAAGTCCCTACATTGGTAATGGTAAATGTTCCGCCCTGGGTATCTTCAGGCCTTAATTTGCCTGTTCTGGCAGCATTTGCCAGGTTATTGACCTGCCTGGTTATACCAACCGTATTGAGCTGATCGGCATTTCGTATAACGGGAACGATCAGGTTACCTGTAGGCAGGGCCGTAGCCATCCCGATATTTATGTCTTTCTTTACGATAATCTTATCTCCTTCAACACTTGAATTCAGTAAGGTGTATTTTTTCAGGCATTTGACTACTGCCTCAATAAACAGCGGCGTAAAAGTGATTTTTATACCTTCTCTTTTTTCAAATTCCTTTTTTATCTTTTCCCTCCACAACACAAGATTGGTAACATCTGCTTCGGCAAAACTGGTAACATGTGCACTGGTTGCCTTGCTTTTTACCATGTGGTCGGCAATGAGTTTCCTCATCCTGTCCATTTCAATGATTTCCGCATTGCCGGAATAGCTGACAGGTGCCGCGGTCTCCTGTTGCCTTGCCGTTTGTACCTGCTGCGTTACCGGTGTGGTATAGGTAGGAGACTGTTCCCTTGGTGGCTGGGGCTTTCCACTCCTTCGGCCGGAAACATAATCAAGGATATCCTTTTTAGTAACCCTTCCTTCATTCCCTGTACCGGGAATTTTTTCAAGGTCACTCATGCTGATTCCTTCACTGGCGGCAATGTTAAGTACCAAAGGAGAATAAAACCGGACAGCAGAATTGATTTTGTTTATAGAAATGGAAGAAGGCTGATAAGGTAGGTCAGCCACTTCCTCAGCTTCCACTACATGGCCCGTTTCCTGGTATCTTTCCTGTGGTGCCGGTTGTACGGCAGCTGTAAATTGAGGCTGTAAAGATTGCGCACCGGCGCGTATCCTGGCGATGACTGTGCCAATCGGCACCACATCATTTTCCTGGAAAAGTATTTCATCAATAACGCCTTCTGCAGTAGAGGGAACTTCCGTATCCACTTTATCTGTAGCAATATCCAGGACAGTTTCATCCTGCTTAACGGTATCTCCGGGTTTTTTGTGCCACTTCAGGATTGTCGCTTCCATGATACTTTCACCCATTTTAGGCATAACCAGGTCAACTAATGACATATGCAACCAATTTTATAGTCTGCAGCCAGTCTGAAGAATCCATTCCCCCAGGCGATGACTTAGGATCGTTTGAAATCATTTCAAAGGTAAACAAATCGGCATTATACTGCTTATTGGTTCTGAAGGACGAACTTACGCAGAATATTTAAAGCGTTAGTTGCAGTGAGTTCCATATTGCGCTGCCTGTCGAACCGGAAATGAAAATGATGTGTTTCCGTTTTCTGGGCATTCCCTACGCCAACCCATACTGTGCCTACCGGTTTATCAGCATTGCCTCCGTCTGGGCCCATAATTCCTGTGGTTACCAGCGCATAATCCGTTTTGAGCATCCGGAGTGCACCTTTGACCATTTGCGATGCAGTTTCTTTGCTGACAGCGCCAAACTGTGCTATAGTTTGCGCTTCAACCCCCAATAAGTCTTGCTTGGTTTCATTGGCATAACTGACAATGGATCCCTTAAAATATGCACTGCTTCCGGGAACCGTTGTAATCAGGTGGGAAACATATCCGCCGGTACAACTTTCAGCAGTACCCATTGTTTTTTGTTGTGCCGTAAGTAATTTACCTACCACCTGCTGCATAGTAAGGTCTTCATCTACCACCATCACATCCTGAACTTTTTCTTTCAGCATATCAAATTCGGATTCCAGTTCCGCCATCAGCTTTTCACTTCTGCCCCTGGCCGTTAATCTTAATTTGACCATACCATAATTTGGCAGGTAGGCCAGTTTGATATTAGATGGAAGGGTGGTCTCGAAATCATTGATTCGTTCTGCCAGGAAAGATTCTCCAATGCCTGCGGTAAGCAATGTGCGGTGTATGATGGGAGGAAGTGCAAACCGGTCTTTCAGCCTCGGCAGTACAGCCTGGGTCATCATCCCCTTCATTTCATGCGGCACACCCGGCATACTGATAAAAATCCTGTCATCCTTTTCAAACCACATTCCGGGAGCAGTACCTCTCTTATTTTGAATTACTGTACATACATCCGGTACTTCAGCCTGCTTAAGGTTCCTTTCAAGGAGTGGCCGCTTTAGGATATTCTGGAAAATATTTTTTACGTTGCCCATCGCTTCTTCGTCTACAATTAATTTTCCGCCAAAAAACTGGCATAGCAATGGTTTCGTGATATCGTCTGCCGTGGGCCCTAATCCACCGGTAATAAGGATTACCTGGCTGACCCTGCTTTCTTCTTCCAGGGATTTCCAGATATCTTCCCAAACATCTCCAACCGCAACCCGACGGTGAACCCAAATGCCGATTTTATTAAGCTCCTGCGCCATATATGCGCTGTTGGTATCAATCGTTTGCCCGATGAGTAATTCATCACCGATGGTAATGATGGATGCAAAAACCTGTTGGGCCGCCATAATCAGAAATTAAGGTTGTTCACTATTTCCCAAGGATACCGTCAAGACTTGCTTTCCCGGGACCAATTAAAAGAATGGCTAAATATGCTGTAAGATAAAGCATACCATGTTCACCATCCCCAAAAATCTGCCCCTGGTGAGCACTGAATACCACCACAAGCATTTCAATAATCAGTATGGAAACAATAACACGGGTAAATAATCCCATGATCAGGAAAACAGAACAGAAAAATTCAGCAAATACAACCAGGGCCAGGGAAAATGTGGAACCCATGCCCAGCAAATTCATAAAGTCTTTTTTATACTGCGTGAAATGGACCAGTTTGTCATATCCGTGGGGAATCATGAGAAGGCCCGTTCCAAGCCTTAGCAGAAAGGTGGCCAGGTTAAAAGAATAATTATTGTAGGCTGTACTAATGATTTTCATGACTGCAAATTTAAGCAGCTTAGGTTTTAAAACGGGATTTAACAAAAAATTATTCGCATGCGGACCTCCAAATGCAAGTTTGGTGCAGTTTTTATCCACATCAGTTTATAACCTGCGTATACACCAGCCTTAGCTTTTTATTTTTGCTCATTTAGTTTTTTCATAACATACGTTAGTTGACATTTGATAATATGTTTAGAATAACCATTTCATTCTTGCTCCTGGTAATTGCATCTGCCAGTGCCTTTTCCCAGCAAACAAGGATTTACACTGATCCGCTGAAAACATACCAAAATGCAAAGGACCTGTACCAAAAGGAACAATACAGCCTGGCCTACCCGATGTTCAGGCAATTGCAGGAAAACAGGAGGGAAACAGATTATGCCAACTACCGCATTCCGTTTGAAGAAGTGGATTATTATGCTGTCGTTTGCGGATTAAAGCAGATGGAACTAACCTCGGAAGAGCAGGCAAAATCATTTGTGGCTATTCAGAATAATCTTCCCCTGAAGCAGAAAATGGCATTCCATCTGGGAGAATATTATTTCCGGAAAGCTGATTACCGCAATGCCATAGTGATGTATGAACAGACAAATATCGACAACCTCAGCAACAGGGAGATAGCCGACATGAAATTTCACCAGGGCTATGGTTATTTTACCCTGCAGCAGTTTGACAAGGCAAAGCCCGCACTGAATGCCATCCGGCTATTGCCCGATGATCCAAATTACCTCGACGCCAATTATTATTATGGTTTTATAGCATTCAACGACAGGAATTATAATGACGCCCTTGATGCTTTCCGTAAAGTGGAGAATCATCCGGAATACAGTAAAGTGGTGCCTTTTTACATTGCTAATATATATTACCAGCAGGGAAAGCGCGAGGAAGCGCTGCAATATGCTGAATCTGCCCTGAAGAAATCTTCTTCTTCGTACTATGATACAGAATTGCGCCGCATGATCGGCCACGCATACTTTGATAAAAAGCAATATGCCAAAGCACTGCCCTACCTGGAAGCATATGCCGCAAAGACACCAAAAATCAGCCGGGAAGACCAGTACCAGCTGAGTTTTGCATATTATGATGGCAGGCAATATGCAAAATCCATTGAAGGTTTCAAACAGCTTACTGAAGGAAAGGATTCGCTGAGCCAGAGCGCAATGTACCTTCTCGGTGATGCATACCTGAAAACAGGCCAGAAAGCCAATGCAAGGAATGCATTTTCATTCTCCGCAGCCAACAGCAGTAATCCGCAGCAAAATGAAGTATCGTTATTTAATTATGGCAAGTTGTCGTACGAGCTTGGGTACCAGGACGTGGCATTGAATGAACTCAGGAAATTTCTCGAAACTTATCCAAATTCCACCTACAGCAATGAGGCCCGTGAACTCATGGTTAGCATGATGACAGGTACGAATAATTACCGTGAAGCCCTGGTCCTGCTGGATGGCTTGAAAAATCCATCTGAAGCGGCAAAAAAAATATATCCCAGGGTGCTGTATGGAAGGGCGATGGAGCTGATTAATGATGAAGACCTTGGCGGTGCTGATGCATTGCTCAACAAAATACTGAAAGACCCAAATAATGCCCAGGTGCTGCCCGCAACACATTTTTGGAAAGGAGAAATCGCATACCGCCGGAATCAGCTTGACGAAGCCATTAAACATTACAACAATTATCTCTCTGCACCTTCCTACCAGGCGGGCGAAGTTAATGAGGCGCATGCTCGTTATAATTTAGGATACTGCTATCTCCGTAAGGAAAACTATAAAGTGGCGCAGGGATTTTTTGACCAGGTGGCGAAACCCGTGAGCCTTAATTCATCAGACCTTGTGCAGGATGCATATCTCCGAAGTGCCGACTGTGCATTCATGAACCGTGAATTTGAAAAATCAAGATCCATGTATAATACGGCCGTAAATTATTCCTGGCCGGCCAGTGACTATGCTACTTACCAGCTGGCTATGATTGCAGGAGTGAAAAGTGCCGGTGAAAAAGTACGGATCCTTGAATCCTTTGAGCGGAAATACCCATCCTCTGAACTTGTGCCCAACATCAACATGGAAATCGCCAATACACTGCTGGGTGATGAAAAATTCCGGGAATCCATTCCTTACCTGAATAAGGTAGTAAAAGGAACGGATAATGCCAGTTCTTTAAAGCCAAGGGCCTACCTGCGTTTGGGGATAGCATACTATAACCTGGATAATAACCGTGAAGCCCTGAATAACTATAAAAAACTGGTGGCTGATTTTCCGAATGCCCCCGAAGTTGAGGAAGCACTTGAAAGCGCCCGCGCCATATATGTGGAAGAAGGCCGAACTGCAGAATATGTTGATTTTGTAAAATCTTCAGGAAGGACAGTCAGCCATAACCAGCAGGATTCCCTTGCCTATACTGCAGCGGAAACAAAATATGTGAACGGCGACCTTAATGCAGCCATTACCGGGTTCAATAATTATTTGCAACAGTTCCCGGGCGGAGAATTTGAAATCAATGCACTCTACCTGAGAAGTGAAATTTATAACAAGAGAAAGGACTGGAAAAATGCCATTTCAGGATATGGGCAGGTTGCTGATAAAGCGCCCAATAAATATGCTGAGCAGTCGGCACAACAGGCTGCGCGCATAAGTTATTTCGAACTAAAGGATTACCCTGCTTCAGAAAAATACTTCACACAGCTGAAAGCGGTTACTAATAACCGTGAGGTGCGCCTCGATGCCATGCGTGGTTTGCTCAGGAGCCAGTACCAGTTGAAAAAATGGGATGAGGCAGAAGGTAATGCAGATGAGCTTTTAAAGGAAAAATCCATCAGTACCGATGATAAGGTCCTGGCGGAAATGGTTCTTGCCAGGGTAAACCAGAATAAAGCTGAATTTAATGAAGCCATTCAGCATTACCGTAACGTTGTGAGCCAGAACAAGGCCGCGTATGCTGCGGAAGCCAGGTATGAAATCGCGGCCTGTTATATGATGCTCGACGACATGAAAAATGCTGAGCGTGCTGCTTTTGAAACAATCAATAAATCAGGATCTTATGATTATTGGATCACCAGGGCTTATATCCTGCTGGGTGACGTGTTTTACCGGCAGAAGGACTATTTCAATGCGAAGGCTACGCTGCAGAGCGTGATTGAAAACAGCAAGATCACTGAACTGAAAACTGAAGCACAGGCCAAACTTGAAAAAGTGATCGCAGAAGAGAAATCAGTGGGAAAAGTGGGAGAGTAAGGTTGAGGGTTGAAGATTTATGAATAATATTAAAAGGCACTAATGAATAATAGTCAGCAGAAATTTTTACTTGTACCTGTTTTTATCTTGTCAGTCATTTCTGTCGTTGCGCAGGATACTGCCACCAAAAGGACCATTGAAATTACATCGTCATTTAAGCCTGTACTTAGGAATGCGGCAAAAATCAATTTCAATGCAACTCCTCCTCCGGCAGATACTGCAAAACCCCGCCTTAGCTATTCCATACCCTCCCAGAATGTCTTTCCCGGGCTTGGTCCGGTATCGTTAAGTCCGCTGGCCTTAATGGCGGATTCCGGCAGTGCATGGTCAAACAGCAATTTTATAAAAGCGGGCTATGGTAACCTCCAGACGCCTTATATCCAGGCCGGGTTGAGTTTTCCTGCCGGCAAAGCGAAATTTAACTTGCTTGCTGATCTTATATCTTCCAATGGTAAACTGGAAGACCAGGATTACAGTCGTACCAATGTAAAAGGATTCATGTTCGCACCCATCAATCAGGAAGTGGAATTTCATGCAAGCCTTGGTTTTTCATCTGACAAGTATTACCAGTACGGGTATGACCATACGAAATTTAGTTATGACCGTACAGATCTTCAGCAGCGGTTTTCAACTATCAGTGGTGAAGCAGGCATAAGAAATCCGGTACCTACCGAATTTGGCCTCACTTATCATCCGCGATTGAAAGTGGATGTATTTGGCGATAATAAAAACAACAGTGAGAGCAATGCAGTCCTCGAACTCCCGCTGGAGAAATTCATTGGCAATTCCTTTGGTTTAAAACTCGGTTTTACAGGGGATTTAACCAGGTTTTCGCCAGACAAGCGAAATGCCATCAACAACAACATTTTTACCATTCCGGTTGCCCTGGCCTTGCGTACGCCAAACCTGAAGATTAATGCAGGGATGACTCCCTCATGGGATAACGGCAATTTTACATTACTGCCTAATTTCATGGTGGATGTTCCCATAGTTGGGGAGAAATGGATAATCCAGGCAGGATGGATCAGTTATTTCAATAAGGGTTCTTATCAGCGTTTAGCTTCAATTAACCCCTACCTGGCAATACCCCAGCAATTACTGAATAACCAAATGATAGAAAGATATGTCGGGTTTAAGGGAACCATACTTGATCACCTGAATTATAATGCCAAGCTCGGGTACGCAGAATTTAGAAATGTGCCGCTTTTCATCAACGATACCATCAGTGGAAGGTCGTTTGATATAGCCTTTGAAGAACAACTTAAAGCAGTTCAATTGCAGGGTGAACTGGGATTGGTGGAAGCCGAACGTTTTTCCCTTTCCGCAAGGTTCAACTGGTATAAATTTAATTCCCAGCAGACGGAAGACCGTCCATGGGGTTTGATTCCATTGGAATTTTCCACCAATCTTCGCTGGAATATCATCAAAGATCTCTGGCTGACAAGTGATTTTTTCCTTTGGGACGGTGCCCTGTATAAAAATAAAAACGGCACTGACGGGCGTTCTGCCGGGGCAATTGACCTGAATGCCGGACTTGAATTCAGGATTACAAAACAGTTATTCCTATGGACACAGTTCAATAACATATTTAATTCAAAATACCAGCGCTGGAACCAGTACGACAATTATGGCTTCAATATGCTGTTGGGCGGAATATTCAGGTTCAATAAATAATGTAATCCGCTATCTTTGAAGGATGACCAAGGTTGCCGACATATCAGAAATCCTGCACCTGTTTTTTATACAGAATAATTCTGTAAGCCTGCCCGGGATAGGCACTTTCAGTCTTGTCAGGGTTTCCGCACTGAGTGATTTTGCTACCAGGAAAATATTTGGCCCCAGCTATACGATTCATTTCAGTTCTTCCAGTGATTCACCACCGCGGGAAATGTTCAATTATATTTCCAGGAAAAAAAATATTTCAGATTGGGAAGCCGTAAGGTTGGTGAATGAATTTTCATTTGACCTTAACAGCAAACTAAAGAAAGGCGAGAAAGTTGAATGGCCGGGTATAGGTATACTGGAAAGCGGTTCAGCGGGTCAAATGTTGTTTGAACCTGAAAGGGTTAAATATAATTTCATTCCAGCTGTGAATGCAGAACGGGTTATCCGCAAAGAGAATGACCATTCCGTACTCGTAGGTGAGCAGGAGATGCATAAAAGTGATATGCAGGAATGGCTTGAGCATGAAACATATGTGGAAGAGAAGGCCGGATGGTGGATTCCTGCCGCAGTAATTGGCGCCATCGCTTTACTGGTGCTTTTCTTTAGTCTTCTCAACCAGCAGGTATCCACATATGGTGGCAGGCAAACCCGGATTATTCCTTCCTCGGCACCTTTGCAGAATGAAAATTAAAACATTCCTTTCAGCATGATCCAATACCAGCATTGCCCTGTTTGTAACAGCAATGATATTTATGAAGTCTTTAATGCACTGGATCATACTGTCAGCAGGGAAAAATTCCCTGTCTGGCATTGCAGAAACTGCTCGCTCAGGTTTACACAATCCGTACCGGAAGGAAAAGATATCGGGCCATATTACCAGTCTGGCGATTATATCTCCCATTCTGATACGAAGAAAGGCGTGATTAACAGTTTATATCACCTTGTAAGGAATATTACGCTCCGTCAAAAGAAAAAACAGATCATCCGCTTTACGGGAATTTCTTCCGGAAACCTGCTGGATGTTGGATGCGGCACCGGGGCATTTTTATCTGTTATGCAGGAAGCCGGCTGGGTGGTAAACGGACTCGAACCGGATGAAAATGCAAGAAAACTGGCAATACAAAAAGGCATTAATGTTGATCCTGTGGAAAAATTATTTGATTTCCCTCCCGGATCATTTAATGCCATTACTTTATGGCATGTACTGGAGCATGTTCATGAATTACATGCCTATATGGACCAACTCAGGGGATTATTGAAAAAAAACGGTGTGCTGTTTATCGCTGTTCCAAATTACACTTCAGGTGATGCCGCGCATTATAAGGAATCATGGGCTGCTTATGATGTTCCAAGGCACCTGTATCATTTTTCCCCTGCTTCAATGAATAAACTTTTATCCCTTCACCAACTCAGGACCGAGGAAATATTGCCAATGTGGTTTGATAGTTTTTATGTGAGCATGCTCAGTGAAAAATATCGCGATGGTAATATCTTATCAGCGATCATGCGGGGAACATTATCAAACCTTAATGCAGTTGGAAATCACCGCAACTGCAGTTCCCTGGTGTATGTTGTCAAGGCGCTTTAATCAATTGTTTCCTCCGCTTTCAGGATCACCGGGTCTGATGCATTAATGACTTCATAGAATCCTTCCGTTCGCCAGATCTGCCTCGCCAGCAGGGACTTTAAGCGTTTTTCCAGGAATTGACGGTCCTTCTCTGAAAGGTTACTTATATTGATGGAATCCCTTGCAGCAAATGAAACCAATTCCTGGTACAGTGCATTGTCTACTGCATAATGTTTCGAAAATTCTTCAGAGGATTTGTAAGCAGAAAAAGCAGCTGTATTTTTTATATAATAGCGGTAAACAAAATTACCCAAAGTGTTTTTCCTGTACAGGTTTGTAATAATGGTATCAATGGTGGTGGAGTCGAATGCTACAAAAATATCGGGGGTAATGCCTCCGCCTCCATACACTTTTTTGCCATTGGTGGTTTTATATACGGTACCCATATTTGCCTTACTGCTGTCTGCATTAAACATTTCTCCATGCTGGTAACGGTTCAGGATTTCACCATTATAATCAAACAGGCCCTTGTCATAGGGTTTCTGAATACTTCTTCCGAGCGGTGTATAGTATCGTGCTACCGTTAACCTCAGTGCAGCTCCGTCACGCAGGGTATATTGTTCCTGCACCAGTCCCTTGCCAAAACTTCTCCTTCCGATGATGGTAGCCCTGTCCCAGTCCTGCAGTGCTCCGGCCAGCACTTCACTGGCAGAAGCGGATCCTTCATTGAGCAGCAATACCAGTTCGCCCTCTTCAAAAAGTCCGCCGACGGCGGCATTTATAATCCCTCCTGGGGTTATTTATCCCTTCCGTATAAACGATAAGTTTATCTCCGGCGAGAAATTCATCGGCCATTTCCACGGCTTCATCAAGAATTCCGCCACCATTATCCCTCAGGTCAAGTACAAGCTTCTGCATGCCTTTTTCTTTCAGTTTTTCCAATGAAGCCATAAACTCCTCATATGTACTTTCGGAAAACTTGTTTAACCTGATATAACCTGTTAACGGTGATAACATATATGCTGCATCCAGCGCATACAGGGGAATAAAGCCCCGTGTTATGGTAAAAGGGATGGAAGCGGTATCCCTTTTCACGGTAATATTAACCCTGCTGCCGCCTTCGTCCGCGCAAAAGGCTCCTTATTTTTTCGGAGGTAATCCCGTTACCTGCAACAGGTTGCTGCTCAACCCTGGTAATCCGGTCACCTACTTGCAAGCCTGCCTTATCACTTGGTCCACCCTGCAAAACGTTCAGGATATGAACGGTATCTTCAAATATGTTGAATTCGACACCGATACCCTCAAATTTTCCAGCCAGGTCTTCATTAACATCACTAAGTTTAGACGCAGGGATGTATATTGAATGCGGATCAAGGTGTGTCAGCACTTCTTCTATGGCGAGTTCGCTCGAGGGAATCGGCATTAACCGGATCTACATAACGGTTACGGATGAGGGAAATCACTTCCTGCATCTGGGAACCGGAACCGGCCCTGAGGATAGTACTGCCGTATGGCATTTTATCCCTGAGTTTATATCCGAAAAACATACCGATCACCATCGAAAGAGAAAAGAAGAAGGGAAACCAGACCTGTAATTTTTTATTATTCATTCCTTACTTTGTACCTTGATATGAAAACACGAATTTCCCGAAATAAGTTGAATTAATTATGCCGGCTGTAAAATTGATTGCTGATAGCGGATCTACCAAGACGGAATGGTGCATTCCTGGTGTCAGGAAGAACCATTCTTTTTTCACTGACGGTATAAGCCCATATTTCCTGGATACAGGTCAGATTTCGGCACTGATTTCTTCACAGCTTATGCCGCAGATCAAAAAATTTGATATCACGGAAATCCATTATTATGGTACGGGCTGCCTTAATCCTGCGAACAGGAAAATGGTGAATAAGGCACTCATGCAGAACTTCCCCGGAGCCGTTATCGAAGTTGACCACGACCTTATGGGCGCTGCCACGGGCTTTATGCGGACATGAAAAAGGACTGGCCTGTATTTTGGGAACCGGTTCCAACTCCTGCTATTATAACGGAAAGAAGATAGTGAAAAATTCACCCGGACTGGGTTATGTGCTTGGTGATGAAGGAAGTGGCGCTTACCTGGGAAAGAAAGTACTTCAGTATTACCTGTATAATACGTTTGATGAAGACCTTCGTTCAAGATTTGACGCCAAGTATGTTACGACGCCATCAGAAATCCTTGATAATGTTTATAAAAAGCCTCTGGCCAACAGGTACCTGGCGTCATTCACGCTTTTTCTCGCGGAAAACCGTGGGCATTACATGATTGAAAATATTATTGAAGACGGTTTAAATGATTTTTTCTTCAACCATATTTATAAATACGGGGAAAGCTGGAAATATCCGATTCATTTTATCGGCGGTGTGGCATATGAGTTCAGGGATGTACTTCAGGATCTTGCCGGGGAGTATGAATTAACCATCGGGAAGATAATGAAAAATCCCATGGAAGGACTGGCCGCATATCACCGGTAAGGTATATTGTCAACGTATGTCAACATGAAGGAATTTACTAGAATTACAGAACAGGATTCAGAGTACAGGCACCTTGATAAAATGTCTGTCCGTGAAATTATCACCAATATAAATCATGAAGACAAGGTAGTTCCCCTGGCTGTAGAAAAAGCCATTCCTCAAATTGAAAAACTGGTTACCGTTATCGCTGACAGGATGCTTGCCGGCGGAAGGCTTTTTTACATTGGTGCGGGCACCAGCGGCAGGCTGGGCGTTGTGGATGCCAGTGAATGTCCGCCTACTTACGGAGTGCCGCATGGATTGGTCATCGGCATCATTGCCGGTGGGGACAATGCCATGTTTAAAGCGGTGGAGTTTGCCGAAGACAGTAAGGAAGACGGATGGCTTGATCTCCGGCAATACAATGTCAATGCTAATGATGTGGTGGTGGGTATTGCCGCGAGCGGAACCACACCTTATGTTATTGGTGCACTTGAGCAATGCCGTTCGGCAGGTATAGTTACCGGTTCCATCACCTGTAATCCTGATGCGCCTGTTTCGGCTGCGGCAGATTATCCAATTGAAGTGGTGGTGGGCCCTGAATTTGTTACCGGAAGTACCCGGATGAAAAGCGGCACTGCCCAGAAACTGGTCCTGAATATGATTTCCACCTCGGTGATGATCCAACTCGGCAGGGTAGAAGGATAATAAAATGGTAAATATGCTGCTGAGTAATGAAAAACTGGTGGATCGGGGTGTACGTATGGTGATGGACGCACTTTCCATGTCCGATTATGAAGAAGCAAAAAACCTCCTGTTAAAATACGGCAGTGTTAAAAAAGCTGTGCTTGCCGGTTCAGTCTGACATTCCCTCTTGTCTTATCTTTGCATGGAAGCCAGGGCGTTAACCGTGATAACCGGGATTTGGCGGGAATTATATGCATGATATAGAACCATATTATAACTGGCGGCATCTGTATACCGCGGAGGAAGATGAGAGATCCCCATTTTATGGAAGGGAACACAGTGAGTTTGAATTCAGCCAGACGGTGTATAATTATTACATACATCCGCAATGGGATGAATTTGGTTCGCGCACGTTATACCTCAAGATTCTTTTTGCTGATTATGACCTTGATTTTGCCATCATTGAATTGATCGGCGAATGGAATGATGCCATTGAAAATGATATCATGACCCTGAAAAGGGATGTAGTGGATAAAATGATTTCTGAAGGAATCCGGAAATTCATCCTGGTAGGGGAAAATGTACTCAATTTTCACAGCAGTGACAGTTGCTATTATGAAGAATGGACGGAAGATATTACTGACGACGGGGGATGGATTGTAATCCTGGATATGCCTGATCAGTCGCAATACGACTTCCGTAAAGCCCGTCTTGACCACTATGTTGAACTGATCAGTTTCCCCGGCTGGCGAACGGTGCTGCCACAGCATTTGTTTGCCGCAATCGACAATAAAATGCTGCGCAGGTTAAACAATGCCTGACCATGACTGCTCTTTTATATTATCTTGTTGTATATAAAACGGGGCAAGGTTATGATGATCATGAAAAAAAACTTTGCAGTACCGTGTGCTGGAGTATTTTTGTATGACTTTTAAAACCCCGCAACCTTTACATTATGAAGTGGAACCAGGTGTTAACTTCTTCCATTGGCCGCAAATATGTGATGGCCATCACCGGTCTTTTCCTGGTCATTTTCCTTATCGTTCACTGTTATGTGAATATGAACGTTCTCTTCACCAACGGTGAAGAAAATTTCAACCGGGCGGCCCATTTTATGAGTACCAATATCCTGGTCCGGATCGCTGAACTCGGGCTGTTTGCAGGATTTATCATTCATATCATCCAGGGCTATGCGCTGGAAATAATGAACCGTAATACAAGGTCCGCAAAATATGCCATTAATGCACCTGCAAAGACCAGTTCATGGTATTCAAGGTCAATGGCATTGCTGGGTACGCTCATACTCCTTTTCCTGGTGGTTCATCTCGCGAATTTCTGGGTGCCTTCCCGTTTCGGGGGCCTGGAAGAAGTTCGTTACGAAAATCTGGATACACATAACCTATATATCAGGATGAAAGCTGTTTTTTCCAATGAATGGATCGTACTCTTATATGTGGCAGGATGTTTTTCCCTTGGATGGCACCTGCTGCATGGTTTTCAGAGTGCATTCCAGACCATAGGCTGGAAACAGAGAAAATATGCTAAACTAATCGAAAATACGGGTGTTATATTTTCTGTCATTGTGCCGCTGATCTTTGCCCTGATGCCGGTGTTCATGTACTTCGGCTGGGAAATTCCAATTGGCAGCATTACATTTTTATTCTAAACAACAAACCTCATCTTCCCAATGCTTGACGCAAAAATTCCATCAGGTCCACTTGAAGAGAAGTGGAACAACTACAAAGGAACAGTGCGGCTGGTTAACCCCGCCAATAAACGTAAACTGGAAGTGATTGTGATAGGAACCGGTCTGGCCGGTGCTTCTGCTGCGGCATCGCTTGGGTGAACTTGGGTATAAAGTAAAAGCATTTTGTTTCCAGGATTCTCCCCGTCGTGCACATTCCATTGCTGCCCAGGGTGGTATCAATGCTGCCAAAAATTACCAGAACGATGGTGATTCTGTTTTCCGTTTGTTTTATGATACGATAAAAGGAGGCGACTACCGTGCAAGGGAAGCCAATGTGCATCGTCTTGCAGAAGTGAGTAATCATCATTGACCAGTGTGTGGCACAGGGTGTTCCTTTTGCCAGGGAATATGGTGGATTGTTAAGTAACCGTTCTTTTGGTGGTACACAGGTACAAAGAACTTTTTATGCAGCCGGTCAAACCGGGCAGCAGTTATTGATTGGCGCATACCAGGCCTTGGAAAGACAGGTGGCATTGGGTAATGTAGAAATGTACAGCCGTCATGAAATGCTGGAAATTGTAATGATTGATGGCAAGGCCAGAGGAATTATTGCCAGAGACCTTGTGACCGGTGAACTGGAAAGACATTTCGGTCATGCGGTATTGTTATGTTCAGGTGGATATGGTAATGTATTTTATTTATCTACCAATGCCATGGGCAGCAATATAACGGCATCTGGAAAGCACATAAAAAAGGCGCATATTTCGGCAATCCTTGTTTTACACAAATTCACCCTACCTGTATTCCTGTTAGCGGCGACCACCAGTCAAACTGACATTGATGTCAGAATCATTGCGTAATGACGGACGTATCTGGGTGCCAAAAAAACAAGATGATAACCCGCAAGTCCAAATGAAATACCGGAAGAAGAAAGGGATTATTACCTGGAAAGAAGATACCCTGCATTCGGTAACCTGGTACCACGAGATGTGGCATCAAGGGCCGCAAAAGAAAGATGTGATGCAGGTTATGGTGTAGGTACTACCAAACAGGCTGTTTACCTTGATTATGCTGCGGCCATTGAAAGGTATGGAAAAGGTGAAGTCAGGTAAAAGGCACCTCGATAATATCAGCCACGAAGAAATCATTACAACTGGGTAAAGAAGTGGTAAAGGAAAAATACGGTAATCTTTTCGATATGTATGAAAAGATCACCGGGGAAAATCCTTATGAAGTACCGATGCGAATATATCCTGCCGTGCATTATACCATGGGTGGCTTATGGGTGGATTATGAATTGATGACCACTATCCCCGGCTTGTATGCACTGGGGGAAGCCAATTTCAGCGATCATGGTGCCAACCGACTGGGTGCATCTGCACTGATGCAGGGATTGGCCGATGGTTATTTTGTAATTCCTTATACCATTGGTAATTATCTGGCTGATGAGATACGTACACCATCTATTCCGACATCGCATCCTGCATTTGAAGAAACAGAAAAAGCAGTAGCAGACAGGATCAACACAGCTGATGAAGTATTAAAGGAAAACAAACTGTGGAAAGTTTTCACAAACGTCTGGGTAAGATCATGTGGGATAAATGTGGCATGGCCCGTAATGCAGAAGGATTGCAAGGAAGCCATTGCAGAGATACAGGGCATTGAAAAAAGAATTCTGGTCTGATGTTCAGCATACCCGGTGGCGTTAATGAAATGAACCCCGAACTGGATAAAGCCGGCAGGGTGGCAGACTTTATTGAATTGGGCGAACTGATGTGCATAGATGCACTGGAAAGGAATGAAAGTTGTGGTGGTCATTTCAGGGAGGAATACCAGACTCCTGAAGGCGAAGCCATGCGGGATGATGAGAAATACATGTATGTTTCAGCCTGGGAATATAAAGGCGAAAGTCAATGGACACTAAATAAGGAAGACCTGCTGTATGAAGTGGTGAAGCCAAGCCAGAGAAGTTACAAATAAAATTTGCAAATTAGAATATGGAACACTACAACATGAATCTTACGCTGAAAGTTTGGCGTCAGAAAGACAGGAAAGATGCCGGCCGTTTTGAAACTTACGAGGTCAGGGACATTTCTTCTGAAATGTCTTTCCTGGAAATGTTTGATGTGCTGAATGAAAGACTGATTCCTGAAGGAAACGATCCCATTGCTTTTGATCATGATTGCCGGGAAGGTATCTGCGGACACTGCTCCATGTATATCAATGGTCGTCCGCATGGACCATGGAAGGCCACCACTACCTGTCAGTTGCATATGCGTGCATATAAAGATGGGGATACCATTGTGGTTGAACCCTTGCGCGCCAATGCATTTCCCGTGATGAAAGACCTGATGGTAGACCGTTCTGCTTTCGACAGGATCATCCAGGCCGGCGGATTCATTTCTGTGAATACGGGTAATGCGGTTGATGGCAATGCCATCCCCGTTAATAAGGATAAGGCAGATGATGCTTTTGCCGCTGCAGCCTGTATCGGATGCGGTGCCTGTGTGGCCGCCTGTAAAAATTCATCCGCCATGCTGTTTGTTTCTGCAAAGATTTCACATCTCGGACTTCTTCCACAGGGCGAACCTGAAAGAAAAAACCGTGTCATCAGCATGATTGCACAAATGGATAAAGAAGGATTTGGCAGTTGCACCAACACCTATGCATGCGAAGCAGAATGCCCTAAAGAAATTTCGGTTGTCAATATTGCCAGGTTAAACCGTGAATACCTTGCTGCCGCAGTCAGCGGAGATGAATAAGGCGTAAATCGGAAAGGATTTTTTATATTTAGCCATGAAGAATTTTTTCCTCTCCCTGGCACTGTTTTCATTATATTTTACTTCCTGCAGTTCGGATAATGATCAGCATACAGCATCACTTGCTATTATAAACGCGCATATTTGGACCGGTAATTCCGCTCAGCCATGGGCAGAAGCATTAGCCGTTAGTGGAGATTCCCTGATTTTTGTAGGTGACAGGGAAACCTGTAAAAAATTTATTTCAGACAGTACCAGCGTCATTGATGCGCAGGGACAGATGATTGTTCCTGGTTTCATTGATTGTCATGTTCACCTGATGGATGGCGGATATAGTCTGCTGGCCGTTCAGCTCAGGGATGTTACCCGCAAGGAAGAGTTCATCAGGCTTATCGCTGAATATGCTAAAACATTACCTGCCGGTACATGGATTACAGGGGGTGTATGGAACCACCAGAACTGGGGTGGTGAACTTCCCGAAGCTTCATGGATCGATTCAGTTACCCGGGAAAACCCCGTCTGGCTCTTGCGTATGGATGGGCATATGGGCATTGCAAATACCATTGCCATGAAGCGGGCAGGAGTGACCTCATCTTTACAAAAAATTCCCGGTGGTGAGATTGTTAGAAATGAAAAAGGTTTAATCACCGGTGTCTTTAAGGATAATGCAATGGACATCATCAGTAAAGCCATTTCTGATCCACCGGTGGATATAAAGGATAAGGCCATGGATGCCGCCATGAAATTATATGCATCCAATGGCATTACAAGCCTGCATAATATGGGCAGTTGGTCTGACCTGGAAACATTCAGAAGAATCCATGAAAAAGGCCTTTTAACAACAAGGATATACGCCAGCCTGCCACTTACCGATTGGGCGAAATTGCGTGATGAAATACATAAAAACGGCAAAGGTGATCAATGGCTCCGAATCGGTGGATTAAAAGGTTTTGTTGATGGTTCACTGGGCTCTCATACTGCTGCCATGCTTGAACCATTTAATGATAAGCCTGCTGATAAAGGACTGTTTATTACCGCCCCGGATTCATTGTTTTCGTATACACTCAATGCCGATGCAAGCGGGTTACAGGTGATGGTTCATGCCATTGGTGATAAAGCCATTCGCGTACAGCTGGATGTTTTTGATTCGGTGACAAAACGGAATGGTGTACGCGACAGGCGTTTCCGGATTGAACATGCACAACATATCCATCCTGATGATATCCAGAGACTGGCAGATATGAAAGTAATTCCAAGCATGCAGCCATATCACGCTATTGATGACGGTTGCTGGGCAGAAAAATATATTGGCCTGGATCGCAGCCGCACTACTTATGCATTTAACAGCCTTGATAAAGCCGGTGCTTTACTCGCATTTGGAAGCGACTGGTATGTAGCGCCTCCTTCACCGCTGGAAGGAATTTATGCTGCTGTAACAAGGAGGACGCTGGACAATAAAAATCCTTCCGGATGGATCCCTGAACAGAAAATCAGTGTTGAAAAGGCTTTGCGGGCTTATACCATCGGTGGCGCATATGCATCCTTTGATGAAAAAAACAAGGGTACTATTGAAGCAGGAAAACTGGCGGATTTTGTGATCCTGGATAAAGATTTATTCAGCATTGCTCCGGAAAAAATTCGTGATGTAAAGGTGGTGGCTACCTATGTTGGCGGACATAAAGTATATGGCCGGTAAAAAAAGGATGAATCCATTTGCACTGTTTTATATAATTTACGGCAAACAACGATAGCTTATGTCATCAAGAAGAAAATTTATCCGTCAGTTGGGAGGAACCGCCGGACTTTTATCCCTTTCATCCCTGTCTGCATTAGGGGAAGAACGTGTCCAAATCCTTACCTCTGATAAAAAGATCAGTTCTGCCGATAACATTAAAATTGCCGGGATTGGAATGGGTATCATCGGCCACTTTGATATGGATACTGCCTTGAAAGTTCCCGGGGTTGAACTGGTGGCTGTTTGTGACCTGTATGATGGCCGTTTACAGACGGTGCAAGGAGAAATACGGCAACCAGATATTTACCACCCGTGATTATCGTGAAATACTGGAGCGAAAGGATATCGATGCCGTGATTGTTGCCGTGCCTGATTTCTGGCATGATCATATATCCATTGCAGCCCTCAAAAAAGGTAAGCATGTGTATTGTGAAAAGCCCATGATCCAGCATGTGGAAGATGGTGCTGCAATAATTAAAGCTGAAAAGGAATCAAAGAAAGTATTCCAGGTGGGTAGCCAGGGTGTTTCCAGTGTGGCCCTGGCAGAAGCCAAGAAATTGATTAAATCCGGCGCCATCGGTGAAGTGAATATGATTGAAGCGATCAATGACCGTTTCAGTGCCATGGGTGCATGGCAATATTCTATTCCTACTGATGCCTCTCCGAAGACAGTTGACTGGGATCGTTACCTGGGAGATACGGCAAAAAGGCCATTTGATGCTACAAGGTTTTTCCGCTGGCGCAATTATAAGGAATACGGAACCGGGGTGGCTGGAGACCTGTTTGTCCATCTTATTTCTGCCGTGCACCATGCGATGGATTCGAATGGCCCTAACCGAATTTTTTCAGCAGGACAGTTGAGTCTGTGGAAAGACGGGAGGGATGTGCCGGATGTAATGGCATCCATTATGGATTACCCTAAAACACAAAACCATCCGTCCTTCCAGATGATGCTCAGGGTGAATTTTGCCGATGGTTCCGGAGGAGGTGGAAGAACCCGTATTACCGGCACTGAAGGAGTACTGGAATTGCAGGGGAACCGGTTTACCATGAGGAATGCCAAACTGCCTAAGGCACCGGGATTCGGCGGATATGACAGCTATTTCACATTTTCAGAGGCCCAGCAGAAAGAATATGCTGAATGGTATTCAAAACAATTTACGGAAGAAGATAAGAAGTCGGCCAGGCCGGCAGAGCAGAAGTTTGCTGCTCCGGATGGCTATGATGACCGTTATGATCACTTTGTCAATTTCTTTGAATCTATCCGCACCGGTAAAAAAGTTGTGGAAGACGCTACTTTCGGATTGAGGGCCGCAGGTCCGGCTGTATTGGCCAATCTTAGTTATGAAAAATCCAAAATCATCAATTGGAACCCAGATACCATGAAGATTGTAGGGTAATTCAGGACTGTCTTATAACCGGATTATGGTGTTTAATCCAGGCTGGGAAGCGGAATATGTCAAATATTCCGCTTTTTTGCTTCCTGCCACTTGAAATACAGCCTCTTACGCAATAAATCATATTTTTAGGCATTTATAGAAAAACTGCATACCTCTTGATCTGGAAGCGGGTAATATGGCTGCTGGTCCTGGTGATGTTGTCTTGTATGGTGCGGGCTCAGAAACCCTCTTCTTCAAACCTGAGGAAAAAATGGATCCCTGTACGTACCGGACAAATTGCCCTTGATTCATTTAGTATCATCCCAAATAGTGTTGTAATCCCGGGTATTGATACTTCCTGGTACCAGGTTGATCCCATAAATGGACTGCTGAACTGGAAAAAATTGCCGGAAACGGATAGTGTGCCAGTCACCTACAGGATATTCCCCGGAAAACTTAATGCACCCGCCCAAAGGATGAAGTTTGATACCGTTATGGGAAAATTTGTGGTACAGCCCCTTGAATTCCGCAATAAAAAAGAGACGGAAGAAAATCTCTTTGACTTTGGGAATATAACCTATAACGGAAGCTTTGGAAGGGGGATCAGTTTTGGCAACCAGCAGGATGTTTCCGTTAATTCAAGTCTTAACCTCCAGTTAAACGGATACCTGGGCGACAGCATACAGATTGCCGCAGCAATCACCGACAATAACATTCCCGTACAACCTGATGGCAATACCCAGAACCTTAATGAATTCGACCAGGTGTATATCCAGTTTTTTAAAAATAAGTGGAGATTCAGTATCGGGGATATTGATATCAGGCAAAGCCAGAGCTATTACCTGAATTTCTACAAAAGATTACAGGGTGTTGCTTATGAAACTGAAAACCGCGTCAGTAAAACAGCCACCAATAAGGTGTTGTTAAGCGGTGCCGTGGCCAAAGGAAAATTTACCCGGAATATTTTCCAGGGCCTTGAAGGAAACCAGGGACCATACCGGCTTACAGGTGCCAATAATGAACTGTTTTTTATCATACTTGCCGGAACTGAACGGGTATGGATCGACGGGGAACTGATGCAGAGGGGCGAAGACCAGGATTATGTAATCAATTACAATACCGCGGAAATAACGTTCACGCCTAAACGAATGATCACCAAGGATAAGCGGCTCCAGGTTGAATTTGAATATGCTGACCGGAATTACCTGAATGCACAATTGTTCGTTACAGATGAGGTGAACTTCAATAAGAAATTGAAGTTTAGGGTTGGCGCATACAATAACAACGATGCAAAAAATTCACCGATCAACCAGACGCTGGACAATGCACAGAAACAATTCCTTGCTGACCTGGGCGACAGCACCCAAAAAGCGTACTATCCTTCTGCAGTAAGGGATACATTTGCCACCGGGAAAATTCTATATGCAAAAATTGATACCAGCTATTTTGGTAATTCGGATTCCATCTATGTGTATTCACCGCAACCGGCATCTAACCTGTATAGCCTGGGTTTTATAGAAGTTGGTGCGGGTAATGGAAATTATCAGCTTGACCAGGCAGCTAACGCCAATGGAAAAGTATATAAATGGGTTTCACCTGATTCAAACGGATTAAAGCAGGGTGATTATGTTGCGGCAACCCTGTTGGTTGCCCCCAAGAAACAACAGATGCTTTCTTTTGGTGCGGATTACACACAGGGCAATATTGCCATAAAAACGGAAATGGCCATGAGTACAAAAGACATCAATACTTTCTCCTCAAAGGATAAAGGGAATGACCAGGGCTTGGCCGGGAGAATAATGGTGAACCATACTAAACCTCTTCACGGGGCCAGGGACCTGCAACTGAATACATCATCTATACTACGAATATACCGGCGCCAATTTCAATCCGCTTGAACGCCTGCGAAATGTAGAATTTAACCGCGACTGGGGGCTCACTTTTGACGCCACTCCTGCCACGGAAAATCTTTTTTCTGCAGCGGCCACACTGAAAGATAAAACCAATAATTCATTCACGTATAATTTTTCCGGATACCTGAGAAGCAACAATTATTCAGCTTACCGGAACAGTTTGATCCATATTGCAGAAATAGGTGGATGGAAACTTAATAACCGTTTTGTGTATACCAGCATCGATCAACAATTGCAAAAAGGATTTTTCCTGCGACCAATAATTGATATATCCAGGAAGATGAAAAAATTTGGCAATTACCAGGTTGGTCTTAACTATTCCCTGGAACATAATGAACTCAAATACAAAAATTACGATTCACTCAATCTTTCCAGCTTTTCATTTGATACCTGGACCATTTATTTGAAATCGCCCGAAGCGCCAAATAAATGGGGCATGAGTTTCTTTACACGTTCTGATAAATACCCTGCCGGAAATGCGCTGGTGAAGACCGACAGGAGCCAGAATTATAATTTCTATACGGAACTGATGAAAAATGAGCATCACCAGCTGAGGCTAAATACCACCTACCGTAAACTGAATATCCTGGATCCAAAATTAACCACGTTAAAACCAGAGGAAACCTTGTTAGGCAGGGCAGAATACCTTACCAATGTTTGGAAGGGGGGAGTCAGCGGTAATGTACTTTATGAGTTGGGTACCGGGCAGGAGCCCCGCAAGGATTATGCTTACCTCGAAGTACCCGCAGGTCAGGGAGAATATACCTGGATAGATTATAACAATGACGGTGTGCAGCAGATCAATGAATTTGAAGTGGCAAGATTCCAGGACCAGGCAAAGTATATCAGGGTATTCACGCCTACCACGGAGTTTATCAAAGCAAATTATCTCCAGTTCAATTATAGTGTCACAATTAATCCAAGGTCTGCCATAAATCCGGCAAAAGCGGAAGGATTCAAAAGGCTGATGACAAGGTTGTATTTTCAAAGTGCACTCCAGATCAGCCGGAAAACAATAGCTGACGGACTTGGGCAATTCAATCCTTTTGAAAATCCTTTTTCTGATACTTCACTCATCACGCTTGACCAGTTATACAGCAATTCATTTTCTTATAATCGTTTCAGCAGCTTATGGGGAATTGACATCAATAATATCCGGACACTCCGGACGGGCATTTCTTTCCTACGGATATGAAACAAGGAAACTGAACGACTGGAATATGAAGGCCAGGGTAAATATGGGTAAATCATATACATGGGATATTATTACCCGCCTGCTGACCAACAGGCTGGAATCCCCTCAATTCAATAACCGGAATTTCGATATCAGGGGCATTTCCATGGAACCCCGGTTCACTTACACCAAGGGCACAGATTTTCGAGGTCAGCTCAGTTATAAATGGGATGACCGAAAAAATGAAGGTGGCGGAGAAAAATCCGTGAATCATTCAGTTATTCTTGATATAAAATATAATGTGGTATCCAATACTTCATTAACTACCCGGTTTACCTATAGCCAGATACAATATAATGCTGTTGCCAATACATCGATTTCGTATATCATGCTGGATGGTTTGCTTCCCGGGAAAAATTTCCTGTCTTACCACTGATCTCACTAAAAGACTAACCACCTTCCTGGAAGTTAACCTTCAGTATGAAGGAAGGAAGTCTGGTACATCAGGCATGGTGCATACCGGAAGGGCCCAGGTCAGGGCATTATTTTAGTTGAGGGTTGAGGGTTAAGGGTTGAGGGTTCAACAGACTGAGACATAGACTGGAGATTAGTGTCTGGTCATAAGAAAATAATTTGGAAATAAAAAAGAGGTTGGAATTGTCCAACCTCTTTATAAGATATTTTTCTTTTCTCTAGTCTAAAGTCTCCAGACTCCGGTCTAGTGTTAATTGATTAGCTAAACAGTCCGCCTTTCTTCAGGACAACGGTATTTTCTCCGATCTTGAAACCATTGTTGTAAACTTCTACTTTATAGTTACCTGGAGCATATTTATCGCTTTGCTTAAGATCAAAGCTTACATTTTTCTTGACACCTTGTTCGTAAGCAACAGTTACTTTATTGGTGAATTGCTTTTCGCCATCTTTCCTGGTAGTGAAACTTCCTGAATTCAGACCACTTTCAGAAACGATTTTACCTGCAGGATCAGTAACGATGATATACAAATCTTTATCTCCTGTTGGTGTGATCAGGTTTTCATCGAGATCAAAGGAGATACGGAATTTGTCAGCCTTCTTTGCAGTTGTAGTGGCTTTTTCCTTTCCACTTGATTTCTCGTTAATGGCTGCAATTTTGAAATTTGAAGCATGAAGTGTAGAACCGATATCTACTTTTTCTTCAGCAGCCTGTTTTGCAGCTGTTGTGGTAGTAAGATTTGTTTCCAGTTCAGCTTTCTGCGTAGTCAGCGTTTGCTTATCAGCAGTCAACTGGAGATTTTCTCCCTGTAACCTTTCGATTTCAGCAACATAACCATCGATTTTGCCATTTAAATCCTTGATCAGTTTGCGAGCTTCAGCAAGGTCAGCTGCAGAAGCATTCTGCTTCCTAACCAGTGTCTGAATCCTTGATTTCATGCCATCAAGTTCTTTGTCTTTGCTCTTTACCAGGCTGTCCAATTTAGTATTGGTGCCGGTCATGGCATCCAGACGAAGAAGGGCATCTTCATATTCTTTCTGAACCATGTTTTTTGAAGAATCCAGAACTGCATACTGAACATCTTTTTGCTGGATTACTTCTTTGGTTTTGCTTTTATCGTAAATGATATAGCCCCATGTACCGAGAAGGGCGGCAATCAGTACACCATATATTAAACCCCTGTTGTCTTTTTTAGGAGCTGGTGTCTGTGGTGTCGCTGAAGGAAAATTAGTGGCGCTCATGATTGATTTTTTATTTGAGTTGATTTATATAAACAATTGTGAATAAACGTTTTCTGGATATTAAAAGTTTCCTGGCCAGACCCTTACCCACAATTTGCTATTATCTGCTTGCTGCCTGAAAAACGGGATTCGATGGGATGATTCCCAAAATCATGCCAGAAATCTTATAATACTGAGAATCATGAAGTTAATCATTTGAAAAATCTCCTCTGTAGACAGTTTTCCACCTTATGTGGAAGACTCTGGAATGCCCTACACACTTGATTATGAATTACCTTCGGAAAAATTTACATCATCAGCACAGAAAAAATCATACAGGACTGGAAAAAAAAGCAGTTTAAACCCGTGTACTGGCTGGAAGGGGAGGAAGGTTATTATATAGACGTACTGATGGATTATGCTGAACACCATTTATTATCTCCTGAAGAGGCATCCTTTAACCTGGTGGTATTTTATGGTAAGGATGCTGCATGGACCGAAGTAATTAATGCCTGCAGAAGATACCCCATGTTTGCCGAAAGGCAGGTGGTATTATTAAAGGAAGCGCAGCAAATGAAGGATATTGATAAACTGGAAGCCTATATTGACCAGCCCCTTGCGTCTACTGTCTTTATAGTTGGTCATAAGGAGAAAAAACTGGACGGGCGTGGAAGCATGGCAAAAGCCCTTAAAAAGAAGGCGGAAGTGCTGACCACTAAAAAAATGTATGACAATCAGTTGCCTGAATGGACTTCCCAACTGGTGCATAATAAAGGGTTTCTCATTGATCCCAAGGCATTATACCTGTTGGTAGATCATATCGGGAATGACCTCAGCAGGATTTCAAATGAAGTGGATAAACTGATTGTGAACCTTGGCCAGAGAAGGGAGATAAAAGAAGAGGATATAGAAAAGTATATTGGTGTAAGCAGGGAATTCAATGTTTTTGAATTGCAGAATGCCATCGCAAAAAGGGAAATGACCAGGGCCATCAGGATAATCCGGTATTTCGAGGATAATCCAAAAGCAGGTCCCATTCAAATGGTTTTACCTGCCATCCATGGTTTTTTCAGCAAGGCATATATGATGTTCAGCATTCCACAAAATGATGAAAAGTCGGCAGCTGCCACTTTGGGAATAAGTCCTTTCTTCATAAAAGACTACCAGGTGGCGGTGCGTAATTATTCACTGGAAGGGGTGGAAAATATTTTGCTGTTGCTGCATGAATATAACCTGAGGAGCCTTGGCGTCAATGATGCAGGCAGTGAAGATGCTTCCCTGCTCAAGGAAATGGTGGTGAAAATTATGGACAAATCATACTGATCATTTTCCGTTCATAAGTGACGAAATTTCTTCCTTGTCTTTGCTGATCTGATTGCGGAGTTCATCCAGTGAGGAAAACTTCTTTTCTTCCCTTATATAATGATACAGAGAAATACGCAAAGGCTCACCATACAGATCTTCTGAAAAATCAAAAATATTCACTTCAATCATTCTGCTGATACCACCCACGGTGGGCCTGACGCCGATATTCATCATCCCTTTGTGTATTGTTCCCCATTGTCCGGCCTGGACCATAACAGCATAAACGCCATTTGCAGGGATGAGTTTTTCCCCGTCGGTCACTTCCAGGTTGGCGGTGGGAAATCCGATGGTTCGTCCTCTTTTATCTCCATGTATCACTTTACCACTAAGCATATATGGATACCCCAGGTACTTATTGGCTTCTTCAAGTTTACCAGCCAGTAATGCTTTGCGTATATTGGTTGAACTTACCGTAAGGCTGTTAACGATATGTTCCGGAATTTCATATACCGAAAACCCATTACCCGGGCCCATTTCTTCCAGTAATTCATAATTACCCATCCTGTCGTTCCCAAAGCGGTGATCGTATCCGATAATCAGTTTATAAGGATGGAATTTGCCAACCAGGAAACGGCTCACATACTCCCTGGCGCTCATTTTTGAAAACTGGTCGGTAAAGGGAATTACAACAAGGTGATCAATTCCATGCGCGCTAAGCAATGCTATTTTTTCTTCCAGTGAATTGAGCAGGGATATCTCATGCTTGCTGCCATTCACCACTTTGCGGGGATGGGGATGGAAAGTGAGGATCACAGTTTCCCCCCCGCAAACATTGGCTTCCGCCTTCATCTGCTGGATGATGCGTTGGTGGCCCAGGTGAACACCATCAAATGTTCCAATGGTAATAACAGCTTTGCGAAAAAGCGGGAGATCATCTATGTTTCGGTGTACCTGCATAAAAAGCGGAGGCAAATCTAACTAAAAAAACCTCCCTTGTTTATAAAAATCCGCCTGTAGTTGCGCGATGATTGGTTAGTTTTGCGCCATCTAATCGGTTTCATGAGTTTATATCAGCAAAGGGGCGTTTCTGCCCAAAAGGAGGAGGTTCATGCAGCAACCAGTAAACTGGATGCCGGCCTGTACAAAAATGCATTTTGCAAAATTTACCCTGATTATCTTGGCGGGGACGACAGGTATGTATCTGTAATGCATGCAGATGGCGCCGGAACAAAAAGCATTCTGGCCTATCTGTATTGGAAAGAAACAGGAGATATTTCGGTATGGCGTGGTATTGCACAGGATGCCGTAGTCATGAACCTTGACGACCTGCTTTGTGTGGGTATTTATGATAACCTGGTTTTTAATTCCACCATCGATCGCAATAAACACCTTATACCGGGTGAAGTGCTGGGTGAAGTGATTAACGGCACACAGGAGTTATTCAATAGTCTTGCCGGACAGGGTATACATATCCGTTATCTCGGCGGGGAAACGGCGGATGTGGGAGATGTGGTGCGAACAATAGCCGTAAATGGAACACTGACCGCAAGGTGGAGAAAAGACAAACTGATTACGAACGACCTTATTGCAGCAGGAGATGTAATTGTTGGCATAGCGGGATACGGGAAAGCATCATATGAAACGAATTATAACAGCGGAATTGCCAGCAATGGTCTCACCAGTGCGCGACATGATATGCTGAGCAAGTGGTATGCAGAACATTTTCCTGAATCCTTTGACCCCGGAACGGATGATGCTGTGGTATACATTGGAAAACACCGGCTTACTGATCCTGTAGGCATACACTGGAATGACCAGTATTTTGACCTTAATGTGGGTAAATTACTGTTAAGTCCAACCCGTACGTTTGCACCATTTGTCAGGGAAATTCTTGAGCATCATTTCCATATGGTGCACGGAATGGTACATTGCAGTGGTGGCGGTCAGTCAAAATGCCTGAAGTATCTGCCGGAAAACCTGGCCGTGATAAAGGATAATCTATTTCCGGCACCGGAAGTATTTGCCATGATTCAGCAATCCAGCGGGGCGGATGACAGGGAAATGTACCAGGTATTCAATATGGGATGCCGGCTCGAATTATATACGACACCGGAAAATGCCGGTGTGATGATCAGGAAGGCTGCCGATTTTGGCATTGAGGCACGCATCATCGGAAAGGTTATTGCATCTGCTGACAAATTTGTAGATGTACATACCCCTTCCGGAATCTGTAAATATTCATGATTGTCAACCTTATTGATTTAATTTTGTCCAATGGCAGAAAAAATTTTAGCACTGCGCAAAGCAAATGTTTACCAGGGGAAATCGCTCATTCTCCAGGATGTCAATATTTCCATCGACAAAGGTGAATTTGTATATCTCGTCGGGAAAACCGGTACGGGAAAATCAAGCCTGCTGAAAACGCTTTACGGAGAGTTGCCTCTTACAGAAGGAGAGGGGGAAGTGGTTGGATTTAACCTGAAGGATCTCACCTGGAAAACAGTGCCATTTCTTCGCCGGACCATCGGCATAGTGTTCCAGGATTTCCAGTTATTGACAGACAGGAATGTTCACGATAACCTTGAGTTTGTATTACAGGCAACAGGATGGAAAGACAAGAAACTCATCGAAGAGAAAATTACTGATGTACTTGATAAAGTGGGTTTGAAAACAAAGGGATTCAAGTATCCATTTGAATTATCCGGTGGCGAGCAGCAAAGGGTAGACCTTGCCCGGGCACTGTTGAATTCACCTAAACTGATACTGGCAGATGAACCAACGGGTAACCTGGATCCTGAAACCAGTGATGAAATAATGAACCTGCTGTTCAGGATTTCAAAGGAATTCGGATCTGCCGTTGTCATGGCAACGCACGACTATATGGTGATCAATAAATTTCCGGGAAGGACCATTAAAACAGAAAAAGGGAGGGTAATCGATAACGCAACCATATCGATAGATTAAATGCACATCTTCATTGCCAGATCCATTCTGTCAATCGTTTCGCATTTTCCGCGTTGTTATAATAATGATGCAGGAGGTTTTCCCTTAAATGAATTTCCTCATCATCAAAAGGTTTACGGTAAAGCTGCATCAGTATGGATTTGAAGGCATCAGCATTGTTGGCTATATGGCATGCTGATTCGAGTTTTGTTCCTTCCGTCATTTCCTCATTCACAATACAGTGTCGTCCGCAGAATATGGAATACAGAAATTTAAATTTGATGCCGGTTGTAGTGAAAGAAGGCAAAATATTTATCTGGGCTTTCTGAATAAGGTCAAACATTTCTTTTTCCGATGGGTTTGCCACAAGGCAGGTATTTTGCTTTTTGTGTGCCAGGTGTTCAAGCTGCGGCGAAGGATTTTTTCCGGCGATAACGAATGGAATTTCCAGTTCACTGAAAATTTCTTCGAGCAGCCAGCTGGCTACCTTTTCATTTTCCGGAACAGAAAGATTTCCATGATACAGGCAAAACGTTCCAAGGCCTTCCTGGCATAACGGGAAACGCCATCCGATAAATGCTGGCAGGTAGGCTATCTGCTGTGCCTGGAAAATATTTTTATAATCTATGACATCTTTTTCCGTGATAGCCAGGATAAGGCATTTGTTGGCAATGGCGCGTTCATATTTTTTCAGCAGCCTGCTTTCATTCCAGTAGTGTATTTTTTTAAACAGTGACCTGGATTGCCTTGCCAGCTGTCGGTAATAATGAAACTCCACATTGTAGAGCCGCAGAATGACTTTTCTGCCTTTCAGTTTCCCTGTGTATAGGAAATAACTGCACTGGATGCCCTCCAGTAAAATGGGATAATCGTCCTTCAGCAGGTTGCCCAGCAACGCATCATTGGCCCTGGAACTCACCATGTAGGGGATGGACATGGACATCCCCTTGTGACCTGTATTCCTGCTGTAATAGTGTACTTCTTCACAATACGCATCCAGTTCTTTTTTTCTGCCCCTGCCATATTCAAAGCAATGAAGGTGGATACGCACACCTTCTTCCGACAATGATTTTATTTTATAGAAAAGGTCAAATACACCGCCATAATCAGGAGGGTAGGGTACGTCGAGACAAACTATATGGAGATGCTTATCCAATCAGGCAAATATATTATTATAGAACTGCTTGAGCTTGGTTTCTTCAAGTTGCCAGTTGTATACTGACGATGCTGCCCGGCAGTTTGCAAGCAACCTGTTATACAAAACCTCATTTCCCAGTAAATTGTTCAGTGCGCCGGATATAAGTTCAGGTGTCAGTGTTTTTAACAGCAGGGCTATTTCAAATTCATCATTGATCCTCCTGTATTCAGGAAAGTCCATTGTTAACTGCGGTATGCCGGCATGCATGTAATCAAAGAATTTATTGGCCAGGGAATACACCTGGTTTAATCCAATCGGTTCAACCAGGTTAATTCCCGCATATGCCTGCTCTGTGACAAGTTGCAGGTTTTCGGGATCCAGCATTCCTTTCATGATCACTTTCTTTTCCAGTCCGTACACTGTAATCAGCCTCCTGCATTCGTCGGAAAAATTTCCTTCACCACATATCCAAAGTTCGGCATCCACATTCGCCATTGCCGGCAGAAGCCATTCCAGTCCTCTTCCTTCATTTACTGCACCCTGGTACAAAAGGTATTTTTTATTCCCTGTACTCTTAGGTGCAGTATTCCTTAATATTGGTGTATTCATAATCACACCATATTCAACGCCATAGCGCCGCCTGAATTCCTGGGCAATGGACAATGAAACCGTATAGCCTTTCGGATACCGGGGCACCATCCAGTTTTCAATGGTTAACCAAATCTTATGTATCACCGGGCGTGTCATCACTTCCTTCAATTCAGTGAACAGTTCATGGGCATCATAGGCCCTTGGAATTTTCCGAATGGCAGAGACCAGGTAACAGGGTACTATAGTATCCAGGTCGATTGCAGTAATGGCATCGGGCCTGTTCTTCAGGAGGAAAAAAAATAGCCTGATATTATATTCGAGGTACATCCACTTTCCCTTCCGGAAGTAACAGTCAAGAACAACCTGCCGGTACGGTTTCTCCGGGAGAACTGCCTGTTTCCTGTTTTTCCTGCCCACCAGGGTTACCATAAAACCAGCGTCTGCCAGGGATTGGCAGATCCGGCCCATTCGCTGGTCGAAGCGCAGGTCATTGGTTACACAGAAATAAATATGCTTCATTGCGGGCAGGTTGTTAATCAGGATGTTTTCACTTTTCAGGGGTAAAATAAAATGATTACTGCCAGATAATTTATTATAATTGTTCACTCAAACCATTCAGGATGGATTCCCCGACACAGGTGCAAGCCCCGAAACGCAGGTCCGACTTCCTTACCGTATTATGTGTCCTCACTTTCCTGGGAAGCGGGATGGGTATTATAAATTCGCTGACGAATTATGTGAATGCCGATGTTTTAACGGAAATAGCACATGAAGCCATTGATCAGACCAAAGAGAAAGTTGATGAAAAAGTAGCCTCCGGGGAAGGAAAGAAGCTGGCGGAGAAAATGATTTCAGGTGCGTCGGCCATGCTGGATCCCGAAAAATTAAAACAAAACTACCTGCTGGGATTTATTTCCAACCTGGTTACCCTGGGTGGTGCCATCCTGATGTTCAGGCTCAGGAAGATCGGATTCTGGTTATATGTGGCTGGTACTGTGGTTCTTGTGGCTACCCCGCTGATTATTTTCGGGGCCTCCAACCTGCTCAGCCTCGGACTTACCCTTGGGTTTCGGTATTGTGGGCATATTGTTCATTGTGCTGTATTCACTTAACCTGAAGCAGCTACAATAAATCAGCCGCGACCAGCCAGGAACAGGAATTTCCGTACCAAAAGGTTTTTTGCATCCTTTTATATCCATTTCATTAGTGGTTTAGAAAATTTCCTTACTTTTGCGCTCTATTTATAATAGGGTAAATTTAGGATGCTAAAAAAATTAATTAGATGTCAGCTTTAACTTCAGAAAAAATTTCAGGGATCTTTGCGGAATTTGGTGGTACAGAGAAAAACACCGGTTCTATTGAAGGGCAGATCGCATTACTTACGGAAAGGATAAATCATATCTCTTCCCACCTTCAG
Source organism: uncultured Sphingobacteriales bacterium (assembly GCA_963823365.1). GTDB lineage: Bacteria > Bacteroidota > Bacteroidia > Chitinophagales > Chitinophagaceae > Pollutibacter. The sequence continues at coordinate 617,822 of CAWGLH010000007.1, forward strand.
AAAAATAAAAAGGATTTTTCCACCCACCGTGGTTTGATGGCCATGGTAGGCCAGCGTAAAAGCCTGCTCACATACCTCAGCAAAAACAACCTGCAGGTTTACCGCCAGCTTATCGAGAAACTCGGTCTCAGGAAATAACTTCAGATACTCTATCGCTATTCCCAACCCAGTGTTGGGAATAGTTTTTTTGTTCCCTCCCTTTAATTTATAAATTATGCTTTCACAACCTATCAGTTCCAGTATAGATCTCGGGAACGGTAAAAAAATTTCCCTGGAAACAGGAAGACTCGCACGCCAGGCAGATGGTTCAGTAACCGTTACGCTGGGAAATTGCGTTTTATTAGCTACTGTCGTGGCCAATAAGGAAGCTAAGGAAGGACAGGATTTCTTCCCCCTTAGCGTTGATTATATGGAAAAATTTGCTTCCGCTGGCAGGATCCCCGGATCCTTCTTTAAGCGCGAAGCCAGGCTTAATGATTATGAGATCCTGACCAGTAGGCTCGTAGACCGGGCACTCAGGCCTCTTTTCCCGGAAGATTATTTCTGCGAAGTGCAGGTGATCATTACCCTGATATCTTCTGATCCGGAAGTCATGCCTGATGCCATGGCCTGCCTCGCAGCCTCTGCAGCATTGGCGGTTTCTGATATTCCTATCAAGGAAATCATATCTGAAGTTCGGGTAGCCAGGGTTGAGGGACAATTCATTGTAAACCCTTTGAGAAGTGAAATAGCCAAGGCCGACCTTAATTTCATCGTTGCCGCTACGGAGAAGAACCTGATGATGGTGGAAGGTGAATCACAGGAATGCAGTGAAGAGGACCTTATCAAGGTATTGGAAATTGCGCATGATGCCATTCGCATCCAGATTAAAGCCCAGGAAGAATTAAGACAGAAAGTAGGTGTAAGCGGTAAGCGTGACTATACGAAACCTGCACATAACGAAGAACTGCTGCAAAAAGTAGCTTCATTTGCTTCACATAAAATATATGAGATATCCAAAGCAGCGAGCGCAAAAGCAATAAGAAGCGAGGCTTATGATACCTTGAAAAAGGAACTCGTGGCCAGCCTTGGTGAAGAAGTTGCCGATGCAGATGTGAAACTGGCTAAAAAATATTTTGAAGACCTGAAATGGGATGTGGTCAGGAATATGATGGTGGATGATCGTGTAAGGCTTGACGGACGTCAGCTCGACCAGGTTCGCCCCCTCAATATGGAAGTAGATATCCTTCCTTCTCCGCATGGCGCTGCTTTGTTTACTCGTGGTGAAACACAATCACTTACAACAGTTACTTTAGGAACTCCTTTAGATGAACTGCTGATTGAAAGCGCGGCCATTTCTGAATACAGCAAATTTATCCTGCATTATAATTTCCCTCCTTTCTCCACCGGGGAAGTCAAGTTTCTCCGCGGACCGGGAAGAAGGGAAGTAGGACATGGAAAACTTGCCGAACGTTCGCTCAAGCAAATGATGCCGGGTAACGAATATCCTTATACCGTAAGGGTAGTAAGTGATATCCTCGAATCAAACGGGTCTTCCTCCATGGCTACAGTTTGTGCAGGTTCACTTGCGCTGATGGATGCCGGTGTTCCGGTACCCAAACACGTTAGTGGTATCGCGATGGGACTGATCACAAGATCAACTGATGGTAAATATGCCATCCTTTCTGATATCCTGGGTGATGAAGATCACCTGGGCGATATGGACTTTAAAGTAACGGGAACGCGTGATGGCATTTGCGGCGTGCAGATGGATATTAAAGTTGACGGACTGAGCATGGAGACCATGAGGCAGGCCCTTGAGCAGGCCCGCAGGGGACGTTTGCATATTCTCGACGCAATGTATGCATGTATCCCTGAAGCCCGTGCAGAAGTGAAGCCTCATGCTCCGAGGATGGAAAAACTGTTTATTGATAAAGAATTCATTGGCGCCGTAATAGGACCCGGTGGTAAAATAATACAGGAAATCCAGCGCGAAACAGGCACCACCATTAACCTGGAAGAAGTTGGTAATTATGGTGAAGTAAGCATCTTCAGCAAGGATAAAGACGGACTTGTGAAAGCAGTAAACTGGGTGAAAGGTATTGTTTCCGTTCCTGAAGTGGGAGAAGTTTATGAAGCTAAAGTGAAATCAATTATGCCTTATGGTGCATTCGTTGAATTTATTCCTGGGAAACAAGGATTGCTTCATATCAGTGAAGTAAGCTGGAAACGCCTGGAGACCATGGAAGGGGTAATGAATGAGGGTGATGTCGTAAAGGTAAAACTGATCGGCCTTGATCCTAAGACAGGAAAATTCAAACTGAGCCGCAAAGCGCTGATGCCAAAACCTGAAGGTATGCAACGGCCAAGGGAATCTGAATCAGACCGGCCAAATTCATAACACTAAATACTTAATCCCGCAAATGCGGGATTTTTTTATGAACAGTTATACGGAAATACATATCACCAGGCTGAACCATGAGGAAAGGGAAATACTTATCGCCCTGCTTGCGGAATCAGGTTATGACGGATTTCTGGAAGAAGGCGATACACTTAAAGCCTATATTCTGTCAAGCCATTTTAACAGTAAGGCACTTGAGGAACTCAGAAATTCGATTCCCTTTGATTATGAAATGAATGAAATCAGGGAAGAAAACTGGAATGCCCTTTGGGAAGCTTCATTTGACCCGGTTATAGTCGATAATTATGTAGCCGTAAGAGCTGATTTTCATGATGTTGTAGATGGCGTTGAATATGAAATTGTAATTACTCCGAAAATGAGTTTTGGTACCGGTCATCATGCCACTACATTCCTGATGATCCGTGAAATGCGCAACTGGGAATGGAAGGATAAAACTGTTCTTGACTTTGGAACAGGCACCGGCATTCTCGCCATCCTGGCTTCTAAATCCGGTGCAGCGGAAATCCAGGGAATTGATAATGATCCCTGGAGCATCGAAAATGCCGGGGAAAACCTGTCAAGGAACCAAATTGGGAATATCAGGCTATTATTAAGTGGGGAGATACCTCCCCGGAATCAATATGATATGATCCTTGCCAATATTAATAAACATATATTGCTTGAACATGCTTCTTCCCTTTGTGAAAGCCTTAAAAAGGGAGGTGGACTGATCATGAGCGGCATTCTTAAAGAAGATCTTGCAGACATGGTACAGGCTTTTAGCCTGCTGGGAAAACCTCTCAGGATAGAAGAGAAAAATAATTGGTTATTAATATCGTTTATGAAATAGGGTAGGCATTTTAGTGTTATTTTTAGATTAAGTATATTTGCACCCTAAAGTTTAAGCCTTTAGACTGATGAATGAACTCGGACTTATCATACTAGCTTATTTCCTTGGATCCATACCCACTGCGGTTTGGGTCAGCAAAGGTGTATTTGGAATTGATATACGGGATTATGGCAGCGGTAACGCCGGTGCTACGAATACTTTCAGGGTGTTGGGATCCCGCTGGGGAACCTTAGTGATGCTGGTAGATATGCTAAAAGGACTGCTGGCAGTAAAACTTGCCTTACTTCTTCCATATTATGTTGTAAATGATTTTGCAAGGACCAATTTCCAGATAGGATTGGGTCTCGCCGCAGTTGTTGGGCATATATTCCCGCTTTGGGCAGAATTCAGGGGTGGTAAAGGAGTGGCTACATTATTTGGTCTCGTATTAGGCATTTCACCTTGGACAGCATTAAGCTGTGTTGGTGTTTTCCTGCTCGTCTTATATATTACCAGGTTTGTGTCACTTAGCTCCATACTTGCAAGCCTGGCATTCCCCATATTTATCCTGGTTATCTTCAATGTAAGTAATGAAACCTATCGTTTCTTTGCTATTGCAGTGGCTTTAATGGTGATACTCACCCACCAGAAGAATATCACGCGGTTGCTTAGAGGTAGCGAAAGCAAGGCCCCCATTTTAAAGTACAGGGATAAACGCCGGGAAAGACGGATTTCCTGAAGCACGCCCCAGCTAAATTATTATCTTAAGTCCTCTTTCTTTTTGCCATGTTTTTACTGCACTTTGTAATTTTAACGTATTGGAAATAAACGTTTATACACTTCATCGTTCTATATACCAGCCAGTACATATAGTCTGGTATCTAACTTGTATGGATTAATTAAAATTGAAAAATGATGTTCAGGAATTTACTCTTATTGTGCAGTCTTGTTTTTTTCTTAGGTTCCTGCCAGAAAAATTCAATTACGGGCAGAAATCAGCTTATCCTGGTTTCTGAAACTGAACTTCAGCAAATGGCGACCCAGCAGTACCAGTCATTTCTCGGTGAGAACAAGGTGGTAGCTTCTGCGGGCAATAAGGATGCAGAAATGGTGAAAAGGGTGGGTAAGCCGGATTGCAGGATCGATAACGGATTACTTTAACCGGCAGGGTAAAGCTGATTTATTAAAAGGCTATAAATGGGAATTCAACCTGGTGGATGACAAAGCGGTTAATGCTTGGTGCATGCCAGGTGGAAAGGTAGTGGTATATACAGGACTGCTTCCCGTAACCCAGAATGAAGCTTCACTCGCCGTTGTAATGGGTCATGAAATTGCCCACGCCGTTGCCCAGCATGGAAATGAAAGGATGAGCCAGGGGTTGGTGCAGCAAATGGGTGGCGTTGCCCTTTCTGTTGCTGTTGCCAACCAGCCTGCCGCCACTCAGGACCTCTTTTTACAGGCTTATGGTGTAGGATCCACAGTTGGCGGTACATTGCCTTTTGGACGTAAACAGGAGCTTGAGGCTGACAGATACGGGTTGGGTTTTTCTGCCATGGCCGGGTATAACCCGCAGGAAGCCATTGCTTTCTGGGAAAGAATGGCAAAAGTTGGAGGTTCAGAAAATAAACCACCTGAGTTCCTGAGCACTCACCCATCAGACGAAACACGCATTACCAAAGTAAGGGAGTATGTTAAAGAGGCGATGAAATATTACAAACCCGATTCCAGATAATAGTAAATTATCTTGGATTTAATGGTTTATTAACGTAATTTTGCCCTCTCAAACCCTTAAAATTGTTGAAGCATGTGTCAAACAGTGTTCGAAAAACTTCAACTCAAAGAAGAGAAAAATCTGCTTATTCAGGGTTTACCCTCCTCTATTGAGAAGCAATTTACCAAGATCTCTTTCTCGAAAAGCGTTACTCCATTGCTCAGGAGCCGAAAAATCGACTTCGCACTTGTTTTTGCCGTAAATCAGAACCAGTTAAATGGTATCATGTTGGAGGTTCTTCCTGCACTCCATGATGAAGGCAAATTATGGATCGCTTACCCCAAGGCTACCTCTAAAATTGTCAGTGACCTTAACCGGCATTGCACCTGGGCCTGCTTAAAAGCAAAGGGCCTTGAATCTATTTTTGAAACACCGCTGGATCATGTCTGGACCGCTGTAAGATTTGGCAAGAAAGGTGAATTAATGTCACAGGAAGTGGTTATGGAACTGGAAGCTGAAGCCTGACTAACCTATTTTACAATTACCGTCCCGATTCGGCTGACCAGCTGCATTTCCAGCTGTTTCAGGTGCTGGTGTGTTTCCACCAGGTTCATCTGTTCGTCCGTATCTGAACTTTTTTCCATATCCCGCTGATTTTCGGCGATAAGCCGTTTTATTTTCCGGAGTTTCAGGTAATTCATACAGGAAATGACTTCTTCCTTGTATAGTTCTTCCCTCGTTGGGACTTTCCTTTCATATTTATCATCCCAGTTAGGGCTGATTTCAAAACTGGAATTATCCATTAAGGAAACTGCGAGCATATTCAATTGCTGGTCCTGGTGGTACAAAAAACTCTTGGCAGTAGGCTCTATGCCTTGTTTATACCAATCCCTGTAGACGTCAACAATTTTAAGCAACTGCTGGTTATCGATCAGTTCATTTAACCCGTTCTGTTCAATTTCTGAAAAAAGGTGGTCGGCCACCGTTACATCATTATCCCAGGGCAATATGCCAAATTCAATAAGCGCCCTTACCATTGCCCTCTCCTGTAATTCATCCCGGAATAATAGTTCGTATGATTCTTCCTGGGGAATTATTTCCTGGGCCGGGGCTTCTTCAAACGGCTGTTTCCTTTCCTGTACCTGCAGCCGTTCGCGGATATGTTTATTGACCAGCGCGGTTAAGCCGCCTTCATCTATTTTTAAAAGTTCCGAACAACGCTGAATATAATCCTGCTGTCGGGTGAAATCTTCCGCTTTATTGATCCTTGCTATGGATTCTGCAATCTGGTTAACAACAGCTGATTTTTTGGAGCTGTCATTCCCGGCATCTTTTAATGCGATCTCCAGTTGAAAAAGAATTATATCCTTCCTGCTCTGGTCGATAAAATCCCGGAATGCAGCGGAACCGATACGTTTTACATAACTGTCGGGATCCTCATTGTCGGGGATAATAACAAGTTTTACATTTAATCCCTCTTCAAGGGCGAGGTCAAGTCCTCGTGATGCTGCCTTGATACCGGCACTGTCTCCATCATACACGATAGTGAGGTTGTTGGTATACTTCCTCACCAGCCTGAGCTGATCTATAGTAAGAGAAGTTCCGCCTGAAGCCACAACATTTTCAATGCCTGCCTGGTGCAGGGATATTACATCCGTATATCCTTCTACCAGCAGGCATTCATTGAGTTTATCAATGGCCTGTCGGGCAAAGTACATTCCATAGAGTAATTTGCTTTTAAGGTAAATTTCATTCTCGGGTGTGTTGATATACTTGGGGGCCCGGTCGTTCTTGCGTATCAGCCTTGCACCAAATCCAAGTACCTTGCCGCTCTGGTTATGGATCGGGAAAATGATCCTGCCCCGGTAGTTGTCAAAGGTTTTATTATCCCTTATTACAGAAAGACCGCTTTTTTGCAGAATATCCGGATTGTATTGAGCACTGATAGCAGCTTTTGAAAAAGCCATACCATCTTCCGGGCAATAACCCAGTTGAAATTTCCGGATGGTTTCCTCCCTGAAATCCCGTTCCTTGAGGTAGCCCAGTCCCGCAGTCCGGCCTTCTTCCGTCTCAAAAAGAGCATTCGAGAAAAACTCCTGGCCAAATTTATTGAGGATAAATAAGCTGTCAGCCAACTGTTGCTGCTGACGCTGCTCCGGGTTTCGGTATTCCTCTTCAATTTCTACATTGTATTTCGCCGCAAGCCATTTAAGTGCTTCCACATAGGAATACTTTTCATGCTCCATGATGAAACTGATCGCATTGCCTGATCTGCCGCACCCGAAACATTTATAGATCTCTTTTGAAGAAGAAACAGTGAAGGACGGAGACTTTTCATTATGAAATGGGCATAAGCCAAGGTAATTGGCTCCCCTTTTCTTTAACTTTACAAAACCCCCAATGATCTCAATGATATCTATGCGGCTTTGGATAAGTTGTATTGTTTCCTGTGGAATCATCTGATAATTAAGGGCAAATTACTAAACTATAGGCAAGGCTTTCAATAAAAGGGTGGAATAAGCGTTAATCTTTGGTACCTGCCGGATCTTTTCCGGTGATGTCTGGTTGACCTGAATGGCATCCGCGAATCCCTTGAAAATGAATTGTTTAGTTCAATAAACAAATCGGATGAATATCCTGGAGAAGAATGTGAACGGACCGAAACTGAGGAAGTTTATGACGGACTACTTCTTCCTGCTCCTGCTGTTGGTGGGTATTGCCGTGAATTACTATTTCGAAATGAAGGTAAACAGGTCTATTAAGGAGTTTACCACGAACCAGGAACTCATTGCACAATACCAGCAGAATGCCGGACAAGTATACCTCCTGAACAGAAGGATAGAAGCCCTTGAAAACAGGGTCAGGACTTTTATTATTTCAGGTGACAGTTCTGTGCTGAAGAATTTTTCTGATGATATAAAACAACTCACCAGGGAATCAGTATTGCTTGCTGATAATCTCAGGAAAGTTGCACCTGCTGAAACCATCAGCGAATACAAGAAATCAGTACAGCGGAAAATAAATTTTGAAAGCAAACTGGTCAGCGCATACATGGAAGATGGAAGTTCGTCTGCCGTATCACTTTTAAAGTCAGAAGAAGCCCTGAATATCCAGGTAATATTTAACCTTAAATCATCTGTTCTCAGTTCAAATATCAATAATGAGATCATTGCGATGAATAAATCGCAGCAGAAGGAAAAGCTTGATATTATTTCACTTGATTACGCCATCCCTCACCTGACTTCATTTATTTTCCTGGTGATAGCGGGGTTCACACTATTCAAAATTCTCCAGGTATATAAACTGAATGATAACCTTAACCTGGCGGTGGAAAAAGAACAGGAAGCACAACTCATTAAGGACCAGTTCATGGATAATATGACGCATGAACTGAGAAGCCCCTTAAATGCTATTTTGGGATATACCGGACTCCTGATGAAAACCAAAATGAAGGAAAACCAGGAAAAATTTGTAAAGGCGATCCGAACTTCCGGCGAACTGCTCCTTAATATTATCAATGAGGTTCTTGATTATTCAAAAATGAAATCGGGGTATATCCATTTTGCCAATGAACCATTTAGCCTGCGCGACCAGTTGAATGCATTGTCAGACATCATCAGCGATAAACTGAATGAAAAAGGCCTGGAATATGAAGATGATATAGAGGAATCCATACCTGATAACCTGCGAGGAGATGGAAGTAAACTCCTTCAGGTATTACTGAATATCACGTTCAATGCCATAAAATTTACACCATCAGGAAAAATAATCCTGAAGGCTGTTTGTGAAAAAAAATCTGAAGAAAAAGTAAAAATCAGGTTCAGCATTTCGGATACAGGAATTGGAATACCGGCTGAGAAGCTACCCCATATATTCGACAGGTTCTACCAGGTGGAAGGCAATACCACTACAAAATATGCAGGAACGGGGCTGGGCTTATCCATCACCCAACAGATGATCACACTTCAGGGTGGATCCATTACCGTGGAAAGCGAGGTTGGCAAGGGAACGACGTTCATATTTGATATGGGTTTTGGAATAAGCAAAGACATAGTATTTACAGGGAAAGACAACCTCGAAAGCCAGATGAAAGGTGAGGATAAAAGTCCCGTGCTTACCCGGAAAAAATTCCTTCCTCCCAACATGAGGATACTCATTGTTGACGACAATGCACTGAACCGTGAACTGGTATGTTTCATCCTGAAAGACCTTGGCATATTTTTCAAGCCCGTATCAGGCGGCCCTGAAGCACTTGAACTGCTCAGGAGGGAAAACTTTGACGTGGTGCTGATGGATCTTCAGATGCCGGGGATGGACGGAAAAGAAACAACCAGGCGGATACGTAATGAACTTCGGTTATCCGTTCCTGTTATCGCGCTGACTGCCTTCAGCCAGGCTTCAGAAAAGCAGAAATGCCTGGATGCGGGAATGGATGCTTACCTGTGTAAACCCGTCAGGGAAAAAGAACTTTTTGAAACGCTGGAAATATTTTCCCCGGTAGGAGGCGTTACTGAGAAACTGATCGATATGAATTACCTGAAGGGAATTGCCCGTGACAACGAGGAGTTCATTGATTCAGTAATACTTAAAGTAGCTGATACACTCCCGGGTGAAATTGCAATGTTGCGCAAAGCTGTTGAAGAAAAGGACCAGGAAAAAGTAAATTCCATTTCCCATGATATGAAAACAACATTCGCAGTGCTCGGACTTAGTGATACCATCGCAGAACCGATTTCTTACCTGGAATCATGGAAATCCAATAAGCATAGTTCAGCCAGGGCAATGAAAATGGTGCAGGTCATCGAAGTAGCGGGCGCAGAAGTGACATTCCAGATACTGGAAAATTTTTCTTCATCCAATGGTCATACAGATATTCAGGAAATGAATGATAATGGTGAAAAAATCCTCAGTTAAAAAAAACCTCGTCCAGGAATATCCAGGCTTTTTCACCCTTTCCTCCATGCCATAAAGGCAATTTTTTAACCGGGTACACAACCAGCCTTATACAGGAATATTGTCCATTCAATTCTGCCTTATATGCGACAATATCTTCGGGTTCATAGGCAGTCGGCTGCCTTGGAATAATAGTCTTAATCAGTGTAAGGTGAACGGAGTCTTTCCCTCCCCAAATTTCAATTTTTTGTGGTGGCATTACAAAAGCCCCAATATTTTTTGCCGCACTGATAACTACTTCATGTATGGAAATTATATCCTCAAAATAGAATTTTCCATCAAATGGAATCTCCCTGTAGCCAAGCCAGGATGATTTTAAATTGGACGTTTCACCTTTTTGACTGTCCAGGAGGGTTTGTATTCCATTTGCAGCATATTGCTTGTCTGGCAAATTTAATAATCGCGAAAATGACGGACTGTTGCCCCTGGCAAATAAAGTCACAGATGTTACTGTACTGGCATTCCATCCCGGTCTTACTGCAATCGCCTTAAGCTGCATTGTCTTATCCGTAAGAAAAGCTTTGCTGTATTCAGTGGAAAGATTACTGTCGGGATCGTTTCCATCAATTGTATAACGAATTGTAACACCCGGCATCGGATGCTTTAGTGCTATGGAATCAGTCTTTCCCAGTACCCTTTTATCATCATTTCTCAGCAGTGGCGGGGTAAGCTGCAGGCGTTCAGCAGTATCTGGTATAAATCCATTATCCCATTGAATATGCTTATACCTGTCGGTCAGTTCTTTTATGTCTGCAACAGAGGTTGCAGTATTCCAGCAGTAGATTTTTTTAATATTCTTCATCTCCCCGAGCAATTGAAGGCCTTCCTTCTGCACACGGGTTCCGGCCAATGATACAACTGACAAATTTTTGCATTTTTGCAAAACATCAATATTGCTTCCCTTTACTGATGTCCCATTCAGGTTAAGAAATGAGAGGTTTTTGAATGTACTGATGATAACCAGGTCGGCATCGGTTACCGGCATATTGCTGAGGTTAAGCTCCACTATTTGCGGGCCTATTTTTTCAAGTTCATGTAACATCGATGATGAAAATCCTTCCCGTATGAAAAAATCCACGCGTAATGCGGGTGAACCATTCGATAAAGCCTGGATGGAACGGTAAGGCGACTGTAATTTCTCTATTATGGAAGGGGAAGCGGCAGGAAATGAATATGAAATTACATTTTCTTTCCTGGGAATAAATGACGAAGCAAAAATCCTGAATGAATCAGTGGGTAACAGATCAGAAAACCTTATCCCGGTATTTGCGCCATTTTTTATCCATTCGGATAATAAAATTTTTTCCAGTTCTGTCAATTGTGGTTTTCCCCTGGGAGGCATGTGTTTTTTATCATCCTCTTCCAGTGAAAGCCTCTGTATGATATGACTATTCAGGGGATCACCGGGAACCCATATTTCCCCGTTCTTACCACCCGCCAGTAACTTTTCCAGTGATGTCATGATGAGTTCACCCTTTGCTTTTTTTTCATTATGGCATGAATAGCATTTGGTCTGCAATACAGGTTCAATTACCGCGTCAAAGATGGCTGTGCTGTCTGTAATAATCTTTACTGTTCTTTTCTCTTCCCTTTCAGGTAACAGGTATCCTTCACCGTGAGTAAGGGTGGCCCCAAAATGGCTTCCCAGGATCAGTACGGGCAGGATCAATATCATCATAAACGGGAGGACCGGAGATGATTTTCCTGTTGAATAGAGAAATGCAATGAATGCCGAAATAATACTGACAGCTACACCCGTCCATTTGTGACTGGCCACCAGGGTTTCATCATAGCCGCCTTCTCCGGAAAGAAAAATACCCAGCAATGCACTGATCACTGCAAATAAAGCCGCCAAATGCATTAATAAGGAAATGACTTCAACAGGCTCGGGTACAAATTTCCTGCGAAAGAAATAAATCACCGCAGTAATAAATATGAGCCCGATGGGAAAATGAAGCATGAGCGGATGGAACCTGCCCGCTATTTCGAGCAGGTAAGGAATACTAAGCCTGCCTGAAAAAAATGACAGGAAAAGCAACAGGCAATTAAGCGACAGAATAATATAACGGGCACCAAGACTGATTAATTTCATGGGTAAGCATTAAGCCATTATACCTTCTACCAGTTTTCCCTCAACATCTGTAAGCCTGTACCTTCTGCCAAGATGTTTGAATGTTAATTGTTCATGATTTAGGCCAAGAAGGTGAAGCATTGTGGCATGAAAATCATGCACAGAGACCGGATCTTTTACAATATTATATCCGAATTCATCTGTTTCACCATACACAATTCCTGGTTTTATTCCTCCTCCTGCCATCCAGATACTGTAACAGCGCGGATGGTGGTCCCGGCCGTAATTATCCTTGGTTATATTTCCCTGGCAATAATTTGTCCGTCCAAATTCCCCGCCCCATACCACAAGCGTTTCATCCAGCAGTCCTCTTTGTTTTAGATCCTGCACAAGCGCTGCTGAAGCACGGTCAACATCTTTTGCCTGCATGGGCATTTCCCCAACAAGGTTACCATGCTGATCCCAACCCTGGTGGTAAAGCTGAACAAATCTTACACCCGCTTCTGAAAGTTTCCTGGCGAGCAGGCAGTTGGCGGCAAAGGTTCCCGGAACAAGGGAATCAGTTCCATACATGCGAATGATATGTTCCGGCTCCCGGGAGATGTCTGTTAATTCCGGCACCGCGGTTTGCATCCGGTACGCCATTTCGTATTGCCGGACCTTGTTATGGATTTCAGGATCACCGAACGTGGTATATGATAGTTCATTCAGTTTACTTAACTGGTCAAGCATGTCCCGGCGGGATACTTTATCCTGTCCATCAGGGTTGTTCAGGTAAAGCACAGGATCATCACCACTGCTGAAAACAACACCCTGGTGAATACTGTCCAGGAATCCATTGGTCCATAATTTGGAATAAACTCCTTGTCCGTTTCCTTTTCCTTTAGAAAGCAGGACACAAAATGAGGGAAGGTTTTTATTCTCACTGCCCAATCCGTAACTCAGCCAGGCACCCATACTCGGACGGTTTCCCTGTTGTGCCCCGGTCTGGAAAAATGTAAGTGCGGGATCATGGTTTATGGCATCCGTATGAACAGACCTGACAATGCATATGTCATCAGCGATCTTTCCGATGTTGGGAAAGAGTTCACTGATCCATGCGCCTGACTTTCCATGCTGGCTGAATGTAAAATGAGATCCCACCAGCGGAAACTTGTCCTGGTTTGCTGTCATTCCTGTTAAGCGCTGACCCATCCTGATGGAAGCGGGCAGGTCCTGCCCGGCCATCTTATTCAGCAGCGGTTTATAATCAAAACTTTCCAGTTGGGATGGTGCACCATTCTGAAAAAGATAGATCACCCTCTTTGCCTTAGGAGCAAAATGAGGGAGTCCCAGCGGTAAAGACATTTCATCTTCTGTGTTGCCATTGAAAAGACCAGGTACCAGCAGGGAGCCCAGTGCAACTGAACCCAGTCCCAGGGATGCACCGGTAAGAAATCTTCTCCTGCTCACATTCAGCCTGTATTTATCCAGTTCGTTTTGCATCAGCTTTTGGTTTCACTTTCGTCCATATTATAAATCGTATGAATCACCTGCATGAGTGCTGCCTGCAGTACCGGATCAGCATTCTCATCTGCTGGATATTCCCCGACGCGGATAAATTTAAGCGCCTTGTTTTTATTTTTTTGAAATTCCATCACCTGGTTCTTTTGGTATTGAAGGAGGATATCCATTTCCTGCTTTACCGGTCGCCTTGAAACAATAAGACGGAATGCTTTTGCAATTTTTTCTTCCATACCTGTATTCTCCTTCAGCAGGTTCTGTGCAAGTACCCTTGATGATTCCAGCACCTGGGGGTCATTCAATAAAACCAGCGCCTGCAGGGGTGTATTGGTCCGGGTTCTCCTTACTTCACACTGGTCGCGGTTGCTGCCATCAAACACCAGCATCGCAGGTGGAGGTACGGTCCTTTTGATAAAAGTATACATACTCCTCCGGTAAAGGCTTTCACCATGGTCCTGCACATACCGGGCAAGCTGACCCCTGCCTGATGTACTGGCTTCCCAGATTCCTTTTGGCTGGTAGGTTTTTACACTTGGTCCGCCAATTTCAGGAACCAGCAACCCGCTGCTGAACAACACTTCATCCCTTTGCTCTTCTGCGGATAGCCGTGTACGTGAGTACCTCGACAGGAATATATTTTCCGGATCAGCAGCCAGGCTTTTTTTATTGATCACAGCCGACTGCCGGTAGGTGGCAGACATCACCATCATTTTCACCAGTTTTTTGATATCCCATCCCTTTTCACTGAATTCCACCGCCAGCCAGTCGAGCAGTTCAGGATGCGAAGGCAGTTCACCCTGCATGCCAAAATCACCCGAAGTTTTCACCAGGCCCCGCCCGAATATTTCCTGCCATACCCTGTTCACATAAACCCTCGCTGTGAGCGGGTTGTTTTTCTCAAAAAGCCATTGCGCCAGGCCATACCTGTTTTTCGGGTATTTCAGGGTATCAAAGGCAAGAATGGAAGCAGGCGTCGCAAAACTTACGGTGTCAGCGGGCTGGTCATATACTCCGCGACGGAGTAACCTGGTGGTGCGCACTATATTAGTATCTCGCATAACCATTACCGTTACCGGTGCGGTGTCTTTTTTGTTGATGAATGTAAGTATCGAATCCACCTGCCTTGAAGTGATGAGGATATTTGGCGGATCGCCGAGCGATGCCAGCGTGATATCGCCCTGGTATCCTTTTTCGGCCACCTGGTTAAAAAAAGCGAATGTGCTGTAATAGTCTTTCTGGGTGACCGGGTCATATTTGTGGTCATGGCATTTGGCGCATTCAAAGGTCAGCGCGAGGAAAGCCTTTGAAAATGTATTTGTCCGGTCCGTAACATATTCAATCCGGTATTCTTCATCAATGACGCCGCCTTCCTGGGTTATTTTATGGTTGCGGTTGAAGCCGGAAGCAAGTTGTTGTTCCAGGGTGGCGCCTGGGAAAAGATCACCGGCCAGCTGCCATTGTACAAAATCTTTATAGGAATAATTCTTGTTGAAAGCATGGATCACCCAATCGCGCCACGGCCACATAGTGCGTAATCCGTCGTCCTGGTAACCATGGCTGTCGGCATACCTGGCCAGGTCAAGCCAGGGTACGGCCATTTTCTCACCGTAATGCGGGGAAGCAAGCAATTCATCCACTATTTTTTCATAGGCTCCCGGGGAATTATCCTTCAGGAATCTGTCTTGCAGATCAATACCCGGCGGAAGCCCGGTGATGTCAAAGGAAACCCTGCGCAACAAACGTTCTTTATCAGCCTCCTGATTGGGCTGCAGGCCCTGTTTTTCCATGGCTGAAAGAATGAAGTGGTCAATTTCATTGACCGGCCATCCGGGACTGCCTGTTTCGGGTATAGGTGATCGTTTTGGAGGCAGGAAGGCCCAGTGTTTTTTATATTTTGCGCCCTGCCTGATCCATTTTTCCAAGCAGCCTGATTTCCCTGTTATTGAGTTTCAGGTTGGATGACGGTGGAGGCATTACATACGAGGTATCGGGTGAACTGATGCGAAGGAAAAGTTCAGACCGGAGGGGGTCATTGGGAACAATGACATGTGCTGATGGATTGTCTTTCAGGGCAGCAAATGCACCTTCTTCGGTATCCAGCCTTAAACCGGCTTCCCTTTTGGAAGCATCCGGGCCATGGCATTTAAAACACCTGTCAGACAGGATGGGCCTGATATGATAATTGAAATCAACTGTTTCAGGCAGGGATTCCGGACCTGAAGCCCTTGCCCCCCTTGTTGTCAGGAAGAATGCGCCGGCAAGGATGAGCAGCAACAGGGAGATCAATACAGGCAGCCTTTTATTTACCTAACCGGGGCCTGAAAAGCATCGGGTGATTTTTTTAAATATACAAATTCCCTTAGTAGGATGATGATTACGATCAGTAAATAAAAAAACTTTTGACAGAGAAAAGAGGGTTTTTTTTATGAAAGTTTGTGTTTAAATTTATAGAGGATCGCACCCTTGAAAAATTCTCACCCCTGGCATCTCATTTCTTAACATAATAAATATCTCCCCATGGTGCAAACAGATCTCACACAGTTAAACCGGGAGTGCGTCTCCTGGAGGGAAAATCTCAGGACTTACCGCTCAGAACTATCCCAGTGCAGGCAAAGGCTTCACGATGTGGTTTCGCGTCCCCTTAGCCGGCAGGCCATGCCCCAGGTTGAACACTATGATAACCAGATCGACATCCAGCTGAAAAACATCAATCAGCTGAAACATGAAATCAAGGACCATGAGCGTAATGCCGCATGGGAACTCGGAAAGACCACCGGAAATGTAAGCGATATTACCTGGCAACAGCATGAGCGGCTTCACGACAGGTACGAAATACTCGAACATACGCTCCATAATTTAAAAGAAGAATTTTCTTCTTTTGTTACAACGGCCAGTTGAACTAACGAATAAAACAATTTGTCATGGCAGAATACGATACGTCGCATGTCAAAAATGTTGTCTTGCTGGGCCATGCCGGTGCCGGTAAGACAACATTGGCGGAATGCATGCTATATGAAGCCGGATTGATCACCCGCCGGGGTACGATCGCCGAAAGGAATACGGTTGGCGATTACCATCCGCTGGAACAGGAAAGGGGCAATTCCATTTTTTCCAAAATGCTCCATACCACCTGGAAGGGTTATAAGATTAATATTATTGATACACCAGGTTTTGATGATTTTGTAGGGGAAGTGATTTCCGCATTAAGGGTGGCTGATACGGGGGTTATGCTCATCAATGCAGCCCACGGAGTGGAAGTAGGGACGGATATCATCTGGGATTATACAGAACAGTTTAAAACGCCGATGCTTTTTGCGGTGAATAAACTGGATCATGAAAAGGCTGATTTTGACAAGGCTGTGCAGCAGGCTAAAGAACATTTCGGCACCAATGTAAGGGTGGTACAATATCCACTTGACCAGGGGCCAGGATTCCGCAATATCATTGACGTGCTTAAAATGACCATGTACACGTTTCCTGAAAAAGGGGGGAAGCCGGTAAAAAGCCCGATTCCTGAGGCGGAAAAACAGAAAGCCGACAAACTCCACCAGGAACTGGTGGAAGCAGTTGCAGTGAATGATGAAACATTGATGGACCATTACCTGGAGAAAGGGGAGCTTGATGAAGATGAAATGCGCATTGGCCTGAAGAAATCTTTAATTAACCATGATATTTTTCCGCTCTTCTGCCTGTCGGGCGAAAAGGATATGGGCAGCGGAAGGCTGATGGGATTTATCGATAATGTTTGTCCGAGTGCCAACGAAATGCCTCCACAGACTACCCGCCAGGGAGGCACCCTTCCCTGTGATGCGTCCGGTCAAGCCTGCGTATTCGTATTTAAAACCATATCAGAACCGCATGTTGGTGAACTTTCTTTTTTCAAGGTATATTCCGGAACAGTCAAAGCCGGAATGGAACTGGTGAATGAAACGACCAATGTCTCGGAAAAAATACACCAGTTATTTGTAGTGGAAGGGAATAAACGGACACCTGTAACCGAACTGGTGGCAGGCGATATCGGGGCTACTTTAAAACTGCGGAACACCCATGTTAATAATACACTTCATCTGAAGGGTAAAAATATTGAACTCAACCCGATAGTTTTCCCTGCTCCGAATATGACGGTTTCCATTGAACCCATTAATAAAGGTGAAGAGGAAAAACTTGCCCAGGCCCTTCATGCCCTGCGCGAAGAAGATCCCACACTGATCGTGGAAGTGTCTCCGGAACTTCACCAGACCCTGATCCGCTGCCAGGGAGATATGCATCTCGCTGTGGCGAAATGGAAGATTGAACATATGCACAAGGTGGAAGTGAAATTTGGCCGTCCTCGTATTCCTTATCGTGAGACCATTCGCAGGCCTGCCGAATCCAACTACCGCCATAAAAAACAATCCGGTGGTGCCGGTCAGTTCGGGGAAGTATTTATACGCCTTGAGCCCTGGTATGAAGGTATGCCTGATCCCAAAGGACTTTCTGTCAGGGGTAAGGAAGAATTGCCGCTCGACTGGGGTGGTAAACTGGTATACTATAACTGTATTGTCGGTGGTGCCATCGATAACCGTTTTATCCCCTCCATCCTGAAAGGAGTAATGGAGAAAATGTATACCGGACCATTGACTGGTTCATATGTGCGGGATGTGCGGGTATCCGTGTACGATGGAAAGATGCATCCGGTGGACAGCAATGACCTCTCTTTCAAGATCGCCGGTATGATGGCCTTCAAGCAGGCATTCCAGCAGGCTGATCCATTGCTGCTTGAACCCATTTACCAGGTGGATGTACTTTGCCCGGATGACCTAACCGGTGCTGTTATCGGGGACCTTCAGACCCGGCGCGCCATGCTGGAGGGAATGGATACGGAGGGTCATTTCCAGAAGATTTCCGCCAAAGTTCCATTGGCAGAGATGGATGACTATTCTTCCAGCCTTCGTTCATTATCACAGGGCAGGGCAAAGTTCCGTATGAAATTTCATGAATACCTTCCCGTGCCATTTGATATGCAGAAAAAACTAACGGAGGAATACAGCAGAACAGAGAAAGAAGAAGTATAACACATTGTCCTTATTTATATCTTGCATCCTGATGATATTTATCAGCCATCATCAGGATGTTCTATTTTATGTTCGTATCATCTTATATTAGATAAAAATAAAATCACTTTAAATGTTTACCTATAGTGAATCTGTGAAACACCGGGAATTGCATGAATTTGTAAAGGAGATGGCCGATCTCTGCACCCCTGAATCAGTACACTGGTGTGATGGCTCCAGGGAAGAATATGACTTAATGTGCAGCCGGCTGGTAGAGAAAGGAACATTCATTCCGCTCAATCCTGAAAAATGGCCAAACTCTTTTGCATGCTTTTCTGACCCTTCAGATGTAGCCCGGGTGGAAGATCGCACCTATATATGCAGCCGAAGAAAAGAAGATGCAGGTCCAACCAATAATTGGGTAGACCCGAGGGAAATGAAGGCAAGGATGAAAGAACTGTTCAGGGGCGCGATGAAAGGAAGGACCATGTATGTGATTCCTTACTGCATGGGACCAATCGGTTCTTCAATTTCCAAGATCGGAGTGGAAATCACCGATTCTGAATATGTGGTAGCCAATATGCATATCATGACGAGAGTTGGGAAAAAAGTGACGGACCAATTGGGTGAAGAAGGTGAATATATAAAGTGCCTGCATTCAGTTGGCGCACCGCTGGAACCCGGACAGCATGATTACAAATGGCCATGCAACCCCACTACAAAATTCATTGTGCATTATCCTGAAGACAGGGCCATCGTTTCTTATGGCTCAGGTTATGGCGGAAATGCATTGCTGGGTAAAAAATGCCTCGCCTTGCGCATAGCCTCAGTTATGGCCAAAGAGGAAGGCTGGCTGGCCGAGCATATGCTGATACTGGGAGTGGAAGATCCGAAAGGGAAAAAAACATACGTGGCTGCTGCCTTTCCAAGCGCCTGCGGCAAAACAAATTTTGCCATGCTGATACCTCCAAAAGAAATGGAAGGATGGAAAGTAACCACCGTGGGTGATGATATTGCATGGATTAAACCGGGAAAGGATGGCAGGCTGTATGCCATTAATCCTGAATATGGATATTTCGGCGTGGCGCCCGGTACAAATGTGAAAACAAATCCCAATGCCATGGCGGCTATCCGCAAAAACACCATATTCACCAATGTGGGTGTAACACCAGATGGCGATGTTTGGTGGGAAGGCATGACAAAAACAGCACCCGAAGATATTACTAACTGGCAGGGACAAAAACATGATCCCAATTCCGGGAAACCCGTTGCGCATCCTAACGCCAGGTTTACCGCTCCGGCATATCAGTGCCCGAGTATAGATCCTGATTGGGAAAAGCCGGAAGGCGTTCCCATCAGTGCCCTGATTTTTGGCGGAAGGAGAAGTACAACAGTGCCGTTGGTGTACCAGTCGTTCAACTGGACATACGGTGTGTATATGGCTTCTACCATGGGTTCTGAAACCACTGCGGCTGCATTTGGAGAGATCGGTAAAGTGCGCAGGGATCCCTTTGCAATGCTTCCATTCTGCGGATACCATATGGCGGATTATTTTAACCATTGGTTGCAGTTTGGCAGGAATCTTTCCAACCCCACCAGGATCTTCGGAGTGAACTGGTTCAGAAAGGATGAAAAAGGCAATTTCCTATGGCCCGGATTTGGCGAAAACATGCGCGTACTGAAATGGATAGTACAACGCGTTAGGGGAGAAGTATCAGCCATTGAAAGCCCGATCGGGTGGATGCCCAGGTACGATGATATTGAATGGAAGGGACTGGATTTTACACGTGAACAATATGATGCAGTAATGGATGTTGACAGGGAAGCCTGGAAAACGGAGATACTGGCCCACGAAGAATTATTCTCCAGGATGTTTGACCGTTTGCCTAAAGAGTACTTCTTTTTGCGCGAACTACTGTTGTCTTCTTTATGGCGTTCTCCTGAACACTGGCAACTTGAACCTGAAACCGTTTAATCCATGAATATATAATGCCGAAGTCTTTCTTTCGCAATAATGGGCTGCTGACCATTTTGCTATTGCACATTTCAATGATGATAAAAGCACAGTCTCCTGATTTTTCAACCTTTCCTGTTTACCAGGGAAAGGATATGGGACTGAGTTATTCATCGGAAAGGTCAGCGTTCAGGGTTTATGCCCCATCTGCCAGGGCAGTGCAATTGAACCTCTACCGCGATGCACTTGCTGGAGAAGCTTACCGCAACATTGACATGCAGCGTTCAGAAGGCGGAACATGGACGGCTGAAATACCGGAAAACCTGAAAGGAATATATTATACCTACCGGGCAAGCATAAACGATAAGTGGGGGCATGCGGTGCCTGATCCTTATGCACGAATGGTTGGTGTCAATGGAAGAAGGGCATTGGTGGAAGACCTCAGGTTGTCAGATCCGCTAAACTGGAGTAATGATAAAAGTCCTTCATTCAAAAACCCGACTGATGCCGTGATCTATGAACTGCATGTTCGTGATGCAAGTATCAGCGAACATTCCGGAATAAAGAGAAAAGGCAAGTTCCTCGGACTGACGGAATCCGGAACTAAAAATGCCGGCGGGTTTTCAACAGGCCTCGATCACTTAAAAGAACTGGGTGTAACGCATATTCACCTCTTGCCCAGTTATGATTTTTATACGGTGGATGAAACCCAGCCTGATAAACCCCAGTATAACTGGGGCTATGATCCGCTGAATTACAATGTGCCTGAAGGGTCTTATTCCACCAATGCGCGGGACGGGCTGGCCAGGATCAGGGAATTCAAGACGCTCATACAGACTTTTCATAATAATGGTCTTCGTGTAGTCATGGACGTTGTATACAATCATACGATGCTTACGGAAGATTCATGGTTTAACCAGATTGTGCCTGGCTATTATTACCGCCAGAACAGGGATGGTACATTTTCCAATGCAACGGCATGTAACAATGAAACTGCCAGTGAACGCCCGATGATGAGAAAATATATCCTGGAATCAGTGAAATACTGGGTAAATGAATACCATGTTGACGGATTCCGTTTCGATCTTATGGGAGTTCATGATATTGAAACGATGAACCAGATCGCAAAGGAATTAAGGGCCATAAAACCAGATATACTGTTGTATGGAGAAGGATGGACAGCCGGGGCATCGCCTTTGCCGGATGATATCAGGGCTTTGAAGAAAAATGCGTATAAGCTGGATAATATTGCAGTGTTCAGCGATGACATAAGGGATGGAATCAAGGGAAGCGTGTTCGACATCAAAGACCGTGGTTTTGCCAGCGGTAAAAAAGGCATGGAGGAATCCGTCAAGTTTGGAATTGTAGCCGCAACAAAGCATCCCCAGGTAAAATTTGATTCTGTCAATTATTCAAAAGCTCCTTACGCCACATCACCTTTCCAGGTAGTAACTTATTGTGAATGCCATGATAATAATGTATTGTTTGATAAACTGAAATTATCCTGCCCTGAAGCATCGGAAAAAGAACTGAAGGAAATGCATAAACTGGCATTAAGTATTGTGCTTACATCACAGGGCATCGCTTTTCTTCATGCCGGCACGGAATTCCTGCGCAGTAAAAAAGGCGTGGAAAATTCGTTTGAATCCGGTGACGGAATCAATGCCATTGACTGGGACCTGAAAACGCGTAACAGGGATGTTTTTCAATACGTCACCGGATTGATTTCCATGCGCAAGGAACATCCCGCATTCAGGATGACCAGCGCCGGGGATATTGCAACAAACCTGGAATTCCTGCAATCTTCGGGTAACCTTATCAGTTATACCATAAATGGAAAGCCATCCGGGGATAAATGGGCAAAGATTTTCGTAGCTTTCAATGGCAGCCGCCAGCCAAAGAGCCTTATTCTGCCGGCCGGCAAATGGAAGGCTTATATCGTCAACGGGCAGCTTGCCGGAAATAAAACCTCCATTCCAAAAAAAATCAATGCGTATTCTGCCACCATTTTATACATGGAGTAACAGTGTTTATCATTTCAATTTCTATTCACTAATCCGTAATCCGTAATTCCGTAATCCGCAATCCGCAATTCGCCAATTCGAAAGGGAGGGATTATCTTTGCATGATAATTAAAGCATATGGATAAGCGCGAGGTATATATTGTTTCCGCAGTTCGAACGCCAATGGGCAGTTTCGGCGGTGCCCTGAAAGATTTCAGTGCAACCAGGTTAGGTGCCATTGCCATAAATTCAGCGGTGGCCCGGGCTGGAATTAGTCCTGACCAGGTGCAGGAACTGTATATGGGTGCTGTAATCCAGGCCAATATGGGCCAGGCACCTGCACGACAGGCAGCCAGGTATGCCGGATTGCCTGATATGGTACCCTGTACAACAATCAATAAAGTGTGTGCCAGTGGTATGAAAGCCATCATGCTGGGTGCACAATCGATCATGCTGGGCGACCAGGATATCATTGTTGCGGGTGGAATGGAGAGCATGAGTAATGTGCCTTTTTATGTGGAGAATATGCGCTGGGGAAATAAATATGGTAATTCTTCTTTAATTGACGGTCTTGCCCGGGATGGTTTAACGGATGTCTATAATGGAGAGGCCATGGGAATGGCTGCAGAACTCTGTGCCAGGGAATGTGGTATCAGCCGGGGCGAGCAGGATGCTTTCGCCATTGAAAGTTATAAGCGTTCCCAGGCCGCATGGGAGGAAGGCAAGTTCAGCAATGAAATTGTTCCGGTACCCATACCGCAGCGTAATGGAGAACCTATTCTATTTAACAGGGATGAAGAACCCTTTAATGTGAAATTTGAAAAAATACCTGGATTGAAACCTGCCTTTACAAAAGAAGGCACAGTAACTGCCGCGAATGCATCCACCATGAATGACGGAGCAGCAGCCGTAGTTTTAATGAGTGGTGAAAAAATGCGGGAACTGGGTATTAAACCCCTGGTAAGGATACTGTCTTTTGCAGATGCCGAACAAGCCCCGGAATGGTTCACAACATCACCTTCCCTGGCCCTGCCAAAGGCCGTTTCTAAAGCAGGTTTGGAAATGAAGGATATAGATTACTGGGAATTAAATGAAGCATTTTCGGTAGTGGGCATTGAAAACTCACGACGCATGAATCTTGATCCTGCTAAAGTGAATGTTCATGGGGGAGCTGTTTCGCTGGGTCATCCATTAGGATGCAGCGGTGCACGCATCATTGTTACACTGATTAATGTATTATACAGCCAACAGGGAAAAACCGGTGCCGCAGGAATTTGCAATGGCGGCGGAGGGGCGAGTGCAATGGTGTTGAGGGTTGAGGGTTGAGGGTTGAGAGTTGAAACAGTGAAAAAAGAGACTGAATTTTCCCAGCCTCTTTTCATATTATTTTCAATTCTGAATTTCAACTGTCAACCGTCAACTCTCAACCCTCAACTAACTTTTTCCCCATAGTTCAACTTCCGCATTTTCCTTTCCGTAATTGCGGGTGTCATACCAGAAAACTACTTTACTGACGGAATTATTTTTATCCGACAAATCAATCTCACGGCTCTCGCTTCCCGCAGGAACATCATTTCGTAAATCCACCGATTTTTTTGTACCGTTTTTAAACCACACTTCACATCGGTGAAGGTTGATGCCCCCTTTCTTAACTTTTATTTTAATGGCTTTTACTGATGAGCTATTGGATGCATCCACGGAAGTCATTCCATTGTCTGTTGCCTCCACACTTCTTTCACCAAGTTTCCCCCAGGAAGGCTGGGAGTATTGGTTATTGACAAAATATTTGTCAGCCGGCCTGTGAGATAAAAGCAGGATAGCCAATACCAAACTACCTAAAACCATCAGTCCACACTTTTTCATAAATGACGATTTAGTTTAACAATAGAACATTGGTGTCAGAAAAATACCAAAACCAATGCTCAGATGCAAGCCCTATACCACAGTAAATTATTGTGCCACGACAGGATAATTTATCCCCAAAAAGGTTAAAAACGGGATAACCCTGACTTTTCCCCGGAAAATGGTAAAAACTCCTGTCTATCAGGGTTTATGGCTTTCTTCTTCCGCGTATGGTTTTTCCCTATTTTTGCGACTCCTAAACAATTATACAGCAATGGCCAGAATCATTCAATTCAGGGAAGCGTTACGGGAAGCAATGAGCGAGGAAATGAGGCGTGATGACAGGGTACTTCTGATGGGCGAAGAGGTTGCAGAATATAATGGCGCCTATAAAGTTAGCCAGGGCATGCTGGATGAATTTGGCGCCCGAAGGGTAATTGATACACCTATATCCGAGCTTGGGTTTACGGCAGTGGCTGTTGGTGCTGCCCAGAATGGCCTCCGGCCGATTGTTGAATATATGACCTGGAATTTTGCGGTCCTGGCACTGGACCAGATTTTAAATACAGCTTCAAAAATGCTTGCCATGAGCGGCGGCCAGGTAGGCTGCCCAATCGTTTTCCGCGGGGCAAATGGCTCTGCCGGTCAGCTTGGCGCACAGCACTCCACAGCCTTTGAAAGCATGTATGCCAATATTCCCGGTCTCAAAGTTATTTCAGTATCAAATCCTTATGATGCGAAAGGATTGCTGAAATCTGCCATCAGGGATGATGATCCCGTAGTGTTTATGGAAAGTGAAGTGATGTATGGTGAAAAAGGCGAGGTGCCTGAAGAAGAATATCTCATCCCCATCGGTAAAGCAGATATAAAAAGGGCAGGATCCGATGTAACCATTGTTTCCTTCAATAAAATGATGAAAGTGGCGCTTGGAGCAGCAGAAGAATTACAGAAGGAAGGCATCAGTGCCGAAGTGATTGACCTGAGGACGATCAGGCCGCTCGACTGGTTAACGATCCTGGAAAGTGTCAAAAAAACAAACCGCCTGGTTATAGTAGAAGAGCAATGGCCTTATGCTTCAATCAGTTCTGAGATCAGTTACCGTATACAGAAAGAAGGCTTTGATTACCTTGACGCACCTATCAGGAGGATAACATCTATTGATGCTCCCATGCACTATGCACCTACCCTGGTAGGGGCTTACCTTCCTGATATTCCGCGTACTGTAAAGCTGGTCAAGGAAGTGATGTACCTGCAGAAGTAATTAAGATACCATATCATGAAGATCCCGGAATAACACCGGGATTTTTTATTTTTAAACAATGAGAATAATCCTGACGGCTTGCCTTCTCTGCCTTACCCTGGTCAACAATGCACAGCAAACTGACTCCCTGGTTTCCCTGAAAGAGGTAAGTGTAAGGGGATTTGAGAATAACCGCCAGCTGCTCACCATACCTGCATCTGTAAGTGTACTCCGTAACCGGGACCTTCAGCGCTTTTCAAATATTTCCCTTGTCCCCGTGATCAATACCATCCCCGGGGTAAGGATGGAAGAAAGGTCTCCGGCCAGTTATCGGTTATCCATACGGGGTAGTTTACTTCGGTCACCCTTTGGCGTTAGAAACGTAAAGGTTTACTGGAAAGATCTGCCGCTTACGGATGCGGGCGGTAATACATACCTTAACCTGGTAGGTTTTGGCGGTGTCGGGGGTGTGGAAGTACTTCGGGGACCATCTGGCAGTATATACGGGGCCGGCACCGGTGGCGTTATGACCATCAGGGAACCGGACATCAGCCAAAACAGGAAAAACCAGCTTATGGTGCAGCTCAACGGAGGATCCTATGGGTTATTCGGGGCAGATATCCGCTGGCAGGGCCATTATGAAAAGTTAGATGCCCAGGTGCTGCAGTCACACGTCCAGGCAGATGGATACAGAAACAACAGCCGGATGCAAAGAGACCTCACACAGGCTAATCTTGCATGGAAAACCGGTAAACGGAATACGATGGAAGCCTTCATCTTGTTAGCCAGCCTGTCTTACCGCACACCCGGCGGACTAACGCTAGGCCCAGATGAATGAAAACCCAAGGCAATCAAGACCGGCAACAGCCGTACTTCCATCCGCGGAAGAACAGAAGGCAGGAATAAAAAACAAGACCATTCTCACTGGCTGGACAAATAAACTGCAATTATCCGGTCATTGGAATAATGTAACCACTGTTGGATTAAGCCTGACCGAATTTGAGAATCCTTTTATCACTAACTATGAAAAGCGGGAAGAGCTTAATATATCTGCCCGGACTAAATTTCAATATTCCGGCAAGATCGGTAATGCCGGTATTCAGTGGATCAGCGGACTTGAATGGCAAAATGGATTTTCTGTCATAGACAGCACCGGAAACGACAAAGGAGTTCCTGATAATAACCTGGTAAGGGATGAAGTAAGGGCAGTACAACAGTTCCTGTTTACCCAGGCAGAATTAAATATAAAAGAGAAACTCATCCTGCATTTTGGATTGAGCCTGAATAATTTCAGTTACACCATTCAACGAACTATACCTCCTTCAGATCAACAAAAAATAAACTTCGACCTGCAGATTGTGCCCCGGATTGCCATGCTCTACCGGTTGGGTCAAAATGCTTCGATTCATATATCGGCCAGCAAAGGATATTCACCCCCGTCACTGGCTGAAGTCAGGCCTTCTGCGGGAGGTATTTCCTCTGACTTACAAGCAGAATATGGCTGGAGTTATGAGGGCGGAATCAAATCCTCCTTACTGCGGTCAAGGGTCAATTTCGATATATCGCTATTTTCATTCGATTTGAAAAATGCGATTGTCAGGCGTACAAATGCTGCAGGCGCTGAATATTTTGTAAATGCGGGAGGTACTGATCAAAAAGGCCTGGAACTGTTTGCAGAAGCATATCTCATCAACAGGGCAGATGGCTGGCTCAGGCAGTCGAGGATCTGGACCAGCACTACTTTTTTTAATTTCCATTTTGCTGAGTATAAAGTTAATAATGCGGATTATTCAGGCAATGAGTTAACAGGTGTCCCTTCAAAGACTATACTTGCAGGTGCGGATTTCATTTTTGCTAAAGGGATTTACTGGAATACCACATTTAATTATACTTCATCATTGCCGTTGAATGATATGAACGACATGTATGCCGATGATTATCGTTTATGGCAGTCAAGGGTAGGAATCAGACTGAAATGGAGTGAACATTTCAACATGGATATTTTTGCCGGTATTGATAATGCTGCGGATGAATTATACAGCCTGGGAAATGATATCAATGCATTTGGCCGCAGATATTTCAATCCTGCCGCAGACAGGAATTATTATGGCGGTATCAGGGTTATATTCTGATCTGCAGTCCATCGATCTGTGAAATATGGGATACATTATTGATTACCTTTAGCGTGCTTAAAAAAATTCCTGATATATGTCGAACATCCTGATTATTGACGATGAGAAAGCAATACGTAAAACGCTAACCGAGATTCTTTCCTATGAAGGATATAAAATCGAGGAAGCGGGTGACGGGGAAGAAGGACTTAAGAAATTCAGGGAAAAGACTTTCGATGTGGTGCTGTGCGACATCAAGATGCCCAAGATGGATGGGATTGAATTCCTTGACAAGGCAAGGGAAGGAAACCCGGATATTCCGGTGATTATGATTTCAGGACACGGCACCATTGAAACGGCTGTGGAAGCCGTAAAGAAGGGGGCATACGATTATATATCGAAACCACCCGACCTGAACCGGTTACTGATTACGATCCGCAATGCAATGGATAAGACCAACCTGGTTACGGAAACGAAAGTGCTCAGAAGAAAAGTCACCAAGGTGGAAGAAATGATCGGTGAGTCGCCGGCCATTCTGAAAATTAAAGATACCATTGAGAAAGTGGCGCCTACAGATGCAAGAGTGCTGATCACCGGGGAGAATGGCGTGGGAAAGGAACTGGTGGCCAGGTGGCTGCATGAAAAGAGTAACCGTAACAAGGGGACGCTGGTTGAAGTAAACTGTGCTGCTATTCCCACGGAACTCATAGAAAGTGAATTGTTCGGACATGAAAAAGGTTCATTTACCTCCGCAGTTAAACAACGTATCGGAAAATTTGAGCAGGCACATGGCGGAACTTTATTCCTTGACGAGATAGGTGATATGAGCCTGAGTGCACAGGCCAAAGTCTTGCGTGCATTGCAGGAGGGTAAGATCACCAGGGTTGGGGGTGACAAAGATATCAGTGTAGACGTTCGCGTTATCGCAGCCACCAATAAAGACCTGTTGGGTGAAGTGGATGAAAAGACTTTCAGGCTTGATCTTTACCACAGGTTAAGTGTGATCATCATTCATGTTCCTTCCCTGAACGACCGTCGTGATGATGTTCCACCGCTGGTGCAACATTTCCTTGATGATATCTGCAATGATTATGGAATTCCGGTCAAAGGAATCGACAAAGATGCCCTTGATGCATTAAAGCAGAATAACTGGACTGGAAATATCCGTGAACTGAGGAATGTTGTGGAAAGACTTATTATCCTGTCAGGCAAAACCATAAGCGTAAATGATGTATACAGCTATGTCATGCTGAGGAAATGATTTTACCGGGTACATAAACATTTTAATCCCGGCGCCTTGGGTCATTCATTAACAAACTCAAGGAGTTCACTAATGGATCTTAATATTCTTACCCCTTCCATTTCTGTTTGGAGATTACTGAAAACAGGGCCGGAAGCCACAATGCTGATTTCAGGTATCGCCTGCATGGTTTCTTCGATAAAATGCAAAGGATCCTTATTCGTAAAATTGGTAATCATGTGGAATAATAAATGTGTTGCCTGGTGAACAGACAGGTATTCCTGGATCAGATCCAATGAGGTATTCACTCCAAAAAATACATAACTTATCCCCCGGCGCTTCAACAGGTATTGGATCAACAAAAGGGGAATTTCATGATATTCACCCGGGGGACAGAATAAGATGATTTTTTTACCATGTACATTCCCTGTTTTAGGCAATGCGTCTATGGCGGTGAATATCTTATTCCGGATAATATTACTGGCAAAATGTTCCTGGGCCGGTATTATGTTTCCGGTCATCCATAGTATGCCTATGTTATTCAGGAAAGGATATATGACATGGAACATGCTTTTTTCAAGGCCCATATGAGAAAAAAGGCTGGCAAATACTTTGTCAAAAGCATCTTCATCGAAATCAATCGAGGCTTCCATCAGCTGGTTAATAAATACCTCATAACTGCTCTTATTCGAAAATTCCAGGGAAAGCCTCTTTATTTCAGCACTGCTCATGGCTGCAATTTTTGATATCTTGTATCCCTGGTGATACAGGAAGGATATGCGCAGTATCTGTTTTAAATCTTCTGTATTATACCTTCGGTGGTTACTCTCCTTTCGCTGGGGCGCCATGATGCCATACCTCTGCTCCCAGATCCTGAGTGTATGGGCCTTAATACCGCTTAAATTTTCGATATCCCTGATACTAAAGGTGTTCATATATGTTGCAACACTAAAAATTAGTAAATACCTGTCACAAAAGCAATTAAATAGTAGAGCTTTCTAAATGAAAGGGTGGTGGCTGTAACAAACCGGGGCAAAAGGCGACGAACCATCGAATCATTGTTTTATCCTATTTTTGGCCACATTTAAACGACCCACATGAGTTCAGGCTTGATCATTTTTATCCTCGCAACCATTGGCTTTCATATCGGACTATATGGAATGTTCCGTAAAGCAGGTATTACACCCTGGAAAGCCTTAGTCCCATATTATAACACATGGGAAATGGTGGAGGCCATGCAGTTAAAAAAATACTGGTTCTGGCTCCAGTTTATTCCAATTGCCGGGCAATTCATCAGTATTTGGATCTATATCAAGTTCGTGGAGCATTTTGGAAGGTTTTCTGTACTTCATCATGCAGCTGCCGTGATCATTCCATTTATCTACTTTCCTTACCTGGGTTTTTCTAAAAATGAAAGGTATGGGGGGATAAAAGTAATGAAGAACTATAAAAAATCAGGCACCCGGGAATGGATCGATGCTGCAGTTTTTGCCGTGGTTGCTGCTACTATCATCAGGACATTTGTCTTTGAAGCGTATACCATTCCCACTGGCTCTATGGAAAAAACGCTGCTGGTCAATGATTTTCTTTTTGTCAGCAAATCAAGTTACGGACCCCGGCTTCCCAGCACCCCGCTTTCCTTTCCTTTTGTGCACCATACACTTCCTATTACCAATTCCAGGTCTTACCTGGAATGGATAAAGCTTCCCTATAACAGGGTTATGGAAAGTCCTGTGAAAAGGAATGATGTGGTCGTTTTCAATTACCCGGTAGGGGATACCGTTATAGCAGAGTTCCAGTCGGAGATCAATTATTATGATTACTTAAGGGCTTATACTGACAGGGGAGGCACCAGGGAGCAATTACTTGCCGAAAGGGATGATATCCTCATCCGGCCCGTGGATAAGCGGGAGAACTTTATCAAAAGATGCGTGGGCACTCCCGGTGATACCATCAGGATAACAGATGGAATATTGTATATCAACGGGAAGACGGGCGAAGCACCTCCCAAATCCGAGACTTATTATTTTGTCACTACCAATGGCAAGGATTTTTTCTCTGAAGAGTTTTTGAAAGACGAATTGAATGTTTCAATGGACGATGCCGAACAGCGTGATCTTATGCAGGTACCTTCCATGCCCAATACATACCGGATTAACCTGACCAATGACCAGGTGGAAAAAGTAAAAGCCTTTCCATTTATAATGCCCGGGGGTGTTGTAAGGGATTTGAATACGGCAGGATTCGGTAATACTTTCCCATATGACAGCACGCATTTTAAATGGTCTGAAGATAATTTCGGTCCGTTATGGGTACCCGCTAAAGGCGCTACTGTGCAACTAAGCCCTGAAAATATTGCCATTTACCGGAGGATAATTTCCGTGTATGAAAATAACCAGTGGGAAGAAAAAGACGGCAGGTATTTTATCAATGGGGTCGAGTCAAAGTCTTACACATTTAAAATGAATTATTTCTGGATGATGGGGGATAACCGCCACAATTCCCAGGATTCCAGGTTCTGGGGGTTTGTCCCGGAAGATCATATAGTTGGAAAAGCATCGCTGATATGGTTCAGCTGGCAGAATGGTCCAAGATGGAACAGGCTGTTCAGGAGTATACATTAACCGGTGCTATCGTAAAAAACATCGCGGTTAAAGCAGCAGTTCATGATAAAAAAACAGCTCATCATTTCCTACGAGGTTTTCCAGGATATTTCGGAATTATCAAAGGATGACGCCACATTGCTGCTTGCAGCAAGGCAGGCTACCGCTAATGCCTATGCGCCTTATTCCAGGTTCCATGTGGCAGCCGCTGCGCGCATGATGAATGGAAATATCATTACCGGGACAAACCAGGAAAACGCATCATTTCCCGCAGGAATTTGTGCGGAACGGGTTCTGCTGTCTGCCGTTTCTGCCGTTTATCCTGGTGAAAAAATACAGGACATCGCGATAAGTTATAACGGTGAACTGGATAACAGTAAACGTCCGTTGGCCCCTTGTGGCATATGCCGTCAATCACTCGCTGAGGCTGAATCAAGGTTTCACCAGCCCATCAGGCTGATAATGGGAGGAATGGAAGGCGAGATTTTTGTTTTTTCATCTGTAAAGGGACTATTACCGCTTGAATTTTCCAGGGAAGACCTGAAAGATAATACACGGTCATAGGTTATTCTGCACTGTTGATTTTTTCTCTAATTCACAATTACTTCTCCGGCAATCAGCTGCATTGTTGTTGATGCAAGTACAATCCTGAACCGTGAATCAATAAACCTGTCCTGTGCGTTACTGAGGCTTTCCTGCGCCTGCCTGAGTTCAATGGAATTACCCTGCAGTTTGCGGAATCTCTCTGTTGAGATAAAATTATTTTCTTCTGCGAGTTTAACATTGGCCCGTTCAATTTCTGAAGTGCGTATGGCATTCTCGTACTCTTCATAAGCGATCTGCATATCCCTTTGCAATTCATTCCTTAGCTGGTCGGTTATCAATTGCTGTTGTTTCTGTTGCGCTTCATTCACCCTTAACTGGGTCTTGAAGATATTGCTGTTATATATAGGTATGGCAAGCCCGATCCCGATATTTGGCCCAAAGGTCTGGTTCGTCAGGAAGAAACCTCCCGTAGCTTTTGAGCGGCCATAACTGGTAACACTGTTCAGGGAAAGTATCGGTAGCCTTTGGGAGTTAATAATTTTCCTGTCCTCAATCAATATAGCCCTGTCGCGTTGTGCCAGCATCAGGTCATAATTCTGTGTTTCAATTTTTGCCTTATACTCTGCAAGGTTCACCAGTTTGATATCAAAAGTGCTGTCAGATGCAGCCAGCGGTGCATCAGGGCTTCTTTGCAACAGGTTATTCAGTGCTGATTTGGTCACTTTAATGGACCTGTATATATTCTCCAGGTTAACAAGAACTGCATTAAGGTCGATAGAAGCCTGGAGCATATCTGTTTTGGCGGCGCTACCCACATTAAACCTGGTTTCGGCAATCAATTGCCTTTCCTTTGCCAGTTCAATTATTGCGCCGGTGGCTTTTACCTGGAGGTTTAACCTGACCAGGTTATAATAAGTCACCAATACATCATAGGTGATCCGGGTGATCTCCTGTCTGAATGTAATATCACTTACCTTTTCAAGTTCTTCAAATCTTGCTTTTGTAGCGCGAACCCGCATACCATTATAAATGCGCCAGGTAGCCGCTAAATTGGCGTTAAGTGCATTGGTTGTAGCTCCGTTCCGCTTGATCTCAGAACCATTCGCTAATGTCTGGTTCAGGTTCGAAACAGAAAAAGTATTATTGATATTGGCTGCTACTGTCGGCCATTTCCCTGCATTGCCCCAGTTATTATTAATGCGGGCAATATCCTGGTCGCTTTTGGCGATTTGTACACGAAGATTATTCTGCAATGCAATATCCACCGCCTCACGTGCACTGATCAGGCTGTCGATAGGATTGATCAGGCTATCCTGGGCAGTACAAAAAAAACCGGGTAATAAAAATATGAAGAACAACTTAAGCTTCATGTGTCAACCTTTTTTTCCTCGAAATATAACTGTACAGGGCGGG
The DNA here is from genome assembly GCA_963823365.1 of uncultured Sphingobacteriales bacterium. Classification (GTDB taxonomy): domain Bacteria; phylum Bacteroidota; class Bacteroidia; order Chitinophagales; family Chitinophagaceae; genus Pollutibacter. Next base: position 651,254 of record CAWGLH010000007.1, read on the forward strand.
TACAACAAACAGGGTAAGGACCAGTGCAAACAGCATACCGCCGATGATAACGATACCCAGTGGTACACGGCTGGTACCTGCCGAACCAAATGCAATAGCAATGGGCAGGGCACCAAGTGATGTGGCCAGTGTAGTCATCAGGATGGGTCTGAGACGGGCAACAGCGGCATCTATTGCTGCTGTAAACTTATCCTCGCCATGTTCCCTTTTATGATTGGCAAATTCTACAATCAGGATACCATTTTTCGTAACCAGTCCGATCAGCATGATGATCCCGATTTGCGAAAATATATTCAGTGATTGTCCGAATATGGCCAGGCTGGATACAGCTCCCGCAAGTGCCAGCGGTACGGTAATCATGATAATAAATGGATCAAAAAAACTTTCAAACTGCGCCGCAAGCACCAGGTAAATCAATACAAGTGCCAGAACAATGCAAATAATGTATTGGAAGAACTTTCAGCAAAATCCCTTGAACTTCCGCTCAGCGAAGTGGTGAAACTTTCATCCAGCACCTCATCAGCTATTTTTTCCATTTCCTTAATGCCTTCACCAAGTGTTTTGCCCTCGGCAAGTCCGGCAGAAATGGTAGCGCTCTTCAACCGGTTGAAATGAAAAATGGTGGGCGGGTTGGATGCTTCGGCAATATTTACCAGGTTATCCAGCTGTATCAGTTCACCATTCCTGCTCCTGACATAAAAAGATTTCAGGTCCAGCGGTGCGTCCCTGTCCTTCCTGTCTACCTGGCCGATCACCTGGTATTGCTTTCCATTGCGGATAAAATAACCGAATCTTCTTCCGCTTAACGCAAGCTGCAATGTATTGGTGATATCTAATATGGAAATACCGAGTTCACTGGCTTTCAACCGGTCAATAGTGATCTGCAATTCCGGTTTATTGAATTTAAGGTTTACATCATTGCCCTGGAATACAGGATTCTTGGCCACCTTTTCCATAAACAGGGGGACTTTTTCCTTCAGCTTATCGAAATTCAGGTTCTGCAAAACAAATTGAACGGGTAGCCCTCCCCGTGAGCCAAGTCCGACGGAAATGGTTTGTTCCTGGATAACAAGTACCCTCACATCGGTATAATATTTATACATCCGGTTCATCTGCTGGGCAATCTCATTCTGGGACCTTTCCCTTTCAGACGCATCCTTCAGGCCAATACTGATAAACGCGGAATTTACACCGCCTGCACCCCCAAAACTGGGAGCAAAGGAAAGCACGATATATTTTTCAGGGATGGAATCAATAACCTTTTGGGCCACATCCATAGTAATATTATCCATGTAATCGAAATCCGTTCCTTCTGGGGCCAGTACACTTGCGCGTAAACGGTTCCTGTCTTCCATGGGTGCCAGTTCAGACGGCAGTCCTCTTCCTACCAGGTAAATGATGCTTACACAGGCAAGGAGGATAATGAAAGCAGCCCACCTGTTTTTCATGAACAACTGATAACGATGAACGGTAACCGTTTTCCATTCCGCGGAAAAATGGTTCTGTTTTAAGGTAGAACCAGGAGTGCTTATGAACACCCTTGCGGGTAAGGTAAATATTCAATACAGGTGTGAGCGTGAGCGATACAAATGCAGAAATCAATACGGCCCCGGCCACCACAATACCAAATTCACGGAACAGCCTTCCTACAAAACCCTGCAGGAATATGATCGGGAAGAAATACAATGGCCAGTGTGATGGATGTGGCGATAACCGCAAAATAAATTTCATTGGAACCTTCTCTTGCCGCCTTCCATTTATTCATTCCCGCTTCCATTTTCTTGAAAATGTTTTCGGTGACCACAATACCATCATCCACCACAAGTCCCGTGGCCAGTACCAGGGACAATAATGTCAGTACATTGATGGAAAATCCGGACAAATACATGATAAAGAAAGCACCAATAAGTGAAACGGGAATATCAATCAGAGGACGGAAGGCAAGTGACCATTCGCGGAAGAACAGGTAAATAATAATCACCACAAGGGTGATGGCGATAAAGAGTGTTTCCTTTACTTCATCTATCGCCTTTCTGACAAAAGTGGTGTGGTCGAACCCGATTTCCAGCATGATATCTTCCGGAAGATCTTTTTTAATCTGGTCCAGCCGTTTATATAATTCATTTGCAATGGCCACCTGGTTAGAGCCGGCTGCGCTACTACCGCCAGGTTGACGGACCTGTTATTATTCTTCCTGGTGGCGCTTTCCTCGTTTTCCGGTCCCAGGAGTGCATAACCAATATCTTTCAGGCGAATGATCCTGCCTTCAATCTGGGAAATGATCAGGTTATTGAAATCATCTTCTGTAGTCAGTTTTCCATATGCTTTAACAGTAAGTTCAGTGTTGCTGCCCCTGACTTTTCCGCCAGGCAGTTCAATATTTTCACGGTCCAGTGCATTTCTCACGTCCTGTATGGTAAGCCTGTAAGCTGCCAGCTTTACAGGATCGAACCAGATGCGCATGGCGAATCGCTGGCCGAATACGTTTACGGAACTTACCCCGTTTATGGTCTGCAACCTTTCCTGTACAACATTCTCGGCATAATCTGTCAGTTCAAGCAGGGTGCGCTTATTGCTCTGCAACTGCATGAACACGATGGGATCTGAATCGGAATCCTGTTTAGCAACAGAAGGTGGTGCATCAATATCCTGTGGGAGGTTACCAGTTGCCTGGGAAACTTTTTCACGTACATCATTAGCCGCTTTTTCAAGGTCTACCCCAAGTTCAAACTCCACGGTGATATTGCTGCTGCCCTGGGCACTGGAAGAGGTTATGTTTTTTACACCTTCTACACCGTTGACGGCTTTTTCCAGCGGCTCGGTGATCTGTTGTTCGATGATTTCAGCATTGGCGCCAAGATAGGAAGTCCTCACATTCACCACAGGCGGGTCAATGGCCGGATATTCCCTTACGCCTAAAAAGGTATATCCGATAGCACCAAATATGATGATAACAATGGAACAGACTACTGCAAGGACCGGACGCTTAATACTGATTTCAGATAAATTCATCTGGTGCTGTTTACTATAGCGGTTACTGAATTTTAGTGATCTTTATTTTGGAATCAGGCCTGATAAACAAAAGGCCCGTGGTGATCAGCGTATCTCCCTTTGATAAACCTTCCAGCACCTGTACATTACTGGAATCCCTGACGCCTGTGGTAATATTCTTGAACAATACCTGGCCGTTAGTCAATGTTACTACCTGTTTTCCCCTGGCCACCGGAATGATGGCCTGTGACGGGATCATGATCGCATTATCATTTTTACCAAGGATAATTTCCACTTTGGCAAAATTGCCCGGGATCAGGTATTTATCCGCACTTTTTACATAAGCCCTGATTTTAAGGTTCCGGGTATTCTGTTCCACACTGCTTTCAGTAGCAGAGATGGTAGCATTGTATTTTTCAGGGGAGCCTTCCACGGTGAAATTAACTACCATTCCGTTCCTGATCTGTGAACTGTATTTTTCAGGAATACTGAATTCTATCTTCAACTGGTTAACCTGGCTGATGGTAGTGAGGATATTGGAAGGGGAAATATATGCGCCCGGACTAACATTTTTAAGGCCAAGTTTACCTGCATATGGCGCCCTGATCTCTGTTTTTGAAATACTTACCCGGGTCAACTCAATATCTGCTTTAATATTATTCAACTGAAGTACGCTCAGGTCATAGTCCTGCTGGCTGATACCGCTGATCTTTAATAATTCCCGCTGGCGCTCTTCTGTTTTTTCAGCGATTTGCTGTTGTACAATGAGTTTTTTCAGTTCCGCCTGGAGTTCCCCGTCAAATAATTTCACCAACAGGTGTCCCTTTGGCACTGTGGCGCCTTCGGTGATATTCAGCATAACAATTCTGCCGGAGATTTCGGGTTTAATTTCTGTGGATTCAAAAGGAAGGATATTACCGGAAACTTCCAGCTTTTCACTGATGGCAGCAGTCTTCAGCACCATGGCCTCCACCTGGAGCTCAGAAGCACCGGGTCTGGCAGCACCTTCGGCTGCATTCTTTTTTTCGCTACAGGAAATCGACAATACTATAAGATCGGCAGTGAATATGAATAGTTTTCTCATGACAGCGTAAAATTAAGCCTTCGTACTTATTCGGTATAAGCTTTTGATAAAATGGGCCTTCGGTAGGGTATTAGATGATGGAAAGTTAAAAAACTTGCAGACCATTGAAATATTTATAAATACCTGGACCAGGTTTAAAATATGGATCCCTGGATGACCCCGGAATAAAACCTCCGTTCGTGGCCGATCAGCCATTTTTTCAATGGAAGACCGCCTGCATACCCAACCAGGCTGCCATCTGCACCAATGACCCGGTGACAGGGAATGATGATGGCCACAGGATTTTTACCATTGGCTGAACCCGCTGCCCGGATTAGTTTTGGATCGCCCAGTCTTTTGGCCAGGTCCATATAACTGATGGTAGTCCCGAAAGGGATCTGGCACAATTCCTTCCAGACCCTTTGCTGGAAATCTGTTCCCCGCGGAGAAAGAGGTACATCAAAAACTGTAACGATTCCCAAGAAAATACTCATTAAGCTGGGAAACACACTGGTGCAGGCATTGGGGTTGCTCTTCTGGCCGGATTTCGGCCGGTTTATCAGTCAATGTTTGACCTTTAATAAACTGCACATTCAATAATGGCTTTTCCGTCAGATACCAGTTTGATCCTGCCCAGGGGGGAATCCATGAAACGGGTATAATATGTTTCCTGAATTTCGGTATTATCCGACTTTAGCGCCATTTTCCACTTTTTGCATCGGACTTAACAATACTACTTCCTTGCCCGCAGTGTAAACGCCCAGCACAAGGCATTGACTGAAAAAATTGGCGATTTGTTTTTCCGGAAAATTGATGACCGCAATCACCTGGAGCCCTGCCAGTTCTTCCTTACTGATAAAAATGGGTGATCTGGGCGGAGGATTTCTTTATTCCGGCTTCCCCGAAATCAATAGTCAGTTTATAGGATGGCTTCCTGGCTTCAGGAAATTCTTCTGCGGAAATAATGGTACCTGCACGGATATCAATTTTCTCAAAATCTTCCCAGGAGATCGACATGTTTTTGTCAAACTTAGGAAATTCAGGGTAATGATATTTGATAATATTTTACCATGCAATGCAGATAAGTTTTACCTTAAATGGAAAGGCTCGTATGTCATATTCAAGGAGAAAATTTATCCGGGATACATCCCTTGCAGCAGCGGGAATCATGATTGTACCAAGGCATGTTTTGGGAAAGGGGTTTATTGCACCGAGCGACAAACTTAATATTGCCGCCATTGGTGCCGGTGGCAAGGGAATGGTTAATATCACCCAGGCATGGAATAATGGTGCTGATAATATTTTTGCACTTTGTGACGTGGACGACCGCCAGGCGGATGAAGCCAGGAAGAAATGGCCATCGGCAAAATACTATAAAGATTACCGGGTATTACTTGATAAAGAAAAATCTTCCATCGATGCAGTTATCGTCAGTACACCCGATCATATGCATTATGTGCAGACCATTGCTGCCATGCAACTGGGCAAGCACGTGTATACCGAAAAACCGCTGACCCATGATATTGCTGAAGCCCGTGCCCTGACAGAAGCCGAGCAACAATATAAAGTGGTGACCCAGATGGGCAACCAGGGCAGCAGCGGCGACGATACCAGGAAGATTGAAACCTGGATACAGAAAGGAGTGATCGGTGACGTACAAACAGTGCATGTCTGGACCAACAGGCCCACCTGGCCACAGGGTATTCCCACGGCCATCAGTTGTAGATCCGGTTCCCGCCGAACTCAACTGGGATCTCTGGCTGGGCACGGCACCATCGCGACCTTACCATCACGCCTACCTGCCGGCAACCTGGAGGGGATGGTGGGATTTCGGAACTGGTTCGCTGGGGGACATGGGTTGTCATTTTATTGATGTACCCTTCCGGGCACTCCGGCTGGGTTATCCTGAAAAAGTGGAATGCAGCGTAACGGGTGTATGGACGGGATTTTTTGAAGAAGCCGATTATCATGAAAGTTGTCCGCCTTCCTCCAAAGTGCATATCCAGTTTCCGGCACGGGCCGCTATGCCGGCTGTTGAAATGATATGGTACGATGGTGGTATACAGCCAAAGCGTCCTATTGAATTACTGCCCGATGAACCGATGGGAGAGATTGATGGAGGGATCATATTTGAAGGAAGCAAGGGAAAGCTGATGGCCGGACTCTTTGGACGCAACCCAACGTTATTGCCTACCCGAAATATGAATGAAGCGGCGTTGCCAAAACCTGACCGGCCAATGGTACCCGGCGGATGGGATGGTCACCAGGCCCAGTGGACAGCCGCCTGTAAAAAGGGTTGGGGGGCTTATACCAGTTCGCCGTTTTCAATGGCCGGTCCGCTTACCGAAACCGTTTTGATGGGAAACCTTGCCACCAGGAGTTATATGCTCCGCGTTCCCACAAAGGATGGAGGGTATAGTTACCCTGGCAGGAAGCAATTATTATGGGATGGAAAAAATATGCGCATCACTAATTTTGATGCCGCTAACCAGTTTGTGAAACGGGAGTACAGAAAAGGATGGTAGATCAGGTGTTCAATAACTCCGAAAGCCTTAATATTTCAAACTGCTTGTAACGTTCGTTTTCGTTATCAAAACACTTGGAATACTCTTCCAGTAAAAATTGAAGTATCCTGCGATGGGATAATGGTTTGAAATAGGAAGCAACGGGATTTACATTGATCCTTTTGAAATAATTCTCGACATCCTTCTGCGTAAATATCTGTCCAGTCATCGGATCAATATAAAAATGGATCTTATATTCCGGGGTCTGTGTACTGAAATAATCATGGGATGTATCGAAATAAGCAAGGATGTACTGACGCGGGATATTCACCGCCTTAACCGGAATATCCAGCATCTGGCAGAGGTATTGATATATAATACCATGTGTGATTGAATTTCCGCGCCGGGTTTCTATGACTTTATTCATTAAAAACTCTTCCTGGTGCTGGTAAGAAATTTCAACACCTTTGAATTTATGATAAGAGAAGAGAATTTTATTGACCACATTGATCTGCTCAAGGGCGGTAAGATAACTGTTCAGTTCCAGCCAGATATTCCTCCTGAATTTTTCAATTTCCTGGATAATCGGTGAAGTGTGAAGGTCTGGGTATTTAAACCGGGAGACCAACAGGGCACCTTCAATCAGGTCCTGGTATTCCTTACGGTTCCATTCCTGGAAGTCGAAATGCAGTTCTTTGTAATGTAATCGGTGAATAAGGGATTCAATTCTTTCCTGAACTTCTTCGGCCGGGGTATTTTCCCAGAGACTTTCGAGATTGGGGATAATTTCCTTGCCAAAGCTGATGATCCGGTCACTCACCGTAGTGAATACTTCCTCATCAGGATCATCGATTAGATGAAACAGGGCTGATATCTCTTTATTTTCTTCCATTCAGGGTAGTATCAATGATATGACGCTCAACAATAAGAAAATATTGTTAGAGGTTTCTCAAAATAAATATCGGGGGTAGAACGTTAACAACAATTTTTTACTTTTCCACAGAGAGGAAGGAAATGTGGAAATGTGCAAATACGAAAATGTGCAAATGGCATTCATTTGCACATCTGCACATCTTCATATTTGCACATTACTTCGCTGCTTTCTTCCTCCGCGCGTTTTTCTTCGGCGGATTGGCAATTGCGTCTTCAATCATTTTCTTCACTTCGTCAATCGTAAGTGTGGCGGCCTTTTCCTGTTGTTCTTTGGGGATGGGGAAATTCCTAAGTCCTTTTTTTATATACGGACCATATGGTCCGCGGAGCACCTGTATTTTTTCTTTTTCAAAAAGCTGGATCGTCCTTTCTTCTTTCGCTTTTCTTTTTTCCACAATCATGGGAGTGGCCACATCAAGGGTGATCTCATAAGGATCATATTCTTTTCCCAAACTGTAAAAAAGTTTGTTGTGCGCGATGTAAGGACCGAATCTTCCGATGTTCACCAATACTTCCGACCCTTCAAATTCTCCCAGGTTCCTGGGCAGCCTGAATAATTCCATCGCCTGTTCCAGGTTAATGGTTTCAATACTCTGGTCCTGTTTCAGTTTGGCAAATTTTGGTTTATCCTCCTCGTTGGATGAATCACCAATCTGCACCATCGGGCCATACCTTCCCATCCTTGCGATCACTTTTTTTCCTGTAACCGGATCAATGCCCAGATCCCTTTCACCGCTGATACGCTCAGCGTTTTCCATGGTATTTTCAACATCCTTCTTGAACGGCAGGTAAAAATCATCCACCATCTTGTTCCACTTCACTTTACCTGTGGCAATCTCATCAAACTCTCCTTCAATCCTGGCCGTAAAACCATAATCCATCACATCATCGAAATGCTGCAACAGAAAATCTGTTACCACCAGTCCGAGATCAGTCGGGAACAATTTTGATTTTTCCGCGCCGGTATTTTCCTGTTCAGTTCTGGCAGTTACTTTATTGCCAGATAACAGAAGCACCCTGTAATCACGCGTAACACCTTCTTTATCCCGTTTTTCCACATATCCTCTTTTGAGAATGGTAGAGATGGTAGGTGCATACGTGGATGGCCTGCCAATTCCCAGTTCTTCCAGTTTTTTCACCAAAGAAGCTTCTGTATATCTTGGCGCGGGACGGGAAAATCTTTCTATGGCTTTCATCTCCCTGAATTCAAGTACCTGCCCTTTTACCAATGGGGGAAGCATACTTTCATTTTTCTCATCTTCATCTTCCTCATCCCTTCCTTCCATATATACTTTCAGGAAGCCGTCGAATTTCAACACTTCACCCTGTGCGGTCAGCAATTCATTATTGGTACTGATACTGATCTTGGCCGTGGTCCGTTCCAGTTCGGCATCTGCCATCTGTGAGGCCATGGTGCGCTTCCAGATCAGTTCATATAATTTCTGTGCATCCTGTATATCAATCTGCATCCGGTCCATATAGGTGGGCCTGATGGCTTCGTGCGCTTCCTGCGCAGATTCATTCTTATTCTTGAACTTTCTTTTTTCCACATAATTCTTGCCATAGGCCGAACTGATCTGCGCCGTGATATCCGTAACCGCCGTATCACTCAGGTTCACACTGTCGGTACGCATATACGTTATATACCCGCTTTCATAGAGTTTCTGTGCAAGGATCATCGTGCGGCTCACACTATACCCCAGTTTTCTACCGGCCTCCTGCTGGAGGGTGGAGGTGGTGAATGGTGCCGATGGCGTTTTTTTGGAAGGCCTTACCTGAACATCTGAAACCGTATAGGTGGCGCCCAGGCAACTTTGCAGGAATTTTTCTGCATTTGTTTCGTTGGACTGCTTTCCGCCTTCAGCCTTAAAACTTACCTTTTTATCTGTGATATCCTTTGCAGTGAAAAAAGCATCAATACGAAAAGAACTGGTGGGCGTAAATGCATTGATTTCCCTTTCCCTTTCTGCAATAATCCGGACGGCAACACTTTGCACCCTTCCGGCACTAAGGTTGTTCCGCATACTCATCTTCCGCCATAAAATGGGGGAGAGCTCAAATCCTACGATACGGTCGAGTATCCTCCTGGCCTGCTGGGCATTTACCAGGTTGAGGTCAAGGGTCCTTGGATTCTTAACCGCTGATTGGATGGCAGGCTTGGTGATTTCATGGAAAACTATCCTTTTAGTGATTGCAGGATCGAGGCCCAGTACCTCACAAAGGTGCCAGCTGATGGCTTCCCCTTCACGGTCCTCATCCGTGGCAAGCCAGACTTCATCAGATTTTTTAGCCATCTGCTTCAGTTCCTTAACTACTTTTTCCTTATCCTCGGGAATAATATAACGGGGCTGGTAATTATTATTTACATCTATTCCCATATCGTCCTTCTCCAGGTCCCTGATATGCCCGAAACAACTCCGCACCTCGAAGTCTTCACCGAGGATCTTTTCAATCGTCTTGGCTTTTGCCGGGGACTCAACAATTAATAGATTTTTAGCCATATCTGTGGTTTCGTCGCCTTTAACGCAGGAATCAAGGTAAAATTTTACTTTCTAACTCATTGATATTCAATGAAAATTAGGCATTTGCCCGGTTACCGGCGCTGCAATAATACGGTAATGTGGGAAATTCAAAAAAAGGTTGGCTGATGGCGGATCGGTAGAAAAAAACCATTTAAAGAAAGGAAAACACCTTTTTTTTCACCTCGCTGTCCCGGTAAATCCTGCTATGCCCCAGGCCCCTGGTAAACATAAATTCGACATTTGGATAGTTCTTTTCCCTGATGGGAAGCACATCGCTGATGGGCGTAATCTTATCGTCTTCATCATGTATCCATAAAACAGATGCCTTTACATGTTTCATCGCCCTCCGGACGGAAAAATGTGATGGCTTTACGCCAGACCGCTGGTAAATAAGTTCTTCAAATTCCTTTCTGACCTTGTCATTCAATTGCAGAAAACGGAAAAATGAATCTATGGCGGTAGTGGTTTCTGTTGCCGGGGCGATCAGTACAACTTTTGTCTGCGGACCATGCTTTACAGTTTCCAGGTAATGTGTAATGGCCAGTCCCCCGAAGGAATGGCAGATAAAGGCATCTATCGGGCCATACAATTCCACCACCTTCATAATCATTTCAATATAATCCGGCAGGGTGGATATTTTCCCTTCACTTTGCCCGTGGGCAGGGGCATCAAAAGCCAGCACTTCATAACCCTGCTTGATGCCTCTTGATATAAAATGACCAAACTTGTACGAGGAGGATTCGAATCCATGCAGGATCAGGAGTTTTTTTGGCTGGGGGTGGTTCCATCGAAAACCGCTTATTTTTTTGCCATGCAGCTTAAATACCTGCCGCTCTGATGTCTTGAAAATATCAGGAGCCGTCATACCGGATTTATACTGAGGGGTATTGAACAGTGTAAGCGCCTGCTTTGCCGCACGCGCAGGCGAGACTACCGCCAGCATGTTCAGCCGTGCCCGTATATATCCTATGGCAATTTTCTGTGCAAGTTTCATTTCCTTAACTTACGCAAATATATAAACGTATTTTTCTGCAGATGGATATTGTGATCATCGGGTCGGGAAATGTAGCTACGGTGATGGGGCGTAAAATAAAAGCTGCCGGTCATCGAATCGTCCAGGTGGCAGGAAGATCCCTTGCCGGTACGAGGAAACTGGCTTCATTGCTGGAAACCTCCTATACCACGGATATGTCCCGGTTAAAAAAGGATGCCGGTATGTATTTCATTGCCATCACTGATGATGCATTGATGTCGGTTGGTGATTGGCTTAATACAGGGGATTCACTGACCGTGCATACAGCCGGTTCGGTGCAGATGGATGTATTAAAAAAAACTTCTTCACATTACGGTGTTATATATCCCCTTCAGTCCCTGCGGGCAGACCTCCCCGCCATTCCCGGGATACCCCTGCTGGCAGATGGCAATACACCGGAAGCATTGTACCGTATCATGGATTTTGCCAGGTCTGTATCAACAACAGTGGTAAGGGCAGATGATGAATACCGTAAAAAAATTCACCTGGCAGCAGTTATATCCGGGAATTTCAGCAACCATCTTTTCGCACTGGCGCATGGTTATTGCAGGAAGGAGTCATTGGAATTTTCCCTTCTGCTGTCATTGCTGAAAGAAACGGTAGCCAGGCTTGAACACAATACCCCGGAAAGCATGCAGACCGGCCCGGCTAAAAGAAATGATATAAGCACCATACAGCAGCATATTCATATGCTTGAAGCCTATCCTGAATTGAAAAATATATATACATTACTTACAGATTCCATCCGGATTCAAAATAAATAACAACATATGAATGTTCTGCAAAAATTTATTCCCATAAGCACGCTGATTTTTGATATGGATGGGGTGCTTACTGATGGCGGACTATTGGTCATGCCAGATGGGGAATGGATCCGCAGGATGCATATTAAGGACGGCTATGCTTTGCAACTGGCAGTGAGGGCGGGTTACCGGGTAGTGGTCATTACAGGTTCATCATCCAACCCTGTAAAAGAAAGGTTGCACAAACTTGGCGTGGAGGAGGTATACCAGCAGGTCGGGAATAAACTGCAACTGATGATAGAATTGATCGCGCAAAAAAACAATAACCGGGAAGAAGTGATGTATATGGGTGATGATGTTCCTGACCTGGAAGTGATGAAGAAGGCCGGAGTATCCTGTTGTCCGGCGGATGCCTGCAGGGATATACTGGAAACAGCCGATTATATCTCACCTGTTAATGGTGGTGAAGGTTGTGTGCGCGATGTCATTGAAAAGATCATGCGTGTACAGGGTAAATGGATGGCTAATCCCGATGTTGCCAGTACCTGAATCATTATCTTCACGCAATGAAACTGGCTGGGGCATTTTTCCGATTGATAAGGTATCCAAATCTTTTCTTCATTGCCTTAACCCAGTCCCTGTTTTTTATATGCATTGTACTCCCGTCTTTTCATCATGCCGGAATTAATCCACCTCTTACTACCCAGGGATTATTAATGCTTATTGCTGCCTCCATGACGATCGCTGCGGGAGGATATATCATCAATGATTATTTTGACCTTAACATTGATCGCGTCAATAAACCAGGAAAACTTGTCATAGGCAAGATTATCAAACGCAGGTGGGCCATTCTCTGGCACCTGGGATTTTCTGCTGTCGGCATTTTTCTCAGTGTCATGCTTTCCATTACACTCCGTAACCCTTTTCCTGCCATTTTCAATTTTATCACGGTTGTGTTGTTATGGTTTTACTCCACTACATTCAAGAAGCAGTTACTGGTGGGTAATATCCTGATCTCCCTGCTTACCGGATGGGTGGTGCTGGTGTTGTATGTTTCTGTTAATGCACTTGGGATTTATCCACCAGACTCGCCAGGGTTTTCAGCAATTACCCGTATTTATAAATTTGCTGTCTTATATGGTGGGTTTGCATTCATCATATCACTGGTTCGTGAAGTGATCAAGGATATGGAAGACATGGAAGGGGATGCCAGGTATTATTGCAATACAATGCCCATTGCCTGGGGAATACCATCTTCCAAAGTGTTTGTTGCCGTGTGGCTGATCGTACTTGCCTGCGCATTGGTGATTTTGCAGATATACGCACTTCAGATCCATTGGTGGTGGTCTGCTGCATATGGATTCATCTTTATTGTTTTCCCTTTGCTGCTGATCCTTAAAAAACTTTTTCCGGCAGTGAATGCCGGGCATTTCCATGATTTAAGTACCATGGTGAAGCTGGTAATGCTCACCGGCATACTTTCCATGTTGTTTATAAAATGGTATTCCCTATGATGAAGATTGTGCTCGCATCCTCTTCACCCCGGCGACGCCAGTTACTGGAATGGGCGGAACTTGATTTTGATATACTATCCCGGGAAACACCCGAAACATTCCCGGATGGATTGAACAAAGAAGAAATACCGATATATATTGCCCGGCAGAAAGCATTGGCAGTGCAGGGGCTGGACCTTTATAAAAGATACGAGGCCAATACTCCGATACTTGCTGCTGATACGATGGTTTTGCTGGATGGTAAAATCATGGGTAAGCCTGAATCAAAGGAAGATGCCATTAATATGCTGACTGAATTATCCGGCAAAAAGCATGAGGTTATAACCGGCGTAGTGATCCTTTCCAACAATAAGGAAATATCCTTCTATAATATTACCGAAGTTGAATTTCATCCCATTGACCAGGAAGATATCCGGTATTATGTTGATAAGTATCTGCCACTAGATAAAGCCGGCGCCTATGCCATACAGGAATGGATCGGAGTTATTGGCATCAAATCCGTCCAGGGTGATTTTTATAATGTGATGGGATTACCGGTTAGCCTTGTTCTGCGCACACTCCGGGATCATTTTTAAAATGAAAATGAGGCTGGGGAGGCAGGAGACGCTGAGGCTTTTCTCCATTTATTTTGTTGTTTTTCACATGGCATACTTACTTCCCAAGGGTAATTTTACATTATGAATGAAAGGCTTTTGCAGTATATCTGGAAGTACCAGTATTTTAATCAATGCAACCTGGTTACTGCGCAGATGGAGGACCTTGAAATTATATCTCCAGGTAAATTAAATGAAGACCAGGGCCCTGATTTTTCATCGGCAAGAATAAAGATCAATGGACAGGAATGGTGTGGAAATATAGAAATTCATGTAAACAGTTCCGAATGGATAAAGCATGGGCATAATCATGATGAAAATTACCATCGGGTAATCCTTCACGTGGTCTGGAATAATGATTGTCCGTCATTATCCATACCCCTGCTGGAATTGCAGCCACGGGTGCCTAATCACCTTATCCAGACGTATCGTAAATGGATGGATAAGGGCCACTATATCCCCTGTGAAAATAATGTCCACCTCATGGAAGGGATGCGGCTGCATTCATGGCTCGACTGGCTGTCGTCCAGGAGACTATTTCGAAAATCCGGTCATATCCTTGATACTGTCAAGGCTATGCAAATGAACTGGGAAGAGGCTTTCTGGCATGCGATCGCCAGGTGTTTCGGGCACCGGGTGAATGCAGATTCCTTTGAAAGGATTGCTGCATCTGTTCCGGTTAATATTCTGATGCGCCACAGTAATAGCATCGTTCAGCTGGAAGCTCTGCTCCTGGGACAGGCCGGGCTGCTGCGTACAGATAACGCTGACCAGTACCCGAAAATGTTGTATGCGGAATATACATTTCTGCGGAAAAAATACGGGCTGGTAAAACTTAATGAACCCGTTCATTTTTTACGCATGAGGCCGGTGAATTTTCCAACCGTTAGGCTGGCCCAACTTGCGGCATTGCTTTACGGTAACGGGAACCTTTTTGCCAGGATATGCCGGGAAGAGGAGCTATCCTCCATAAAGGCCATGCTTAAAGTAACAGCCAATGATTATTGGCATTACAGGTATCGTTTTGGGGAACCCTCGCCATTCAGGGAAAAAACCACGGGTGAGCAACTGATCGACAGCCTCCTGATCAATGTTATTATACCATTTCTCCATGCGTACAGCATGCACCAGATGAAAGAAGAAAAGGCTGATATATATTCGGCCTGGCTATCCCGTATATTGCCGGAAAGGAATTCTGTAATCTATGGATTTACCAGGCTTAGCCTGAAAGCCAGGCATGCTGCAGATACACAGGCACTGCTCGAATGCAAACGGCATTACTGCGATACACTTCAATGCCTCAACTGCGGCATAGGCAAATATTTGCTCAGGCAGGATTCCTCTCAGGGCCAGTTAAAATGAACGCCCAGGGAAATATCAGGATGTATGCTTTCCTTCACCGGGCAGGTCATTGCGATCTGTTCAAGCTGCTGTTGCTGTTGTGGGGTAGCCGAAAAATGCTCCGGGAAATGAAATGTTAAATTTATTCCTGAAATTCTCCTCGGATTTGAGGCCATTATTTTTTCCACATCGATCTTCACATGAACCAGCGCTTCTTCCATGTCCCGTGCTTTGATTGCCATGGTCGTTAGCATGCAGCTGGCCAATGAAGTGGCTACCATATCAGTAGGGGAGAACCTTTCTCCCATTCCCTGGTTATCTGTTGGGGCGTCCGTCTCAATCACAGAACCCGATTGATGGTGAATACAGGTAGACCTTAACCCGCCTTCATAAATTACAGAAGATGTCATTGCCTTTTTTATTTAAATTTACATATAAGTAAAATCTGAAGCGTGAAAACATTAGCCATAACCATTTTCTTTTTCTTTTTCACTTTATCCCTCACCGCGCAGGATGTCAATCCTTCAAAGGCTGCTAAAAATGACAAAAAGCAGGCAAAGCGGGAACGTATAAACGAAATGATGAGGCTGGAGGAAGAGGGGGAATCAGGTTTTCGGAAGCATTCTATTTTCGGCTTCAAATTCAGCAGCGACGGATATGGCCTGTTTTATGAACGGGGCAAGATCAAATCAGCCTTCAAAACCAATATTTTCCAGATAGAATTAAACGAAAAGAAGCATAAAAAGGAAGAAAAGCAATCCCGTACCGATGGTGCCGTGGTTTTTGGCAATCCCTTTATATACGGCAAACAGAATAATTTTTACCAGTTAAAACTGGGTGTTGGCCAGCAATATATGTTCGGCGGCAAAGGCAATAAGAACGGTGTGGGGGTATATTTTATATACGGAGGGGGCCTTTCACTGGGGATGTTGAAACCTTACTACCTCGACATAGAATCACCGCCTAATTCAGGAGTGATCAGGCAAATCAAATACACGCAGGCCGACAGTGCAGAGTTCATGGGCCCGAACATCATTGGAAGTGCGGGATTCGGAAAAGGGTGGGGAGAAGTGAAATTTGCCCCCGGCGTCCATGCGAAAACTGCCCTGAGATTCGACTGGGGCAGGTTTAATAATGGGATTTCAGCGGCAGAAGCCGGGTTTAATTTTGAATATTATCCTACCCAGGTGGAACAGATGGTGGGGATTGAACCTTACCATTTCTTTTTCAATTCCTATATCGCCATTCTTTTCGGAAGCAGAAAGTAAGTTATTTTTGCACCCATTTTACGTATATGAAGGAGTTACCCGTTTTGGATAATGTGGCAGGGCAAAGACCTAAGAAACCTGACTGGCTTAGGGTTCGGTTACCGATCGGTGAAGGATATAAGAATGTCCGCAACCTGGTTGATTCACATAAACTACATACCATCTGCGAGAGCGGAAATTGCCCTAATATGGGCGAATGCTGGGGAGCTGGTACAGCAACATTCATGATCTTGGGTAATATCTGCACACGCAGTTGCGGATTTTGTGCGGTGGCCACAGGTAAACCTGAAAAGGTAGACTGGGATGAGCCCCAGCGGGTTGCGGAAGCTATTTTTCTGATGAAAGTGAAACATGCAGTCATTACCTCGGTAGACCGCGATGAATTGAAAGACGGAGGAAGTATCATCTGGTATAATACCATCAAAGCCGTGAGGGCACTCAACCCGGGAACAACGCTGGAAACGCTGATCCCTGATTTTAAAGGGGAACTCGAAAATATTCAGCGTATCATTGAAGCCGCACCTGAAGTGGTGTCCCATAATATAGAAACCGTTGAAAGGCTTACCCGGCAGGTCCGGATCCAGGCCAAATACTGGAGAAGCATGGAAGTGCTCAGGCAACTGAAAAAAGGCGGAATGCGCACCAAGTCAGGCATCATGCTCGGACTTGGTGAAACCATGGATGAAGTGGTGCAGACCATGCAGGATCTGAAGAACAGCGATGTTGATGTGATCACCATCGGCCAGTACCTGCAACCCACTAAAAAGCATCTTCCCCTGGTTAGATTTGTGCATCCTGACGAATTCAATGAACTTACCGAAATCGGTTATGAAATGGGTTTTGATTATGTGGAAAGCGGGCCACTTGTGAGTTCATCTTACCATAGTGAGAAACATGTTATTGCAGGCATTGGTAAAATGGAATGGGAAAAAATGCAAAGTGAAAGTGATCAGCTAACATTGCCTTATTGTTTCTTCCCATCATCTTTTGCTTTTATGATTCACAGGCACAGATGCGTTGGACAAACATGGATTCCGTTTACGGACCATTACCATCTTCGGTGCATATTTTCAGGTCTGCTGACAGCTTAGGTGGAAGGCCCTCAATCGCTTAGTACCTTATTGCCGACCTGAATGATAAAAATCTCGGTATTTTCAACAGATACCACTTCTGGCAGAAGGCTTACGCCATCGTCTTTTTTATCATAAGAATGCCAATCCCCTTGTAGTAGTCAACGGAACTTTCTTTTCTTTTGCGACCTCGCAAAACCTGAATGTAGTGATCAGGGATGGCCGGTTGCTGGCATATAATATTCACGCTATCCCTGTGAAGGGGAAGGATTCGGGAAAATATGCAAAGGTAACCAGGAGTCGCAATCGGCATATCAAAAAACAGGAAAGCGGATATTGCCTGGTTGTATACCGACAGTTCCTCCAGATACGCTACCGCTTTTCAAAAAAAACCGGTATCCTGGGAAGATAACAGTAATACATACACGATAAATGATTTCACTACACATTATGGTTCCAGGGCAAAGCGTTGGAAGGTGAAGACCGCAATAGGGGGTGGACCAGTACTCGTGAACGATGGCAGGGTTTTTATCAGTAATGATGAAGAAAGAATGTTCGCCGGCAAGGCCAGGCACGACAGGCATCCCCGCACTGCCATGGGATATACATTCAACAATAAACTGGTGATTCTTGTGGTGGAAGGCCGGCATAAAGATATTGCGAAGGTGCAAGCCTGGAGCACCTGTCTGAAATCATGATTGCAACTGGGATGTAAGGAAGCGCTGAATCTCGATGGAGGTGGTTCAAGTTGCATGCTCGTAAACGGACAAGAGACCATCCTTCCCTCAGATAAGGAAGGACAGCGTGCCGTACCCGGAGTATTTATAATTCAAAGAAAAAACTAAACCGGGGCCGGGGAAGTATCGGAAACCCTGCTTTCCCACACCAGTGCGCTTGCACCAAGGATTGCGGCATCTGCTTCCTTCAGTTCACTGAAGATTATTTTTACTTTATTCTGGAAAATGGGCAGGAGGTGTTTTTCCATATTTTCCCTTGTCGGCTTAAGCAGCAGTTCTCCCGCTTTTGACATGCCGCCAAAAAGAATAATAGCTTCAGGGCTGCTGAACATCACAAAATTGGCAAATGCAAGGCCGAGAATTTTGCCGGTGTACTCATACACTTCAATGGCCATTTTATCACCCTGCATGGCACAATCAAACACAACCCTTGCATCAATTTCTTCTTTAGCATAACTGCGCATCAGGCTATCTTCCTTATGGCGTTCCTCCAGGAATTCAAGGGCAGTTCGTGCAACTCCGGTTGCAGAGGCATATGCCTCCAGGGAACCATTGATTCCGGTACCGGGATGATGCCTTCCATCCGGTATAATTATGGTATGACCGAGTTCACCGGCAAAACCGTCATGTCCATAAATAAGCTGGCCATTGGCTACAATACCGCTACCTACACCTGTGCCTAGCGTTATCATGATAAAATCTTTCATGCCCTTGGCGGAACCATAAGTCATTTCACCAACAGCAGCAGCATTGGCATCATTGGTAAGCCTGGCCGAGAGGCCAAATTTCTTTCCGATTAGTTCAGCCAATGGTATGATGCCTCTCCATTTCAGGTTTGGTGCATATTCAATGGTACCCTTGTAAATATTCCCATTGGGTGCGCCGATGCCTATGCCACGAATATATTCCAGTCCGCCGGAATCATTTATAGCCGGCATAAGTGCTTCATACAGTTCATCGATAAAACCTTCCACGGTTTCCCTCTTATGGGTCAGGATAGCGCCATGGTAAGAAATATCACCACGATGATTGACTAATCCGAATTTCGTATTGGTTCCCCCAACATCAATGCCAATGGCATATTGCTGTGAAATGGGTATCTGCATAACCTGCTTGGATGTATCTATCATGATTAATGTCCTCCTTCAATTTGCTGGTCAAAATCAAGTCCCTGTGATTTCAGCACACTTCTGAGTTTGAGGGCAAGAAATGCAAGGATCACAAAACAGGCTGCCGCTACCAGGTAAGATTTATGCAAACCTGTGATGCTGTCGCCAAACACACCCTGTAATGGTGGAATGATAGCGCCTCCAAGGATCATCATGATCAGCAGGGCGGCACCTTCACTGGTATATTTTCCTAATCCGCCAACACCCAGGGAGAATATACATGGCCACATAATAGAACAGCACAGTCCGCCAGAAATAAACGCAAAGACTGATACTATGCCTGTAGTAAATGAACCTATCACCATGGCAATGGCGGCGAGGATTGACAAGGTAAGAAGGGTTTTTACCGGTTTTTCCTGTCCAAAGAAAAATGCGGCAATAGCGATTGCGATTACTACTGCATATGGTAAAAGGTTGGTAACATCACTTCCGTGAAGGCTGTTCGCGCCAAGTACAACACCAAAGGCAACAAACGGAACGATGATCATGGCAATCTTTTTCGCTGATGCGGAAAGGTTGAATACACTGATGGCACCTGTCCACCTGCCGATCATCAGGCTTCCCCAGTACAGGGAAATATATTGGGAAATCTGGCTTTCATCCAGTCCGGCTTCATTGAAATACCCGGGTTGTTTCAATAGTGCGCCAAAATTATTATCGATGGTCACTTCCACACCCACATACACAAAAATGCCCAGCATCCCGTAAATCAACTGGGGATATTTCATGGCACCCCATCCGGCGTCATTTTTTGCGGCCTGGTTATTACCATAAAACAAAACACCGACAACAGCCACTATGGAAGCTAGCAATAACCAGAGTTTCGGGACTTCTGTTAATTGTCCAACCACAATTATGGCTCCAATTAAGCCCGTCATCACGAGCAGGGAAACTGAGGCTTTGTTGGCTTTTTCAAATGGTTCATCATTTTTACCTTCCGGCAGGTTGGAAAAAAGGAAGAATAAAGCTACGGCGGCAAAAACCCCCGCTACGATCAGGTATAAATTATTGATATTTTTTACAGTTACATCCTGGACCTCGCTGCCTATGGAACCGAAAAGGAAAAAACTGACAATAATGGGACCGAGCGTGGTTCCCAGTGAATTGACCCCACCGCCAAGGTTCAGCCGGTGTGAACCGGTGGCCGGATCACCCAGGGTAATGGCAAAGGGCTGGGCGCAGGTTTGTTGCACTGAAAAACCGAGGGCAACAATAAATAATGAACCCAGGATCGCATAAAAGGAATTTGCATTGGCAGAAGGAATGATCAGTAATGCACCTATAACAGAAATCACCAGTCCGTAAATAATTCCGCGTTTATAACCTATTTTGTTGATAATATCATAGCCCAGTACGTTTGAGGTTATGAATAAAATCAGGGAACCTATGAAATAGGCACCATAAAAAGCAGATCCGATCAGCTGAGACTGAAATTGTGTAAGGGAGAAATGTGTTTTACAAAAGGGAATCAGGATACTGTTTGAGGCGGCAATAAATCCCCAGAAAAAAAAGACAAGGACAAGGGTACCGAGCGCGCTATAATTCGTCGGCTGTTTTGAATCAGTCATGAGCAATCAGTTGAATTGTTTGGTTCTAAGTGATGAAAATAACAAAAATTCTTTATCAGGGATGCTATATCAAAAAAACGTTCTTATTTTCAACAGAATTAAACCAGGGAATTTTATTGCATGGAAATAATCCACGTTACCGCTGAAT
Source organism: uncultured Sphingobacteriales bacterium (assembly GCA_963823365.1). Classification (GTDB taxonomy): domain Bacteria; phylum Bacteroidota; class Bacteroidia; order Chitinophagales; family Chitinophagaceae; genus Pollutibacter. Next base: position 672,451 of record CAWGLH010000007.1, read on the forward strand.
GTTATCCTGTCGCAAAAGCCGGTGGTCTTGGAGATGTTGTGGGTGCATTACCAAAGTACCAGGTTGAACTGGGCCATGTTGCCAAAGTGGTAATGCCGATGTACCGAACCAAATACCTGTATAACAATCAATGGGAAGTTGTGCATAAAGGTGGCTCCAACCTTGCCAACAGGTGGTTTGAGTATACCGTTATCAAGGAGAAGACCAATAAACAGGGTTTTGATCTTTATCTTGTTGATATCAATGGCCTGCTCGACCGGGAAAAGATTTATGGTTATGAGGATGATACGGAACGATTTATATCCTTCCAGATCGCGGTGGTTGACTGGCTGTCGAAATGGGAGCATCGTCCCGATGTGATCCATGTACATGATCATCATACCGCCCTGATTCCTTTCATGATCAAACATTGTTATGCTTACAGCGTCAGCTTTCCGGTATCCCTACCGTGCTGACCATTCATAATGCCCAATACCAGGGACAATTGGGATGGGATAAAAGTACTTATCCTGCCGGCCTATGATAGCATGGAAATCGCGGAATGCTGGAATGGAATAATATCCATCAATCCACTGGCATCCGGCGTAAAATGTGCCTGGAAGGTAACTACGGTAAGTCCCAGTTATCTGCAGGAACTCCGCTATATGAGCAATGGCCTGGAGGATCTTTTTGAGTATGAAAAAGGAAAATGTTCAGGAATCCTCAATGGAATTGATACCAAGGTATGGGATCCAGCCGTGGATACCTATCTTGCATCACCATTATACTATAGATGATGTGGATGAAGGCAAAGCTACCAATAAAAAGGAACTCTGTGAAATATTTCGGGCTTGAACTGGAGAAACCGTTGTTTGTATTTATCGGAAGGCTGGTGGGAGAAAAAGCGGCTGATCTTTTACCGCAGGCCATTGGTGACAGTTTCTATTATATTGGGAGAAAAATGAATTTCCTGGTACTCGGCAGCGGTGAACCGCATATGGAAGGTCAGCTGGAAGTAATGAAAAACGTGAGCTGCGGGCGATTATAATGCTTATATCGGATATAATGAACAGCTGAGCCACCTCATGTATGCAGGTGCTGATTTTCTGTTGATGCCTTCGAGGGTGGAGCCCTGCGGACTGAACCAGATGTATTCGATGCGTTATGGCACTGTTCCGGTGGTCAGGAAAACAGGAGGATTAAAAGATACGGTTATAGATTTTGGAGAGCCTGGTGGTTACGGAATATCATTCAACTAATCCTGCGGTTGGGGATATTACACATGCTATTTACAGGGGGGTGGAATTGTATGCCGACAAAAAGAAAATGAAGGAAATCAGGACAACCATGATGGAACTGGATTTCAGCTGGAACAGAAGTGCACAAGAATATCTTGACCTGTATAAATCTTTAAAGTAAATTGGTAAACTATAAATCAAAAATTATGACAAAAGAAGTGGTAGCCATCATTCTCGGTGGCGGCGCTGGTTCACGATTGAAGCCATTGACAGCAACCAGGAGCAAACCTGCTGTGCCTATCGCAGGAAAATATCGCCTGGTGGATATTCCTATTTCCAATTGCCTGAATTCAGGTATTGGAAGAATGTTTGTGCTGACGCAGTTTAATTCTGCCTCGCTGAATAAGCATATCAAGAACACCTATCATTTCAGTGCATTCAGTTCTGCTTTTGTGGACATCATTGCCGCAGAACAAACACCGGATAATCCTACCTGGTTCCAGGGAACAGCAGATGCGGTAAGGCAATCACTGCGGCATATTGAACAGAATGAATTTGATTATGTACTGATTCTATCCGGTGACCAGTTATACCAGATGGATTTCCAGGAAATGGTGGATAATCATATTAAATCGGCTGCGGATATTACCATTGCAACCATTCCTGTTGATGAGCGGGATGCCACCGAATTCGGAATTCTCAAAACGGATGAGAATAATTATATCTCTTCCTTTATTGAAAAGCCGAAGGCTGAAGTGCTTCCTGACTGGACAAGCGATACAGGGGAAGAAATGAAGAAGGAAGGAAGGAACTATCTCGCCAGCATGGGTATTTATATATTCAACCGGAAATTATTGTTTGATTTATTGCTGGAAGAAAATAAGGAAACCACTGATTTTGGAAAGGAGATCATTCCTTCTTCCATCGAAAAGTATAAAGTTGTCAGTTACCAGTATGATGGTTACTGGACCGATATCGGAAATATTTATTCATTTTTTGAAGCCAATCTTTCCCTATGCCAGGATATTCCGCCATTCAATCTCTTTGATAATTCAAAAATCGTTTATACACGCGCCAGGATGCTTCCTCCTGCAAAGATCAGCGGAACCACACTGGAAAAAACCATTGTGGCCGACGGTTGCATCATCAATGCATCCAGGGTGGAAAACAGTGTGATTGGTATCCGCACAAGAATTGGTACTGGAACAACCATTGTCAGTAGTTATATCATGGGTACGGATTATTATGAAACGCTGGAAGAAATGAAAGCATACGGCCAGCAGGGGACTTCCCAAAGTCGGGATCGGTGAAAGATGTTATATAAGAAATGCCATCATCGACAAGAATTGTCGGATAGGCGATGACGTTAGGATCAATGGCGGAACTCATCTCCCGAATTCTGACCATTCGCTTTATACGGTAAAAGATGGAATCGTGGTCGTTAAAAAAGGAGCGGTTCTGCCCAATGGATTTGTTATATAATGTGGAAATACGAAAGTGTGCAGATATGAAAATGTGAGATATCATAAGCTTGTCTAACAAATAATATGGCATCAAATACGGTTGCTCCTGTTTCTGCGGGTGTTAAATTAAAACCCAGGCTGACTACTGCGCAGATCTTCAATATGAGTTTTGGTTTCCTGGGAATACAATTTGGCTTTGCCCTGCAAAACTCCAACGCCAGCGGAATACTCAGGAATTACGGGGCTGATGTGGAACATTTGTCGTGGTTCTGGCTGGCTGCTCCCATGGTTGGTCTGATTGTGCAGCCTATCGTAGGGCATTACAGCGATAAAACATGGACCAGGCTGGGCAGGAGAAGGCCTTATTTCCTGGCCGGGGCAATACTCTCCGCCAGTGCCCTGACCCTGATGCCCAATGCCAATATCCTTGGCAGTATTGCACCACTGGTTATCATCGGCGCCGCCTTCCTCATGATCATGGATGCCTGTTTTAACCTTGCCATGGAACCCTTCCGGGCCCTGGTCGCCGATAATCTTCCAGAATCCCAAAGAACCAAAGGGTTCGCCATTCAGACTTTCCTCATCGGTATTGGTGCCGTTGCGGGATCTTTATTGCCATACATCCTTTACAACTGGTTCGGTGTTGCAAAGGATGCACCGGAAGGTGTGGTAGGACAAAATGTTAAGCTGGCTTTCTATATCGGCGCTGCAGTTTTTATTACTTCGATACTCTGGACGGTTTTTAAAACAAAAGAATATCCGCCGAAGGAATATGAATTATACCATGGTAAAATGGAAGATGATGGAAGCGGACTTTCATCCATTGCAAAAGATTTCGCAAAGATGCCCAGGACCATGAAGCAACTTGGGCTTGTCCAGTTTTTTTCCTGGTTCGCCTTATTCGGAATGTGGGTGTTTACCACAGATTCCATTGCCACACATATTTTCGGTCTGTCCATTGATGATAAAAGTTCACCCATGTACCGTGAGGCACAATCCTGGACTGGCGTGATCTTTGGCGTTTACAATGGGGTATCTGCCGCTTATGCCTTGTTCCTTCCTGCCATTGCCAATAAACTGGGCAGAAAGAAAACGCATGCCATCTCCCTTGTCATCGGTGGCATCGGCCTGATTTCATTTTTCTTTGCCCCCAACAAGGAATTCCTGATTTTTTCCATGGTATGTGTGGGCATTGCATGGGCCAGTATTCTTGCCATGCCCTATGTGATTTTGTCAAGTTCCATACCCGCGGGCAAGATGGGTATCTATATGGGAATCTTTAATTTTTTCATCACTATTCCACAGATATTAAACGGGGTGGTAGGCGGACCGATGGTAAAACATATCTACAATAACCAGCCCGTCTATGCCATCATACTGTCAGGCATATTCATGCTCTGCGCAGCAGCCAGTGTGATCTATGTGTATGATCCCGGTGCAATCAAGATTAAGGAAGAGCTTTCAAATGCATAGTTATGTCAAAAAAAATATGGGTAATCCTGTTACCTTCTTTCTTCGCTTATACATCACTGTTAGCGCAACTTAATGTTTATCCCGTCAACTGGTGGGTGGGCATGAAAGACCCCTCGGTTCAGCTGATGCTGCATAAAAAAGGAATAGGAGATGCCAGGATCAGGATGGCACCTTATACGGGTGTTAAACTGGTGAAAACCTATGTACCGGAAAATAAAAACTATGTTTTTATAGACCTGTCCATTGCCCCGGGAACAAGGGCTGGAAAGCTCAGTTTTAATATCCAGGAAGGCGGGGATGTTTCCGTTTTTACCTATGAATTAAAGCAACGGAATCCCGGCAATGGAAAGACCAGGATAAGGGGGGTAAATTCTTCTGATTTTATTTACCTGATCATGCCAGACAGGTTCAGCAACGGAGATACCACCAATGATAAAATAGCTACGCTCCGGGATCAGCAGTCTGACCGCAATAATCCGTTTTTACGCCATGGCGGAGACCTGAAAGGTGTCCGGGACCGGCTGGATTATATGAAGGACCTGGGAATAACTTCGATATGGCTTACGCCAGTCGTGGAAAATGATATGCCCCTGATGGATGAATGGAATAACAAGGTTTCAGGCTACCATGGTTACTGGATAACGGATCATTACACGATTGATCCTCGATTCGGAGGCAATAAAGCTTATCATGAAATGATTGATGCCGCGCATTCCAGGGGCATGAAAGTGATCCAGGATGCCGTGTATAATCACGTGGGGAACCACCACTGGTCGGTCCTGGATATGCCCATGAAAGACTGGATCAATCAATGGCCGGCATATACCAATTCAAATTACAAGGAAGAGGTTTTCTTTGATCCATATGCAGACAGCATGGATAAAAAAACAATGATCAAGGGATGGTTTGTTCCCCACCTTCCGGATCTTAACCTGGACAATCCTTATTGCGCGAATTATATGGTACAGCAGGCCGTATGGACAACTGAGGAATTTGGCATCGACGGGTGGAGGGTGGATACTTATAAATACTGTGAAGAGAAATTCATGAACCGCGTAAATGCGGCACTGGAAAAGGAGTTTCCCACCATATCCATTTTCGGCGAAGCCTGGTGTGCTAATGTTCCCGGCAGTGCATATTTCACTAAAAATAATATGAATGTCCCTTTCAAACATAACCTGCAGGGCATTACTGATTTCCCTTTTTCATTTGCCATCCGGGATGCAGCAAGGAAAGGAGGCTCAAATAATTTATATGCAGTTGCGGCGCAGGATTTTTTATATAAAGACCCGTTGAAGAATTGCATCTTCCTTGATAACCATGATATGGACCGTTTTTATTCTGTACTTGATGAAGATTTTTCCAAAGTATAAAATTGCAGTTGGACTTACTTCTTACTGAAAGAGGCATACCACAGTTGTATTATGGTACAGAAATCCTGATGAAGAATTTTAAAAATCCCAGTGATGCACAGGTAAGGGAAGATTTCCCGGGCGGCTGGAATGGTGATGCTGTAAATAAATTTACTGCGACAGGAAGAACCGAAAAGGAAAATGAAGCATATACATTTGTAAAAACCCTGGCAGTTTTCAGGAAAAATTCTTCGGCCCTTTCTGTTGGGAAAACGCTTCAATACATACCCAAAGACGATATTTATGTATTCTTCCGGTATACAGCTAAGCAGCGGGTAATGTGTATCGTCAACAGTACTGACAAACCCGTTGAACTGAAAACAGAACGATTCGCCAGGGGACTTGCCGGAAAAACAAAGGGATTTGATGTTATCGGTAAAACGGAAATAAGCATCACTACATCAATTTTATTACCGCCAACTTCAATACAGGTGATTGAACTAAAATGATCAGATCAGCATCTGGAAACTTATTTTTTTCAGCCACTCACGCTGTTTGATCAGCAGCTCCATTTCATTTCTGAATTGTGGAATAGAATATTTTTTGCCTTCTTTCGGGGCATAAATGTTGTTTTGAGACTGGTTAACCATTTCAAGTTTGGTGGCATACCATGTAGTATGCAATTTTGGAATGGCAAGTCCCAGTATCATTCCGGGAAGTCCGCCGAATGATTCTGGTCCATTAGACGGAATAATCTCATCCGAGTAAAAAGCAATAACCACAATTGAATCAAAAATCCTGCATACGGCCTTTCGACATTCAAATCCGGCTATAGTCCTGGGTTCATTGGTAATTTTCCATTCCGTTTTCGGTATGCTGTCTGAGATAAGATAATCACTTCCGAAAATGTTTTTTTGAGTGGTGATGGCTGATTGCTGAAAATCCTTGTATACAATGTTGGTGATAAAATTCAGCGCCCAATGAATTCTTTTGTCAGCAGGATCCTTTCCCAATTGATACAGGGATTTATTTTCATCAAATACGAGGTCATAATAAGTAATGGCAAATTTGGGCATATTTTCCTTCATCATTTCATCCCACATGTCTTCATCTTCAAGCATTGAATGCTGGTTTGTACGGCGTTCAAATTCTATTTTGCCGGAAGTAATGAACTGTCCATGTGCAAAGCAGGAGCCCAGCAGCAAAAAATATAATAGAAATTGTTTTTTCATAGAAATACCATTTACCAGCTCATGGGTTTTCCATTTTTACTGAAATTCCAGATCACGGAAAACATGAGGTACCTGTTGAATGTATTAAATGTCCTTTCAGAAATAAGGTTAGTATTAATGGTTCTTCTGAATCCTATATTCTGGTCAAGTATGTCAAAAGCATAAATCCTCAGTTTAAATGCATCGTTTTTCGCAAATTTCCTGTCGAGCCACATACTCCATAAAATAGCATTGTTGTCTTCAGGGAATGCTGTGGTTTTCTGCCTGAATTGCATATTCACTTCGCCATTAAGTTCATATTTTTTAAGGAAGAAAATTCCATATTCAAAACTGTATGTCTGAGTCCAATAGTTTGTTTTAATATCCGAACGAATGGAGGAGGTGCTGAAATTATACGAAATTTCGGGCCTGATTCCGGCACTGAATTTCTTTTCTTTCATATACCTGGCAGAAGAATTAATGCCAGCCTGCCCGCTCCTGGTTTTATTTTTCTCTCCATTCACAAAATTCACATATTGCCCGTAGGAAAGTTGTGAGCCGATATCAAAATTCCAGCCGGTATTTTTGATTTTAAAATTATAACTGAAATAGCCACCGGCATTATAAACATCATTGACATTTACGGTCTGGTAGATCCTCCTTCCGATACTGTCTACCAGGTCGCGTGTGGCAAAAGAATTCTGGGTATAGTTAAGCGAAATATTTGTCCAGTACCCGCTTTCAGAAAGAAAATCAAATTTCTGCATGTATGCTTCAAGGTTATGATTAAGGGCAAGTTTCAGGTCTGGATTTCCAATGGAAATATTCAGGGGATCAGTATTGTCGGCAACAGGCTGCAGCATATTGATGGAAGGTTGCTGGGTGCTGCCTCGATAGCTTACATACAGGTTCCTGTTTTTCTTCAGGTTCAGTTGCAATGTGGCGATGGGGAAAAAATTCAGGAATCGGAACGTAGATACGGTATCTCTAACCAGGTCCTTTTGGACAAGTTTATTTGCAGAAACCGCCATGCCAATGGTATAATTGATATTTCTTGGGTTTTGAAAAACGGTAATTCATTCCTGCTGTATTCAGCAGTGAATTGAAATCAAAATTATTGGTGAATGCAGGAACTTCTGAATCATACTTGGGATTATTGGGATCCGATTTTTCCAGGGTTTGCCGTAATGATGTCTGGGATTTATTTTCCAGCTGGTAATTGAATTCCAGGTAGCTTTTTTTACTGACAGGCTGGGTATAGGAAACACGGCCCATCAGGTTCATGCTTTTGCTGTTGTTGATTTTTTGCTGGTCGATAATATCCTGCCTCACCACATCTCCATTCTCGTTGAAGAAGCGGTTATCGGCTTTCAGAAAACCGTCAGACTCTGTATTGGCATATTGCTGCCTGAATGTGGCAGAGAAGGTATTACCTGGCTTTTTGAATTTCTTGCGATAGGTAACTGTTGTGTTCAGGCTCTGGCTTTCGGAAGTGCTGGTATTTTGCCGCTTGCTGTTATTAACGGTATCATTAGCCTCATTCAGCGATTCAGTATTAAAATCCTGGCTCATAAACCCCTGTCCAACGGAACCATTGACATTTATTTTGATCGATGATAATGAGTCAAGCTTAACATCATAAATGCCTTCCAGTTTATGTCGCTGCCGGTTATTGAATAAATTATTCCTTTCATTCACATAGTAGAGTGTATCGGGAAGGATGTACTGGCTCCTGGTGGTGATTTTTGCATTATTGTCTAGTTTGTTAAACCTGTAATTGCCATTCAGGTGCCTTTTGTCATTGTCCCATTTGTTGGAAAAATGAAGGCCGGCACCCCAGCTTTTGGGAAGCCCTTCTCCATTGTACCTGCCACCATCGAATTCATCATTATTCTGGATGGATATATACATTCCGCCATCATCAGTCATACCGGATTCCATGTTGCCGCCCATGCCCCCGTAGTTCATATTATCCTGCCAGTCGAGCCCAGTTTTATTGTTACTTGCCATCATGCCAAAACCGGAAATCTTTCGCTTTCCCTTGAACTGGTTAGCCATCAGGTTATTGTTCCAGTAGTTATTGAAATCACTTCCTGCTTCTGCTTTTCCAAAATAACCGTTCTTCTTGTCTTCCTTGAGTTTCAGGTTAATAGTTTTGGTTTTTTGCCCGTCATCCACGCCGGTAAATTCCGCCTGGTCACTTTTCTTATCGAACACTTCCACATCATCCACCATATCCGAAAGGAGATTCTTTGGTGGCGATAGTGGGGTCATCACTGAAAAATTCCTCCCCATCCACCATCACTTTTTTAACCTGTTCCCCCTGTGCGGTAATCTTTCCATTTTTGTCGACTACGATACCTGGCAGTTTCTTCAGCAGGTCTTCCACCGTAGCACCGGGCTGAACCCGGAAACTATCGGCTTTATATACGATGGTATCTCCCCTGAACCGAATGGCAGGGATGGTTTTTTTTACTATAATCTCCTCCATCAGTTTACTTTTTGGTGTCAGGTAAACAGTCCCCAGGTCGATATCCGTGCCACGCATGGTTATTTCGTCGGAATAATCTGCGAAACTGGGATAGGAAATCACCAGTAAGTACTGGCCGGTATCCAGGGATGGAAGGAAAAAACTTCCGTTTTCTTTTGAACGGGTGAATTTTACCAGGGAAGAGTCGGTTTTCCTCAATACAACAATACTGCCGTTAACCAGCTGTTTTTTGTTAACGGTATCGGTTATAAGGCCCTTCAGGGAAGCTCTTCTGGGCATTAGCCGCACAAACCAAATAACATTACAATGAATATCAGAGGACTGGTATTCCTCATAAGCATGAGAATAAAACTAATCGTAATTTGAATAGCAGTATATTAGGATACCGATAAGGTAATGTTAAATCACAGTTATGGATACAGTTAAAAATACATCAGTAGTAGGCACCCGTTACGAGGATACGCATTTTGTAGATACCCAAAAACCGGTTTGGAATTATTCCTTGTTCACCGATGAAGCGATCAGAAATTTCCAACAGGGAACCCTGTACAATGCATACCAGTTTTTTGGGAATAAGCAAATTAAGTTCTTGGTACCCCGGTACATATTTTGCCGTTTGGGCGCCCAATGCTACGCAGGTAACGGTTATGGGTAACTTCAATAACTGGGATACGGAAAAGCATCCGCTATTTGTAAGGCTTGAAAAGAGCGGTATCTGGGAAGGCTTTATACCACATGTGAACAGGGGGGAAGTGTATAAATACCATATTACAGGATTTAAAGGAGTGAAGATTGATAAAGGGGATCCCTATGGCCATTTTTGGGAAATGAAACCCAAGACAGCAACCATCACCTGGAATTTTGAATTCGAATGGAATGATGACAAATGGATGGAAAGAAAGGAAAAAACATAATGCCCTTGATGCTCCCTGGTCAGTATATGAAGTGCATCTGGCCAGCTGGAAACGTCCCGATAAAAACAATGAAGAATCTTATAATTCACCTACTGGCAGATTGCCGAACAACTTGTGCCTTATGTGAAAGAAATGGGATTTACGCATGTTGAACTGATGCCCGTTATGGAATTCCCGTTTGATGGCAGCTGGGGTTACCAGGGTACAGGTTATTTTGCGCCCACATCCCGGTTCGGACATCCGAAGAGTTTATGGCGATGATCGATTATTTCCACCGTGAAGGAATTGGTGTGATCCTCGATTGGGTGCCTTCACATTTTCCGTATGATTCGCATGGGCTGTTTATGTTTGACGGTACACATACCTATGAATATGCGGATATGCGTAAGGGTTATCATCCCGACTGGAACAGTTATATTTTTAATTACAAAAGGGGAGAAGTAAAATCATTCCTCATCAGCAATGCAAGGTTCTGGTTTGAACATGTTTCATATCGATGGCATTCGTGTTGATGCAGTGTCTTCCATGCTGCAGACTGGATTATTCCCGAAAACAAGGTGAATGGGAGCCCAATGAACATGGTGGTAACGGAAACCTTGAAGCCATTGCGTTTATAAAAGACCTGAATGAAACCATTTACCGTGATTTCCCGGATGTGCAAACCATTGCAGAAGAAGCAACAGACTGGCCCGGGTATCTCAAGGCCTACATGGCAGGATGGACTTGGATTTGGTATGAAATGGATGATGGGCTGGATGCATGATACCCTTAATTATTTCAAACAGGATCCGTTATTCAGGCAATATCAGCAGGATCAGTTTACCTTCAGCATGATGTATTATTATGATGAGAATTTTATGCTGCCGCTAAGCCATGATGAAGTGGTGCATGGCAAATCCCCGATGCTGTATAAAATGCCGGGCGATGAATGGCAGAAATTCGCCAACCTCCGTTTGCTGTATACCGTATATGTTTACTCATCCCGGCGCGAAATTGCTGTTTATGGGAAATGAATTCGGACAGACTACCGAATGGAATTATAAATCTGAACTGGACTGGCAATTATTGCAATTCGATGCGCATAAAAAATTGCAGGAATGTGTCAGGGAACTTATGCAATTTATACCGGAATGAACCCGCATTGTACGAGCTGCAGTTTGATCAGGGCGGCTTTGAGTGGATAGACCTGAATCATCGCGCAGATTCCGTGATTGCTTTCCGCAGGAAGGGTAAAAACCCTGATGAAGATATCCTGGTAATATTAAATATGACTCCTGAAGTCAGAAATGACTGGACAATCGAAGTAAGGGGTAAATCATCATGGAAAGAAATTTTTAACAGTGACGATAAAAAATTCTGGGGAACCGGAAATGTATTTAATCCTGCACTGGCGGTAACTGTTAAGGATGAGAAGGAAATGATTTACGAGATAAAGGTTCATCTCCCTCCATTGGGCGGAATAGTATTGAGATAGGCAGTTTCAGTGCTAAAGCCTGCCTCACCACTTCTTCCTGTGTATAACTCTTCAGGGCTGCATTTCCATTGGTGCCCGGAAATGTCATTAGTCAATGCTTCATCTCCTGGAGAAACATTCTTGTATGACTGGCATTGGCCACCATTACCAGACATTGACGCATATTCACCGGAAAGAATAATTCTTTCCAGCGGAAATGAGGATATGGTATCCAGCAAGGCAACATGACGGGAAATTAAAACATCATTCATTTCAAGCAGTGCAGCATTATCTTGTTCATGCTGTTCATGACGCAATAATTCCATTCCGGGAATTAAGGCATATTGCATATTTGTTTTACTGATCCAATCCTGCAATTCTTCCTTATTGCTTTGGCGTGGCATGAAAACGCGGGCTCCCATGGAAACCAGCGCTATGAAATATATTGTCCGGAACAAATCAGATGAAGCAGGAAAAGATACCAGCATGATATTGGTGCCTTTATGTATGCCCAGGTCATTTAATTCATCATGCAAAAGACTTACAATACCCTGTAGCTGCGAAACAGATATGCTGATCTCTTTATCTTCGTAAGTTCCGTCTAATACAACAGGATCATTAATTCCGGTAAGTTTTCGTTCAAATAAAACCTTACCGGTGGTGAGAAACTTGATTTCCAAATCCTGAACGGATGAGATGGTGTTAATATCACGGGAATTATTCATCATTATTTTTGCTGTTTTAATGCCTGAACGATCTTCAACAGTGGTAACCATTTATTTGCTGTATTAATATACAACAAATTTAGCTCCAACAAAATACGTGTATACTGATCACCATCAGTAAATGCCTGAACGAGACAGGTTTAATTTATTGTTAACATATCTCCCCGATAATGTAATAAAAGTCACATTCTTTCAGGGACGCGGATGCCAAGCAAACCCATTGCTGATTTAATTACATTGGCAGTGAAGAGACATAATTGCAGCCGGAGTTGTTTCTTTCCCGGGGACTCTGCATGGGTTACGGAGTGTTCAGTATAAAATGAATTAAAGGTCTTAGCAAGATTAAATACATAAATCGCCAGCAGGGAAGGATTGTGTTCCGACGCAGCCTGTTCAATCACAGATTCATATTGCTCTATGCTGACGATCAATTCTTTTTCAAGGGGTAATAAACCCTGACTTTCAAACATATTTTCACCTGGCTGTTCTTTTCTCAGAATGGATCGTATCCGGGCATGTGTATACTGGATGAAAGGCCCTGTAAATCCGTGGAAGTCGATCGACTCTTCCGGGTTGAAAACCATTCTCTTTTTGGGATCAACACGAAGCAGGAAAAATTTCAATGCACCCAGCCCGATAATTTCATACAGTTCTTTCAGTTCTCCAGGCGTAAAATCCTTTACTTTTCCGAGTTCCTGCGTATGGCTGGCCGATATATTGATCATTTCATCAATGAGGTCATCTGCATCAACTACAGTGCCTTCGCGGCTTTTCATTTTTCCAGAAGGCAATTCTACCATGCCATAAGAAAGATGGTAAATCCCTTTTGCAGAGGCCAGCCCAAGTTTTTCGCAAATCAGTTTCAACACTTTGAAATGGTAATTCTGTTCATCGCCAACCACATAAATACTTTCATCGCATTTATATTCATTATACTTATCCACGGCAAGCCCAATATCCTGCGTTATATATACGGCAGTCCCGTCTCTCCGGCGTACGATCTTTTCATCCAGTCCATCTGCAGTCAGGTCAATCCAGACACTTCCGTCTTCCTTTTGAATAAATACGTTTTTATCTAATCCTTCTTCTACCATTTTCTTACCCAGCAGGTAGGTCTGGCTTTCATAATAGGTCCTGTCAAAATCCGATCCGATCCTTTTGTAGGTTTCTTCAAATCCGGCATAGACCCAGCTATTCATGTCAGACCAGATCTTCATCACTTCAGGGTCTCCGGCTTCCCAGCTCACCAGCATCTGCTGTGCGGCTTTCATAATCGGCGCTTCTTTTTCCGCATCTTCCCTGGATAGTCCGGCAAGTATTAGTGCTTCAACTTCCTGTTTATATACTTCGTTGAATTTTACATAATAATCACCCACGAAATGATCCCCTTTTATTCCGGTTGATGCAGGTGTGGCACCATCGGCATACCATTTCCAGGCGATCATGCTTTTACAGATATGAATGCCCCGGTCATTTACAATGCAGGATTTGATGACTTCATGCCCCTTGGCTTTAAGTATTTCAGCAATGCTCCAGCCAAGGAAATTATTGCGGAGATGCCCCAGGTGCAAAGGTTTATTGGTATTGGGAGAGGAATATTCGACCATTACCTTTTCCTTTTTCTTTTCTCCTTGCCCGTAACCGCTATTGTTAAATTCAGTGGAAATAAGGCTAAGCCAGTATTCATCAACGATGGTTAGATTCAGGAATCCCTTGATCACATTATAGTTGAGGTAGAATCCGGGGTTTTCTTTCACCAGGAATTGCCCCAGTTCATTGCCCAGTTGTTCCGGTGATTTTTTGAGCGACTTGATCAGTGAAAACAGCACTACGGTGTAATCACCTTCGAATTCAGGTTTTGTCTGGTTAACCTGGAAAACATCCGGCTGGAATGTTTGTCCGGTTAAATGCTCTAATGCGGCTAAAACAGTTTCCCTTATTTTCGATACGATCATCATCCAAAAGCTTAACTTGTTACCTGTAAATGTGTGCAAATGTACGATACCGCCCGCTTATCACGATGGTTGCTTTTTATCGTATTGTTCCTGGACCTGCAATGCAAACCCCCGCAACAATCAGTCATGATACCGGCATTTGACCAGCAGGGCCACCGTGGTTGCCGCGGACTGATGCCTGAGAATACCATTCCCGCCATGATCAGGGCCCTGGAATTGGGTGTGCATACGCTTGAAATGGATGCCGTGATCAGTAAGGACAAAAAAGTGGTAGTCTCTCACGATCCATACTTTGGATGGGAAATTTCGACTAACCCTGCAGGTATGACCATTACACAGAAAGATGAAAAGCAGTATAACCTGTACCAGATGGATTACGGGGAAATCCGAAAATGGGATGTTGGATTGAAGCCACATCCGCGCTTCCCAAGGCAACAGAAAATGAATGCCTATAAACCGCTGCTGGAAGATCTGATCGATTCTGTTGAACAGTACATCCGCATCCACAAACTGCCGCTGGTTCATTATAATATTGAAACCAAATCAATGCCCTCGACGGATAATATTTTTCATCCGGAACCGGAAGTATTCACCGACCTGTTGATGGATATAATAAAAAGAAAAAATCTTGAAAGCCGTACCATTATTCAATCATTTGACGAAAGAACATTACAGGTGATGCATAAAAAATATCCTTCCGTCAGAACAGCATTGCTGGTGGAAGGTTTCAATAAAAAAACGGCTGCAGAAAATCTTGCGGAACTCGGCTTTACGCCTAGCATTTACAGTCCGGAATTTTACCTGGTAACCGCTGAACTGGTGAACTATTGTCACACTAAGGGGATGAAAGTGATCCCCTGGACGGTGAATGATAAAAAAAATATGGACCGGCTTAAGGAAATGAAGACAGACGGTGTAATCACCGACTACCCGGATCTCTTTGGACAATAATGCATTCTTTTATCTGTTAACTTTGGCGCCAAGTATATTGCATGCAAATCATTGAAGTCAATTCCCCTGAAACCCGCAAAGCCTTCCTGGATGTGCCAAGGATATTATACAAGGATGATCCGCTCTGGGTTTGCCCGCTCGACAAGGATATTGAATCTGTTTTTGATCCGGAAAAGAATAATTTTCATTCTTTCGGTATATGCACCCGCTGGATCCTTAAAGACGATAAGGGCCACCTTATCGGGAGGATCTCGGCTTTTGTTAACAAGAAGAAGGCTTTTAAATTCGGAACAGCCTACAGGCGGATGCGGTTTTTTTGAATGTATAGATAACCAGCAGGCAGCAGACCTTTTGTTTGATACAGCAAAAAATTGGCTGAAGCAGCAGGGAATGGAAGCCATGGATGGACCTATCAATTTCGGAGAGAATGATATGTGGTGGGGATTGCTGGTGGAAGGATTTAGCCGCCCGTATTATGGGATGAACTATAATCCCCCTTATTACAAGCGTTTATTTGAACATTACGGATTTAAGGTTTTATATGAACAGATCTCCAATAAACTGGTGAGAACCAAGACTTTTTCCGGAAAGATTTTATAAAATCGCCAAGTGGGTAATGAAAAAACCTGACTTTCATTTTGAACACCTTGATGTAAAGAACCTTCCGAAATATACATCAGACTTCAAGGAAATTTATAATGACGCCTGGCAGGATTTTGAAAATTTCACACCTATCACGGATGCCACCATGCTGGAATCATTTGAAAAAATGAAACCCATAATGGACCAGAAAATGATCTGGTTTGCCTATGTGGAAAATGAGCCTGCAGCATTTGTACTGGCATTGCCTGATGCCAATGAACTGATCAAGGGATTAAACGGAAGGCTTGACATCATTGGCGGTGTGAAATTTCTCTGGAACAAATACGTAATAAAGAATACTAAAATGCGCGCTGTGATCATGGGTACCAAGAAGAAATACCAGCGACTTGGTCTCGAATCAGCTTTATTTGTGAAACTGCATGATTATGTTTTTTCCCTGGGCAGATATGAAGAACTTGAACTTAGCTGGGTAGGGGATTTTAATAAACAGATGATTGCCTTGCACGAAGCAACCGGGGCCACATTTGCCAAGAAGCATTTCACCTACCGGGTCATATTTTAAAAACCAGGTTTTAGCAAATCATTTTAGCATTTTTTGCTAATTTTGTGCCCAATTTACATGAAGGGTACTATCACTTCCATTATAGATTTTTTTTATCCGCCTTTTCAAAAGGTGATGGATATTAAAACTTTTCGCTACCTGGCCTGTGGCGGAGGAAATACCGCGCTGGATATTCTCCTTTATTTTATCAGCTATAATTTCATACTGGATAAGCGTATTGTGCAGCTTCCTTTTATTGCCATAAGTCCGCATATTGGCGCATTCATCATTTCTTTCTGCATCACTTTTCCCCTGGGATTCTTACTGATGCGCAATATTGTATTTCATGATTCGTACCTGAGGGGCAGGGTTCAATTGTTCCGGTACATCATGCTGGTAATGGTGTGTATCATCCTGAACTATGTGTTTCTGAAATTATTTGTTGAGCAGTTTGGATTTTATCCTACTATTTCAAAAATTCTCACCACCTGCATTATTGTTGTTTTCAGCTACTTCACCCAGCGTCATTTTACATTCAAGACAGAGGCTGTTAAAAGCTGATATCATTGATCGAAATATCCAGCGAACCCATTGTTCTAAACCTGATCACCAGGTTTTCGGTAAAGGAATAGATCCTGTCAATGGCAATTGACCTTACTTCACCAACCATGCTGATGCCAGGCTTTATTTCGCTGTTCAGTTGTGGGTTAATTTTGTCGAGCAACATTTTTTCATACTGTGAAATGTCGAATTTACTGTAGGATTGAAGTTCCCTGAGAATACGTTTATTGAAGAGCCATTCCGCTGAATTCACCAGCAGGTCTTTTGTCCGGATGTCATATTCCAGGTTATCGAGGTATAATACTTTCCTGGCAGTATCATACACCGGTTTTCCGGTAAGATAAAAAACACCTGTTTCAGAACCTTTAAAATCAACCCTGAGAATCAGTTTTTCATTATTGGCGCCATATACGGAACAATGCTGAACAATTATATACTTACCCATTTTTTCCAGGTCGATTCTTTTATTCAGGAGGTTTGTATTCAGGATTTTGCTGAGAGAATCATAATTAAGGTAGGCATCAATGTAATATGCTGAATCCCCTTGAAGGCAGGCTGGTGGTAATATCCGGTATAACGGTTCTGGTTACCTGCGGATACTGCTGTGTAATCACCGGCCTGGCGGAAATACCCATGGAAAGTACCATGGTATCGTTTCTTGCCGACATGTTGCTGATCCTTATTTTTTGCGGATTGATCTGCAGGTATCCGTAATTGTAGAGTGGCTGAACTGTATTCAGCAGATCCCATACCTGTTGAAACTGGGGTCGAAGGTTGACCGATTGAAGGGTATCGATCATTGATTTCCTGGCTTCATCAAGTTGAGTTGTCAGCCTTTGCATTACGGTTGCGGTAATATCCTGTCCCCAGAAACAGACGGTGCATTTATCCAGCGGAACCGGGTCAAGCCGGTTGATACCTGCTTTTACCTGGTAATTGCCGGCGATATTAAATGTTGCGGTAAATGCAACGGATACTTTTCGTTCTCCTTCGCGAAGCCCGCAGGTGCAGGTAGGGGACCAGGGAGATACAGGAATCCGGTCACTGCCGGTACCGGTACAAACCCGCTGACCTCCTGCCATCTGGTAGTAGCCGGTAAATCCCATATTCACCTGGTTCCCATTTGACCTGATCTGGAGGGGACCGCGCCTGAACCTGTACATATACCGTGTATCACAATTTTCCACCACGTAATCAGTAGGGTATCCCGGGGAAGTATATACCAGGTCTACTTCTTTCTCTGCAATGGCATACACAGGTTTCAGGTTGATCTTAACCGGTATGTCAATTTCAGACATGGGCAGGGAATCCATATAGTGTAGGGTATTATTCAGGGAAGGTTTTTCCGGAATAATTTTTTTTGAACATGCAGTAAACAGGATGGAAACCGCAATCAACAGGGTGAATTTTACGCTCGGCATTGCGATAAAATTAGGAACTTTCCATTCATGGAGCAATATGACGTAGCGATTATCGGCGCAGGCCCGATTGGAATGGCTTCGGCCATAGCCTGCAGGAAAGCCGGCCTTTCCCATGTAATGATCGATAAGGGCACACTGGTCAACAGTATTTTTAATTATCCGCTCAATATGACTTTTTTTTCCACGTCGGATAAACTGGAAATCGGGGATGTGCCATTTATTTCCCATAATCCCAAACCTACCCGGGATGAAGCCCTTGAATATTACCGAAGGGTGGCCATGCACTGGAAACTCAATGCAAGGCTGTTTGAAAAAGTGGACAGCATAACAAAGGAGGAAGGACAATTTATTATACATACTTCTAGTCATACATACCGATCTGGTGCGGTGATCATCAGTACCGGGTTTTATGATATTCCCAATCTGATGGGTATACCCGGTGAAGACCTTCCTAAAGTGCATCATTACTATAAGGAGCCCCATCTCTATTTTAACCAGAAAGTGCTCGTGGTAGGGGCTGCCAATTCTGCTGTTGATGTGGCATTGGAAACCTTTCGCAAAGGGGCAAGTGAGGTTACCATGGTAGTTCGGGAGGATGCCATCCGCGAAAGTGTAAAATACTGGGTCAGGCCGGATATTGAAAACAGGATCAAAGAGGGGGAAATCAAGGCATATTTTAATAGCCAACTGACAGCCATAAGGGAAAAAGAAGTCGATATCCTGACCCCTGACGGACCGATTACAGTACCCAATGATTTTGTGCTTGCGATGACAGGATATACTCCGGATTTCGCTTTTCTCACCAGCCTGGGCATCCGCTTGCTCCCGGACGATGGTTTATTTATTCCCAGCCATAACCCGGAGACCATGGAAACCAATGTGCCCGGTATTTACCTTGCCGGGGTAATCTGCGGCGGGATGCAGACCAACAAATGGTTCATTGAGAATTCCAGGGTTCATGCCGACCTGGCCATTCAGGATATTCTTGAAAAATCAAAGAGCGCTAAGGTGACGCAGGGAAGCAAAGAGGCTGAACATATCGTTCCATAGTTGTGGGTCTTTTACTTCGCGTCTTTGTATTTTTAGCGTCTTTGCGCCCTCCCTGCATCTTTCCTTGCGTCATAGCGTCCTTCTCTGCGTCTCTGATTTCCTTAAACCTGACAATTTAGCACATTGCACCCCTGCGGCATATTAGTTGATAATTACTCTATACATTAAATTCAAGTTTATCATGGGAAAAATAATCGGAATTGACCTAGGAACTACCAATAGCTGCGTTGCCGTAATGGAAGGCAATGAACCGGTGGTAATTGCCAATGATGAAGGACGTCGTACAACCCCTTCCGTAGTGGCTTTTCTGAAAAACGGCGAACGTAAAGTGGGTGATCCGGCCAAACGCCAGGCCATCACCAACCCGCAAAATACGATTATGCAGTGTAAAGCGTTTTATGGGTCGCCGTCTTGATGAAGTGACTGAAGAAATGCAGCACTGGAGCTATAAAGTGGCAAAAGGTGACAATAATACCGTTCGTATTGACATAGATGGCCGCTTGTATACGCCACAGGAAATAAGTGCGATGGTTCTTCAGAAAATGAAGAAAACCGCCGAAGATTACCTGGGTCATGAAGTAACCGAAGCGGTTATTACCGTTCCGGCATACTTTAATGATGCCCAGCGCCAGGCTACTAAAGAAGCCGGTGAGATTGCAGGTCTTAATGTACGCAGGATCGTAAACGAACCAACAGCAGCCGCACTGGCTTATGGTTTGGATAAAAAAATGCACGACAGCAAGATCGCCGTGTTTGACCTTGGTGGTGGTACATTCGATATTTCCATCCTTGAATTGGGTGATGGTGTATTTGAAGTAAAATCAACCAATGGTGATACCCACCTGGGTGGTGATGATTTTGATAAAGTGATCATGGACTGGCTGGCAGATGAATTCAAAAAAGATGAAAATATTGACCTGCGTAAAGATCCAATGGCCCTGCAGCGTTTGAAAGAAGCTTCTGAAAAAGCCAAAGTGGAATTGTCATCTTCTTCAGAAACAGAAATCAATCTTCCTTATATCACTGCAGTGGATGGTGTGCCTAAACACCTGGTGAAAAAATTAAGCCGTGCAAAATTTGAACAACTGGCTGATAACCTTTTTGCCCGTTGTCTGAAACCCTGTGAACAGGCATTGAAAGATGCCGGTATGAATACTTCACAAATCGATGAAGTGATCCTGGTAGGTGGTTCAAGCAGTATTCCTAAAGTGCAGGAAATCGTAGAGAAATTCTTTGGTAAAAAACCCAATAAGAGTGTTAACCCTGATGAAGTTGTGGCAGTAGGTGCTGCTATACAGGGTGCTGTACTGACCGGTGAAGTAAAAGATGTTTTGTTGCTTGACGTTACTCCGCTTAGCCTGGGTATTGAAACCATGGGTGGTGTAATGACAGCGCTGATCCCATCCAATACAACCATCCCTACCAAAAAATCTGAAACTTTTTCAACCGCTTCAGATAACCAGCCCGGTGTTCAGATACATGTGTTGCAGGGTGAACGGCCGATGGCTAACCAGAATAAGACCCTGGGTATTTTCAACCTTGATGATATTCCACCTGCACCACGTGGTGTTCCCCAGATTGAAGTGACATTTGATATTGATGCCAATGGTATCCTGCATGTTAGTGCGAAAGACAAAGGAACCGGTAAAGAACAAAAGATCAGTATCGAAGCAGGCAGCGGTCTCAGCAAAGAAGAAATCGAAAAAATGAAAAATGAAGCAAAAGCCAACGAAGCCACCGATAAAGCGGAACGCGAGAGAGTGGATAAACTGAATGCTGCTGACGGCTTGATCTTCCAGACAGAAAAACAATTGAAGGAATTTGGTGAGAAAATTCCGGCTGACAAAAAAGGTGCCATTGAAACAGCATTGAACAAACTGAAAGAAGCGCATAAAGTACAGGATCTTGCAGCCATTGAAACCGGCACAAAGGAACTGAATGATGCCTGGATGGCGGCCAGCCCGGATATGTATAATGCATCCCAGCAGGGAGCCACTCCGGGTGCTGAACAGCAGGCCGGGCCTCAACCTGGCGGTCCATCTGAAAACGTAACCGATGCAGAGTTTGAAGAAGTAAAATAAACCTGCCAAATAATAGTAAAAAAGCCCCGTAATCAGCGGGGCTTTTTTCATGGGCAAACAAAAATTTCCGGGATACCAAGGGTGTTTACTATGCCGGAAAAAAAGTTCAGGTCAGTAAAATGGAAAAGACCAGGATCACTGCCAGGTAAAGGACGGCCATGCCGACTACCTTTAAATTTTCAGTGTACATTGTAACATTCTTCATAGTCGAGAATTTTAAGGTTAAACCATGAAGGGTCGGATAGAAAACTAGCTTTCAGGGGGGTAGGGGATAAAAAACTCAAGCCGCGGAACGGGAACCGCAGGAGTATAACGTCACGATATTTAAATTATTGTTGAAGATTACGGATTGACGGATTTGCGAATTAGCGGAATGGACGGATTAATTCGTCAATCCGTAATTCGCAATCCGTAATCATATCTCCATCCAGGTATGATCAGCGAGAAGTTTTACGGCTGCAATAAATCGTTTGAAGGGACCGGAACCGCCGCCCCATTCTTTCGGGCTCACCAGGGAAAGCAGGACACTGTCATCTTTCTTTTCATACAGGTAATATACCTGCCCGATAACGGGTTGAAAATTAAGCTTGGCGCCGTAAATAGTCATGGATAGTTCCTTGCGCTTTTGAATTTCCTGGGCCTGCAGGGCGAGCAATTCAATTTGTTTACGGATCTGTGAGAGCTGCATATTGGTTTGCTCTTCCATGGCTGTCAGCGCTTTATGCCTGATTACTCCTTCTTCAGTTGGCCTGATCAATGCCCCTGATACCGAGGATGAATAGGGCAGAACACTCATCTGCTTATGGTAGATTTCGGTGTTTGTATACGCCGCTTTGCCCGGTATAAATCCCTGCTGGGTAACCTTCAGGAATCCATTGGGCATAATTTCATGAATAACGTGAAGGATCACCTGCCCGCTGCGGTAAAAATGGACTTCAAACTGAATGCCGTCTGGAAAATTTACCTGTACATGATCCGCCATATCCAGGTTATCGCTGGGATGAAGATCTCCATCAGCCATAACCGTATAAGAAGCTGAAAAAGCACTATTGTCGAGGTTGACCCAGTTATGGTGGATCGTCAGCGATTTTTTATCTTCATCCGAAAGGACCTGGTAAATCCCGCTTTTAGGCCTTTCACCATGTTCATAGGTTCCTTTTTCGGGAAACAGCTGCCAGCTCGCGAGAAAATTATACGCCTTGATCATAATGGTTGCTCAAAGAAACAGATTTTATGGAAAATGGTTGTGTATCAAATTGTCACATTATCACATTATCTTCGCGCCATGACACAAGAGCAGATTAAAGATATGAGGGACCGCGTTCTCGTCCTGAGGAGGTTTCTTTGACGTCGCTAACCGACAATATAAAATAAACGAGGATAAGCAATTATCACTATCGCCCGGATTCTGGGACGATAACAAGCGTGCGACCGAAATTCTCAAAAACATTAAGCTGAACGAATACTGGGTTAAACTCTTTGACGACACAGAAACTGCCGTTGAGGATTTTGCCGTGCTTTTTGAATTCTGGAAGGAAGGGGAAGGCGAGGAAGAGGATGTCAAAGCGGCCTTTCAGAAAGCCCTGCAGGCGCTTGATGAAGCAGAATTTAAAAGCACCCTTAACCAGCCTGAAGATGAACTGCCTGCTGTACTCCAGATCAATTCAGGTGCCGGCGGTACCGAAAGCCAGGACTGGGCCGAAATGCTGGCCCGTATGTACCGGATGTATGGCCAGAAACAGGGCTGGAACGTAACCGAACTCGACTGGCAGGATGGGGATGGTGCAGGTATCAAAACCTGTACCTTCCAGTTTGACGGCCCATTTGCATATGGATTCCTGAAAGCAGAAAGCGGCGTTCACCGGCTGGTACGCATTTCTCCTTTTGACAGCAATGCGCGCCGGCATACTTCCTTTGCTTCCGTTTACGTATACCCGCTGATTGATGATACCATACGAAATTGAGGTGAACCCTGCGGATATAGAATGGGCATTTTTCAGAAGCGGTGGATCCGGTGGCCAAAACGTTAATAAGGTGGAAACTGCAGTAAGGTTAACGCATAAACCAACCGGCATAATTGTAGAATGCCAGCAGGCAAGAACACAGGGTGAAAACCGCGAAAAGGCCATGACCATGCTGAAGAGCCGGCTTTATGAAGAAGAAATGCGTAAGCGGGAAGCCATCAAGAATGCCAATAATGCCATCCAAGAAAAAGATAGAGTGGGGCAGCCAGATCCGCAGTTATGTTTTCCATCCCTATAAAATGATCAAGGATCATCGCACAGATTATGAAGTGGGCAATGTTCAACCGGTAATGGACGGTGAACTGGACGGATTTATCAAGGCCTTCCTGATGATGGAAAAAGAGACAGAGAATGTAGAGAACAGGTAATCTTTTTACTGAGTTAAAAATGCTGAATGAGCTGGATTTACCTGATAATGGCTGCGTTATGTGAAATAGCTTTTGCGGGCAGCCTGAAGCAAACCAATAATTTCACCAATCTCCGGTGGACGCTCATTTTTGTTTTTTTCTATGTACTCAGTATTGTGCTGTTGAATAAGGCGGTCCAGAAAATACCTATCGGTACCGCATATGCGATATGGACAGGAATAGGGGCCGCAGGAACTGTTTTGATAGGGATTTGGTATTTTAAGGAGCCTTACCATTTCTGGAGGATTTTCTTTTTATGTACACTGATTCTATCTATAATAGGATTGAAATTTGTTTCAGAATAAACTGACCTGATATTATTTTCATCATAGAATGTAAAGACATGAATACCGGATATTTCAATTACCCGCTTCCCGTAAATGAACCTGTACTTAATTATGCACCCGGATCTCCTGAAAGAAAAAGGCTAAAGGAAGTGTTATCAGAACTGAAAACAACTGTAGTGGACGTGCCGATGTATATCGGGGGCAATGAAGTGAGGTCTGGTAATAAGATTGCGCTTCATCCGCCACATGAGAAAGCCCACTTGCTGGGGTATTTCCACCAGGGTGATGCATCACATGTAAAGCAGGCTATAGACGCAGCACTGGCGGCGAAAAAGTCCTGGGCAGTCCATGAGTTGGGAGAACAGGGCCAATATTTTCCTGAAGGCTGCAGACCTGATAGCAACAAAATACCGGCCTTACCTGAATGGAACCACCATGCTCGGGCAAAGTAAATCAGCCTACCAGGCAGAAATAGATGCAGCCTGCGAGATCATCGATTTCCTCAGGTTTAATGTTCATTTTCTTTCTGAAATATACCGCCAGCAGCCCATCAGTTCTCCGGGTATGCATAACCGTTTGGAATTCCGTCCGCTGGAAGGATTTGTACTTGCCGTAACACCTTTTAATTTTACAGCCATCGGCGGCAACCTGCCGACCTCAGCCGCCATGTGCGGAAACGTTGTTGTATGGAAGCCTGCAAATACCCAGGTATATTCTGCACAGATGTTTATGCGTGTGATGAGGGAAGCGGGATTGCCTGATGGGGTTATCAATCTTGTATATGTAGATGGCCCCACTCTGGGAAGCGTTTGTTTTTCTCACCGTGATTTTGCCGGCGTACATTTTACTGGTTCAACAGGCGTATTCAACCATATGTGGAAAACCATCGGGGAGAATATGTCGAATTACCGGTCTTATCCGCGTATTGTTGGCGAAACGGGCGGAAAGGATTTTGTAGTGGCACATAAAAGCGCTGATCCTGATGTAGTGGTAACAGCCCTGCTCAGGGGAGCATTTGAATACCAGGGCCAAAAATGTTCTGCAGCTTCAAGGGCATATATCCCTTCCAACCTGGCAGAGGAAATCAAAAGAAAACTTGTCGATGGTGTGAAGAGTTTCAAAATGGGAACAGTGGAAGATTTTTCCAATTTTATCAATGCTGTGATTGATGAAAAGGCATTTGATAATATTAAGAAATATATTGAAGATGTTCAGGGCAGTGACGAGGCATCCATTCTCGTTGGAGGAACATGTGACAAAAGCAAAGGTTATTTCATAGAACCTACAATCATTGAAGCGGCAGATCCGAAGTATATCACCATGTGTGAAGAGATATTCGGACCGGTACTGACCTTTTACGTGTATGATGCTGACAAGTTTGAGGAAACATTGCATCTTGTTGACAATACTTCACCTTATGCGCTGACAGGAGCAATACTGGCAAAAGACCGCAGTGCCGTTGAACTGGCAACAGCCACTCTTGTGAATGCTGCTGGAAATTTTTATATCAACGACAAACCAACGGGCGCAGTTGTGGGACAGCAGCCATTCGGAGGGGCAAGGGGAAGCGGTACAAATGATAAGGCAGGGTCTATCCTGAATCTGTACAGGTGGCTCAGCGCGAGGACCATCAAGGAAACCTTTAATCCGCCTGTTGATTACCGTTATCCATTTATGCAGGAATCATAATTACAAATAAATACCCAAGTCAGTCCCGGCAAACAACATATTGTATTAACCTTTATTTTCGCTGAAACGCCCGTGGTTACCATCCTGGATACATATCAGTTTAATCTTACACTTCAGCGGCTGGCACATCAGCTGATTGAAAATCACTATCCGTTTACGGATACCTGTTTTATCGGGCTGCAGCCAAGGGGAATCCAGGTAAGTGACCAGGTCATTAAGTATATCCGTGAACTTTATCCGGAACTGCAGATAAAATACGGCAAGCTGGATATAACTTTTTACCGTGATGATCATCGGGCCGGACTTGCATGTTCCCACCGAGACTGATATTCCCTTTTCGGTAGAAGATAAAAAAATTGTGTTGATTGATGATGTGCTGTATACCGGCAGAACCATCAGGGCGGCCATGGATGCCCTGATAGATTATGGACGGCCGGCTAAAGTGGAACTGGCCATCCTGATCGACAGAAAATTTAATCGTCAGTTGCCCATTCAGCCCGATTATTTCGGCAAGGCCATTGATTCCACTATCACCCAGAAAGTGAAAGTAATCTGGGACGAAAATCCCAAAGTGGTGCTCTATTAAAAAATAATCCGCAATCCGTAATCCGCAATCCGTAATGTATTAACTTCGCCTCCTAATGCAACTCAGTACAAAACATCTGTTGGGCATTAGGGACCTCTCCGCTCAGGATATCCAACTGATATTAGATACGGCTACCCAATTCAAGGAAGTGCTGCAAAGGCCGATTAAGAAAGTGCCTTCCCTCAGGGATGTTACCATTGTCAATCTTTTTTACGAAAATTCCACCCGCACACGTATATCATTTGAACTTGCCGAAAAAAGGCTGAGTGCAGATACCATTAATTTTACGGCAAGCGGTTCCTCTGTATCAAAAGGTGAAACCCTCCTGGATACTGTCAATAATATCCTCTCCATGAAAGTGGATATGGTGGTATTGCGCCACAGCGCCAGCGGAGCCCCTCATTTCCTGGCAAAGCATATCCCTGCCGTTATAGTCAATGCCGGCGACGGAATCAATGAACACCCCACACAGGCCCTGCTGGATGCTTTTTCCATCAGGGAAAAACTGGGCACACTGGAAGGGAAAAAAGTAGCCATCATTGGTGATATCATGCATTCAAGGGTGGCCCTCAGTAATATTTACCTGTTGCAGAAAATGGGCGCGGAAGTAACTGTTGCCGGTCCGCCTACGCTGATTCCAAAATATATTAAGGAATCATTCAATGTACTGGTTGAATATGATGTAAGGAAAGCATTGCAGTGGTGCGATGTGGCTAATGTACTCAGGATACAACTGGAGCGTCAGAACCAGGTGTTATTTTCATCCCTCAGGGAATACAGCCTGGCCTTTGGCATTAACAGGAAAATGCTTGATGAGCTCGATAAAGAGATATTTATCATGCATCCCGGCCCAATCAACAGGGGGGTGGAAATTGACAGTGATGTTGCCGACAGCGGACAATCACTGATTCTTGACCAGGTGGAAAACGGAGTGGCGGTAAGGATGGCTGTTCTATACCTGCTTGCCGGCAAACGGGAATATGAATAATATAATGAATATATTTCCGCATTTCCATTTGCACACTTGCACATTTGCACATTTTCACATTATTCTACTATCTTCATTTCATGCAACGTATCTGCCTATTTCCCGGGAACATTTGACCCTGTAACACTTGGTCACGTGGATATCATTAAACGTGCAATACCATTGTTCGACAAAATCATTGTTGCCGTTGGTATCAATTCTTCCAAAACACCTATGTTTAGCCCCGAGCAAAGAATGCAGTGGATTGAAGAAATATTTCGTGATGAACCCGTTATTGAAGGAGCCGTATATGAAGGACTTACGATTGATTTCTGCAATAAGGTGGGTGCCAGGTTTATTCTTCGTGGCATCCGTTATGTTATCTGACTTTGAATATGAAAAAACTATTGCTGATGCAAACAGGACAATGGATCCTTCCATTGAAACAATTTTCCTGACAGGAGAACCGAAATATACTTCTGTGGCATCCACCATTGTCCGGGATATCATAAGAAACGGAGGAGATGCATCACCTTTCCTTCCTGAAGCAGTGATCAGGTCAATTAGAAAGTGATAAGCATAAGTAGTTAGAGGAGTTATCTTAATGTTTATGATTATTATGTCCTGCATAATTCAGCATTTATACTTAGAGCAACAATATACGAGTGATTGATAAATAAATGCAATTAAAGCATGGAATAAAACTGTTCTCCGGATAATGTGGTTTGCAATGACAACATCAGACACCTGGAAGGTCATTCCGATGACAAAAGAAAAATAGGCAAAATCAGTATAGTCAGGTTCCTGGCTTCCGGGAAAGTTTAAGCCGCCGCGATGAGTGCTTTTATTTTCCTTATCATCCCCATAATACATATGTGCATAATGAAAAGTGAAAATGATATGGAGCATTAACCAGCAAACAATGACACCGGATAGATAAATCAGGTTTGTAGTCTCTTTATCCAGTGAACCAGGTATTATTAGCTTTGATTAGCAGGGCAATGGAAATCATGCATGGTAATACTGGCCAACACCATAAGGACAAATAGAAATTGATGGCCCAAGTCCTGCTTTTGTGCTATAGTCCGGATTCTTTTGGTATGCGTACTGAAAAAGTGTAATTATGCTGATCAGGATATAGTAAGTACCCAGGATATCCCAACCTATCATCCATCGTGTGAATGGCTCCATATGGATGCCCAGTGTACGGGAATAAGCCATTCCGCCTGCAATACCAGGAGATCAATAATTTCAGCCCGGGATGTAGGTATTGGGGATTTTAATTTTATAGTTCATGTTATATAGCAGTCCCTGATTGTAAGAAATGGCAAAGTGATCAATGCATCATTATTCAACATATCCTTTTCTGTAGTTGACCATGGATGCATGCTATTTTAACAAACTGGAAAGAAAATTATAGCAGGCAAATTTCACATCGATGTATTCTTTTTCTGCCGCCTGCATCTGCACGCGCAATGCATCCTGTTGATTTGCTGTTTCCTTATTGATTAATGCATCATCAATCAATGAATCATCAACCTTGAGTTTTTGCTCCTGCTGAACAATTGATTCCTGCAACCGGTTGAAAATGGCACCAATGGCATTGAGTTTGTCCTGTTCAATGTCAACTTTTTCGGCAATATGCGGAATGGTGTTTCGCTGGATAACCTCCTCCAGCTTTTTTTCCAACTCACTCATTTCCTCACTATAATAGTGTATTGTATCCAGCCAGTTAACCAGTTCATCCTCGTAATGTTCAGAAATTATTTTTGACATATACTTTCATTTAGGAAAATTATCATCATCATAAAGGTTCAGGTTAGCATAAAATAATGATTTCCACAGTTACCAAACTATGAACCTTATCATGTTTTACTTTAACTCATGTCATTTTAATATTCATTAAAGGTTGTCATATTTATGTATCATGGATAAGCCTGGTAACCTTAAAAGTAATCAGACCAATTTGACTGGAAAAGAACCCGGTAGATTCAGGTTCAAGGCATGGTGGCTTTATCTCGTTTTGCTGGTGTTAATATTATTTCCATCACTATTCGGTTCGTCTTATGCAATAGATGAGATTTCATGGCAGCAGTTTGAGAAGGATATTGTAAGCAGAAATGCAGTGGAAAAAATTGTTGTGATCAATAGTGAAAGGGCTGAAATATATATTAAAACTTCAATGTCCGCTGATCCACAGTTTAAAGAAGCCTTCAAACCCATTATTGGCAAAGGAATAAGGCCAGGACCACATTACTATTTTAACATTGGTTCCATTGAATCATTTGAAAGAAGGCTTGATGAGTTGCAAAAGGGCTTTCCGGCCAGTGAAAAAATTTCTGTCAGTTATGCCACCAAGACCAACTGGTTCTGGAATATCATGGGATGGATATTCCCGATAATATTATTATTTATTCTCTGGAACTATATTTTGCGAAAATCAGGAACCCTGGGTGCCGGTACAGGGAGTTCGTCCATTTTCAATTTTGGAAAATCTACCGCTACGCTCGTAGAAAAAGAGAAAAGTAATGTGACTTTTGATGATGTGGCCGGACTGGAAGAAGCAGAAATGGAAGTCAGGGAAATTGTTGATTTTCTCAAGAATCCGGAATCCTTCACCAGACTAGGGGCAAAAATTCCCAAAGGTGTTATATTGGTTGGCCCACCTGGCACAGGAAAAACGCTTCTGGCAAAGGCTGTAGCAGGTGAGGCCCAGGTACCTTTTTTCAGCATTTCAGGTTCTGAATTTGTAGAAATGTTTGTGGGTGTTGGTGCATCAAGGGTTCGCGACCTGTTTAAGCAGGCCAAAGAAAAAGCACCATGCATTATTTTCATTGATGAAATTGATGCATTGGCAGATCGAGAGGGAAAGGAGCTCTTTTAAGCGGGGCAAATGATGAAAGGGAGAGTACCCTGAATCAATTGCTGACGGAAATGGACGGATTTGGCACCAATAGCGGGGTCATTGTCCTGGCGGCCACCAACCGGGCTGACATGCTGGATCCTGCGTTACTGCGGCCGGGAAGATTTGACCGCCATATATACCTTGAACTGCCTAACCTGGTAGAAAGGGAGGAAATATTCAAAGTGCATATGCGACCACTGGTCCTGGAGGAAAACATTGATGTACATTTCCTGGCAGCACAGACACCTGGATTTTCCGGTGCTGATATTGCCAATATCTGCAATGAATCAGCCCTGATTGCTGCAAGAAAAAAGAAGGATAATATTGGCAGGCAGGATTTCATGGATGCATTGACAGGATAGTGGCCGGGCTTGAAAAGAAAAGCAAGATTATTTCCCCGGAAGAGAAAAGGATTATTGCTTATCACGAAGCAGGTCATGCAGTAGTCAGCTGGTTGCTCAGCCATGTTGATCCGGTGGTGAAAGTATCCATCATTCCACGCGGAAAATCTTTGGGATCGGCATGGTATTTACCTGAAGAAAAACAATTGAGGAGTGAAACGGCGTTCATTGAACATTTATGCGCCACCCTGGGAGGCAGGGCTGCAGAAGAAATTATTTTAGGGGAAGTTTCTTCAGGTGCATTGGACGACCTGGAAAAGGTAACTAAAGAGGCTTATATGATGGTTGTATATTATGGATTCAATAAGAAACTTGGTAATATCAGTTTTTATGACTCTACCGGGCAACAAAACCTGGGAATCCAGAAACCATATAGTGAAGAAACCGGGAAAATGATTGATGAAGAAGTCCGCAAACTGGTTAGTGATGCTTACCTGCGTGCAAAAGATATCCTGGAGAAAAATAAGCAGGTGTTGAATAAGGTTGCTGAACTTCTGCTTAGTAAGGAAACCATTTATAAAGAGGACCTGGAAACTATTTTAGGAAACAGGCCTGAATAGTATAAATATTCAGACCAGAAATGATATCATTAATCCGGGTTAACATGCGGAAAGAATTTCTTTAATCAGCGGATAGCTTTCTTTAAACAGCTCTTTCCTTCGCTGGTCATCAGTCCATTCAATGGCTGTGATCTGTTCCTCAGTTTGGGGGATAAGCATTTGTATACCCGGCGAAAGCATATTGAACCAATGTGATTCTTTCAGAATGTGTTTTCCAAATTCATCATACACGTGATATGTTATCCCAAATGGGCTGAGCAGTTTCGTATTCCTGATTCCGGTCTCTTCCTCCACTTCTCGAACAGCACAGGTTTCAATAGATTCCCCTTTATCCAGTTTGCCTTTAGGCATATCCCATTTGCCTCGCCTGAATATCATGAGGATTTCTCCCTTTTCGTTCTTCACTATACCGCCTGCAGCTATGATAAGGTCAAAATGTTTCCAGAATGCTTTTTTTAATGCATTAATATCTTCATGAAAAAAAACACCGGCATGTCGCTGTGGAAGTTTCATTTCATGAATCATTGATTTGATTCCCGCATTGGATAATTCATCCATATACACGCCATCATCATGGTGCATGATAAACTGCATTTCTTCATCCAGTTCATTGGTGAGATATAGGGGATGGTCTCCGAAATAAATTTTATACCTCATAATTCGTGAAGTTTATCTTTGCCGCGTAAAGTTCGTTTAGATTTAAATTACCGTTACAAAAGAAAGTATAAGGATTGAGTATGACAAATGAAAAAGCAGTTGCTGAAAAACTATTACAGGTTAATGCGATCAGGCTTAGCCCTGAAAATCCCTTTACCTGGGCCTCTGGCTGGAAAAGCCCGATTTACTGCGATAACCGTAAGGTCCTTGGTTTTCCCTATATCAGGGATTTTATTAAAAGCGAACTTTGCAATGTCATATTTGAAAAATTCCCTGAAGCGGAACTGCTTGCAGGAGTAGCTACCGCAGGTATTGCCTGGGGGGCGATGGCAGCAGACCAGCTAAAACTCCCCTATATATATGTTCGGCCTAAACCGAAAGAACACGGCCTTGGAAACCAGATAGAAGGGTTTTATGAAGCCGGGCAAAAAGTACTCATCATCGAAGACCTTATTTCCACCGGTAAAAGCAGTTTGCAGGTAGTGGATGTCGTGAGAAGCAGCCGGATTGGAAGTGACAGGCATGGTGTCTATTTTTACCTATGGTTTCAGCCATGCTGATGAAGCATTTAAAGCTAAGGGAGTTCGATATGAATCACTTACCAATTATGAAAATCTCATCAGCCTGGCCGTTGAACAGGGCACTGTTTCACCGGATCTGGAGAAGACATTGTTAAATTGGCGGCAGGATCCCGCAAACTGGAAAGGAATTGAATAATTTTATGGCAAACCCGTAATATGAATAAATTCCTGCTGTTATTTTTCCTCGCTTTTACACTTGCCGGTACCGTTTCAGCCCAGCAAAAAAAACCATTGACTGTCAAAATCCAGACGCCCGGTGCCCAATGCGACGAATGTAAAAGAAGGATTGAAGAGTACCTGAAATACGAAGAAGGGGTGACCAAGGTGGTGGTATACCCAAGGAGCAAATATACCCAGGTAACCTATTTTGCTGACCGAACCAATATTGAAAATATTAAAACGGCCATTGCCAATATCGGCTATGATGCTGATGATGTAAAGGCCAACGAAGATTCCTATAAAAACCTGCCTAAAACCTGCAAAAAACCGGAAGACGGAGGGCATAAGAAGAATTAATTTCACAGACGTATGAGACTAGAAACGAGAGACTAGAGAAAATATATCTAAACTTCCAGGTTCTAGCCTCTCGTCTCTAGTCTCTCGTCTCTAGTCTCCAGTCTGTCAACTGTCAACCGCCAACTGTCAACTACCTCAGTCTGTGCTTCCCCTGGTATCTGACCGGAACATTCAGGAATATACCTGATTTTCCCAGTTTGGCCGTTCCCACAATTTTAAGTTCAATTTCCTCCTTCAACAGGATGGATAGGGCATTCGGGAAAAGTTTTTTCATTTCCACCTCCATATTCACAGGAATGCTGAAAGTATCCTTTCTGGGAATGTTGATCAAAGTATCCACATGGGTATGCCCCATATATTGTTCATCAATATAGATGTCCAGGTCAGCTTTTTTCATTTGAATGCCAAATCCATTAGGATTGAAATAATACAAGTCCGTATACACAGTGGATGGTTTTCATACCTATTGACCTGACCGAAAAATTTCTTGCATCAATAAATTCGGGTTCCTTAAACAAAAAGGATAGGGTTACCGCTACTACAAAGCCTGTGAGTAATTTCAGCATCTTAGGTTGAATGGCAAGCAAATTAGCACAGAAATGCAAAACTGCCGACTTTTGCATTTTAATTCCTGTGAAATCCCTGCTAAAAATTTTAGAAATAAACACTGTTCAGATCAAAAAAATGAGTACTATAATAATTAGTATATTAAATTTTAAATATTAATCAGTCTTTCAATAATTATACTGGTTAATTAAATATATAATACGTTAAATAGCTGGCCTAAACAGCATTAAAAGGCTATCATTGGACAATCAAATAGATAATTTAAAAAACCCTATGTTACTAATTGAATATCAATATTTTCCACCGATTAATGTAATTAAAGCTTCAATACAAAGTACGCATATTGGTATTTCAATATATGATCGTTACAGGAAAATGAGTTTCAGGAACAGGTGCATGATTCCGGCAGCAAACGGTGTATGTTCTTTATCTGTTCCCCTGGTAGGCGGAAGGGAAAATTCCCTGTTGATGAAGGAAGTGAAAATTGATAATTCAACAAGTTGGCAGCAACGCCACTGGCGCACGATCACTTCAGCATATGGCAGGTCGCCCTGGTTTGAATTTTATCGTGATGAACTCGAGCGGATTTATTCCAGATATTTTACCTTCCTTGCCGATTGGGACCATGAACTTTTACGCTGGACATTTACATCACTGGCCATAGAACTAAATATTGAGGTCCTGGAAAAAGAACCTGAAAAAGGACCGGAAAACTTCATTTTTGACCTGCACAATAAAATTTTACCAAAAAATTTTCAGGATGCTGAGATCATAAATGGACTTCCTTGCTTATGCCCAGGTGTTTCAGGATAAAATTGGCTTTCAGCCGAATATGAGCATTATCGACCTTATCTTTTGTGAAGGCAGGAATGCACGCAGTTGCCTCAGGTAATAGCCATCGTATTTTTACTATTGCAAATACGTAATTACCGTATTAGTTTCGTCTTGTAATCTGATACCCGGCAATACGAAAACATTTGCCATTCCCAGGTGGCCAGTTACAAAATCCCAAATCCCATTCCTGTAGAAATAGCCTCCATACCTACGAAATCCCTTTCTGAATCACCTCTAACACAAAAAGTTCATGAAAAGGAATTTCACACTCTTGATCATTGCCTTGTTATTTGTACTTGTTTCTGCATTTGCCGGAGAAGAAAATCCCAAATTGCCAGGATCAGCCGGAGAAGGAACCCGCTCATTTCCTGAAGAAACAGTCAGTTTTTATCTCACACGCCAGGAAAATGGCAATACCATCGTATCAAAACTGAGTTTTGCTGACGGTGGAAACATTGTTCCCGTGGATATCCAGGCTTATAAAGGCCTTAATCTTAATGCCGCAGGATACTATAAAGGATATATCTGGATGATGGGACAAAAACCCGTGTCCAAAAAGTTGTATAAACTTATGGCCGACGGTTCCACTGAAAACTGGGACATTGATGGATTGCCAGCTTCAGCCTGGAAAACTGCGGTTGTTGACGGGCAGGGAATGATGTACCTGGTGCATGAAAACAGCCAGGTCATTTATAAAATAAATCTTGAAGGTGTAACTCCGCAATTAATGGGCAAGATGGCCATAAATGGATTGGAAGCTAACAGCAAGTCTGGTAGTTTCGGTGACCTGCTGATTGATCCTAAAACGGATAACCTCTATGGATGGTTCAATGACCAGGCGGGTAATGGTGGTGGTCTGTATAAGATCAGTGCGCAAACCGGTAAATCACGCATGATCGGTTTGCCTTCCAAAAGAGTTGTAACCGCCCTGATGGGTTTTGACAAAAATATTATTTATGCTTTCGGTGGAACGGATAAGAAAGGTGCTTCCCAGGACCGTTTTCTCAATGTAAACATTCAAAATGGCGTTGTTACAGAACTTAACCGTTCATTTGCCATCTCACAGGCAAATGGTTGCCAGTTTATCCCTAATAAAGTTAACTCCAGCGGACTTCAGTATTTTGGCGTGGTCAGGGAGAAATCAAAAGTGAATATCTTCTGGCAGGTTTCTACCCTGGATAATAATAAGTATTTTGAAGTGCAGCGCAGTATTAACGGCACTGATTACCAGACTATCGCTGTGGTATATCCGAAAGATGCGGAAACATTCGGGGCAGACTACAGTTTTACTGACCAGCAATTTGAAAAACTGGACAGCAAGAACTTCTGGTATCGTGTGAAGCGTGTTGACCCTTTAGGCCTGGAATATTATTCAGCGATCAAACAGGTTGACCTTTTGCGTGAAACCAAAGGCTCATATATTTCTATTCACCCCAATCCATTTAATACCACAGTGCAGGTGAAGTTTGAAAGTGAAAAGATCAGGAAAATGGATATGCGGGTGGTAACTGAAAAAGGTCTGGTGATGTTTGAAGATACTTTTAAAGTAAGAACAGGTTATAATAATGTTCCCGTGGAAGCTGAATACCTGATACCTGGTATTTATTATATCGAACTGTTGAGTGAAGGCAGGCTGATAGAAAGGCTGAAAGTGGTAAAGCAGTAAGCGGACATGAAGGATTCGGACATTTTACCCGGTTTGCCAGGGATAGATGAAATAAGTCAAGATAAGTTGTATCCTATTCAATGATCATTTCGCAGAGGAATGAGCGCTGAATAGGATACTGCATTAGGGGGTACAGCCCATATTATAGTGGTCACATTAAGCATAAAAAAAGGAAAATACTTTCGTTGGTACATTTACCGGTTGTATTTTTAAGCACTTAACTACTATTGGCCAGGTGGCTCCTGTTCTGCCTGGCAGGATGGCTGGCCCCGATAAGGTAAAATGAGGATGAAGAGAATTCTTATCTACTTGCTTTTTATTTTTAATGTTTTGCTTGCACAGGCTCAACAGAGACCTCATTATACACAGTATATCCTGAATAATTATATCGTTAATCCAGCACTGTCCGGTATAGAAAATTATGTGGATATTAAGCTGAGTATGCGTAAACAGTGGGTAGGCCTGGATGGAGCGCCATCTACATATTACGTTACAGCACATGGCCCGATAGGCAAAACTGATCTAA
Source organism: uncultured Sphingobacteriales bacterium (assembly GCA_963823365.1). GTDB lineage: Bacteria > Bacteroidota > Bacteroidia > Chitinophagales > Chitinophagaceae > Pollutibacter. The sequence continues at coordinate 709,086 of CAWGLH010000007.1, forward strand.
AGCAAACACCCACTTCGTTTGATATGAAAGGTGAAAACCCAAGGGGAAAACGATACTGGGAAGAATATACCGCTTCAGAACCTCACCATGGTGTTGGTATCAGCCTCATGAATTACAAAACAGGGTATATCAGCCGCTATTATGCTACCGCATCTTATGCTTACCATATGGCGATAAATTCCACTACAAACCTGTCTGCAGGTTTCGGGCTGGGTTTATCGGGAACAAGTGTAGACCTCACGCGCATTGAACTGGCCAATCCCTATTGACCCCGCTATAGGGAATGCATCAGGTGAACTCAGTCAGCACTACCCCTGAATTCAATGCCGGCCTATGGCTGTATTCAGGGGATTATTTTGCCGGCATTTCCGCCCAGCAGATCATTCCTTCCAAATTCATTCTTACAGACAGTTCATTGAATGGATCCACTACTGTACCTCATTTATTTGCAACAGGAGGATACCGGTTTTTCCTGACAGACGATATTACGGCATTGCCCAGTGTTATGCTGAGGTATATTTCTTCGATGCCCCTGTATACCGATATCACTGTGAAGGTTCAGTACCAGGACAGGTTATGGGTGGGGGCAAGCTATCGGTTTAAAGGTGGTTTTGCAGCAATGGCGGGGATAAATATTTCCCAGTCGGTTAACATCAGTTATGCATATGATTTAAATACCTCAAGTTACATGCTGCCATCAATGCAAAAAGGGTCACATGAAATAGTAATAGGTTTCCTGCTTAATAATACTTTCGGAGATATGTGCCCGAGGAATGTCTGGTGAATCAGCGGTTGTCCTTTAACGTTATCTCAATCTTTCCATTATCCTGGATAATGCTGATAACTGTTCCGTCTTCACCGGAAAAAGTCCGGACAACGGGTTTACTCCTTTTTCCCTCTTTCGTAGCCTGTAATGCATCCTCGTACATTTCCCTGAGCGTCACCTTCATTCAGGGGGCTTCTTTTGCGGATGATATTATTTTGGAAAGTTCTGGCCTTTGGCAACAGGTTTTGCAGGGGTTGTGCGGCAATGGCCACTTTAAGTTTTTCTTCATTGGCCAGTATATTTTCCAGGTCAATCATATTGTAAAACTTCATTAAAGACTCTTCATTTAACTGGAAAAGCTCAGGCATTCATTTCTTCACCCGTTTTCCTGGTTTTCAGCATTTCTTCACCGGCTTTCCTGAATCTCTGCATTTCATCTTCACGAAACTTACGGATTCTTTGCATTTCATCTCCTCCGGACTTCCGGTATTCCTGAATTTCAACTGGGGAAGGTCTGCGTTCATAAATTTCCTTTTGATCGGAATTACGCTTAAAATTAAAGGCATGGTTCATCCCTGCAGGCATTTCCGGAGCTACAGTTGCAAGCTGACCATCGGGGAAGGCGAATATATAGGCATCTTCCTTAGGGAAAGCTGTGCCGTTATATCCTGCATAATGCAACACTTCCACTTCACTGTTATTGCTTATTTTTGTTTTTCTTTTCTGCTTTTAAAGGTTTCTTTTCCCTGCTCTTTACATTTTTATCCGGGCCGGAGGCAACATGCAACTCTTTCTGAATACTGTTAAAAATCGTTGGAAGGCTATAATAAAGGGTTTCATTTTCCTGTTTTTCCAACTGGGAATTTATTGCCGCAGTGTATTCAAAAGTACGAGTCCTAGGCGGGTTCAGGATAGCCATGAACATGATCAGTGATGCCACTATAAACAATGCCATCAGGTGATGGCGGTACTGAATCGGCTGGTCAGGAACCTGCAGGATTCTCTTTACCCGGCCAAGCAGTAATGATTCTTTCCCTGTGGCAGCCATAGCTAAATTCCGGGTATTCCTTGTTTTCTCCAGGGATAATAATGCATGGGCATAGCTCTGTGGATCCCGCTGGTAACTAATTACAAAATCATCACAACAGAGCTCCCTTTCTTTCCTGATGCTGACAGATAATAGCCGGGCAAACGGGTTAAAGAATAATAAGGTTTCAATAATGGAAACGATAATATTGATAAGGTAGTCGAACCTTTTAATATGTGCAATTTCGTGTAATATTATTGCCTCTGCCTGGCTGATGGTAAGTTGATTAAGCGTAGCTACAGGAAGCAGGATTACCGGTTTTAAAAATCCCACCGTTGCCGGAACATTGATTGTTTCACTAAGGTATACAAGAATTTCGCGGTTGATATTCATTTGCACACATAGCCTGTCAACAAAATGCTGCCATTGCATGGATGGCTGAAGCTGTTTGTTATTGCTGATTTGCTGCGTTATGATAAAGCCCTGGGCGAGCCTGAAGAAAAGAAAGACCAGCACAAAAAGATATGCCGCAGAGAAATAGGGTAAAAATTTCTCTGCTTCCATGATGAGGCCATGTAATGTGATCGAAGGCTTAAGTGAAATGTTTGAAATATCTGTATCAATGCGATAGATGTAAGACTGGATATCCCTCGTCTTGTATAATTGTTGAAAGAAAGTTACCAGGAACCATCCTGATCCAAATCCAAGCAATAATACTGCCGCACCATGTTTAACTCCGGGTTTTTGACGGAACGGAATGGCAAAAAACAACTGGTAAACCATCCATAATAATCCCATTTGCCAGAAACTTCCTGCGATTGCCCAGCCTAATGCATAAAGGATGGGGGATTGGTAAAACTCATTCATGATAACTTATTGTTTCTTGAGGTTATCCAATAGTTTTTGTATTTCGTCCAACTCGGCCTGGCTTGCCTGGTGATTTCCGAGGGCCTGCATCACCAACTGGCCCGGTGAACCGGCAAACAATGAATTGATCATTTTGCCAACCAAATGTTCCTGGGTCTTTTCCCTGGTAATGGCAGGGGAATAAATATGCGTTTTTGAAGAATCGTCACGCGTCACAATCCCTTTCTCAAACATGATTTGCAGCAATTTCAGCGTGGTGGTATAACCTGCATCTTTATGCTTCGCCAGTTCCTCATGTACCTCCCGTACAGTGGCCTGCTCTTTTTCCCACAATACTTTGAGGATTTCCAGTTCACTTTCGGTTGGTTTGATCGGTTTTTTATCCATACTACGAATTATGTCGTAATAAATATACGAATTGCAGGCTTTACCGCCAAATCCATTCATGGAATTTAGAATTCATTAACTATTTTCAGGTATTAACAAAAAAATCGTTTATGTCTGTCAAGCAATTATTCTCATTTATAAACCAGCTACAGGTTAAGCCGGGAAGCAAGGTTAACCTGAAGAAATTTTATACCGATTATGACCATAAAATGGTCACCAAGGAAGAGGGGGAGGAAATACTGGAACGCGGTATCAGGCAACTTGCAGAAATGCAGGACAAGCTCTATGCCCATAATGAGTACAGCATGCTGATCGTTTTCCAGGCGATGGATGCTGCCGGAAAGGACAGTTCGATAAAACATATCATGAGCGGCTTAAATCCGCAGGGGGTAAAGGTGACCAGCTTTAAAACACCTTCTACCACAGAACTTGACCATGATTATTTCTGGCGGCATTATAAGGAACTTCCGGCCAGGGGAGAGATCGGAATATTCAACCGTTCACATTATGAAAATGTACTCGTCACCCGGGTGCATCCGGAATATATCCTGAATGAAAATCTGCCGGATGTGGATACACTGAAAGATATAAATGAAAACTTCTGGCAAAAGCGGTACAGGCAGATTAACAGGTTTGAAAAAAATATACATGAGAATGGTACCATTATCCTGAAGTTCTTTCTTCATGTTTCCAAAAAGGAACAGAAAAAAAGATTCCTGGAACGAATCGATGATCCTACCAAGAACTGGAAATTTTCATTGGCTGATTATGAAGGAGCGTAATTACTGGGAAAAGTATATGGAAGCTTATGAAGAGATGCTGTCGGCTACATCGCTTCCCAATGCGCCATGGTTTGTTATACCTGCGGATGATAAATGGTTTGCACGCCTGTCGATTGCGGCTATTATATACCGTGAGTTTGAAAAAATGAAATTCTCATACCCGGTAGTGGATAAGGCCGGCAAGGCTGAACTGCAGAAGGCAAAAAAGATCCTGAATGCAGAAAAAGACTAAAAAAAAATCCCGCAGTTGCGGGATTTTTTCATGGAAACAAGCAATCATTGCTCCTTGACGGTGATCTTTAGTTTCTCACCTTTAAGAAGATCTTTGTATTTACTGATATCAACCGCATTACCGTTGACTTTCAGTACGCCATCACTTAGTTCGATGGTATAATTTTTTTCCGTGATCAGCCCGTCTGCTTTTAATGCATCAACCAGCGGCTGGGCATCAGGATTCTCCGGAGTTGTTTTTCCGTCTGAATTAGTTACGGTTACTTCAATTTGTTTTTTTGTTCCGTTGGCACCATGAGCGCCGCCTGTGCCGTGAATCTGCGCAAGGGTAGGAGCAATCACCAAGTGAAACGATAGACATCAGTTTGATCAGGATGTTCATTGAAGGACCTGAAGTATCTTTAAACGGATCACCCACTGTATCACCTGTTACAGAAGCTTTATGTGGTTCTGATTTTTTATAATACATCTCACCATTGATCTCAACACCTTTTTCAAAAGATTTTTTCGCATTGTCCCATGCACCACCGGCATTGTTCTGGAACATTCCCATCAACACACCACTTACGGTAGCACCTGCAAGGAAACCACCTAATGCTTCAGGCCCCAGGATAAAACCAATGATCAGCGGAGATATAATGGTAATTGCACCCGGGCAGCATCATCTTCTTTAATAGATGCCTCGGTTGAAATGGCAACACATTTATCATATTCAGGTTTGCCCGTTCCTTCCATGATACCGGGAATAGTGCGGAACTGGCGGCGTACTTCTTCTACCATCGCCATGGCAGCTTCACCCACTGCACGAATGGCAAGTGATGAGAATATAAATGGAATCATTCCACCTACAAAAAGACAGGCCAGTACATCTGCTTTATAAATATCAATTCCATCAATTCCTGCAACACCAACAAATGCAGCAAACAATGCCAGTGCAGTAAGTGCAGCAGAAGCAATGGCAAAACCTTTACCGGTAGCTGCAGTGGTATTACCTACTGCATCCAGTACATCTGTTTTTTCACGGACTTCTTTTGGTAATTCACTCATTTCAGCAATACCACCTGCATTATCGGCAATCGGACCAAATGCATCAATCGCCAATTGCATGGCAGTTGTGGCCATCATACCGGCAGCAGCAATGGCCACACCATATAATCCGGCACAGTCATAAGAACCACAGATACCACCTGCCAGAACCAGGATTGGAAGGAAAGTAGATTCCATACCAACTGCCAAGACCACCAATTACATTGGTGGCATGACCGGTAGATGATTGCCTGATAATTGACAGCACCGGGCGTTTACCCATGGCCGTATAATATTCAGTGATGATGCTCATTAATGTACCTACCAGCAAACCAACACCAATGGCACCAAGCACACCCCATTTGGTGAATTCATGTCCACGCAATACCATAGTTTCAGGTAAGAGGTAATGCTACAAGTCCGATAGAAGCAATCGCAGTCAACACAATTGAACCCCAGTTACCCATATTCAGTGCCTTCTGTACATTATTGGTATTGATACCGGCAGCATCGCTCACTCTTACAAACTAGGTTCCTATAATGGAGAATAGATATACCTACACCTGCAATCAGCATGGGAAGGAGAATAGGGGAGAGTCCGCCAAAATTATCAACGGCTGTGGTTTCTTGTCCAAGTACCATGGTAGCCAATACTGTCGCCACATAAGATCCAAACAGATCAGCACCCATACCGGCCACATCACCTACATTATCTCCCACGTTATCTGCAATGGTGGCCGGGTTACGCGGATCATCTTCCGGAATACCGGCTTCTACTTTTCCTACCAGGTCAGCGCCTACGTCGGCAGCTTTGGTATAAATACCACCACCCACACGGGCAAATAGGGCAATAGATTCAGCACCCAGAGAAAAGCCGGTCAGTACTTCAATGGTGCGTAACATTTCAGCAGAGTTAACCGCAGCATCAGGGGCAAAGATCATTTTAAGAATAATAAACAAACCAGCCCAGTCCAAGTACAGCCAGACCGGCAACACCCAATCCCATTACGGCACCACCGGTAAAGGATACCGATCAATGCTTTGCTAAGGCTGGTACGGGCAGCCTGTGCTGTACGAACATTGGCTTTGGTGGCAATCCTCATACCGATATATCCGGCAGTTGCGCTGAAGACTGCACCAATGACAAAAGCAACGGCAATTGACCAGTGGGAGGTTGGATTTGCATTAGCCATTACAGCTAGCAAAATGGCTACAATGACAACAAAATAGCCAAGTATTTTCCATTCGGCTTTCAGGAAAGCCATGGCACCTTCAGCAATATAGGTGCTGATTTCCTTCATGCGTTCGTTACCGGGATCCTGTTTGGATACCCATTGAAATTTTACAAAAGTGTAGACTAATCCAATGAGGCCCATCACAGGTACGAGGTAAATCAACTTATCCATAAGCAACTGGTTGTTGTGTTTAGGTGATGCCAAATGCCCAGGGTTGGGTCAAACCAAAAAGCATTTAACAGGCCGGCAAAATTAGGGGATTCGGGGGAATAACCTAAGTTTATGGGGCTATAATTTACAGGTATTCATCATGCACTGGTATATCAGTCACTTATACCAGTTTTTTAAAAGCGGGGCCGATTTCTTCAATGATATCAGAAGCCAGCATGGCGTGTTCGGAATACCTGTCACGGGCAAGGTCACCCGCCAATCCGTGCAGGAACACGGCAAGTTTACAGGCCTCTTCGGGCGGGTAGGATTGTGCCGCCAGCCCTGAAATCATGCCAGTAAGTACATCGCCCGATCCTCCTTTGGCCATCCCGGGATTCCCGGTAAGGTTAAAAAAACCATTCCCCTCCGGTGTAGCCACCAGGGTATGCCTTCCCTTTAAAATGATAAAGATTTTGTACTCACGGGCCTTTGAAATGGCCAGGCGCGCTCTTTCAAAATCGTTTATACTGGTTCCGAAGAGCCGGGTAAACTCCGCCACATGGGGTGTTATCACTGTATTTTCAGGGACAGTGTCCATTAACTGATCTTCTGCAATAATATTCAGGGCGTCAGCATCCAGGACCATAATTTTTGTGCCCGCTTGTAATAAATCCCTGATCATTGCCCTGGTGCCGGGTGTTTTTCCTATTCCCGGGCCTGCTCCAATGGCCTGGTACTGGCCTGGATCAGGGGGCAGAGTGGTCAATATTCCCGGGTCGCGATCGGTAATACAAATGGCTTCCGGAAGGGCCTGCTGAAATATGGTCAATCCATCCGAAGGGATGGCACAGTATAACTTACCAACACCTGAACGAAGGCAGGCCTTCGCGGCAAGTACGGCAGCACCCATCATACCCCTGCTGCCGGCTATGAGCAAAGCCCTTCCGAATTTGCCTTTATGGGCATATTCATCCCTGGGCTTTACGATTGCCCTAACCTCCTGGCTATCAATACTGTTAAAAATGGCTTCGGTACTGTCATAATATTCCCTGTTTAGTCCGATGTCAATGATTTCGACATGTCCGAACGCATCATGGTTTTCAGGTAAAAAAAAGCAAAGTTTGGCAGCCTGGAGGCTCAGTGTGTGATTTGCCCTGATATGGGGCAAATGGGCTGAACTTTCATCACAAAATATACCTGAGGGAAGATCGATGGCTATAACAGGTAAACCGCTGCTGTTGATAGCGTTGCAGGCAGCAGCAAATATTCCTTCCAAAGGCCTGGTTTGCCCGGTTCCGAAAATAGCATCGATAATTACTTTTCCTTTTTTAAAAGTATCATGGAACTGGTCTTCCTTTGTTATATCAGAAACTGGAAATCCCAGGTTTTCCCATCTTTCACGATTTGTTTTGCAGTCCTTGGAGAGGGTGGGGGAGTTAACATGGAATATCCTTACATCACGGTCATATTCGGATAATATCCTTGCAATCGCAAATCCGTCACCTCCATTGTTTCCCGGTCCGGAGAAAATAATAAAACCTGCCTGTGGATCCGTAATGTCCAGGATCCTGTTGGCACATGCGCGGGAAGCCCTTTCCATCAGATCGATGGAAGAAACGGGTTCATTGATTATGGTATATTGATCCCAGGCCCTTAACTGGGTGGCGCTGAAAATTTTCATGCTGCCCTAAAAGTAAAGCAATCAATCGTCTCCTGCAGTATTCCCGTCGTAATTACCGAATGCCGTGAAGAGTTTTTTAGCGTCGTAGATGCGCCTGTTGTATTTATTTCCCAGGATAATGACAGTGGCGGAATCCTGTACCAGGCGAGTAAATACTGTATTGTTACCATGCCACCAACCATTGTGATAGATGATCTTTTTCTGGTTGGGATATAAATAAAGCCTCCAGCCCAGGCCGTAATTTTTTACACCAGGTTTTTCATTACTGTAGCCGGTATAAGCGGCTTCCAGCGTTTCAGGCTTAAACAGGATTCCACTATTGAGGCCGATATCCCATTTCAGCATGTCTCTTGGAGTGCTGTATACATTTTTATCACCGTATACTGCATCAAGGAAGGTAAAAGGTTCTTTTTGCCTTCTCCAGTTATATGAGGGGACCACAGTATTTTCCATTTCAGGGGAAAAGACAAAGGAGTGATCCATCTTTAACGGATCAAAAAATGTTGTTTTAAGATATTCTTTATAGGATTTACCACTAACTTTTTCGATAATCAGGGCAAGCAGGGCATAATTGGTGTTACAATAAGAAAAACCACGGTCAGGTTTGCCCACCAGGAGGTTATCCTTCTTTTTAATCAGGAATTGTAATACGTCATTATTGGTTACCATTTCACTTTTATCCCAGCCTTTTTCCTCCATGACATGAACGTAATTGGGAAGTCCGCTGCGATGATTTAAAAGGGTTTTCACGGTAACTCCGGGGTAATTGAAGCCTTCCAGGTAGGTCGATGCTTCGCTGTTGATATCCAGTTTCCCTTCTTCCCACAATTTGCAAATGGCCATACCGGTAAAGGTTTTGGAGATGGATGCCAGGTGAAAATTGGTATTCATATCTATGCTGTCTTTCTCTTCAAGGTGCTTGAAACCGGCATATTTTTCAAAAACGATCTGCCCGTTTTTTGCCACCAGCATAGCCCCGTTAAAGCCACTGGGCTTCAGATACAGGTCATAAAATGATTGGGAAACCTTATAATACTTATCGAAATCTGATTTTGAAAGGGAAGAAGCTTCGCGGGTTTCTGAGGGAACGTCAGTCTTTTTGGCATTATTAACGATTCTTTTGTCTGTTGTGGCAAAACAACCATATAAAAGGGAAACCAATAGGGTAAGCGTTATCAGATTTTTCATACAGGATTATAATTGGATAGAAACGATACTAAGTTATTAGTTATTATTTTCGCTGCAAACTATTGTAAGACAATTTTATGCCTGATAATAAACCAACCAGTTACCCGAAGGAAAAGATCAGTATACTGTTTCTTGAAAATATCAGTGATACAGCCGTAAAACAGTTTCGCGAAGCGGGATATACAGATATCCGGAAACTGACCGGGGCACTCAGCGAGGAGCAACTTATTCATGAAGTTAAAAATGTACACCTCCTGGGAATCCGGTCAAAAACTCAGGTTACCCGTAAAGTCCTCCAACATGCCAGCAAACTTCAGGCCATAGGTTGTTTTTGCATTGGTGTTAACCAGGTTGACCTTAAAGCCGCAAGCCAGCAAGGCGTTGTAGTGTTCAATGCCCCCTATAGCAATACGAGATCAGTGGCTGAACTGGTCATCGGCGCTTCAATCATGCTTATCAGGAGGATCCCTGATAAAAATGCTGCTGCGCACAACGGTGTCTGGATGAAAGAAGCCAAGGGAAGTTATGAACTCAGGGGTAAAACACTGGGCATCATCGGCTATGGAAATATCGGATCACAGGTAAGTGTACTCGCAGAATCCTTTGGCATGAAGGTGGTATTTTATGATATCGCTACAAGGCTTCCCCTGGGAAATGCGGAATCCAGGAGAACAATTAAGGAAGTGGTCAGTAAATCAGATATTATTACCCTGCATGTGCCGGATACACAGCAGACAAAAAACATGATCAGTAAAAGCCTGCTGAAAAATTTTAAGAAGGGTTCAATCCTGATTAATTATGCCCGCGGCGAAGTAGTGGATATTGATGCATTAGCCAAATCCCTTCAGGATGGACATCTTGGCGGAGCTGCCATAGATGTATTTCCCTGGGAACCTGAAAAGAACGGAGACCGGTTTACTACTCCATTGCAGGGATTATCAAATGTCATTCTTACCCCGCATATCGGCGGATCCACGGAAGAAGCGCAGCAGAATATCGGCCAGGATGTGAGCCATAAATTATTTCATTACCTGGAGATGGGAATTAGCACTGGTTCTCATTCCATTCCTGAACTCAGCCTTCCTCCGCAGGAAGGGACCCATCGCATTCTGCATATTCACAAAAATGTCCCGGGCGTGCTATCTTCCATCAACACATTGCTGTCTGAACATAATATCAATATCCTTGCCCAATACCTGAAAACCAATGATGAGATCGGATATGTAGTACTGGATGTCGACAAAAAGATTTCCAGCCATGCCATTCAATTAATGAAACAGGTAAAGGAAACCGTTAAAGTCCGACTCTTGTATTAAAATGAGTGCATCCATACCAGAGATAATACATGAATTCGGGCTTGATCCGGTGAAGTACTCCGCAAAGTCATATGGCAGCGGGCTTATTCACAAAACATACATAGTAAGGGAAAATGAAATCCCATCCTATATACTGCAGCAGGTAAATCACCTGGTATTTATCAAACCTGAAGACATTTCCCATAACCTTCATATCATGGGGAATTTCATGAAAATGTATGGCCCCGATTATCCATTTACCTTTCCAGTTTCGTCAACTGAAGGCGGTGATTATGTTATCCGTGACGGGCAATATTTCAGGATGTTCCGTTTTATCACGGGAACCCATACTATCGACACCTGCCTTTATCCCGAACAGGCATATGAAGCTGCTTTTCAATTCGGCAGGTTCACCGCCGTATTGAAAGATCTGCGGACTGATATGCTCCGGTATACCATTCCTGGTTTCCATGACCTTCCTTTTCGATATAATGAATTTTTAAGTGCAACGGAGAAGGGCAGCCGGGAAAGATTACAGGAAAGCAAGGAAACAGCACAATGGCTATCATCACAAAGTGAAATTGTTGAACAGTTTACCAACTTCACCAGGGAAAATCTTTTGCTTAAACGTGTCACACATCATGATACCAAGATCAGCAATGTGCTGCTTGACGAAAACAACAAAGGGGTATGTGTTATTGACCTGGACACCGTGATGCCGGGATACTTTATCAGTGATGTGGGAGACATGATCCGCACTTATGTATCACCTGCAAATGAGGAAGAAACCGGGCTGGAGAATATTTTCATAAGAAAGGATTTCCTCGAGGCCATTTACAGCGGTTATATGGAAAATATGGGTCAGTTGCTTACTGACCATGAAAAGTCATGCTTTATTTACGCGGGAAAGTTTATGATTTATATGCAGGCGCTTAGGTTTTATACTGATCACCTGAATGAAGACCGCTATTATGGGGCAAAGTATGAAGGGCATAATCTTAACAGGGCCAGGAACCAGGTGAGGTTATTGCAGGAACTGGTGAAGGCGGAAAAAGATACTATCAGGATTTTTTAGGCTTCAGTTCCGTGGTGTCGGAAGCAAGTACCGGCAACGTATAGCCGCCTGTATCAATGATCACGCCTGGAACCTGCACTTGTAAAATCTGTAGTTTTGATCTGTTGAATTCCGAACCAAATACATAAACTCTTTTCAATTTTTTTAAACCTTTCAGCCTTGCAATTCCATCCTCTGAAGTCCTGGTGCCGGTAAGATTAAGTGTAACGAGCTCTTGTAATGCAGCTAACTGCGATAATGAGTCATTGGTGATCAAACTATTAGCCAGGCTGAGCTTTTGAAGGTTTGTAAGTTTGCCAATACTTGCCAGTGATTCATTCCTGATCAGTTTCCCTGAAGCATCCAGGTAAAATATATTCGCGGTCAGCCTGGCAATCTGTGTCCAAATTGTATCGGATATATGGGTAAGGTTCAGCATGCTTACTGAAAGTGCATTCATTGAACCTGATACTGGCAGCACCATTACGCCTGCTGTTTTCAGGGAATCAATAATTCCCTTTGGAGCAGCCGGTAAATCGGGAATTGAAAAAACCTGTGTTGATTTTTCGGGTGTTGATCCCTGGAGGGAGGTCAGCATTTTTTTAATGGTGTCTGCCTGTGGAATATCCCTGGCCTTTATGGTAAAATCAGCACCTGAATTAATCCACCATTTGATAAGTATCAACTGTCGTTCACTGAGCTGCCCTTTTTCTTTTGGGGGCATATGATCATCATCAGCAGGTGGAAGCAAAATGCGTTTGAGCATTTCGGGCACTTCATGGTTATCCGCAGTAATCACTTTTCCGTTTTTACCTCCCTTCAGAATATTTTCTTTTCCGTCAAGCCGCAGCTTTCCCTTTTGCTTTTGCGGGCCATGACAGCTGTAACATTTTTGTTGCAGTATGGGTTGAATGATATCGCTATAGACTACGGCTTCCTGCGCATCCGCCAATGGCTTGAAGTCATCAGGGTTTTCCCTTATCGCTGTTTCTGCAAAAAGAAAATTACTTCCGTGAGTGAGTGTTCCTCCGAGGTGTGCGGTATATATTATGCCTGCGAAAAGTAGTATCGCTATGATATTAGTGAATGGTGAAAGCCACCGGAGTCCGCGGATTCCCAGGAAAAGCATACCGGAAATACCTGCCACACCAATCCCCATCCATTGATGGAGGCTAAGGGTGGCTGCATCATAATCGTCAGTAAGGGAAAGCAGGTATCCTGAAAGGCAGGATAAAACTGCAGCAATAAATCCTGTAAAATATAATGGCAGCAATGCCGGCCTGAAAGCAGGATTTTTTCCATTCCTGCTTAACCAGTGCAGCAGGAAGCCTGCCAGCAGGATGCCGATCGGCAGATGTACAAGAAGCGGATGCAGCTTCCCGGCCAGCGATAACATTTCGATATCAGTCAGCATCAGCGGTTAGGCATATCTTTTTCTGAGAAGATTCATCATATATACATTGATATCCCACTGCGAGGCTACGGGCTGGCGGGTATACGGCAGGGTTGGAAGATAATCAGGAGGTCCGAATTCAGTGAGTATGGTCAGTCTTTTACCTTCCTTCTTTTTTCTTTCGGCAATATTATCCCACCATTTCATATGTGCCTTTACAGCTGATTCCCATTCCGGAGCCCGCGGGTCATTTACCTGTGGACCTTCAGGATGGCCAACCCTGGCATGGATATGATCTACCCTGTCCAGAACACGGGCCAGGGTTTCTTCCTGGTCGCCCAACAGGCTTTCATGGACATTACACCAGTGTGATACATCAAACGTTAATCTTAATGACGGAATTTTCTTTATGAATTCGCCGGTAATATGTGCTGCAAACAGGGAACGGCCCCGATGCGTTTCGTGATAAATGGGTATGCCGGACTTTAATGATAACGGTGTCGTATAATTGATAAACTGGGTGTTTTGTTCGGCAGTGAAATAGTCTTTCCCGGAATGGCAATTGATGTAAATAGGTTTATATTTTAGTGCTTCCTGAATGCCATCAGTGAACTGTTGAAAATGTTTTATATGATCAGGATCGCCGCCTCCGTAAAGAAAGGCCAGTGAAAGATTATTTTTTAATGCAGCTTCTGCAATGTCATTCCGGGATTTTTCATCGCCGGGCATCCAGACCTCTATTCCATTATATCCTTCTTTTTTTGCCTTTTCACAAAATGCCTGTGTATCACCACTGAACCCCCAATTGGTAGCCATGATCAGCAGTTCATAACCTGCATAGGTAACCGATCGTAAAGGGTTGTCAAATTCATCAATTGAAGGAAGAAAAAATGAGGTGCCGGCCAGTGCTGTCTGCTGAAGAAAGTTGCGCCTGTTTACTGTCATTGAATGGTATTAACTTTTTATGATAAAATTTCGTGAATTACTTTTCCTTCTGTATCCGTTAATCGGAAAGGTCGTCCCTGGAATTCGTAAGTCAGTTTTTCATGATCAAATCCCAGTTGGTGTAGTATGGTTGCCTGGATATCGTATGAGGAAACTTTTCCACTGATTCCATAGTAACCAATTTCATCGGTTTCTCCAAAGCTGAAACCTTTCTTTATTCCACCACCTGCCATCCACATGGAAAAAGCATCTACATGGTGGTCCCTTCCTTTGAAAAGATTTTGTTTGCCTTCACGGTTTTCCTGCATGGGAGTTCTTCCAAATTCGCCTCCCCACACCACCAGGGTTTCTTCCAGCATGCCTCTTTGTTTAAGATCCAGAATTAATGCGGTCATGGCCCGGTCTACCTGCCGGCATTTATTGATAAACCCAATATCCAGGGATGCGTCAGCACTCGTGCCATGACTATCCCAGCCCCAGTCAAAGATCTGTACGAACCGTACCCCTTTTTCTACCAGTTTTCTTGCCAGCAAAATATTGTTGGAGAGACTGGTCATTCCGGGTTTGGCTCCATACAAAGTTTTGATATATTCTGGCTCATCATTGATGTTCATTACATCAGGAACGGCTATCTGCATTTTGAATGCCATTTCATATTGTGCAATACGTGATAAGATTTCCGGATCTCCAAATTCTTTATATGCCGACTGGTTGACTTTATTTATGGCATCGATAGATGCTTTCTTCAGGTCCCTGTCAATTCCTTCAGGGTCGTCAATGAATAGCACCGGGTCACCTTCTGACCTGCATTGAACGCCCTGGTAAACAGATGGAAGAAATCCGCTTCCCCAGATACTTTTTCCAGCATCAGGATTATTACCGCCGGATGTCAGTACTACAAAACCAGGCAGGTTATTGTTCTCAGTTCCCAGTCCATAGGTTACCCAGGATCCCATCGAAGGTCGTCCCAACCTGGCAGATCCCGTATGCATCATCAACTGTGCAGGTGCATGATTGAACTGGTTCGTATGGACTGCTTTCAGAATCGTTACATCATCAATAACATTCGCAAAATGCGGAAGCTGGTCTGAAAGCCATAAACCACTTTTTCCATACTGTGCAAATTTTGCCTGAGGTCCCAGTAATTTAGGAACACCACGTATAAACGCAAATCTTTTTCCTTCGAGTAATGAAGCCGGACAATCCTCACCATTCAGTTTCATTAATTCGGGTTTGTAATCAAACAGTTCAAGCTGGGAGGGAGCTCCGGCCATATGAAGGTAGATGACAGACTTTGCACGGCCCGGAAAATGAGGAGCCTTGGGTAATAATGGATGTGCCGGATCAAATTGATTAACGGCCCCCATATCCTTTGAACCAAGCCAGTCGCACCCACCGATCATTGATCCCAGCGCCATTAATCCCATTCCCGTCCTGCATTCCTTTAAAAAATGCCGCCTGGTAATAAATTCAAGAGATGATTGCCTGGCCTCCCTGAATATTTTATGATAGTTTTTCATATTGTTTCAGGATTTTGTAATGACTTCATCCAAATTAAGAATCGCCTGCATAACTATAACCAGTGACGCTGTTTCAGGATTATTATTTTCATCCTGCAATCCGGTAACCTCACAGGTTTTATCAGGGTCCTTTGAAAATTGACTGAATGCCTGTTGATAAAGGGATACAAGGATTTGTAATTTATCTGTTGATATTGGCCTTCCTGCAGCAATATAAAATGCGTGTGATATCTGCTCTGGTACTGTTGAAGATGTTGCTTTCATGGCAATCGCAAATTGCCTTGATAAATCAACATAGACAGAGTCATTCATTAAAGTTAGGGCCTGCAGCGGAGTATTTGTCCTTATTCTTCTCGAAGAACAAACCTCGCGGGCTACGGCATCGAAATTCAGCATTGAGGGATAGGGACTTGTTCTTTTCCAATACGTATAAATGGCACGCCGGTATTGACCATCGTCGATGTTTTTTTGCCAGTATGCACCACTATAGGGAGATGACCAAATTCCCTTTGGTTGCCATGGCATAACACTTGGACCATACATTTTTGCAGACAGTTTCCCACTGAAAGCCAATGCCTGGTCACGTATCTGTTCAGCGCTTAGCCTTACCCGTGAGCCCCTTGCATAATACCTGTTAAACCGGTCTTTACTTAGCTGATCCGGTCCAACTTTAGAATCCTGCCGATAGGTGGCTGACATCACGATTTCCTTCATCAGTTTTTTTAGGCTCCACTTGTAGTCATTCATCAATTTCCAGGATAAATAATTCAACAACTCAGGATGGGTAGGGGGAATACCCTGCGTGCCCAGGTCTTCCAGGGTTTCAGCGAGGCCCTGGCCGAAGAACTGCTCCCAGATGCGGTTTACCATTGTTCTGGAGGTAAGCGGATTTTTTTTATCAGTTATCCAAACTGCCAGGCCATAGCGATTTGCCGGAGCATTGGTTGGCATTTTGTTTAATGAACCGGGCACAGAAGGGGTAACCTCTTTGCCTTTCGCCAGCCAGTTTCCACGATCAAAAACATGAGTGGTGCGTTGCATGTCTGGGGGATTTTCTTCCATCACCGGGGTAATGATAACGTCATTCGAATTGATTAACTTATTGTACAATTTCTTTGCACTGTCATAACCCGGTTTACCACTACCCGGAAAAGGAGCTGAGAAATAAAACCAGTCGAACATCACACCATTGTCATCCTGTTTTTTGAGTTTCCGCGAATGATATGTAATATACAGATCATGTATGCCGGTGACCGGTGTGATACTGACTTCAAGCTTTGTCCATTCATCTTTTTTCCCCGGAATATGAAGTGATGCAATAACTGGTCCGTCCGGCGAATCAGTATGTATAACCATCTGCCCATCGCTCACATATGGCACGTAGCGAAACAGCATTTCCGTTTTTCCGTCCATATCAATATTACGTAAACGGGCACTCGAAGTTTTACGCATAATGACCCATTTGGTATCTGCAAGATCACTATTTACGAAAGAATCCATCACCAGGCTGTTCACTGCGGGTTGCCAGGTTTTGAGAAAATGCAAAACCGGTTCACGCTCAGTTGGTGTTGTATTTTCTGTGAGCCATCGTCCTAAATTTTCCATGCGTAGACTGTCGTCCTTTTTATATTCATGCAGGAGCGGATAATCAGCTTGAGTGTCTTCATCGCGCGAATTATTAAAGAAAGCCATGAACTTATAATATTCCTCGTGCCGGAAAGGATCGTACGGATGACTATGACATTGTACACAACTAAATGTAGTACCCATCAAAGCCTCCCATGTGGTATTGACGCGATCAATCACGGCAGCCGTTCTGTACTCTTCATTGTCCGTTCCCCCTTCATCATTGGTCATGGTATTGCGATGAAAGGCAGTGGCAATGAGTTGTTCGTTACTTGCATCCGGCAGCATGTCACCTGCAATCTGTTCTACAAGGAAACTGTCATAGGGTTTATCGTTATTAAACGATTTTATCAGCCAGTCGCGATAGCGCCAGATATTGCGCTTTTCGTCTTTTTCATAGCCTTTGGTATCGGCATATCTGGAAAGGTCCAACCACATGGCAGTCCATCGTTCTCCAAATGAAGGAAGCGCAAGTAATGAATCAACCAGTGCTTCATATGAGTTGTCCGTTGGATTTGCCAGGTATTGTTCCGCGAGGTGTTTGGGTGCAGGCAATCCGGTGAGGTCGAGCGAAAGCCTTCGAAGTAAGGCATACTTGTCAGCCTGCGCAGAGGGCTGAAGTTTTTGTTCCTTTAATTTATCCAGGATAAAATAATCAATGTTATTTCTTACCCAGGGATTTTTTGCCACTGGCCATAAACCCCAAAGGGCAGCTTCAGGTACCGGAACTATTTCTTCCTTAACGGGAACGTACGCCCAGTGATCGCCCCATTTGGCACCCTGCCGAATCCACTTCTTCAGGATATTAACTTCATCCTCCGGTAGTGGGTGAGCTTTATATGGCATTCTGTCTTCGGGATCCTTCAATGTAATTCGGCGGATCATTTCACTATGTTCGGGATCACCTGGAATGATGGCAGGTTTTCCGGATTCATTAATTGCCAGTGCGTCAGAACGGAACAGCAAACTGAATCCTGCTTTTCTTTTCACACCGCCATGGCAGGTAATGCATTTTTTATTGAAAATGGGTTTTACCTGTGTGTTGTAGTCAATGGTATCCGAATTAAATAGCCACGAATAGCTAATAATACCCACGGTAATCACCGCGATGGAAAGGAACAATTTATGTCGAAAAAATCCCTGCATTTTACTTCATGCTTCTGTTTCAGGTTCACCCTGTAATTTACGCAAAATGATTGCCATTGCCCTTACTTCTTCTTCATCAAGGTCGGTGGATTGGAGTTGTTCCGCCATATCAGGATTCTGGTAGGCCATTTTTGACATTACATTTTTACGGGCAGAAGAATGAAATTCCCGTGCCCCCGTTTTAGCGGCGATAGCTGCGATATTTGTTGAACGAAGCCCCGATCCCGGCATGATAATAATCCTTTCATCAGCCATCTCTACAAGCAATTTCAGTGTATCAGCACCTTCGTTTACCCCTGGCCGTAAGCCGCTGGTGAGTATCCTTTCGCAACCGCATTGGATTACATCTTCCAGCGCTTCAGCATAATCCCTCACGCGGTCAAAAGCCCTGTGAAAAGTAACACCCATGGGGTATGCAGCATTTACCAGCCTGGCCGTGCGCATTTTGTCAACAGTACCATCAGGTTGGAGGAGGCCGATTACAACGCCTTCACATCCGGCTTCCCTGCATACCTGGATATCACGCATCATGATCGTAAACTCGTCATCAGAATACAGGAAGTCGCCACCTCTCGGACGAATGATAGGGTAGAGCTGCAACGTAGTTTTTTCCCTTGCCAACCTGATCATTCCATATGATGGAGTGGTTCCGCCTTCCCCGGGATTATCGCATAATTCAATGCGATGGGCGCCTGCTTTTTCAGCTTTGATGCAGGACGCAATATTAAAAGCTATGACTTCGAGTGTGAACATAGATGGATTTATGGATAGTAATATTTACCCGGGAATAATGGTTTCTGTTGTGGCTGTTTTCACGGCATAGGTAAATCCTTTCTGAAGTGCATAGGCACCGTATTGCCCTTTTTTATTCATGGCCAGGAAGCCTACCTGGATGGTTTTCGATTTGGCGGGATTTTTCTTCACGATCCTTTCTACAGCCTTGCGACAGGCGGCTTCGGGCGACAATCCCTGTCTCATCAGTTCCACCACCAGGTGAGAACCCACGCACCTGATCACTTCCTCACCCACACCGGTAGACGTAGCAGCCCCCACTTCATTATCCACATACAATCCGGCACCTATGACTGGTGAATCACCCACACGTCCACGCATTTTATATGCCATACCGCTGGTGCTGCAACCTCCGGATATATTTCCTTTGGCATCCATCGCCAGTAAACCAATGGTGTCATGGTTTTCTTTTCCGCCCGGCATGGGAACATAGCCATTGTCTTTTTTGATCAGTTCATTTTCTATATTCATCCTGGGCTCATACTTTGATGTTTTCAGCCATTCCTTCCAGTCCATTTCACTTTTTGGTGTCAGGAGGTTTTCTTTGGGAAAGCCTTCCTTCAAAGCAAATTGCAGGGCTCCTTCACCAACAAGAATTACATGGGGTGTTTTTTCCATCACCCTTCGTGCAACGGAAATGGGATGTTTGATATGTTCCAGTCCCATGACTGAACCGCAATTACTGTCCTGGTCCATTATACAGGCATCCAGTGTTACATGACCATCACGGTCGGGCAATCCTCCATAACCGACGGTTTGGTTTTTTTCATCTGCTTCCGGAATCCTTATACCTGCTTCCACTGCATCAAGGGAAGACCCTCCTTTGGATAATATTTCCCAGGATGCCGTATTGGCTTCTTTTCCGAAATCCCAGGTGGAAATCACGATGGGGGAGGGTTTCTGGCCAAATATAAAATCCCTGGATTGCAGGGTTGGAATGCTGAGGGAGGATAAACTGATAAACTTTCTTCTATTCATTTTCCCGATATTATGCAGACATTTTGGTAATGTGAATATTCAATGATCCTTATTCAATTAAAAATATCCAAATTGCATTGAATTTAGGAAAAAAGTGCATTTATGGCAAGGAATAGAGCAAACAGTGATTTAGACGAAGTAGATAAAAAAGTAAAGCTCAATAAGGAAAACTGGAAGGAGGCTTTGGCATTATTCAGGTTTATAAAACCTTACCGTGCATATTTCGCAGGAGGGTTAATATTTATCGTTCTTTCCAGTATAACGACCCTGTCATTTCCATACCTGTTAAAAAGGCTGATCGACAGTGCCAACGCGATGTCGAGGGGAGAAATGGTGATTAGTCCGGATACCATTGCATTATGGATGCTTGGCATCCTGCTATTACAAATGACATTTTCTTATAGCCGGGTTTATTTCTTCAGTTATGCAGGAGAAAATGCACTGGCCGATCTCCGAAAAGAAGTATATAAAAGGATGATTCAGTTTCCGATGGAATTTTTCGCCCAGCGGAGGGTAGGTGAGTTGTCGAGCAGGCTAAGCGCCGATCTTTCACAAATACAGGATGCATTGACACTGATGGTGGCTGAAATCCTTCGCGGATTGCTTACCCTGGTTATAGGTATCGGACTGATTTTTTTCATTTCCCCCAAACTGACCCTGGTGATGTTGTCTGTGATTCCGGTGATTGTGCTGATTGCCGTATTCTATGGAAAAAGAATCAGGAAATTATCCAGGGATGCACAGGATAAACTTGCCGATTCCAATACTGTAGTACAGGAAACTTTGCAGGGGATCAGTAATGTAAAGGCATTTTCCAATGAATGGTTTGAAATAGGACGATATAATTCCAGCCTTAAAAAAGTGGTTGACCTCGCCGTAAAAAATGGGAAGGTGCGTGGGTTGTTTGTTTCCTTCCTGTTGTTCAGTTTGTTTGGAACCATCATATTTGTGGTTTGGTTCGGCGTTGGTTTAATGCAACAAGGCCAGTTATCATTTGGTGATCTCACGGCCTTCGTGATCTATACTTCTTTTGTCGGAGGAAGTATGGCCGGATTTGCAGATTTATACAGCCAGTTGCAAAAAACACTCGGAGCAACACAAAGGGTAAGGGAATTGTTGAAAGAGCCGGGGGAATCAGTGTCCGTGGTGAAAGATCCCTTGCAGGAAAAATATAAACTGACGGGAAGGGTATCTTTCAAAAATGTACATTTTTCTTATCCATCGCGCCGTGAAATGCCGGTCTTGAAAAATTTGAATATGGAAGCATTGCCGGGTGAACAGGTAGCACTTGTTGGCCCCAGTGGAGCGGGTAAATCGACTGTAGTCTCCCTGTTATTGCAGTTTTACCAGCCCGACAGCGGCAATATTGTGTATGATGGTATAGACGGACAGGAGATTCCTTTATCCCAGCTAAGGCAGCAAATGGCTTTTGTGCCACAGGATGTAATGCTGTTTGGCGGAACCATCAGGGAGAATATCGCTTATGGCGACCCGGAAGCCTCTGATGAAAGGATTATTGAAGCTGCCAGGAAAGCCTATGCACATGATTTTATCACAGGTTTTCCGGAAGGATACCAGACTCTTGTGGGCGAAAGGGGAATTAAATTAAGCGGCGGACAAAGACAGCGTATAGCCATTGCCAGGGCGATCCTGAAGGATCCTGTTATACTGATCCTGGATGAAGCCACGAGCTCCCTGGATTCAGCTTCGGAATCGCTGGTGCAGGATGCTTTGGAGAACCTGATGAAAAACCGGACATCTTTTGTGATAGCACACCGCTTATCAACCGTCAGAAATGCGGATAAAATTTATGTGCTCGATAAAGGCCATGTGGTGGAAAGCGGAACCCACCAGGAGTTGATTGATATTCCGGAAGGATTGTATAAAAGCCTGAGTAAATTGCAATTTGCATCGGTGGAAGAATCAATTAATATCTGATGTATTGCTGTAATAAAAACTGAATTATCCACATGATCGCGGAGTTAACTTAGCGGAAGGACGCTGCACCACCGGGTAACATTATTGGGGATGTCTGATAATTTATATTATGTTAAGTAGAATAATGACCACTGAAGGAAGGTATTAATCTTCAAGATTATGATCTGCCGGACCATTCTCTCCTCTCCATATCTTTTGTGAAGTAAAAAGCTGGTCGGGTCCAGACCAGAATTCATCCGTTTCCGGAAGTCCAAGGGGCAAAAGGATATTTGCACACATATATAAGCTTCCTGTAGTTATATATACATCGCCAATGGCGGGCTGTGCACCATAGATGCCAATATTTAGCCAACCGGCCGGATTAAAGGTATTGGGGTTCTCTGTAGTCTTTTTAAGCACTGCAGTCAACGCGCACCTGACCTGCGCGGGTGAAAGTTCAATTGGCAACTCCTTCCGGAAGGCCATATCAGAAAGGTGGTGGAAAGCGCCTCCCCGGTACACCAGGGATCTTCCAACGATGGCGTAAGTACCGTCAGAGTTGATCAGTCTTTCAAGAATTATTGAATACCTCTTGTTCCTGACTTTAATATTATCATTTAAAATTTCATATTTGCCCTTTTCACCTTTGACCTCACTCTTCAGTTTTTCAATTGTTCCCCTTGTACTTTCTTTTTTCTGGTAAATTTCCTCAGTTATCAGGGTTAAATATGGATGGATGACATAGCTGTTATAATAATCCCAGTGAAAAGACGGACCATCTGAATATACTCCATCACCAACATACCACTGGTCAAATTCACGAAGAACAAAATCGACCCTCATTTCATCATAGGGATATCCATAATGACACATGAAGGCTTCAATCATGCCCGACATCAGGATCCAGTTATTCACTACAGGAGTAACCGTCCTTGTTTTTGCGAGCGCTGTAACCACCTGTTTACGGGTACTGTCTGCCAGGTTATTCCATAACCACGGGCTTCGTAAAAAAGCAATGGCGAGGTATGATGCATCCACTAATCGCTGGTTGCCATTTTCCCATTCCATGTAATCCTTTGCGGCAGGATTAACGGCATTACCGATGGCCTTTAACACCAGTGCACGATATTTATTTCGAAGGACAACTTCTTCCGGGCTTCCGCCTTCAAGGTTAAGCCAGGGCGAAATTCCGGACATTAATCTCCCGAAAGCTTCCAGGTAGGCAGATTTAGTGCGTATTTCGGGCTCCCATGCCGGTACTGCAAGTACCACCGGCATATTTTTTTTTAACTCATCATTGGCGAGATTGGTAAGTACAGGACCAGCCAGTTTGTCCAGGTGTTCAAGCCATACCTGGCGATCTGTTTGATTTTGAAAACCCTTAGGTGCTACACCGGTATTAACAGGACCTGTTGTCTTTTTTTCCCTTAATTGCTGGCAGCCTGATAATGAGAAACTTAACAACAATACATACAATATGGTCCTGCTCATGCCTGGAGGGTTATTTTTGTGACTGACCTACAAAGTAAAATAATTTCACCACAAAAAAGTAAACCAAACCCTCAATCCCTCTTAATAAGGCAATTGCAATAAAAATCCAATGGAAAAGTTGGCATCCCAATCGAAAACGAAAGTATCACAACTAGTTGCATCTGAGATCGCCTTATATATATTGAGCCCGCTT
The DNA here is from genome assembly GCA_963823365.1 of uncultured Sphingobacteriales bacterium. GTDB lineage: Bacteria > Bacteroidota > Bacteroidia > Chitinophagales > Chitinophagaceae > Pollutibacter. The sequence goes on from CAWGLH010000007.1 coordinate 732,776, forward strand.
TTTGTCTTTGGTTTATCACCGGCATAATCTCCCGGGTTTTTCAATACGGTATACCTTTCTTCTCCTTTCCTGTGTTGTTTGGCAAGGTCAAAAGGCGTACCCCCAATGATAAAACAAACTTCCCTGTTAGCAGCGGGTATGCGTGTTGCCTTGGTTTTAACTTCATTATATACAACATCATCCGCAATATCTTTTTCAAAATACTTTGACCCTGGTGCTTCTACAGCAACCAGATTCGCAGCATTCATCCATGATATTTTGGTATTGCCGGAACCCATATCAACGACAAAAGCATTTCCATAATAACTGGGCGGTAGTGCACTTTTCAACGCCAGTTTTCCTTCCTGTTCGGGTGTGACCAGGTTTACGACAAATCCCATTTTCTTCAGTTCGGAACTGATGATCCCTGTCTTTGGTTCTTTCTGCGCTCCTGAGCTGATGATGAAATGCACATTCCTTGATTTCACTCCCTTATCAAACATCGTGGAAATATATTTTTTAAGGCCTGCACGGATATCATCTGTTGTGGCAAGTCCTTCATACACCAGGCTTTGACCGAAATCCTTGGTTACCACTTCCCAGCGTTTTTCCTTATCCATATTAATGATGAACGAATTGAATCCGGTAGCGCCAACTTCTACAATGCCTTTAAGTTCGCCATTCACGGGCTTCTCCGGCTGGTAGGCAAAAATCCTGCCTGCCTCAGTTTTACCCTGCGATGCATTTTCTTTCTGTTTTATCACCCTCCTTCTCTTCTGCTTCATTATTTTTTGCACCCGTGGTAATGGTATGGTCAATTACTGCATCATCAGTTGCACTGAACCATCCGTCGTTAATGGCAAAATATCCGAAAGTGATAACAGGTAAAGCGATCAGTAATGCTTTGAAAGGCCATCTTAAGCGACTCCAGGTTGACGTTGACATGTATGTTTATTTTACGTTTTACTAAATAAATACAATGACTTTAGTTTAAAAGGGAAAATCCTTTATCTATTTTTTCCTCATTCTTCAATTCATAATTACTGCTGGCGATCATGGGCACATTAAGCATGGTCAGGTTTCTCTCATCTACTTTCTTCACGAATGCCTCGAGATCTGCCTGTGAAGGTGTACCTCCTACAGTAATGTTATTATTTTGGTCAAGGAACTCAAGGTTAGAACGTATAGACGCAATATTCTGGCTGATGGCTTGTGTTGCCGCACTCATGGCTTCCTGGAACACCCAGCCATCCTTGATATTGAATACATCCGCCAGTCCTTCTGTGGCATTCTTCATTTTCTGTGTGGCTTCAAGTTTTTTCTGGAGGATGGTAATGCTGCTGTCGAGCGTGCTCACATAAATGCGTGCAGCACTTTCATTATCTTTCAATACTTCAATCACCTTTGCAAACTGGTTGGCATATTGCGCATAACTGCGTGCATTCATTTCTTCTGCTTCTCCCTCCTTGCCGAACAGGAATGCTTTTGTCCGTGTTTCTTTCGCAGTTCTGTTAAGGTCATTGGCCTTTTCTATATTATTTGCCTTTCCTGCTTCAATCGACAATTCTTCCTGCCTTGAAGCATCTGCAACCAGTTTTTTCACCAGTGCATATTTATCTTCGGCAGTTTTTTGCGAATGCGTTCCGCTTTGAATCATATCAATGCGTACTCCATCCACATGGGTGATTTTGTCTTTCACCCTCTTCAATGTATCCTTAGCATCATTCAGCAATAATTGCAGTGCCGTTACCGGATTATTACGAACTATCGATTTTTCGCTTTTGAAAAGAAGTGTACGTCCAAGCCTGTGCAGTACACTCACTATTTTTGGCATTAACAGCAATAGTGTCACCAACACAATGCTGAATACTACAAATAATACTGATTTCTGCGCAAAGGCCAGGAGGCTGTCCAGGTTCTTAAAAAACCAGAAAGCGCCACCGACAATGAGCGCCCAGTAGAAGATTGAGGCAATCGTCTTTTTCCCTTCCACCGTTTTTAACGGGGCAGGTAATTTATCTCCCAAAACCTGGAAAATCGGCAGTTGATTTTTCAGTTCTGCAGGGATTACCGTAAGTGCATTTGATGTATTACTCATTGTATATTCAGTTTAGATCCTTTTTAATAATATCAATTACCTGTTGCATTTCAGCCAGCACACTATTTACAGATTGCTGGCCGGCATTTATTTTTGCATCAATGTCAGCTATGCGGGGTACATAATTTTCATGGATACTTTCCCGTGCTGATTTTTTTGCAGCAAGTTTTTCCTGCAGTGACGCAATCTGTTGTTCTATGGAACTGATTTCTGATTCGAGATTGGATTTGACCTGCGCCATTTCCTTGTCAAGACTGTTTTTTTCTTCCAGTCTTTTAACCGATTCAGTTTCAAACACAGTTTTTAATCCTTTTACATAGGCTGTTCCACTTTCCAGGAGCCTGGATTTATCAAGTGATTTATCAGCATGTTTCAGTGATGTAAATGCTGTTTTGATATTATGGCTGTTAGCACCTCCCATTTCAACCGCAGCATTCCATACTTCAAAAAAATCCACACCTGGTTTATTCATGTTTTCGAGCAACTGGTATACCCGGAGTTTCATGTCTTTAACTCCTTCAGTATCCACAGGTTTCTCTTCCTTAAAACTCATCTCCACATCCGGTTTTTCAGTTTTTGTGTTTATGCCTGGATCCGGAGCCAAAGTTGATTCATTAACATCGTCGTGATGAAATAAAACTTTTTTGAGGCCTTTTAGAATCCCGCTTCCGAAGTTTTCATTTGAATCACCCATTGCTGCTAATATTTTCGTTACCAAATGTATAGGAAAAAATAAAAGACGTGGAATCAATTCAAAAAGTTGCCAGTATGTTAAAAAACAGGCAGGAACCAGATTTTTCTCCGGGCAGAAAATACTATGAGGAAGCCGAAGGCTGGTGTGTTATAATGAACATGATCAGGTCATCAATGGAAATACCTGCCCTTTGTGCAGCATCAGTGATTTCTTCCCGGTTAACATTGGCGGCAAAGCTTTTTTCCTTTAAGCGCTTTTTTACCCCTTTCAATTCCATGCCGGCATATCCCTCCGGCCGCATCAGGGAATAGGCATGCACCAGACCGGAGAGCTCATCAAAAGCATATAACATATGATCCATCCGGGTTTCAGGATCCACGCCAAAATGCCTTGGGCCATGGGAGGCAATTGCCCGGATCACTTCCGGATCAACCCCCCTCCTTTCCAGTTCTTCAATGATCTTCCGGCAATGCTGCTCCGGCCACTGGTCCCAGTCGGCATCATGCAGTAAACCCGCCATTTCCCATTTCCAGGACGCGGCTTCATCCAATCCTTCCTTTTCCCTTGCCCAGGCATACATCAGCCGGGACACCTGCAGCATATGCAGTTTTAACCTTTCATTCTTTACCCAATCGTGAAAAAGGCCGAGTGCTTCTTCTTTACTAAGCAGTTTTCCGGTATTGGCCGGATCACCGAAACTTGTTCTTCCTAACTGTAATGACATATAAAATAAAAAGGGAAAGTTATTCACTTTCCCTTTTCTTCTGAAATATTTAAATACGATTAATGATTCTTGTCGGCTTCATCATACTTTTTCTGGTATAGGTCGGATTTAGCTTTATCCTTTTTCTTTTCATAGCTGTATGAAAGGAGGCTGCAGGCAGATTTGTAGTTAGACTTATCGTGTGTTTTCAGTTTGCCTTCGCCATCGTATGCATTGAAGACTTTTTCCAGAGGTTCAATAGATTTAGATGCAGTTTCGGCCACCTGGGCATTAAGGTCTGCCTTCTTCTTTACGTCTTCCGGTTTGGTGCCTTTGATTTTATTGACATCTTCTTCCATGAACAGCGCCATATTGTAATAGTGCTTTCCGAGAGCAAGCTGGGCATCCATATTATCGGGCTTTACTGAGATTGCCTGTTTGTATAATTCTTCAATTTTTGTACAGTTGGCGGCATAATTGGCCGGACGCTTGGAAGCATCTGCCACATGTGTTTCCAGGAATAATTCATTGCCATATTCAAACAATACATCAAAATTACTTGGATTGGCAGCCACCATCTCATCGAATTTTTTGTATAAGGCGGCCTTATCACCTTTTTCCCTTACATAATCCAGTTCAAGCAGGGGAAGGTATTCATCCTTCGGATAAAGTTCCATACCGGTCTTGATGTATTTTGTCATATTGGCTTCATCCTTTTTATCATAATAATATTTCGCCAGCCAACGGTATGTGGTAGCCTGTTCAGGGGTGCTGCCTACCCTTGCATCACCAAGTTTGGAAAAATATTTAACTGCATCTTCATCATTTTTTGCATTCAATGCAGCCAGTGCAGTATAATAGGTAAGCGTGGTATCAAGCTTATATAATCCCCAACCGTTGCTGAAAATATAATCTCCGAATACACCGCAGTTTTTGAATTCCTGCAATGCTTCAGGATATTTCTCACCATTATATAATGCAGCGGCTTCTTCGAAATTGGTCGTATACAAGGTGAATACAGGCTGGTACTGATCGAGGGTAAGGTATGTAGTGGCAATGGCTTTGTCGAGTTCCATGGACTTTTTGAATGCATCCAGCGCCTGCATCCTGCCGTCTGGCGCTACCAGGGATTTGAAACCAGCATTAGCAGCACATGCGCTGTAAATTTTACCTTTCAGGTACCAGGCTTCAGCATTTTTCTGATTTTTGGGATTGGCAAGGGTCTGGTCAATTGAAGATTTTGCCTTATCCCAGGCATTGGCTGTAACAAACTCCTTTGTTTTCTTAATATCCTGTGCGAAAATACCTGACACTGCAATGGCCAGTATGGTTGTTAAAAGGACTCGCTTCATTTGTATACTTTTAATATTGAGAATAAAATTTTTATGTCGGATCGTTTTCGCCAGGTAATGGATCTACCTGTCCTTCACCTTCTGCCTCTTCACCTTTTACAGCCGCTTCTTCATCGAGTTGTGTGATCGCTGCTATTTCATCTCCGTCATCCAGCCTGATCAGTTTAACACCCTGTGTGGCCCTTCCCTGTTCACTGATTTGTTCAACTGACATCCTTATCGTAATGCCGGAAATACAGGTGATCATAAGGTCCTCTTTAGGTTGTACATCCAGAATGCCTACCAATTTACCGGTTTTCTCTGTTACATTGATCGTCTTTACACCTTTTCCTCCCCGGTTAGTAATCCTGTATTCATCTACAGGAGTCCTTTTGCCATATCCTTTTTCGGAAACCACCAGGACTGTTTTGGTGTTATCATCCTTGCTAACACAAATCATACCAACCACTTCATCACCTTCCTGCTCCACTTCAATACCGGCCACACCAATGGCCCCTCTTCCCGTTGGTCTTACTTTATCTTCCGGGAAACGGATGGCCCTTCCGCTTTTCACTGCCATAATGATTTCACAATTACCATCCGTCATTTTGGCTTCCAGTAACTGATCACCCTCCACGACGGTAATTGCATTCACTCCGGTTGCACGGCGCCTGCTAAAATCTTCCAGGCTGGTCTTTTTTATGATACCTTTCTGAGTACAGAGTACGATAAAGTGTTTTGAAACAAATTCTTTATCCTCGAGGTTTTTAACATCAATGATTGTCCTGATCTTGTCGTCCGGGGGTAATTGTATGAGATTCTGGATCGCTCTTCCCTTGCTTACCTTATCACCATCCGGAATTTCATATACCCTTAACCAGTAGCACCTTCCCTTTTCCGTAAAAAACAACAAAGTATTGTGCGTAGACGCTACAAACAAATGTTCAATATAATCTTCTTCCCTGGTCTTCCCTCCTATTGACCCCCTTCCGCCCCTTTTCTGTATACGGTATTCTGCTGATGGCGTTCGTTTGATATATCCCAGGTGTGAAACGGTGATCACCACGTCTTCTTCCTTAATCAGGTCTTCAAGCCTCATTTCGTTTTCCAGGTATACTATCTCGCTCCTGCGCTCATCACCGAATTTTTCTTTTACATCCAGCAGTTCTTCCTTGATCAGGTTAAACCGGAGTACAGGATCTGCCAGCAATGCCCTGAGCTCATTGATAAACTTCATGATCTCCTCATACTCTGCCTTGATCTTCTCCCTTTCCATGCCGGTTAAACGCTGCAACCTGAGTTCCAGGACTGCCTTGGCCTGGATTTCCGTCATGCCGAAACGGGTCATCAGGCCCTCTTTTGCCTCTTCCGGATTGGCGCTGCTGCGGATGAGCTGAATAACCTCATCCAGGTGATCCAGTGCGATAAGGTAACCCTGCAGGATATGCGCTTTTTTCTCCGCTTCGCGAAGCTCAAAATTTGCCCTCCTGATAACTACTTCATGCCTGAAGTCCACAAATTCTGAAATCAGGTCTTTCAGGTTCAGGGTCCTTGGCCTTCCCCTTACAAGGGCAACGTTATTTATTCCGAATGATGTCTGAAGTTCAGTGAATTTATAGAGCTGGTTGATGATCACATTGGCTACTGCATCCCTTTTCAGGTCTATCACAATCCTTGTGCCTTCCTTTTCATTTGATTCATTATTGACATGCGCAATACCTTCAATAATCTTGTCAATGACAAGCTGCCCTATCCTGGATGTGAGCACATCCCTGCTTACCTGGTAAGGTACTTCCGTGATGACAATCTGTTCCCTTCCGCTGGGCTTCGTATCTACATGAAGTTTACCCCTCAGCACAACCCTGCCCCTTCCGGTCATCATGCCGGCCTTTACTCCTTCCATTCCATAAATGAGTCCGCCAGAAGGAAAATCAGGCGCCTTTACATATTGCATCAGTTCTTCGATGGTTATATCACGGTTATCAATAAACGCAATACATCCGTCTACCACTTCAGACAGGTTATGGGGCATCATATTCGTAGCCATTCCCACCGCAATACCACTTGATCCGTTCACCAGCAGCTGGGGGATCTTGGTTGGCAGCACCGTAGGTTCTTCCAGTGAGTCGTCAAAATTCAATTGGAAATCAACCGTATCCTTGTCTATATCTTCAAGCAAGTATTTCGCCATGCGCTGCATCCTGGCTTCCGTATACCTCATTGCTGCAGGTCCCTCTCCGTCAGGAGAACCAAAGTTTCCCTGTTTATCAACCAGGGTATATCTCAGGTTCCAGTCCTGCGCCATCCTTACCAGCGAGTCATATACGGCAGTATCCCCGTGCGGATGGAATTTACCCAGCACTTCACCCACGATACGGGCGCATTTTTTGGTCGGTTTATTATAGTCCAGTCCCAGTTCATTCATGGCGTGGAGAATCCTGCGGTGAACAGGTTTCAGTCCATCCCTCACATCCGGCAGGGCCCTTCCCACAATTACACTCATGGAGTAATCGATGTAGGAAGACTTCATCTGCTCCTCAATATTCACCGGTATGATCCGGTCATTATCCTGCGTTTCGCCGGGTTGTTGCAAGTTCTCATCCATACTGTTATTTCCTTATACTTCGGGGTTATTTAAAAGTCCGCAAATTTACCTTTTTTCAACCGTAAAACCTGATACATATTACCCAATTTGCCCCCAATTTTCAGGCTTCAGGAATCGGCTATACCGCCCTGTTTTATAACTAATTATTCACAACAACCAGGGACTTTGTTCGGTATCTTAGCATAATGAACTTAATCACCCCGGTTTTCGTAAATTTATTCCGGATTTTACATGAATAAATACCTTCTTTTACGCGACAATAAACAATCAGGCCCCTATACCATTGACGATATTAAGGCAATGGGTGTAAAGTCATATGACCTGATCTGGGTTGAAGGACGCAGCGCTGCCTGGCGTTATCCCGGTGAAATTGATGAATTCAAATCCTTTGCACCGCAGGTTGAAGAACAGCCATATGACAGGTTTTTTAAAAAATCATCATCAGAAAATAAAGTATCCAGGCAGGGGGCCGACAACCAGGCGACGGAAGAAAAACCACGCATAACCACGGAAAATAAGCCAAGGGTTACCGCTGCTGAGGATAGTGCAGCAACAAAGGAAACTGAATCCAAGACTTCCCCCATTTACAATGCATCCGATATTCCACCTGTAAATAGTTCCGGATCATCCCAAAAATCAAAAGAGAAGGAAACTAAACGACCCAAATATGTATCCGTTTCCATGCCTTCCGGGATGCAGAAAATGGTGATGCCAAAAGCAAATGATGATCGGGAGATAAAAATTCCCGTCAAGAATAATTCTACAGAGTATAGCCAGTCTGCCCCGGTTTCACCACCTCTTTTTCCGGAAAGAAAAATTCCTGAAGAAAAAATCAACGAGAAAACCCCTCCAGAAAACCGGACTCACTGGTTTTCCGGTAAGTCAAAACCACATCCTGGGAAATATTCTGCAAACCCTGGCCATTGCAGCCGGTGTTGTTTCCCTGTTGGCACTTGGAATATTAATTGGCATGGGTATCGGGCCATCTAAAAGTACAGATCCTAAACCTGCATTACAAGAGGTTTCAGGAGAGATGGCAGTGGCAAAAGTTAACAATACACCGGTTGAAATTTTAATCCCGGGAGGTTACTCCGGTGTCAAAATGATTCCCTGGCTACTCCGACCGTTTTACAACAAAAGGAAAAGGTCAAAAAACCGGCTGCCAAACCCAACTTATCAGTTGAAACCCCACCAGTGGAAACTATAGTGTTACCTGAGCCTGTTGCGCAGGTACCGGAAGAAACCATAAAAGCCACAGATGCTAAAGAAAATGCCCGCCAGAACATCGCAAAACTCATTTCCGTAAAAACGAATGACTATAAAGTGGGCATGTTTGGTGGCATTGATGATGTAAAAGTTACCGTGCATAATTCTTCAGAATACCCGGTTGACCTGGTGGTTGTGGATGTCACTTATATCCAGTCGAACAAGAAATCATATAAAGTTGAGTCATTGCATTTTAAGGATATCGCAGCAAACTCAAGCCTTACCCTGGAAGCGCCAAAAACAAATAAGGGTATTAAAATAAAGGCAAGCCTTACGCATATATCTTCAAAAACACTGGGCATTTCTGAAAACATCTGGTAAGTATTTCTTTGTATAACGCACTCGGGCAATCGCTTTTGTTAATGCCTTTATTTACATTGCAGCAGATATTTCCATTATGAAAGATATACTGATCCTTGGCGCTGGAAAATCGGCCAGTGTACTCATTGAATTCCTGGTAGAAGAAGCGCAGTATAACGACTGGCACATACATGTTGCCGATGCCAATCCGGATGTAGCCGCATCGAAAACCGGTGGACAGGAAAGGACCTCATCCTATGGCATAAATCTTGAAAACCCAGATCAGTTAAATAAACTGGTGGAAGCTTCCGACCTGGTCATATCCATGCTTCCACCCCATATGCATACCATGGTGGCCGCTTCATGCCTCCATCATAAAAAGCATTTTCTCAATGCCTCCTACCTGACGGAAGATATTGCGAAAATGGATAAAGAAGCCAAATCTGCCGGATTGAGTTTCATCTGTGAAATGGGCCTTGACCCGGGTATCGATCACATGAGCGCCATGGAAATGATCCACCAGATCAAGGCGGAAGGCGGAAGGATAAATGGATTCAGGTCACATTGCGGCGGATTGATTTCGCCGGATTCTGATGATAACCCCTGGCATTACAAGATCAGCTGGAACCCAAGGAATATTGTAATGGCAGGAAAAGATGGCGCAACTTACCTTGAGGATAACAGGATAACCCATACACCTTATACAGATTTGTTTGATCCCGAAAGAACAGTTTCTATTCCGGGTATGGGAGATTATGCCTGGTATCCAAATCGCGATTCCCTTGCATATATCGATAAGTATGATTTGAAGGAAGCCTCAACTTTTGTAAGGACAACATTGCGACATCCTGATTTTTGCCGTGGCTGGAATAAAATAGTAGAACTGAAACTGACAGATGAAACATATTCTTACGATACCACGGGGATGAATATACGAAGTTTTGTATCCGCACATCTTGCCCGTCAGGGTATTCATTCTGTTGTATATAGTGATATGAATGAAATTATTTCAAAGCAGTTTGCATTCCTTGGAATGGATTCGGAAGAAATGATCAACAGGGGAAATTGCACGGCGGCAGATGTGTTGCAATGGATAGTAGAAAGAAAACTTGGATTGAAACCGGGAGACAGGGATATGATCATTATGCTTCATGAAATCAGCTATACACTGAACGGTGAACATAAAACAAGAAACAGCCACCTTATCGTAAAGGGAAGGGACAGTATTCATACAGCAATGGCTAAAACCGTAGGCCTGCCGCTCGCCTTTGGAGCAAGGAATATTTTAAATGGAAATATTCGACGAAGAGGCGTATTCATTCCGGTTTATCCTGATATTTACAACCTGGTGCTGGAAGATCTTAAAAAACAAGATATTATTTTTAAATAATCAGTTTCGATAATCTCTCAGCAGTATTTCTTTTAATGCTTCCATCCCTGATGTTGCGGGCATTTCCAGTTCCACGAGTTCCCTTATTCCTGGCGTTTGGGGGATTTTTTTATCTACGATAAAGCACGGGGTTCCCGGCTTTGTGGCATGCATTAACCCGGCTGCAGGATACACCACCAAAGATGTACCTACAACAGCAAAAAGGTCGGCCTGTGAGGTTAATGCAGCTGCTTTTTCAATAAGGGGTACGGCTTCGCCGAACCACACGATATGCGGCCTCAATTGATGACCGTCATCTGCGAGGTCCCCTATTTTTATGTCATTCTTTATCGGGTAAATAAGATCTTCACTTATACTGCTGCGCATTTTAAAAATTTCCCCGTGAAGATGCAGTACCCTGCTGCTGCCTCCTCTCTCATGAAGGTCATCAATATTCTGTGTAATGATTTGTACGTCGAAATATTGTTCCAGCTCAGCCAGGATAAAATGTGCCTTATTAGGTGAGGCATCGGCTACATTTTTCCTGCGGTAATTATAAAAATCAAGAACGAGTGACGGGATCTTTTTGCCAGGCCTGTGGAGTAGCCACGTCTTCTATATTATATCCTTCCCATAAACCATCACTGTCACGAAAGGTTTTTAGTCCGCTTTCCGCACTGATTCCCGCCCCTGTAAGTACCACCAGCTTTTTCATATGCGCTTATTTCATACCTGCCAGTTCCATAATAACGTTCCATTCTTTATCCGTAACAGGACCTACAGATAGCCTGCTTATTTTGATCAGGACCATATCGGAAAGTCGTTTGTCTGATTTGATCTGGCAGAAGGGTAACTGGTTTTTTCAGCTTTTTATCGGCCTTGATATCTACGGCTACCCACGCTTCATCATCTGTTGTCGGATCCTGGTAATATTCCCTGCTGACTTTAGCTGTACCTACAATTTCCAGTCCTTCATTACTGTGGTAAAATAAAACCGAATCGCCTTTTTTCATGGCTTTAAGGTGAATCCTTGCAGCATAGCTTCTTATCCCGTCCCAATACGTTTCCTTGTCCTTTACAAACTGGTCCCAGGAATATTTAGAAGGTTCAGATTTTACTAACCAGTATGCCATTTTGATATTTTTATTTTCTACCAACCCTTTGTAAGGACATCTGCGAGATGTAGCGTCTTAACAGGAATACCTTTTTTCTCGCTATACCCGCGAATATGCATCAGGCAGCTCAGGTCAGTGGATATGATATATTCTGCGCCGGTTTCTATGGCATTAAGTACTTTCTGGTCGGCCATGGCAGCTGATATGGAATCAAATTTCACGGCGAAGGTTCCACCAAATCCACAACAGGTTTCTACATCCTTCATTTCATTAAGTTTCAACCCGGATACCTTTTCCAGCAATTGCCTGGGTTCGTTTTTAATCCTGCATTCCCTTAATGCGGCACAGGAATCATGGTAGGTTGCATTAGCCGGGAAAGTGGCTTTGAAATCTGTTATTTTAACGACATTGACGAGAAAGTCGCTGAGTTCAAAAATCCGTGATTGAAGCGCCTTTACTTCGAGATGAAGGGAGGAATCAGCGAATAATGAAGGGAAATAATTTTTTACAAAACCTACGCAGGAAGCACTTGGGGCTACAATAAAGTCTTTGCCATTAAAATCATTGATGAACTTATGGCAAACCATTTTTGCCTCTTCCCTGAATCCCGCATTAAAAGCCGGTTGCCCGCAACAGGTCTGTTCTGTATTATAACTTACCCTGCAACCCGCTTTTTCCAGCAGCTTTACCATATTAAAAGCGGTATCCGGAAATAGCTGGTCTACAAAACAGGGTATAAAAAGCTGCACATTCATTCCGGCTTTATTTAAAGGATTTCAACAGGTCAATCATCTTCAATGCGGTTAAAGCAGCCTCCTCTCCTTTATGGCCATGTTTTCCTCCGATTCTTTCCATTGCCTGTTTCTCGTCGTTAACGGTAAGAACACCAAATATAACGGGGACGGGCAGGTGCATATTAAGGTGCCCGATACCGTTGGTCACTGACTGGCAAACATATTCAAAATGCGGGGTCCCGCCCCGGATCACACAGCCCAGTGCAATAAATGCCTGTGGACGGTCATCTTTGTATTTAACCGTATCCCAGTAGCTTTTTATGCCAAAAGGAATTTCAACTGCACCTGGTACGGTAAGGGTAGTAACCATCTTCACCCCCTTTTTATCAAGGATCTTCCTGCACCCACTTTCCAGTTCATTGACGATATCCGCGTTCCACTCAGTTTTCACAATAACAACACAGGCACCCGGATATTCTCGGGCGCCTGTGTCAGATTTTTTAAGCCGGGCATTACCTTTTGTTGCCATCTTTCAGCATTCAAAGTTTTGTTTCACCAAGCCGGGCCAGGTATTTGTCTATGTTATATCCTTTTTCTGACCGTGGAAATTTTTCCTTTATTTCTTTGTATACTTCTATCGCCTCTTTATTCTTTCCCATGATCTCATACAACATCCCGGCCCTGAAAAGGTATTCGGAAGATAAAAAAGCGTCTTCCGGGAAAATCGTTCCCGCTTTTTTATAATGTTCCAGCGCCTTTTCATTTTGCTTCAATTCCGCATAAGCATCGCCCAACAAGCCTTCTGCCTTGGCTTCCACCTGTTTTGCACCATGTGCATTGAAGTCTTCAAGATATTTGATGGCATTTTTATAATCACCTAACTGCAGGTAGCTTTCACCGGCATATAATTTCGCCAGGTTACCCGTTTTGGTATTGCCGTATTTCTTGATCACTTTAAGAAAACCGGGAGTACTGTTATTGCCGTTTAAAGCAAGTGAAATGGAATCCTTCCTGAAATGAATCTCAGCTTTATAAATTTCTTCCTGGGCTTTTTGTTCGTTTGGCAGCATTACCAGGTATTTATACCCAAAATACCCGCCTGCTAAAAGAATTACAGCTGAGCTGATATAAAGGATCATTTTACTATTCTTTTCCCAAAACCCTTTCGCTCTTTCCAGTACTTCTATCTGTTCTGGTTCAAGTTGTGTTTTTACTGACATCTGATATTTAAATTTTAAATCAAGTAGCTCTGATAAACCGTTGTTTTTCAGTAGTATATTAATCGGTGATAAATGGATAATCTTCCTGTATATAAACGTCTTTCAGGAGTTCGTCGTCAGCAGGCCATGGGCTTTCCTCGGCAAATTTGACACATTCCTCCACTTCAATACGAACCCTTTCATTGATGGCTTCAATATCAGATTCCGGCACTTTAAAATATTCCAGCAATCTTACCCTTGACGTTTCCACCGGATCTCTTTCCTTGTATTCTTCCACTTCCTCTTTTGTCCTGTATTTCTGGGGATCACTCATGGAGTGACCTTTATACCGGTAGGTCTTCATTTCAAGCAGGGTTGGTCCTTCACCTGCCCTTGCCCTTTTCACAGCCCTGCTAACCGCTTCATGAACAGCTTCAGGATCCATACCATCCACAGAATCGCCGGGCATATCATAGGCATCGGCCAGTTTGTAGATATCCACCACATTGGAGGTCCTGGCAACAGAAGTGCCCATGGCGTAATTGTTATTCTCACAAATAAAAATTACGGGTAGTTTCCACACCATGGCCAGGTTAAATGTCTCATGAAGCATTCCCTGGCGGGCAGCACCATCGCCAAAAAAGGTAAGGCTTACATTATCCGTTCCGAGGTATTTTTCTGCAAAAGCCAGTCCGGCCCCGGTCCCGATCTGTGCGCCTACAATACCATGTCCTCCGAAAAACCTCTCTTTAACCCCGAAAAAGTGCATACTTCCGCCTTTGCCCTTGGAGCAACCGGTAGCTTTACCGTATAATTCTGCCATACAGGCTTTGGCGGTTATTCCTTTTGCGATGGCCAGTCCGTGGTCCCGGTAAGCGGTTATAAAGGTATCTTCAGGCTTTGTGGCCGTCATACATCCTGCTGCGAGGGCTTCCTGGCCGATATACAGGTGGCAAAAACCACGGATCTTCTGCATACCATAGAGCTGGCCTGCTTTTTCCTCAAAACGGCGCAGGAGAAGCATCAGTTCGTACCAGTATAAATAAGTCTCTTTACTGAATTTCGTTGCGACGGCTTTGGTTGTACCCACGTTGGCAAATTTGAGGGGCAAATATAAGGTGAATTCCGTGAAAAATATTGAGTTCCTGTCCCTTGTTGATATGCACTGCCCTTGAATTATGTTTGCTTAAATTATGCCATTGTTGCGCCTTGATACCATATCGCTTACCCGGTTTAAAAATTACACTGACCGGCAGTTTGTTTTTTCTGAAAGGATCATTGGTTTCTGCGGGCCTAATGGTGCAGGCAAAACCAATTTACTGGATGCCATTTACTACCTCTGCCTCACAAAAAGCTATTTTTCCAGGACTGATGCAGCGAGTGCTTCTTTCGGATTCCAGGGGTTCCGGATCGAAGGCAATTTCACCCGGGAACAGGAAAGTTTCAAAACAGTTTGCATTCTCAGGGAAAACGGGAAAAAAGAACTGATCCTTAACCAGGAAAACTATACCCGGTTTTCACAGCATATCGGGAAATTCCCGGTGGTTTTTGTGGCTCCGGATGATATACTCCTGGTTACGGGAGGCAGCGAGGAAAGACGGAAATTCATAGATACCATTATTTCCCAGGTCGATCCCCAGTACCTGCAGCACCTTATTCAATACAACAGGATACTCCTGCAGCGTAATGGCCTGCTAAAACAATTTGCCGAAACAGGCCGGACTGATGAAACACTGTTGGACGTGCTTGACCAGCAACTCATCCCTCCCGGTGAATACATTTATACACAAAGAAAAAGTTTCCTCCAGGCCTATATTCCCGTTGTAAAACGCAAATATGAAATGATTGCCGGAAAAGCAGAAGGACTTGATCTCATTTATCAAAGTCCAATACAACAACAATCCTTAACCGAATTACTGCTATTATCCAGGCAACGCGATATTTATGCACAGAGAACCACAACAGGAGTCCATAAGGATGAACTGGATATAAGGCTGGGTGATCAGCCTTTAAAAAATACAGCTTCGCAGGGCCAGCGGAAAAGCCTTTTGTTTGCGCTCAAACTTGCAGAATTTTCAGTACTGCAAAGTTTCAAAGGATTTCCCCCATCCTCCTGCTGGATGATGTTTTTGAAAAACTGGATGAAAGAAGAATGCATAACCTTTTGCAATGGGCCTGTGTGGAGAATACTGGCCAGGTTTTTCTTACCGATACACATTGTTCAAGGTTAACTGATGCTTTGCAGAAATTATCGCTCCCTTTCCAGGTAACTGAATTATGAATAATCTTTTGTGTAATTTGCCCTTTCAAATTATTCCGTGGGACAGTATTCTTTATCGCAGGCCATGCAGCAATTCCTGAAACAAAGCAGGCTGAAAGGCAATATACAGGCATTGCAGATAGAAGAAATATGGGAAGAACTGATGGGTAAAACCATTGCAAGGTATACGGATTCCATACAGATCGTCAATCAGACACTGTTTATCAGTACTTCCATTGCCCCGCTTAAAAATGAATTACTTTTTCAAAAAGAAAAAATCATCCAGCGCGTTAATGAAGCCCTTGGTGAAAAAGTAATCCGGGATGTGGTAATCCGGTGATCCTACACGGAGGAGTGAATATAATTCTGTAATTGTTCGATAGTATCCTTTTGTTGCAGCATGGTTTCCTTGACCACATCAATGATGGATATGATTCCGGTATATTCTCCGTTTTCAAAGACCGGCAGGTAACGGATATTATGGTTGGTCATGATTTCCATACAATCTTCAAGGGTATGTGCAGGAGTTACCACGGGCAGGTATTCACTCATGATCTCCCCTACCTGGAGTTCACTGGATGATTTACCGTGCAGGATTACTTTTCGTGCATAATCCCTTTCTGTGAACAATCCGCAATATCTTTCATCTTCCATAACCACCACAGATCCTATATTCTTTTCAGCCATGATCCTGAGGGCATCCAGAACCTTGGAGTCAGGAGTTACGGTAATATTATTCTTTCCCTTCCTTTTAAAAATGTCCGCTACCGTTTTCATATTGAAAAGTTTTAAGTAAACAAGCTTTATGAAAATACAATATTTTTTTCATTATCGAAGTCCGATACGGGGGTCAATAATACTATACAGAATATCTGCAAGAATATTGACGATCACGAAGAGGCAGGCGGTCAGCAGTACGCTCCCCATCACTACCGGGTAATCCAGCTTTTCAAGCGCATCCACGGTGATTTTTCCTATCCCCTTCCAGCCAAAAATATATTCTATAAAAAATGCACCTGCCAGCAGTTCTGCAAACCAACCGGTTATTGCCGTAATCACCGGGTTGACTGCATTTCGTAAAGCATGACCGAATATTACTTTTGGCCTTGATAGTCCTTTGGCATATGCAGTACGTATATAATCCTGGCCCAGTACATCCAGCATGGAACTCCTTGTCAGTTGTGTGATGATAGCCAGCGGCCTGATGCCCAGGGTAAGTGCGGGCAGGATCAGGTTCTGCCATTCGATTCTCCTGCCGGTAAAAGCATCTGTGGTGTATAAACTACCGGTCATATGCAAACCTGTCCATGAACTCCAGGCAAATCCGAAAAGCCATGCTATCAGGATACCCATGAAAAATGACGGTGCGGAAATACCTGCCACAGAACTGAAAACCGCTGCACTGTCCCACCATGTACCCTTTTTTACTGCGGCAAATATCCCGAGCAATATTCCCGTAATGGTTGCAAAGATCATGGCAGCACTTGCCAGAATCAGTGTTCCTGGCAAAGCATCTGTCAGTACATCAAGCACTTCTCTTTTACTTTGGTATGATCTTCGCAGGTAAGGGATTTTTATGCCGAATTTTGTATCACCGCCAACAAAGAGTCCCCTTAATTTTTTATCACGGATTTCTGCGGCTGAGTGAACAGAGAGGGGTGAAATATCCCTCAGGTAATAAAAGAATTGTTTTCCTTTCGGCTGGTCGAGGTAAAGTTCTTTACGGATATTTTTCAGCGTTTCCGCATCACCTGTCTGACCAAGTATCAGCCTTGCCGGATCACCAAATCCCTGGAATAAAAAAAATACAATGACCGTCACGCCCAGCATGACCAGCAGGCCATATATGATTTTTCGCAGGAGAAAATTCAGCAAGCGGTTTTATTTTTTCAATGCCTTCAAAGCTTTGTCGAGGTCGGCAAACGCCCATTTTCCTTTTATCGTTGCGTTTTCCATAAGGTATAGGGTTGGATCCACCCTGGCTGCTGTCTTGATGGCCACAAGATCAGATTTCATAACGGGAACCTGTACCTGCGCACGTGCCTTTTCTGCAGATGCTGAGGAAATTATGAACCTGATATTATTCTCCCTGGCAGATGCAGCAATGGCTTCTATTCCATTTTTCCACCCGTTATCCCATCCCTGTGAGAAAAGGATGAGAAGTTTGCCAGGATCCGACAGGATCGCATCCGTGGAATCATTATTTGCCGCATCAATGAGTACGAAATCCTTTATGGGCGGTGCTGCATTCCCCTGCCTCACCAGTTTATCATATCGTTTTACGAACTGGTAGAGGGAATCGGAAAAATCAGCAGGAAAATGATCTGCATCAAATTCAACTTCCTTTCCCTCTTTCAGATAAACAAAACTGATCACCGTACTGTCAGAAATGGCACCACTGGGAATCTTCCTTTCTTCAATGATGTTATTGCCCACTTTATACGGAAGGCAATCCAGGAATGGCAGGTGATTGAGCACGTACCATTGCAGGCCAAAAGATAACACCGTTGCCGCTACCATACTGGCAATGGCCATTGAATTGCTAAGACGGCAGGTTACCAGTTTCCTGTTGACAAAAATGAATACGATCAGCAGTAAGAGTATAATGTCCTTAATAAAAGATTCCTGTGCAGTAATCCTGAAGCAATTACCGAAACAACCACATTCGCGGATCTTTCCTGATAAAAGTGCATAGCCCGTCAGGAAGGTAAAAAAAACAATCAGCAATAAGAGAAGCCAGCTAAAAGCCCTGAATCTCCATCCAATAATCACCGCAACACCGGCAATGATTTCAAAGGCTATCATGGCTATTGATAAAGGTGTGCTGACCTGGTTGAGGGCATGCAGATTCCAGACCTCAAAAAATTCCTGCATTTTATAACTCAGGCCCATGGGGTCATTCGCTTTCACCAATCCGGAAAATATAAACAGCAGGCCGGTGATATACCTGGAGATCGTCAGTAATGTCTTCATGCTTTGTGTTTGCCCTCTTCAATCAGGATAAGACCGAATACGGCATAATTAATGATGTCGGTAAAATTGGCGTCTATGCCTTCGCTAATTAGTGTTTTCCCGTCGTTCAGCAGGATCTGCTTAATACGCAACAGTTTCATCAGGATCAGGTCGATAAAGCTTTCCTGGCTCATGTCGCGCCAGGCTTCACCATAATCATGGTTTTTGTCGAGCATTGTTCGCTTTGCTATATCAGCATTTTTATTGTAAAGCTTTTCCACAGTGTCAAGCGGAAGGTCCTCCATGGCAATGGTGCCGGATTCAAGCTGTATAAGCCCGATAATGCCATAATTCACGATACCCTTAAGCTCAGAAGGTATATCATCCCCTACCCGCTGCTGTTGTTTTTCCTGGAGTGTTCGGATACGCTGGGCCTTTATAAAGATCTGGTCGGTTACGGAAATAATTCTCAGTACCCGCCAGGAGGTACCATAATCCATCGTTTTTTTCAGGAAAATGTCACGGCAATGTTGAATCGCCTCATCGTATTGCCTATCTGTGTTTATCGTATTTTGCATGAGCATATGATGGAAAAACCCAAAAATACTCCAAAGCGCGCAATTGCCGCATTCAATTGCCGGGGACGTCTGCTGCTTGTGGATAAACCATTGGTGATGGGAATTATCAATGTAACACCTGATTCGTTTTACCGGGGTAACAGCCGACCGGGTATTGATGATTATGTTGACCAGGCGATGGTGATGTGCCGGGAAGGTGCAGACATCCTTGATATCGGGGGACAAAGCACCCGTCCCGGAAGTGAAAGGGTTAGTGCCGGGGAAGAAATGGAAAGGGTCATACCAGTGATATCGAACATCATTAAAAACATACCAGGTGCCTATATTTCAATTGACACCTACCATGCATCAGTAGCCGAAGCTGCAGTTAAGGCAGGTGCCTGTATTGTTAATGATATCAGTGGCGGAAATATGGATCCGGAAATGATTACCACCGTAGCCGGTCTCCATGTACCATATATCCTCATGCACATGAAAGGAAAGCCTGAAGATATGCAACACCATGCTTTATATGATGATATAGCGCTTGAAGTAATGGATTATTTTATTCTAAAAACAGATGCCTGCAGAAAGGCCGGCATCAAAGACATTATTCTTGATCCCGGTTTCGGATTTGGAAAAAATGCAGGGCATAACTTTACCCTTCTCCGGCAAATGAGTGTTTTTGCCTTTATGGACATTCCCCTGCTATGCGGCCTGTCCAGGAAATCCTCTATTTATAAAACCCTGGGAATAACACCGGATCAGGCATTAAACGGGACAACCGTGCTCAATACAATTGCGCTTCTCCATGGCGCAATGATCCTTCGAGTGCATGATGTAAAGGAAGCTAAGGAAGCCGTCCTGCTTACCGAAGCATTCTTTGCATGAAGGTCAAAAAAAAGTCCCCGCCGAAGCGGAGACTTTTTATCCCTGAATAAATTTATCGATTAATTACCACCGTTAGGATTTCCCATTCCCGGAGGCATCTGGCCTGTAGGTTGCTCAGGCATATCCTGTACATCCACCACTTCAAAATCAAAAATCAGGTGTTCATTAGGAAGGATTGCCGGTGGCATTCCCTGTTGTCCGTATCCGGCAAATGAAGGAACAAAAATCCTGCCTTTGCCGCCTTTATTGAAAGATGCAGCTGCTTCCAGCATTCCCGTAATGGCGCCCTGTTGTTTGGAAACAAATGTGAAAAGCTCAAGGGGATGTTTTTCCACCTGCTTGGTACTGTCTGTATTGGAATCAAAAAACTTACCGGCGAAATTATATCCGGTGTATTTGACTGAAACCACTTTCCCGGAATCTGCAGGCACACCGGTTCCCTTTTCCTGTACTTCCACAAATGCATTCCTGAGTTTTTCAGCCTTGATATTATTCTTTTTCAGATATGCTTCAACTTCAGCCATCTGCCTGTTCTTGAATTTTTCAAGTTCTGCCTGGTAATCGGTCATTGCGCTATCCTGTTTACCAAATACGCCCAGGATTTTCAGCGATGTTTTCAGCTTATCGCCTTTCTTCATAAAGGTTGGTCCGCCCTGCGGGTTAGCCGCGATCAGGGTATCATATAACTGGATAGTCACCGCACTGTCGCCTACTTTCATGAACCTCAGGATTTCTGAAAAATCATGCGGCCTTCCGGCGCTGTCTACGATTATATAGCCGGGCACCGAACCATAAGTTTCTCCTAATAATGAATCCTTGTATGTTATCCGGATATCAAATTTCACCACATCACCCTGTTTCAATGATGCACCGGTTCCCGTTTTAAAGATTTTATATTCCATTCCCGATTTGGTCTTTTCATAACCAATATTGGTACAGGCAACTCCCATGATAATTGCCGGTAAAACAGCAAGCCAGATCTTGTTAATACACTTCATTTTTTATGTAATTATTGTAGTTGAGATGAAAATTCTTTAAGGGCCAGTTTAAATTTGCGTACGTTTTCCTCCACATTGTCACTGCTTCTTCCTCCTGATGCATTATAATGTCCGCCACCTTCAAAATAGGTGCGTGCAAAGGTATTGGCATCCACGTCACCCTTGCTCCTGAAAGACCATTTCCTTTCTTCGTCGCGATCTATCAGAAGTGCTGCAAGTTTGATGCCCTGAATGGACAATGGATAATTGACCAGTCCTTCGGTATCACCCGTCCTGATATTGAAACGGAGGATATCTGCTTTGGGGATGGCAATAAGTGCCGTATTATATTCATACAGGATTTCCATCCGGTTCATCAGCACATGGCCAATAAAACGGAGCCTGTTTTCCAGGAAACTATCGTAAATATTTTCGTGAATAATGGAATGGTTAAACCCGTCTTTTTTAACTGGGCTACCATGAAATGCACGCTTGAAGTGGTTACCGGGAAACGGAATGATCCCGTATCGGCCATCACACCGGCATAAAGGCATTCAGCAATGGGTATATCAATCAGGTCACTATGTCCTGATTCTACGATGAAATCATATACCATCTCTGCCGTTGAACTTTTCGGAATCACGCTGATGCCATAGGTGAAAGAGGACGTATGTGGCTCTTCATGGTGGTCAAGCAGTATCTTATCGCATTTCAGGCTGGCCAGTTTGGCGGCCATATGACGGGTCCTGGAAAGCGTATTAAAATCCAGGCAAAAAACCCAGTCCGCCTTGTCAAGTATGGCATCTGCCTTATCCCTGCTGTATTCATAATCGATCACCTCCCTGCACCCCGGCATCCATTTCAGGAAATCTGCCCAGTTGGTAGGTGAAATGACGGTGACGTCATGGCCAAATTTCTTCAGGAATGCAGCCATTCCCAGCGCTGATCCCATGGCATCGGGGTCAGGTTTCTGGTGCATGGTCACTACAACCTTCCGGGGTACGTTTTGCAGTTTCGGGTATATTTCCTGTATCGGCTTCATGAATAGGGCGCAAAAGTAGTGAATATTGGGCATTGGGCAATAACCAAAGGTCCCGGGGATGGCCTTCCAGGGGCTGTATTCCCTGAAATCATGATTTATCCCTACCTTGCGGCCCGAGAAAAGAAAATAACAAAAAATGAGCAACAGAACATTTACCATGATCAAACCGGATGCTGTGGGTAACGGACATACCGGTGCTATCATTGACAAGATTATCAAGGCAGGATTCAGGATTGTAGCGATGAAATTAACCCGCCTGTCAACCGAAAAAGCCGGGGAATTTTATGGTATCCACCGTGAACGGCCCTTTTATGGTGAACTGGTGGAATTCATGAGCAGCGGACCTATCGTAGCAGCCATTCTTGAAAAAGAAAATGCGGTGGAAGATTTCAGGACACTTATCGGTGCAACGAATCCCGCTAATGCAGCAGAAGGCACTATCAGGAAATTATATGCTGAAAGCATTGGAAGAAATGCCGTTCATGGCAGTGACAGTGATGAGAATGCAAAAATTGAAGGTGACTTCTTTTTCAGCGGACTGGAACAATGTTAAACAAGTATAGTTTATCTAAAAAGTTCAACTTATTTCACGCATATAATTCATAATCAATCTAATACAATTCCATTAAAGAGGTATAAAATATCCACATTTTAGGTCAAAAATGCATTTTGGCATAGTCTTGGATATATTTCTAATATCTTTCTCAAGGGTTTAGGGTTGAAACTAAAGGGGGCTCATTTCTATGAGCTCCTTTTTTTTTTTATCATTCTTTGTACAGAATACGGTTAGGACCTGACCATTTAATGACATATCTGCCGAAAATTAAAAATGCTTTAAATGGGTAATTAAAATACCGGCTTGGGACATTCGGTACTTCCTTTCTTATTGTCCCTGTGGCTGTTGCCAAACGGCAGGTTATAAGATGCGGTGATCCCTGAGAAATAATACCAGTCTTTGAAATCCGGTCCGCCCCTGACGGTTCCGTCTACCGGATAAGATCCGGGAGTGTTTTTAAGTTCATCCCCGCGAAATGCAAGATCAGCAGCCACACGGCCCCCTTTCAGCCAATAAAGTGGCTTCATCCACATAGCTTGTGCTGAGGTCGTCAAGGTAATCAGTAAATGTTTTACGGAGCCCGATTTCCCAGGCCAGGGTAATGCTCTCATTTATCGCAAACTTGATTCCCGCCCCAAAAGGAATGGCAAACTGGGTCAGAGAATATGGTTTCCGGTTGGATAAGCCGCCAGTCCCTGACCTTCGGTACTTAGCGGTTTGAGCATAACCTTGTTGCCAAGTGTATCGTATGTATATGGGTTAAACCTGAAAATGGCAATCCCGGCAAATACATACGGGGTTATCCGGTGATATTTGATATCCAGGAAATCATAATGCGCAGTTACACTTAGTTCAGTAATGCTGCTGAAAAAATTAAGGTTCCGGGCAAGCAGAAACGGGTCATTATTGTCTTTGTCATCAGCGGTAATTTTTCCAAAACTTAATAGGCCCCTTACCCGAACATGTCCGTTAAATCTGTATCCGGCTCCGATCCCAGCGGCAAAACGGGAATTCTCCATGGTATATCTTTTCTCTAAAAGATCACCCGTATAATTTGAGGTTCCGATAAAAAAATCACCAGTCCATTCCTGTGCCTGGGATGATATGTATACTGTTGACAGTAAAATGATTAGAAATCCTGATTTTTTGACCATCCGCATGTGCTTTCAACGATAAACTTAGTGGCAAATTATAAACCGAAATGTTAAGATTCATCGTATAGAGCATTGTATTTTACCCTTCGTTGCCTGTTTTTTCACCATTTGCCCGGAAAATCATTGAAAAGCAATCATTTGTATTGCTTTCCTTTCTTAATCACGATGTCCACACTTTGCAATAAATCAATATATTTTAACACATCCCCCTTCACGGCAAT
The DNA here is from genome assembly GCA_963823365.1 of uncultured Sphingobacteriales bacterium. Classification (GTDB taxonomy): domain Bacteria; phylum Bacteroidota; class Bacteroidia; order Chitinophagales; family Chitinophagaceae; genus Pollutibacter. The sequence goes on from CAWGLH010000007.1 coordinate 756,779, forward strand.
GATATCGGCATCCTTTCCCTCGGTTATCGTCCCCACTTTTTTATCCACGCCCATGAATACGGAAGGCCAGTAAGTAGCTGATTTAATAGCCTGCAGCGGATCAACCCCCAGAACCCGGACCCAGATATCAAGTTCATTCCAGGTCGACTGGCTATGGAATTTCATCGGTATACCGCTGTCCGTCCCGATCAGCATAACTACTCCGGCTTTTTGCAACTGTTTGAATTTATTGACCAGGGTTGGTTTTCTGATGGGGGTAAGCTGGAAATAACTTAATCTTTCGGGATGTTTTAATGATTGTTTGATATCTGTGATAACGGAATCAGGCAATCCCAGGTGCCATGAAGGATCGTCGAGTTTCTCAGGATTGTCGCGCAAATCTTCATAATTGTAAAGACCCTCAATGGTGGGTGTCCAGAATAAAGGACCCAGGTTCATTTTGGCCGTCCTTTCCTGGATGGAATCAAGAATATCCTGTGGATAACCCGGGGCTGAGGAAAGACCGGTATGTTCAAAATTATCCACACCTGCTTTCAGGCCGATCCTGATTTCATTCGGCCGGTGAGAATGGCCAACTACTTTAAGTTTCCATTTATGCGCTTCATCCACTACGGCAAATACTTCTTCTTTGGTCATTTCATCCTGGTCGATCAATTTGATACAGTCAACCCCGGCTTTTGCCAGTCTCTGGACTTTTTCACGGGCATCTTTTTCACCATAAACTCCCCATCGAAAATCTTCCGTACCCGGATATGGCCTGTGCTGGAGAAAGGGACCTGATACATACATCGTTGCACCGGGTATATCTCCGCGGTTAATGGCATCCCTGACAGCAATGCTTTCTTTCAATGGACCTCCAAGGTCCCGGGCGCTCGTTACACCGGCCATTAATAACTGGTGCGCAGATGCGGGCATGATGACTTTTTCCTGGAGCGGCGGGTATTTTTTATCCCAATAAGCATAATCAGAATGCCCATTAATCATCATGTGTACGTGCATGTCCCATAATCCGGGCATTACCGACATGCCTTCTGTTGAAATGATCTTTGCACCGGAGGGAATGGTAATTTCCCCCACCCTTCCGATAGCCTTTATTTTTTCACCTTCAATAATGATTACACTGTTGTGTATGGGTTTACTCCCGAATCCGTCGATCAGTGTTCCACCAACGAGTGCAGTAAGCTGTGCGAAAGTGTAATAAACAGAAAAGACCAGGAGCAGGGACAGGATAATTTTTTTCATACGCATACATTCATTTCAATAACTGAATGTATTAAAAAAGCAGGTATCGCACACAAAAGTTGCATAAAATATACGGAGAAGTAAGTCATCATGTTTATCTCCATCCACCGCCAAGGGCACGGTACAATTCCACATAGGCATTGATCTGCCTTCGTTTAATATCCACCACATCGAGCTGGCTCTGTAATGCTGTTGCCTGTGCGGTAACCACATCAAGGTAATTGGCCATCCCGCTCTGGAATAAAAGCATGGCATTCCTGGTTACATTCTGTAAGGTATCTGCCCGGGCTGAAGCAATTTCGCTCTGTGTTTTTAGTTTTTCAACACTGATCAGCGCGCTGGAAATTTCTTCCACTGCAAACAGTACAGATTGACGGAACCTGATCACTGATTTCTCACGCTCAATTTTTGCCAGCTCGTACGCCGTTTTTAATTGACGCCGGTTGAAAATGGGCTGTGTTAGTGAGCCGTTTAATATGCCAAATAATGATGCAGGCACACTGAACCAACTGCTCAGAATAAGTGAATTTAATCCGCCGCTGGCTGTTATGACAAAGGATGGATACATATTGGCCTGTGAAATTCCCACCCTTGCATTTGCCGCTTTCAATGCCAGTTCGCTGGCTTGCACATCAGGCCTGAAACGTACCATATCCACAGGAATTCCCGTGGTGATTTGTTCAGGTACCTGGAAATCCCGTATGCTTGATATTATGGTTATGGCAGAAGGAAGTTCACCGGATAAAACCCGAAGTGCATTTTCCTGTATTACAATTTCCTGCTCCAGCGCAGGTACAAGTAATGCAGCCGATTGTTTTTGAGCATCAGCCTGCTGAACAGCCAATGCGGTAACCTGCCCCGCATCATACTGCAACCTGATAATGCGCAGGGTGCTGTCCCTTAACACCAGGTTTTTTTTTGACACTTTTAGTTGTTCATCCAGGGAAAGAAGATTGTAATATCCCTGTGCAACTTCTGCTACCAGCCTGGTTTGTATGGCTTTCTTAACTTCACCTGTCTGAAGGTAAGTGGCGTAAGCGGCTTGTTTGTTCAGTTTAACTTTCCCCCATATATCCGCTTCCCATGAAAGCCCGAGGCCTGCAGTGTAATTTTCAATATGTGTTACCCCTAAATTACTGTTGAAACTATTGTTCGAAAACCTTGACGTGCTGGCCGTTATTTGTGCATTAAGGTCGGGCCAGTATCCCTGTTTTGATTGCAGCATCAGTTGATTGGCCATTTCAATATTCATGACTGCCAAGCTGAAGATCATAGTTCCTGGTGATGGTACTGTCAATTATTTCCTGCAGACCGGGATCCATAAAAAAATCATGGAGGGGCATTTTACCCAGGGTGGCTGTATCTGTTGAAACATCAGCGCTACGGTATTGCTCGGGAAGATCCAGTGTTGGTTCAGTGTATTTTTTTCCCACCGTACATCCACAGATCATCAGGTCGATAATTAAAGAGATAAAAGCTGATCCTGCATCCTATCACCAATCTCATGCTTGATATTTTTATAATTAAAGTGCCATGGTCTTCCCCCATTGATTCATTGTGCATTTGCAAATGCTGGTTTTCTGTTTCGGAGCTATTTTTTTTATGCGGTGATATTTTTTCCTGCAGGTTCTGAAAAATGATAAATAATACAGGTACTATAAAAATTCCCAGGAGTACACCTGATAGCATTCCCCCGGCGGTACCTATACTCACTGAATGGTTTCCATTTGCAGAACTACCTTTTACATACATCAGTGGTATTAAACCTGCGATGAATGCAAATGAAGTCATAAGTATGGGCCTTAACCTTAATGATGCGCCTTCCAGTGCCGCTTCCACAATGGAATGCCCTGTTCTCCTGCGCTGCAGTGCAAATTCAACGATCAGGATGGCATTTTTGGAAAGCAACCCGATCAGCATGATCAGCCCGATCTGTACATAAATATTATTATCAATGCCGGCAGCCTGAATCGCCAGGAATACGCCGATAATTCCAGTTGGCACAGAAAATATAACGGCAAGTGGAACAATATAACTTTCATATAAAGCGGCCAGCAGGAAGTATACAAATACGATTGACAGGACAAAAATGGCCAGTACCTGGTTGCCCGATTCCTTTTCTTCCTTGCTGAGTCCGGTCCATTCATAGCTGTATCCGGCTGGTAGTTTCTTTGCTGCAAGTGCTTCCACTACCTTTATGGCTTCTCCTGTACTAACGCCTTCCTTTGGACTTGCATTTACAGGAATGGAATTATACATGTTATATCGATTAATGGTTTGTGGCCCGTATACATGTTTAAGCTGCACCATGGAATTTACCGGAACCATTTCACCCAGTTTGTTTTTAATAAAAATTCCATCGAGGGAAGAAGGTTCAGAACGATAAGGAATATCGGCCTGCACATATACCCGGTAGTACTTGCCAAAAAGATTAAAATCAGTGGCCTGCATACTGCCATAGTAAGCTTGTACCGTCATCATCAGGTCCCGGACATTCACTCCCAATTGTTTTGCCTTAAGGTTATCCACGTCAATTTCCAATTGCGGATAATCTGCTTCAAAAGTGTTGTTTACAGTGCCGATTTGCTTTTCATTAGCCAGGTCAGCAACAAATTGATTAGCCACTTCTCCGAATTTTGTAAGGCTTCCCCCGGTTCGGTCCTGCAAAACAAATTCAAGGCCATTGAAGTTGCCAAAGCCTTGTAAGGTTGGCATGGTAAAGGCAAAAATGGATCCCTCTTTGATGGGAGATAATTTATCCGAAAAATGTGTTACCAGGTTGTCAATCACTTTTATTTCTCCCCTTTGTTCAATTGGTTTCAGGCATATAAAACCTGTTGCATAGGAAGAAATGTTGTTGAAACCAAAAGGGTTCAAACCGGAAATTGTTACCGTTGAATTAATGGAGGTCTCTCCTTTGAGAAGATCAGTGGCATTACCCAGTGCCCTGGTTGTCCGATCCAGTGATGCCCCTGGCGGAAGTGATAATCCGAATACAATGAAATTGTTGTCCTCATTAGGGACAAAAGCTTTCGGTGTTGACCTCATCAGGTAAACAGAAGCTATTGTGATCATCGCAAGTGCAGCAACAGCGATCCATTTATGCTGTACCAGGAAACGAAGGGCATTGATATATTTATGGGTAAAAGCTTTAAATCCGTTGTTGAATGAAACAAAGAATCTTGACACCGGATCTTTTTTATCTGCAGGGTTCCCCCCTTCCTCACCCGAATGCTTATTCTTAAGGAATAAAGCACAGAGTGCCGGGCTAAGCGTCAATGCATTAAGGGCAGAAATAAGAATCGCCACGGCAAGCGTAAAGGTGAATTGCCTGTAAAAAACTCCCGTTGAGCCTTTCAGGAAACCTGCCGGGAAAAAAACAGCAACCATGACCAGGGTTATGGAAATGATGGCATTGGTGATTTCACCCATAGTACTCACTGTTGCAGGTAGTGCAGGTAAATGCTTTCTTTCCATTTTACTGTGAACTGCCTCCACCACAACAATGGCATCATCCACAACAATACCTATGGCGAGCAGCAGGGCGAATAAGGTGAGCATGTTTATGGAATAACCCATCAGCTGCATAAAAAAGAATGTACCGATCAGCGATACCGGGACAGCAATAGCAGGAATAAGTGTGGACCTAAAATCCTGGAGAAAAAGTATGACAACAATAAACACCAGCAGAAAGGCTTCAATCAGTGTTGTTTTAACCTGGTTTATAGAATCATCAAGCTGGGTTTTTGTGCTGAATATTACATTGTATTTAACTCCTTTAGGAAATGATTTTGAAGCTCTTTCCATTAATTCGGTGATAGCAATCTGAATTTCATTGGCATTTGAGCCAGCGGTCTGATTAATTCCAAAGGCCACTCCATCCAGTCCGTCTGCTTTATTTTCATTGGTATAGGAAGCTGAACCAAATTCTATCCGGGCGATATCTTTAAGGTATAATGCCGAGCCTTCAGCATTGGAACGAATAACGATGTTTTGAAAGTCTTCTACAGTTTTCAGTTTACCCTTGTATTTAATGGCGAATTCCAATGCTTCTTTGGAGTTTTCCCCGAACTTTCCCGGAGCGGCTTCGAGACTTTGGTCCTGTATGGCGGCCATGACTTCCTGGGGAGACAGCGAATAAGCAGCGAGTTGCTGGGGGTTTAGCCATACCCTGATGGCATAGTCCTTCGCTCCGAAAATACCCGCATTTCCGACACCCTGAATTCTTTTGATTTCAGGGAGCAGATTTATTTTGGTGTAGTTCTGCAGAAAAGTTTCATCATACAGTTTATTGTTATCACTGGTAATTTCCAGTGCCATGATAAAACTGTTTTGTTGCTTGAAAACAGAAATGCCAGCCTGTACAACTTCCGGTGGTAAGATACCGGTAACCTGGGCTACCCTGTTCTGCACATTCACCGCTGCCTGGTCCGGATCTGTGCCTAATTTAAAAGAAACCGAAATGGAAGCAGATCCATCATTGTTGGCCGTAGACGTCATGTAGCTCATGTTTTCGACACCATTGATGGCTTCTTCAATGGGAACGATTACAGAACGTGAAACCACTTCGGCATTGCCACCCGGATAAAAAGCATTAACGGCTACCTGTGGCGGAGCAATTTCCGGAAACTGTGTAAGTGGCAAATTAAACAGACCAATCAAACCCAGTATCACCAGTATGATAGATATGACTGTGGCGAGGACCGGTCTATGTATAATTTTTTTCAGCATATGATCATTGTATATTCAAAGGGCCTGCATAGATTTCTGAACGCTTACGTCAATTTCCGGATGCGGGTACTATGCGTGTTCCTTCCGTAAGCGATTCAATTCCTGCAATGATGATCCTGTCACCAGGTTTAATACCTTCTTTTACGATATATCTTGTATCCACTTTGCCAAGGATGTAATGGACTGACGTTTCACTATATCACTGTCGCCCAGTACATAAACGAATATTTTGTCCTGCTGATCCATGGTTGCTGCAATGGGCACCATAAGCACAGCATCCAAATGTTCTTCCATCCTTACCTTACCGGTTATGCCTGACCGAAGAAGTTTATCCGGATTGGGAAAGGTGGCGCGCAGCGTTATACTGCCTGTTGTTTTGTCAAACTGGCCATTCACCAGGTCAATTTTCCCGGGATGCGGATATGTCATTCCATTCGCAAGGACCAGCGAAACGGGTCTTTGCTTATTAATGTTTTCCTGCATGGAAAGTCCCTGATTTTGCTGGCTAAGGCTCAGGAAACCTGATTCACTCAAGGTAAAATAGGCATACACCTGGTCAATATTAGACAAAGTAGTCAGCCCCTGCATATCACTCCGGCTTACCATTCCGCCAATACGTTTGGGAATCCTTCCGATATAACCGCTAACCGGAGCCTTTATCAATGTGAAATTAAGGTTGATGCGGGCAGATGAAACGGCAGCCCCGGCCTGTTCCACCAGGGCCCTTGATGCATTAAAAGACGATTGAGCGGATCTTTAATTGTATATCGGAAATCACATTATTCTTAACCAGTGGTGTAAGCTTATCAATTTCAATCTGGGCAGTGTTCATATTCGCTTCAGCAACATGCAGGTTGGCCAGCGCAGTATTCAATTGTTCCCTGTATACTTTATCATCAATCCTGAATAAAGGCTGTCCGGCGTTAACATAAGCTCCTTCATCTACAAGGATGCCCGTAAGATATCCATCCACCTGCGCCCTGATATCAATATTGATCTTGCCTTCAATGGAAGCCGTATAATCCTTATAGGTGGTGGCTGAATCCGTGGTAATGGTCATTACAGGTAAAGTGTCTTTCGGGGTATCTGCCAGCTTTTGGGTGTCCGTGGAAGAGGTGCATCCCTGGGTAAGTATCACCAAAACAGCAGGAAACAGGAAAAAGAAACACTTTCGGATAAACATTGGCTCACAATTGATTAGTAGTGGTAATGAAATGATACGGAAGCAATTATAAGATTTTGAACAAGGATCTTGGGGATAATGGTACGTGGCAAACCAAAAAGTTGTTTAAGGTAGGATATTTTTTAAAAGCCACCCTGTTGAACAAGTCAAATTTCCGGTTTTCATACCATCAACATTGATTCCGCGTTAATTATATATGGCCTTAAAACCTTAACAACAGTTTACAGGCCATTGGCTTTTATATTAACAATGGATTTTAGATTTTGTACCTGTCCTTTTATGATGATGAAAGGATAATCCGTACTTCTTTATTCATTATAAAAATGCCCTATGACAACAGCTTTACTCAGAAACCTCTGGTTCATCGTTTTCCTGGCATCCTGTGCCACTTCATCCCGCAAGAGCACCGTACAAAATAACAGTAATGCTCAAACGACTAATAATTAATGCAACCAGCAATCCGGTATTTCCTTATTACGAAAAGGACTCTTCATTAAAGAATAACAAACCGCTTTCACTGGTGGACCTGCCTCAATCCCAGGATGGAGATATCATACTTTCTGAAGGTTTTTATGAAGCGGATTTTAAAAGTTACTGCCTCCAGCCGGGAACACCCGACCCATCCTCCATGGATGCCTACCTGCAGGCTCCGCTGGGAGGTTACCGCAAGGATATTGTGGAAACCATTTTGCGTAATTCATTGTCGCGTCCCGATCTGGAACAACGGAATATACAACTGCTCCTCTGGTCTGTAGTGAGTGGTTCAGATTACAATAAGCTTTCCTCCCCGGTGAAGTCAACGGCAAGACAGTTATTAACGTCCAAACAGGTCTTTGCCCTGCAGGGCGGGATGATGGGCGTTATGAAGACCATTGCCACAGCATTTCCCGATAACGGAATAAGCCCGGTATTTAATGATATGCGGAATTTATTTGAACTGGGGGCCAGTTCTTATGAGGCCTATGAACAGATTGCCGTGTTAAGGCAGCCATCCAAAATCCACCGTGCAGATTATCAGCGTGACCAGTGGTACCAGCAGGAAGGCGGGTACTATGCGCGATATTTCCCAAGCGGATACCAGCGCATTAAAATACAGGTATATCTTCCTGCGGGAAGCCTTGACCAGGACGGTAAAAAATCTGGTAATTACCTCTTGTTTGACCCTGTCACCATGATGGCTGTTTCGGCAAATTCCAATGCCCAGCGGCTGGGTATCGGTGCGCCGGTGGCAGATGTGATCAGGAAAGTCATCGAGATACAGAAAATCCCCAGGACGCCTAAAAAACCCCCGGTAAATAATCCCAACCCCAAAGGGATTGTATTGAAATAATATCGGTAATTTTTTAAGATGAGAAATTAAAAAAGCCGCTTAAAGCGGCTTTTTTATGTTTGTCGGGGAGACAAGATTCGAACTTGCGACCCCTAGCACCCCATGCTAATGCGCTACCGGGCTGCGCTACTCCCCGAACTAATTTGGGTGGCAAAAGTAAGATTTAATTCTGTTTTTAAAAATTAACCACGTAACAATTATCTTCGCGCAATTCCTGTTGCATGACAATCCTGATTCGAAAGGCCCGCATTCAAGATCCCTCCTCTCCTTTTCATCAATCTGTGAAGGATATCCTGATCTCAGGGGGTATCATTACCCGGATTGAGGATCATATTGAAGAGCTGGCAGATCAGGTGGTGGAGAAAGAAGGCCTTACGGTTTGTCCTGGCTGGGTGGATATTTTTTCCCATTTCTGTGATCCCGGGTACGAACATAAGGAAAGCCTGGAAACCGGTGCTTTAGCAGCGGCGGCAGGTGGATTTACCCATGTATTCCTCGTTCCCAATACTTCCCCGGCCATCCACAGCAAGAGCCAGGTGGAATATATCGTGGAAAAAAGCCGCAACCTGCCCGCATGGCTTCATCCTATTGGCGCCATTACCAAAAACGCCGATGGTAAAGAACTGGCTGAAATGTATGACATGAAACTTTACGAGGCTGTTGCATTCTCCGACGGATTAAATGCTGTGCAATCAGCCGGTTTGCTCATAAAGGCCCTTCAGTATGTAAAAGCCATCAATGCAGTAGTTATTCAATTGCCTGATGATCAGAGCATCGCTCCCGGAGGTTTAATGAATGAAGGAATTGTTTCCACCAGGCTCGGACTGCCCGGCAAACCTGCCATGGCAGAAGAAATCATGGTGGCCCGTGATATTAAACTGGCCAGGTATACAGATTCACGGCTGCACATCACCGGAGTCACTTCGGCCAAATCACTGGAATATATCCGCAGGGCGAAAGAAGGCAATATACAGGTCACCTGCTCTGTGACACCCTATCATATGTATTTTACCGATGCAGACCTGGTGACTTACGACACCAATCTTAAAGTCAACCTGCCTTTACGCACACAGGAAAGATGCCGATGCCTTACGGGATGCCATACTCGATGGTACTGTGGATTGTGTTACCACCCATCACCAGCCACAGGAATGGGATAGCAAAACTTGTGAATTTGAAAATGCCAGGCCGGGAATGATCGGACTGGAAACATGTTATGGCGTTCTTGGCGCACTCGGCATTCCGGAAGCAAGGATTAATGAAGTATTAAGCCTTAAGCCCAGGGAAATATTCGGACTGGCAGACGGTGCCATACAAACAGGGAAAACGGCTGATATAACCATTTATCAGCCGGGTGTAACATATACCTGTTCACTGCAACAAATAAAGTCGAAGTCTAAAAATTCTGCCTTTATCGGTAAAACCTTAACCGGAAAAGTTATCGGTACAGTGAGCAGGGATAGGCTATATTTGAACCAATAAAAATCAATCGTTATGGAACCGATAATCGAAGAAAAGAAAACAAATGTCCTAATGCAGTACGGACTGCTGGCCGCATTGGGATCCATTTTGTTTTTTGTTATTTTATATCTTGGGGGAACTGCTTTTTTCGGCAGCCCGGCTGCTTTTCTTTCTTATGTAATACCGATCGGATTTGCTGTCTTTGCCTGCATTAAAGCCAAAAAAGAAAATGACGGGTTCCTGACATTCAAGGAAGCACTTAAAATTTGTTTTGGCATTTTTGTATTATGTGCACTGGCAACATCCCTGCTCAGTTATGTTTTATTCAACTTTATTGATCCCGGCTTTAAGGAAAGCATGCTGCAGCTGACTATTGAAAATACCCAGAAGATAATGGCTAAATTCAATACTCCGCAGGATGTGATCGACAAACAAATTCAGGGTATGCTTTCCAAAGACCTGTTCTCCCTTGGATCCATTGCCCAAAGCTTTGTTTTTGGTTGCGTATTCTGGTTTGTGATAGCGTTAATCGTTGCCGCCATCATGAAAAAGAAAAAGCCCGAATTCGCCTGATCAACACTTTCTCATGAATCTTAGCATTGTAGTACCACTGAAAGACGAAGAAGAATCACTTCCGGAACTCTGTTCCTGGATCAAAAAGGTTGTGGACAATAATGGCTATACATATGAAATCATCCTTGTTGATGATGGAAGCACGGATATGTCATGGGAAGTGATCCGGCAGCTCAGCAGGGAAAATATCAATATCAAGGGCATCAAATTCCAGCGTAATTACGGGAAGAGTGCAGCCCTGAATGAAGGTTTCAAGGCAGCTTCAGGAGAAGTTGTCATCACCATGGACGCCGACCTCCAGGATAGCCCGGATGAGATCCCGGGTTTATATAATATGATCTGTGCAGAGAAATTTGATTTGGTCAGTGGCTGGAAGAAAAAGCGTTATGACAACGTGATGACAAAAAATATTCCCTCCAAATTTTTCAATTCAGTAACCCGGAGGATGTCGGGAATCAGGCTTCATGATTTTAACTGCGGACTGAAAGCTTACCGGAGGAAAGTAGTGAAGTCGATAGAAGTATACGGGGAAATGCACCGCTATATACCGGTGCTTGCCAAATGGTCCGGGTTCAGGAAAATCGGAGAAAAAGTGGTGGAACACCGTCCAAGAAAATATGGCACCACCAAGTTCGGATGGGAAAGGTTCATCAATGGTTTCCTTGACCTGAATTCCATCATGTTTATCGGAAAGTTCGGGAAAAAACCCATGCAGTTTTTCGGTTTGCTGGGTTCGGCATTTTTCTTCCTTGGATTCATCATGGTATTGTTTCTTGTTTTTTCAAAATTTTTTGATACCAGTTTCGCGCTTACCAATAAGCCAGCCTTTTATATTGCCCTCACGGCCATGATCATCGGTTCACAGTTCTTTCTCGCAGGATTTATCGGGGAACTGATTGCCCGGAATTCGCCTGAGCGTAACAGTTATATGGTGGAAGAAACCGTCGGGTTGACACATGGAAAGGCATAAGCATATTGTAATACTTGGTTCGGCATGGCCTTTACGGGGAGGAGGACTGGCCACTTTTAATGAACGGCTCGCCAGGGAATTTATGAAAAGCGGGCATAAAGTTTCGATCTATACCTTTTCACTTCAGTATCCTTCCATTTTATTTCCCGGTAAATCACAATATTCCACAGAAAAAGCGCCGGTTGACCTGGATATAAAAGTGGTGGTGAACTCCATTAATCCAATGAACTGGATCAGCACCGGCAATGAATTACGCAAACTGAATCCCGACATTATAGTGGTAAGGTTTTGGTTACCTTTTATGGGACCTGCGCTGGGAACTATCCTGAGAAAAGTCAGGAAAAACAATCATACAAGGATCATCTGCATTGCAGATAATATTATCCCCCATGAAAAACGCCCTGGTGATAAGTTATTCACGAAGTACTTCCTGAAAGCAGCGGATGCTTTCATTACGCTGAGCGAAAAAGTATTAACCGACCTTTCCGCTATTTGAACCTGCAAAAAAAGCCATTTACATTCCCCATCCTTTGTATGACAATTTTGGAGATGCTCTTTCAAAACCGGAAGCCAGGAAATGGCTTGGGATTACCGGAAACAGGAAAACTGATATTATTCTTTGGATTCATAAGATCCTATAAAGGCCTGGATATACTGTTAAAAGCAATGGCAGATGAAAGGATCCGGCAAATGGGGGTTCGCTTATTGGTTGCCGGAGAATTTTACCAGGAAAGCAAACCTTATACCGACCTCATCAGAAACCTGAATATAGAGCAACAGGTAATCCTCAGGACAAACTTTGTAAAGGATGATGAAGTGAGGTATTACTGCAGTGCGGCTGACCTCATCATTCAACCCTATCGCCACGCCACGCAGAGTGGTGTTACTCCCCTCGCCTATCATTTTGAAAAACCAATGATCGTCACCAATGTGGGCGGATTACCGGCTATGGTTCCGGATGGCAGGGCAGGTTTAGTGGCTGAACCTGATCCGGTTTCGATTGCGGATCATATCGTGGAATTCTATGAATTAGGCGAAGACCATTTTTTGCCGCACCTTCGTGAAGAGAAGAAAAAATATGCCTGGAACCGACTGGTGAAGGCCATTCTCGAACTTGCCAATGGTATTCAGAAGTAAAGCTCCTTTGCGTATTGGGCTGGCTGGTGGTGGGACTGATGTAAGCCCGTACTCCGATATTTACGGCGGTGCCGTCATCAATGCAGCTATTTCACATTTCGCTTTTGCCAATATAGAAATGATTGAGGAGAAATTCATTGAATTACATTCCGCCGACAGGAATGTAAGTTTTCGGGCTCCATTAAATCAAATACTTCCCATTGACGGAACGCTTGACCTGCTGAAGGGAATGTATAACCGGATTCTCCGGGATCATGGATCATTTTCCGGGGGATTTCGGTTATCCACTTCCGTTGATGCACCCCTCGGTTCGGGCCTTGGAACTTCTTCCACGCTGATGGTGGCCATGGCTGGTGTTTTCAGGCAAATGCTCGGGCTTTCTTTTGAAAATAAGGAAATTGCCCATTATGCTTATGATATTGAAAGAAAAGACCTTGGCTTTGCCGGCGGCAAACAGGATCAGTATGCAGCAGCTTACGGCGGGATGAATTACATGGAATTTTTACCTGCTGACAAGGTTATTGTGCAGCCCATAAACCTGGGCCCTGATCAAATGGCAGCACTGGAAAATAACCTTGTATTGTATTACACTTCCCTCAACCGTGAATCTTCATCCATTATTTCAGAGCAGCAGCAGAATGTCATCCATAAAAACAAGGCTTCCATTGATGCCATGCATGCATTAAAAGAACAAAGCAGTATGATGCATGATGCCCTGGTATCAGGCCGGTTTGATGAAATTGGAAGTATCCTTGATTTTGGGTTTGCCTGTAAAAGAAAAATGGCCAGCCATATCAGCAATCCTTTTTTGGAGGAAATATATAACGCTGCATTAATAGCCGGTGCAACAGGGGGCAAAATTTCAGGTGCCGGCGGCGGAGGCTTTATGATTTTTTATTGCCCTGGACAAAGCCGGAAAAGGGTTTGCGAAGCATTGCATAATTTTGGCGGATACGTGAAACCATTTACATTCAGCAACCAGGGACTGACTGCCTGGGAAGAAAATTGAAATAATGACAAAAATTGAATCCCTGATTGCCGCTTCCATTGACGTAAAGCAGAAATTACTTGCGGATCCCGGCACCAGTGAAAAGGTGGAAGCTATCGTAAGCCAGACCGTGCAGGCACTCCGGAACGGAAACCGTTTATGGTTTTGTGGAAATGGAGGCAGTGCTGCAGATGCACAGCACCTTGCCGCAGAATTCAGCGGCAGGTTTTATAAAGACAGGAAGGCTTTGCCCGCAGAGGCCCTTCACTGCAATACATCATACCTTACAGCAGTCGCCAATGATTACGGGTATGATATCGTGTATGCGCGACTGGTAGAAGGAATCTGCAATGAGGGAGATTTATTATTTGGCTTTTCCACTTCAGGAAATTCTCCCAATATCTGCAAGGCTTTTGAGATGGCCAGGTCTAAAAACATCATCACCATAGGTTTTACCGGTACAACAGGAGGAAAGATGAAAGAACTGAGCAACCACCTGCTAAACGTTCCTTCAACAGATACGCCCAGGATACAGGAGTCGCATATACTGCTTGGACACATTATCTGCCAGTTATCAGAAGAGAGATACTTTTTCCACGAATGAAGCCAAAAGAAGCCATAATACTGGCAGGCGGACAAGGATCCAGGCTGATGAATACCGTACCCGGTATTCCCAAAGTTATGGCCCCTGTTGCAGGACATCCGTTTATTCACTATGTTCTTGAGTACTTTATTGAAGCAGGAATTCAAAGATTTATTTTTGCACTCGGAAAGCAGCATGAAATTATTGAAGCATATCTTGATGACCAGTATGCAGGCCTTGATCGCAGCATTGTGGCAGAGGATGAACCATTGGGGACGGGTGGCGCCATTCTGAATGCAATTGGCCAATCAACTGAAAACACTGTGGCAGTTGTTAACGGAGATACCTTTTTTAAGGTTAAGCTGGATAATATTTCCGGATTCCATCACATGTGCGGGGCTGAATGCACTATTGCCCTTAAAACAATGAAATCGTTTAGCCGGTACGGTGAGGTTGTCCTGAACAGGGATTATTCCATTGCAGGGTTCAATGAAAAAAAAGCTGTAGCGGAAGGATTGATAAACGGCGGATTTTACATTTTGAATAAGAGGTTATGGCTTCAAAATGAATTACCATTGCAATTTTCCTTTGAAGAGGACTATCTTGGTAAAAAGTATAAGGAAAGAAGGATATATGGTGTGCCGCAAGAGGGTTATTTTATCGATATCGGTGTGCCTGAAGATTTTTATAAAGCGCAGGAGGATTTTATACAGAAATTATGACCTGGATGGAAAGTATAGATAAAAGCTGGACATTATTTCTTGATCGCGATGGTGTCATCAATCATGAATCAGAGACAGATTATATACGCAAATGGGAAGAGTTTGTATTTCTGCCAGGGGTACTTGAATCCTTTCCTTTATTCAGACAAATATTTAACAGGGTATTTATCGTAACAAACCAGAAAGGTGTTGGTAAAGGGCTGATGAGTGAGGAAGACCTTCAGAACATTAATAAACACCTTGTTTTGACCATCGAGAATGCCGGTGGACATATTGATAAAATTTACTATTGCACCGCCCTGGATGACCATGATCCATGCCGCAAACCGAATAATGGAATGGCTTTAAAAGCCAGGGAAGAATTTCCTGAAATTGATTTGCGCAAATCCATTATGGCTGGCAATACATTGGGCGATATGCAGTTTGGAAAATCCTCGGGCATGTACACTGTTTACATACCCTCAGCCAAACCTTCGCCTGTTTTACCGAATCCACTGATAGACATGGTATTACCCGATCTTTCTGCACTTGCTAAAGCTTTGCAAAAATCAGTTGCTGCCAAATAATTTTTCTGCAATTTTGTTATATGTCAAGTACGCGAAAAATCCTGCATTCCCTGATTACCATCACCTGTATCCTTTTCATGTCAACCGTGGCAGGACAGGGTATTGGAAAAGCAGATCCGGGGCTCATGAAACAGAAAGAAGATTCTTTAAGGGAGGTAGCTTCCAGGATTGTTATGGCAAGGGAGGCAGCAGACCGTTTCAGGGCAGACAGCATGTTTACGCGAATGCTGGTAAGGGCATTGAAAATCCCATATTCATTCAGTTATCCTTTTGATTCCATTTTACATATTTCAAAGTTGTATTCTCCGGATTCGATGTTCAGGATTTTTACCTGGCAGGTAGTGCGGGATGAAAATCTCAACAGGCGGCATGGGGCCATACAGGTAAGAACAAACGATGGATCGCTGAAACTATTCCCCCTTATCGACAGGACGATCGTTATTTCGCATCCCATCGATACTGTAACCAACAATGAATGGTGGATCGGATCCATTTATTACAAGATCATTCTGAAGAAATCTGATCAAACCAATTACTATACGTTGCTGGGGTATGATGAGAATACGATGAAGAGTACCAAAAAGAGGATTGAGGTACTGACTTTTGATGCCGGCGGCAAACCTGTTTTTGGAGGACCCTATTTCAGTTTTGAAGAAGACAGTGTACGAAAACCTATGCAGTCCAGATTCTGGATCGAATACAAAAAAGAAGGCAATGCCCGGCTGCAGTTTGATGAGGAAATGGATATGATCATTTATGATCACCTGATTTCAGAGAATAATGAGCCTGACAAAAAATATACTTATATCCCTGATGGTGATTATGAAGGATTTAAATGGAAGAACGGCAAATGGGTGCATGTAAACAAGGTCTTCAATTTTGCATTGAAGGATGGTGAAGCTCCTGTAATCTCGCCTGTTAGTGAAGATAAAATGGGTGGTAAAAATCCGCCAGCCAAGCCCCCGGTGAAAAAGAAAACCGGCGGAGGAAAATAATTGCCGGTCAATCCAGCTTAAGCACTGCAAGAAACGCTTCCTGCGGCACTTCCACAGAACCAATCTGGCGCATTCTTTTCTTTCCTTCTTTCTGTTTTTCCAGCAATTTTCTTTTCCGGCTGATATCACCGCCGTAACATTTGGCAGTAACATCTTTGCGCAATGCAGAAATATTTTCCCTGGCTATAATTTTTGCCCCCACTGCAGCCTGAATCGCTATCTGGAATTGCTGCCTGGGCAGCAGTTCTTTTAATTTTTCACAAAGTTTACGCCCAAAATCCTGTGCCCTGCTGCGATGGATCAGGGCACTTAGGGCATCCACTTTTTCATTGTTCAGGAGGATGTCCATTTTTACTATATCTGCTTCCCGCAAACCAATTGGATGATAATCAAATGACGCATATCCCCTGGTCTGGCTTTTCAGTTTATCATAAAAATCAAAAACAATCTCTGTCAGCGGCATTTCAAAAATCAACTCAACCCTTGTAGTGGTAAGGTAACTCTGGTTTACCAGGTTGCCCCTCTTGCCGAGGCAGAGCGTCATGATATTGCCAATATATTCAGGTTTGGTAATGATCTGCGCCTTGATAAACGGTTCTTCGATATTTTTAATTTTTACCGGGTCAGGCATTTCTGTGGGATTGTTTACCGTAACTTTTTCCCCGCCTGTGGTATATGCCACGAAACTTACGTTTGGCACCGTGGTGATTACGGTTTGATTGAATTCACGTTCAAGCCTTTCCTGGATGATCTCCATGTGCAGCAGGCCGAGGAATCCGCACCTGAATCCAAAGCCCAGGGCCTGTGAGGTTTCCAGTTCATAGGTCAGGGAAGCATCATTCAGCTGAAGTTTATCCATACAATCCCGCAGTTCTTCAAAATCTTCAGTATCCACGGGGAATATACCTGCAAATACCATCGGCTTGACTTCCACAAAGCCCTTGATCATTTCCTGGGTGGGATTATTGGCCAGCGTAAGGGTATCCCCCACCCTCACTTCTTTGGCATTTTTTATTCCGGTAATGATATAACCCACATCACCACAGGTGACTACAGGCTTTTCCGTCATTTTTAGTTTAAGTATGCCCACTTCATCTGCCCCATATTCCATATCCGTTGAGACAAACTTCACTTTGTCACCTTTCCGTATGGATCCATTGAGGATACGGTAATAGACGATAATACCCCTGAAGCTATTGAATACACTGTCAAAGATCAGGGCCTGGAGGGGCGCATCAGGATTCCCTTTGGGGGGCGGAATTCTTTCCACAATCGCTTTCAGAATGTCTTCCACACCGATTCCGGTCCTGCCACTGGCAAGCAGTATTTCATCTGGTTTGCATCCGATCAGTTCCACAATCTGGTCGCGCACTTCCTCAATCATTGCACCATCCATATCGATCTTATTGATGACGGGGATGATTTCCAGGTTATTATCTACTGCCAGGTACAGGTTGCTGATGGTTTGCGCCTGGATTCCCTGTGTGGCATCCACCAGTAATAATGCGCCTTCACAGGCTGCCAGCGCACGGCTGACCTCATAACTGAAGTCTACGTGCCCGGGGGTATCTATCAGGTTCAGGATATATTCCTGGCCGTTTTCATGCTGGTAATTGATCTGGATGGCATGGCTTTTAATGGTAATCCCTTTCTCACGCTCCAGGTCCATATCATCCAGTACCTGGTCCATCATATCCCGGTCACTGATGGTATGAGTGACCTGCAGCAGCCTGTCGGCCAGTGTGCTCTTACCATGGTCAATATGGGCTATTATGCAAAAATTACGGATCTGCTTCATTCTGTATCATTCGTTAAACGAGGTGCAAAGGTAATAAAAAGACTTTGGCCGGAGGGATGAATAACCGGGATGTTTTATCTTGACAGGTTTGGGCATGATAGGGGTTTTGCCTTACTTTTACCCAAACACCACAGATGGAAATCAAGGATCAGTTTGAAACAGCAGTAAGGGATAGTAAAACACTGGCAGAAAAACCAAGTAATGAAACTTTGCTGCAGTTATATTCCTTATACAAACAGGCAACCGAAGGTGATAATACCGGGGAACCTCCATCAAATCCTTTTGATTTCGTAGCAAAAGCAAAGTATGAAGCCTGGGCAGAGTTGTTGGGAAAACCAAAAGAACAGGCCATGAAGGAATACATTTCCCTGGTCGCCAAGCTAAAAGGCTGATATCCTGATTATCTACATTGCACACATTGATATCCCACCTGGAAACTATGATTTTGCACATTATTACCTGCAGATTTTTTTAATCCTTTACCAGGTTTAAATACCGGTAAAGGTCCATGAAATTCTTTCCAATAGCCGGGTAGCCATAAGCTGACCGGGCGCTGGATGCTATTTCCTCATGGTTATACAGGTGGTGTTTTTCCATCATGGCCTGCATTGCGCTAATGAGCGCCTCCTGGTTTTCTGATGGCACGATGATCCCGTTATTTTCATCAATTCCCTCTCCTGAACCTCCGGCATCTGATGTAATGACAGGCAATCCGCAACAAAGGGCTTCGATAATTACACAGGGGAAATTTTCATACCTGCTGAACAATACAAAACAATTCGATGCCTGCATTAATCCTGCAACTTCTTCATAAGTAACTTCCCCCTCGCACCTGATTTTAGAAGTTGCCGTGGATTCCAGGATTTTCTTTTTCACCACTTCAGTCATCGGACCTACCAGGATTAATTCCACATCTTCCCGGTTTTCCGAAAACCGTTCGAAGGCACTTAATAATCCATCTATGTTCTTCTGGTAATTCATTGTGGAAACATGAATAAACCGGAACTTATCTGTTACTGGTTCTTTATAATAAAATAAACTCTCGTCTACTGCATTTCTTACAATGGAAAAATTCCTTATCGAAAAAGTATCTCTTAAAATATTGCCTACTTTCAGGGATACATTGGTCACTGCTATTGCATTTTTAAAAATCCGGCTGACATTTTTCCTATAATAATAGCTACGGGAAAAATAATTATCCGGAGCAGAAGCCAGGTATGATGCAGAATGTTCACTCAGCAGGTATGGTATTTTCCATTTTCGTTTAATCCATAGCGCTAAAGCACCGAATTTCATAGGCACATGGACGTGAACAAAAAGAGGTAAAGATGTTTTTTTGAACAATGACCTGAGGAACTTCCTGGTATACTGGTAATACCTGAAATTATATCTCAATTTTTCCCTGAACGTGGTTGTTGATCCCGGATCCCTGAAAAAAATAATGATTTCTTTCAGGTTTTTCTGTTCCGTTATTTCATAATAAACATCCGTCCCGGCATACGGATCATGAATGGTATGAACAAGGATAATGTTCTGGTATATGGATGCCGCATAAGCATGCCTTTGTATAAAATCACCATTATATGGCACCGTCTTCGTAGGGTACCAACTGGCGAGCCATAGCACATAACCTGAACCGGGGTTCACCAGGTCGTCAGGAATATCGCGGGTGATATAACGGCCTTGGGTCATCAGTTTTTCCGGGTTGATATCATTTTGAAAAAGTTTGTCTCCAGCCAGATCTTATCCTCCCTTACCATAAATAGCCTGCGCAGAGGATAGTGTTCCATTTTACTGTATAATATCATCGCATATATACTGCTTGTGGTGTACGCGATAGTACTGGCCAGTGCAGCGCCAACCTTACCCATTCCCGGAATCATTAAAAAATCAAGCAGCGTAATAATGACAAGGGCCATGACAGACGTTCTAAGGTTATAGCTGATCTTGTTTCTTCCTGCAAAATATGCAGCCAGTAAGGTATGCATTGAAACAAACATTATTCCGGGCACAAGGATTATCAAAGGAAAAACACTTTCTTTAAAAGAATCGCCAAAAATGAATGGAATAACCGGCAATGCCAGGAAAAATATAAAAAAGGCGGCTAAGAGGTTAACAGTGTTGGTTACACGAATTATTCGTTCCAGTATGCCCCTGTCAAAGTTTACGGATATAATATGCGGCAATATAACAGTGGCCAGCAAACCTGGCAGTATCCAGAATGTCTGGCCAATCCTTACTGATAAGGCATAAAGACCGAGTTCGGTTTCTCCATGAAAATAATGCAGTATCCAGAAATCGATACGGTAAACCAGGAATTGAATGCTGTTTGAGAGCCAGGAAAGCATGGAATAATTGAAAAACCGTGGACGTTCCGACATTTCACCAGGTTCTGCGATTGAATGGGGCACAGGCAATCTTGAATAAATAATGGCCAGCGAAACAACCTGCAAAATGCCCATTAATATGATCAGCAAAATTACATTCCCCTGCACAGGTTTTGTTGCAGAGAACATCCAATAAATCAATGGCAACATTGTAAGAAAAGAAAAGAATGCAGTCTGAAGACTATACCAGTGCAACAGGTTATTACCGTTATATAATGCAGCATATCTTTCCGTAATCAGCAGTGAAAAGAAAAAAATTATGCCGGAAATACCATGCAATGAATCTTTAACCGGCCAGATCAGAAATTGACCATACATCAGCCAGTGAACAAATTCCACGAAAATAATCAGCGCCAGTTGCAATGCAGCGGAAATAAAGGCAATCCTTGCCAGTTTGCCCGCGGAAATATCTTTTTTGGCACTATGAAAAGTTATTCCGGATGGAATTCCCAATGAAGTAAATATCAGCAAAACACTGGCATTGGTAAGTATAAGGGAATAGGTTCCTAATCCATCAGGACCCGTGAGCCTTGAAATGAAAATGGTAATCAGGAACTGAAGTATCAGGAATAAAAACCGGTAAAGGGAGTTGACAGCAATTTGATTCAAAAGCCCCATATCCAAATATAAATGGAAAACCCCTTATCCCCTTTACCGTTTCTTTACTATGGTAATGCAGAAATGATCTGTGAAAATTCTTCAGCTATAAGTGAAGCGCCGCCAACGAGTCCACCATCGACATCCGGCTGTGAAAATATTTCAGCAGCATTTGCACCTTTTACACTTCCGCCGTATAATATCGAAAGATCATCAGCAATTTCATTACCGTACCTGCCTGCCATCACACTGCGCAGGTGAGCATGCATTTCCTGGGCCTGTCCGGCACTGGCAGTTTTCCCCGTGCCAATGGCCCATATAGGTTCATAGGCAATAATGATCTTCTTTGCCTGGTCATTCTCCAGGTGAAATAGACTTTCACGGAGTTGTACTTCAACGTATGCATTCTGGCTGTTATCCTCCCTGATCGATAAGGGTTCACCACAGCAGAAAATAGGTTGTATTCCATTGGCCAGTGCAAGGTTTATTTTTTCAGCCAGCATGGCATTGGTTTCTGAAAAATATTCCCGGCGTTCGGAATGTCCGATAACCACATATGGTATATGCATTGAGTTCAGCATTTCTGCTGAAACCTCCCCGGTGTAAGCCCCGGCATTTTTATGGTAACAGTTTTGCGCTGCGACGGAATAATTTATTTTGCCTGCAATTTTCTCCCGGACCATCGGCAGGTAAGGAAACGGGACGGCAAAAATGGCAAACTGGTGAGGCTTAAGGGAAATATTTTTCTGCAGGATTGCTGTCAATAATTGTTCACACTGTTCTATGCGAAGGTTCATTTTCCAGTTTGCTGCTGCGATTTTTTTTCTCATACGTATTCGTTAAGGCTAAATATACTGTGTAATGTTTTAATCTGGTCCTTACTTAAGGAATGGTTTTTAAAATTCATCCAGTTATTGATATCTGAAAGCGCTTTATCCAGGGCATATTTTATATCCGGCAACGGGCCCCAGGAAAAACTGGGGATATATTTAGGTAATAATCCACCCGGTTGAAATATATTGGCGCATACCCCCACTACGGTCCCGGTGTTAAAAGAGGAATTGATCGAGCACCTTGAATAATCACCCATTAAAAGTCCGCATTTCAATCCTGCTTCCACAAAAACTTTTCTTTTCATGTTCCAGACCTTCACCGGAGACGCTGTATTGCGGATATTGGAACAGGTTGTTCCTGCACCAAGGTTACACCATTCTCCAATGACCGAATCCCCCAGGTAGCCTTCATGCGCCTTATTTGAATAGCTGAAGAATACACTGTTTTTTACTTCACCGCCAATGATGCATGACGGGCCGATACTTGTGGCGCCGTAAATCGCGGCACCCATTTTGATGACGCTGCCCCTGCCAATAAATATCGGTCCACGGAGCATGGCTCCTTCCATGATCTCAGCGCCTGAGGATATATATACTGGTCCGCTCCTTGCATTGATATAGCAGTATTCAGCAGTGACCCCCTCTTCTAAAAAGACCTGTCCTTCATCAGTCACACTTACCGTTTTTGAAATGATCTGATGATTTTTTGCCCTGCACCGACAATGCAAAATCTTCCCTCAGCGCCCAGTCATTAAAAGTGGCGATTTGCCATGGATAGTGCAGGATTCTGTACAGTTCTGTTGCCGCCAGGGTTTCTTCCCAGCTATTCTCATTAAGAAAATTAAAAAAACCAAATCCGGGAATGATATCTGCGGGTATACTTGGGGGTAAGTTAAGGCCAGGAAAAAGTTTTTCCGCTGCTTCCCATTTCTCTCGGATGGTAAGCATCCCGATCCTGATATCTGCCGTATGACGGGTAAGCGTAAAGGGAAGTAGCTGCTCCCTGCAATGCAATTCAGAAAACCGGGAATTTTCCATGGACTGCTAAGCTACAAAAATAAAAAACCCTCTTTCACAAGAGGGTTTCCTAAAAGGTGGGTTTATTTCTTTTTCTCG
The DNA here is from genome assembly GCA_963823365.1 of uncultured Sphingobacteriales bacterium. Taxonomy (GTDB): domain Bacteria; phylum Bacteroidota; class Bacteroidia; order Chitinophagales; family Chitinophagaceae; genus Pollutibacter. The sequence continues at coordinate 779,991 of CAWGLH010000007.1, forward strand.
TATTTCTTGTTGAATTTATCAATACGCCCGGCTGTATCAACCAGCATCTTCTGTCCGGTAAAGAATGGGTGGGATGTATTGGAAATCTCCAGTTTTAACAGTGGATATTCATTACCATCTTCCCATTTAACGGTTTCTTTTGAATGAGCGGCAGAGCGGGTAAGGAATGTATGACCATTACTCATGTCCTTGAAAACGACTAACCTGTAATGTTCCGGATGGATACCTTTCTTCATAATTTTCTTATTTTGACTGTATGGATTTTGCCATACATTTTGGTAAAAACAGGCTGCAAAATTAAGGGAATATGCCGTTTTATCAAATTTTATTTGCTCTTTTAACGACCCAAAACCTATAAAACTGGCAGATCAATGCCATTTAAGGCCGCTGTTGATAATGTTTTGGCATTTACATGGTTTGATTTTCTGAAAACAGACCAACCCTGGTCTGTGGTAAACCCTCAACCCTCAACGCTCAACTCTCAACCCTCAACTACTAGCTGCGCATATTTTCATACTGGAGGGGCAGTCCGAGGTCAGCGGTTCGGCATAACTGGATCACTTCCTGCAGGTCATCTATTTTTTTACTGGTGACCCTGACCATTTCATCCATAATCTGTGCCTGTACCTTAAGGCCTGAATCCTTGACAAGTTTAACGATTTTCTTGGCATCTTCCTGTTTCAGCCCGTTGCGGACGGAAACCTCCTTTTTTACCACTTTTCCACTGGGAAATGCATCTTTACTCAGGTCAAAGGCTTCGGGGGAAATACCCTGTTTATTGGCCCGGTTTACCAGCACATCAATCAATTGCTGCATCTTCATATCATCCGGGGTTTCCAGCTTTAGCTTATATTCTTTTTTGTCAAGGTCAATAACGACATGAGCATCCTTAAAGTCGAAACGGTTGGTGATTTCCTTCCTGGTAACGTTAACGGCATTGTCGAGCAGCTGGGCGTCAACTTTGCTAACAATATCAAAAGAGGGCATATGAAATTTTGTACAAATGTAAGAATACCCTCATAAAAAAGCCCCTGCTTTTTAGGCAGGGGCAAGCGTATATTGTGATGATCCTTATTGATTATTATTCAATTTAACCCTGTTTTGCTCATCGCTGGCTCCACCTGTTTTTTTGCGGGGCTGAGCATCTTTCATTGGCTTTCCGAAACGATACACAAAACTCAGTGTGGCAACCCTTGAATCTCGTGCATTCTTGAAGTATGCCTCAGTATTCTGGAAATTGATATTTCCGGTAACCACCTGCGTATACAGGATGTCGCGAATATTGAGCTTAATGGTGGATTTGCCTTTAAGGATTTGCTTGGTCACACCGGCAGACATTTGTCCCATCGGATTGATCAAAATCTGTCCCTCCACTCCTTTCGACCTGTACCATCCGCTTAATTCTGCACCCCAGCCCTTTTCAAAACGAAACTGGTTGTTGATATTTACAGTAAGGTTTGTAGCTTCCACGTCTACTACTTCGTTATTAACTTCACCCTTGAAGTGGCTGTAGTTTACGTTGGTGTACAGGATCGCTGTCCACCATTTCTTAACCGGCACCTGGGCACTGACGGCAATACCTCCAGCATCCCTGGAACCGATATTGCCCTGGCGAACAATAGTGGCATAACCGTCATCACCATTGGGAAGTTTAGCCTGCTCAAAGGTTTCCGTCTGGAAATCGATGGTATGGCTATAGTTAACAGTAGTAGTCAGGAATCCCTTGAATGTATGTGAAACCTCAACGTTATTGGTGTATTGTGGCTTGATAAAAGGATTACCGGCCTGGTAAGTATACTGGTCAAGGAAGAACAGGAATGGATTCAGGTCCTGGTAGGCCGGCCTGTCTATACGTCGGCCAATATTGAATCCCCATTGGTGTGTTTTGCTGGCCTGGTAAGAAATGAAGACCGTGGGGAAAAAGTTTCCGTAACCCCTTTTAAAAGAGGAGTCAGGCCTTACCGGGTTACCAAACTGGTTACCTTCCATGTTGGTATATTCATACCTCAAACCGGTCTGTATACCAATCTTCTTAAATTGTCGGTTATAATTAATATATACGGCATTAATGTTTTCCTTGTATATAAAATTGTTGGTTTTACTGTAATCAACCGTCTCTCCAAAATTATAGATATTGTAATAGTTGGCAGCATTATCGGTACTAACAAAGCTGGTTTTTACACCTGTTTCCAGTTTACCTTTAAGGAAGTTCTGGCTATAATCAACCTTGGCTGTATATATGTCTATTTTTACCGGAAGGTCGCCCCTGAGTTGCGTTTCATTAATGGGCACCCAGTTGGGATCATACGTGGTATTGATAAAATCCATTGAACTGGATGAATTATAAGATGCATAGTCAAGGTCGGCACTGATTTCCTTTCCTGTTGAATCAAACTGGTGACGCAGGTTCAGGTTAAGGGTTCCGTTCTTCCATTTATTATCGTTGTTACTGACAGCATACACAATGGAATCTGTATTATATTCCCCATCCATCAGGTAGCTGGTGCTTGTACTTCCGAATTTTTCCGGGTTATATAAACCGGTGGTAATAACACCCAGCGTGGTTTTCTTGCTTAGGTAATAATCCACCCCCATTTTCATCATGAAATTATTACTGTTATTTCTCATCCGGGTATCCTGGTCAAAAATGGCGTTATAATCCTTTACACTTCCAGGGGTGCTGGCCGGTGTACTGAATTTCCGGTTAATTTCCAGGTTCTGGAAACTATTCCATTTACTATATCCTCCGTTGGCAAAAAAATTGAATTTCCCCTTGCGGTAATTAAGGTTGAAATTATCATTGGTCCTCCAGTAAACACCTTGTGAGTAATTAAGGTTAATGCTTCCGTTGAAACCCTGTTGCTTATTCTTCTTTGTTTTGATATTGATAATACCTGAATTTCCAGCAGCGTCATATTTGGCGGAGGGATTGGTCATGATTTCAATCTGGTCAGCATTACTCGCAGGCATGCTTTTCAGTAAACTGGCCAGTTCGGTGGGTCCGAGATATGTTTGGCGGCCATCAATCAGCACCAATACCTGCTGTTTTCCTTTAAGGCTGATATTTCCATCTTTATCAATGGTAACGCCGGGAGATTTCTCCAATACTTCGAGAATATTTGAACCGGCATTGGTCACTGCGGCATCCACATTAACCACCATTTTATCCATTTTCTGTTCAATAAACGGCTTGCGTCCTGAAATGGTAATCGCCTGCAGACTTTTCGCTTCTTCTGTTAAACGGATCACACCCAGTTCCCGGGTAGATTGCACATCATCCAGGACTATTTCACCGGAAACTGATTTTGCATATCCTGATACAGTAATGGAAACCAGGTACTTACCATGGTTGATGCCATAAAAATTAAAGATGCCATCCTTGTCCGTAATGGCTGTTTTAAGCAGGGTGGAATCTGAGGCTTTTAAAAGGGAAGCAGTTGCTCCGGTGATACCTTTCTGTGCATTGTCATTAACTTTTCCGGAAATTGAACCGGTTTGGGTAAATCCTGCCAAACCTATAAAACATGCGGTGACCAGGAACCACGCTTTTCTCATAATAATTAATTTAGTACCATTTAATAACTAATACAGTTCAAAAGTAAGTACTATGTATAGCATAGATACTTGTTTTGTGTTGGAAGGTCTAAAAGATGGATTTCCGGAATCTATTTTAGATATAGATGATACGCAGAACGCCTGACTAGGTTACAGTAAGAAGGCTGATTGGTATGAATGGCTAATTTTTAATAAGAGCGGAAACTAAAAAATCAAAAAGCTATGCTTGTTGAACGGGCTTAATTTTCTTAGTCCTGACCAGTAACACCGTACCCACAACAACCAGCAGGGAAGATATAAGCTCTGCCTGGGTGGGATGAAAACCAAAGATGGAGTACGTGGTGTTGACCCTGATTTTTTCAACCAGGAATCGCTCCACGCCATTAAAGATCAGGTAAAGACCAAACATTTGTCCGGCCACATGCAGTTTTTTCCGGAGCATCCATAATACCACAAATAGTGCGGTGCAGGCAATGAATTCATATAAAGGTGTGGGGAAAACCAGGGGGTTTAACTGTGCGCAATAACTGCCGGTGCAACCAGCTATAGCAGTTCCCACTTCATTAACATTATGCGGATAATGATATGCCCAGAACCAGTTGGGCATGAAATCAGCACCATGGAAAAAGGCATGGGGTATTTTATCCATACTCCCGTACTCCCGCACCAGGTACTGGGTGAAATCACTATTTGCCATAAGCGTGTTCCGAAAGTTATCAGCAGAAGAAGCAATGATTTCGCCTTCCTTATCAAGTGTATAAGCGCTGTTAAAAATGCCCCAGTCGCCATCTCCGGAAACCTGGCAACCGATCCTTCCGGTGGCATATGCCAGCATTAGTCCGGGAGCTGCTGCATCACAAAGATGCAGAGGATGGATATTTTTCGATTTGCCATACCAGAGTATGACAATGGCGGCACAGATCAATCCACCATAAAATGTCAGTCCGCTGGGAGACAAGAGATTCGCAATGGGATTTTGTATGAAGCGGTCCCAGTTTTCCAGGTTGTCAAATAATTTTGCTCCAAGAAATCCCGCTACGGCAGCCATGATGGTGATATCACCTACCCTTTCATGGGGCCATATCCGGAGGGTTCGTTTTTCAGGCTTGGCTAATTTCTGTTTTTGTTTTTCATAATACTTCAATCCGGCAAATAACAAGCCCAGAAAAATACCACCTGCCCAACTGCCATTGGTAGAAAATATATATTCCTGGGGGTTCACATCCTCCCCGTTAAAAAAAACGCCCAGTATTTTATAACCAACGATAAATCCAAAAATGAAATTGAACAGGAGGTCTGCTATTTTCGGCCCCTCTCCAACTATGCGTGTTTCTTCCTTCGGATGAAGTATGCCCTGTTTTTCTTTACGCTTTAATTCATTGGCCAGGATCATTGCCGCAAGCACAAAAGAAACGGCTACCAGTAAACCGAAAGAATTAATGTATTGTGTGAAGGTCCATGGCTCTATGTTAAACGTCTCTTTGAGAAAAAAATACAGGTTTGGATACATGCGCTGGAAATGTCCGCAATTATACTTTAAAAAACTGGATTGATGTAAAAAGAAAAGATCCCGCCATAAGCGGGACCACCTCAACTATGAACAAAGCAAAAAAACTAATTACAATATTCTTCAAATGCTGCAATCAGATTATGGGCAATCATTTGCGCAGGCCTTCCTTCGATCTGGTGACGCTCAATCATATGTACCAGGTTGCCGTCTTTAAATAAAGCAATCGCAGGCGAAGAAGGAGGATAAGGCAGCAGGAATTCACGGATTTTTTTAACTGCATCCACATCATAACCTGCGAAACTGGTTGTCAGCCGATCAGGTTTATGTTCACTGTTTGCCACAGCCATTAATACACCTGGTCTTGCACTTCCTGCTGAACATCCGCAAACAGAATTTATCATCACCAGTGTGGTGCCTTCCTGTTTCAGTGTGGATTCAACGTCATTTGTAGTAAGGAGTTCATCAAAACCTCTCTCTGTCAACTCCTCTTTCATGGGAATAACTATTTCTGATGGATACATAGTAATAACTTGTTTTTATTCAAACACAAAATTACTGTTTTTTGTTTTAAAACCTTCTAATCTGCCTTTCTGTCGCAAATTGAAATTTTGTCAGTCACAATGACATAAATTCTTCCTGCTAACTAGCAAATTTGCAGATTTCCCTCCCTTGGTATTTTATTTGGACTATTGCTTTCATAATAACATTAAACACTTAAAAAAATACCGTTATGACACTCGTTAAATTAAACCAAAGGCCGCTCGACAAAAGGGTGAATTCCCTGTTTGAAGACTTATTCAGCAATTTCCCTTCCCGGATCCTGAATGAAGAATTTTCAGGATATAACCAGGCCGTCCCCGCAAACATCAGGGAGAATGCAAATGCATATATCCTTGAAGTGGTGGCACCCGGAATGGATAAAGGCGATTTCAAAGTGAATATCGACAACAATATCCTGACCATTTCGGCAGAAAAGAAATCAGAAACAAAAGATGAGAATGAAAGGCAGGTACGCCGGGAATTCAATTACAAATCATTTACCAGGAGCTTTACAGTAGATGAAAGCATTCAGAGCGATAGGATTCAGGCCAAATATGAGAATGGTGTGCTCTATATCGACCTTCCCAAAAAAGAAGAAGTGAAGATTTCTCCGAAAGAAATTTCCATCCAATAATTTCAGGCTTTAGAAGTTGGTTTAAATCCTTCTCCATTACCGGGGAAGGATTTTTTTAGCTTTTCTTATACCAATATTGTTTAATATTCTTCTAATTTCGTGGCCTTTAATTCAACTTAAAATATCGTCATTGAGATTTTTAATACTGTGTTTTATTGGATCAGTTATTCTGACAACCGTTAAATCCCAGGATACCAGGCCCGATTCCTTACCTCCTCATCCCCCGCTATTTACCACGGATACTATTTTAAGGATCACTAATCTTAATCCTTATTTTACCATTCATGTAGACTCCCTGCTGAACTACGACCTGCGGATCAACAGACCCCCTGAAGACTATTACTGGTACCTGAAGCAGGCACCTGTAGGCGTTCGTATCGACAGGAGTAATGGTACCCTTTTTTTCAAGGCAGAAAAATCCTTCTTTCGAAGTGGAAAATTGAAATATGATCTTCCCTATCGTGTTGATCTTGGCGTACAGAGCCTGTACAATCCGTTTGAAAAGGTGGATACCTTTGTAACGATAATGTTTTACAGCACGGAAATAAGTCCATCCCGTGTTAAACCCGGGGTATTGGGAACTATGTACGTGGAGGAAGGTGATTCCATTCGTTTTCGTATCCAGTGCGAAACAGGAACATTTCCGCTGGAACAGATAAACTTCAATTCCAATATTCCTATCAGTCCGTTTATGCCTATCCGAAAATGTGATGATGAATTTTTCTGGATGGTGCCTTATGACTTTATCCGTGAAAATGATACCACTAAGCTGAAAATGCTGCAGTTGCAGTTCATTGGCTCCGACAAATTTTTTAATAAGGATACCGCCTCCATCAGTATTGCGATCAGGCCTGGTATCAATTATCCCCAGAAATACCTGGAGCATCAGAAGGTTTCAGATGAAATGAAAGCCTATATACAGAACCTGAAACTGACATTCTATGTTCTCAGCAAGAATATCAAAACGAATAAGTCGACCCGCACGGCTTTTGACATAACAGGTTCCAGCACCGCACTGGCTGGTACCATCCTGGCCACAACGGCCACCAGTCCGGATGTGCAGGATATCGGCAAGATATTGCCCAGCATAGGCTTAACCCTTGTTCCTGTAAAGGAAGCCGTGGCGCCTAATAAGGTGCAGGAACAGAATACTGCGGCACAGCTGAGGGGACTTACCAAGAGGCTGGAATACCTGGTAAGTGATAATTCGCTTATAGGTGAACGTGACCCTGAAGTGCTGAACAAGACCAGGAAACTCCGGGAAGAACTCAAGCAGGTGCAGCTCCAGCTGGTGGATCTGCCGGCTGTTGATGTTGATGTCAATTTATCGCAGGAAGACGCTGATAAATATTTTAATGATCCCAAGGTGATTAAGAAATACAAACTGAAAGTAAACTGATCAGTTACAGTTTCTTCGTCGCGTATCAATCAGGTATTGTATTTTCCATTCGCTGTTTATCCTGACCAGCTGAAAGGAATTTGCTCCGCAATGACTGAACTTTCCATCAAAATAAAACTGGTAGGGAGTCCAAACACTGGCAAGGTTCCCGTCAATTTTAATACTTGCAAACTGTATTCTTTCATCAGCTTTTCCGGGAGCCTGCTTTCCTACAAATTCAGCGAATTCACGGATATCCTCCGAACGCACCATAACCTTTCCCTGTTTGTCCTGGCTTATAGTCTGGAGTATGGCACTATCTGAAAATGCTGAAAGAAGCTTCGCAGGATTGGCATCCTTCATTCCGGCAAACATTGTGTTGATCGTTAGCTTAACGGAATCTTCCGCAGTTTGTGCATTGACATTCAACACATAAAAGGCTAACAGCAGGGTAATTAACTTTTTATATCGCATATAATTTAAGAATGGCATTTATTTTGTGCAATAATAACAAATCATATACCCATGAACGAAAGAAAAATCCTTACCTCCGCACTGATGCTGTTTGCAGCATTTATCATGTTTTCCTGCTCAAGGAATTCTTATCCAAAAAAAGTAATCGTTACTGATGGCAATACCCAGGGACTTCCTCCGGGACAAGCCAAGAAAGTTTACGGTACAAAATCTGCAAAACCTTTTGCGCCAGGGCAGCAAAAAAAATCAGGCGGCACCACTGTGGTGATCAAGTAACCGGAATACATCAAATAGCCTGCAGGTTCTTTAACCAGGAGATATAATACATTGAAACATACCTGGTTAATTGGCTATTTAATATAGCCAAGGATTTTCAGCATACTCTGTGCAGTCTGTTCTTTTGCATACACCCAGTCAATCAGTTTGCCATTTTTATCTTGTTCAACGATCACATGTTTGGGAGAAGGAATCAGACAATGTTTAATTCCTCCATAACCACTGATCTGATCCTGGTAAGCGCCGGTATGAAAAAATCCCACATATAAAGGTTCCTTATCGTCGATGTTCTCCGCTGATTCAATTTCGGCAGGAACACTTCATTGATATGTTCTTCTGAATCATAATAATCATGGCTGTCGCAGGTGATCCCTCCCAGTACAACCCGTTGGTATTCGTTGTCCCATTTATTAACGGGCAACATCAGGAATCTTTCACCTATTCCCCATGTATCCGGCAGTGTGGTAATAAATGAAGAATCGATCATATACCAGATTTCCCGGTCGTTTTGGTTCTTCTGGCCGATTACACTATAGATATGGGCCATGCTTTCACCTACGGTATAGCTGCCGAATTCTGTATAGATATTGGGCATCGGAACTTTTGCTTTCTTGCAGGCTTTTTTTATATTTCCAACAATTTCGTTGATCATGAACTGGTAGTCATAATCAAATCCAAGTGAATGTTTGATCGGGAAACCACCGCCAATATTGATAGAATCCAGTTCGGGACAAATCTTCTTTAACTGGCAATACAGGTTGATTACCTTATTCAATTCACTCCAGTAATAAATATCATCCTTAATGCCTTTATTCAAAAAGATATGCAGCATTTTGAGCTGAAACTTATTTTCATATCCTTCGATATGGTCAACATAAAATTCAAGGATATCCTTTGCCCGCAATCCCAGCCTCGATGTATAAAAAGGAAAAGTGGGTTCTTCTTCAGCCGCTACCCGGATGCCCAGTTTAAAAGGCACTTTTACCGATCTCTTGTATACATCCAGTTCTTCCTTATTATCCAGAACCGGAATTACATTCTTAAACCCGGTATTCAGCAACCTGGCAATTCTGGAGGTATAGGATTTCTGTTTAAAACCGTTACATATAATATAAATATCTTTAGTGATTTTTTTCTTTTCATACAGTTTATTGATGATTTCAATATCATATGCATATGAAGTTTCCAGATGGATTTCATGTTTTAGCGCTTCTTCCACCACAAAGGAAAAATGTGAACTTTTCGTGCAATAGCAGTAAAAATATTCGCCTTCGTATTTATGCTTTTTAAAGGCATTGGCAAACATGTCTTTGGCCTTATTGATTTGCATACCGATTTTGGGCAGATAGGTAAGTTTCATGGGCGTGCCATATTTGTCAATGAGTGCTTTAAGGTCAAGTCCGTTAAAATGGAGATATCCATCCTTTACTTCAAAACCTTCCTGGGGAAAATAAAAGGTTTGTTTTACCAGGTCGGTGTAAGTGTTATTGCTCAATGCTTTGTTCAGGTTTTAACGGTGTGGTAATGTGAACTTTTTCAGGACGGGTACAAAAATAATTTTTGAAGGATTCAAAATAAAAAAACCGGATATGAATTTTCATATCCGGCAGGTACAATAGCTGATAATACAATTATTTAACTGATGCAATGAGCTTCTTGAAAGAAGCAGGCTCATTCATGGCGAGGTCAGCCAGTACTTTCCTGTCTAGTTCAATTCCCTTTACTTTAAGTTTGTTGATGAATTCGGAATAGGTAAGTCCTTCTTCCCTAACGGCCGCATTGATACGGGCGATCCAAAGGGTGCGATATTCACGCTTTTTAAGTTTACGACCAACATACCTGTAGGTTAAGCCTTTTTCCAGTACGTTTTTGGCAACTGTATATACATTTTTACGTTTGCCATAAAAGCCTTTGGCTTGTTTAAGGATCCGCTTCCTGCGGGCTCTTGATGCAACGGCATTGACTGAACGTGGCATATCTAAAAATTTTTAAGTTTAATGATAAGATGAAGTCAGGGTTATTTCAACCTCAGAAGCCGTTTTACGAAATCAAGATTTGTCTTGTGCACCTCTCCTTCGATACGGTAGCTGCGTTTGCGTTTTTTTGATTTTTTGGTCAGAAGGTGACCACGTATTGGCTTCCTGAACATGATCTTTCCAGTACCGGAAATCTTAAAAGTCTTTTTAGCCCTCGAATGGGTTTTTACCTTTGGCATTAGTTCCTGTTTTCAAATTACCCTGCTGGTGTACCCCGCACAGACGGAGTCTCTTATGGAACCGTTTGGGTTAATAATTCACGGTATGACCCGCAAATGGAGCGCAAAGGTAGGGAAATAATGTGAAAATGTGCAAATACGAAAATGTGAAAATGAAGAAAAACAGGGAAATTTGATCATTATATCCTCACTTTATACCCTGCCAGGTGTTATTCTGGGGCTGGATATCAGGGAATACCTTATCCGGGTCAAGGACCACCTTTCTCACCGGTTCGGTGGTTTCCACGCGAAATGTATAGCTTTCACTATTTTGCCAGATTTCCACGGGGAGCGATTTACGGATAAGTTTCCCCGACATGGTAGTCAGTTCAACCACTACGGGCATAGCCATTTTCTGCAGGTTTCTTATCGTGATAAGTACACCACCACTGGTTCCGGTTTTCTCCACATCGATAATGGCCTGGTCTAACTGGTAATTCTCCAGGATTAACCCTTTCCAGAACCAGGCAAGATCTTCCCCGGTACTGTTTTCCATACTCCTGAAAAAATCCCAGGGCGTAGGATGTTTAAATGCCCAGTCACGTATGTATTTTCTGAACGCATAATCGAAACGGTCCTGGCCAATGACGTTATTACGAAGCAGGTTCAATGCATAGGCCGGTTTAAAATATAGGTTTATCCCGATATTATTTTCCTTCATCCCATCCGGGGTAAGCAATACCTTTTCCTTTTGTTCAGAAGTAAGGGCCATGGCTACCGCCTGACCGTTGATATCCGGCTGCCGGTATTCACCCTTATTAAACTCTTCCGTGGAAATGCCATTGATAAAAGTATTGAAGCCCTCATCCATCCATCCATACCTTCTTTCATTATTGCCAACAATCATGGGAAACCATGAATGTCCGAATTCATGATCGGTAACACTCCATAACGACTCACCGGTATCCTGGTAACCACAGAAAATAATACCGGGATATTCCATTCCACTTACATTGCTGGCCACATTTACTGCGGAAGGGAAAGGATATTCATACCAGCGCCTGGAATAATTTTCAATAGCTCCTTTGATATATTCTGTACTCCTCCCCCAGGCTTTGATTCCCGCTGATTCTGCCGGATAAACGGACATTGCAGGTATCTTTTTCCCTCCGGGAAGGTTTATCCTGGCGGCATCCCAGATAAACGCCTTCGATGCAGCCCAGGCAAAATCCCTTGAATTCTTAATCTGGAATTTCCAGGTCAGTATAGGTTTCTTTACCCTGGTTGCCGGATTGGAGATATCTTCCTTTGAACGGATCACAACAGTAGTTTCACTTTCCTTTGCTGTGTTATATCGCTTCAGTTGTTCTGCATGTCAGCACTTCCTGGGGATTTAAAAATTCCCCGGAAGAAACCACTACATGATCAGATGGCGCTGAAATACTGACATTATAGTCGCCATATTCCAGGTAAAATTCCCCTGCGCCAAGGTATGGATCTGCATTCCAGCCACGGATATCATCAAACACACAAACCCTGGGATACCATTGGGCAATGGAAAAGATTTTTCCATTGGCGGTATTCTGGATGCCTGTGCGGTCAGCCCCATATTCCGGAACGGTATAGGAATACTCCATTTTCAATTTTATCTCCGCTTTGGGAACGAGTGGTTTTGACAACCGTACCTGCATGCGTGTATCTGAGATGACTGTATCAGCTGCGGATTCCACAAATTTATTGTCAGCGCCCTGGCTAAGCAGTTTTACCGACTGGAAATGATATCCGCCACGAAACCCTCCCCGGCTGTCAACGTACCTGCTTCTTCCTTCTGTCTGATTTTTTTCAAAGCCCCTTGACTGCGGATGAAACAGGTTCTGCTCGAGAATCAGCCAGATATAAGAAAGGCTTTGCGGGCTATTGTTCCGGTAAGTAATAGTGACCGTGGCCTTAATTTCATTTTTTGTTTCATCAAGCGTTGCATCTATCTGGTAATCAGCTCTATTTTGCCAATAATTTGGGCCCGGTTCGCCGGCACTGTTACGATATTCATTGATCCCCTGGGGATACGACTGGGGAGCAAAAAGATCATGCGGATTATATGCCGACACTGGATTCTGCGCCTGAATATTGTAGTCCCGTAATGAACAGTATGAAAGTTGTAACAATCTTCATTTTGTGAATATTAATAAAAGTCCGCAAGGTAATTAATGAGAATGGGTTTATAACAGGCTCTCCAGCAGAATTTTTCCTTCAGCCTTATAACCGTAATCGTCTACTGTCCTGGGTGGTAATTTGATCAGCCTGTTCAGGATATCAATGGCCTTATCGCTTTGACCATTCTTTTTATATGCTTTGGCCATATCAAGGTAATTCAGCAAATAATTGGGATCGGCCTTCCTGGCTTTTTCGAAATAATCAATAGCCGTGGGTAAACTGGCGGAAGGTAAACCGCCAAAAAATGTTTTTAATGCGCCTTTTTCAGCAACATTCATTCCGCTTATTTCCACATTCCATTTTCCCATCATATATAATGAACGGGCATGGTCGGGTTTTATTTTTAACGCCGAATCAAGGTATTTCAGGATATCACCGGTCTTTTGCAGACGCTCCTTAGTTCCGGTATACGATTTATCCAGTGATAAAGCCATGGCATAATTCGCATCCGCACTTCCAGGATATTGCTTAACAGCGGTTTCGGCATAAGTACGTGCTGCGGCAAAATAATCGGCTTTGAGTTTTTTGTCAGCCTGCCTGTTCCCGATAATGCTGCTGAGTTCACTGCACTTGAATAATGATCTTTCGTCAGAAGGAGAAACCTGGAGCGCTTCCTGGTATTTCTTAAGCGCTTCATCATCCTTCTTTTCTTTTTCAAATTGTTCTGCCTCACGGGTGAGGTAACTAACATCCTGAGCGTGTAGGGTACCTGCAAGTAACAACAATAAACAAATGGAAATTATTCTCATAACTTAAAAGTCATTGTTCATAGAGACGCTTAGCTGACCCTGAAAGTTAACCAGCGGAGGATTAATTTTACTTATCGTAATGTTAATTTGGACGACCTGCGGAAACATTTCTTTTACTTCTGAAGAAATATCCTGCACCAGGGTTTCCAGCAACTCAGCCGGGATTTTCATTCTTTCCCTTATTATACTGTAAAGCACTGTATAATCGATCGTCTCGTGAATTTCCCTGATCTCGTGTCCCGGATCAAAAAAAACATCCATGTTCACTTCAAATTCCGCGCCGCATATTCTTTCTTCAGCATGTATTCCATGATACCCGAATAGTTTTATATGGCCCAGGGAAATTTTTATCATAAGATTATTTTACTTCATATTGCCTCAACTTAAAATAATTTTCCAGGAAAGAACTTTTAAAAGGGCTCAGGCTGTCAACCGGCACCCTGTGGTTTAACAGGAAATTTGTAAAACTGGAATCTTTGAGGTGGAAAAAATAAATCTCAGCCTTCATTCCCTGCATTCCTTCATCCTTTGATGTCATGCCGATGATAAAACTGCTGTTGCCTGTCCATTCAGCAAATTCAGCCAGTTGTGCGGGACCGTTATACATTAATTGCTTTTTCTTTTTGCTACGGGTATCGGCAAGGACTACCTGCTGGTCCGGATCACCTGAAATCAAAATATTCTTTCCATCCTGCTTTTCCTTCAGGAAATTATAACTCACGAGGTCTATATATTGGGAACTGTCCGGGGAATATACCAGGAGTTCACTGAATGCATTTTCATTTTCACTCCTGATGGCATCCTGCAAAACATCCATATGCAGGGTCACCCCTGATGCCTTAAAATTTTTCATTGTAAATGCTGTATCTGATTTACTGTAGTACGACAGCCATTCAGCCAGTCCGGCGGGTATTTTACGCAATACCAGGGTATCATCTTCCTCATATGCCATTACTGATTCAGGATTAACCAGTTCTTCGTCAGAATATTCCGTATCACTTCTCCGGCACGTGATGAAACAGCATATCAGCAATATCAGCAGCAATGTATTTTTCATTCTGTTCAAAGCATAATGTTTAGATACTGCTGCCAAAGAAAAGATAGGCAACGGTTATTGCAGTTATCATGCCGGCAAGGTCCGCCAGCAACATGGCCGGTATGGCATATTTGGTATTCCTGATTCCCACAGAACCGAAATATACAGCAACCACGTAGAATGTGGTATCGCTTGATCCCTGGAAAATGGCAGAAAGCCTTCCTGCAAATGAATCAGCTCCGTATTTGGTCATGGTATCAATCATCATGCCTCTTGCGCCACTCCCGCTTAAAGGTTTCATCAATGCAGTTGGCAGGGCCGCAACAAAATCTGTTTTGAATCCAAGTGATGAAAAAACAGCCGAAAGACCATTGAGAAGGTAATCAAATGCGCCGGAAGTCCGAAGAACACTGATCGCCACAAGCATCGCCACAAGGTATGGAATGATCCTTATGGCAATTTCAAATCCACCTTTCGCACCATCAATAAAGGCATCAAAAACATTGATCTTTTTCCATAATCCACCCAATAAAAATACCAGGAAGATAAAAAGGATAAGGCCATTGCTCAAAATGGTGGAAAATTGTTCAATTCCTGCCTGGTCAAGAAATATTTTCAGGTAAGCAATCAGTAATCCTATTAATACCGAAATGCCGAGAATCCACCCCAGTACCACGGGCTGCAGCAGGTTGATCTTTTGTTTAAAGGACACGATCATCAGGGCAACAATCGTAGCTGCAAAGGTGGCGATCATGCAGGGAATAAAAATATCGGTTGGATTTGCAGCAGGCGGTTTAACTGCGGCCCTCATGGCGATGATACTGACAGGTATTAAAGTAAGCCCCGAGGCATGCAACACGAGGAACATGATCTGGGCATTACTGGCTTCCTCTTTCTTGGGATTGATTTCCTGCAGGCTTTCCATGGCTTTTAAACCAAAAGGAGTGGCAGCATTATCCAGTCCGAGTAGATTGGCAGAAAAATTCATCATCATATGCCCCATGGCAGGATGATTCCTGGGTACCCCGGGGAATAACCTGGTGAAAAATGGGCCAACAATCCTGGATAAAAAGCGGATGGCCCCGGCTTTTTCCCCGATGCTCATGAATCCCAGGAACAGTGCCATGATGCCTATCAGCTTAAGGGACAGGTCAACGCTGTCGCCGGCCGACTTGAAAACACCATCCACGATCACTTTGAAGATCATCGGGTCATTGTAGAAATGCCCATTTGATAAATGCTATGAGAAAGGCAATAAGAAAAAAGGAAAGCCAGATATAGCTGAGCGTCATGCTGTTTTCTTAAGATATTAGGCTTGAAGTTACATAATCAACCAAACAATTCCTTCAAAACGCATTTGAACTGCAATCTCTTATCTTTGCACCCTCAAATTTTGAGGCAGGTTTAAATATATATTGATTTATGGCTTTACAAGCAGGGATTGTCGGTTTACCAAATGTGGGAAAATCAACCTTATTTAATGCACTCAGCAATGCCAAGGCACAGGCTGCCAATTTTCCATTCTGTACCATTGAACCCAATATCGGCGTGATCACCGTCCCTGATGACCGGCTGATTGCACTGGAAAAACTGGTTAAACCACAAAGGGTCGTCCCTACCACTGTGGAGATCGTGGATATTGCCGGGCTTGTAAAGGGCGCCAGTAAGGGAGAAGGGTTGGGAAACCAGTTCCTGGGAAATATCCGGAGCACCGATGCCATCATTCACGTGCTGCGTTGTTTTGAAGATGATAACGTGATCCATGTTGACGGCAATGTTAACCCGGTGAGGGATAAGGAAGTTATTGATACGGAACTTCAGTTAAAGGACCTTGATAGTGTTGACAAGAAAATACCCAAACTGGAGAAACTATTGAAACAGGCGGACCGTGATGTACTCAATGGGTATGAGATTTTGAAAAACCTGAAAGCGCATCTTGAGCAGGGAAAAAATGCCAGGTCATTTGCCGTATCTCCGGAAGACAGGGTAAAACATATTGATGATATGTTCCTGCTCACCATGAAACCGGTTCTGTATGTATGTAATGTGGATGAGAAAAGTGTTGTGAAGGGTAACCTGCATACACAGGCGCTGATGGATTCGGTAAAAGGTGAAAATGCAGAAATACTTTTTGTAAGCGCTGCCATTGAAAGCGAGATCGCCGTGATGGAAAGTTTTGAAGACAGGCAGATGTTCCTGGAAGACCTTGGACTGAAAGAAAGCGGTGTGGTAAGGCTGATAAAATCAACGTACCATCTCCTTAACCTGATCACTTATTTTACGGCTGGAGTGCAGGAAGTGAGGGCATGGACCATTCACCAGGGGAATGCTGGCACCACAGGCTGCCGGTGTAATTCATACTGATTTCGAAAAAGGATTTATCCGGGTGGAAGTGATCAAGTACAAAGACTTTATCCATTATGGTTCGGAAGCTGCCTGCAGGGAAGCCGGTAAACTGGCGGTGCAGGGTAAGGACTATATGGTGGAAGACGGGGATATTATGCATTTTCGATTTGCGGTGTAGCACAGTGTCACTACAATAAAAAATGCCATTCAGTAAAAAAGTGCGCATTTTGCGCGGCTTTTTTTAAATGTGCGATTTTTTATTGCGGAATAAGCACCTGGTCTATTTTATGCAATACACCGTTCACAAAATGCTGATCATTTGTTCCCGTAGGATCACTTACGGGCGGCAGTGTTATGATTAATTTAGATGCAGTGGCATTTGCCTAAACCCTTCACGGTGGCTGAACTGGCAAAGGGAACACCCGGAATCCCAAACGTCACCTGCAGCGTTACCCCCGGATGAGCGGCAATGGCACCGTTCAGTAATGTTGGATATGCTGTCGGTGTAGTGGGGAAGTTATTGGTGAATGCCCTTTGTCCGAGGATATGGTACACCACAATTCCTCTAACTGTAGTAGCCGTTAATGAAGAATATAATGCAGGGTTACTGAATACCGCAGGCGTTGAAGCAAGTACTGCTGCTGTTGCCGCTGCTGTTGCAGGAGGCACTCCCTGGTTAATTAGGGCACTGTAATGGCACGGTCAGAAAGGCCCTCATGGAAGAATCTTTTGGTGCAAATACGGTCAGGTTGGCCCCGATGTTCCTCAATGCACCTTCCAGGCTGCTGGGACTGGTTACGGCATAACCGCTGTCAGCCCTTTGAATAGCGGCTTTCAGGTAGGTCATATCCGCATCTGTATTAATTCTATCCCAGAGAAACCTTGATGGTGGAGCAACCAGTGCTGCTACTTTATGAATATATCCATTGGAGGCAACAATATCCGCCTGCTTAATGGGAATGGTATTGATCCATGCACCATTGCGGGTAGTCGGGAAATTGGTTAACCTGAGTAATGCACTGAGTGCGGTTGCCGGATTAAAGAAAGAAGGTGTCTGCCTGTTCGGAAATGTTGATCCGATCTGTGCGGCAGGCAGTCTCTGGGGTCACCAGGTGATATTTCAATACGGTATCCAGGAATCCTGCCCTAAGTACGGAGATTGCTCCCAGGCTGATTCCTGAAGCCGTCATGGCAGCATCATCCGGAGCAAACAACGTCAGGTTAAGTGTACTATCAGAGAGCAACGGCAATAATCCTGCCTTTGTAACTGCTGCTTTAAGTATGCTGAAACTGGGATCCGTATTTATTATGGTACCGATAGAAGTTCCTGTGATGGGAGCCGGAACTAATTGGTGTTGGTTCCGGTACATCCTTATTACAGGAAGCAGCCAGTATAATAACCAGTAAAACACTGGCGGATTTCACCAGCCAATTTTTTATTTGAAACTTTTTCATATTATTCATTTGTTTTCAACTGGAGGTTAAAATATGTTATATGCAAAGCGTATATAGTACAATCCGCCTATTGACGGGTTACCCATGGCCGTGATATAGTACTGGTTCAGCAGGTTGTTGGCACCGATGCCGATGAGCGACTTGATCTCGGGGAATTTATAGGTAATCTGCGCATCAAGCGAATGGTATGCCGGAACAACGCCGCTTACGAAATCGCTTTCATACATAAAGGAATCCTGCCAGCGATAGGTAACATTTATGCCTACCCGCTTATTTTTACCGAACCCGTTATTACCTGCAACGATATTATACCTGTACTTGGGTGAATTGAAATAAGCCACAAGTCCTTCTGAAACATCGTTCAGCACATCGGTTGATGCGTTAAGGTTGGCAAAGAATCCCCTGTTAAATCGATATTCCAGGCTAAGTCCTGCTCCCCAGGTTTTTACCTTCCCTGGTGAATTGATCGGAATGGAAAGTGTATTTAGGTTTGCCGGTTCAGGAGGAAGGGCGGTATTTTTTTTCTGTCCAACTGCTGTTCTCACAATGAAATTGGTATACTGTCCAACATAACCATATGCATCAATTAACAACCTGTCATTTGCCACAAGTCCTTTATAACCCAGTTCGAAAGACTGCACAGATTCAGGTTTGAATTCCTGGAAAGTGGCAGGTTTTGCACCCGATTGATCAATGGGCAGCTGGTATGGAGGATTGCCTGCAAAATCATAGATTTCGTAGAACACCGGTAATCCTCCTATCAATGTTTCGCCACCTCCAACACCCAGCCTGATATATTGTTGCTGGGTGGATGGGAAACGGTATGCAGTCTGGTATGAAATCCTGATATTATTATTCTTGGCAACCTTTATCACTGCGGTAGCCCTTGGCGTAACCCTGCCTGCGAAATTTTCATTCTTGTCATAACGTCCCGAAACGGTAAGCCTGACTTTATCCCCGAACATATTCCTGCTGGCCTGCACATACATGCCATATTCATCAATATTGATCGGTCCGGCTGTATCAATGAAAAGGGTGCCCTGGGAATTCAGTGAAAACCGGCGAAAGTTTCCGCCGATAAGTATATCCGCAACGTTCTTGGTATAATCAGTAAGGTTCCATTGTCCCTCAAATGCATACAGATCGGATTTGTCAAGGAATAAGGCCCCGCCTTTTGAAATCGGAGTACTTCTTACTTTATCATAAATCTGGTTATAGGTTGAAGATCCTACTTCAGGTCTGCCAACATCTGCCACACCCCTGGCGGCATTATGTGCATTCATATCAGTGAGGCCCGTTCAGCTTGCCATTGAGGTATGCCTGTGAATATTGTACCAGCCAGTCTGTTGTTTGCGGGTTGGGTGCACCGTTAGCAGCAAAAGTCACGGTTGGTTTCCATTTTTCATTGAATATCCTTGAAGCAGCAGTGAGGTTATATGACTGACCTGCATTTTCCTGGGTCGTATAAGCCCTTACCATCCAGTTCTTGCTGTTCAGTTCAACTTTATACTGTCCCATTTTCAGATCCTTCAGGGAATACCTGTCACTACCTGTATAAACGGTATTTCCGGTACCCCAGAAACCGCCAACGATGAGCTCAATTCCCGGTGTGATCTTATAATTCAATGAACCGCCCAGTTTGAAGTTTACGGTATTGGGATCAACAACCTGTCCTTCTGTATATCCTGTCCGGGAAACATTGATGGCTCCCCCAGATACAAGGCTATTTACAAATGGTTGCAGAAAAGGCGCCTGCTGCACCAATACCTAATAAGAATGGGCGGATATCCGCCGTGGTTTCATCACCATAAGCATTTGCACCATTATAATTGGGATCCGTGCTCCTGGTACCATCTGCTATTTCTCCAATGGTTTTGCCATTGGCTGCGGTTGGCCTGATATAATTACGCTGGTCATCGGCCAGCCAGTCTTTTGCATGGACAAATTCAGCAGTTACTTTAAAGGCGAACTTTTCACTTACTTTCTGCCCCCATCGCATGCTCCAGTTATTATATAAACTGGCCTGACGATATTTGTTATCGGTATGCATCACTCCTTCTTTTACCTGGAAAGAAAATCCCTGGTATTTGAAGGGATTCTTACTATTAACCAGGAGGGTTCCGTTCATACCACCTGGACCATATAAAGCTGACGATGCACCGGGAAGCAATTCCATGCTTTCCACATCCAGTTCAGTAAGCCCGATCACACTACCCACGGAAAAGTTAAGTCCGGGTGCCTGGTTATCCATTCCGTCCACAATCTGGTTGAAACGCGTATTACCTGAACCGTTGAACCCGCGGGTGGTAACCGTTTTAAAGGTAAGACTGGAAGTGACCAGGTCAACCCCTTTCATATTACCAACTATATCATAATAGTTGGCAGATGGTGCTGTCCGGATTGTGTTAAGCCCTACCCTTTCAATGGTAACCGGAGATTCCAATGCCCTTGTCTGGGTCCTTGTGGCTGAAACAACGATCTCATCTGCCATGGTAGTGGATAAATTCACACTAACATCATTATTATCCGAAGGAGAAGAAACAACTAATTCAGAAGACACGATCCCTACCCCTGAGAAAACCAGGGTTACGGGAAATTTCACTGTGGAGGGAACAGGTAAACTGTAGTTTCCATTGTCGTCGGTAGTGGTTCCTATCTTGGTGCCCTTTATCGATACAGAAATCCTGTTAATATTATCACCGGTGGCAGCTTTGACCTTTCCGGAAATGACAGGGTTTTGTGCAAAGACAATCGTTGAAACTAAAGTCAGCAGTAGGGACGCTGCTAACCTGCCTAATCTTTTCATAAGCAATGTTGTTTAGATGCAAATATGGAACAAAATAACAATTGTTAGTTTTTCCTTAAAAAAAATTTAAGTTTAAGTGACTTTAATGTTGAAATTATCACCATGGCATAATTGGTTGGTTTGCAGTACAAGTTTACTTTAGCGTTATGAGCTTATTCAATTTTCCGGGCCAGACTGCATATTATAAGGGTAAGGTACGAGATGTATATACCATTAATAACAACTGGCTGGTGATGATTGCCAGTGACCGGATTTCCGCTTTTGACGTTATCCTTCCCAGGCCCATCCCTTTTAAGGGCCAGGTTTTAAACCAAATCGCTGCATATATGCTGAAGGCAACAGCAGATATATGTCCCAACTGGCTTATTGATGTTCCTGCGCCAATTGTTTCCATTGGGAAAAAATGTACCCCTTTTAAAATTGAAATGGTCGTCAGGGGTAACCTGGTAGGTCATGCCTGGAGAACATACCAGGTGAAAAAAGAGCTATGCGGGGTTGTTATGCCGGAAGGAATGAAGGAAAATGATTTCTTCCCGCAACCGATCATAACCCCTTCTACCAAAGCAGAAGCCGGACATGATGAAGATATTTCGGCAGCAGAAATTATAAAAAACGGGTTGGCAACAAGTCAAGAATGGGAGCAACTGTGCGACTATGCATTAAGATTATTTGAAAAGGGCCGTCTGTTGGCCAGGGACAGGGGGCTTATCCTGGCCGATACAAAATATGAATTTGGAAAACTTGGTGACACCATTTACCTGATGGATGAGATTCATACACCCGATTCATCAAGATATTTTTATGCTGATGGATTCAATGAAAGACAGCAGAAAGGTGAACGTCAGCATCAATTGAGCAAGGAATTTGTAAGGGAATGGCTGATTGCCAATGATTTTATGGGGAAAGAAGGCCAGGCAGTGCCTGAAATGACAGATGAATGGGTTAATACCATTTCTAAACGATATATTGAGTTATTTGAAAAGATCATCGGGGAAAAATTCTCACCCGAACCCCTTGATGATGCACAAACTTACCTGCGGATCATGGATAGCCTGAAGTTCCATCATGTAGTATAAATTTTCAACGATGACCCCTGATAAAATTTTCGAGTTATGCAACAGTCTTGCCCTGCCAGGCTGGATAATACTGATGTTTATGCCATTCTGGGCAAACCGCGACAAATTCATTGTCGGGATTATCATATCCCTTTTTGCCATCATTTATACATGGCTTATTTTTTCCAGCTTTGATCCCTCCGGCTTTCAGAATTTCAGTTCCCTCGATGGCGTTATGAGCCTGTTTACAAACAAAACTATGGTTACGGCGGGCTGGGTGCATTACCTGGCTTTTGACCTTATGACAGGTGTCTTTATTACGCGAAATGCCAGGCTCCATGGAATAAATCACTGGCTTACGGTTCCCTGTCTTTTTTTCACTTTTATGCTTGGACCGTTTGGCCTGCTATTATACCTGATCCTTCGTGCGGTGATCACCAGGCAATATTTCGCTGAAAATTATAACCATTAGTTATGGACCTGATGAACCGATTAAGGCTGAAAAACAAGCCGCTCTATTATTTTGGATGGTTCAATCTCATCTTTGCCTTTGGCAGTTTTTTAATGATGCAGTTCGATGATACCAAAATCCTCGGCATCAACGCCTGGATCAAACCAATGAAGTTTTTTTTATCAGTGGGCATCTTTTCATTTACCATGGCATGGTTTCTTCCATTGCTTGGGCAGCATAAAAAATCAAGAATATATAGTTATGTCATCATTCTGACACTGACACTGGAAGTAGTCATTATTTCTTATCAGTCGTGGCAGGGCACAACATCCCATTTTAACGTCTCCAGTGAACTGAACGGGTTTCTTTTCAAGATTATGGGCATCGCCATTATTATCCTCACTGCATGGACAGCGTATATAAATTTACTTTTCTTTCGCAGCAAAAATGATACGGTTCCCTCTCCATACTTATGGGGTATCCGCCTTGGAATGCTGATTTTCGTACTCTTCGCACTGGAAGGGATTGTTATGGTGGAGATGATGAAACATACTGTGGGTGGACCGGATGGCGGAAGGGGATTATTTTTTGTTAACTGGAGCCGCGACCTGGGTGATCTCCGGGTACCTCATTTTTTTGGACTTCACGCTTTACAGATTTTACCTTTGATTGGTTATTATGTCTGCAAGACCAACCGCCAGATCATTATATACAGCATACTTTACTTTCTTATGGTAGCCGCAATGCTTATGCAGGCTTTACTTGGCATACCTTTATTATAAATCAGCATTAATGAAAACTTTCATCCTTACACTAAGCCTGTTATTAACCATGAATTTATCAGCTCAGCAATATTCTTACCTGGTTACAGGAACATATACTTCCGGCAAGAGTGAGGGTATATATGTTTTCAGGGTCAATACAGCCACCGGTGAAGCTACACAGGTGCATATAGCCAAAGGCATCAAAAATCCATCCTTCCTTGCCGTATCTCCTGACCAGGAGTTCATTTATTCCGTGGAAGAGCTGAACGGAGGTGGCAATGCAGGTAAAATTGTTGCGTACCGGTTCAGCAAAAAAGACGGGAGTCTCACCAGGATAATTGAAAAACCCTCCGGAGGAGATGATCCCTGCTATATCACCACAGATAAATCAGGGCGATGGATAATTACCGGCAATTACAGCAGCGGTACAGTTGCAGTGCATCCTGTTAACAAGAATGGTGTATTAGGTGATGCAGTTACCCTGATCCGGCATGAGGGAAACAGTATAAACAAGGATCGGCAAAACAGCCCGCATGTGCATTCTACCAACCTGGACGCAGGTAATAATTTCCTTTATGTCCCTGACCTGGGTTTGGATAAGGTGATGATCTACGCGTTTAACCGAAAAACTGGCAGCCTTAGCCCTGCCTCCACACCATTTGCAGCGGTTAATGCCGGATCAGGACCAAGGCATTTCGAATTTACACAGAACGGCAAATATGCATACCTGGTTGAGGAGCTAACGGGAACGGTTACTGCTTTTTCGGTGGATAAAAAAAGCGGTGCGCTCACATCGATTCAATCCATTTCAGGCGCCAGGCCGGGTTTCAGCGGTTTTATGGGTTCAGCCGATATTCATGCATCTCCGGATGGAAAGTTTTTGTATACATCGAACCGCGGGGATGCCAATGACCTGAGTATTTTCAGTATCAATGCCACTAACGGAAAGCTTACGTATTTAACCAGTGAATCAGTTAAGGGAAAAGCACCCAGGAATTTTACCATCGCCCCCTCCGGGTCCCTTCTCCTGGTGGCCAACCAGGACAGTGATGAGATTGTAATTTTTACACGTGACAAAATCACCGGTAAAATTTCGGACAGTGGCAAAAGAATCCCTGTCCCGAACCCTGTATGCCTTAAGTGGATTACACCCTAGGGATATGCCTTCGCCTTGATTTATTGAAAATATTCTGCCCTTTATCGATGCCTTTGCGAATCTCTTTCTGCTGTTCCAAAGGGAGATGGATAAAATCCATGCATTCTTTGCTGCAGCAATCTTCATATGCCGCAGCACATTCGGGACATTGGATAAATAACAAATGGCAGGCATCGCTTTTACAGTTCACATGAGTATCGCAGGGCTTTCCGCATTGATGGCATGTGGCAATAATATCATCCGTTATCCTTTCTCCCAAACGTTCATCAAACACAAAATTCTTTCCGATGAATTTATTCTCCAATCCTTTCTCCCTGACCTGGCGTGAATAATTTATGATACCTCCTTCCAGGTGAAAAACATTGGAAAACCCGTTATGAAGCATGAAAGCGCTGGCTTTCTCACAGCGAATTCCCCCTGTGCAGTACATAATGATGTTCCTGTCCTTTTCTTCCTTCATCATGTCAACAGCCATGGGTAGCTGCTGCCGGAAAGTATCACTCGGCACTTCGATGGCATTCCTGAAATGGCCTACTTCAAATTCATAATGGTTACGCATATCAATGACCACGGTACGGGGATCGGAAGTAAGCTTATTAAACTCTTCGGCATTTACATAATTTCCCTTATTCCTCATATCAAAGAAAGGATCCTGGATACCATCGGCAACGATTCTCTTTCTTACTTTAATATCGAGTACAAAGAAAGATTTTCCATTGTCGTCAACGGCAATATTCAGCCGGATATTCCTGCATCCTTCCAGTGAATATAAATGGTCCCGGAACGCTGACAGGTTTTCAGAAGGGACACTGATCTGTGCATTTATCCCTTCATTGGCCACGTAAATCCTTCCCAATACGCCAAGCTGAAGAAAACTGCAGAAAAGGTCATCCCGGAACTGTTGCGGGTCTTCAATAAAAAAATAATTGTAAAAAGAAATGGTGGTGCGGGGTGTAGGATCCTTAAGCACGCGTTCCCTGAGTTCCCTGCGGGAAACCCTGTTGTGTAAAACTGCCATCTGTATGAATTTTAATTCCGCCGGGAATCCCAGTTGCAGGCTGGGCAAAATTCCTAAAGCGCTGCAAAGATAGGAATTTAATAATCGGAGAACAAGTCAGTGAAGATTCTCAAACCCCATTTCATGCCCGTGGTATACCGCTTATTGTCATTGAATGCCCATACATAATCCAGCCTGAGCACTTTCAGGATATTATTCACCCCGAAGAAGAACTCATAATAGTTATTATCCTTACCTACAAAGAATGCATTGGCGCCACCCACCAGCCTGAGATTAAGTTTCTTCACCAGTGGTATTTTGTTGGTCAGTAAACCGTTAAACTGGTGCTCCACATGCAGTATGGTAAAAAAATCATCAGTATTGGATTTCTGGTAATATGGCGCAAGCTGAAAACTGTTCAGGTATTCGGATGCGTAACTTACCCGGTTCCCGTTAAAATGCTGGTAATCCGGCAGCTCTGTTTTTTTACTGTTTAGAAAACCTCCCACCACTATTCTATACCGCAATTCCCCGGCTAACTTGAGGTTCAATTCATCCAGGATGGAAAACCTCCATTTGTCATAATCCACGTCACTTCCCAGTAATCCATTAATGCCCTTCGTATAACTCAGGCTGAACAGCGGGTATTTTGAACCAATATTTATTTTACGGTCGGGCAACTCAATGTATTTTGAACCTGGACGGTAACTGATAGAAAATCCAGCTATAAATGCCTGGTGATGCGGGATATTAGTACTGGAAATTTCTGTGGGATAATTAGGGGTGAAATTCTTACCTTTTTCCGAACTGACCCATGTTGTGGTATCCGTATTTTCCAGCGGCATCCTGTCCTGGTAATTAAGGTTCACCCTTATTGTGAGTCCTTCGCCTATGCCTTTGGCATATTGCACATTGGCAAACCAGGCTTCATAGATCTTCATATAGTTATAACCCCTTAATAGCGTATTAAAGGTATTGATGACCTGTGAAATGGGATTGGCATTGTTAAACTGGTATATACGTTTTCCTCCTGAAAAGGTTATTGCATTAAAATACGATTTGCCAAAACGGTATTCACCAATGCCAAATGCATTAAAGTGTTTATTTGAAAAACCATATCTCACTACAGGGGTTAACCTGATTTGCTTTCGCCCTTCCAGTTCTTTACGGTAAGTTCCTGCGAACTGAAGGGCCCAGCCCTCCACTGTATTAAAGTTAATGGCTTTGAGCAGGGGATCATAGCTGAAAGATGATTTTGATTTTCGCTTATTGAAAGTCTGGCCCGACAAAATCAGCCCCATGGCGGTAAACCTGTTTTGCTTTCTGTCCAGGGAATCCAGGTATTTCGGATCTTTTCTTCGCTGCTCAAGGCTGTCTTTTTTTCTGTAGTCCACCAGTTCCTCATCCTGGAGTGGAATGGGCCTCACAGAATCCCAGTATGCCCTTTCGCGCTTGTTGGAAGCTGAATCAAATTTCATCAGCGTCCTGCCAAAGAACTTTTTTGTATACGCTTCATTAATTTTATAATCACTGTACAGCGTGGTGAAATAACCGTGCGCATTGAATCCGAATATTTTAATGGCTGGATAAATCGTCTGGCTGTTGACCATCCAGATATCAGGCATAACGGGAACATATAGCTGCTCTATGCGGAGGGTATCGAGCAGTTCCATCTGTGAGGCTTTCAGCAAGGTGAGGTTAATGCTGTGGATACGCCAGTCGTTCTCCATAATCTCTATAAACCCGGAGAAAAGAGGTTCATATGATCTTTTAGGAATTACCTGTATCCTGTTCACCTGCCGGCCGTCTTCAAAATAGGCGCCCTGGTATTTGTACCGGTAGAAATTCAGCGCTCCGTCGGCAATGGGTGAAATAAACCCTCTTGGATTCAGGGCTTCCGACAATTGAACATTATTTTCATAAAAGGAAATAAACTGCGGACTGCTGAAACCAAGGCCGTTTGATTGCCCGCTGACCCTTGTGGAATATACTTCTATCTTCTCTTTGTCGGGCTGCTGGAAGGTATAGCGTGCTATGGTTTCTGAAAGAAATATCATTTTTTTCTTGCTCGTATCCCCGTCTTCAAAATCAATTTTCTGCCCGAACAGCGCTTTTGGATAATCCCTGAGTTTGATCTGTCCCTTGATATATACTTCACATTGGAAAGAAGCCACCTGTGTCTTGTAGAACGTCCTTTTCCTGATGGCCTGCCGGATAATGGCATAAGCAGGATCCTCACTGCCTGCTTTAACAACAACCTCCGACAAGGTTAGTTCCTGTTCGGTTAGTACAAAATTCAGCACCACGGGTTCATCAGCAACAGTTATTTCCTTTTCAGTTTTAGTAAACCCCACGTGCTGGCAAATGACCTGGTATGTTCCCGCCGGAAGGTTTAAAAAATATTCACCCTGGCTATTGGCTGTAGTCCCGATGGTGGAACCTTTCACCAGGATGGAGGCAAACGGCAGGATCATGCTGCGCTGGTTGTATACCGTTCCGGTAATTTTTCCCGCTATGAGGCTTAACCACGAAAACTGGCAGGTCAGTATAAAAATGATAAATACATAAACACGTAATTTCATCAGTCTGCATTCACTGTTTCATAATAAGCTTTCGCAAGAGGCTGCCGGATAAAGCCGCGAACCCTGCAACTATGGCGCCCAATAAAGCGGTAACGAATATTAAAAGGGACGGACTATCAGATGAAAGGATAAGCCTGGAAATCTTATGTGCAAAGATCTGCTGGTTATTTGAACTGATGATCCACGACATGATACCCCATAAGAGGAACAATGCAATGAACCCTGAAAGAAATGCCCATACTGATTTCTGGTCAATCACCAGGGGCACCAGGAATGCGGCTATGGCTATACTCCACCAGGGCATGTAAATACCCAAAACAAATGCACTTAGGGCAATAAGAATTATGCTGACAATGATTTTCATGATTTTCTTTTATGCACTGAAAGTTAATTTCCATTTTATCCGCTTGTCACCCTTTTCATTTTTCTGCATGATCCATAAACGATAATATTTCCCTGCGGCCCATGTATCTACAAAACTGTCATAAAACCGGCTTCCGGGATTTCCGCTTTGTCCACCCGGGTAAACAGCATAAGCTTCCGTTGGTGTGGTGAGATGCACAATCATCCGCCAACTGGGTCCGTGATCATGTGTTGTGGCATTAATAATATTCACGCCTCCCCCGATTGGCAGGCTTTCACGGGCAAATGGCATCATACTGGTTTTAAGGATATGATATAGCGTTGTGTTCTTGTACCTGCCCCATTCAAGCTTACCTGAAATTTCCAGTTTTTTTATATCAGCAGAAGCCAGCTTCATGGCCCCTGTAAAGGCATCTTCTATGGTCTCTACTGATGGTGTATTGATATTGTCAATAAAGCTGAACAAAGAATCCTTTAAAAGGTATTCAATGAGGGTATAGCGCTTTGGCCATTCCACCGGAAGGCCATTTCTGACAAGGTCATCCGAAAAAACATACTTCCTCAGGGAATCTACTAAAAGGTTGAATACCGTTGGCCCCTTTTCCCCGATATCATTTTGGAGATTCCATTGCTCCATCATCTGCAGGTACCTTTTTTCATCTTCATTAAGTTGGGATCTCCGGATATATTTCAGGAATAATGGCCTTGCCGTTTCGGCAAAGACATTGTAATTGTCATTCTGCAAAGCCTTCATATCGTCGGGTGTAACATTATTCATGGCCCCCAACCTCCTGTTAATAATAATGCCCCGGTATAAATCGTAACTGCCGGGGATATAATAGGGATAGGTGGAATCGGCCGGTCGCTGGTTTGCACTGCTTATAAATCCCTGTGCAGGATTGAGCACATGCGGGTTATCCTGTTGCGGAATAAATCCCTTCCACATATATGAACTGTCGGTGCCCGGCATGACAAAATCGCCCTGGTACTTCCAACGCAAAGGAAATGTAGCCTGCTGCCATAGAGCGATATCTCCGCTTTTGGATGCAAAAAGCATGTTTTGACCGGGTGCATTGAAATGTTTTATCGCATTTAAGTATCCATCATAATCTTTGGCCCGATTAAGGTCGTACCACATGCGCATGGCATTAGAGGGGTCATGCCCCACCCAACGTAAAGCATATGCTTTATTCTGCTTTAATTTATCCTGGAAACTTTCATCATACATTACAGGTCCGAAAATGGTATACGCAACCGTATCAGTCACTTCTGGTTTTCCTTTAACTGTGATATGTTCAATTTTAAGCCGGCTTTCTTTCCATTCATTGTTAAACCAATACTGCGACTTTGTCCTGTCCCTGAATGTTATTTCATAGTAATCTTTCACATCCCTGCCTGAATTGGTAAATCCAAAAGCAATATTGTCGTTAAACCCAATGATGATGCCGGGAATGCCCGGAAAACTTACTCCATAGGAATTATACTCCGGCGTATTGACCTGCATTTCAAACCATATCGAAGGCAATGAAATGCCCAGGTGCGGATCATTGGCCAATATGGGTTTTCCCGATTTGGTACGCGACCCGGAAACGGCCCAGTTATTACTTCCATTCAGGGGATTGGGTTTGAATTCCTCCCTGAACCATATGGAATCTGTATGATGAAAGTATGTGGAATCTGCCGTGGGCGGCGGCATCGGAATGGGTGCGGAAGCCGTTACTATATTTCCATTGGGAATAACGGGCGAAAGGGAATCCTGTAACTCAGGATAAAGTATCCTGAACTTCTCTTCTCCCAGGAGTTTGTATGCATTGGTGAATTCAAAATCAGTATCAAATCCAGCCAGGTCCTTGGTCATGGCTTTATAGAATAATGCGATTTTTAGGTTATTCCACTTTTCAGGCTTATACCCGAGCAATTTATATTCAACCGGAAGTGTGGCCTCCGTCAGTGTTTCAATATAGGCATTGATACCTGCTGTGTATGCATCGCATACAGCCTTTATGGCAGGGTCATTTTCCATTTCACGCAATGCATTTTCTGCGGCATACACCATGCCCATTCTACGCTGGGTGCGGTCATAATTAACGGCAACATCGCCCACGATCTCACTCACCCTTCCTGCAGCGGCATGTGTTTGAAATTCCATCTGCCATAACCTGAATTTAGCATGCAGGTATCCCTGCACGAAAGAAGCATCTTCTTCATTCTCCGCGAAAATATGCGGCACCAGTCTTTCATCCATATATACATCAACTTTCCCTTTCAGCATGGGAAACCGGAAATCTTCATTAAAGTCCTGGTCGGAAGGTTCAGCATTCTGCCATAATCCTTCCTGCGGGCTGAGCAGTTTGCCAAGGGGTGCAGGCAGCACTTTTTTGGTATCAAGCAATATAATCAGGGCGATGGTAATGATCAGGGAAACGCTAAACAGTAAAATGCGCATACGCATGAGTAATTAAGGTTGTAAGATAAGTAAAAACAGCGTTTACCAGGCTGCCGTATCTTTACCGGAAATTTCGAAGGATGAATGAGAATGACGTAAAAAATATTCTTGGATTGAAACTTGCCACGGATCCGCGATGGGTTAATCTTGCTGAGAAATCAATGGAAGATATCCTGACGGATCATGCATTTTGTGAACAAAAAGCCGCCACTACCTGTATCTCCATCATTCAACGATATTCAGATAAAGAGAAACTTATAACCGAACTGGCGCCCATCGTTACCGAAGAATGGGGGCATTTCAGACAGGTCCTGGCCGAATTGCATAAACGGGGATTGTCTCTGGGAAAACAAAGAAAGGACAAGTATGTCAACAGGCTGTTTGATTTCGAAAGAAAGGGCGGACATGAAGATGAGCGGTTCCTGGACAAGTTGCTTATATCTGCCCTGATTGAAGCCAGAAGTTGCGAGCGGTTCAAAAGGCTGAGTGAAGGACTTGATGATCCTTATATGCGTGATTTTTACCGGAAGTTTATGGAAAGTGAAGCTGGCCATTATACCTTGTTTATTGAACTGGCCGAGTTCTACCTGCCAAAAGACAAAGTAAGGAAGAGATGGAAAGAATGGCTTGATTATGAAGCCGGCCTGATGCTGGAAATGGATGTCAGGGGCGACAGGGTGCATTGAGTTGAGGGTTGAGGGTTGCAGTTGACGAGTTGAGGGTAGGCTGGAGGGTTTTCAACAGACTGGAGACCTGAGACGAGAGACTAGAGAGTTATAACTCAGAGGTTACTTTGAACTGAAAAAGTTTATATCCTCCTTAAAATCTATGTAAGGATATTTTTCCTGCAAGGCCAACACCTTGTCCAGGTTATTTTGTAAAAAGGCTTTATGCGCCATTGACTCCGGCTGAAAAGGCTTATGCGCCCTGGCGGCATTTACCTGGTTTATTTCTTTCATGATATCCCTGGAAGGTTTGGTGATACAGGCTTCACAAAATTTCTCCCATACATAATCTGTGGCCAGGTAGTTCGGATGTACCATGTCTTCAGCATAAAAACGATAATCCCTCAGATCATCAATAACCAGTTCATAAGCAGGAAAATAATACAGCCCCGGGAACTTATCCACCAGGTGATGAACCGCTTGGATAAGTATTGCCTTACTCCTGTTATTTTCAATAAATCCATCCCTTAAATGCCTGACCGGACTGATGGTGAAAATGATCCTTAATTTCTCATTATACATGAATAAGCGATGGATCATATTATCCAGCACCGAAAGTACATCTTCAGGATGCATCAGTTTTTTTCTGAACTTATCAGCAGGAACTTTATGACAATTAGCTACCACTTCACCATTTTCCAGTTGATATACAAATGCACTTCCCAGTGTAATGATCAGCCAGTCGGCAGATTTTAGAAAATCATGCGCCTCCTGTTGCGAACGATTGATCATTTGCATTAACTGTTCCGGATCACTATGAGAAAAACTGGTATGATGTTCCCAACTCGTCCACCATTCACGATTGAAGAAGATATCTGCGGAAGCATACTTCCTGTTTGAAATATAGGAGGTGATGGATTTACTGATACTGACCGGATTAAAAATGATCCCGTTTGGATTCTGGAGTGTAGGAAAGTGGTATTGCCTGAATCTTGCTCCCAGGTGTTCAGTGAAGCATGACCCCGAAAGCATTACCTTATCGGATATCTCCAATTGCTCTTTAAATTCTTTTATAAATAGTTCCCTTCTGAGTTCCATATTGTGCAATTACGTAAAAATCCCGGATGCCATTCTCCTGCATTCTTCGAGTGCGGATAAATTAATATTCATGCAATGCCCTTTATCCTGCAGGTATGGTATCATGCGTAAAGTGTCCATATTTCCCACCAGTTCATCATCTGCCATCGGGCAGCCGCCAATTCCATTGATTGCGCCGTCAAACCTTCTGCAACCGGACCGGTATGCCGCATCCATTTTTGCCAGCATATTTTCCGCGCTGGAATGCAGGTGAACACCGATAGTAATATTTGGAAATAATGGTATAATATGGCTAACCACTTCCGACACCTGCACGGGTGTGGCTATGCCCACTGTATCGGCCAGGGAAATAATATCCACACCCAAAGAGGCGATCCTTTCTGTCCAGGATGACAGTATTTCCATATCGTATGGATCACCATATGGATTACCAAATCCCATCGACATATATACCACAAGTTCTTTACCCGCGGATTTGCATATGGCATTAATTTCCTTAACCCTTTGCAAAGACTCTTCCGGGCTGCTATTGGTATTCCTTTGCTGGAAAGTTGGTGAAACAGAAAACGGGAACCCCAGGTACCTGATCGCTTTGAATTCAGAGGCATCCCCTGCCCCCCTTGCATTAGCAACTATAACCAGTAACCTGGTAGCTGAATTACTAATGTCAATTCCCGAAATGACTTCCCTGGTATCTGCCATTTGAGGAATAAGACGAGGGGATACAAAACTACCCATATCCAGGGTGTGAAAACCAACCCCCAAAAGTGCATTTATATAACTGATTTTTTTTTCAGGCGGGATCCGTGTTTTCCATCCCTGCATGGCATCACGCGGACATTCGACCAGTTGTAAAGTATCCCCCATATGATGCAATGTACAAACAGGCTGTCAATTAATGAAGGATTAAACATCCTGCAGTTTATACTGGTCTATCCTTTCATAGATAAGATTGAAAAACTTTTTCCTGTCGCGCTCACCAACTTCACTGATCAATGATGACTTTCGTATGATGTTCTGAATAAATTCATAGTTATAACCGGCAAATTCAATGTTTGCCGTAGAAATGAAATTGATGGCTGTATGGTTCAGGTAAACAATCCGGGTATCATTGATGGACGCGATAATTGTGTTGTCTCCCACGAAAAAGTCATTGACATACACTTTAATGCTTCCCGCATCCAACTCCGGGTTCTTTGCCTGGAAGGCATTTTTTACCGGCAGATGCCTGGACTTCCATATGAGAAACCATTTCCGAAAGCCTGTCATACAATATCGCAAGGTCATTCCTGTCAGCATACATATCTGTATCCTTGTAGTACTCCATTTGCCGGAGATCATTGAGGATGTTATCAGCATTGAGTATCTCTGTACCGGGGATCTTTGTATAGAACGAAGATATTTTTTCACACAATGTGCGTAATTCTGGTGTCAGCAAATCAAAGGAAAATTTCCTGTGCTTCATTTCCTCGAATTGCATTTGTGTTTTTGTCCAGACGAAAAATTTAAATGCCGCAATTTCCGGAAACATGAGATAATAAAATACTGGAATATCCTTGCAGATATAGAATAATTCTTTTTTGTCATATGCAGAGATCAGTTCCACATTTTCCAGCATTGATTTCAGGAAAGACTCCAGCCGGAAATCTTCGCTGTTAACTAACTGCCCGTGAAAAATCACATTATCTTCACCGAGACTGAACAGTTCATCAAGGGACATACTGAAAGCTGAGGCTACTTTGACCAATTCATTAAATGAAAGTTGCTTTTCTCCTTTCAGCCTCCGGTAAACGCTATCCTTACTGATCACCAGCAAGTCAGACAGGAACTCAACCATCGAAACATGGGAAGGCAACAAAGATTTAACCCTGTTGAATAAAACGGATTGTATTTGCTGATCATTCATGAATTATAATTTACCCATTGTATTTACCCTGCTTTCACGAAAGATCCTGATCCTGTTCAGGATCAGTTCGAAAAACCTGTTTCTTTCCTTTTCTGCAACTTCACTGATATATGCGGATTTGCTGATTATATTCTTTATGAATTTAAGGCTGTAATCGCAGAATTTCCTGTCTGTGGTTTGAATAAAATTGGTGCCGCTATGTACAATAAAACAGGTAAGGTTCTCCCCCATCCTTAATAAATTCGTATTATCCCCAACGTAAAAATCGTTTACATATAGCTTGTAATCCCCCCGGCTGAAAGAAGGGTCTTTCCCGGGTAGAAATTTTTTTCCAGCAGCAGCCATGACTTTCATGTGGCCAACCATGGCTTCAAGGCTGTCATATACTTTATTTATATCGCCTGCAGAAGCAAAAAGCCCTGAATCCTTATAAAATTCAATCTGCCTGAGCGTAGTCAGGATATTATCAGGATTGAGAATTTCAAGGCTGGGCACCTGGTAATACGCTTCTGCAATTTTTCTGCCTGTCAGTAAAAGGTCTTCAGGCATAAATCCAATGGAAAACTTTGCATCCTTCAGATCAGGGAAATTCAGCAATGTCTTCATCCAGCTGAAGTATTTGAAAGAAACGATTTCCGGGAACAGGTAATAATGATAAACGGGAATATCCTTGCAGAGATATATCAATTCCTTATCCGGATATGGCAGTATAGCCTTGAACTGCAGCAGCATGCTTTCCAGGTAAGATTTAAAATTAAATTCGCCCGGCTTAATAAACCTGCCGGAGAATAGAACATTATGTGTAGGGAGATTGAGCAACTGGTCAAGTGAAACTTTATAATGAATGCATAAACTCCGGATTTCTTCAAAGGCCAGTAGTTTATCACCCCTGATCCGCCTATAAGCGCTATCTTCACTGATGTGAAGTATTTGTGAAATCTCATCCACAAAGGACAGGTGCTGAGGGTTCCTGTTTTTCAAATACTGGAAAAAAAGAACCTGCTGATCCGGGTTTTCCATCCAATAAATCGGGTTGAAGGTTTAAGGGGAAAATTATCCTTCCAAAAGGTAATGCATTTACTAAAAATACAGCTATAATGTCTGTAACAAAAAACGGCTTATGCCGTCATACAAAGCAATAGTTATCGTCACTTTATTTATTATTAATAATTTGAGGCAGGGAATTTGATATGTCAGTGCGAATGCCAAGGTTTTATTATATTTTTTTCATATGTATCCTGCTGACTTCTTTCCTGGAGGCCGACAGGAAACTGCAATATGAAGTACTGAGAAAAGGTAAAGTGATTGGATACCTGGATGCCATGAAAAAAGAAAACGGCGCCAATATTGAATACATCATGGAGTCTAATGTTAAGATCAGCCTTCTCATGGATTTTGCTTTATACTCCAAAGTCTACGGATCTTTTAATAATGGCGTGCTCACCTCAGGGAGCATCATACGTCGTATTAACGGAAAAGACAAGGCTAATTCAAAAATCACCTGGAAGGTTGACCGGTACCTGATCCAGGATAAGGATGAAAGTATTGAACTGAAGGAAAAGATAACATATACAACGGCCTGCCTCATGCATGAGGAACCGGTTAACCTTCAAAGAATATTTTCGGAAAATTATAAAAGGTTTATCCCCATTAAGGCTGTAAAGCCTCATCAATATGAGCTTCTTCTGCCAGACGGTAACCGCAATTTTTATACCTATGCAAACGGTATCTGTGTTAGTGCGGAAGTAAACACCACTTTATCTACAGCATACTTCAGACTAAAAAACTGACAACTGCAAGGTTTGTAATATTTTTGCAGCTATAATTTTTACGATGGCAATACTCATCACGGGTGCTACCGGCTATATCGGATCACTGCTTACCATTAAACTGGCAGGCCAGGGTGAAGATATCCGGATTTTGGTGCAGGTCAAACCCCGACATTCCTGAATTTCAACGCGAAAACATCCAGGTTATAAAGGGAGACATTACGGACCGGGCATCCCTTGAAAATGCCATGAAAGGTATTAAACAGGTATATCACATGGCTGCTTACGCAAGGTTATGGGCAAAGGATCCGGGGATTTTCCATACCATCAATGTGGAAGGTACCCGAAATGTGATGGAAGCAGCCAGTAAAGCAGGGGTGGAAAAAATTGTTTATACCTCCACCGCTGGTGTAATCGGGCCTTCCAAAGACCATCCCATGCGTGAGCAGGATGAAAGGATCACAGGTTTCTTTAATGAATATGAAGAAACCAAAACGGAAGCAGAAAAAATTGCCATGTCTTTTGCATCGGAAAGAATGAAGGTTACCATTGTAAATCCTGCAAGGGTGTATGGTCCGGGACTGGATACAGGCAGTAACCCGGTAACCAAAATTGTGGAATTGTACATGAAAAAGAAATGGTATGTCATTCCCGGTAGCGGGGAAGATGTTGGCTCTTATTGTTATGTTGATGATGTTGTAGATGGTCATATCAGTGCTATGAAACTGGGGGGTAATGCCCAGCGTTATATATTCGGAGGTGTCAATGCCACCTTCAATGAGTTCATTGGTTATATCAGGAAATACAGCAAGGTGCAAAAGACTTTGTATCACCTTCCATTTTCCATGATGTCAGGCGTCAGTTATTTACAACTTGCATGGTCAAAAATTTCCGGGAAACCACCCATGATTACGCCAAACTGGGTAAAGAGATATGATTATGACTGGGCACTCGACAGCAGCAAGGCCGTTAAGGAAATTGGCTATAACATCCGAAGTTTTGAAGAAGGTATCAGGGAAACGGTTGAATGGATACAGAAAAACAGGATGGGATGAAAAATGCATTTGCCTTAGTCACAGGTGCCGGCCAGGGAATTGGGTTTGCCTTTGCTTATTCACTGGCCAGCCGTCGTCATAATGTTATATTGGTTTCACTGCCAGGTGAAGGACTTGCGGCGAAAGCAACCGCCCTGTCAGAAAAATTCCAGGTCGAGGTGCTTTACCATGAAACCGACCTGACCTTAGATGGTAATTGCCAGGCACTTCATTCATGGGTAACCGAAAACGGATATGCGGTGGATATCCTAATAAATAATGCCGGCATCGGGTCTGCCGGGCCATTTGAAGATTTCAGCACAGGATTTTACCAAAAGCAGGTAACCCTTAATGTTATGGTACCTGTATTACTTACCCGTTTATTTCTTCCGGAGATGAGGAAAATGGAGAAGGCTTATATTCTTAATATGGGAAGCATGGGCTCTTTTTTCAATATGCCAAACAAGGAGGTATATAGCGCCTCCAAATCATTCATTCTGTCGTTCAGCAGGTCATTACAGGCCAAACTGCACAATTCAAATATCCATGTAACGGTAATCAGTCCCGGGCCGGTGGATTCCAATCCCCGGTTGCTGGAAATCCATAAGAATATGAAAGGCATAGCACGTAAGGCAGTTATGAAACCTGACGAAGTTGCTGAGGCAGGATTAAAGGCATTATTCAGCGGTAAAAAGGAATATATACCCGGTGGGGTAAACAGGTTCCTTCTATTTCTAAACAGGCTTGTGCCTGCGTCTGTAAGGCAGGCCATTATCCGGAAGGAGATGAAACGGCAGGAAGAAATCGGTATTTCCCATTGAATGCACTGGCCTGCAATAAGCACAGGAAAAGAATCAACCGGAAGTATTTATTTCGCAGCTCCAAAGTGCCGGTGCCTGAAGGCTTCGTACAATATGATTCCTGCTGCAACACTCACGTTGAAAGAATCAAACCTGCCCGACATGGGAATAGAAAAAGCTTCATCCGCAGCCTTACTCAGAAATGGCTGGATTCCCTTGTCCTCACTTCCCATAATGATACAACATGGATTTTCCCATTGCATTTCAAATAAATTATGGTCCGCCTTCATTTCAGCAGTAAAGACCAGAATGCCATTTAAATGCAATGTATCAATGGCTTTCAGCAGGCTTCCTTCCCTGCATATATGAATATTGTGAAGCGCGCCTGCTGAAGATTTTATAGCTTCTTCATTAATGGCGCCAACCCCTTTATCCGGAATGATTATGGCCTGGGCTCCTGAACATAATGCACTGCGGGCAATAGCACCAATATTCCTGACATCCGTTATACCGTCAAGCATAATGAATAATGGAGTTTCACCCTGTTCAAGGATATGATCAATGACCTGTTGAAGGTCCATATACTTTACCAGTCCTGCAACAGCAATAACGCCCTGGTGATTTGCACGGGTAATGCTGTTTAGTTTTTCTGGAGGTACCACATTGATTGGTATCTGTAGGGCCTGGGCAGATTTCCGGATGTCAAAAATGATATCGCCGCCGATATTTTTCTGAATGAATATCCTGTCCAGTTGCTTACCGGCATTCATAGCTTCCAGGACTGGTTGCCTTCCGATAATGTAAGTTGATTTACTGGCTGCTTTCAATATGTTGAAGTATTTTTTTCGAGTAATAATAATTTTGTCATAAGGATGCCCGCAATGGTCATTGAATCCGTTATCTCTCCCTTGATGACCATCTGGTATGCATCATTAAAAGGTAGTTTCTTTACATGAATTTCTTCTGTTTCCTCAGGTTCTGCTGCTGAAAAAGTTAAGCCGGTAGCCAGGTAAATATGGCCAATTTCATCAGAAACGGAATTAGAAAGGTGAATATCCAAAAGTTTTTTCCAATCCCTCGCTTCAATACCAGTTTCTTCCCTTAATTCCCTTTTTGCCGAATCCAGTAAATCTTCCTCAAATGGCGCACCGCCTTCGGGTATTTCCCAGCTATAGGCATCCAGTGCAAACCTGAATTGTCCAACCAGGTAAACATTCCCTTCTTCATCAATTGGAACAACACCAACGGCCCTGTTTTTAAAATGTACTTTACCATAAATTCCTTTTCCCCCGCCCGGATTCAGGACATTATATTCCGTAAGGGAAATCCATTTATTATCATAAACAGGTGTGGAAGAAAGAATTTTCCAGGGGTTCTCGATGCATACTTTCTGAATTTGGATCCAGTTAAAAAAAAAGCCCCCATATAGGAGGCTTTTTATTACTGCAATGAATTATTTTATTTTAAAAGCTTTTTTGATTTTATCAGTATAGTCGAGTTTTTCCCAGGTAAAAAGTTCAACTTTCATTGATTTCTTTTTACCGTCGCCTGTTAAAAGTGTTTTTCAACTGTCTCATTTTCCCTGCCCATATGACCGTAGGCAGCTGTTTCGCTGTAAATAGGATTTCTCAGTTTCAGGCGGGTTTCAATGGCATATGGCCGCATATCAAACAGTTCATCAACAACACGGGCAATTTCTCCGTCTGTCATGTCTACTTTTGCCGATCCATAGGTATTGACAAAAATATCCATTGGCTTTGCTACACCGATAGCGTAGGAAACCTGCACCAGTATTTCATCGCAACACCTGCTGCAACCAGATTCTTGGCAATATGCCGGGCAGCATATGCTGCACTGCGATCAACTTTGGAAGGATCTTTTCCGCTGAAAGCACCACCACCATGTGCACCTTTTCCGCCATAGGTATCTACAATGATCTTTCTTCCGGTAAGACCGGTATCTCCATGTGGACCACCGATAACAAATTTACCGGTGGGATTGACGTGATAGGTGATTTTCTTTGTAAAGAGAGATTGTACTTCTTTTTTACATTTTGCCTTAACCCTTGGGATAACGATATTAATAACGTCTTCCTTTATCTTGTTCAGCATTTTTTCATCCTTGTCGAATTCATCATGCTGTGTGGAAACTACAATAGTATCAATCCTGACAGGTTTATGGTTATCATCATACTCAATGGTGACCTGGCTTTTGGCGTCAGGACGCAGGTATGGCATTTTCGACTTTTTTTCATTCCGGATAATGGAAAGTTCTTTCAGTACTTTGTGGGCAAGATCCAGTGCAAGCGGCATATAGTTATCCGTTTCATTGGTGGCATAGCCAAACATCATGCCCTGGTCGCCGGCTCCCTGGTCTTCTTTCTTTTTCCTTTCAACACCACGGTTTATATCTGCCGACTGCTCGTGAATGGCAGAAATGATGCCGCAGGAATTGGCTTCGAACATATACTCACTCTTGGTATATCCGATTTTAGCGATCACTTCCCGGGCAATCTTCTGAACATCCAGGTAAGTCTTTGATTTTACCTCACCTGCAAGTACAACCTGTCCGGTGGTTACCAGGGTTTCGCAGGCAACTTTGGAATCAGGATCCCAGGCTAGAAAGTTATCAATCAGGGCATCAGAGATCTGATCGGCCACTTTATCCGGATGGCCTTCGGAAACACTTTCTGAGGTGAATAAATAAGGCATATTGCAGTTAATTTTTAAATTTCGGTGGCAAAGATAATTAATATCCCTGCTATAATTTGGAGTAAATAATCCGCATGACCATTTTACGCTGCTTATTAGATCCCCCTCCCACTTTTACCCTGCCATTGGCAATCGGATTGACCCTGGCACTGATAAAGAGATCATTATAACGTATGATGTATGGCGAATACAGATATATCGGGTAGATATTATTGTTACGTGTTATGATTCCCTGTATATAGCTGGGAATATTAAACCGGTATTCAGATACCACCTGCCCTGAAGGCCCTGGTACATATTTTCTTATACCACCCAGGTTTGCGGGGATATAGGTGGCCAGGTTAAAGCCATCCTGAAGGAAGGGAAGCTGAATATTATTAACGGTATCCCTATAGTCGATATACAGGTTGGCAGGTGTATTGAAAATATCATCGCCTTCTCCGACGGAACTGATCTGCTCCATGCTCAGTTCGGCCCTGTGCACGAGCACATTCCCTTTTGCAGCCCTGAAATCCGGCTAATGCCGGGATTCTTACAATACTGTAAGAACCGGGAGCGGTTTGCAGGTATACCATACTGTCTCGTCACCGGGTGCCGCCGATGCCGCAAGTTGGGAACCTGCATAATCACGGGTAATATTATTGGCAAATCCTGTAAAGACGTTGTACCGTGAATGTTTTGTAAGTGGTATCCTTTTTTGCTGCCGTATCATATCGGTAATACACCCTTAAATAGGTACCGGTATCACTGATATTAAAACCCATCAGGGCATTTGCAGATGGGCCCCCGGCCAGATCAGGCACAACGGCAAATCCTTTCAGGAAACTGTTAAATGCAGAATCATTGCTTAATGCGTCCACCACCTGTGGTATCCTTGCTCAGCAATTCATTGCCAAATGCATCATCAGCCTGATCCTTAACTGGTTATTGACACTGTTGACCAAAAAGAAACAGGGAATCATTGAGTATGCTTGGCGCAAAAGTTTTGGTGCCCAGGAACTGGGTATACGGAATGGAAGCATTGGTATAATAAGCGGAATCCGGGTCAGGAAGGGAATCCAGCCGGTACACGTTTATTTTCTGAAGAAGGTTGGTATCACCAATCGTGGTGCCGGACCATCTCATACTTAATACAACCGAATCAAGATATAGGCTGTCTTTGACTTCATACGGAAACGGATAAAACAGGGGCTCCATTTCAAAGTACATGGTTGCGGATGGTTTTCCCGAACTGGGGATCATTGCTGATATATCCCAGCAACATATTCGGGCGCACCGCCATTAACCGTTTTTGATAATCTTGGGAGGGCTGAATCTGAAAAAATATAGTTTT
This sequence comes from uncultured Sphingobacteriales bacterium, assembly GCA_963823365.1. Taxonomy (GTDB): domain Bacteria; phylum Bacteroidota; class Bacteroidia; order Chitinophagales; family Chitinophagaceae; genus Pollutibacter. The sequence continues at coordinate 822,288 of CAWGLH010000007.1, forward strand.
CAGTAATGACTTCCAGGGTGGTATCAAAAGTGAAAATATTATCTACCACAGGAAGCAGATCTGAACCGATATCCGTGCCTCTGTATCTTTGTACAACTATAAAAAAAAGAAAGCAGGATCAATATTGCTGTTAATCCTGCTACAAACTTATTCCGATTCACCGGCAATTATTTATCAGGGTTAGTTGGTGTTCTTATTATTTGTCCGCAAGGTCGCGATACAATTGTAAATACTCTGTTAAATCAGCCTCAGGATTGAATGCTATGACTTTCTTTCCCCTGACTTTACTGAATTCTTCATAGAGTTTTTTATCCACCTTTTCTGCTCCAAAAGTAATGGCATCAGCATAGGTTGCACCACCCCTGAACATTGCGGTATTGTTCATTTCCTTAAATGGTTCAAGGTCCTTATCCTTTATGCTGGGATGTATCTGCGCTTTCTTCATGAAATCAGTACCCATTTTTTCCTTGAACGTATTCTGACCGATGGTATAAACGATCTTGCTGTTTCCGAAAACAGGTTCTTTCTTATACACGGTTTTAAGGTAAAATGGAATCAATCCTGTCATCCAGCCTGATGCATGGATGATATCCGGCGGCCATCCGAATTTTTTCACGGTTTCGAGCGCCCCTTTGCAAAAAAATATGCTGCGCAGGGTATTGTCTTCAAACCATTTTTCATTCTCATCCTGGAAAACGAATTTGCTTTTAAACATATCTTCGTTATCCAGAAAATATACCTGAAGCCGGGCATTCGGCAGGGAAGCCACCTTGATCTGGAGGGGAAAATCATCATTGTCCACGGAAACATTGATACCCGAAAGCCTAACCACTTCGTGTAAACGATGCCTCCTTTCATTAATCACTCCAAACCTTGGCATAATGCACCTGATCTCAAATCCGCTGTCATTTGCTTTGATCGCCAGTTTGTTGACAATTTCGGAAAACTCTGTGAGCTCCAGGTAAGGCGACATTTCGTTGGCAATGAATAAAATTCTTTTCTTTGCTAGCATTCCCGTTAATGTTAATTTAATTTAAGGGTCAAAAAGGTTTGCAAAGGTAAGGAATCTTGGGTAAACAGGCTTAAAGGAATTAGCAAGAGGACAAATTCAGGATGATCATATATAAAAAAATAGCGGCCCTGAGGGAAAAGCTGGGTACGCTTCGCGCAAATAGGCAACATTGGTTTTGTGCCTACCATGGGGGCGCTTCATGAGGGCCATATCAACTGCTCCGGGCAGCCAGGAAGGAAAACACTGATTTTACCATTGTCAGCATTTTTGTAAATCCAACCCAGTTCAATGATCCAATGGATTTTCAGAAATACCCGGTGACCCTGGAAAAGGATATTGAGAAGCTCATCAGGGCGGGATGTGACATGTTATTCTTGCCGGACCAGAAAGAAATTTACCCGGGGGGCTTCAACCCTGCACCGGCATTACGACTTGGGCATGCTTGGACCAAATCCTGGAAGGTAAATTCCGGCCCGGGCATTTCCAGGGAGTTTGCCAGGTGGTGGACAGACTGCTTGGAATAGTGGAACCTGATTGCTTTTCATGGGACAGAAAGATTACCAGCAATGTATGGTGAGTCAGGAGATTACTGGACATTACCGGCCAGGCGAACAGCCTGAAAATCTGCGAAACCGTGAGGGAACCTGACGGGCTCGCGATGAGCAGCAGAAATATGCGCTTATCCCCAGAACAACGATTAAAGGCGCCTGGGATCAACCAGGTGCTGGAATATTTTCATGACCACCTGGAAGCTGGAGACCTAAGGCCTTTAAAAGAATATGGTTACAGTGAATTAACGGCGGCGGGATTTCGGGTAGACTATCTTGAATTTGCCCATGCAGAAACATTAACATTATCCTCTGAATGGGATGGGCAGCGCCATTGGTGGTCCTGGCAGCCGCTTTCCTGGAAGACATCCGGTTAATTGATAATAAGATCCTGTCTCCACGGCCTTAATATTTTTAATCCTAATTTTGCCGCCTATGGAAATAGAAATCCTGAAATCGAAGATTCACAGGATCACTATCACAGAAGCCAATCTTCATTATGTCGGAAGTCTTACCCTTGATGAGGACCTGATGGATGCGGCCAGTATGATTGAACATGAAAAAATCCAGGTGGTCAATGTAAATAATGGCACCAGGATAGAGACCTACCTCATAAAAGGCAAACGAGGATCAGGTGTTTGCTGCCTGAACGGACCGGCGGCACGTTTGGGAGCCGTCGGAGATATCGTTATTGTTATATCTTACGCCAGAATGGATTTTGAAAAGGCCAGGGATTTTAAACCCTGGATTGTTTTTCCAAATAGGACAACAGGCTATCGTTAAAACGTCATCTCGTGATTACATGCGTAAGATCATCATCAATGTAGTTCAGTACGTTTTTTTCCTCGGCCTGGGCTTATTCCTGATCTGGTATACTACCCGGCATCTTAGTCGGATGCAGAGATCAGTCATGATGAAGGATTCCCTCAAAAACGCCCATTACCTGCTGGTGATTCCGGCCATGGTCCTGTTGCTTGCGGCACATTACAGCCGGGCCCTGAGGTGGAAGATACTGATGGAACCCCTGGGTTTCCAGCCTTCAAGTCCACCAATACATTTATCGCTGTAATGCTGAGTTATTTTTTCAACCTGCTGGTTCCCCGGCTCGGGGAAGTCATGAAATGCACCATGCTGGCCCGTTATGAAAAAACACCGGTCGATAAACTGATTGGCACCATGGTAGCGGAAAGGGCTTTTGACGTCATTTGCCTCTTGCTGGTGATTTTTATTACGGTTATACTTCAAATCAATATCGTTGGTGAATATGCCTCTGAAGAATTAGGAAAAATCTTAATGACGAAGACCGGCAGTTTCCATACCGGCAAATTGCTGTTGGCTGTTGGAATCTTCACTGCTGTCATCATTTTATTCCGTTTTGTACTAAACAGGTTCAGGCATATTATTATCATTAGAAAAAATCAGGAAGATTATTCGTGGTATCTGGGAAGGACTAACGAGTGTGCGGTTTGTAAAAAGGAAAACGTCTTTTTTCCTGCATACGATTTTTATCTGGGCGATGTACTTCATGAGTATCCGGTTGGGTTTCTACGCCATGGATGCCGTAAGCCATCTTGGCATCAGGCCTTCATTTACCATTCTTTCTTTTGGCAGCCTTGCCATGATCGTTACCCAGGGCGGTATAGGTGCTTACCAGCTGGCTGTCCAGAAGACATTGTTATTATATGATATCAGTGAAGTGGATGGCCTCGCCTTCGGATGGTTGTTATGGCTGGTGCAAACGATAATGATCTTGGGTGTAGGATTCTTATGCCTTATTATACTTCCACTGGTAAACCGAAAAAAAATGAAAGACCTCCAGCAAACCAATAAGAAAATATTCCGCAGGGATCAGCTTTCTGCAGGCAGTCCAACAGAATGGAAAAAGCAAGGGATGAAAATCGTTTTCACCAACGGATGTTTTGATATCCTGCATAGGGGTCACCTGGAAATCCTCAATACAGCGGCATCCTTTGGTGATATTCTGGTGGTGGGCATGAATTCAGATGCTTCCGTAAAAAGGCTGAAAGGTGAACAAAGGCCAGTAAATGATGAAGAATTCCGCTGCCGGATGCATGGCATCCCTGGCCATCGTTGATGCCGTGTGTTTATTTGATGAGGATACGCCTTTGGAACTGATCCGTGCGATCATCCCGGATGTGCTGGTAAAAGGGGGCGACTATTCCCTTTCCCAGATCGTAGGTGCAGACGATGTGATCAGGAGCGGAGGGGAAGTGAAGATTGTTCCGTTGGTAAAAGGTTATTCCACCAGTGCATTAATTGAAGCCATTCAAAGACTTTGAATAAACTTAACAATCACATATTTCCTACTTCATGTACATTTATATGAACCAATTACTGCATGCCTAAAAACACTAAAATAATTCCCAGGGATATCAGCTGGCTGGCATTTAATGCCAGGGTACTCCAGGAAGCCGCTGACAATACTGTACCGTTAAAAGAGAGAATAAAATTTCTTGGCATTTTTTCCAATAACCTCGATGAATTCTTCCGGGTACGGGTAGCTGCCCTTAAGCGGATGATGAAATTCGGGGCCACAGCACACCATGCATGTGGAGGAATCGCCGCAGGAAATACTTGATGCCATACAGCTAATCGTACTGCAGCACCAAAGTGAATTTGCAAGGATCTGGCAATCAATATCTTCATTGAACTTGGAAAGGAAAAAATACACCTTGTCAATGAAAAAGAACTCAACCGGGAACAAAATGATTTCGTCAATAATTTCTTTGACGAGGAAGTGAGGTCTAATGTGATCCCCCTCATGATTGAAAGTATTCCATCCCTCCCCTACCTCAGGGATAAATCCGTTTACCTTGCCGTGGTAATGTCAAAGAAAAATGTTGCCTATAAAAGAAAATATGCACTCATAGAAGTGCCCACCAGGGCGGTCTCAAGATTTGTACTCCTGCCGGATGGTAAGTCTGGTGAAAAATACATCATCCTCCTGGAGGATGTTATCCGTTTCTGCCTGCCAAGGATTTTCTCCTATTTCGAATATGAGGAATTCACAGCACATGTCATCAAGGTAACCAAAGACGCTGAATACGACCTTGATTATGACGAAACCGGCACTTATACCGCCAAGATAGAAAAAGGCATCAAGAACAGGAGAAAGGGAAAACCTGTAAGGTTTATTTATGATAAAGAAATTGACCCTGCCCTGCTGGAGTTCCTGATCAGGAAAGTTGGCCTCAGCAAAAAAGACCACCTGATTCCCGGGGGCCGAATTCATAATTTCAGGCATTTCATGGATTTCCCTTCACAGGTTTTTTCAAAGCCTTCAACCCGTAAAAAACCATTTATACATCCGCAGTTCGCACAATACCTCCAGGGTTACGGACGTGATCCTGGCCAAGGATGTAATGCTGCATTTTCCCTATCATTCATTTAATCCTTTAATTGACCTGCTTACGGGAAGCTGCCATTGATCCGGATGTAACCACCATTAAGGTTACGGCATACCGGCTGGCCAGGCATTCCAAGGTGATCAATGCACTGATTAACGCCGTTAGAAACGGTAAAGATGTGACTGTCATGCTTGAATTAAGGGCAAGATTTGATGAAGAAAACAACCTTGCCTATAAAGAACTGCTGGAAGAAGAAGGTGTCAAGGTATTGCTGGGCATTCCCAACCAGAAAGTGCATGCCAAAATTTGCCTCATCAGGAAAAGAAAAGGCAATCATACCATACACTATGGTTTTATCAGTACCGGCAACATGAATGAAAGTACGGCCACTGTTTATGGCGACCATTGCCTGATTACTGCCAACCGTCATATCATGGCAGATGTAAACCGGATATTTTTATACCTGGAAAAACCAAAAACCGGTTTAAAACATTTGCGGTTGACGCAAACCCTGTTTTTATCGCCTACCAGCATGCGGCGAAATATCCTTTCCCTCATCAATGCCGAAATAAAAAATGCAATGGCGGGCAGGAAGGCCAGTATCATGTTAAAAATGAATTCATTTTCTGATGAGATCCTGATCCAGAAATTATATGATGCCGCCACTGCTGGCGTGGAAATAAAAATGGTAGTCAGGGGAATTTTCTGTGCCGTTACGGATATCAAAAAATTCAGGAGCCCGATCCAGGCTGTAAGCATCGTCGATGAATACCTGGAACACGCCAGGATCATGATATTCCATAATGGAGGAAAGGAGAAAGTATTTATTTCTTCGGCCGACTGGATGGTACGAAACCTTGACCACCGGGTTGAAGTAGCCTGCCCTATCACTGACCCGGAAATCATGCAGGAACTGAAGGACATCCTGGACATCCAGCTCAGGGATAATGTAAAAGCCAGGTTGCTGAGCAACAACCTTAATAATGAATATGTACCGACAAAGGGAAAACAGGTGAGGTCACAGATTGAAACATACCAGTACCTCCTGTCCAAAACGGTTAAAAAAGCGCCCAGGGCCACCGTTGTTTAATAATTACTGACATTTGTGGATTAATGAATCCTGCCATCCGATAGTTTAAGAATAATATTGTCTTAATAAACAGATGATTTGAGATTAGCCGCCATTGATATCGGGAGTAATGCGGCAAGGTTACTCATTACAGATGTGCTTATCCTGGATTCAGGTAAACCGGAGTTTATTAAGCTTAACCTGGTCAGGGTTCCCCTCAGGCTTGGATTTGACGTGTTTGAAACAGGTGAAATATCCAAGGAAAAAACCGGCATGGTGTTGCAGACCATCAAAGCGTATAAGCACCTGATTACTGCATATGGCGTAAAGCATATAAAAGCCTGTGCCACATCAGCCATGCGGGATGCCAATAATTCCGAAGAAATTATCCGGAAAGTAAAACTCGAAACCGGAATTGAAATTGAGGTTATTACTGGTGATAAGGAAGCAAGCCTCATTTACGAGAATCATATCGCAGAGAATATGAGCAAGGAAGATTCGTACCTCTATATTGATGTCGGGGGCGGCAGTACGGAACTTACTTTTTTCAGTGAAGGAAGACTTATGTTTAAGAATTCCTTCAATATCGGTACGATCAGGATTTTGAAAAATATGGTAACGGAACAGTCCTGGGACAAAATGAAGGAAACCATCAAAACTAGAAACCAGGAATTTCAGGCATGTAACCGCCATCGGATCTGGCGGAAATATCAACAAGATATTTTCCCTTTCCAAGCGTAAGGAAGGCAAGCCGCTTTCCATTGAAACCCTGAGGGATTACCATAAAGAGCTGAGTAATTTTACCGTTGAGGAAAGAATGACGATGTATAAGCTCAGGGAAGACCGCGCGGATGTAATTGTGCCCGCTTTGCTGATCTACATTAATGTGATGCGCTGGGCCGATAGTACTGAAATCTATGTCCCTAAGATCGGCCTTGCCGATGGATTGATTCATAACCTGTATGAAGAGATCATGAAATTCTGAGTCCCCTTTCTTTTTTACTTATTTTCGTTTTTTACAGGCCTCCCATTCATTCCTTTTCTTTATTATTTATTTATGAGTGTAAACAGGGAAATTAAACGAGTCACTACGCATACCCTGATGATGATGAAATCGCAGGGACAAAAAATATCCATGCTTACGGCATATGATTATTCGTTTGCCAAAATCATTGACGAATCGGGCATTGACATCATACTGGTGGGTGATTCTGCAAGCAATGTCATGGCAGGTCATGAAACCACGCTGCCTATTACGCTTGACCAGATGATATATCACGCACAGTCTGTGGTAAGGGGTGTTAAACGCTGCCTTATCGTAGTGGATCTTCCCTTCGGTGCTTACCAGGGTAATTCAAAAGAAGCACTGGCTTCCACGATAAGGATTATGAAGGAAACCGGCGGACATGCGGTGAAACTGGAGGGCGGGGAAGAAGTACTGGAAAGTATAAAACGCATTATATCAGCAGGGGTGCCGGTAATGGGTCATCTTGGATTAACCCCCCAAAGCATATACAAATTCGGCACCTACCAGGTGCGGGCAAGGGAAGAAGCCGAAGCAGAGAAACTGAAAGCCGATGCCTTGAAACTTGAAGCTGCCGGATGCTTTGCGCTGGTCCTGGAGAAAATTCCCGCAGAACTGGCGAAGGAAGTTTCAGAAAGCCTTTCCATCCCCACCATTGGCATAGGTGCCGGAAAATTCTGTGACGGCCAGGTCCTCGTTATGCATGACATGCTGGGCATTAACCAGGAATTCAAACCGAGGTTTCTTCGTCAATACGCCAATCTGTACGAAAGCATTAGCGAAGCCGTCAGGCATTATATTAAAGACGTAAGGTCAGGGGATTTTCCCAATGAATCCGAACAATACTGATATTACTTTGCATTTTTCAATGCAGACATAATATCGGCATCAATGATATCATACATGACCAGTCCGCCTTCACCTTTTGATATTTTCATGTACAGGGTTTTGCAATCCATCGGCGCAGTGATGGTCTGGTTCACTTTAACCTTGTCATAATACTGATCCTTCATATTCTTCTTTTGTTTCTGAAGGATTTCGAGTGCAGTTTTATACTCGGCATTGATATCACCGTTGTTGGTGATTTCTGAAAAGATGGCGACATTCTCCTGGTTAGCATTATTATTGCTGAGTTTCAGGATTTCACATGCGCAAACCTTGGATTTGTTTTTTTCTTTCTTTTCAGCATTACCGGAAAAACTGCTTAAAGAAGTATTGGATACTTCAATGGCCTTTTCTGCGGCAACGAGATTCCTGAGCGTAAAATTGAAAGGGGAGGCTGATTTCTCGCCTGCGGTTGATGCAACGGCAATCAACATGAAAGATGCCTTCATTAAGAAGGTAAGGATTCTAGGGTACATGGTCAGAGGTTTTAATCAGTTAAATAATCGGCTTTCATAGAACTGATTAATGGCTCTACAAGGAAAAGATTTAAGGCTATTTATAAACCAGGTGCTGTGGTTCTGACACGTGATTTATACTGCTATTAAACGTAAAGTAACTACGTATATTTCACATTTCCGAGCGTTTTTTGGTTTAATTTGCGGACTCTAAACCTCACCACCTGATACTCAGACTGCTAGAATAAAAAAAAAATTATGAAAGATTTCCTGGAACAGCTCAACATCTCTTCGCATAATCACGGAATGTCTACAGGCCAGCACTGGCTTGGTTCTTCAGGAACCTCAATTGTTTCTGTTTCTCCCGTTGACGGTCAGCCGATTGCGTCAGTTTTTACCGCAGACAGGGAATCATACGATGCTGTTATAAGCAAAGCAGAGGAAGCTTTTGCAGAATGGAGAAAATGGCCCGCCCCCAAACGCGGGGATATTGTGCGACAGGTTGGTAACCAGCTTCGTTTGCTTAAGGAACCGCTGGGTAAACTGGTTTCCTGGGAAATGGGAAAAAGTCTGCAGGAAGGAATGGGTGAAGTACAGGAGATGATAGATATCTGTGATTTTGCCGTAGGATTATCAAGGCAGTTGTACGGTTTAACCATGCACAGTGAACGGCCAGGGCACAGGATGTATGAACAGTGGCATCCGCTGGGCATAACAGGCATCATATCCGCTTTTAATTTCCCGGTGGCGGTGTGGAGCTGGAATGCTGCCCTTGCATGGGTTTGCGGTGATGTATGCGTCTGGAAACCATCAGAGAAAACACCACTTTGCGCTATTGCCTGCCAGAAAATAATCGCGGAAGTTTTCCGTGAAAATCAGGTACCCGAGGGCGTTAGTTGCGTGATTGTCGGCGGAAGGGAAACGGGAGAATGGTTATCCAATGACCACCGTATTCCGCTGATTTCAGCAACGGGTTCCACCCGGATGGGAAAAGCCGTTGGAGCTGCTGTGGGTGCCAGGCTTGGAAGCAGCCTGCTGGAACTGGGTGGCAACAATGCCATCATCATTTCTGCATCAGCCGACCTGGATATTGCCGTGATCGGATGCGTTTTCGGTGCAGTGGGCACTGCCGGTCAGCGTTGTACTTCAACCAGGAGGCTGATCATTCATGAATCGGTCTATGATGTATTCAAGGAAAAACTGGTAAAGGCATATAAACAATTGCGTATTGGCAATCCTCTGGACAGAATAAACCATGTTGGGCCACTGATTGACCAGGATGCGGTTAAATGTACCTGGATGCCGTAGACCAATGCAGGAAGGAAGGTGGTGTCTTTATTGTGGAACCGGGTGTACCGGAAGGAAGTGAATATGAGAAGCGGCTGTTACGTAAAACCCTGTATTGCAGAAGTTGAACCGGAATTTCACATCGTACAGCAGGAAACCTTTGCCCCCATTCTATATATCATGAAATACAGAGACATGGAAGAAGCTATTAATATTCAAAATAGCGTGCCACAGGGACTCTCCTCCTCCATCATGACCCTGAATATGCGGGAAGCAGAGTTTTTCTTTCTGCAGAAGGAAGCGATTGCGGCATTGCAAACGTAAATATCGGCACCAGCGGTGCGGAAATTGGCGGGGCCTTCGGAGGAGAAAAAGAAACAGGCGGCGGCAGGGAAAGCGGAAGTGATGCATGGAAAGTTTATATGCGCCGGCAAACCAATACCATAAACTATTCTACCAAACTGCCTCTGGCACAGGGTATTAAATTTGACTTCTGAGAATTATGCAAAAAACTCCCAAAATTGGATAAAAGGCTATTAGGATACGCCTTTCAAGCTGTATTTTTGTATCTTAAACTGAATAAATCAATGATTGTACGTCTAGCCAGTTTTATCTCATTTCTGTACTCTTTTCCCTTTCCGCAATGTCCCAGAAATCCCTTAAAGAAGTATCCAAAGGATGGCATTTGCTGGATTTCAAGCAGGATGGCGTTTATGGAATTGGTGTTGAGAAGGCATATGAGACTATCCTTAAGGATAAGAAACCCAAACAGATTGTAGTCGTTGCCGTTATCGATTCAGGTGTAGATACGACCCATGAAGACCTTAAGCCTGTATTATGGGTAAATTCAAAGGAAATTCCCGGAAATGGTATGGATGACGATAAGAACGGGTATATAGATGATATCCATGGCTGGAACTTCCTGGGAAATAAAGACGGAAGGAATGTTACCAAAGACAGTTATGAAGCTGCCAGGGTGTATTATTCATACCGGAAAAAATATGAGGATCAAATACCAGATTCAACTAAAATGAATCCGGAACAGCTTGCACAATTACAGATGTACCTCCGGGCAAAAGTGCAGATAGAAAGCCAGGCTAAGGAATCTGCAATGATTGTCCTGATCCTTAAAAATATTGTTGAAAAACTGCCGGCAGCTGACAGCATCCTGCGCACATGCCATGTCAAAAGAAACTTACACCGGCGATGAACTGCTGCCCTTCAAACCGTCAACAGCCGAACAAAGCAAATCCAAAAATATCATGCTTGGTCTCTTCCAGCAAACACAGCAGATGGATGTTTCCAATAAACAATTGATTGAATGATATTACGGAATATTATAACGGTGAAAAATCCAAAGTGGAGATGCTGGATAAAGAACCTGAAGATTACCGGGGTAAAATTGTAGGTGATAATTATGATGACATAAATGACAGGTATTATGGCAATAATGATGTTATGGCTACTGATGCTTCCCATGGCACACATGTGGCAGGTATTATCGGAGCAGCCCGGAATAATGGGATAGGCATCAATGGTGTCGCTGACAATGTGAGGATTATGGCCATAAGGGCGGTTCCGGATGGTGATGAACATGATAAGGATATTGCCAATGCCATTCGTTATGCGGTTGACAATGGCGCCAGGGTCATTAATATGAGTTTTGGAAAAAGTTTTTCACCTCAGAAAAAATGGGTGGATGATGCCATGAAATATGCTGAAAGCAAAGGCGTACTGCTGGTACATGCTGCCGGAAATGAATCCACAAATATTGATAATGCAGAAAATTATCCCAGCCCGGTATACCTGGAAAACGGCAAGCATACAACCAACTGGATATCCGTTGGTGCAAGCGGACCTACTGCAGATGATCTGGTGGCCTCTTTTTCAAATTATGGAAAGAAAGATGTGGATGTGTTCTCCCCCGGTGTGAAAATTTACAGCACATTACCGGGTGGAAATGCATACGGAAACCAGCAGGGAACCAGCATGGCAAGCCCGGTTACAGCCGGACTGGCAGCCTTGATACTTTCCTATTACCCGGAATTAACTGCAACACAGGTAAAAGAAATCATTCAAAAATCTGTGACCCCTGCTCCAGAAATAAAAGTTTTCAAACCTTCCAAGGAAGGAGAAGAAGATTTGGTACCTTTCTCTGAACTCAGTAAAACCGGGGGCGTTATCAATGCCGCAGAAGCATTGAAACTGGCTGAAACGTATAAGGGTTCCACCGTTCCCAAGGTTGCACCCAAGAAAGCACCATTGCCAAAATCGACAATTAAAAAAACTAAAAAAGGATAAAAATGGCCAGACCAGTTCCGTCAGACTACCCTGTTTTTTATGAAACGTATATTAAACTGGTAAGTGAAGAGGACCTGGTGCAGACTATGCGTTTATCGCTGGAAGAAATTGTAGATTTCCTGGAAGGAATTGCCCCTGACAAAGCTGAATACAGGTATGCGGAAGGCAAGTGGTCTGTAAAGGAATTACTGCAACATATCATTGATACAGAAAGGATATTTTCTTACAGGGGATTATGTTTTGCAAGGGGTGAAGCAGCAATCTCTTCCCGGCTTTGATGAAAATGCCTATGCACAACATGCTGATGTAAGCGGAAAGACCCTTAAGGATTTAAAAGAGGAATTACTTATCGTCAGGGAATCCGTATTTATGATGTTCCGGGGATTTACTCCTGAAATGCTTAACAGCACAGGAATTTCAAATAATAAACAAGTTACAGTTAACGCGATTGGTTACATGATTATCGGTCATGTTCGCCATCACTTTAATATACTCAGGGAAAGATACTTGTAAAAAGCAAATGGTCAATGTGATCAGGCATTTCTTCACATTGACCATTTTATATTGCTCGAAGGCAATTATTATTTCTTCACCAGTGCAGATTTCCCGGATCATATCATTCATTACGTTTACACTCTCACCCAGGTAAATATCCTTGCTCAGGTTTTTAATCCACTGTTTCCTTCTTTCGAGTTTATCGTTGTCTGCTGATAATTTTTTCTCATCGTTGGGAATCAGCGCAAGCTCAAGCGCCGGAGCTGTTTTATTGATTTCTTCAACTTTTTTAATCGTTGCTTTTATCTGCTTTTGCTCTGCCCTGTATTTCTCCATGTTGAGTGAATATTCTTTGTCATTGATCTTGGCCAGCCAACTGGTACTTTCCTTGATGGCATTGAATGACTGATTCGTGCTTATTCGTCCGAGGCTGGCGGTCCTGATAGAGGGTAAATCATAATATGATTTACCTGACACATAATCTGCTTTTTTAATCTCATCCCATGGCAATGCATCGGGATTATCTTTTTCACGATACTTAAGGTATTCAAGCTGGTCAGGTATAACAATATCAGGAGTAACACCTTTTAATTGTGTGGAGCCTCCGTTAATGCGGTAAAATTTCTGAAGGGTCAGTTTTACTGTACCCAGTTCCTGTGCACTGCTCGCTATAAGTCCGGTATTTCCTTCAAGGCCAATATTACGCTGAACCGTTCCTTTACCGTAGGTTGATGTACTGCCAATGATTACACCGCGGTTATAATCCTGAATGGCCGCAGCAAAAATCTCAGAAGCAGAGGCACTGAAAATTCATTCACCATTACTGCAAGAGGTCCATCATATAAAACAGTTTTGTCCCTGTCGCGCAATATATTCGGATTTCCATCCCTGTCTTTAACCTGAACAATCGGGCCTTCATCAATAAAAAATCCGACCATCTGCACCACATCATACAAGGATCCGCCGCCATTATTCCGCAGGTCCATAATTATTCCGTCAACATTCTGTTCTTTGAGTTTCAGTGATTTCACGTGCCACATCCATTGCACTCCTTGCACCATTGGGCCTTTCCCAATCGGCATAAAATTCAGGCAGCCATATATAACCGATCTTCTTGTCATTTTCATTGATGATCGCACTTTTGGCAAAAGTTTCATCAGTCACTGATTTCATCCCTTATCATGGTCACGATTTTAATAGAGCCGTCTGCTTTTTTAAGGGTAAGCCTTACTTCTGTGCCTTTCTTACCGCGAATCAGTTTTACCGCATCTTCCACGTCAAATCCGGTCAGGTCAACTGGTTCTTCAGCACCCTGGGCAACTTTCATAACAGCATCACCTACCTGGATTTGCTGTGATTTCCATGCAGGACTTCCGGCCACAAGGGTGGCAATTTTTATGCTTCCGTCATCGGCCCTAAGTGAAGCACCAATGCCAAAAAAACGTCCGCTCATCTGTTCATCAAAATATCTTTTTTCTACAGGAGGGAAAAATGTGGTGTGGGGATCCATGGTAGTGGTAATGGTATTCACCAGCATATTAAACCTTTCCTCTTCAGTAAACTTATTATTCAGCCTTTCAAAATTCCTTCCCATGATCTTGATTACCTTTTCCCGCGCTTCTTTTTCCAGTTCAGCATCTGTTTTTACTACAAAGCCTTCAGTGCCTTTATTCTGTTCCCTGGCATCCAGCAAATCAGCATATCGCTCCAGCGCCAGATATTTAAGCTTTTTCCTCCAGGAATCTTTTCGGGCAGTTTCGTTGGCCGGGAAATCAAGTTTATCCCCGTCAATGATGACTGTTTCATCAACGTGTATAATTGAAACGGGGTGGCAAGGATGGTCTTTATACAAACCAGAAACTTCTCCCAGCCTTTTCTGGTAGATCACATTAGCAGCAGTAAAAAACTGCATGGGAGCACCATGAAGTTCATCATCAATCCTTGTTTCAAATTTCTTCAGTTCTTTTATATCTGACTGAAGGAAAATATTTTTATCGGGATCAAGGATTGCCCATGAATTTCTTGAAAATCTGTTTGGAAAAATTATCATCAATCTTTTGGGGACTGTAATGCGCCTCTTCAAGCATTTCAGCAACCTGCTGAAAAATCTTTTCATATTTGGTGGGAGGATTTCCATTCCCCAATGTGGTAAAAGCAATCAGGATTCCACCTATAACAATAGCCATTAAAACAGGGAGGGATTTTTTGCTAAACATAAATTGAAAAGTTTTATGCAGATCTAACATACTCAAATTTAACGGAATTTCCTTCTCATTGTTGCTATTATAAAGGTCATTTAACGAACCCTTTTATATTGTTTGATGAGTGGTAAAAATAAAACTCCTGCCGATTGGCAGGAGCTTTTGGGAGGATGATGGGGCTCGAACCCACGACCCTCAGAACCACAATCTGATGCTCTAACCAACTGAGCTACACCCTCCGTATGGAAATTCTTCCGGGCTGCAAAAATAAGCAAATGCCATTCTTGACCCAAATCTAAAACCAATTTGACCGGGAATTTACTGATCAGGTAATGGTGCCGCTTATCAATGCCCTGCTATCGGACAAATATCTGTTTCTTTGCGACACCCAATCTATTAATATGAGTATCTGGCTGCTGAGTATTCCATTTATTTCCGCTTTTATTGGCTGGTTCACCAACTGGGTGGCCATCAAAATGCTGTTTCATCCCAGGGAGCCCAGGAAATTCCTATGGATAACCTTCCAGGGTATTTTTCCAAAAAGGCAGGAACAATTCGGGGAAAAACTGGGTAAACTGGTCAGTGAGGAATTTCTTTCGTTCAGTGATATTGAACAAAGGATTTCGGACCCCGCCAACCTGCAGAAAATTCTGCCGATGGTAGATGCACATATAGATACTTTCCTGCATACCAAACTCGGAAAGCGGTTCCCCATGATTTCCATGTTCATAGGGGAAAAAACCATCGGCAACCTGAAAGCGGCATTCATGGAAGAACTCCAGGAACTATTCCCCGTCCTGATGCAACATTATGCCGGGCAGCTGCAAAAGGAACTGGACCTGGAACATATTGTTACAGAAAAAGTCAGGCAATTCTCGTCTGACAAACTGGAAACCGTTCTCCACCAAATTATGGCCAAGGAATTCCGCTTTGTGGAAATACTGGGAGGGGTCCTGGGTTTCCTTATTGGTATTTTCCAGGTTTTCATCACCCTGGTGGCCAAATAGCACTTGTTATTTGTCATTTTTTCTGCTGGTCTGTTAAAAAGGCGGGTTTTATTCATTTCCTGCAACTATTGGCCATTCATCTTGTTAAATAGCCTTTAACATATAATTCTTGGCACTGGCACAAGTTTTTTACCCTTTTTACATCTAAATATCAAAACATACTTATGAGAGTTTTTTTGCTGCTGTCCATGAACCTGTTGCTTTTAGGTGCTTTTGCACAGGTTCCTTCTGCTGGAGGAGCCAGGGGTGGCGGTCAGAACATGAATATGGGCAGGTTCTACGGCAAAGTGGTGGATTCAAAGAATAATAAGCCGGTTGATGCCGCCTCTGTACAGTTAATTCAAAGCAAATTCGATACCGTCCAAAAGAAAAGGGTTGACCAGGTAATTTCCGGCCAGCTTACCAAAGCCAATGGTGATTTCAGCCTGGAGAACCTCCCGATCATGGCCCAGTTTAAACTCAAAATATCGGCTATCGGTTATGTAGCCTTATGAACAAGCCCTCAAATTTGAAATCAAGCCTGGAGGCGATATGTCTCAAATGATGAATATGGTCGATAAAGACCTTGGTAACCTGAAACTTTCTCCGGATATAAAATCACTTGCAGAAGTTACTGTTACGGCTACAAAGCCATTCATGCAAATGGGTGTTGACCGCAGGATTTTCAATGTGGAAAAAAGCCTTGTATCAGCCGGCCAAACTGCGACAGAACTGATGCGGAATATCCCTGGATTGAATGTTGATATTGATGGTAATGTAACCTTAAGAAATGCAGCACCAACCATCTTCGTTGATGGAAGGCCAACTACCCTTACACTTGACCAGATTCCGGCAGATGCCATTGAAAGCGTGGAAATGATTACCAATCCTTCTGCAAAATATGATGCATCGGGTGGAATGGCGGGAATCCTGAATATCGTACTGAAGAAAAACCGGAAAGCCGGCTATAACGGTAATGTCAGGGCTGGTATTGATTCCCGTGCAAAAATTAATCTGGGCGGTGATATCAATGTTAAACAGGATAAGGTAAATGTATTTCTGAGCGGAATGTATAACCAGCGGAAATCCATTGGCGAAGGACAATCCATCCGGACAGAAAAATATACCACACCCAATATACTGATCAACCAGACCAACAACCCGATCAGTGATGGTTCTTTTATGTTCCTCAGGGGTGGCTTTGATTATTTTATTGATAACCGAAATACCATTACCATTTCAGGTAATTATGTAAAAGGGGAGTTTAACAATTCAGACTTGTTTAACATTGATACGGATTCAGTTGATAATATCATCAACTCTGATCTTTCAACCCGGACAACCAACAATGAGTTCTTTTTCAGGAATATCAATAGTGCATTGGGATATAAAAGACTTTTCAAGAAAACCGGCCGTGA
The DNA here is from genome assembly GCA_963823365.1 of uncultured Sphingobacteriales bacterium. GTDB lineage: Bacteria > Bacteroidota > Bacteroidia > Chitinophagales > Chitinophagaceae > Pollutibacter. The sequence goes on from CAWGLH010000007.1 coordinate 839,337, forward strand.
GTTAACGGCTGATATCAATTACAGCAGGGCAAAGAATGGAAGTGAGGGTCTTTTTATCAACCAATATTATGATGACCTAAATAACCCGAAAGGTATACCCATTGAACAATCATCGGAAGGAAATGGAAACAATAATTTCTTTACTTTCCAGTCTGATTTTGTAACACCGCTTTCTGAGAAAACCAAATTAGAAGTAGGTGTCCGCGCTGCCATCAGGAATGTACAGAGTGAAAACCTGAATTATATTCAGAATCCAATTACCGGTGAACTGGTTCCTTTTGCAGCCATTAATGCCAATTATAAATATGAGGACCGTGTGCTGGCAGCATATTCAACCATTATCCGGAAAGATCGGCAAAGAATTCACGTACCTTGAGGACTCAGGATGGAAAGTTCAAATTATGAAGGAACACTGCTTACCAATGATTCCAGTTTCAGCAATTCCTTTCCATTCAGTTTCTTTCCAAGCATTTTCCTGACAAAGAAATTGAAGCAATAATGACTGACCTGCAGTTCAGTTATTCAAGAAGAATCAACAGGCCGAATTTCTTCCAGTTGCTGCCATTTGTTGATTACTCCGATTCACTCAATATCACCAGGGGTAATCCCAACCTGGTTCCTGAATTCACCAATTCATGGAATTGTCTTACCAGAAAAATTTCAAGAAAAATCACAGCCTCATGTTCTCAGGCTGGTTAAAAATGACCAATAACCTGATCACCAGGGCCCAGGTAAAAGAACCCAGTTCTGTTCCGGGAAGGGATGTGATTATCAATACTTATATCAATGCGAATAACAGCCGTGCATATGGTCTGGAAGTAACTTCAAAAAATCCGCTGGCCAAATGGCTTGATGTGACTACCAACCTGAATGTGTATAATTCCAAGATCAATAATACCGTTGACACCACATTTAGTCAGCGGGGATCTATGGAGTTTCTTTGCCAAAATGAACCTGGCCTTTAAACTTCCGAAAAACTATTCCATTCAATTGAGTGGTGATTACAGGAGTAAAACCATTCTGCCACAGGGCGGCGTGGTGGTCGTGGTGGTGGAGGCGGTGGTGGCGGTGGTGGCGGCGGATTCGGCGGTTTCACACAAACTACCTCACAGGGATATAATAATCCCAGTTATGCTGTTGATTTTGCTATCCGGAAAGAATTCATGAAAGAAAACAAAGCATCCCTTTCACTTAGTGTAAATGATATTTTCAAAACCAGGGTGTCTTCCGTGCATTCTGAATCTGAATTTTTTGTCCAGGATTATACCAGGAGGCAGGACTGGAGGGTAGTACGATTAAACTTTAATTACCGCTTTGGTAAATTTGATATGTCACTCTTCAAACGCAAAAATACCAGGAGCGGTGCAGATGGCATGCAGGAAGGTATGCAGATGCAATAAGTATGTTTTTGAAACACAGTCCTAGAGTTATTAAGGGCCACTGGAAACAGTGGCCTTTAATTTTTAGTACTGTACTTAGTTATTGTTTATTTTGCCCCCGAGCATCGGCACAAAAGAAAAAAGATCAAATCTTTCTTCTGTAAATTCTCCATTGTCCTTTTTGGTAATGCGCATCATGCGCTGAAGCTCACCTTCATTTACCGGTATAACCATCATGCCGCCGGGTTTTAGCTGCTGGAGAAGTTTTCCGGGAATCTCCGGAGCCGCAGCCGTCACAATAACCTTATCAAAGGGTGCAAAAGTTGGCAGGCCCTCAAACCCATCACCATAAAAAAATTTGATATTGGGAAATGACCTCAGGTAGGTAAAATCCTTGTTGGTATCGAAAAGTTTTTTCTGGCGTTCGATCGTATACACATTTACTCCAAGAGTAGCGAGGATAGTTGCCTGGTAACCGCTACCGGTACCAATTTCAAGGATCTTATCATAGGGTTTCAATGATAACAGCTGTGTCTGGTATGCCACTGTATAAGGCTGTGAAATAGTTTGCCCTTCACCAATGGGAAATGCCTTGTCATCATATGCGATATGATCAAAAGCTGAATCCAGAAAAAAGTGCCTTGGAACTTTTCCGATGGCTTCCAGTACCTGCTCATCCGTAATTCCCTTTTTCCTGACTTCTTCCACAAGTTTTTTCCTTAATCCCCGGTGACGGTAATGATCCTCTGTTGGTCGCATCCGGCAAAAATAATGGTATTCACACGCATATTATTTTTAGGATATGAATCAGGCATGATTTTTCTATCAGGTTTATACACTATAACTTACAAAAAAAAATTTATGAAAAATGTTAACCTGTTCAGGAACCTCCTGGTATTATCGGGTTTCCTGTTCCTCGTGGCGGCATGCAAACCCAGCGATTCAGCCATTGCCGAATCAGTGAAAACCGCAGTCAACACTATTTCCGGCGTTTCCGTTGATGTGAAAGAAGGAGTTGTTACGCTCAGCGGCCAGGTCGCGGATGATGCATCAAAAGCTGCTGCAGAAACTGCTGTCCAGGCAGTGAAAGGCGTAAAGTCAGTGGTGAATAACCTCACCGTTCCACCTCCCCCTCCGCCTCCCGTGGTGATTAATCCTGATGATGTGTTGCGAGGCGGGATTGATTCTGTTTTTGCAGCTAAAGGATTCAAGGGTATAACGGCAAGTGTAAATAATGGTGAAGTTACCCTTACAGGAAATGTTAAGAAGGCCGACCTGCAAAAAGTAATGCAGGCTGCAAATGAATTAAAGCCCAGAAAAGTAATTAACCAGATGACTATTTCTAAATAATTTAAATACAATTTTATGGCATTACAGGATAAATACAAGGAGCTCATTCAGTATGCAAGTGGAAATGGCATTACCAACCTGAATATTGTTGAACAGGAAAGCGTATTATATGTGACCTGCACCGCGCCAAACCACCAGGCCAAGGATCATATCTGGAATTTATATGAAAAAGCAGATCCGGAAATGCGTTCAGCTGACATGGTACTGAATGTTACCGTAGACCAGTCTGTTCCTGAAACGTATGAAGTAAAATCAGGCGATAACCTTTCAAAGATCGCCAAAAATTATTCCGGTGTCAGTTGGAAGGATATTTATGAAGCAAACAGGGATATATTGAAAGACCCTGATAAAATATTCCCGGGGCAGGTGTTAAAAATACCTGTATAAAAATAAAAAAAGGCTTCCGGTTATGTGAAGCCTTTTTTTATTGTATACCGTTTCCTGTTCAGGGATTTAGGTCCTGAATAATATTTTTAATCTTCTGATCAAGGCTGGCACTCACTGCATCATAGGAAACTTTATCTGCCAGTTTGGTATGAACGCTGAAATAAAATTTAATCTTGGGCTCGGTTCCGGATGGCCTTGCACTGATCTTGCTTCCATCAGCAAGAATGAACTGGAGCACATTACTTTTCGGAAGCTGGATGGCCCAGCTTTCACCTGTCTGTAAATTCTTTCCTTCCCTTTTTTCATAATCGAGAAGGGTAACCACTGAAGAACCGCCTAATGCAGCAGGCGGACTGTTGCGGAACTGTTCCATCATGGCAGCGATCTGCTGCTGTCCATCCATCCCTTTTTTAGTAATGGAGATCAGGTGTTCCTTATAGAATCCATATTCCACATAAAGGTCCAGCAGTTTTTCAAACAGGCTTTTGCCTTTATCTTTTTCATACGCCGCCATTTCACATAATATGGCCACTGCACTTACCGCATCTTTATCCCTTAGCCTGTCTCCAAGCATGAGTCCATATGATTCCTCTCCGCCAATCACATAATTTTCCGTTGCTTCTTTTTCTTTGATCAGTTCTGCGATCCATTTAAAACCGGTCAGGACATTATAACATTTTACACCATTCTTTTTTGCGAACTCATCAATCATATCCGTCGTAACAATGGTTTTAACCACCATATCATTTGGTTGTGCAAGTCCTTTCGCTTTCCTGGCTTCTATCATATAATTGAATGCCAGCACTGCAGTCTGGTTACCGTTTACAAGCACCCAGTTACCCTTATGGTCTTTAACGCCGATCCCCACCCTGTCTGCATCAGGATCTGTACCTAAAAGAATATCCGCATCCAGTTCCCGGGCTTTATTCAAGCCAATGTTCATCGCCTCGCTTTCTTCCGGGTTGGGGTATACCACCGTAGGGAAATTACCATCCGGGACGATTTGCTCTTCCACCAGGTGAACATTGGTAAAACCTGCCCTTTTCAAAACTTCCGGAACAAGCATGATGCCTGTACCATGAATTGGCGTAAATACAATTTTGAGGTCTTTTTGCCTGGCAATCACTTCAGGGTATACACTAAGGCTTTTCACCATTTCATAATATGCCTCATCCATCTCTGGACCGATCAGTGTGATATTTTTTTCACCACCGCTCCATTTAACATCATCCAGGGAGGTAATCTTGTCCACTTCGGTGATAACATTCTTATCATGAGGCGGCACCAGTTGTCCGCCATCATTCCAGTAGGCTTTGTATCCATTATATTCCTTGGGATTATGGGATGCCGTGCATACCACGCCTCCCTGGCATTTCAATTGCCGAATGGCAAAAGATAATTCCGGTGTTGGCCGAAGGCTTTCAAACAGGTATACCTGTATACCATTAGCCGCCATTACATTGGCCGTAATCTCTGCAAATGTTCTGCTGTTATTCCGGCTGTCATGGGCAATAGCCACCTTAACCGATTCACCGGGAAAGCTTTTTTTCAGGTAATTCGCATAACCCTGGGTAGCCATTCCTACCGTGTATTTATTGATCCTGTTGGTACCAACACCCATAATACCGCGGAGACCGCCGGTACCAAATTCAAGGTTGCGGTAAAAAGCGTCTGCAAGTTCCTTTTGATTTTCCGATTCGAGCTTTTTTATAGCCGATTTCGTGTTTTCATCATAGTTACCTTCTAGCCAGGCATTTACCCTTTGCTGAATCACAGCATCCATATGTAATAATTTTATTCTGAAAGATAGGAAGATGAAGGTATTGAATTTTACAAATTGGAACGCTTTGGGAAGGTATTTGTATTTTTGGCTTGTTGTACCGGAAACTCCTCATACCCCTCTTGCTGTTATACAACCTTCAGCTGAAGGCACAGGACAGCCTGACCTCATCCACATACACAGGTTCCCCATAAAGGAAGAATATGGCTGGTGGCCGGGGCACAGACAGCACTATGGGCTGGTTCATTCATCGCCCTCAATCAAGCATGGTACGCCGATTATCCAAAGGAACCATTTCACACTTTTAATGACTGGGATGAATGGCAGCAGATGGACAAGGCAGGCCATGTATGGACAAGTTACCAGATCAGCCGTATTTCGGGAGATATCTGGAAGTGGACAGGTATACAGCGGAAAAAAGCCATCTGGCTGGGTGGCATTAGCGCCATTGCTTACCAGAGTATCATTGAAATACAGGATGGTTTCTCTGCCGAATGGGGATTCAGCTGGGGTGATATGGCCATGAACATAGCCGGTTCGATGGCCTATGTGAGCCAGGAACTGATCTGGAATGAACAGCGCATCCAGGTTAAGTTCAGTTATTTTCCGTATTCCTATCCTGCTGATGTCAGTGCACGTGCAGATGAATTATTTGGAACGGGAGGCATGGAAAGGGTATTGAAAGATTATAACAGCCAGACTTACTGGATAAGCGCCAATCTTCGTTCATTCATGCCCGATAGCAGGATTCCACGATGGCTTAATTTGTCGGTCGGTTATAATGCAAGGCTTATGCTGGGAGGAGAGGACAATATTTGGACCGATGAAAGCGGTATGGTGACTGACAGATCTGATATAGAGCGTTACCGCAGGTTTTTTCTATCTGCTGATGTTGACCTGACAAAAATAAAAACGAGGAAAAAATGGTTAAAGTCCGTTTTCTCGCTGGTAAATTCTATCAAGATTCCGGCACCTGCGCTGGAATGGAATACAAAAGGGGAATTTAAAGTGCATGGGCTGTATTTCTGATCATTCGAGGTAGGCCCCCGTTATCCTGTCTCCTTCAACGTCAAGGTATATATGTTCCTGCAGCGTGGTGGAAAGTGAGATGCCAACATAATCTGGCCTGACAGGATATTTCTTATGGCTTCTTTCCACCATCACCAGTATCTGTATTTTTTTCGGGTAGCTTTGAAGTAAAGGCTTAAGGGCATATAATCAGTGTTTTACCACTATTCGCAACATCATCAACAAGGATCACCACCTTATCATTAAAATCAATTTGCGTATCCATTTCCACTGCTGAAGGGTGCTTTTTATCGAGTGACATGCCAATCAATTGGAAACTGGTGTCAGAAATCTCCTTCAGCAATTCCATTAGTTTTTGTGCAATGAGGTAACCGTTTTGTTTAATGCCTGCAAGGATTACATGAGATTCCCCAATGTTGTTTTCCAGGATTTCATAGGCCATTCTCTTCAGCTTCTTTTCCGCCACATCGGCACTTAGTATATAATTTTTTTCAGTCGACATATTGCCTATTACAGTTATATAGGGTGTAAATTAGCAAATTGTAACTAACGATTATGGAATTGATTCAGCAAATACTGTTTGTTCTGCTGGCAGGGGCTGCCATTTGGTTCTTTGCCAGGAAAACAGGTGAATTAAAAAGGAACATCAACCTGGGCAGGCCGGAAGACTTTAGTGGCCACACCGGTGAACGTTGGAAGAATGTTTTGCTGTTAGCCTTTGGCCAGAAGAAAATGTTCAGAAAACCACTGGTGGCCATCATGCACTTTGTTATCTATGCAGGTTTCATTATCATCAACCTGGAAGTGCTTGAAATCATGCTCGATGGAATCCTGGGAACGCACAGGTTGTTTGCCGCACCATTGGGTGCTATTTATCCCTGGTTGATTAATGCCTTTGAATTCCTGGCTATAGGTGTGATCATCGTTTGTATTATATTCCTGGCAAGAAGAAACCTCCTGAAGGTTAAAAGGCTGAACCAGGAGGAACTGGATGGCTGGCCACGCAATGATGCCAATATCATACTGGTGACAGAAATTATCCTGATGAGCCTTTTTCTCACGATGAATGCCAGTGACACCATTTTGCAATCAAGGGCCTACGGTCATTATGCAAACCACCTCACAGGCAATTTCCTCTTCTCCGGAATCCTGCAGACTCTTTTTCTCAATATGTCAGATGCTTCACTGGTGGTTCTGGAGAGATCTGCATGGTGGTTGCACATCATCGGGATTTTTGCTTTCCTGAACTACCTTCCATGGTCAAAACACCTTCATATCATATTTGCTTTTCCCAATGCATATTACGCCAGGCTGGCCCCGCAGGGTAAGATGCAGAATATGCCTGACATACAAAAGGAAGTTTTGTATGCCATGCAGCCTGAACTGATTCCGGCCGGTGCGGAGGATCAACCCAAACGGTTTGGGGCAAAGGATATCATGGACTTAAGCTGGAGGAACCTGCTCGATGCCTATAGTTGCACCGAATGCGGGCGCTGCACAGCTGCCTGTCCGGCTAACATCACAGGTAAAAAACTTTCACCCCGGAAAATCATGATGGATACCCGCGACCGGATGGAGGAAGTGGGTAAAAACATCCGGCTAAACGGAAATTTTAATGACGATGGGAAATCGCTGCTGCATGATTATATCAGCCAGGAAGAAATAAGGGCATGTACTACCTGCAATGCCTGTGTTGAAGAGTGCCCCGTTTCAATAAGTCCGCTTGATATCATATTACAATTACGCAGGTTCCAGGCTATGGAAGAAAGTAATGTTCCTGTAGAATGGAGCGGCATGTTCAGCAATACAGAAAACAACTTTGCACCGTGGAAATTTTCTCCGGATGACCGTGACCGTTGGGTAGAGGGTTAACTGTTTTCTTCCTGCATTGTGGAAATGAGGTCCTTATGGCGTGCCATTCTTATCGCTTGTATGATGGCGGTAACCAGGAAAATCAAGCCTATAACAAGGTTAACCACATCCTGGCGTGTATTCAGTTTTTCCACCAGCAGCCTGCCCCCGAATATAAATATGCAATGACCAATGATGGTACCTATGCCAATACCCGCCATATAAGTGAGGAACACACTTTCTTTGGGCGGCAGCAGATTCTTTGACGCCAGTATTGAACTCCAGCCAAACCAGAAAGGTACCTGTAAGGGATTAATGGCACTCATGCCAACCCCCAGCCAGAAACGGTGAATGGTATTTGACAAAATGGGACTTGCCTTTACTGATGGGTTCAACGCTGTATAAAAACTGGAAACTGCCAGCGCCATGATCAAAGCCAGGGTAAACCACTCCATACCCAGTAACAGTCTTTTATGTTTTCTGAACCAATTCATCGCCACAAGGGTAATCCTGACATAAATGATTTCCACCAGCACTGCCCCCGCGGAAAAATATAATGCCGGCCTGATCCCGTCTGACAATGAAATCTGCATGGCTGAAATATTCAGCGTGCCCATGGGAAGTGTTCCCAGGAAACTGATGAACATACCGGTCATGAATAAGCGAAAAAAAGGCATTAATGAAATTATTGAATTTGTGCCGACATGGCAAGCAGTATTTCCGAGTTTTTCTTCTCGTCCCGGAACATTTTAACCCCATCCCTGAATGAAAGGTAGGGAATGCCCTTCTTATGGTTTTTCCGGCTGATTTTCTCCATTATACTCCAGTGGCGTATGATTTCTTTCCATGCAAAAAAAACGGAATGAGACGGGTCATACATATGGGTTGGTTCAGCGCCGGCGCCATTTACTTCAATAATTACGAGATCCTTGCCCTCCTTTAACCTGTCCCAGCTGAGATACCGTATATCGAACCTCCCGTAATAAAAACCAGGGATTGATTTACTGATTGCATCAATGGTATCTTCAAGCTGCTTATCACACCAGGCAGTACAATCAAGGAACTTTGAACCCCGTGCATGATTTCCATAAGGCGAAACCACTCTTTGTTCGCCTTCCGGAATCACTTCATCCAGCCGGCCATGGTGCATGGCTTCAAGGCTTTTCGAGGTACATGATACTCCTGCTGTCGGCTTTCAGCAATTGAAGGAGGTTATCTTTTCCATTACCCGTTACTGTTAAAAACTGCTTGCCAACAATTCCTGATATATGGCCTTTTTCAGCATCCGGGTAACGGTAATAAAAAATACCTGCTTCACACGGGTAATCAATATACTCCTGGATATGATAATCAAGCAGGGCCTTATGGGAATAATGGATCACATCATTTTCATTTTGAAGCAATTTTACCCCCCTTCCCTTCCCGCCAATATCCGGCTTACCGATGAGCGGGAATTTCAAGCCTGCTGTCCCGATGCCTTTTATGACTTCTGCGGCATCGGTTGAATGTTTGAAATGCAGTGTGCCGGGATATAAATTTTTTGGCAGGATTTCATGTATGTTTTTTTTTGATTCCCCGATCAATCCGCCATTTTCAATAGAGGGGTTTGATGCTGAAAAAAAGAAAAAAGATCTTGACCGGAGGCAAAAGAATAACCAGGCAGGAATGGTCCAGAAATATACTGCGCCAAAAGACCAGTATTCCCAGTTTAAACAGCCTGATGAAAAAAGGATGATGAAAGATTTTTTTCATATTTATTAATGGACGGAGGGACAGGGACTGAACATCAATCCTGAAATGGATAAGCGGTTATTGCGAAGGTCCTTGTAAATCATTTCACCGTTATCTTTTCCAATTTTCATTCCGGTTATACTTACCGTATATAACTCGCCGTTGCGGTTCATCAGGAGATCATTATGCTGATCGCCCTCGCCCGTAAACTGGTGAAAGTGCAGAATATCTTCAAGCACCGGATCCTTGCAGGCAATAAGCCATTCACGGAACCAGCCTTCACGGCGGGTCCTTATATCCCGGTCATATAATGTTACAGACGACCATATATGGGGCCTGGTCTCATCTTTGCGGGATATATGCCTGTTTTCTCCATCCCATACTCCTTCCAGTAGTTTACCATTATCCCAGCAAACTACTGTAAATGGCTCAATGTTATACAGGTCCAAAGACAAAAAAGCCGATGCAGGTGAAGGTTCAACGATCAGGTCAAGCAATACAAGGCCGCGGCTTTTCCGGTATGGCGGATCTGCGATATGTGCATCCGTTCCGCCATTTAATAATACCACAGCGTTGCCATTTGCATGCATGGCAATCCAGGTGCCTCCTGCCTCGGCGTCCTTAGGATATAAAACATGGCCACCTGGTGATGAATATGCTACTGGTTCATGCGCATCCATACGGGTATGTTTCTCATCCCTGTTTGATACCAGGAAGATTTTATCCCTGGAAGGAATAAAGGTTACTGTGCACATGACCTTTTATGCTTGACCGTTGCAGAAGCTACCCCGTAGGTTTCCGGTAATTCAATTTGAGTAAGTTCCTTCAGTCCAACCCTGATCAGTGCCATATGATGAATGGTATGTTCAAGATTATACACGATTTCACGGTAATAGTTGGTCGGGAATTGCATGAGGTTGGAGGAATCATCGTTATAAACGCCTTCAAGCATCAGTGATTTATCGGGTTTACCCAGGCCCTGGTGTATTTCCCGGAGTTGCAGCATGGCGAATGCCATGTCCCTTTCTATCTGCTGGTCCCTTTTCCTGTTTTCGTAATTGACTATACCTGACTGATAGCCTTTTTCAAGGCATAAAAACATTTCAATGATATGCCTTACGTGCTGGCCGATGGTGGCTTCACTGAGATTCTGGCAGGGCTTTGCATACTCATCCGGACTAAGTGTTTCAAGGGATCCGGATAATTGAACAAAAACATTATTCACGGCTTGTTGCAATTGCATCAGTTCAAGTTAGTTTTCAAATATTTGGCAAATTAATATTAATCCGCAAAGACTGACAAAAATATAATCAAATTGTCACTAAGTGAAATGCTTGATCCGCCAACATTGAATTCCCTCCGGTTAATACTGAATGACCCCGTAAACCTTGTTCCTCCTTGCTCCAGCGTTTTCGGTAAATGGAAAACTTATCTGTTTGATCCTTGTCCTTGATAAACAGTTTACCCGTTACCATGTATCTTCCGTCACTGGCCCGGGTCACCTTTTCTGATACAAAGGAAATTGCAGGAAACTTCTCAATATCCAGATAATCAGGTTTCTTCAGATGCCTGTCCCTCGCCCCGATCCCTGTATTAACCGAAGAAGCATCAACCCTTGCTTCGAAAGATGCTGCCCCGGGATTATTTTTATCAAACGTAATATTCCCCGAAAGCCCTGAGAAACTGCCATTCACCGCTATGCCCAGGTTCCTGATCCTGAATTTCACGGTAGACTTGCCACCCACTAAACGTAGCTGGCCAAGGCCGCTTAAGCAGGTCAGCATTACAACAGCAAAAAAAATCAGGTACCTGGAAATCCACATGTTTTTTAATTAAACCCATAGCTGATACCCAGTCCGAAATTATTGGCTTTATTCCTGAACCTGTCCACTTCAGTTCCATCCGGAGCCACCTGGATAATGTTGTTAGTCTGGTATTCAATAAATACAAACTGGTAAATCGCTTTAATCCCTATTCTCCTGCCAACCTGGTATTTAACGAAAAACTCGGAATTAAGATTACCACGGTCATGGTCACCTGTGAGCAAAAGATTCAGCGAAGCCGGAACAGCTTCAGGTTCAGTCAGGGTATTTCCATTACTGGTCAGAATAGCCCCGCTTTTCTGACCGAAAGAAATTCCAATCACATCAATGTTTACACCTCCGTACAACCTTGGCGTAATGTGATATCCCATATTAAAACTAAGGTTCAGCATATTGACCAATGGCCGCTGCACGGTCAGGGTATCCATATTTTCCGTTTTTTGACCGGCGAACACAATCAGGAATGGGAAAGTAAAACTGCGGGTAAGGCTGGCCGGACCAGCCGTCACAAAATCCTTTTTCTCGCCGTAATATAATGTCCATCTGGCGCCCGCTCCTATTTCAAACTTCCTGTTTTTACCTGTTCTCCAGTTGTGCACATAAGATGCAGCAAAGGTGCCCTGTTCACTTCCAAAGGTTGCAGAAAGGTCGGCAAACCGGTTAACCCGCGGTAATTGTTGAGCGCTAACAGAAAGGGAAAATGATAAAAAGAAAACGATGGTGCTGAACTTAATCATTGAACTACTAATTATAATGGAGCATGGAGAATTATGAAAATGAATCCCTGTAAGCAATCAGTTAATGGTTGCAGAACCAAATAAAACGGTAAATTGTTCACACCAGATAAGTACATGCTTATATTCCGCAAAATCAGGCATTCCCGTGAATTACATAATTCTGGTTTCCGCTTGACTGATTTCAATGACCCAAGGCTGATGAATGAGGATGCATTGAGATCTTTCGAAAGGTAAACCCTGAGATCAGGTCCGTTTGTACTGGTAAAATTTTCAAGCCTTAATTCCTTCCTGCCGTTATCCTCAAATATTTTTGCAGTACCCTGAACATTATGTCCTGGGGTAGACGTAAAAGTACCTTTTACAATTTGCATACCCGGAGGTAGCATTTCATCAACAGGCTGGTCCGGCGTATTATTTTCCTTTTTGCAGGAAAGAAGAAATACAATGAACGACATCATTAACAGGAATCGAAGCATAATCAGTGTTTTGCCTACTAAGCTAGTACAGGCAGAAACTTTAAAATGTCATCTAGCTGACATCTGCTGCTTTTAGCAGACCATTAACATCAGGAATGAAGATTTCTTTCCGGTTCATATTCAAACAGAGCCAAGGGACTGCGCTTCATTGATAATGGATGTTACAGTCTGGCGGGATGAACCAATTAATCGCGCAATATCATCATGTGTTAGAAAACTTTCCATCCTGAATTCCTTTGTTGATCCGGAAAAGCCCTGCTGAATGGCCAGGTTATAAATGAACCCAAGCAGCCTGCTCCGCACATCCTTATGCAAAAGATTGACGATCCGGTTTTCCGCACTGCGCAGTTTCTGTCCTATCTTTTTACTATAATGTATTGCAAGGCCTGGTTTTTGTGCAAGTATTTTTTCAAAGTCGCTGATATTAAAGGCGCAGAGACTCACATCGGTTTTATGTGCCTGGGCAAATTCTCCATGAATGTTCTGGCGGGTTAATGTGAATTGACCAAACACTTCCCCTTTTTGAATGATTTCCCTGATGACCTCCTCTCCTTTTTCATTGATAAAACCTATTCGAATGAAACCTTCCTTTATAAAGAAAAGTTTATCCAGCATAAAGGATTCAAAATATATATAGTCGCCTTTCCTTGCTTCAAGAAAATTGTGAACCACCTTAATGTCTTCATATTCCTCATCAGTGAGATGTGACCAAAGGTCATAATTCCTGAGCAGGACCATTTTATCCGCATGCATCGTTCGCTGAATTTACAGTTTATAAAATAATTAAAAACTATATCTTCTGCTTTATATTTGACCTAAATACAGATCGAATGAACGTTCCCGTAATGGCTGAACTTGCTGCCGGTGGCAAATCACCTGACATACTTTTCTGGGTAGGTTGTGCAGGAAGCTTTGATCAAAGGGCACAAAAAATTACCAGGGCTTTTGCCACCATATTAAACAAGCTGGAGGTGAACTATGCCATACTGGGTAAAGAAGAAGCCTGTACAGGTGATCCCGTAAGACGTGCGGGGAATGAATTTATGTTTCAGATGATGGCATACCAGAATATCCAGGTCCTGAATAATTATGGTGTAAAAAAAATTGTGACTACTTGCCCCCATTGTTTTAATGTGTTGAAGAATGAATACCCGGAACTGGGCGGAACTTACACAGTAATGCATCATAGTGCTTACCTGCAGGAACTCATCAATGAAGGAAGAATAAAAATGAAAGAAGGCGGAACCTTCAAGGGTAAACGCATCAGCTATCATGATTCCTGCTACCTGGGCCGTGCAAACAATATTTATGAAGCACCCAGGAAAGTGCTTGAACTGCTTGATGCAGAACTGGTGGAAATGAAAAGGTGCAGGTCAAACGGGTTATGCTGCGGGGCAGGCGGGGCACAAATGTTTAAGGAAGAAGAAGCAGGAAACACCCGGATCAACCTGGAAAGAACCGAAGAGGCCATTGAAACCGGGGCTTCCATCATTGCTGCTGCATGCCCCTTCTGCAATACCATGCTCACTGACGGTATCAAGGGAAAGGAGAAAGAAACTGAAATCGGTGTGATGGATATTGCAGAACTTATCGCTGAATCCATGAAGTAAGATCTGGCCGGTTATTTTTATATTTGCACCATGAACTTAGCATACGATCATTTACTGCCCGATGAATTTCATGAAGGATCCAGGGTATGGATATACCAGTCTGACCGGCTTTTCACCCTCAGTGAAGCACTGGATATTGAAGTTATGCTGGAAAATTTTGTGGCAGGATGGCAATCTCATGGCGATCCGGTGAAAGGATTTGCGACACTTTTTTTCGGGCAGTTCATTGTGCTCATGGCTGATGAAACTGCAACGGGTGTAAGTGGTTGCAGTACGGACAGTTCTGTGAGGCTGATGAAACAAATAGAAGAAAAATTCAGGGTAAACCTGTTTAACAGGCAACTGCTTGCCTTTGTGATAAAAGATAAGGTCCAGCTCCTGCCGGTATCACAGGTTAATTATGCCATAGTCAATGGATTTATTACAGGTGATACCCTTTATTTCAACAATACAGTATTAACGAAAAAAGAACTCCTCGAACACTGGATCATACCTATGCAGAAAAGCTGGTTGAAATCGAAATTACCAGGTAAGGTTTCATCCTGAATTGATCATACTTTTTTCTGAAACAGGTATGTCAGGGTCAGCCGGAAATTCCTGGTTTCCGTCAGTCCGGTACTCTTCACCGTAAAGTTGGTTCCCACAGTAAGATTATCATACCGTTGCTGCAAAATGGGATCAATGGCATTAAGCGTAATCAGTAATTTCTTGCTAAACAGTTTTCTTTGTACCCCTACATTCATAGCCATTGTACTTCTTACTGTTCCCTGTGGATTGGCAAACCGGTTTACATGCATGTTGCCGGTAATATTCCAGACCGATGCCGGTGCGTAGCTGATATTGATGTTTGCGTTAAGTGAACCCCCATTGCGGTAATTGTTGACATCAATATCGTAAGCACTGTATTGATTATACACATATCCCACACTAAGTCCTGTCCTGAGTTTTGAACTAAACCTGTAGTTGAGCCAGCTGCTGGCTTCATATTCTTTACGGGCACTGATATTTTCCCATGTAATGGTTGTCTTTCCATCTTCGACCAGTGTACGGACATTGGTAAAAATATCTTCAACGATATTATATCCAAGCCCGAAATTTACAGAGAACTGTTTATTGTTTTTCCCAAAGACAAGGTCAACATTATGCGACAGCGATGGCAATAATGTGGGGTTCCCGAAACGGATATTATACGGATCTGTATAATCCACGGAAGGATTTAGCTCACGAATACCGGGTCTGCGTATGGCTTTTCGGTATGAGAGGCTCAATGTTTTACCATTCTCAAAATTTCCGGAAAAAGTTCCGAATGGAAGCCAGTTTATATAATTGTTTGCCGCGGTTTGCTTGATGTTGTATAATTCAAAAAGTATATCCGTTTTCTCCCAGGCTATTCCCGCCGAAGCATGGTAACGCTTGCCTAATTTCTGCCTGGCGGAAGCACGAAAATTAAATACCTGCTGTCGAAATAAAAGGTCATTGCTCAGCCTTTCGCTGTTTATTACTTCCCCTGTTGGCTGCTCATAATATGAATTCAGTACCACATTGCTCCGGTTCTGCAGGTAGGCACTACCAAAGGAAAAAATGGTTCTCTGTTCATTAAAAGGTTTATCATAGCTGAGCCTTGCATTCCCGCCCCGGTTCCTGGTATCGCCCAGTTGCCACTGAACGGAATCAGGCCCTGTCGGATAATTGTATGCATCAAAGAATTGCTGAACATAATACCTGTCATTTGCCTGCCAGGACGTATTATATCCCGTTACGATCCTGAATACCTCTCCCGCTGTTTTTCCCCTATACGTATACGTTATATTGGCAGATGGATTCAGGTTATTACCCGGTGGAATAAATACTTCTTTCACTCCTCTTGTATAATTCACCATAGGTATTGATATTTTCATAGCCAGTGAGGCCATTATTGTCAAAATCATTTTCATTCACCTGGAGTACCATGTTGATGGTCTGCCGGGTATTGAGGTCATAATCAAGACTGAACCTGGAATTAGGCCTCCTGGTAATATTTTTATACCGGTTGGTGGTCTGCAATGCATTGGACGAATCAGGATACTGGTTTTGCCTATACCCGGATCCGTTTCCCTGGTATTCATTATATGTTCCGCCCATGACAAAATTTATCGCCAGGCCTTTCTTGCGATAACTCAGGCTGCCGTTGGCGCCGGCTTCTCCCCTTGAACCTGCAAACAGGCTGATTCTTCCGTTCAGGCCCGACTTCCCTTTTTTGGTCACTATATTGATCACCCCACCGGGTTCATTGGCATATTGTGGCGGTGGATTGGTCATTACTTCGATTTTCTCGATCATCCCTCCCGGTAATGATTCCAGGAAATCTGACAACTGCTGTCCGTTTAATTCCACCGGTTTTTCGTCAATCAGTATCCTGGGTTCCCTTCCCCTGACGGTGACTTTACCATCCGGATCCGTAGCCACCAGTGGAATATTCTTCAACAGGTCCCCTGCATTAGAGCCCGCACTCAGAGGGGATTCCGCAACATTCATGGTAAGGTTTCCATCCTTCACCTGGAGCAATGGCTTTTCCGCATATACCACAACAGTCTCTAAGTCACCCGGTCGCTGTTCCATCATTATTTCACCCAGGAAAATATGCTCATTTTCAGGATGAAAATGAATACTGTCCATCCGGAAAGCCGTAAATCCCATCATCGTCACAGATAGGCGATAGAATCCAAAGGGAATGGAATCCATATATATGCGGCCGTTTCTGCCTGAAACCCTGGACAGGGACATGGCATTGGGTCCCGACCCGGTCAGTTGTACTGTCGCCCCTTCAATACCAAGGGCATTGGATTTATTCAGTAAACTGGCTTCCAGGCTGCCTTTTAAGCCCGGCTGGGCCATAATCCAAAATGGGAAAAACATTAATATGAAAGCATACTTCATCCGGCAGGCCATAAAAGGTGAAATTACCTATAAATCCTATTCAATCTAAACAGGCTCTATGACAAACTGTCACACTTTTCACCTATTTTTGCTATCCGATAAATGAACTGATATGCCGGAACTGATGATGAATAAAGTGCATGATGAAACCAGGCAGGGAGAATCCATCGCCCCTGCGGTCAATGACCAGAACATATATGGCAGGAAATTCTATATAGAAAGTTATGGTTGCCAGATGAATTTCAGTGACAGCGAAATTATTGCCTCCATTTTGCAGGGGGAGGGATTTGGGGCTACCAGCAATGTTGAAGAAGCCGATCTGATTTTTTTAAATACCTGTTCCATCCGGGAAAAAGCAGAACAGACTGTACGAAAAAGACTTACCGAGTTCAAAAAAATAAAAAAGCGACATCCTTCATTACTGATAGGTGTGTTGGGCTGTATGGCAGAACGCCTAAAGACCAAATTACTGGAAGAAGAGAAACTGGTGGATATTGTTGTTGGCCCGGATGCATACCGGACACTTCCCCTTTTAATTAAAGAAGCAGGGGAAGGACAAAAATCTGTCAATGTATTGCTGAGCAGGGAAGAAACCTATGCAGATATTTCACCGGTGAGGTTGAACAGTAATGGTATATCTGCTTTTGTTAGTATCATGAGGGGATGCAATAATATGTGTTCTTTTTGTGTGGTCCCTTTCACGCGTGGCAGGGAAAGAAGCCGGGATGCTTTTTCTATCATAGCGGAATGCCGCGAGTTGGCAGATAATGGTTATCATGAAGTAACACTCCTGGGGCAGAATGTAGACAGTTATTACTGGCGCAATCCTGAAACTGCTAAGGATGTCACTTTTGCCGAATTGCTGGAAATAGTTGCTTCCATAAATCCAAAACTCAGGGTACGGTTCAGCACATCACATCCAAAAGATATTACGGATGAAGTACTGCATACCATGGCACGGTATGAAAATATCTGCAAGTATATTCACCTGCCTGTTCAAAGCGGTTCTAACAGGATTCTGCAATTGATGAACAGGACATATACCCGGGAATGGTATCTCGCCAGGGTCCGGAAAATTAAAGAAATTCTTCCGGGATGCGGCATTAGTTCAGACCTGATCACCGGCTTTTGTACGGAAACTGAGGAAGACCACCAACTTACACTTGCCCTTATGGAAGAATGCGGATATGATTTTTCTTATATGTTCATGTATTCTGAAAGACCCGGTACCCTTGCCGCAAAAAGATATACGGATGATGTTCCTGCAGGAATCAAAGGCAGAAGGCTGGAAGAAATAGTCAGCCTGCAGAACAAGCTATCCCTTGAAAGCAATAAAAGGGATCTCGGTAATACTTATGAAGTACTTATAGAAGGAAATTCAAAACGCAGTGACGCACACTGGATGGGAAGAACAAGTCATAGCAAGGTCATCGTATTTCCAAAAGAGGATACTGCCATCCAGGCAGGAGACTATGTAATGGTCACCGCAGATGATTGTACACAAGGAACTTTACTTGGAAAAATAACAGGATAGGAAATGGATCAGCAACAAATAAAAAACAGGTTTGGCATTATTGGAAATTCACCTGCATTAAATTATGCACTACAGGTAGCCATACAGGTAGCCAGTACCGACCTAACGGTATTGATTAATGGCGAAAGCGGTGTGGGTAAAGAAGTATTTTCCATGATCATTCACTCTTTATCAGCCAGGAAACATAATCCATTCATAGCGGTAAACTGTGGCGCCATACCGGAAGGAACCATCGATTCTGAATTATTCGGTCATGAAAAAGGTTCCTTTACCGGGGCTATGGACAGCCGTAAAGGATATTTTGAAACCGTAAACGGTGGCACCATATTTCTTGACGAGATAGGTGAAATGCCACTGGGCACACAGGCACGCCTGCTTCGTGTGCTGGAAACAGGTGAATACATCCGTGTTGGTTCTTCAAAAGTGCAAAAGACCGATGTACGCGTTATCGCCGCTACAAATAAAGATCTCCTCCTTGCCACGCAAAACGGCAAGTTCAGGGAAGATTTATATTACCGTCTGAATACCGTGCCGATCAGGGTCCCTTCCCTTCGCGACAGGAAAGAAGACATAGTCATTTTGTTCAGAAAGTTTGCCGTTGATTTCGCAGAAAAATATAAGACATCACCCATACAACTGGATGAAGGGGCGAGAGAAGTTTTACTTTCTTATTCCTGGCCGGGAAATGTACGTGAACTGAAGAATATTGCCGAACAGGTTTCTGTTTTATCGAAAGATAAACAGGTCTCCGCACAGGAAATGAGAAGGTTTATACCTGAACATAAAGAGAACAGGTTACCTGTTCTGGCACATGCAGGAACCCATAATGATTTTACCAGTGAACGGGATATCATGTACAAGTTGTTTTTTGACATGAAGAAAGATGTGACAGAGTTGAAAAAAATGTTTGTTGAAATTCTGCATAACCCTTCTTCAGCACCGGCTGCTGCAGCATATACAAAAGAAAGCCTGTTGCAGGATTACCCCGTCCTTAAAGAAATTGAATCTGGGGGAACCTCAGTAATGGCAGCACCTGCTCAGCCTGTTTTATACGCAGGGGATAAGATAGATGATCATATCGTGGTGGAAGAATCCCTGAACATCATGGATAAGGAAAAAGAACTTATTGAAAAAGCATTGAAAAAACATAAGGGAAAAAGAAAGGATGCTGCTTCCGATTTGGGTATCAGTGAGCGGACTTTATATCGTAAATTGAAAGAATATAATATCGAAGAATAGCTATGCGCAGGAGTAGATTATTATTGTTTTTGTTGCTGTCCGGGATGGTGAGTATTTATGGTACCTGCCGGTATTCATTAAAGGATGTCTCCATTCCTCCGGAGGTCAAGACGGTGAAAGTGAATTTGTTTGAAAACAGGGCACGATATGTAAATCCACAGCTAACGCCCAGGCTAACGGATAAACTCAGGCAAAAAATCGTTAACCAGACCAGGCTCTCTCAAACCAATAATGAAGCGCATTATGAAATCAGTGGCACAATCACAGATTATAGTGTAAGTACTTCCGGCATATCCGACCAGCAGAGCTTCCAGCAATAACCTCAATGTTTCGGTTCACCTGGTTTTAGTCAACAGGCTGGACACCAAGAAAAATTTTGAGGCTGATATCACCAGGAATTTCCCATTTTCGGCAACGCTGAGCCTGCAACAGGCTGAAGCATCCCTGGCAGACCAGATCATCAATAACCTGACGGACGAGATTTTTAACCGGATATTTTCTAACTGGTAGTTTATTATCTTCATTATATGAACGCTGCGTGGAACAATATTGCAAGATCCATTTTTGACAGGCCTGATGTGGAAAACATCAGCCTCGAAGAACTGGATTACCTTGTAGAAGAATATCCGTATTTCCCCGTTATTCATTTTCTGCGGACACGAAAAATGCTCGCCGATCAAATTGGGGATAATTCCGGAGCAGCCAGAACAGCGCTATATTTTCCAAATCCCCACTGGCTTCATTTCCAGCTGGAAGGAATCCTTCCTAAGGAAAATCATGAACAACCTATGGCAGAAATTATGACCACTCCTTCCTACGCTGAGGAATTGTCTGCCGTGATACCTGAAGAAGCTCCGGTTCCGGTAGCAGAAGTGATACTGGAAGAATCGGAATTGAATTTTGACGATAAAAGGATTTATACTTCACCAGAAACTGAATCCATCCTGGAAACCAATGACAACATAGAACTTCAGGAAGAAACTGACCTCATATCTGCGCCAGAAATGGCAACCGCAATAGTTCCTGCACCGGATATTGAATATCCTGTCGAAAGTGTGGATATGGAAGAAGATACAGATATGATGCCGGAAGAAGTCATACTGGAAACAGAAAATACCTTCACAGAAGAAGTAGACGCTGATTCCGGCCCAGGTTTCCCGGAAACTGAAGCGGAAATTCCTGCGAGCATTATTGATTTCAATGAAGAAAGCAGCCAGGTTGATGAATTCAGGGAAGAATTAATGGAATTGCCTGCGGAGATTGTCCAAGAGGAGATTGTACCAGAGGAGATTACTTCAGCGGAGATTGCACCAGAGGAGATTACTTCAGCAGGAGATTGTACCAGAGGAGATTACTTCAGCGGAGATTGTCCAGAGGAGATTTCTCAGCGGAGATTACCCCAGCGGAAGGAACCGGTTCAACAAAGTGATCCGTCCCCGGAAATTGAGCAGCCAGCTGAAGAATCATTCCAAATACCCTTTGAACCACTCTATACCATTGATTATTTCGCGTCCCAGGGCATTAAACTGCGGATGGAGGAAGAACAAACAGACCAATTATCAGTAAAACTCAGAAGTTTCACGGAATGGTTAAAAGCCATGAAAAAAATCCATCCGGAGAAACTGGATCATGCAATGGGGCAGGAAGAGGAGAATAATATCCGTGTTTATGCCGAAACATCCAATGAGCCCAGGGAACTATATACGGAAGCCCTGGCCGAAGTGTACCTTCAGCAGGGCCTCCGACAGAAAGCGGCCATGGTTTTTGAAAAATTAAGTTTGCTTGATCCCTCTAAAAGCGCTTATTTTGCAGCCAGAATTCGTGAAATAAAAGAAATTTAGACATGCCTACGCTGTTTTTGATACTTATCGTTCTGGCCTCCGTGTTATTGAGTATTATCGTGTTGATACAGAATCCTAAGGGTGGCGGACTCGCGGGCAATATAGCTGGTTTCAGTAACCAGTTTATGGGGGTAAAGCAAACCACCGATGTTCTCGAAAAAGGCACATGGGTATTTGCCGGGATTATCGTTTTCCTTTGCCTGATATCAGCTTTATTAATTAACCAGCCGGGTGACAGCAATAATATTATCAAACAGATAAATACCGGTTCAGGCAGCACTACCGTACCCAGTCAAAATACGCCTGTGCAGACTGCTCCCGTTCAGCAACCAGCGGATACTGCCAAATAATGATTTAATACCATTAATTTTATATAAACCCTGCTAACTAGCAGGGTTTTTGTTTATTTTGATGCCTTAGATTATGACAAAAAAGATCATCCTTGGCTTTATCCTGTTGCTTATTCTTATCCTGGCATTTTTGGGATGGACAATCGCTGGCCCGGGCACCGCTTTCAAAGGTAAAACCGCAGTACTTCGGATTCCCACTGTAAATGAAGGGCGAAAGACTGTAGAAATGCAACTGAAAGAAGAAAATATCCTTGCCTTTCCCTTTGCCTTTAACTTGCTGGCCGGAAACCTTGATTACTGGAACAATATAAAACCAGGCCAATATGTAATCAAAAAAGGCATGACCACCCTGGATATTATCCGTATGCTGCGAAACGGAAGCCAGACACCGGTTAACCTGGTCATTAACAAATTCCGCACCAGGGAAGATCTAGCGGGTTTTATCGGCCGGAAACTGGAATGTGATTCAGCCGAACTGGTCAAATTTTTTAATCATCCTGACTCCACCGGGATTTTTGGCCTTGACACCAATAATATTCTGACTGCCATCATTCCCAATACCTATACCATGTATTGGAACACTTCAGCGTCAAAATTATTCAGGCGACTATATTCTGAACGGGAGACTTTCTGGAATAAGGAAAGACAAACCAAACTGCAGCAGGTAAACCTCACCAGGGAACAGGCCTATATTCTTGCCTCCATTATTGAGGAAGAAACCAATAAACATGATGAAAAACCCATCATAGCCAGTGTATACCTGAACAGGCTGAAAAAAAATATGACCCTGTCTGCTGACCCTACCATAAAATTTGCCCTGAGGAATTTCGGGTTAAAGCGAATCACCCTTAAACATATCAATGATTGTGGAGACTCTCCTTATAATACATACAGAAAACATGGACTGCCTCCCGGTCCCATATCCACACCTTCAGAAAAATCAATTGATGCAGTATTGAATGTGGCCAATACAGACTACCTTTTCTTCTGTGCAAAGGCTGATTTTTCCGGTTATCATAGTTTTGCATCCAATGATGCGGATCATTACAGGAATGCCAGGGAATACCAACGGGCACTGGACAGTTTACTGATTAAATAATTTTCCACTCCTTGATCAAACTCCAGCGAATCATACTTACATCACGGCCTGTGTCATATGTCATCAGGAAATCAAAGGAAATATCTTTGCCTGGTTTCGAAGGAATACCCCTGTATGATGTGGCCAGTTTTTTCCTGAAGCAAACCCAGCAGATTGGTTTGAATGAAAGGGCTGCGGCCATAGCCTTTGATTTCCTGATGGCGGTCCCTCCCATGGCTATTTTTTTATTTACGTTATTAGCGAATGCACCGGATTCACAGAGACTTTATAGCGAAGCCCTGATTCTGGCCCGGCAGTTCAGCATGAATGATGACACTTATGCGCTGATAAAATCAGTGATGGATGATTTTTTTAAACCAGATTCCAAACTCATCTCACTCGGCTTGCTGGCCGCAATATATTTTTCTTCCAATGCAATGATTACGATAATGCGGACCTTTAATAAATCCATGTTGCATATCGAAGTGGAAAATCGAAATTTTCTTCAGCTCAGGTGGATGGCAATCAAACTTACTGTTCTCATCGTAATGCTGATCATAGCCACCACACTGGTCCTGGTAACACAGGGGGCCATACTGGGAAAGATAAGGAACTGGTTGTTTTTAGGGGACAAATCTTTTGAATGGATCATCCAGTTAGTGAGGCTTTCCATATCATTCTTCCTGGTATTTCTTGGCTATTGCACTTATTTATAAATATGCACCGGCAATCGAAAAAAAATGGAAGCTTAATTCTCCGGGGGCCTTACTGGCAACTTTCATGACCATTGCATTTACTTATTTATTTTCTTATTGGGTAAATAATTTCGCCGCCTATAATAAAGTCTATGGTTCGCTCGGAAGTATCCTGATCCTAATGTTGCTGATATTTGTCAATTCCCTTGTGCTGCTGATCGGTTTCGAATTAAATGTGAGCATCACCGCACTAAAAACAATTGCAAACAAAAGAAAAGCCGAAGAAACCTAATCTTCATTCCTGCCTGGCTCACTCCATAGGCGGAAAAGTTCATCCTGTTTTTCCTGTGACAGCCGGGGCTGGTGGTAATGCCCGGCCACATCTTTTTGACGGAATGCTTCATAGATAGCCACTGCACAGGCAACAGAAATATTCAGTGACCTGATCATGCCCACCTGGGGAATGATAAAATTCCCATCCGCCAGGGACCGGCTTTCATCGCTGACACCATCATGCTCATTTCCAAAAACCAACGCAATTTTCCCTGTAAACCTTATATCATAAAGGCTGACTGCGTCGGCTGATAAATGGGTTGTATATATCTTGTCAAAACTTTTCCTCAAGGCGGAAAAACATTCCCCCGTATTTTCAAATTCATGCACTGTAAGCCATTTTGCCGCACTGCTGCTGCTCCTCCTGCCCCATTTCTTATGCCTGGGAATTTTGGTATTCAATACATAGATATCCTGGATGCCAACTGCATCACAACTTCTCATTACAGCGGAAATATTATGCGGGTCGAATACGTTTTCCAGTACCACTGCAAGCTCCGGCTGCCGGTGGTGAAGCACGTCCGTTAACCTTTTTTCCCTTCCTGGCGTCATTACCAAATATAATTCCTAATTAAGAGGTGACCACATCATCCCCCTGTTTATCTTTGACAAAATTATTTTATGATGCCTGGAGCAAGACCTTTTATCCTTTCCGAATCCAGTTGGCAAACGGTGAAGGATACACGATATCAAACCGCTATCCTTCCCTGGGGTGCCACGGAAGCGCATAATTATCACCTGCCTTACGGAACGGATAATTTCCAGGTAAAGTATGTGGCTGAAAATGCTGCTGCACTGGCATGGGAAAAAGGCGCCAGGGTAACCGTTTTACCGGGAATCGACTATGGAGTCAATACCGGGCAGCTCGACATCAATTTATGCATGAACATGAATCCTTCCACCCAGATGGCCATACTCAAAGACATTTGCGATGTACTGGTCAGGCACAGGGTGGAAAAACTGGTCATCCTTAATGGCCATGGGGCCAACAATTTTGTTCCCCATATCCGGGAACTCGCCATTTTATTTCCTGGTTTATTTGTTTGTGTGGTGAACTGGTTTAAGTCGGCCCCCCTGAAAGACATTTTTGATGAACCTGGTGATCATGCAGATGAAATGGAAACCAGTGTGATGATGCATATTGCCCCTGCATTGGTGCTTCCCCTGGAAACTGCAGGTGACGGGGCTACCCTGTCCTTCAGCCTGGATGGATTCAAAAATGGATGGGCATGGGCCCAAAGGCCCTGGACAATGATAACAAAGGATACCGGGTCTGGAAACCCGCGATATGCCACTAAGGAGAAAGGAAAGGCTTTTCTTCAAAATTCAATTAATAATATTGGTACTTTTTTATACGAGCTTAGCGGACGTTCCGTTAAGGATTTATTACAATGAGTTTACCTTTGCAAATGTTTTATTTCTCCATGAAATCATATCTATCCGTTATTTCTTTCCTGTTATTATGTCCGGTTGTATTTTCACAGGAATCATATCCTTTAAAAGGCAGGGTGGTTAATACTGCAGGTGAAGGCATTCATAAAGCATCTGTTGTAGTATTGAATACCGGACTCGGCGCAATAACTGACGCACAGGGAAATTTCCAGGTTTCTTCCCTGGGTGCAGGTAAATACCAAATCCAGGTTTCTGCTATGGGTTTTGCTTCTTTGGTGAAAGAAACAGTCCTGCACAAAGATCCTGCGGAATTGAGTATTACCCTGGCACCATCATACACTAACCTTGACGAGGTGATTGTTTCATCAGAAAAAGCCGAGGAAAGGTTACAGGCCATTCCTTCAACAGTGTCTTCCATTGGTAGCCGCCAGGTCACAGAATTACGCCTTTGGAATATCAGCAGTATCACTGCATTGGTTCCCAACCTGTATAGCGCAAACTCAGGGGATAACCGAAATGTCACTTCCATCAGGGGTATTGGTACAACATCCTATGAACAGGCGGTAGCCACTTATGTGGATGGGGTAAACCAGTTTAGCCTGGATACGTACATTCCCAACCTTTTTGATGTTGAACGTATTGAAGTGCTGAGGGGTCCGCAGGGAACCCTCTATGGAAGGAATGCCATGGGTGGTGTGATCAATATCATTACCAGGAAGCCATCAAACCGCACCCAGGCATCGGCGGAAATCAACCTGGGTAATTACGGGCTTCAGCGTATATCCGTTGCCGTGAGAACCCCGCTCGTAAAGGACAAATTATTCTTTGGTGCTGCAGCATTATATGAACAACGAAAAGGTTATTACACCAACCTGTATACTGGTGAAGATTTTGACCGGCAAAAAAATATCAATGGAAATTATTACCTGAAATATATTCCAATGCCCAGGCTGGATATCACCGTCAATGTAAAGCACCTGAACAACCGGAACAACGGACCTTTCCCGCTTGCAACGGATATGGCCACCGCTTTTGACCAGCCATTCGAAGTAAACCAGGATGCCGTAACCACGATGAAGGATGACAACCTTAATGCATCCCTTTCTTTACAATACAGGGCAGGTAAATTCAGGTTCAGTTCGCAAACTGCTTACCAGTCCAATTACCGTATATATGAATCCCCTATCGACGGTGACTTTTCGCCACTGGACGCAATATCCATTGTAAACGATTATGGTAAGGATTTCAATAAAGTAAATGTCTGGACCCAGGAGTTCCGCTTCTCCTCGCCTGACAATGATGATAGCAGATGGAAGTGGACGGCAGGGAGTTTTCTATTTGCACAGGATAATCCTGTAAAACAGGGAATTGCATTTGGAAAAGATGCCATGTTGCTTGGAATTCCGGATACCAACTTTACAACGATCAATACAAACCTGTCTAAGAACAAGGGGCTGGCAGTATTTGGACAGTTTACCTATAAACTTTCGGATAAATGGTCACTCATTGCCGGTTTGAGGTACGACCTTGAAAACAGGAAACTCACCATTTCCGGAGAATATTTTAAAGAACCCGGCCCGGCCTTTCCAACACTTGAGGATACTTCGTCATCAGGAAATTTTGATGCTTTGTCTCCTAAAGCAGGGGTACAATACCAGGTTTCCACTGATCAGATGCTTTACATGAACTATAGCCGCGGTTACCGGTCTGGTGGTTTTACATCCCTGACATCAGACCCTTCACAACCGCCCCTGTATGCCTACGAACCTGAATCAAGCAATAATATTGAACTTGGCTGGAAGAATTATTTCTGGGATAAAAAACTGACCTTAAATGCTGCCCTGTTTTATTCCTTTGTAAACAACGTTCAGGTACCTACCCTGGTTCTTCCCGACGCCATTACGGTAATCAGCAATTCCGGTAAAATGACCTCAAAAGGTGCTGAAATTGAAATTTCTGCCAGGGCATTTAAAGGATTGGAACTGTTTTATAGCGCCGGGGTTACCGATGCGAAGTATGAATCCCTGGAAATTCCGGTCAATGGAACCATGGAAAAACTGGACGGGAACCACCAGATATTCACCCCATCTTACACTTCCATGCTAACCGGACAATATAGTTATGTTCCGGGGAAAAATTCAACTTTCCGGATTGTAGGAAGACTTGAATGGCTGGTGTTGGGTAAACAATACTTCGACCTTGCCAATACCATTAAGCAGGACGCATACGGCCTTTTGAATGCAAGAATAGGCGTGGAAATGAAAGGCGCCGGTTTATTTGCCTGGGCCAGGAACCTGGGCGACAAAAAATACATCAGTTATGCTTATGATTTCGGCGGTATCCACTTGGGAGACCCCCGCACCTATGGGGCTACATTCGCAATTTCCCTGTGAATTACCAGGTATGGTTAATTGTATACCGGTGCCATGGCCATGGCTGACTGTATATTCATTTTCACCGCCTTCAGGTACACACTTGGTGAGCAATCCGCAAATTTTGTAAATGCACGGATAAAGGTAGTCCTGGAATTAAACCCGGCTTTCTGGGCTATGGCTTCAAGAGTCCATTGATGATATTTTGGCTGCGACAAAAGCTCTTTAAAATACCTGACCCTGTATTGATTTACAAAATCGTTGAAATTCATTCCATACTCTTTATTAATCAGGGCAGATAATGTAGGGATATTTATCCCCGTGTAAGTTGACAGATCCTGGAGGCTGAAACCCTGGATTAGGTATGGCTTTTGATTAACCAGGAAGTCCTCAATAAAAGATCTGTAATCTTCTTTGCTTCTGGGTTTCCGAATACTTGTCGAATCCCAATGATGGATGGAGGTGTTCATGCTGCAACGTTTTGACTTTCTGAAATTTTCTTACAGGTTGTAAGAATTTCCACTAAAAATAGACAGAACCTTTAATATATTATAAGCAAACCTTGTCTACATTTATAAAATTCAACAAAATGAAACATCATTGTTGAATTATTTTTAAAAATATGGACAAAAGATTTGACAAAAAATGATATTGATCATCTTAAATAACGGGCAGGAATAAAACTGGTTTGGGTATAATTATTAATTTTGTACACGTTTTTCAGGGAAATCACTTTCGGGATGTAGCGCAGCTCTGTAAAAACCGGTACGACGAAGGAGTACCAGGTTTTTAAGATCCCGTGAAACGGGACCTCCGGGCAAGCGGGCATTAGTTGGACTTTACACTTTCGGGATGTAGCGCAGCCCGGTAGCGCACTTCGTTCGGGACGAAGGGGTCGCTGGTTCGAATCCAGTCATCCCGACCATATCCACCAAAGCTTTGGCGACGGAGGGTTATTATATTGAAACCCGCACTCCGAGTCCGGGTAAAGATTCCACAAAATTGATTTTCCCATGGTCATAAGCTAGTCCGGTGGCCAGGTCTTCGCTTAACAATAACGGTCCGTCTGCATCAAGATAATCAACCAGGGGTGACAGGTGTACCATTGCAGACGTTCCTATGGAAGACTCATTCATGCAACCCAGCATAATTTTCATATCCAGTTCCCTGGCTTTCTTTATCATTCGGCGGGCCGGGGTCGGGCCACTGCATTTTGTCAGCTTGATATTAATGCCATGAAAAAATCCATGACATTTTTCAACATCATGTTCAGAAACGCAACTTTCATCCGCAAAAACCGGAATGGAGCTGACACTATATAGTTTTTCCATATCTGCCCAATTATCTTTTGCCAGTGGTTGTTCCACCAGTTCAACACCCAGCTCTTTCATAACGGGAATTTTGGCAAGGGCTTCTTCAAGGGTCCATCCGGCATTTGCATCCACCCTTAATGTTGCTGATGTATGTTCCCGGATATTTGCCAGCATCTCCATATCGCCCTGGAAACCCACTTTAATTTTATACACTGGCCAGGGCTTGTCTTTAATTTTATTTATCATCTCCTCAGAAGAATCGATCCCGATGGTATAATCGGTAATGGGTATTTGCAGTGGATCAGTTTTCCACAATACATGCAGGGGCTTATTGGTCATTTTTCCGAAAAGATCCCATCCGGCCATATCCAGCGCACATACAAGAAAGGGATTTTTGGGAAAAAGGTGATGCAGGAAATGCCAGTACCGTTCAGGATCAGTCAATGCGAACTTCTCAATCATCCCTTTTTTCTGATCAAGGTCTTCCGCCATTTTTTCCACGCTGATATGGTAATATGCAATTGCGGGTGCTTCCCCATAACCCTTTAAACCTTTCCATTCAAGTACAGTAATAAAAGTAGGCTGATGGGTCTTTGTGCCTTTTGAAATCGTAAAGGGAAAATGGAAAGGCAGTTGGCGGATATAATAATCCAGCTTCATGACCTACCTCCTGACGACACCAGTTGTCTGAGGTCGGCATTAAACTGTTTTTCCCGTATAAGTTTTTCCATGGTGAGATGCATCCGGTATCTCCAGTAATGTTTTGGATTGGCCGGTACATTGATTCTTTCTTCATGCGGGTTTTCTCTTCGAAGGTTTTCATCTATCCCCATGATATCCTGCAATTGAAATATGCTCCACATAGCAGGTGAAAATAAATGCTGAATCAATATTGCGCGATTGATCCATGCTTCGCAGTAAAAGGGTGCTTCACCATATTGCCCAAGTTCATGATTAAAAAAACGTTGGGTCTTGCTCCTTTCTTCTTCCCACCATCCCCTTACAGTGCTCATATCATGTGTGGAAGGAGTTACAACTGACAGGTAAGGAGCATCATTGGGATGGAAAAATTCTTTTTTCGGATCTTTTGGCATCCGCTGGATCTCCAGGCTGAGAATTCCCAATTGCTTCATTACTTCAGGAACACAGGCAGGAACCAGGCCAAGGTCTTCACCACAAATGAGCATATCACTGGCACGCTTCAGTGCAGGTAATTTCTGCATGGCTTCTTTCCTCCAGTATTCATCCTGCCGGCGGAAAAAATAATCCACATATAAATCTTTCAGTTGTCCCTGGGTATGTCCATCGAGATACATGAAAGAAAAAGTAGACTGCATATTAAACCGAAAATGATAAGCGGAACCATTTGATTCCTTCTGCTCAAAAAGGATAACATTGGAAATCAGGTCAAATAATCCGTGCTTGATCCGGTCATTATCTTCGTTCAGATTCAAGGTGAGAAAAATGCTGCTCAATTTTTTGTTGTGTATTGAATTGTTCTTTGAGTTCATACCTGCCTTCATTATATTCTACCAGGAAGGGTTTGAATTTTCTTTCATTGGGGCCGAACATTTCCCAGAGAATGGAATCATTGATAAACGGCCTGCAATATCGTTCATGGTCGAACCAGATATTTCGCTGATGAAATTCATTTATATGCATGGGTATGGAAGGGACGAAATGTCCCATGATACCTTCTACCGAATTTTCAGGTATTGACCATATCCTGAAAAAGCCCAGTATATGGTCGATCCTGAACGTATCAAAATAGCGGCTCATTTGTTCAAATCTTCTTTTCCACCAGGTAAACCCGTCTTCCTGCATTTTTTGCCAGTTATAGGTTGGGAATCCCCAGTTTTGTCCTTTCACAGCAAAATCATCAGGCGGAGCTCCGGCCTGCTGATCCATATAATATAGTTCCGGGCTCATCCATGCATCCACACCATTCCGGTTAATGCCAATGGGAATGTCGCCTTTTACAATAACACCATTTTTTCCTGCATAATCATGCGCTTCCCGGAGCTGGATGTGAAGGTGAAACTGGGTAAAATACTGTACAGCAATTTTATCATAATGTTTCTGGGCAGGTGATGTTAATTTATGAATCTGCTCTTCATTATATACGGAACAGGTTTTCCATTTCCTGAAGTCTGAAGTATCATATTTATCCCGCAGGTAACTGAATGCAGCATATGGTATCAGCCAGTCTTTATTCTCATTAAAAAATTCCTGGTATTCCTCCGTCGCAAATACTTTGTCTTTTTGCAAATGATAAAGATCCTGAATAACCCCCAATTTTAATTTCATTACTTCCACATAGTCAAGGGAGGGAAGATCGTTCAGTGCTTTTTGTTTTTTCTTTAATGATTTTACGGATCCTGTAAATTCCTTACCGGCAACCTTTTCCAGGTTAAGGTAAATGGGGTGCAGGGCAAATGCGGAAATCGCAGAATACGGGTAAGAGTCTGCACAGGTATGTGTGGATATGGTATCATTCACCGGAAGAATCTGGACGAGTTTGAGTCCGGTTAATTTGGCCCAGTCGACAAGCAATCTCAAGTCACTGAATTCACCAACTCCGAAACTTTTTTCTGACCGCAAACTGAATACCGGTATGGCTACACCAGCACCCTTCCAGGTACTATTCGGAAGTTGTGCAAATCCATCCCTGATCATGGTAAATTTCTTCCTGGTGTTAATGGGAAAAATAATCCTGTTTTCACCACCTTCATATTCTATGAATCTTTTTTGCTTAGGATCATACACACCATATTTATAAATAACCGGAAAACTTTCAGCAGATAAATTAATGCCGGCGGTCCACCAGTCCCCTTCCCTGCCCATTTGTATGGCATCTTCACTTTCCCATGCGCCTAATGTTTTTGCATTTCCAATGATGCAAAGGACTTCATGTTTTTTCAGCAATGGGGCCTTAACCATAAATACATGGGTATTGCCACGATACGGTTTAGGTTTGGCAGATTGTTTGGGGGATGACAATAAAACATTACGGAAAGGTGCCGTATAAAACGCATTCTGATATTCACCTGCGTGGTTCCATGTATCGATGCATTCCACTTCTTCGGCAGTAATCCTGGCAATATCCACGATGCGGTCCTCGCCCCATTCAATGACCTGTTCTTCGTTATTTTCCCGGAGAATATATTTATATCGAAATGAAGGTGGAATAGATGAAAGGTCTTCACCCAAATCCACACTGGCCTGCCAGAACTGTTCGTTCAGGTAACTCATGGGCAGGGCATGGGATGATTCGTTTGCACCAAGTTCTTTAAGGTCTCCGGTAATGAGCAGGTGTTGGCCGGGATGCGTTGAAAAACGCAGTGTAAAGCGAATCGTCATGGAAGTCAGGTTTGGGGCATAAAAATAAGGAAGCAAGTGTAAAAACTACACATTATGCCTGTTGTTTCTCTTTATTATTATCCGGGAAGCCATTATCTTCGCCAAAATTAATTCTCATGGAAAGCAAATCCAGAGGTTTTTACTGGCTGATGTTTCTTAGCTCCCTTGCCCTTGCCGTAGTCGTTTACCTGTTTGTTCCTTCCCTTACTTCTCTAACGGTGGTACCCATTACTACTTTCCTGGTGAAAGCACTGGACCTTATATAATCCTGTTGTTGATTAGTCCTGAAAATGCCTTTTTCAGGCATTCCCTGCTATTATTGCCTGTTTAAGATATAGCACGGAATACCCCGGTTGGATTTCCCATCCCTTAAATCAGCCATTCATCCTGCATACAATGCAATCGTCATTCCCGCGTTTTAGTTAACATTTTATTGGTAACAAATTGAACAAAAGAGCGTCAAATATGTATAGTTAAGGGAACAATGCTCTTTGAATATTATTCAGGATTTGGTTCGAAAATGTTGGATATTAACATTTTCAACCGGTAAACAGGGTTGATATTGAAATTTATTTAAAATTTCTTCACATTGGCCCTTTGCAGATTTGAGAATAATGAGTATCTTTGCGCTGCCATTTCACTCAACTGCTTAGCCTGGTTCTTCAGGATGTTTTAACCCACGATTGCTTTATTAAAACAGAATTTGACCATTCATCCTGAACTTTGACCAAACATAGTAATATGTATTGCATAGTAGTATAATTAATCCGTATCTTTGATAAACAATTGAAAGGACACACAAAATGAAACAAGAGAACAATATGAAACGTAAGATGAATCAAGTGAATCCCAAGGCAGGAACACTTAAACAGAACAAGATCAATTGGAGCAATGTAAAGGATGCTTCACGAAAATTGATTGCCTCAGTAGCGATGTTAGCCGTAATCGCCATGACACCCGGGATTGTTAATGCAGCCCCACGCAACGGTGACACCTGTTGCATAGCTGAAACAACAAAACTTGAAAAACTGGTTAAAGCGGTGAAATTAGCCATTCCTTCCCAGGAAATGTTCCGCAGGGCTGACAGTGAAGCCCACAGGAACCTGGTAAAATCACTAAGTGAAAACAAAATGAAGAAATTTAGTGCAGCATTTGCCAGCAGTGATGCAGAAATCATCCGTTCTTTTAAGGAAGAGACCATGATTTCTCTTTCCTCAGCCGACAAGGTAATTGATGAAAGCATCACAACCCTTTTCAACGCTGAGAATATAGACATGAGTACTTCCATCGCAAACAGCGATTCAGACATCATGGACATTTTCCAGGCAGAGAATGAAGGAATTAAATTGAATACCCAGGCTGTTGCCGCAGATGATCAGATCAACGCTCATTTTCTTGCCGAGAATATCAACATTCCCGGTGCAGATATCCTGAGCAGGGCTGATGCTGAGATCAATAGTAACCTGGAAAAAGAAAATAATATCAAATACGCAAAAAAATAATTAGTCAGTTGGTTTGTTTTGGGAAGCCGGCGATACCCTCGCCGGTTTTTTTTATGCGTACATTTGAATTCTGCAAACCGGGTTATCGTGGTGTTTACACCAAGGAAAGTCCGGACAGCATAGAGCAGCATACCGGTTAAGCGCCGGGGTCACGCCTTGGCGTGATACAGAAAGTGCCACAGAAAATTACAGCCTTATCCCGTAACTACGGGATAATCCGAAAGGAGGGTGATGGTGAAAATGCGGGGTAAGAGCCCGCGGTATGTTATGGTAACATGATATACGGGTAAACCTTTTGTGCTGAAATGCCATGTATAGTAGCGTCAAGGGTAGCTCGCCCATATTCCGCAAGGAATGCGTTACAGGGTAGGCAGATTGATCCTTGCGGGTAACCGCCTGGACAGATAAATGATAACCGCCCCGTACCACACGGGGTACAGAATCCGGCTTACAGGTTTGCAGATTTTTTTTAGCGAAGCCGTCAAATGGTTCACTTCCATGGGGCAGCTTCGTTTGTTTATTTCCGGTATTCGAAATAAATCTCCGTTGCCCCGTAACCGAAAGAAGGATGAAACTGGTTTACAAAAGATTTTACTTCCTTTTTCAATCTGAGGATATCATGGATTTCATCCCTTAGTTTTCCGGAGCCAATGCCATGGATAACAATAAGCTGTGGCTGATGATGCTGTAGTGCCAGCTCGTAATACTTTTCAAATGTTTTCAGCTGCAGGTCAAGCTTGGCCAGATTGCTCATTTGCTGCCAGTTATCGGTCAGTTTTTCGATATGAAGATCCACCACGGTGCGTGCTGGTTCAATATGTTGCCGGTGCATTTTTCCACCTTCATATAATTTATACCCTGCATCGGTTAATTTTTTCCAGTCGGTTTCTTCTTCTCTCTTTAGCGGGATACGTTTCAAACATGATATAAGAAAAACTGGCTTCCTGCTTCAGCCTGGTTTCTTCGATCTGTTTGAATAATTGCTTTGGCTTGATCTTCAAAGATGTTTCCAGGTAAGGTGCTTTTGATTTATCAGGTGTATGTAAACTGAATTCGATGTCGAAACGGGGTGAATCATTCATTGTTTCCAGTTTGATATCATGAAGATAAAAATCCTGGAGCGGGGCAATATCATTCCTGAGTTCAAAATCAGTTTCCCCGAGTAAACGCAGCCAGTAACTGAAATCAAGATGATCATTCGTCTGGTTGACCAGGTATATCCTGAAATAATCAACGATATCATCATCAAATACATCCTTATCAAATACCGGCAGAAAAGACAGCCATACGCCTTCACCTACTTTATATTTTGCCGTTGCTTTTTCCTTTTTAATGTCCTCCGCAAACTTTTTTGGCTTGGGAACAGCTGCTGCTTTTTTAGTAAAGCGATCAAAATAAGGAAAATCAATCTGGTCGAGGTAGACCGGAAATCGAACACCTTTCACATCAATCAATGCCATCTCTTTATTGATGAAATCAACCACTTCACCTTCTTCTCCGGAATGCAGGAGAACCACTTTATCTCCCAGTTGGAATTTCATTTTACTGTATTTGCTGACAACCTGCTGTGCCGGTAGCCATATAACCTGTATATCGCCAGTCCTAAAGCCATCCATCCAAAAAATACCATCCAGCTTTTAGCGGGTATTTCAATCATCAGGTACAGGCAGCATAGAACGCCCATAACAGGGATCAGCGAATAATTCCTTAAAAAACTGAATATTGATATGACAGCTGCCATAATAATAAATAATATAAATAATATTTCCTGGTAGGATTCGGTGTCGAAATGGGTGACAGCATCTGTTAACCTGCCCATGGAAAAGTAAAGAAACACAGCGAACAAGATGGGAATGATCCATTTACCGTTGATATATGGAAGCTGGAATTTCCCGGATTCCTTTTCACGGTAAGGAAGCAGTAAAACGCCGCCGCTGACCAATACAAAGGCAAACAATGTGCCTATACTGGTGAGGTCAGTCATTAGTTTATCATCAACAAAAAGAACTAGTCCGCCTACCAGCAAACCCGAAACGATGGTAGCATAACCGGGTGTCCTGTATTTCCTGCTGATCTTTCCAAAAGAAGCCGGCAAAAGGCCGTCCCTGCTCATGGACATCCATATCCTTGGCTGACCCAGTTGAAATACCAGCAGTACACTGGTGGCGGCGATAACCGCACTGATGGAAATGACAAATCCCACTTTCTGCATGTTGATTTTGTCGAACACATATGCCAGCGGATCAGTTACCCCGGCAAATTCGGAATAGTTCACCATTCCTGTAATGACCAGGGCTATGACAACATACATCACCGTGCAGATCACCAGGGAATAAATCATTCCCCTGGGCAGGTCACGTTGCGGATTTGAACATTCTTCCGCAGTGGTTGAAATGGCATCGAACCCTATGTAGGCAAAGAATACAGCGGAGACGCCTTTCAGCACACCTGCCATACCATTAGGCAGAAAAGGAGACCAGTTGGATGTTGTGCCTTCGGAGAAAATAAACCAGAAACCAATGACAGCAATCATTACCAGTATCGCAATCTTCAGCATCACCATCAAATTGGCTGTTCGTTTACTTTCGTGTATGCCAATATATGCCAGCATGGTGATCAGCACCACAATGATAAAAGCCGGGAGGTTAATAATCAAATGAAATCCTCCCAATGATGGTGCATTGGTATACACCAGGTCCTTTACCGGCAGGTTATTCTCCAGTGCAGCCTCATAAGCATACTTTGCCGTCTGGTAGCCGGTGGTCAGCCAATCAGGAAGTGATATGCCAATTGCCTTGAGAATATTATTGAAATATGCACTCCATGAAATGGCTACCACGATATTACCGATGGCGTATTCCAGAATCAGTGCCCATCCGATGATCCATGCAATCATTTCACCAAAAGTGACATACGAGTAGGTATAGGCACTACCGGCAACGGGTACCCGAGAAGCAAATTCTGCATAACATAGTGCTGTAAAACCGCAGGTGACCGCAGTGATGATAAAAAGGAAAATCACCCCGGGTCCTCCATTATACGCAGCAGCACCGATGGTTGAAAAAATTCCTGCACCAATGACCGCGGCAATACCCATGAAGGTGAGGTCTTTTACACCGAGAACTTTTTTGAGCCCGGTATGGCTGTGGTGTGCATCACCTATTCCTTCTTCTGATTCTTTAAGAATGGCATCAATGGATTTTTTCCGGAATAATGAATGGCGCATATATGGTATTAATTGGATGATGCTGTGATTATTTTTCCCGTTGCACAAGATATTGCGCAAGTTTAATCAAAGGTTCCTTGCGGACCTTTAAAACGGCAATATCATCAAGGTGCTGAAAAGCCAGCTGCATATAATTTTCCTTAAGTTTTTTTGCCCAGTCTTCTATTCCGCATTCCCTGAAAATCTCGGAGCACCCTTTCCACTTTATCAGCAGGATTATCCCTCATTAAATCATTTAATTCTGCTTTCTGACGGGGATCGGCAGTTTCCATGGCATGGATCATCAGGAAGGTTTTCTTATTGGCAATAATATCTCCACCCACCTGTTTCCCGAATTTTTCCGGATCCCCAAAAGCATCGAGAAAATCATCCTGCACCTGGAATGCGATGCCCAGGTTTCGCCCGAACTCATACAAATGTCCCTGGTTCCCTTCACCGGCACCTCCGAGGATGGCACCCATGCGCAAACTCGCCGCAAGCAGTACGGATGTTTTGAGGCTGATCATATGTATATACCGATCCAGTGACAGGTCACTGACTTTTTCATAATCCATATCCAGCTGCTGACCTTCACATACTTCCATAGCCGTATGGTTGAACAAATGCAAAATGCGTCGGATATATTTGTTATCAACTTTATTCAATTGCTCATAGGCCACCACCAGCATAACATCACCCCCCAGCAAGGCAGTGGGTTCACCGTATAATGAATGCACGGTAGATTTCCCCCTGCGCAAAGGGGCCTTATCCATGATGTCATCATGGATGAGTGAAAAATTATGGAACAGTTCTATGGCTGTGGCTACGTGATAGGCATCTTCCTGTATTTCATCAAATAATTCATTTCCCATCAGGCATAAGACAGGCCTGATCCTTTTTCCTCCCAGCCCCAGGAAATATTCGCAGGGGTCATACAGGCTGGATGGCGTTTCAGGGAAATGCCTCTTTGCAAAATGTTGTTCAAACTGCTGTTGTAACGATTCAAAATGATGCATATGGGGATCAGATTGGAAAAAGAACCACGTACGGTTTCCTTACTTTTTACCTTTGTTTTTTTTACCCTTGGTTTTTTTATGCTCCAGGTCTTCATCTGCAATTAATACCCATTCATAGTCGAGCTGACGTTTCGCCAGGTTGGCAGCAATCAATTTAATCCTGACCTTGTCTCCCATCCTGAAACTCCTGCCGCTTCTTTTACCCACCAGGCAATAATCCGATTCAAGATGCCGGAAATCATCATAATCAAGCAGGCTCTGCACACTCACCAGCCCTTCACATTTATGCAGTATGGTTTCCGCCCAGAATCCGAAACTTGCCACGCCACTGATCACTGCATCAAATTCCTCTCCCAGGAACTGCTTCATGTATTCTACCTGCTTGTATTTGTTCGATGCCCTTTCAGCATCCATGGCAGCCCTTTCCCTCGTGCTGCTATGCTTGCATTTTTCTTCCAGCTTCTTATCTATACGGGGCTTCCCATCCAGGCAGGTATACAGTATACGGTGAACCAGTATATCCGGGTATCGTCGTATCGGAGATGTGAAATGACAGTAATGTTCAAAAGCCAATCCATAATGGCCGATATTGTCAGTAGTATAAATGGCCTTGGCCATGGTCCGGATACCCAGTTGTTCAAGCACGTGCTGTTCGGGCTTTCCCCTGGCAACCTGCAACATGCTGTTGAAGGAATGTGCAATGCCCTCCGGTGTACTTGTATCAAAATGATGACCGTACTTCCGGGCAAAATCAATAAAGGGCAGTAGCTTTTCTTCATCCGGCTGATCGTGCACCCGGTAAGGAAACGGTACCGGCTTTTTATTGATCTTTATTTTTGCAACAGATTCCGCAATGGTTTTGTTGGCCAGCAGCATAAACTCTTCTATCAGCTGGTGCGATTGTTTGCTCTCCTTTACCACAACGCCAATAGGCTTGCCATCTTCGTCGAGCTTAAAACGCACTTCGGTGGAAGAAAAATTGATGGCGCCAAGTTTAAATCGTTGTTTTCTGAAATGCTGTGCAAGTTCATTCAGCAGCAATATCTCTTCACTGTATAATCCCTCTCCACTTTCAATGATCTGCTGAACATCTTCATAGGTAAACCGGTGATTGGAATGCATGACTGTTTTACCGATCCAATGCTGTTTGATTTCTCCTTTGGAAGTCATCTGAAATACACAGGAAAAAGTGAGTTTATCTTCATGTGGCCTCAGGGAACAAAGTTCATTGGAAATTCTTTCCGGCAACATAGGCAATACCCGGTCAGGAAGATAAACTGATGTAGCCCTTTCATATGCTTCTTCATCCAATACACTGCCTTCCTGTACAAAATGACTTACATCGGCAATATGGACACCGATTTCATAAATCCCGGTTTTTAGTTTCCGGATACTCAATGCATCATCAAAATCCCTTGCGTCCACAGGATCAATGGTAAACGTAAGGATGTCACGGATATCTTTTCGTCCTTTAATATCTTCCGCACTGATCCTGTCGGGCTGCCGTGCAGCTGCTTCCAATGCATCCTCTGAAAATTCGAGCGGGAACCCGCTTTCTACCAGGATCTCCTTCATGGCCATATCATTGGTATCCTTATCATCCAGCACACTGATCACCGTACCTTTCGGATTTTTATCTTCCTTATTCCAGCCGGTCATTTTCACCACCACCCGGTCTCCGTCTTTCGCTTTATTCAGGCTGTCAACCGGAATATAAAAATCAGGCATCTTTTTCGCTGATTCAGGTATGAAAAAAGCAAAATCACGGGTTACTTCAATTTTCCCGATGAACTCGGTTTGTTTCCTTTCAAGTACTTCAATTACGGCCCCTTCAATCCTGTTACCTCCTTCACGCGTAACCCTGACCATCACTTTATCTCCATGAAATGCCTTATTGAAATCGGAAGGCCTGACGAGGATATCACGCTGCATTTTTTCCACAATGACAAAACCCATTCCTGACCTGGTAATATCCAGTGTGCCCTCATATGAAGCGCCACCAGTCCTTTTTTCTCTTTTTCCTTTATTTTCCTTTCTTGCCATCACTAATACTATTCGTTATGATTATTGTTGCTTTGCTTAAAGTCCCTGATGAAATTAATGATTAAATCATTAAACCTGCCTTTACCCTCAAAAAGGAATGCAATGGATATCGGCAAAACAAAAAATGGCAGTTCCTTTAGTTCCTGCCTGAATTTAACCAGCCTTACCGCATCCTTTTCCGTTGTCACAATAATTTTGTCACTGGCCTGCATTTTTTCAAACCTGTTCCGGATATCCCGAAGGTCGTCTATACTGAAGATATGATGATCATTAAAATACATGGCATCATAGCTACTTGTCTGTTCATTCAGGTAATTCGTAAGCGGCTCAGGATTGGCTATGCCACATACCAGCAGCACTTCGGTGTTTTTGGAAAAAGTACGCGGGGTAAGGCTTACAATGTGGTATAACAATCCGTACGTAATGGCGCTGAAAAACAGGTGCTGGTGATGCAGTGGCGCAATCTCTGATGTCAGCTGATTTACCTCTTCCCGGGCCAGGCTGTGCGGGCACTTTGTTACAATGATCACATCTGCCCTACTGGCGCTGGAAATATTATCCCTAAGGTCACCTGTGGGGAGGTAAAAATCACGGGTGTACAAATTGCTATAATCCGTTAATAAAATGTTGAATCCCGGTGTAATGGAACGATGCTGAAACGCATCATCAAGAATGATGATTTCAGTTGAAGGCCTGTCGTATAATAATTGTGGCACGGCTTCAATTCTTTCCTCCCCTACTGCCACGGCAATTTCCTGATGACGCAGATGGAACTGCATAGGTTCATCACCAATTTCCACCGCAGTTGAATTTTCATCTGCGAGTATATACCCTTTGGTCCTTCGCTTATATCCACGACTGAGGGTTGCCACCTGGCATGTATCCTTCAGCAACGAAACGAGATAATCAACCATCGGAGATTTACCTGTTCCACCCACACTAAGGTTTCCCACATTTATGATCGGAATATTGAAGGAGGTGGACTTCAGCACATTCCTGTCGTATAAATAATTCCTTATCTTAAGGATCAGGCCATAGATAAGTGCCATGGGGAAAAGCAAGACCCGGAAAGAACGTAAAAAGAAGGTATTAAAATTCATATACCCTGTTGGGTGTAATACAATAGTGTAACGGCACATCCCATGCTTCTGCATCATTTATTTCCCGGACAGCCTCGAGGAAAGATAAACCAATTATCAGTACATCTTCCCGGCAACCCGCAAGAAACCTGTCGTAATAGCCTTTCCCGTACCCTACCCTGTTACCTTTTTCATCAAATCCGAGTAAAGGAACAAAAACAAGGTCTATCATCTCTGATTTCACTTTATCTCCCGATAGCGGTTCGGGTATGCCATACCGGTTATCTACCCATATGGTTTCTTCGTCAACAACAATATGCTCAAGTTCATCCATTTCATTGATCCTGGGTACTATGGTCAGCATGCCCGGGTTCCGAAATTCAAGTGAACGCACTAACGGGTCAGGATCAACTTCATGCATTGCCCTCATGGTCATGTATGTATGCACATATGTCACAAAAGGTAATGACATTTGCTGGAACCGGATAAGGATCAGGTCCTGGAACATTTCCATGTCATGCACACTCAACTGCATGCGTTTTTCCCTGCTAAACCTCCTGAGTTCCTTTTTAAGCATACATACTCCTGATATAATCTCTGTTTTAAATAATCACTGCGTCCGTGATTTTTTATTCCCTGCGGATGAAAATTGAAAATATAGTGGTACCATATTTTCTTTCAGTGGTATACCCTTCAAATTTCTTATAATCATTCCGTGGGGTATGTTCAAGGATAAACCATCCCCCAACCTTCAATAATTTTTTATCAAAAATCAACCTTGGGATGTCGTCGATATTGGTGAGTGCATATGGTGGCCCGGCAAAAATAAGGTCATATGATGCGGTTGCCTGTGCCATAAAACGGAATACATCCATCTTCAGGATGGTGCATGATTTAATGCCAAGTGTATGAGAAGTTTTTCGGATGAATTCATACATCACCGGATCTTTTTCTACGATGGTAAGTTCGTGCGCACCCCTTGAAGCAAGTTCATAACTGATGCTTCCGGTACCCCCAAACAAATCCAGCGTACTGCACTCAGCCAGGTCAATGTTATTAGTAATGATATTAAACAATCCCTCCCTGGCAATGTCCGTGGTAGGCCGTGTATGCGGCATGCTGGCCGGTGGATTAATCCGTCGCCCGCCCAACTCACCACCTATAATACGCATACTGCCAGTGAAAAAACGGGTGAGAAAAAGTGTTGCGGAAAATTGTCAAAGGCAAAGTCGTATTGAAATCCGGCTGGCTTTAATTCCAGTTCTACCCGGAGAAAATATTTCAGTATTTCAGTATACATGGCGGATTGCGTTTCGAGCAAGCCCGAAATTTTTACGGTAATATCTTCCGGTGAGAGATCCCATTGGTTTGCTATATTCAGCAGGTGAAAAGACACATCTTCAGGAATATCATAATGGAAGGAATGGATAATATGGAGCACATTATTTTTCCATAAGGCTATGATGATCATTTCGGGATAAAAAAGCACTTCCATAATATCAGCCGGCCCGCCCTGGATAATTTTTTTCCTGATCAAGCCGGAATGAAAATGAGAAAAAACAGCATCAGGGAAAAGCCTCACCAGTTCTTCATGCTGATAATCGGGAACAGCATAAATATGGTGGACACCCATTTCGTCAATATGATCCTGCATATGGATACCGGTATGAAGATCACCGGTCACCATTTCCAGCATCTGCAGCGCCGTATCCTGGTTGTACACAGTATCAGGTATCAGTATTCCGTGATCGTTGTTATAAAAAACATACACGCCCCTGTATCGCTGCCGCAGCAAAGGATGATTAGATACCAGTTCCCTGAATTCAGATTCACTTTTACCCGACTTCATCTGGTAAAATTCAAGGGCCATGAATTCCCTTGTGTCGGCCATCAGTATGGTAAAACAAAAATGACGTTCACCTGCATCAATCAGCAGTATACACTGATCGAAAACCAATGGCCTTGTACCGGAAGTCTCTATCTGGAAAGCTGGATGCAATATTGCTTTTTTTGTGTGCCGCAATAATACAATTTTGTTCGGGTATCATCTAAAAATGAAATCACTTTCAAATTTGTAGGTTTGCGGTCAAATGTCGGAAACCCTTATCTCTCAGGATATGAGGTTAAATACCTCGAGGAAGCAGATCCTGCAACTGGCCCTGCCTATTTCTGCTGCCATACTGGTTCCCCAGGTGAATTTCATTACCAATAATATTTTCCTGGGCATGCTGGGCCAGGAAGAACTGGGTATGGCAGGAATAACAGGCGTTTATTACCTTGTATTTGGCGCTATCGGATATGGGTTAAATAATGGATTGCAGGCACTGATTGCCCGCCGCGCAGGAGAAAATAAACCGGAAGAAATTGGAAAACTTTTCTCTCAGGGGGTCAGGGTGGCCATGCTGATTGCGCTGATAGGAATACTAATTACATATTTTGTAGCACCTCCTGTCCTGAATTATGCCCTTAAAGACGTAGCCCGCCGTGAAACTATTATTGAGTTTCTTAAAATACGGATCTGGGGCCTGCCCTTTTTATATCTCTACCAGATGAGGAATGCCTTGCTGGTGGGCACCAATCAAAGCCGGCTCCTGGTAATAGGAACCCTTGCCGAAACGCTGACCAATATTGTACTTGATTATGGGCTTATTTTTGGAAACCTGGGTTTACCCAAATTAGGTTTTAACGGTGCTGCCATTGCTTCGATCATTGCCGAAGCAACAGGCATGCTGGTGGTTTTTGCAGTGATCCATATGAAAGGCCTGAGCCATCGGTTTCATTTGTATAAGAGCATGCGATTTCATCCAGAAACTGCGAAGTTGGTGCTGATGCAATCTTCACCACTTATATTTCAGTATGCCATCAGCATTACCAGTTGGGAATTCTTTTTTGTCCTTGTCGAACGCAACAGCCTCCATAACTATGACCTGGCCATATCCAATATGATGCGAAATATTTTCGGTTTATTTGGAGTAAGTACATGGGCGTTTGCCGCCACCAGCAGTACGATGGTGAGCAATATCATCGGACAGAAAAAACATGATGATGTTAAAGACCTCATTTTCAAAATTGTACAGATTAGCACCGGAATTGCCATGACCATCTGCATCCTGCTGAATGTCTTCCCGGTTTTCTTTATGAAAATTTTCAGCCAGGACCATCAATTCCTTGAACACGCTATACCGGTACTCAGGGTAGTTTCCTGCGCTTTGGTACTGATGTCATTTTCTGCAGTATTCCTTAATGCTGTGACCGGCACTGGAAATACAAAGGTGAACCTGCAAATTGAAGTAGTGGCGGTAATCTTATACACGGCCTATGTTTTTACTGTGATGGAAGTGCTGCATCTTTCCATTACCTGGGGATGGGCGTCTGAATGGATTTACTGGCTGAGCATTTTCCTGTTGTCATTCCTTTATTTGCGCAGTGGCAAATGGAGAAACAAAAAAATCTAATAAAAAAAGCAGGAGATTTCTCCTGCTTTCAAATGATT
The DNA here is from genome assembly GCA_963823365.1 of uncultured Sphingobacteriales bacterium. Lineage (GTDB taxonomy): Bacteria > Bacteroidota > Bacteroidia > Chitinophagales > Chitinophagaceae > Pollutibacter. Next base: position 884,251 of record CAWGLH010000007.1, read on the forward strand.
TAATTTAATGCGGGAAATGAATGATCTCAATTCATTTTCCCATTTCACTTTCACATTTCCACACCTCCCAATTTGCAAATTAGCGTAGCTCCTAGCTCGCTGCCTGTGCTGCTTTTTTCTTTTGTCCCTTTGGTGAAAGCACCATCAGCATTCTTTTTCCTTCAAGTTTAGGAAGGCCTTCCGGCTGACCAACTTCCGCAAGCCGTTCAGCAAATTTCAACAACACCAGTTCTCCCCTTTCCTTAAACATGATCGCCCTTCCTTTAAACTGTACGTAGGCTTTCACTTTATTTCCGTCTTTCAGGAATTTTTCAGCATGCTTTGCCTTGAAATCAAAATCATGGTCATCTGTACCAGGAGTAAAACGGATTTCCTTGACTTCCGCAGTTTTACTCTTGGCCTTCATTTCCTTTTCCTTCTTCTTCTTATCGTACAGGAATTTATTGTAATCTACCACCTTGCAAACCGGCGGGTCTGCGTTGGGCGAAATTTCTACAAGGTCGAGTTGCTGCGCCAGAGCAATTTTCATTGCATCCTGGATGGCATATACGCCGACTTCTACATTTTCGCCCACCAGCCTGACCTGTGGTACGCGGATAAAATGGTTGATACGGTGTTCTGCTTCCCTGCGCGGAGCCAAATTTACCTCTGGGCACCGGATCCGCTCTTGTTGAACGGTCTGTTTGGTAATGCCATAATGATCTTACTTATGCTGCAGACGGCTGACTGCATTGATAAGCGATGGTTTTTTTAAATGATAAATTTATTGCCGTTCTTAATTTCCTTTTTCAAGTTACTTATGATCACGGACAGGTCAATCGCTCCTGCATCTCCTTTCCCTTGTTTGCGCACAGAAACTTTATTTTCCGCCACTTCCTTCTCCCCTATAACGAACATATAAGGTACTTTCAGTAATTCCGTATCCCTGATTTTCTTGCCGATTTTTTCACTCCGGTCATCAATCTCAGCGCGAATATCCGCATTTTTCAGTTGCCGCAGCACTTCCATTGCATAGTCAGTGAATTTATCACTGATTGGCAGCAGTTTAACCTGCACCGGGGCCAGCCAAAGCGGGAATTTTCCTGCATAATGCTCCAGCAGGAAGCCAATGAACCTTTCATGGGTTCCCAAAGGTGCCCGGTGGATGATCAATGGTGTCTTCAGCCTGGTTATCCTTATTGGTATAAGTCCAGTTTGAAGCGCTTCGGCCCTGTGCAAAGTCTACCTGGTTGGTGGCCAGGGTAAATTCACGGCCGATAGTGCTCCATATCTGTACATCAATTTTGGGACCGTAAAAAGCTCCTTCATCCGGCACTTCCACATAACGGAATATTGGATTCGATCAATACCTGCCGTACCATTTCTTCGGTTTCCAGCCACAGTTCTGGTTCATCAATATATTTCTGGCCCAGTTTTGCCGGATCATGCAGGCTCAGGCGCATGACATATTTATCGATCCCAAAAATGTTGAAATACTTGAGGTACATATCGTTCACCGCCCTGAATTCACGAGCAAACTGTTCCTTGGTGCAATAAATATGCGCATCATTCATATGCAGGCAGCGCACCCGCATCAGACCGAATAATTCACCGCTTTGTTCATAACGGTAACAGGTACCGTATTCTGCAAGCCTTAATGGAAGGTCTTTATAACTCTTCTGGTTCCGCATCAAAAATTTTATGATGGTGCGGACAATTCATGGCCTTCAGGTAGTATTTCACCCTTCCAGTTCCATCGGGCGGATACATGCTATCCTGATAATAAGGCAGGTGCCCGCTGGTAGGTATACATGCTTTCTTTTGCAATATGCGGTGTCACCACTCTTTTATACCCGGCTGCATGTTCCGTTTCCTTGGCCAGTTTTTCCAATTCTTCAATGATGATGGTACCATTAGGCATCCATAGTGGCAAGACCGGGCCCTACATCATCATCAAAGGTAAAAATTCCGAGTTCCTTGCCCGAGCTTGCGATGATCACGTTTTTTAGCTTCTTCCAGCATCAGGAGGTATTCATCCAGTTCTTTCTGGTTGGGAAAAGTTACACCATAAATCCTGGTCAGCTGTTTATTTTTTTCATCACCCTTCCAGTAGGCTCCGGCAATATTGGTAAGCTTCATGGCCTTGATCAGCCCGGTATGCGGAATATGCGGGCCGCGGCAGAGATCGGTGAAATCACCCTGGTGTGTAAAAAGTGATCTGGCCATCGGTTAATCCCTCCAGGAGATCCAGTTTATATTCATCTCCCTTTTCGTCGAAATAGGCTACGGCATCGGCCTTAGGCACTTACTGCCGGATATACGGACTGTTCTTTTTGGCAAGCTCCGCCATCTTAGATTCCAGCGTCTTTAACTGTTCTTCAGATATGGTTCGGTCTCCAAGGTCCATATCATAATAAAATCCCCTTTCAATTGGCGGACCAACCCAGAATTTAACTCCCGGGTATAAGGATTCTACTGCTTCTGCCATGAGGTGGGCCGAGGAATGCCAGAATGTAGATTTGCCATCAGGATCGTCCCAGGTCAGTAAACTGATGGTGGCATCCTCTTCAATTGGCCTGGTGCTGTCCCATACCTGTCCGTTAACCCTGGCCGCAAGAACTTTTCTTGCCAGGCCTTCAGAAATTGACCGGGCAATATCCATAGCAGTACTGCCTGCCTGGTATTCTCTCACCGCACCGTCCGGAAATGTTATCCTGATCATGTAAAATTGCCTTTTATTGATTTCTACGGCTGTTGACCTAACCACTTTTCATTACCTGGAACCATCCGAAACAAAGGATTGCAAATTTAACGAACTATTGGGTATGCATCGCAGCAATTGATGATAATTTGCCATGGAATGATGAATTTTGCAGCTTAACGGAAAATGATGAGAATTGCCCTTACCCTTTTTTGTATTTTATCCCTATTCCAGGTCCAGGCACAGAAACTCAGCGGTCAATGGACTGGCGGCTTTGTTAGTGTGGGGGATCCTTTTTCCGGCAAAACAGAATATGTACTGGAGATTGATGTAAAGGGAAATGAAGTAACGGGTTATTCCTACACATATTTCAACATCGTTGGGAAAAGGTGCTATGTGATCTGCAGGCTGCAGGGCAGCTATGACAAAGACAGCAAGTCCCTGGTGATTACTGAAGTAGAGAAAGTAAAATCCAACACACCACCTGATTTCAGGGATATGTTCCAGACGCATGAGTTAACTTATTTTAAATCGGGAGAATCAGAAACACTCAGGGGTAAATGGAAGCCGGCCAGGATTAAGGATGGAAATGATAATGGCTCCACTGAACTGGAAAGAAAAGCATTGGTGAAGGTTGTCCCAAAAAAAACTGAACCACCCGTAGCTCAGAAAACAACACCATCCACCAAAACCACTACCGGTACCAAAACCAACGTCACTAAACCTGGCAGTGGAACCAGCAAACCACCCGTAGCAAAAACCAATACTCCTCCTTCAAATAAGGGAACTGTAAAAACAACCAGTCCAACAACAGCCAAAACTAACCCGCCAAAGTCAGCAACCACAACTGCCAAACCTGCTGCACCCAAGACTGTTCCCCCCGCAACAACAAGGTCGGGTAACACGTCAACGGCAAAGTCCGGCAGCCCGGCAACTATTGATAATAAAAATGTACAAAAACCTGCAACTATTGATAATAATCTACCCAGCACTGAAAAACCAAAGGCGCCATCTACCATTAACAGTCCAACCAACAGCAAAATCGAAAAGAGAAGCAAGCAGATCATCAAGGTGATAGAAGTGGAATCAAAAACATTCCGGGTTGACATGTACGATAATGGCCAGATAGACGGGGATACCATTAGTTTGTTCTTCAATGGAAAACTGATGGTATCCCGGCAACGCCTTTCCACGAATCCGATCCGGTTAAACATCACTATTGATCCCGACCGCAATGATAATGAACTGGTCATGTATGCAGATAACCTGGGATCAATTCCTCCCAATACCGCGTTGATGGTAGTAACGGTGGGGGATAAACGATATGAAGTGAATATCAGCTCTTCCGAACAAACCAGTGGTACGGTAAGGTTTAAACTGATAGAATAGCGGATTAACCTTTACGCCGCAATGAAAATATCTTTCCTGCAAGATAAAAAGTGAAGAACAGCATTACCAGTCCGGCTATAACAGGAATCCAGATAGAAAATATTGACGTTCCCAACGCTGCTGCATGCTCTGCAGTTGACACTACAGGATTTCCCAGCCCGGCGGTGGTTTTAGTCGAAGCCAGTCTTAATAATGCGGTACCGGTTTGTATAATGCCGGCGCCACCTCCTCCGATAAGTATTCCGGTGACCCATTTCAGAAGATCATTATCCACCGGCAACACGGATGTTGCCAGCAATGTACCCGCACCTATTGCCATGGGAGTTGTAATTGTATCCAGGAAATTGTCTACTACCGGGAAATAATAAGCGGTAATTTCCGCCACCGTTGCTGCAGCAAAACAGGTGATGGCGGCATAACTGCTCATCCATTGAAAGCCCTGTTCCAGGGGGATCCAGCCCATTCTGCCTGCAATCGCCGCTACCAGTAAAGGTATAAAAACACGAAACCCGGCACTGGCGCTTAAACCAATGCCGAGTAATATGCTTACGATAAGTTCAGGTGTCATGGTAAATATTCAATGAAGACCTGCATGCTTATTTCCGGGGTAATCTTCTCATCCCTTACTGATGCATTATAAACAAAGGCAGCCACAATAGTGGATATTTGTTTTAAATCTTCTGCGATCAGGTGGTCATAGCTGTCCATCGTCGTATGGTGCGTGCGGGTATCATATTCAATCGGATCCTGAATGAACTGGAAACCTGGTAAACCAGCACCATCAAAAGACTGGTGATCCGTTCCACCGGTATTAGACACGGTAACGGTTGATGCGCCCAGATCTTTGAAAGGAGCAAGCCATTCAGAAAAAATGGATTTCACTTTTTCATTCCCCTGGGTATAAATTCCCCTGATTTTTCCTGTACCATTATCAATATTGAAATAGCAGGAAAATTTATCATATCCCGGCTTGGGCTCCTTTGCATTCCCAAAAGTATTTTTTACGTATGCCCTTGAACCGAGCAGGCCCTGTTCCTCACCACTCCATAATGCAATCCGGATGGTGCGTCGGGGTTTTAATCCTGTTTGTTTTATGATGCGCATCACTTCCAGCATTGCTGCAGATCCCGCAGCATTATCAGTAGCTCCGGTGGCTCCCTGCCAGCTGTCAAGGTGTGCACCAAGCATAACCACTTCATCTTTCAGTTTGGGATCAGTTCCTGGTATTTCAGCAATTACATTATATGAATTGATGGTTGTTTTGCTCATCGTGGTAGCAGATTCCACATCCAGTTTTACCGGAACACCTGCTTTTGCCAGCCTGCAAAGGCTCAGGTAGTCTTCCGTACCGATCATGATATCCGCAAATGCATCTGTTGAATCTTTACCGTATGCATTACGGATCGATGGACCCTGTACAAACAGTGTACCATCATGTCCGCGCGGACTGATACTCAGCATGGCTACTGCACCGGCTTTTTCTGCCATTTCACGCACTTTATTGATAAAGCCTGCCGGACCTGCATTGCGTGTGAAATTTTCCCGCATTCTTCTTTGTTGTGCAGTATCTACAGGTCTGCTAACAACATTGGCCATGCTATCCAGCGCTTTATCGGTGTACCGGTAAGCGTCGGCCTTAAAACTTTGCCTGTACACATCATCTCTTGCCATGAGAATAATTCGTCCCTTCATTAAAGATTTCATGTCATCAATCTTGGCAGAATCCTTGGGATCGATCAGGAGTATTTCTGTATGCTGCAGGCCATTGGTACCTTTGGTCCATGCCTTGGGGAATGCAATGATCGGCTTATAATAAGGCGCCGTCATGGCAACATAGATTTTTTGCAATTCCCAACTTTTTCCAAATTCACCCCATGATTCAAGCCGGGCGTTTTCGATGCCCCATTTTTTTAATTGCGAAACGGCCCAATCTGCGGCACGTTTATATCCTGGTGAATTGGTAAGCCGCGGACCACTTACATCGGTAAGGTAAAACGCATTTTCCATGACTTTGGAATTATTCATTCCTTCGATCCTGATCTTGCCCAGGGCTTCCAGGTCAGGTTTTTCCACACTTACCGGGGTCTGTGCTATAACCATTGTGGATATGAAGGCTGAGAGCATTAAGGGTACAACTAGTTTTCTCATGTTTGTAAAATATGGCCGCAAAATTAAGGTGTTTCAGCTATATCAGAACTTGAAATTCCAGGTAACTGAAGGAATAATGGGGAAAAGCGATACCTGCTTGGCCTGTATCCGCAGGCTGCCATCCACCGCGCTGCCGGTCTGGTCAAAATAAACAAAATACGGGTTCATCCGGCTGTAAACATTGTAAATACTGAACACCCAGCTGGATTTGAATTTTTTTGTGGAAAATGGCTTTGGTGTATATATGGCAGAGAAATCAAGACGATGATAGGATGCCAGGCGATATTGGTTGATGGTGCTGAATTGCTGGGCCAGTACGCCTTCGACAAGGTAAAATCTTTCCGGATAGGTGGTGGCATTGCCCGTTGCATAAACAAAAACACCCGACAATTTCCATTTTGGAGTGAGCTCATAAATGCCCACTACGGAAAGATCATGCCTGCGGTCATATTTTGCAGGATATTTATTTCCGTCATTCAGCAGCGGAAATTTTCTCCATGTCCACGATAATGAATAACCGATCCACCCGGTGAATTTACCTCGTGCCTTATTGATATAAAATTCCGAGCCATAACTCCAGCCATCACCAAATACAAATTCATCTTCCGGATCTTCAATGCCCGGCGTATAGCCTTCCCTGTATTCTATCTGGTTTTGCATTTGCTTGTAATATACTTCAACGGAAGTTTCATACATATTGTCCTGGAAGTTTTTGAAAAAACCCAGGGCATACTGCCAGCTGATCTGCGGTTTCACTTTCAGCGTACTGGGCACCCATACATCTGTAGGCAGGGTGGAACCTGCATTTGTTACAAGATGAATATACTGCAGGTTCCTGGTTACAGCTGCTTTAAGTGATGTTTCATCATTCAGTGCATACCTGACCGTTAGTCTAGGTTCAAGTCCGCCATATGTTTTAACCTTTTCCCCCCTGCCGTATACAGTGCTGTCGGTTTTGTTTCCATCCGGGTCGCGGGAATAATCAGCATACGGACCGATCTGCTGAAACAGGCTATACCTAAGGCCTGCATTGATTTTTATTTTATCACTCAATTCCCAGTCGTCCTGAATATACACCCCTACTTCATGCGCATATTTAACCTGTGCATTATTGGGTTCAAATACCACGGAGTCTTGCTGGCCAGATACCACTGAAGGCGAGAACTGGTGGTAGGTGTATTGAGCTCCGAATTTAAATTTATGCTTTGGTGACAGGTAATAGTCGAAGTCGGATTTCAGGTTAACGTCACGTATCCCGCTTTTAAGCCTGACATTAAAATTGTCCTGCAGTGCACCAAAATCAAAATTGTAATCATTATACACCAGTGTTGTATTGGCAAATAATTTTTTATTGAATACGTGATTCCAGCGCAGGGTTCCAGTGGTATTTCCCCAGGGGATATCAATATTGAATGACCGATTGCTATTGTTGAATTTAAACACATCACGCCCGAAATATCCACTCACAAAGATCCTGTCCTTATTGGAGAACTGGTAATTGAATTTTGCATTAAAGTCATAGAAATAATAGCCCGAACCATAAAAGGAATTGTCCTTGCTTATGAAGGGTTTTACCAGCATATCAATATATGTTCTCCTTCCGGAGAGCATGAAAGAGGACTTCTCCTTTTTAATGGGACCCTGGATGGAAACCCTGGAAGCAATAGTACCAATTCCTCCTTCCACCTGGAAATCATTCATATTACCATCTTTCATGGATACATCCACCACGGAAGATAACCTTCCGCCATATTGCGCAGGCATTCCTCCCTTGATCAGCGTAACATTTTTTATCGCATCGCCATTAAATATGGAGAAGAACCCGAACAGGTGACCAGGATTGTACACCACGGCATCATCCAGCAGGATCAGGTTCTGGTCGGGACCTCCACCCCTTACATACAAACCGCTATTGCCTTCGCCGGCATTCCTTACCCCTGGTATATTGCGAAACGCTCTTGGACGGGACGATAGTCGAGATCAGTCCTTCTATTGAGAGAGTTTTACCAAGTACCACCCGAGACGAATTGATCGGCAAGAGCGTGCTCGATCTTTACTCATCGTCGGAAGACGAAAAGCGCTGTTAAAGAAGCTTGTTGACTCAGGGTCGGTGTACGATTACGAGGCGGTTTACAAAGACAAGGACGGTAGTCTGATCCCGGTCTCGGCTACGATAACGACCTTGTGCGATGACAGCGGAATACCTCGGAAGTTCAGTGGTAGTTTTCGCATTATCACCAACCGCAAGAAAGCGGAGGAGGCGCTGCGGGAAAGTGAAGAAAATTTCGGAAGCGCTTGTACAAAACCTCGGCGTAGGAGTGTATACCACAACCTTACAAGGGGCATTCCTGCAAGCTAATCCTGCCTTCTTACGAATGACCGGGTATGAAAGTGTCGAGGAAGTCCTGGCTACCCCTGCCCATCAGTTCTACGCTGATCCAGATTATAGGGCTCGGTTTGTTGCAGAGCTGCTGGAACACGGACGGGTCTCCGGATTTGAGACCACCGGACGTGAGAAAGACGGGGACCCTCTGGTGGGCTTCCGTAACTTCTGTCTTCTAAGGCCAAGGGTGAAAATCCTAGAGGGTATAAAACCGTAGCGGAGGCATCACCGAACGTAAGAATTCGGAAGAGTCCCCTGCGGAAGACTCAGGATCAACTGAAAACTATCTTAGAGACGTCTCCTGCCGCGATCTTTCTCGTCGATCCAGTCGGACGAATAACATTCGCCAACCAAAGAATGGCCGATCTCTTTTCGCGGCGGCTTGAGGAGTTGCCGGGCACCCCGTACATCGGTTGGTCCACCCGGACGAACGAACAGTCGGTTTCGACAAGATGAACGGCCTTGATGTCCGGAGAAATTGACCAGGTGAGTCTGGAGAGGCGCTACTTAAAAGCCGATGGCCGTGTGTTTTTGGGGCGTCTTTCCGGTCGCAGCCTTCTTGGACGCGATGGTGGTCTCGATGGGTTGGTCGGCATCATCGAGGACATTACCGAACTCAGAAAGGCGCAGGAGACTTTAGCGGAGAGCGAGGAAAGATACAGGACTTTTGTAGAACAAAGTAACCTGGCAATATTTATTTCCGGCATCGATGGATGCTTGATCCATGCGAACCCTCGGATGGCGCAACAGGCTGGATATGAAGACGTCGAAGACTTGATGGGTGCACCGGTGGAGCGATTGTACACAGATCCTTACGACCGAAAACGTCTTCTGAAGGAGCTGCAAGAGAAAGGTTCCGTTGAGAATTTTGAAGTCTGCGCGGCAAAGAAAGACGGCACGCCCCATTGGGTGTCCCTAAATGCGATCTTGCGGCAGGACGAGCACGGCAAGCCCGTAGAGATTCATGGAATTGCGAAAGAAATCACTCAACGAAAAGCGGTCGAAGCAAGAATCAAAACCGCTCTCCGAGAAAAAGAGGTCCTCCTGAGAGAAATCCATCACAGGGTCAAGAATAATCTTGCCGTGGTCAGCAGCTTGTTGAGCCTCCAGTCTCGGCACGCCAAAGACGAATACCATCGCCGGATGTTCCTCGAATCACAAGATCGCATCAGATCAATGGGATTGGCTCATGAGAAGCTCTACCAGGCTGATAATCTCTCAGAAATCAATGCAAAAGATTATTTGGGGAGCCTGTTGCACCATCTCATCCATCTGTAGGGAACATCGGGGGGGCTGTACAAGTAAATGCAGATATTGCCGAAGTAGATCTGGATCTGGAAACCGGTGTCACCTTGGGCTTCATTGTCACCGAGTTGGTGACGAACGCTCTGAAACACGCTTTCCCTGATGATCGGCCGGGTCAGATTTCTATTGCTCTCAAGGAAATCGACGACTCGACATTGGAACTCTGTGTGTCTGACGACGGAGTGGGCTTGCCCGAACACATCCAATTCCAGAATCCGGATACGCTGGGGCTTGATCTGGTGAACATATTCTGTCGCCAGCTCCGTTGTCATCTTCAGTTGAAGCGGGATCGCGGCACAAAGCTCATCCTGAGATTCAGTCGCAGGTCATGACGGGGGGCTTCCATGAATAAACCACGCGTTCTCATCGTAGAAGATCAGCTGATAGTGGCCGAGGACATGGCAAGAGTGCTTGAGGAATCGGGCTACGAAGTCATCGGCATCAACAATACCGGCGAAGAGGCTGTGAAGACCGCCCTACAAGGGTCACCAGATCTTGTACTGGTTGACATCCGGCTCCGGGGGGCGATGGACGGGATCGAGGCAGCGCAGGTGATACGAACCCATGCTGATCCGGCTATTGTCTTCCTGACCGCTCATTCGGAAAAGGGGCTTTTCGAGAGAGCTAAGGAAACGGCGCCCGACGGCTACCTGCACAAACCCGTGTCTCCCACCGAATTAAGTCGGACCGTCGAAATTGTTTGCTTCAAACACTCCATGGAGAAGAGGCTGAGGGAGAGCGAAGGAAAATATAGGGAGTTGGTGGATACCATTTCCGACGGCATAGTTCAAATAGATACCGTTGGAACCGTCACCTTTGCAAATCCAGCCTACTGCCGAATGCTTGGTTTCAGGATGGAAGAGATCATTGGAAAATCAATCCTGGATTTTCAAGTGTCTGAGTCCGAGCGCAAAGAGTTGAAAGCCTATGTGGAGTACATTGGTTCAGCCAACAGACACCTCCTGCTCCGTGGGTCGGAACGCATCAAACGAATGACGGAGGACTGATCGTCGTACAATGTGACTGGAACTACAGACGAGACAATCAGGGAAATGTGATCGGCTTCATCGCCGTGGTCAAAGACATCACCGAGCGCAAAAGGATTGAAGAAGCAGCAGAGGAGATTGAAAAAAAAGCGATTCGAGGCTTTGGCGGAGAAAATCACCCTTCGGTCTGGTCATGATCGACCTCGATGGGACGTTTCAATACTTCAACCCGAAATTCCGAGAGATGTTCGGCTACTCTCTCGAAGAAGTTCCCAGCGGGCGCAAATGGTTTCGTGTCGCCTTTCCTGAGCCAAACCTTCAGAAGAAGCGATCTCCATGTGGGTCCGAGACCTCCGTGAAGCACGCCTGGGAAAACAGCGAGCCCGCATATTCACCGTAAAGTGCAAGGACGGAGGAGAGAAGGTTATACACTTCAGACCCGTGCAACTGCCTTCGGGAAGCCACTTGATGACGTGCGAAGACATTACTGATCGCTGGAAGACTGAGGAAAGGCTGCGCGAGAGTGAAGAGGAATTCCGCCGCATCGTTGAGAATCTACAGGATGCATTTTATCGAGCGGACATGAACGGAGTATTCACGTTCTTGTCTCCAGCTTCCGAGCGAGTGGCCGGTTACAAGCCTGAAGAGGGCGTCGGTCGTCCTATCACAATGTTCTATGCCGACCCGACCAAAAGGCAGGAATTCATGAAGCTCATGATGGAAAATGGCTTTGTGAATGACTTTCAAGCCCGACTGGTTCACAAAGACGGTCATATCGTATGGGTGTCCACGAGCGCACGATTGTACAAAGACAAGGACGGCGGGATAGCCGGTGTCGAAGGAATAGCGCGGGACATATCCGACCGCAAGAAGGCGGATGAAGCCCTTCGGACGAGTGAGGAGCGTAATCGCTTTCTCGCAAACGTTATCCAATCTTCATCGCAGCCCTTTGCAGTGAGCCGTATGGATGATGGCGATCTTATGATAGCTAATAAGGCTTACTGCAATCTGGTCGGGATATCCGAGGAAGAAATACTTCATAGTGATGGGCCGAAAGGGCTCACGCCGCCGGAATATCGCGAACTCGAATCCTCCAAACTCGCTGAACTGGAAACGAGCGGAAATCCTGCTCGATATGAAAAAGAATACATTCGCAAAGATGGAACCCGAGTTCCTGTGGACTTGTTTGTCCATACCGCAACGAATGAAAAAGGTGAGGCGTGTTATTACGCATTCGTGACCGATCTCACGGAGCGAAAGGACGCTGAGCAGAAGCTGACAAACGCCTATGCAGATCTCGAACAGAGGGTCTTGGACCGTCATTGCCCAACTCAAACAGGCAAACGAAAAATTGTTCAGCGAAGTCGAGGAACGAAAGCGCGTAGAAAAGGAACTGATTGCCGGGTCAAGAGAGATTGAAGATCTGTATAACAATGCACCGTGTGGTTATCAT